>JAJEEO010000008.1 GCA_022820925.1 Acidimicrobiia bacterium | reverse complement strand
AAACGCTCACCCGACCTGCTCGCCGCCCAACGACGAGAACGAGCCCGCGTCCGATCCGAACGCGGCCACCGATGGGGACGCCCCACCACACCAAAAGCCGCATGACCAAAGCGCGCAAACGTTTGTGGTCACAGCACTAGCCCGTGTGGGTGCGGACCCAGTCGGCGATGAGGTCGGCGGCTTCGGCCCGCGCACCGGCGGGTTCCGTCAGGTAGTGGTCGCCCGAGACGGAGTGCACCGGCACGTCCGGTGCACCTGGCCGGCCGCGCAGCGCGTTGACGATCTTGGCGGTGTCGGAGGAGAAGATGCCGGTATCGGCATCGGCGTCGATGACGATCGCTGGAAGATCGATGTGCCGCGCCTGGTCGGTGCTGCACTGCGAGTCGGCGAGGCTCCACATCGACAGCCAAGTCCGCAGCGAACTCACCGTCCCGACGCCGAAAATTCCGTAGTTGGCCCGGCGCGGATCGCCGAGGTAGCAGCCGGGCACGACGCGCTGGCTCGGGTCGATCGAGCCGTCGAGCATGCGCAGGTCGGCCCACAGTCGCGGCACCACGAACAGGCGCTCTCGGTGCCCGGCTGCTGCGAGCCGGTCCAGCTCGTTCTTGCACCAGGCGGTGATGCGCTCGTTGCGGGCACGCTGTGCGCTGCGGTATGCGGCGATGAACTCATCGTCGAACGGTGGCTGCCGATCGGGCGAGAACGGGTCGAGGGCCGGGTCAACGCTGAGCGGATCGTTCTCATCGGTCACCGACGGGTCCATCCAGTTGGTCAGCACCTCGGCGCGCCCGGTGTGTGCCACGATCGAGACGTACAGGTCGCCTCCCGCCAGTTCCTCGACCGCCGGGTGCAGGCCTCGCCGGCTGTACTCCGGAACCAGATTGGGCGCCGTGGCTTGTGCCTGGTAGGTGGCCATGAGCGAGCCGCCGCCGCTGTTGCCCAGCAGCACCACGCAGTCGACGCCCTGGCTGCGCAGCCAGCGGACGCCGGCGTCGATGTCGGCGAGCGCCAGATCGGCCAAGAAGTAGGGCTCCGCACCCCTGAAGCGGGTGTTCCAGCCGAAAAAGCCCATGCCCCGCTCTGCGATGTAGCTGGCCAGGTAGTGCTCGCTGAAATCGATGTTGTAGTGCGTCGCTATGAGAGCCGTGCGCGGCTCGTGCCCGTCGGGCCGGTGGTAGACGCCTTGGCAAGGATGCCCGCCCACGCCGGATCGGGGAGCGCTGGCACTCGGCAGCGCGACGAACTCGCGGGTGATGCCCATCTGTCGGCCGGCCCGCAGCTCAGGCCGTTGCGTCGGCGGGGATGGGTGAGCGCATCACTTCCAGCGCCTCGGCCGGATCGGGCTCGATGCCGGTGGTGTCACGGCAGAGCTCCACCATGATCCCGTTCGGGTCCACGAAATAGAGCGAATGGCACCAGCCGTGGTCCACCTCCATCAGCGGCTCGATGTCGGCGGCTGCCATGCGCTCGCGGACCGTGTCCTGCTTCTCCGGCGTCGCCCGGACAGCGACGTGATTGACCCACACCGGGAGCCCCACCGTTGCGCTGAGGTCGGTGCTGTAGTCGGCCTGCTCGCCCATGTTCTGGATGTAGAAGAAGGCAATGCACTCGCCGTCGCCGATGTCGTAGAAGACGTGCTTGATGTGGCCTGTCGGCCCGCCGTCGGGGTGCGGCCGCTCGGCCTGCTCGGCGTGGACCAGCGGGAACCCCATCAGGTCCTCGTAGAAGCGGTGAGTCGCCTCGAGATCCCGTGTTGCGTAGGCGACGTGGTGAAGTCCCATGGCTCCCCCTGCTGCGGTGTTCACCGCAAGGTTCTCACATTCCAGCAGGCCGATTCGCCCGGGCGGCCGGGGGAGCTGCGCTAGTTGAGCCGGAAGCTCGCCACATTGAGGTACTCCCCCCACGGAGCCGCCTCGACCAGGCTGATGTCGGAGACCTCGAACGTCTCGCCGAGGCGTGGCCAGTCGACCGACGGCCGCCGTTTGCGGAAGCGGGCGATGGTCAGGTGCCCCACGAAGGGGTGATCGGGCGGCGGGTCGCCGATGTATCGGGTGCAGTCGATGACCGACGCGGCGAGCTCGTCGACGCCGACGGCCGGGAGCATGAGCACGCCCCGACCGAGGCGCTCCGGCGCTGGTCCGAGCGTTACCGACGTCTCGCCGAATGACTGTGCACCGAGAGTGCTGAGCGCTTCGCCGATGTCGCATTCGCCGAGGAACCGGAGCGTGATGTGCAAGCGGTGCGGCTTGGTCCAGCTGACACCCGGCGCCGACGGTCTTGGCAGCCCAGCCAGTTCGTCGACGACGGAGGGGGGCGGCCACACGGCGACGAACAGGCGCGGCACGGCGCGAACCTAGCGGCGTGTCTCTGCCGTGCCGGGACGCTCGGCCCCGGGTGCGCGCCGCTTCTGAGCTGGCGCAGATGCGGGATACGCTCGCTCGCGTGACGCTGTTGCTGCGCCGAGCGGCCTTGGTCGCTGCCTCGTGCGTCGTGGGTGCGGGCCTGTTGGCCGGTTGCAGCGGCGACGGCGACCAAACGCCTCAGACTGTGGCTGCCAGCACTGCTGCGCCTGTAGTCGCCACAACCGAGCCGTCTGCGAGCCCGACGACGGCACCCGTGTCTGCTGAGTCTGCAGTTCCTGAAGGCACTACGGAGGACGCTGGAACCGCCGACGAGGCCGGCGCTGATGCCACAGATCAGGCCGTGGCGGATGACGCCGACGACGCTGCCGCACAACAGCAGAACGAGCCTGACGATCAGCCCGGCGGTGACGCCGAGCCGTCGGCGGACGAAGAGGTCGCTGATGCAGGCGGTGGCGATGAACAGGACGCCGCTGCAACCGCCACCGGCGACGACAGCGAAGACAAGGCCCAGGCATCGGAAGGCGAAGCTGGCAGCGCTTCATCGCAAGAGACTGAGACGGACGATGAGCGGGCCGCCGAGCCGGAAACCGACGACGGCGAGCAGGATGGCGAAGACAGCAAGTCCGAGGGCGAGGCCGAGGAGGCCGCGGAAGCTGAGGAGTCCGCGGAGGCTGAGGCAGCCGGCGAGGCCGAGCAGGACCCCGACGGAGACGACGCCGAAGAGGCTGTCACCGATCCCGAGCCCACGGAGGACCGACCCAAGGTGCTGGCGCTGGCCGTCGCGCAAGTCGACGGCACGACGCTGGACGTCAGTGCATTCGCCGGCCGCGACGTGCTGGTGTGGTTCTGGGCGCCCTGGTGACCGAACTGCCAGCGGGAGGCGCCTGCGGTCGCAGCGCTGAAGACACAACACGGAGGCAAACTGGCCCTCGTCAGCGTCGGGGGACACGACACAGCGTCGGCCATTTCACGCTTCGTGAGCTCCTACGGACTCGGCCACATGCCGAACTTGCCCGATACCGGGAATCAGCTCGCCAGAGCGCTCGGCGTCAGCTATCACCCCCGCTGGCTGCTGATCCGTGCCGACGGCACAGAGCAGGCAGGCGGCGGCGCGATCCCCGACGCCGTCGTGACCGACGCGCTCACCCCCGGCTGATCGGGGAGCGGCGAGCAGCGCTCGCGTTCGGCGCTCGCTGTTCGGCTTGACATTCCCCGATTGGGTCGGGGAGCGGCTAGTCGCAGCGGGCGTCAGCGAGCAGGCCGCGCAGCAGCTCGGGCGGATCGTCGGCCACCACGAGTGCTTCGCCGATCAGGGCTGCGTGGTAGCCGGCTTCGGCTATCGCTCGCATGGACGTGCCGCCGGATACGCCGATGCCTGAGGCCGCAATCAGCAGGATCTGATCGTCGATGTTCTCGAAACTGCGGCTGACACGGACGGCCTTGTCGTAGTCGACGGTGAACTTGGTCGACTCGGGATTGTCGCGCTGGTTGATGGCGATCATGTACGCACCGAGATCGACTGCCGTCTCTAGCTCGGCTTCGTCGCGGACCTCGGTGAGCACGTCGACGCCGAGCGACAGTGCCAATTCCTGCATCGGCGGCAGCGCGGCCGGGTCGATGTCGGCGAGGATGACGAGCATTGCATCGGCGCCCATGGCATGGCTGTCGCGGACGTCATCGAGCGTGCGCAGGAAATCCTTGCGCAGCACAGGCAGGCCGGTCACCGCCTTGGCCGCTTGCAAATCCTCGGGCGAGCCGCCGAACCGTTCGCTCTCGGTCAGCACCGACAGGCAGGCAGCTCCGCCCGCCTTGTATTCGGATGCCAGATCGGCTGCGTCAGCCTCGGCGTTCAGCGCCCCGCGAGACGGCGAGCGCCGCTTGATCTCGGCGATCACCGACAGTCCAGCTTCCCGCAGCGCGGCCGCAAACCGGTGCCCGACCGCGACCGAGCCCGACGTGACCTCGCCAGCAACAGTGTCGTCGGCGGGATTGTCAGCAGCCATACGACGATCTCACTCCGCGAGTTGACCCGATCGATCAGCGACTCTACGCCGCCAGCCGTCCTGTCAGCCCTCAGATTGGGCCACAGCAATTCCCCACTATGCCCGCGCCGGCGCTGGCTGCCTTCCTCGTCGACCCGCCTGTCGACGGCGATCCGTGGACGTGGTGGCTTCAGCCCGCTTGAGCGGTCGCCGCAAAATCGCTAGGAAGATTGGAGTACAATGAAATAAATTGAAATATATGGAAGATGAGCTCATGAACGATGATGGTGGCGAGCTTCAGCGCCGCCAGCTCCGTGCGGCTGGGGTGCTGGTTGCTTCCGATGCACGCCTGCGGCCGACGACCACGATGGTCGCGGATGACGAGTCGGGCGCCACCGTCGCCGTTGCCACGCTGCTGCTCGATGTGACCCGTCCGGATTGCATCGATCGTGTCGTGAGCTGGATGCGCGACACCGCCACCCTCCTCGAAACCCTCCAAGAACTCGAACGCTGACGATGATCGAGTGCGACCAGGAGTTGCTTGAGCGCCTCGCCCAGTGACGCGATGACCCAGCCTCGGTGATCAGGCTGATGTACCAGGGTTGGTGGCTTGGAGATTGCTGTGTTCGGTGAGGCTTCGGTGCTGAGTTGTTGGCCCAGGGGTTGCGAATAGCAGGCGTCCGGGTTCGTTGACGACGAGCCGGTGCCACACGTCGCGGGGCACGACACACATGCGGCCGTGCTCAAGAGTTGCGGACTCGGTTGTTTCGCCATGGTCGAGGATGATCTCCATCGAGCCGGACAGCCCGACCAAGACTTCGTCGCCGCCCGGGTGCATCTCCCAGTGGCTGTCCTGTTCTAGCTCGACCACTCCGGTCAGGCGCCCGTCGAGGTTGCGTTCGGCAAGTGATTGCCAGAAATCAGGCGCCCTGGCGTCGAGCCGCATGGCGTCGCCGTCTGGCGTGAGGTGCAGGAAGGTCTGCTGGGGATCCAGTGACGAGTGCTCAGCCACAGCGAGGATCTTTGCACCAATCTGCGGCTTGTGGTGATTGCCGGGTGGGGCGCGGATGGGCTGGGCAGGGGGCGCGGTAGCGTCGTCGCGGTGCTGCGGGAACTGCGGGAGCTGCCGAGGGCGGTGTGGCCGCGAGCTGTGGCGTACGGCGTCGTCGCAGCCGTGCTCATCGGGATTCCGTCGGATCTGATCGACACGCCGATCTTCGGCCGACCGATCGACGCTCGGTGGCTCGACTGGGTGATCTTGGCGATCACCTCGGCACTGATCGGCCTGATCTTCGCCACACGGCCGCCGTCGAGCGCTGAGACAGGCACCGACGAGGCCGTTGAACGGCAGGGCACCACGACCTTGTGGGGTGGACTGGTTTCATTCCTTGCCGTCGGCTGTCCGGTGTGCAATCAGGCGGTCGTGGCACTCGTGGGCATCTCGGGGGCGCTGTCGTGGTGGGCGCCGGTGCAGCCCATCGTGGGGCTGGCCGCCGTCGCACTCCTGGTGTGGACGCTGCGCAAGCGGCTGCGCACCTACCGAACTGTCGCCTGCCCGATTCCCACGGCGTAGAGCATCGAACGCCCGGTCAGTCGGGCGACGCGAGCTCGGTTCGGATCCGGTGACGGGTGGTCCACAGTCGCAGCAGTATGAGCGCTGCGAGCAAGAACGCCGTGCTGCCGTAGACCATGATCGGTATCGCCTCCACGAGCACCCCGTAGTAGCCCCACAGGATGCCTTCGCCGGCAGTGAGCACCCATGTCAGCGGGGCCACGCCGACCGGTGCATACGACCGCCAGGCGGCCCACACCGACGGTCCGAGGTACAGGCCGTTCGACAAGCCGAGCACGGTGCCCAGGACCGTCCAGCCCGCAACAAGCTGCAACCCCACCGAAGCCACGCCCACGGCGACGCCGGCAACCACGGCGACACGCACCTCGGCGCCATTGCGCCACAGCAGGTACAGCACGAGACCGAAGCTGATGACGGCGGCGAGCACCGCCGGAATGGTGACCCAGAATTCCTCGGCGATCACGTACGCCGTCCAGCCGATGTTGATCACCATGCCGATGGCTGCCCAAGCGGGCGAGGCGCCCTCGGTGCGCTTCACGCGCACCAGCCGCACCACCTGAGGCACGACCTGCACGAAGGTGACGGCCGTCGCAACGACGGCGACCAGGTTGGCGAACTGTTCCTGGCTCACGGCACGCGCTGCCGGATCGATCTCGTCGCCGGCCGACCGGGCCCGTCGCAGTCTGCCGTATGCGCCCTCGCCATCGTGCGAGTCTCGCACCCGAAGCATGCGCCCGGACCACAGCGGCCACGTGCAGAAAGCGAGCGACTGCCTGCCGCATGGTCGTTCGTCCTCGGTATCGGCAGCGAGCCGAAGACCTCGTGCCGCACGCCGACCGACTCGGCGAGGCCAGCTCGAAGCAGCATCTCGGCACTGTGACGTGCGGCCGACGCAGTTTCGGGGTTGCATGGACATTCGTGACCTACCTCAGCAGTGAAGCGCAGGCCCGCCAGCGCCGGCTGACCGGCGCCGCCGCGGTAGTGCTGATGGCGCTGGTCGCCGCGCTCGCCCAGTCATTCGGGCGCTTCACCTACGGCGTGCTCCTGCCCGCAGTCCGAGACGACCTCGGCTTGTCGAACACAGTGGCCGGGTCGCTCGCAACCGTCAACATGGCGGCATACCTGGTGGGCAGTCTCATCGTGGCGGCGGCATCGAGCCGGTTCCGGCTGCTGTCGGTGATGCGGGTAGGCGTGGTGGTCGCGATCATCGGCCAAGCTCTCGCGACCGTCTCGCCAGGACCGCTCGTGCTGGGCGCGGGATTGTTCGCACAAGGTCTGGGCGGCGCCCTGACCTGGATTCCCGCCCCGGTGATCACCGCTGACGCGATCGCCCCCGAACGGCGCGGTCTGGCCGTCGGCTTTCTCGGCGCAGGCATGGGGCTCGGTGTCGTCTTCGCTGGCCAGCTCTCCGGCTTTGTTCGCTCGACAATGGGGGACTCGTCGTGGCGGACCGTCTACTTCGTGCAGCTCATCATCGGTGCCGTTCTGGCGGCCGTGGTGCTGCTCGCCATCGGCCACCGTCAAGAGCGTCTGGCATCACGGACAGGCCTCGGGGGGTTCGGCGCGCTGCGGCGCGTGCCCGGCTGGGCGCCGCTGGTGTCCGCGTTCTTTGTGTTCGGCCTGCTGTACCTGCTGGTCATCTCGTTCCTCACCACTCGGCTGGAAGACGACAGCGGCTGGACGAGCGCCCAAGCGTCGCTCGCGTTCACGCTCGTCGGCCTGGCGATGATCTTCGGGGGACCGCTGTTCATCGCGCTGTCGGAACGCATTGGGGCCCGGTCGACGCTCGCCATCTCATTCGCGGGCTGGGCGGTGGTCACCACGCTGATCCTGCCGGGATGGCTCGCGCCGACGCTGGGGTTGTCGGTGGCAGTCGGTCTGCTGTTTGCATCGATGCCGTCGGTGCTGACCGCTTATGTCGTCAACAACACCAGCACCGACGACTACGGACCGGCGTTCTCAGCGGTGACCTTCTCATTCGGGATCGCCCAGATGATCTCGCCGCAGCTCGGCGGCTTCATTGCCGACACAGCGGGCTCCTTCACGCCGGTGTTCCTGCTGTCGGCATCGTTGGCGGTGGTCGGCATGTTCGCGTCGTTCGGCCTGCCGCGTCGCAACCGGCCGGGCTTCCCGCCGGTGCCCGCGCCCGAGGAAGTTCCCGAACCTCTTGCGGCCCCCGAACCCGACTGGCGCTACATCAACATGACCTACACCGTCACGCCCCAGGGCCCGTCGACGGCCCGCTGAACGGCAGACACTCTCGCCTGCGGCTGGGACTGACGCCTCCGTCGATTCGCGCAGCTCACGCTCGTGCTCTTGGCGTCCGTGGAAACCGCGGCACTGACCTATGGTTCTGTCGTAGGCCGGGGTTACACGAGCAGCCGACGGTCGGGTTCGACCGTTGCGCCTGCAAGGAAGCGCATCATGTTGAAGCTGCGGGGTTCCAGGTTCGCGTCGCTGTTAGTAGTTGTTGCAATTATCTGTACTGCGTGCACGGGCGGCGACGCCACGACGGTTCCCGAGGCCCCCGCGCCGACCGATGCCGCACCACCCGATGAGGTGTCACCGATGCCAGGCGACGGCATCAGCGTGATCATGGGTCGGGCCAACTGGAATAGCGGGTACTTCCAGGCCGAGATCTTCCGCCAACTGCTCGGTGAACTGGGCTATGACGTATCCGATCCCGCGGAGCTGGAGCTCGGTCCCAATGCTGCCTATGTCGCCTTGGCCGAGGGACAGATGGACTTCTGGGCCAATAGCTGGTACCCGCTTCACGATTCGTGGCTCGCAGGCGAACTGCCTGACGGGTCACTCGTGGGACACCACCTCACCGTCGTCGGCGAGCAGATGATCGCTGGAGGCATCCAGGGCTTCCTGGTCACCAAGTCATTCGCCGACGAGTACGGCGTGTACACGATGGACGAGCTGAACCGCAACGCCGACGCGCTCGCGGCATTCGATGCGACCGACCCGGTTCCCGGCAACGGCGTCGCGGACATCTTCGGATGCGCCGAGTCGTGGACCTGCGACAACATCATCGAATCGCAGATCGCATTCTCGGGCTGGGACAACATCACCCAGACCATTGCCGGGTATGACGCGATGTTCGCTCAAGCCGTCGACGCTGCCAACGAGAACCTGCCCATGGTGATCTACATGTGGACTCCTTCGGCGTACATCACCTTGCTCCGGCCGGGCGACAACGTGTACTGGCTCGGTGTCGAGTCGATACTGGACGACTCGAATCCCACCGGCTTCGAGGGCGGCGAGGCGCATGACCAGCGGGGTGCCGACGGCACCGGCGGATATGCGGCAATCGGCGCGGACCTCTGCCCTGCAGCTGCGGACACTGACGACGGGCTGTGCCCGATCGGCTGGGTCGCAGCCGACATCTTGGTGACCGCCAACACCGAGTTTCTCGGGGCCAACCCTGCCGCGGAAGCACTCTTCGAGGTCGTGCGGTTGTCGGTGATCGAAGTGTCTCAGGCCAACGTGGCACAAGACGAGGGCACGGTTGCGGCTGACTTGGCTACCGCGTGGATTGCAGACAACCGCACCACCGTCGACGCGTGGCTTGACGCTGCCCGGGCCGCCTCATAGGCCAACCCGTCGAGCGGTCGCCCCGCTGGCGCGTCCTCAACGGCACCGGCGCCGCACGAACTAGCGTCCACTTTGATGTCTGGTCCGAGCGGGCCTCGTGTGCCGACCGGCAATCCGGTCGTGCCGTTGACGCCGTCGGACATTGCCACGCAGGTGTCGCACCTGGCCATACGCCGGGCGGCGCTGAGCTTCGGATCGATGTCGGTGCTGGCCGCGATGGCGGGCGTGTTCGTAGCGCTCGGCGCCATGCTGACCAACACCATCGCGGCATCGTCGAACCTCGGCCTCGGCCCCACCCGGCTCCTGATGGGCATCGGACTGTCGACGGGGCTGTTTCTTGTGGTGATCACCGGCGCGGAGCTGTTCACCGGCAACAACCTCATGGTGATCGGGCTCCTGGACCACCAGATCACCGTCCGCCAGCTCATCCGGAACTGGATCTCGGTGTACCTGGGCAACTTCGCCGGGGCATTCGCCGTGGTGCTGGTGGTGTTCTGGTCGCGCTGGTGGGAGATCGCTGATCATTCGTTCGGCGCCGCGGCGCTCGCCAACGCGCACGCCAAGATCGATCTCGGGCTCGGCACGGCGTTCGCCCGGGGGATTCTCGCAAACGTGTTCGTGTGCCTGGCGCTGTGGCTGGCCACCGCAGGGCGCTCGCTCATCGACAAGCTGGTTGCCGTGGTGCTGCCGATCTCGGCGTTCGTGGCCGGCGGCTTCGAGCACAGCGTGGCCGACATGTACTTCGTGCCGATCGGCATGCTGGTCTCGGGTCAACCCGATGTGGCCGCGGCAGCAGGACTGTCGGCAGCCCAGCTTGACGGCCTGAACGGGGCGTGGTTCGCCGGCTTCCTGGCGATCGTGACGCTGGGCAATGTGGTCGGCGGCGTTGCGGTGTCGCTGGCCAACTGGTTCGTGCACCTGCGGAGGATCCCGACCGTCGGCTGAGCCTTCGCCGACCTCGGCGCGGGTGCGCTCAGCTGCCCCTGGCTTCGGTCTCCTCGGCGGGCTCGAGCATGACGATGGGGAATTCGCGGTCGGTCTTGCGCTGGAAGTCGACATAGTGATCGCCATGGCTGGCGATGTGGTCCCACAGCACTGCCCGCTCGTCGCCCTCGGTGAGTCGGGCGGTCATCTGCTGCGCGCCATCGCGGTTGCGCACGGTGACCTCAGGATTGTCACGCATGTTCAAGAACCACGCAGGGTGATGATCGGATCCGCCACGTGAGCCGATGACTGCGAAGGCGCCATCCCGCTCGGCGACCGCGGACAGCAGCGTCGTGCGGGGCTGACCGCTGCGCCGACCTGTCATGGTCACCTCAATGATGGGCGTGCCCTTGTGGATCCAGCCGACGCGGCCCCCGCTCAGCCGGATTGCCGTGCGGTTCAGCCAGTTGGCTGTCTTGAAGGTGAGATCGTTCGTCCACATAGTTGCCTCCGGCGAATCACCAACCCATGGCCTTGACAGTAGTAAGGCCTTGAGGCTTCACCGATTCGCGCACAATGACGATCACATGTGCAAACTGGGCGCCCCTGTACGACCCAGAGGAGGCGTTCTGGTCATGACCCGCCCTACATCGCACGGCGGCGGCGAGGCCGGACCTCCGATCGCGGGGGACCCTTCGTCGTTCCCTTCCGACGCGGAGCTGTCTCGCACGCTGGTGGCGGCCACCAAGATCGCCAGCCTCTCGACGCTGACCGCGGACGGATTTCCCTACGGCAGCGTCGTCTCCTACGCCGCTGACGACACCGGTGCGCCGGTCATCCTCATCTCGGAAATGGCCGAGCACACCGTCAATGCCCGCGGCGACAACCGGGCGAGCATGCTGATCGTCGACGGCGCCGGCGACGGTGACCCTCTGGGCCGAGCTCGGCTGACGCTCGTCGGCCGCTTGGAGGTGCTCGACGACCCCGGCGCCCTGCGCGACCGCTACCTCGGGACCCACCCCTACGCGGCCTACTACGCGGACTTCACCGACTTCGCGTTCTGGCGCCTCGATGTCACACAGTGCCGCTATGTGGGCGGCTTCGGCCACATGAGCTGGGTCACTGCCGACGGCTACCGCGACGCGGGAGTCGACCCGCTGTGGGAAGCCGCTGCAGGGATCATCGAGCACATGAACGACGACCACGCCGACGCCAACCTCATGTACGCGCAGGTGCAGGCCGGCCTCGACGACGCCACCGAGGCTGCCATGGTGGGGATCGACCGCTACGGGCTCACCCTGCGAGTCACGACTCCGGCGGGTCCGCGTATGGCACGTGTTCCCTACGGCGAACCCCTCACCGGGTCCGACCAGGCGCAGGCGGCCGTCATCGAATTGCTGAAGGAAGCTCGGACCCAACGGGGTCAAACCTGACGACAACCTGTGGTTCGCAGCGGGATGACAATGCTCGAAATCAGAGCGCTGTACTGTTGGCCGCGTGTCGTCACAAACCGAAATGGTCACTGTGGCCGAGCTCAAGGAACTGCTCGCCGAACCGGCTGCTCGCATAGAGCTTCACGACGCCATTCATGACGAGACGATCCGGACAATCGAAGCTCTCCGCAATGCCGATTGCCAGGGCTACGACGAGTGCTTGCGGGCGTACGAGGCTGCATCGGCCAATCTGATCGAATTGCTCGTCACCGGCGCCTACTTCTCGAATTGCGCGGACCACGACAAAGCATGGGCGCACGCAGTCCGCTTGCTGGCCAACCGGATTCCGTTCACACGCTCAGCCGATGGGACCGAGATCAATCTGCAGCACCAAGTGACGCTGCTGGCGATCTACGCGGTCGCCTTCGGCGCGGCCGCGGCAGATCGGCTCGACCCGCTCGCGCGGATCATCGGCACGGTGCACGCCGAAGACGACGGCACCCTCGGACGGGTCACGTACCTGGTCAACTGCGAGCGGCTCAAGCGGGCAGACGAAGCGCCGATCCAGGCATCGCTGCGTTTGTGGATGACACTGCGCTCGATCACCGACGGGTTCATTCCCAAGACCAGCGAGGACGCCCTCTTCGACGCCCTGCTCGACGAGATCGAGTACCTGCTCGGCGTGACCCACGGGCGCAGCACCGCCGAGGGAACCGGTCCGGTGGGGTATGGGGCGATCCAGGTGCTCGCCACCCGCGTGGCGCCCGATCGACTCGTGCGCCGCAACCTTGACCTGCTCATCGCGCACGACGCGTTCCAGAGCGTCGACGAGTTCTACATCTGCCGCGAGCGCTACAACAAGCGGTACGCCGCCGAAGCCCGCGTCTAGCGCCCAGGTGCAGCGCGCAGCGCTGGGGCACCGGCGTCTGATCGTCGACGAGCGTCACGGTACGGTGCCGCATGGCCGAGCCGCCCAGCGACGACGACGTCGAGCTCGCACTCAAGCTGCTCGACCTGTGGGACAACGGCAGGGGCATCTCCAAGAGCGAGCTGGAGCGTCGCACTTGGGAGGACGGCTCGTCGCACGGCCGCCGTTTCGACCGGTTCATGCGGCGCACGCTGCAGATCGAGACAACGGGGCGTGCCCGCCAGACCGACCTCATCGAAGACCTTCAAACTCAGGTGCGGTCGCTGGGCGCTCAGCCGGTGGGCACGCCCGCCGCTGAGTGGGAGACCCAGCTGCAGCAGGCCCGCGCGTCATGCCTGCAGGCGCTGAGGGTCTGGAACGATCCGCTCAGCTCGTTCCGCACGGGCGCGTTCTCGCTGCTGTTCGTGACCGCGTGGAACAGCCTGTCGCTGGCGGTGCTGCAGCGCGGCGGCGAGGAGTGGCGCAAGCTCGACTTCGACGGTCAGCCCACGCTGTTCGACGGGGTGGAGCAGTCGCTGGACACGCTGGACCTGATCAGCCGGGCGTTCGGGGGCACTCCCCATCGCGGCATGCGCGAGAACGTGGCTCGCTGGGTGGAGCTTCGCAACGCCACCGCCCACCGGCACCTGCCGGGGCTGGACGTGACGGTCATCCCGTTTGCGCAAGCTGGGCTGCTGAATTTTGAGAACGCGCTGACCAGCGAGTTCGGTGCCGAGTACTCGCTCGCGGAGAGCCTGTCTGTGCCGCTGCAGCTGTCGGGCTTTCGTGACCCCGGCGTGCTCGCTTCTGCCCGCAAGCTCCATGCATCGCTCCCGCTCGACGTGCAGACGCTGCTGGGCCGCGCCGAGGCGGTGCCCGACGAGGTGCTGAACGACCCCACCTACATGATCCGGGTGGCATTCGTGCCTGTGCCCCGCTCGTCAGCGAACAATCCCGACGCCGTGGCCTACTTCGTGCGCCCTGGCGAAGTGCCTGCCGAGCTGGCCGACGCACTTGATCAGTTCGTGGTGCTCAGCCGCCCAGTCGCTCGGCACGGTTTCAGGCCGTCCGAGGTGGTCAGCGAGGTGTGTCGCCGCACGGGCATGAAGTTCACGACCGCGATGCACGCCGAGGCGTGCCGCAAGCTCGGCGTGCGTCCCCCGAAGGGCCAGCACGACCGCACCATGAACCTCAACTACGCCGAGTACCTGACCAGCTACAAGAGCTACCTCTACACCCAGGCGTGGATCGACCGGCTCGTCGCTGAGTTCGCAGAGCCGCAAGGGTTCGCCGATCTGACCGGCGTTTCGCCCGTGCACATCTCCGTGCCGCACCCGCCAGAGACACACGATGGGTAGATCTGCACTGGCTGTGTGATATAGCGCGGATCCTTACAAATCAGGCGCGATAGCGTCAGCGACGATGACCACGCGCACGGTCGCAGTCATGCCAGGTGCGGAGCAGGCGTCGATGCGCGATGTGGCGAAGCCAGGCGCCGCGCACCGGGAGGTCCGGTGAGGTGACGGGTTGGCTGCTCGTCGGCTTCGGACTCGTGGTGATCGCAGTGGTGAAGTGGCGATGGTCGGCGAAGTGGCCTCGTGATTCAGTGTGGCCCTTCGGATCGCATGAAGACGAAGGCAAGCGATAGCTCGAGTGCCGCCGCCAGCCGTGGCGTGAGCTGAATGTCTGGCTACGGAGCGGCGGCCCGGTAGCCGACACCCGGCACGGTGAGGATGTAGGTGGGATTCCTGGCGTTGTCGCCGAGCTTCGAGCGAAGGTCCTTGACAAAGGTGCGCACGCGCTGCGCGTCGCCGCTGGCATCGTCGCCCCACACGAGATCGAGGAGCTGCTCATAGCTCAGTTCGCGGCCGGCGTTGATGCACAGCTCCGACAGCAGCTTGTACTCGGTCGGGGTGAGATTCACTCCTCGCCCAGCGATCGTGACGGTCCGGGTCAGGAAATCGACGGCGAGGTCGGCCATCCGGTACGTCTCGACATGCTGCGACTGCGCTTGTCGGCGCAGTGCGGCGCCAATGCGGGCCAGAAGTTCGGTCGGCGAGAACGGCTTGACGAGATAGTCGGCGGCGCCCATCTCGAACGCTCTCCCTACGAAGTGGTCGTCGCCCCGCCCGGACACGAAGATGAGCGGCACCTCCAAAATCTTGGGATGACGCCTGACGAGCTCGAATCCGTCGACGCCGGGCAGCACCACATCGAGCAGCACGAGATGGGGCGTTTCGGCTTCGAGCAGGCTCCCGACCTCGTCGGGATCGCTGGTGACGACCGGCGTGTAGCCGGCCCGTGCCAACGTGTTGCGGACGAAGCGAAGCGCCTGGGGGTCGTCGTCGATGACGAGGATCCGCTCGACCTTGGTGCCGGCCCGGCTGGTGCCACGATCGCCTGCCTCAGTCAGGATTGCTGCGACTGGCGGCTCGTCGACCGCGGGCACGGTGAAGGTGAACTGTGCGCCGTTGCCATTTCCTGCGCTGTTGGCCCAGATCCGACCGCCGTGAGCCTCCACGATGCCCTTGCAGATGGCGAGTCCCAGCCCGTAGCCGCGAGCGGCGCTGTCGGTCTCGTCGGGGCGCCTGCGAGAGAACTTGGTGAACAGCAGCGGCAGTTGCTCGGGTGAGATGCCGGACCCCTCATCGGTCACTGAGACCGCCACGTGGGTGTCGTCGAATATCGCCGACACGCTGATGGTCGACCAGTCGCGGGAGTTGGCTGCCGCGTTCACGAACAGGTTGTGCAGCACCTGGGTGATCCGCTGCCCGTCGCACCACACGCGGGGCAGGCTCGGCCCCGACTCGACCTTGACATTCTGCTGATGCCCGCCGCTGAGGAACGTGTTCTTGGCCTGCTCGATGATCGAGTCCAGGCTCTCCGGCGTCGGGTTCACCGACAGGGTCCCCGCCTCGATGCGCGTCATGTCCAGCAAGTCGTTGATCAGGCCCCGCATGTGATCGGCTTGCTCTTCGACGATGCGGAAGAACTGGCGGACCTCGACGGGATCGGGGGGCACCAGCGAGTTGCGCACGGTGGCCGCCGAGCCCTTGATGGAGGTCAGCGGCGCACGCAGCTCGTGGCTCACCATGGCGAGGAACTCAGCTCGCAGCCGCTCCAAATCCTCCAGGGGCGAGGTGTCCTGCAGCGTCGCAATCACCGTTACCAGCTCACCGTCGTCGGAACGGATCGGCGTGGCATTGACCAGCGTGGTCACTTCGCTGCCATCAGGACGCACGATCACCAGCTGCTCGGCGTGCACCGTCTCGCCGCGTCGCAGGGACGCCTCGAACGGCAATTCCTCAAAGGCGATCTGGGATCCGTCCATCCGTTTGAAAGCCAAGCGCTCGAGGCTCGCGACCGAGAACTCTTGCTGATCGGGGTCGACCCGGAGCAGGCGGCGCGCCTCCTGATTGAGCGTGACGGCGTGCTCGGAGACGGCGTCCATCACCAGCACGCCCACCGGAGAGGTGTTCACCAGCGCTTCGAGATCGGCCTTCGCCCGCTGCTCGTCGCCATAGCGGCGGGCGTTGGTGAGCGCCATCGCCGCCTGGCTGGCAAACATCTCCACGGTCTCCTCGTCTTCGTGGGTGAAGTCCGAGCCGTCGTGCTTCTCTCCGATGAAGATCGTGCCTACATGACGGTCCCGCACCCTGATCTGGGTCCCGAGGAACGCCCCGATGTGCAGTCCGAACCCGTCGAATCCCACGGATTCCATGTGGGCAATCAGATTGCTGGTCCGCAGCGGCTCGTCCTTGCCGCTGAGATAGCGGAACAGCTCCATGCCGCGGTCGTAGCCGACCGCGATCTGCTCTTGTTCGTCGGAAAGTCCGGAGAACAGCGCCTCCTGCAGCTCCCCGGCTGAGTCGAGGATGGTGATGACGCCATAGCGAGCGCCAGTCAGGATCCGGGCGCCGTCCGCCACCTCCTGCAATACCACGTCAAGATCCAGATCCTCGCTGATGCGCAGAATCGCCTCGGTCAGCCCCGACAGGCGGGAGCGAAGCATCGCGTTCTCTGCACTCAAGCGCTCGATGTCAGCCAACTCAGCACCTTTCAAGCTCATCCGTGGGTGTCCCGTGGTGAGAACACGTTCGATAATGCAGCATATGACACTGCGTGCTCAACCAATCTCCGCGAGCGCGCGGCGGGGGTTGCTGTGCTTGATGCATCCTGATGGCTGGCACGTGGAGGTGACGTCATGCCGATGATCCAGGGAGACGGGGTCGAGCTCTACGCGGAAGAAGCCGGCGATGGTCATCCCATCGTGTGGCTGCACGAGTTCGCCGCCGACTGCCGCACGTGGGAGGGTCAGATCCGGCGGTTCAGCCGGAGCCATCGATGCATTGCCTACAACGCCCGCGGCTACCCGCCTTCGGATGTGCCTGAGAGCGATGCGGCGTACACATTCGAGCGGGAGCGGGATGACCTGCGGGCTGTCCTCGACAGCTTCGGCATCGAGCGAGCCCACATCGTCGGTCTCAGCATGGGTGCCTACACCGGGCTGATGTTCGCGCTGCGGCATCCCGACCGGGTCACGTCGTTGCTGTTCGCTAGCGGCGGTTCGGGTGCATTCGGCGACACCCGAGAGGCGTTCCTGGCCGAGGTCCGTGCGGCTGCCGAGGCGATGATGAACGAAGGGATGGAGGCGGCTGCGGAGTGGCTGGCGGTTGGCGCTACCCGTGTCCAGCTCCAGAACAAGGACCTGAGGGGCTGGGCGGAGTTCAAGCAGTACCTGTCGGAGCACTCGGCGGTCGGCTCCGGGCTGACCATGCGCAACTTCCAGGCCGGGCGCCCGTCGCTGTACGACTTCGAAGCCGAGCTGCGCAAGCTCGACGTTCCCGTCCTGTTGGCCGTCGGCGACGAGGACGATCCGGTCATCGAGACGAACGTCTTCCTCAAGCGGGTGCTGCCGCGGGCCGGCCTGTGGATCGCGCCCCGCACCGGCCACGGCATCAACCTGGAAGAGCCGGCCGCCTTCAACCAGACGGCGGCGGACTTCTTCAGCGCTGTCGAGGCCGGCCAGTGGAGCCGCCGCGACCCGCGCGCCGACCCCGCCCATTCCTCGCTCGGCGGTGCCCGCCCCGGGAGGCGGAATCGGGACGGGTCGGGCGCTCGGAGAGCGGGACGGTGACTTCTGAACAACAGGGCCGGCCGGGCCGGCCAGCGAGGCCGCAGCGGCTGCGTCGGATGGAGCGTCGGACGCCGGTCTGGGAGGCCCCGGACGAGATCGTCGAGTTGATGGGCGAGGTGTCGGGCAACGAGCTGAACGGCTGGGGCTCATCTGAGGTACGTCAGCCGACGCTGGTCATGTGGGCTCATCCCGCCACGATCGCCCACGGCCCGGTCCAGGTGCGCATGACCGAGGAGTTCATGGCTCATCCTCAACTCCGCACAGTGCTGCGAACCGATGACCGCCACGAGCCCGCACCGGTCGATCCGCGCAGGATCGATCGCACGCCGGCGGAATGGCTCGCGGAGATCACCGAGTTCGCGACGAGCGAGCAGGGCCACAGCGTCGAACTGGTGGCAGTCGTGGCCGCCCGACGCGAGTGGTTCTTCGAGGGCCGCGAGTCTGACCTTCCCTGGGCGATCCTGCTGGCCGTCGCGATGGACCACGGCGAGTTGGCGACCGCGCCCGAGTACACCTCGGCCATGGAGGTCCACCGTCAATACAACCGGGGAACCGCTGCCGCGAGGGCGCTGGCCGACTGGATCCGCAGCCGAGGATTCGAAGCGGTCGGCCATGGCGGCCCCGGCGCGGGACCCATGCAGATGGTCCCCGCTGCGATCGCCGCCGGGCTCGGAGAGCTCGGCAAGCATGGCTCGATCATCAACAGCGAACTCGGGTCCTCGTTCCGGCTGGCGCTGGTGCTGACCGACGCGCCGCTCGTTGCGACCCCTCCGGACACCTTCGGTGTCGACGAATTCTGCAGCGGCTGTCGTGTCTGCACCGATGCCTGCCCGCCCGACGCCATCGCCCCCGACAAGCGCCTGGTGCGAGGAACCGAGAAATGGGCGGTCGACTTCGACCGATGCCTGCCGTACTTTGCCGTCAGCTACGGGTGCGGCATCTGCATCGCCGTGTGCCCGTGGTCCACACCCGGCGCCGCCCCGCGGCTCGCCGACAACATGCGCCGCAAGCTCGCAAGAGACCAAGCCGACGAGCCTCCAACGCAATCCAACTGGGGTCAGCGGCGCGTCGCATCGCCCTGAAGAGGTGGCAAACCTGCTCGCGTTCCCGCTGTCGCCCGAAGCAGGCTTCTTCTGCGGATCGGTGCTGTTCATGGACGGCGGCAGCGACGCCGCCCTCAACCCCGACGCCTGGCCCACCCGCGTCGATTCCACGTCACGCTGACCAAACCCCACCAGCGAGGGCCTTGCCATTGGGCGATGCGGCTATGCAAGAATGTATCCTTTGAGATACATTTCGACGGGTAGCGTTCCCGAATCGAAATCGAAATCAGACAGACCGATGAGTACGCACGATGGTTCGCGAGGCTCCGTGACAGAGAGGCGCGTGCGCGCATCTTGGTCCGGATCAGACGCCTCTCATTGGGCAACGCGGGCGACGCGCAGCCGGTTGGCGGCGGTGTGTCAGAACTTCGCGTCGACTACGGACCCGGATATCGGGTGTACTACAAGCAGCAGGGCGAGTCGTTGGTCGTACTGCTCGGCGGTGGCACCAAGCGTCGGCAGGATCGCGATATCGAACGTGCACGCAAGCTGGCAGCAGACCTCTAGCAGGCAAGAGGATTGATAGCGATGGCATCAACCACGACGCGACCATGGGACCCGGCAGACCAACTCGCCACACCGGACGACGCAATGGCATATCTCAATGCCGCTCTTGAGACCGGCGAGCCACAGTTGATTGCGGCAGCGCTTGGTGACATCGCGCGCTCGGAGGGAATGTCCAAGATTGCTGCTGCCTCTGGACTTGGGCGCGAGAGCCTCTACAAGTCGCTGTCCACAGAAGGCAACCCGGCATTCTCAACGGTGCTGAAGGTCCTCAACGCATTCGACCTCAAGCTGCACGCAATCCCCGCAGGCACCGCCACAACCCATCAGTGAGCTAGTCGCCGACTCCGTCAAGGTCGGTCTCTTGCAGACATTCGTCGACCCGCGCCCGTATGTCGGCCCACCGCACCGGTTCGGCAAGTTGGCTGAGGCGATTGAGGCCCAAGGATTTCTGCGTACCGAGCTCGCTGTCGAGGACATTGGTATGTACGACCCAGAACTGCCAGCTGAATCACCCCGAGTTTCGTGGAGCTCTGGGGGTCCCTGAGTCTCTACCAAACCCGGGGTGATTCACTCTTGTCGAGGCCCGTGCAGCAGTGCGAATGCACTGCGCAGTGCGACCCACGCGCCGACCCCGCCCATTCCTCGCTCGGCGGTACCCGACAGGAAGGCTGAGTCGTCGCTTCGGTCGACGGTGCGCAGTCGCTCCCTCGGGCCTCGCTCGATCCCGGCTAGAAAGCCCGGATGGGAAAGATCGTCATCACCGGGTCCGCTGGCGGGATCGGCCAAGCGACCCGGGAGCGGCTTGTGCGCGACGGCCACGAGGTGATCGGCGTGGATCTCCGAGATGCCGAGGTCATCGCCGACCTGTCCACGGCCGAGGGCCGCGCTGCGATGATCGATGCGGTTGCCGACGTCAGCGGCGGGCGGATCGACGGTCTCGTGGCCGGTGCGGGAATCACCGGACCCGACCCGGCTCGGGTCGTGTCGATCAACTACTTCGGTGCAGTGGCCACCATCGCAGGCCTGAGACCACTGCTCGTCGATGGGGCTGATCCCTCAGCAGTCGCGGTCAGCTCCAACTCCAGCACCGCCATGCCCGATCTGCCTGAGGATCTGGTGGATGCCTGCCTGGGCGACGACGAAGCGGGAGCTCGTGCGCTGGCCGGCGGTGACCCCATCGTGGCCTATGCCGCCAGCAAGCTCGCCCTAGCTCGATGGGTTCGGCGCACTGCGATCGGCCCGGATTGGGCCGGTTCCCGAATCCGCCTGAACGCAGTGGCCCCCGGGCTCATCGACACACCCATGACGGCCGACATGATCGACGTCGTCCTGTCACTCGGCGATCTGTATCCCATCCCGCAGGAACGGGCGGGACGCCCAGAAGAAGTGGCGAACCTGCTCGCATTCCTGCTGTCGCCCGAAGCAGGCTTCTTCTGCGGATCGGTCGTGTTCATGGACGGCGGCAGTGACGCCGCCCTCAACCCCGACGCCTGGCCCACCCGCGTCAATTCCACGTCACGCTGACCAAACCTCAGTTGTTGTCAATCCCAGTCGGCGACGCCGTCGACGCCGGCGATGCCGCTCGGGCGCAGGCGCACCAGGCACTCGCCGGGACCGGAGTTGCGCTCACCGAACGACTCGGCCTGATCCTTGCCCATGTAGCGGGCTCCAGCGAGGGTGGACACGCGCCGCAGCTCATCGGGGTCCTCGGAGAGTTCCACGACCCCGTCCGCCTTCACGAACGCGTACGGCGGCGTTTCGGTATCGACCACCAGCGAAACACGCGGTTCGCGCCTCATGGCCAGTGCCTTGCCGCTGCGCGTGCCGGTGGCAAACAGCAGATCGCCATCTTCCACGATGAACCAGATCGGCGCCACGTGGGGTCGTCCGTCGGCAGCGATCCATGCGAGCTTGCCCGTCCGTGAGCCCTCGCCCAGGAATTCGAATGCCTCCGAAGTGCTCATCGGGCGCATGCGGACTCCCCTCGTGCACCGGGTCGCGTGGAGGTGGCGGGAATCGAACCCGCGTCCTTCAACGTTTCGGTGAGTCTTCTCCGAGCGCAGTCGCTGGGAGATTGTCGGGCGATGGCGGGCAGCGACACCCTGGCAGTCGCCGTAGCCGTCTGTGCGTGTCCCCGGCGCCCCGTCGGCACGGGCGGCGGGCGAGCCCTGCAGATGATGGCACCGGCGCCCGCAGGACTGGGGCTACCGGGCCGAACTCACAACCTGAGATCAGGCTGCGAGCACCAGATCGTCTTGATCGACGTTGGCGTTTGTATTTGTTTCCGGCTCTTTTTCGTGGATCCGGAGACCACGGCTCGCTTCTCTCACTTCAACCGTCAAAGTCGAAACCGATCACCCCCAGGTGGTTAGCGGAACCCACGCTGTGCGGGTCCCGTTCGGCGGGCTACCACCCTAGCGATGGGCTGTGACGGGCCGAACGCGGTGTCATGGCGGTTTGGTGGCGAGAATGCTGGGGTGAGCGATCCGCGGCCTCGGGCTGCGCTATGGGGTGACGAGCGCCACGGCGGTGCGTGTGTCGTGCTCGCCGACGATGCTCCGCTGGGGATCGGTGGCGGTGAAGCGCCAGATGGCGGGCTGCTCAGGCCCCCGCTGCCGGAACGGCTGGCGGCAACGGCGTTGGCGGTGGCACACGAACGACTGGGGCGGGGCCGGTGGGTGAGCCGGCTTCGGGTAACTGACGACCGTTCCGCTCGAGAACTGGTGGCACAGCTGCGCGCCGACGGTCACGCCGCTGTGCTGGGGCCGCCCGACGAAGCGCACATTGTGGGCTGGCGAAACCGCAACCGTGCGGTGCAGGTCGGCGGGAATCTGGCCGTTTGCTTCCCGTGGGCAGACGCTGTCGCTGCGGCGGTGGTCGAGGTCGACCCTGGCGAGGCATTCGGAGCCGGTACTCATCCATCTACCCGGCTCCTCGCTGAGTGGCTCGCAGAGCACATCAGCGGCGGCGAGCGGGTGCTCGATGTGGGGTGCGGCAGCGGGGTGCTGGCGCTGGTAGCGGCCAGGCTGGGTGCTGCCGAAGCGGTGGGCATCGACATCGAGCCGGCAGCGATCGCGACGGCCGAGGCCAATGCCCAGCGCAACGGACTCGACGCCGTGGCCAGCTTCGGCGTAGTCCCTGTCGGCGGCGCCGAACTCGGTACATACGACGTGGTCGTTGCCAACATCACTGCTGGTGTGCTGATGCCGCTGGCCGGCGACATCGCCGAGCGAGTCGCACCTGGAGGCTGCCTTGCCATCAGCGGCATTTCCGCAGCCCAGACTTCGTCGGTTGCTGCTGCCTACCGCCGCTACGGCATCGAGCTGGCCGATCCCGTCCGGCTCGACGACTGGGTCTCGCTGTCGGGGCGCAAGGCGTCGGGCGGTCTGGTCTGACGCGCTTACGAGCTGGGGGCGGGGTAGTTGGCCCAGGCGGTGACGCCTTGGTAGCCGCCGTCGACGGTGATGGTCTGGCCGGTGACGTAGCGGGCCTCGTCGCTGGCGAGGAAGGCGACGACGTCGGCGATCTCCTCGGGCACGCCCCAGCGGCCCAGAGCGATGTGGCGTTCGAGGCCGTCGGCGAGGCCGGGAATCTCACGGCCTGCTGCCCACATTTCGGTGATGATGAGCCCCGGAGCTACAGCGTTGACCCGGATGCCGAACCGGCCGTAGGTGGCTGCCTGCGAGCGGGTGAGCGAATCCAGTGCAGCCTTGGTGGCCCCGTAGGTGGGCAGTTCGCTCACGCCGACTGAGCCGGCGATCGACGACATGTGGATCACCGAGCCGTGACCTCGCTCGCCCATCTGGCGCGCCAGCGCCCGAGTGGTCTCCAGCGGCGCCAGGTAGTTCAGCTGCAGCACGGCCTGGTCACCACCGGGTTCGCGCAGCTCGCCCCGTCCTGCGTTGTTCACCAAGATGTCGACCCCGCCGAGAGCATCAACAGCAGCGGCAGCGAGATCAGCACCAGCTCCGGCTACGGCGAGGTCGCTCTGGATCACCACCGGAGCGTGCGGCAGCTCGGCCGCGATCCGGTCCAGATCGTCGGTGGTCCTTGCCGCCAGTGCCACCCGCGCACCATCCCGGGCCAAGGCCCGGGCGCAGTGCTCACCGATGCCCCGGCTCGCCCCCGTCACCAACGCCGTCCGTCCGCTCAACCGCTCTGCCATGTCCCGATCTCTCTCATGCTCGCTGAACCAGCGATTCCGGCCAACCAGAGGCGCTAGATGCCGAGGTCCTTGAGGTTGTAGTCCTTGATGGCCTCGCGAGCCGCGTCGTCCCAGACGAACTCGTGCTCGCGGCCCACGTTCGGCTGGTACACGAACGGCGCCTCGTCACTGAATTGCTTGGAACGGGCATCGATCGCCCAACCGATCACCCGCGAGCGCTCGGCGATGTAGGCCTCGTCGTACAGCGAGATCGGGTTGTGGACGCCGCCGCTGCGCACGCCCAGCACCGAGCGGCGCCGGTGGAAGCCGAAGTTGATGGTGACCCGCGGCCGCTCGGACGTGTTTGCGAACGAGCCGTGGATGGCCTGGCGGCTGGTGATGGCGACATCGCCGGGATCGCAGACGAGCGGCACCGCATCAGGGAGCCGGTCCGAGCCTGCCGCCTGGCACATCGCCTTGATGTCCAGCTTGCCCATGCGGTGCGAGCCGGGCACCACCCACAGGCCGTTGGTGGCATTGCAGCCGTAGAGCTGGGCCATGAAGTTGAAGCCGTGCGTGCCCTCGTCGAGCTCGGGATGGTCCCAGTGCGTCCAGCCGTCCTGGTGCCAGGCCACTGAGCCGCCGAGGCCCGGATGCTTGATCCACACCACCTCGTTGAACGGTGTGAAGTCGGGGCCGTTCAGCGCTTGGGCGACGCCCAGCAGCCCGGGGTGCGCGTACACCCGCAGGCAGGCCTCGGAGTACTGCAGCGAGCCGCTGATCACCTGCGCCACCCACTCCGGCGAGCCGTCGGGGGCTGCGGGCTCGAACATCTTGAACGGGTGGCGCCCGTGAGCGACATCGGTCCCGCCGTAGGGGTCCGACAGCGGGCGAACGAACGAGATGGCCTTGCCCGTGCGGCCGGCGTCGAGCGCCGGGCGGCCATGCCGATCGACGTCGGAGTCCGGTCCGGTGGGGCAGCGGTCGAGCAGGTCGATGACGTCGGCCTCGATGTCGGCCAGCTCGTCAGCACTCAGCACGCCGGTGAAGACGTAGAACCCGCAGCGCGAGTAGGCCTCGGCGATCTCGGGATGCAGGTCGCCATTGTCGGTGAAGCGGATCGGCCCGCGGTTGCCGAGCTGCATCGCCCGCTCGGTGCCTGCTGCCCGGTAGGCGACCATGTCGTCTTCGACATCGCCGTATTCGACGATAGGCACTTCGGTGAGTCCCAGCGTTGCTGCGTTCGCGCTCATGACCCCCATTGTGGTCAGTCGGCGGCCGGTTCGCTGGATTGCTCGGCAGGTGCCGCCGGGGGGCATGATCGGCGGGACCATCGGTTGGCATAAATTATGCTCTGCCACATATGCTGAGGTGACAGTATGCGCACCATGATCATCCTCAACGACAACCAGCACGCCCTCGCCAAGCGCAAGGCAGCCCAGCAAGGCATCTCCCTGTCGGAGTACATCCGGCGGCTCGTCGACCGAGATCTTGAAGATGACGCTCCCGCGCAGAGCATCACGGCACTGTTCGGACTGTTTGACGACGGCGGTTCGAACATCCGCAAGAACAAGCATCAGATGATCGGCGAGGCAATCGACAAGCACTACGCCGACAAGGGCCTGTGAGACCTGGTGGCAGCGTTCGTCGACACCAGCGTCTGGTACGCCGCGACCAATGAGAGCGACACGGATCGGGACCTAGCCCGCTCCCTGCTGAGGGAACATGAGTCCTCGCTCGTCACCAGCGATCACGTGCTAGTCGAACTGTGGAACCTCGTGAAGGTCAGGACGCACCATCTGCCAGCGCACCAAGCCATCAGCGCGATTCACGCCTCACGCACTCGAGTTGAGTGCACAACCGACGCCGATCTCCAAGCCGCCGAGACGATCAGGCAGCAGTTCGACGACCAGGCATTCTCGTTGACTGATCGGACGAGCTGGGCACTCATGGAGCGACTCGGCATCACTGACGCCCTCTCGCTTGACGATCATTTTCGGATCTACCGGTACGGTCCCGAGCGGCGTCGAGCGTTCCGAGTGCTGCCATAGAAGCGCCGCACAAACTCACAGCAGAATCCGGTGTCGGCGGATCGCTCGCTGGCGGGAGCCATCGCAGCGGCTTCGAGCGTGCACTCGGCCGCAAACCTGTTCGGACAGCCCACAGCGAGTGCGTAGCGTCTTGCGCATGGCTGACGGGCGAGGCGGCGGGACGCTGCGGATCACGGGCGCCCACGTTCGCTTCGACAGCACCAGGGCGCTGGACGGGGTGGACCTCGCCGTCGGCGACGGCGAGATGGTGGTGCTGCTGGGGCCGTCGGGTTGCGGCAAGACCACGCTGCTGCGCGCTGCCGCGGGACTGCAGCCGCTGGATGCGGGCCGGATCGAGCTCGACGGCAAGAACCTGACCGGCCAGCGCCCTGACCAACGCGGCATCGGACTGATGTTCCAGGAGGAGGTGCTGTTTCCCCACTTCGACGTCGAGGGCAACGTCGCGTTCGGACTGCGCATGGCGAAGGTTCCGCTCGTAGAGCGCCGTCGACGGGTCGCCGAAGTGCTGGCATTGGTAGGACTGTCGGGATTCGAGGGCCGCGACGTGGCCACGCTGTCGGGCGGCGAAGCTCAGCGGGTTTCGCTTGCCCGGGCCCTCTCTCCCGAGCCAAGAGTGCTGCTGCTCGACGAGCCGTTCGGCTCGCTCGACCGACTGCTGCGTGAGCGGCTGATCGACGAGCTGCGCCCTGTGCTCGACCAGGTCGGCGTTACCGCCATTCATGTCACCCACGACCACCACGAGGCGTTCGCCCTGGCGGACCGCATAGCGGTGATGGCCTCGGGCCGGCTACTGCGGATCGGCACGCCCGAAGAAGTGTGGACCGACCCCCGCACCGCCCAGGTCGCCCGATTCTTGGGGCACACCAACGTGTTCGACGCCGAAGTGCCGCCGGACCTGGCCCTCGCGGCCGGGCGCCAGGACAGCTTCGTTCTGCGGGCAGACCGCATCGAGGTGGCGGTTGCCGACGACGGTGGTGTCACGGAAGATGATGCGACCCAGCTGCCGGCCACCGTGATCCGACGTCGCTTCCGCGGTGACTGTTACGAGCTGCGGCTGGAAGCAGACATCGGCGGGGTCGCCACCACGTTGGACGCGATCACCCCCCACGGCCCCCCAGTGGGCGCCACTGCAAGATTGCGCATCGGACGCCGCGCGGTCATCGCACTGGACGACTAGACCCATCATCGGGCTCGGCGGGCACTGCCGTGCGCAGGTCGCGCTCGCGGCCGTGCTCAGAGGGTTCCCAGTAGACGTTGCCGGCTACCTCGTCGGGCCGGTGCTGCTGGGAAACCCAGCCGCTCGGGTCGTCATGCGGGTACACGTAGCCCTCGCCGTGGCCCAGCGACGCGGCGCCCTGGTAGTGGGCATCTCGCAGGTGGATCGGCACCTCGCCGGCACCGGCGGACCGGGCGTCTGCCTTGGCGCGGCTGAGTGCGACCGTGACCCGGTTCGATTTCGGGGCGGTGGCGAGTCGCACCACGGCGTGCGCCAGGTTGAGCTGTGCCTCTGGCAGCCCCACGTACTCGACCGCGCGGGCGGCCGCCTCGGCCACCAGCAGGGCCGAGCTGTCGGCCATGCCGATGTCCTCGGAGGCCAGGATCACCATGCGGCGGGCGATGAAGCGAGGGTCCTCGCCGGCGTCGAGCATGCGGGCCAGCCAGTACAGCCCGGCGTCGGGATCGGAGCCTCGCAGCGACTTGATGAACGCGCTGATCGTGTCGTAGTGACCGTCGGCGCCGTAGCGGACCGCCTTGGCATCGACGGCGTGCTCAGCATCAGCCAGGGTGACGTAAGTGCCCCCGGCCGATGCGTCAGCAGCAGCGTGGGCTGCTCCGCTGATCTCGATGGCTTCGAGGGCTTCTGCCTCCTGGCGGCGCATGGCGAGCGCCACCGCCACCTCTGTGCTGGTGAGGGCGTGGCGCCCGTCGCCGCCGCTGCGGGCAGCGATGTGGTCGATGGCGTCGGCGTCGGCCTGGGCGCCCTCGGCTTCCAACGCCCGATCGATGAGGGTGCGCAGCGCGCCGTCGTCGAGCGACACCAGCCGGAACAGCGTCGAGCGCGACAGCAGCGGCGGGTTCACCTCGAAGTGCGGGTTCTCGGTGGTGGCGCCGATCAGCACGATCAGGCCGTCCTCGACCGCCGGCAGCAGGGCATCCTGCTGCGCCTTGTTGAAGCGATGCACTTCGTCGAGAAACAGGATGGTGCCCCTGCTGTGCTCGCCGAGCCGCAGCCGGGCATCCGCGATGACCTCGCGCACGTCCTTGACCGTGGCGCTCACGGCCGACAGCTCGCAGAACTCCTTGGAGGTTGACGCGGCGACGACCCGAGCCAGCGTGGTCTTGCCGGTGCCTGGCGGTCCCCACAGGATCACCGACGCCAGACGATCGGCTTCGATCAGCTCTCGCAACGGTTGCCCGGCGGCAAGCAGGTGGTCCTGGCCGACGATCTCGTCGAGCGTGCGAGGGCGAAGCCGCGCGGCGAGCGGCGCCTGGCGGGCCAAGCGCTCGGCGCCCGCAGCCTCGAACAGCCCCTCGCTCACGCCTCGACGGTACGCGCTCGTCGTGTCGGCGGGATCACAGCTCGGGGTGGTCTACCTCGTAGGCGCGGATACGCTTGGCGAAGCTCAGGTCGTGGCCCGCGGGGTCAAAGATCGGGAACATGCGCTCGCCCCAGGGCGCATCCCGCGGCTCGGCCTGGGGTTGCAGGCCTGCGTCGATCGCCCGCTGGTACAGCCCGTCCACGTCGTCCACGTGGAAGATCACTCGGCCCCAGCCGGTCTCGGCCCCCGCAGGGCTGTCCACGGCGATCAGGTTGACGAAGCACTCGGCGCTGCGCAGCGTGCTGAACGGCGCGTCATCGCCGCCGTAGCTGAGCCGGAAGCCCAGTGCCTCGTAGAACCGCACCGACGCCGCCATGTCGGCGGTCCGCAGCGTGATCGCATTGATCGACTCGACACCAGCCACGGCGCCATTCTCGCCGCAAGATTCGGCATCGCGCCGACACCGCCCGCACGCGTCGCAAACCCGACGTGCCGCTGTGGTCAGTTCGCCGACGGGCAAGCGTCCGTAGCATGAAGCGATGAGCACCTACACCCACGTGGAGTTGCTTCCCACCGGACCCGCCGATGTGACCTACCGGCACCTCACGTCCGACTATGTCTCGACCGTCACTGCCGCGGGACGGCGCTTCCTCCAAGTCGAGCCCGAGGCGCTGCGGCTGCTCACGGCCGAGGCTATGCGAGACATCTCGCACCTGTTCCGCACCGGCCACCTGGCCTCGATCGCTGCGATCCTGGACGATCCCGAAGCTTCGGCCAACGACCGCTTCGTCGCCCTCGAACTGCTCAAGAACGCCAACATCGCCGCCGGGGGAGTGCTGCCGAGCTGCCAGGACACCGGCACGGCGATCATCTGGGGCCACAAGGGCGAGCGGGTGCTCACCGGCACCGATGACGAGCCCGACTTCGACGACGCCGCAGCGATCTCCCAGGGAGTTGCTGACACGTTTCTCACATCGAACCTGCGCTACTCGCAGATGGCCCCGCTCGACATGTTCACCGAGCGCAACACCGGCAACAACCTGCCCGCCCAGATCGAGATCTACGCCTCGCCGGGCGACGAGTACGAGCTGGTCTTCATGGCCAAAGGAGGCGGCTCGGCCAACAAGAGCTTCCTGTTCCAGGAGACCAAGGCCCTGCTCAACCCCGACAGCCTCACCCGGTTCCTCGACGAGAAGCTGCGCACGCTGGGCACGTCCGCCTGCCCGCCGTACCACCTGGCGGTGGTGATCGGCGGCACCTCGGCCGAGTTCGCGGTGAAGGTGGCCAAGTACGCGTCGGCCAAGTATCTCGACACGCTGCCCACTGCAGGCAGCGAGGCCGGCCACGGCTTCCGCGACCTCGAATGGGAAGGCCGCATCCTCGAGCTCACCCGCGAGTTCGGCATCGGCGCGCAGTTCGGCGGCAAGTACTTCTGCCACGACGTGCGGGTAGTGCGCCTGCCCCGTCATGGGGCGAGCTGCCCCGTTGGCATCGCTGTCTCGTGCTCGGCCGACCGCCAGGCACTCGGACGCATCACCGCCGACGGCGTCTTCCTCGAACAGCTCGAAACCGACCCCGCCCGGTTCCTTCCCGAGACGGAGGAACGGGAGCTGTCATCCGGGGTGGTGCCGATCGATCTGGACCAGCCGATGGACGCCATCCGCAACCAGCTCACCCAGCACCCCGTCAAGACCCGGTTGTCACTCACCGGCACGCTGGTGGTGGCCCGCGACATCGCTCACGCCAAGCTCAAAGAACGCCTCGACGCCGGCGACGGGCTGCCCGACTACCTGCTCGAGCGCCCGGTCTATTACGCCGGCCCGGCCAAGACGCCCGAGGGTTACGCCTCGGGCTCGTTCGGCCCCACGACTGCGGGCCGCATGGATTCCTACGTGGAGGAGTTCCAGGCCGCGGGCGGGAGCCTCGTCATGCTGGCCAAGGGCAACCGGTCTCGCCAGGTCATCGAGGCGTGCGCTCGCTACGGCGGCTTCTACCTGGGCTCCATCGGCGGCCCGGCCGCGCGGCTGGCCAAGGACTCGATCCGCAAGGTCGAAGTGCTCGAGTACCCCGAGCTCGGCATGGAAGCGGTCTGGCAGATCGAGGTGGAGGATTTCCCGGCCTTCATCGTGGTGGACGACAAGGGCAACGACTTCTTCAGCGAAGTCTCAACGCCAGTCGCGATCCGCTGATTCTTGCGAGCGAAGGGGCTTCGCCCCCGCTCGCGACTGATCTTTGCGAGCGAAAGGGCTTCGCCCTCGCTCGCGACAACACAGAGGGCCTTGCCCTCAGTTGCGCCAGAACAGGATCACGTCGAGCGGGTTGATATCACCGACGGTGAACCAGATCGAGGCGGCGATGCCCGCTGCGGCGAGCAGCACCATGGTGGCGATGGTCGAGCGGGGCAACTTGCCATCGGCATCAGACGGCAGGCGTTCCCGCACCTTGCCCAGCAACCGGTCGGCCCACGCTGCGTCCCGAGCCAGGATCGCCAAGCCCACGGCCACCACCAGCATCCCCGGGCCGGGCAGCGGCATCATGATGACGCCGAGCACCACCACGCTGAACCCGAAGCCCATCCGGACCATCCGGAGCATCGAACTGCGCCACGCCTTCTGACGGGTCGGCTCGCGTTCGCCTGTCTCGAGCTCGGCCGCGATTGCGGCTTCGCGGAACCGCTCGCCGCGGGTCGGATCGCCGGGATCAGGCGTATGTCGGTCGGGTTGGTTCATGGCTCGGCACAGCAGCGGTCGGCAAGGCGGCAATAGTGTGGCGCGTCGCAGGCGCTCCGCAACGTCGCAACCGCGATCAGCGCCGCGCTGGTGAAACCGGAACGAGGAGAGCCGACGATGCCGACCGTCGACAAGTCCACCCCGATCGCGTGGACCGTGGGCGATGCTCAGCTCACGCGCATTGCAGAGCTCGAAGTGCACTGGCCGTTCGGCATCTTGCTGCCGGGCGCCGAAGACGTCATCGACGACTACGACTGGCTGCGACCCGACTTCGTCACCGACGACGGCCGTATGCGCCTGTCCATGCATTCGGTGGTCATCGAGTCGGCGGGATTGCGAATCATCGTGGACACCTGTGTCGGCAATGACAAGTCACGCCCGGGCGCGCCCCCGTTCGAGCAGCTCTCCACCCCGTTCCTGGCAGACCTCGAAGCGGCAGGATTCGCGCCTGAGACGATCGATTTCGTGGTGTGCACGCACCTTCACGTCGATCATGTGGGCTGGAACACCCGCCTCGTCGACGGCAACTGGGAGCCCACATTCCCCAACGCTCGGTACCTGTTCGTGCAAGCCGAGTACGACTACTGGCGTGCCGAGCCGCAGGACTACGGGCCGGTCTTCGAGGATTCGGTGCAGCCCATCATGGACGCCGGACTCGCCGACCTCGTCAGCCCTGACCATCGCATCAACGACGAGGTCTGGTTCGAATCCACCCCCGGCCACACCCCCGGCCACGTCAGCGTGATCATCGAATCGGCGGGCGAGCGAGCCGTGATCACCGGCGACATGATCCACCACCCGCTGCAGTTCGCTCGCCCCGACATGGCATCCAGCGCCGACTACGCCGCCGACGGCGCCTCCACCGCCACGCGCCTCGAGGCGTTCCCACGCTGGTCTGACGGCCGGCTGGTGATCGGCACCCACTTCGCCGGCCGCACCGCAGGCCACATCCAGACAACCGATCAGCCCGACAGCTGGATCTTCGCCCCCTAGCCGCAGCGCTGGCTCCCAGGGCCTGCGCCGTCAGCCGCGAGGTTCGCGGGGCAGCCGCAGGATCCGCTCGCCGATGATGTTGCGCAGGATCTGCGTGGTGCCGCCCATGATCGTGTAGGCGGGCGCATAGACCACGTTGCGCGACACCCGGTTGGCCAGCATCGTCTCGGCGCCCGCCACGTCGCCCGCGAAGCGGGAGACCTCCTGCTCGAACTCGGTGCACCACGTCTTGGTCACCGCCGAGTACTGGGGGAAGGTTGTCTGGCGCAGCACGTTGCGCAGCACCATGTCGCGGCCGATCCGGTAGCCGGTCTCGATGCGGGCCATCCGCTGGCGCACCAGCGGGTCCGAGGTGTCGGCCCGGTCCTTCATGTCGAGATAGAGGCGCTGGTTGGACGCCAGCCGGTCGATGCCGCCCCGCTCGTGCTCGAGCTGGCGCATGGTCTGGGAGAAGCTGTTGTTGAGCTCGCCCACCAGGTGCTCGACCGGCACGGCCACCTCGTCGAAGTACACCTCGTTGAAGTGGGCGTCGCCCGAGGCGTCGCGGATCGGCCGCACCTCGATGCCCGGGGTGTCCATCGACACGACCAGCTCGCTCATGCCCTTGTGCGGCGGGGCCTCGGGATCGGTGCGGCAGATCAGGTAGCACCAGTTCGCCGTGGCGGCCCCGCTCGTCCAGATCTTCTGGCCGTTCACGATGAAGCGGTCGCCGTCTCGCACCGCCGTCGTGCCGATCGCGGCCACGTCCGAGCCTGCGTCGGGCTCCGACATGCCGATGCACCAGCGGGATCGCCCGGCGCGCATCTCGGGCAGGAACCGGGCCTGCTGTTCGGGCGTGCCGTAGGCGAGCAGCACCGGCCCGATCTGGCGATCCGGGAAGAACGAGCTGGCCATCGGAGCACCCCCGAGCAGCAGCTGCTCGGTCACCACGAACCGCTCGACTTCGGGCCGCCCGTCGCCTCCGGCCTCGACGGGCCAGCACATCCCGATCCAGCCGCGCTCGCCCAGCCGCAGCGTGAACTCCTCGGAATAGCCCACCAGCCAGCTGTCGTCGATCGTGAACAAGTCGGAGGTCGCCTCGCGCACCCACCCGGCTGCTTCGTCGGCCAGATCAGTCAGCTCCTGGGGCCAGCGGTAATCCATCGCCGAGACCCTAGGAGGTCGAACCCCGCAGCAGGGAGGCTCCGCTGGGTCGGCGAGGCCGAGTTGTACTCTGCCCGACCGTCGGCCCGCCCACATTTTCCTGACGCGAGGACACACCCATGACCCGAGCCCGTCGCGCCACGTCAGCCAAGGCCGCAGTTATCTCGCTGGTCGCTGTGCTGGCGCTGCAGCTGGCGGTCCCAGCTGCCGCTAGCGAGCACAACGACGCGCGGTCGGACCGTGCAGCACTTGAGGAGCTGTTCGCTGCGACCGGAGGGGACAGTTGGAGCCGCAACGACCTTTGGGGCTCCGGGGCGCCGCTCAGCCGGTGGCACGGCGTCACCACCGACAGCGACGGGCGGGTGGTGCGGCTCGAACTGCCGTCCAACGGGCTGTCAGGGGAGCTTCCCGAGGCGATCGGCCAGCTCACGCACCTGCAACGCCTCGACTTGGGAGACAACGGCATCCATGGCGAGATTCCCCGGGCCATCGGCAAGCTCACCAGCCTCCGGGAGCTCGACCTGCAGAACAACCGGCTCTACCGCCAGATCCCTGCCGAGATCGGCGAACTCACCAACCTGACGCTGCTCGACGTCAAGCACAACGCCCTGTGGGGCAGGAATCCCGCCGAGCTGTGGGAACTCGACAACCTGCGCGTCCTCGACATGCGAGGCAACCGCATGTCGGGCCCGCTGCCGTCCGAACTGGGGGAGATGTCCCAACTCTCGCACCTGGTGATCAGCGACAACTTGTTCTGGGGCGAGATCCCCGTCGAGATCGGCCAGCTCGGCAACTTGGAGTGGCTCGATGTCAGCCGCAACAGCTTCTCGGGTGAGATCCCCGCCGAGATCGGCGACCTCGCCAGCTTGACCTGGCTCGACGCCAGCGACAATTCGCTGGCCGGCGAGCTGCCCGCCGAGATGGGCAATCTGTCGCGGCTCGTCACGCTCGACCTGCGTGCCAACCAGCTCACCGGGCCGATCCCCGCCGAGATGGGCGACCTCGGCAAACTCGAGTATCTGGTCGTCAGCGAGAACCGGCTGTCCGGGGAGATCCCTGCCGAGATCGGACGGCTCGCCGAACTCAGGCATCTGCGTCTCGGTCACAACGGCCTCAGCGGAGCGCTGCCGCCCGAGTTGGGCAACCTGGACGAACTGCGCTACCTGCGGCTGGAAGCCAACCAGCTGACTGACGAGCTTCCCGCCGAAGTGGGCAAGCTCACCAGGCTCAAGGAGCTCCGGCTGGAGCGCAACCGGCTTACCGGCGATATTCCGAGTCGGATCGGCGAGCTCGTTCAGCTCCAGGTGCTGAACTTGGGCGACAACCAGCTCTCGGGCACCATTCCCGCTGCGCTCGCGGACGCAACACGCCTGGCCGAACTGCGTCTCAACCGCAACCTGCTGACCGGCCGGATCCCGGGTGCGGTGGGCGCGCTCACGAAGCTGAAGCAACTCGACCTCAGCGACAACGTCCTCTACGGGCAGATCCCCTATGCGTTGTGGGGCCTGACCGAGCTTCGCGAACTGCGGCTGAATGACAACGAGCTGTCTGGCCCGCTGAAGACAGCGGTCGCCAACCTCACCCAGCTCACCGAACTCGACCTGAGCAACAACCGCCTGTCCGGCGACATCCCCGTCACCATCACACGCCTCGCCAAGCTGCGCGACCTGCGCATGGCGAACAACCTGCTGAGCGGGTCGATCCCCAGCAGTATCGGCAAGCTGGGCCAGCTCAGAAGCCTCGATCTCAGCCGGAATTCGCTCACCGGCAAGCTGCCTGCGGGCATGGCCCGGTTGGCGAGGCTCGAGCAACTCGTCGTGCACGACAACCAGCTGTCCGGGAAGATCCCCGCCGAGCTCGCAGACTTGGACCGGCTGGTCAACCTCGACCTGAGCAGGAATGCCCTGACCGGCCACATCCCGCCCGAACTCGGCGGCCTGGCCAGCCTCGAGCGCATCTCGCTCAGCTTCAACGAGCTCGACGGTCCCATTCCCGCCGAGCTCGGCGACCTCGCGAACCTGCGGATCCTCTTCCTCCGGTACAACGAGCTGAGCGGTGACATCCCGCCCGAACTCGGCAACCTCAGCTCGCTGACGCGGCTCAACCTGTGGCACAACGAGCTCACCGGACCGATCCCCGACGAACTGGGCAACCTGGTGAACCTCGCCCGGCTCGACCTCGACGACAACCAGCTCAGCGGCGAACTGCCTGCCGGGCTCGGCAATCTCGTGGAGCTGACCGAGGTGTGGCTGCGAGGCAACGAGCTGACCGGCGAGATTCCGGCCGAACTCGGCAACCTCGCCAAGCTGCGACGGCTCTACCTCGACGGCAACCAGCTCACCGGGGCCATCCCCGACGAGTTCGGCAATCTCAGCAGCCTCAGGCGACTGTGGCTCCAGGGCAACCAGCTCAGCGGCCCCATCCCTGCAGGTCTCGCGGCGCTGGCCGATCTCGAACAGATCATGCTCGGCGATACCAACACGCTCAGCGGCTGCATCCCCGCCGACTGGCGCTACGCCGAGTTCTTGGCCGACGATCTCGACAGCCTCGGGCTGTCCTTCTGCCCGTCCGAACAAGACCTGGCGACCCAGGGGATCGTGGACGAGCTGCGCCGCAATGCCGCCGACTTCTCCTACGAGATCGGCACCCATGGCGGCGCGCTCACGCTGGCGACGATCTCCGAGCCGCTGACCTTCAACTTGGCGCTGTCCAACGACGCCGGCTCGTCGAATGTCTTGGGCTACCTGTTCGAGGGCCTCACCGAGACATCGTGGCTGGACGACACGATCGAACCGATGCTCGCCGAGTCGTGGGAGAGCTCTGATGACGGGCTGCGTTGGGTGTTCCACTTGCGTGACGATGTGCGGTGGAACGACGGCACGCCCTTCACAGCACACGACGTGGACTTCACGTTCAACCAGGTCATCTACAACGACGACTTCAACGCATCGAGCCGCGCCACCTTCGAGTTCCGCTATCTCAACGATGACGGAGAGTGGGAAACGTCGAAGATGACGGTGGCGGCGCTCGACGACCACACGGTCGAGTTCGTGCTGCCCCAGCCGTTCGCGCCGTTCCTGCGTTCGATGGGCACGTCCATCTACCCCAAGCACATCTTCGAGAGGCCCATCGAAGCGGGCACGTTCGCCGAGTTCTGGAACATCGACACCGACCCGTCCGAGATCGTCGGCACCGGCCCGTTCACCATCGGCGAGTACACGCCCGAGGAGCGGGTCGTCTTCGAGCGCAACCCGCACTACTGGAAAACGGACGCCGACGGCCAGCAGCTCCCGTACTTGGACCAGGTGGTGCACATCGTGGTGTCGGACCTGGAGTCCGAGCTGGCGCTGTTCCGCGATGGCACCGCGGACTTCCACGGCGTGCTGGGTGAGGAATATGCGCTGCTGGAGCCCCTGCAGGAAGAGGAGAACTTCGCCCTGCACCGCCGGGGTCCCGGTTTCGGCACCACATTCCTGACCTTCAACCAGAATCCGGGCTCGAACGACGCAGGCGAGCCGTTCGTCGACCCGATCAAGCTGCACTGGTTCGGCAACGTCAACTTCCGTCAGGCGGTGGCCCACACGCTCGACAAGGCGGCCATGATCGACGGCATCCAGCACGGCCTGGGCTACGAGCAGTGGTCGTCGGTGAGCCCGGCCGCCGGCGATTTCCACAACCCCGATGTGCGTCGCTACCCGTACGACATCGACAGAGCGAACGATCTCCTGGACGACCTGGGGTGGATCGACACCGACGGTGACGGCATCCGCGAGGACGACTTGGGCAACCCGATCTCGTTCACGCTGGTGACCAATACGGGCAACGCCGTGCGCCAGGCAGCCACGGAGATCATCCGGGACGGGATGGCCGAGGCGGGTCTCGACGTGACCTACGAGGCAATCGAATTCAGAGACCTGGTGTCGCAGCTCACCACCACCTACGACTGGGAAGCCATGGTCATCGGCTTCACCGGCGGGCCCGATCCCTACAGCGGCATCGGTCTGTGGCACAGCTCCCAGTCGTTGCACCTGTGGCATCCGTTCCAAGACGAACCCGCGACCGACTGGGAAGCCGAGATCGACCGGCTCTATATCGAGGCCAGCCAGGAACTCGACCGCGACAAGCGAGTCGGGCTCTATCGCGAGGCGCAGGCCATCGCCGCAGCGAACGTGCCGTTGATCTACACGACGCTCGGCGAACGACTGGGCGCCGTGCGCAACGTGTTCGGCAACACCACGCCCACGCTGTACGGCTACTGGGACATCCGCTACCTGTACCGCACCGACCGGTAGGAGACGCTCGTCGGCAGCGCCCTCAGATCAGCAGGTTCGCCCGCAGCATCTCCAGCGACGCTGGGTTGAGTCCGTGAGCGAGGAGGTACCCCTCGACGCCCGCCGCCGCGCTGCCGTTGGACAGTCGCCCGAAGCGGTCATCGATCTCCGCCAGCACTGCTGACATCACCCCACGCGGCGCGCTGAGGATGGCGCGCACGTCGTCGATGTCGATGTTGATTTTGGCGAACTCCGGTGCCAGCTCAGCCATGCGCTGGTGGGATCGCAGCTCGTTGGTGAGGCAGTAGTCGTCCAGCACGGTCTCGCGAGCGACGCCGAGCGCTTCCAGCAGGAGCGCCGACGCGATGCCGCTGCGGTCCTTGCCGGCCGTGCAGTGGAACAGCATCGGCAGATGGTCGACGTCGGCGGCAATGGCCACGAGCTGAGCGAACCGCTCGCCGTAGGAGCCGATCATCTGCAGGTACAGCCCGGCCATGTCGTCTTCACTGACCGACCGCAGCCGACCCTCGAAGATCTGGTCCACCATGCTGATGTCGCCGTCGACGGTGTCACCCACCGGCAGCGAGATGTGCGACGTCACGCCGGGCCACAGCCGCGAGCGGTCGCGCTCGATCTCGGGTCCGGCACGGAAATCGACCACCGTGCGGATGCCGCGGCTGCCCAGTTCTTCGAGATCGTCGAGGGACAGTGCGCTCAGGCGATCGGAGCGAAACAGCGCTCCCATCCGCACATGACGCCCGCCCCCTGCGGGATAGCCGCCGATGTCACGGCAGTTGTTCGCGCCCTCCAGCGCTACCACGGCATCTCGACGCACGGGCTCGCAGGGTACGGAGGCTGAGCCGCTGGGCGGCGAAGCCGTGGCCCGAGCGGCCCGTGAGCGAAGCGAACAAGAGCGGAGAGCAAGGGGTGTGGCCGCGAGGATTTGCGCCACTGTGCGCCGCCCAGCGGTTCCGAAGTACCGTCGCCGCCCATGCGTGCAGTGGTGATACCCGAATACGGCGGCGTCGACGTGCTCCGGGTACGGGAAGTGCCCGACCCGGCGCCTGGGCCCGAAGAAGTGCTGGTGAATGTGGCGTGCTCGGCGATGAATCGGGCCGACCTGCTCCAGCGGATGGGCCTGTACCCCGCGCCGGGCCCCAAGCCCGAGTTCGAGATCCCTGGTCTCGAATTCGCAGGCACCATCGCAGCGCTCGGCGAGCGAGTCACGGGCTGGTCGGTGGGCGACGAGGTGATGGGCATCGTGTCGGGCGGGGCGAAGGCCGAGCAGGTCGTTACCCACGAGCGCATGCTGCAGCGCATCCCCGCTTTGGTGGCGCTGCTCGATGCCGCAGCCATCCCGGAGGTGTTCATGACCGCCCACGATGCGCTCGTGACCCAGGGCGGGCTGACCTCGGGCGGCACTGCGCTGGTGCATGCCGGCGCCTCGGGCGTGGGCACCGCCGCGATTCAGATCGTCAAGGCCATCGGCGCCCGTATCGCCGTCACCTGCTCGACGTCGAAGGTGACGGCCTGCACTGATCTCGGCGCCGACCTCGTCATTGACTACACCGAGACCGACTTTGCTGATGCGATCAAGGAATGGACGGGCCGCCAAGGCGTCGACGTGGTGCTCGACGTGATCGGCGGCGACTACCTGGCCCGCAACATCGCCTCAGTGCGCGTCCAGGGGCGCATCATCCAAGTCGGTGTCATGGGCGAGCCGACGGCGACGTTCCCGCTCGGCGCATTGCTGCCGAAGCGAGCGGCGCTGATCGGTACCGTGCTGCGATCGCGGCCCATCGAGCAGAAGATCGACGCTAACCAGCGCTTCTGCGCCGAACTGCTACCGCGCTTCGACGACGGTTCGCTGCGACCGGTCATCGACTCGCGCTTCGCACTCGACGACATCGCCGAGGCGCACGAATACATGGCCACCAACGCGAACGTCGGCAAGATCCTGCTGGACATCGCATGAGGCCGACCCATGTCGTGCTGCTGGTAGTGGCGGGAATGTTGCTGCACATTGCCGTTGCATGGGCAGTGAACGCCCGCCGTCGCGATCCATCCCGATGGGAGTTCGAGGACGGCCGCGCCATGAGCCGAAGGTTCCATGTCGGGTCATTGCAAACCAGTCCCGTCCACGACCATGGCGGGTTCCTTGGACTGAATCCCGAGACCGTGTTCTACGGCCCTTCGACGAGAGGATCAGCAGATCGCGAGGCCTTGCCAACCGGATGGATCAACGCAATGAACGCCGTCGAGTCGTTGCGCCGTTGGACGAAGCACGTTTACGCGCCAGTAGGAGCAATCCTGTACGGCTCAGTCAAGCTCGCAGAGGCACTCGGCGCAATCCAATAGCGATGGCAGGGTTCGGAGGCGGAGCGGGTGGTGTGTCGTGCGGTCACGGGCCGAGGAGCGTGAGGGGCGCGACCGCCACGCCGTCGCTGCGCTCATAGGCGTACCCGGTGGCCGTGATGACGAGCAACTTGGCGGGCGGACCCATCCGGTCGGTGTCTATGTGGTCACAGAGCCTGTTCAGCGATGTAGCGGCTTCGTCGATGGAACCTGGCTCGCCGAGCTTGACCTCGACAGCGATCCAGCGGCCGTCGCGCAGTTCGACGATTGCGTCTGCTTCGAGTTCGTTGCTGTCGGAGTAGTGGTACACGCTGCCACCGAGCGCATGGGCGTAGATGCGCAGGTCGCGGACTGCCAACGATTCGAACAGGTGGCCGAGCAGCGCACGGTCGTCGAGGAGTCGTTGCGCGTTCGCGCTCAATGCGTTGACGGCGAGCGCCGGGTCAGCCAGATGCCGTTTCGCTGCCTGGCGCAGGCGGGCGCGCGACGCCAGATGGGGTGACCAGTGCGGCTGGTCTTCGCTGATGTGGATGGCTTCGAGCGTGGACAGGTAGCTCTGCAGCGTTGCGTGAGCGAGCGGCTGCCGCCCCGCGATGTCTGCAGCAAGCGTCTTCATTGTCGGCGCTGAGCCGCTGTGACGTGCCAGCGAGGCAATCGTGCGGCGCACGTTGGTGGGGTCGTGTCTGCGGCCGGCAAGCTGCCTGATGTCTACCCGGCAGATTTCTTCCAGGTAGTCCGTCAGATACAGCTGGGCATCGGACGGACTCATCGCTGCACATGCGGGCCAACCGCCACGACAGAGCACATCGACGACGGAGCGCAGCTGTGCTGCAGCATCACCGTCGTAGGTCTGGTCTGCCGTGGCCGGCGAGTCGCTGGGCCATGCGGCGCATGCCTCGCCGTCGAACAGGCCTGCGAGGCTGACCGAGCCGGGCGAGTCACCCGACTCGAACAGCGACAGCGTGCGCATCCGCAGCCGAGCGACCCGGCCGGCGCCGGAATGACGGGTGATGTCATCGGCTGGCTGGGCCGACCCCGTCAGAAGGAAGAGTCCTGGTCGACCGAGGCGGTCGCTGATGCGTCTTAGCTGGTTCCACAGCGGCTCGGCGAGCTGCCACTCATCGAGCAGTGTCGGAAACGGCCCATCGTCTAACGGCAGCGTGCCGTGGGCGGCGTGCTCCCGGGCGGCGCTGTCGCGATCAAGCGGCAGGATGCGCTGTGCCAGCCGGCTGGCTGTCGTAGTTTTGCCGCACGCGCGCGGTCCGTCAATGACGGCCATCGGCATGATCCTCAGCCGTTCGGCCAGCAGTACATCGACGACGCGCGGCAGGTAGGCAACTGTGTCTGCCGTCGCGTCCATTGCAGCCTGACTGTAGCGAACTCAGCCTTGCAGACTCCACCTATGTGAATGTTTGCAGGTGATGCATGTCAACATTTGCAGGCATCACGCTGCGACGATTGCGGAAGCGCTCATGCCGGTTCGACGCAGGTCTGGATGCCGTTTTCGCGCACCACGTGATGTCGGTTTGGCGCAGCAGCAGATGTCACTATCGCGCACCGTTTGATGTCGGTTTGGCGCACGAAGGAGTGGGCGCTAGATCTGAAACTGACGGAGGTTGTTGACAGTCGGGGTTTCTCGTGAGAGGAAGTCCTGATGGACGATCGAGAACAGCAACGCAAGATCCGGCATCGCTTGGCGGTGCTCCGACACGCCGAGGAGGTCTCAGGCAACGTCGCGGCGACGTGCCGCTAGGTCGGGCTTGGCCTTGACGTCGGAGCAGGCCACGATCAGTGCTGCGCCACGACGCTGGACGATTGCTGACCGGGGACCAACTCCGCCCGCCATTCGCCAATACGAGAGTCGGCAGCGACGTACTCGGCGATCATCGCCAAGAGATCGGCGAGGTCGTCCGCGCCTCCGTTGAACCCACGGTCGTCCTCGGCCCAGAACGAGACGCCTTCGTCTGCGTTCGGGTGGATTCGTACCACGTGCATGTCACTCCCTAACCGGAACGTCCTCGTCTGCCCCAGAGCAGAGTCCGGAGAGCTGGCTAGCGGTTCTCGATGGCGACGTAGTCGCGCTGGCCGGGGCCGGTGTACTTCTGGCGGGGCCGGTAGATCTTCTGCTCGGGATCGCCGAGCATCTCCACCCAGTGCGCCAGCCACCCCGGCGTCCGGCCGATGGCGAACAGCACCGTGAACATGTCGAGCGGGAAGCCCATCGCCTCATAGATGAGCCCTGAGTAGAAGTCGACGTTGGGGTACAGGCGCCGGTCCTTGAAGTAGGAGTCGCTGAGCGCCACCTCTTCGAGCTTCATGGCGATGTCGAGCAGCGGGTTGAGACCGGTCACCTTGAATACCGCATCGGCGGTCTCCTTGATGATCTTGGCCCGCGGGTCGTAATTCTTGTACACCCGGTGCCCGAAGCCCTGCAGCAGCACATCGCCGGACTTGGCCCGCTCGACGTACGCAGCCACGTTGTCGAAGCTGCCGATCTCGTGCAGCATCCGGATGACCTGCTCGTTGGCGCCCCCGTGCAGCGGCCCGTACAGCCCGCAGGTGGCCGCCGCCACCGCCGAGTACGGATCGGCCCGGCTGGATCCCACGGTGCGCATCGTGGTGGTGGAGCAGTTCTGCTCGTGGTCGGCGTGCAGGATGAACAGCACGTCGAGGGCCCGTGTGAGCGTGGGGTCGGGCACGTAGTCGGGGTCGGCCACGCTCCACATCATCCGAAGGAAGTTGCCGGTGTAGGTGAGGTGGTTGACCGGGTACTCGTACGGCAGGCCCATCCGATTGCGGTACGTGAACGCCGCCATCGTGGGCATCTTGGCCATCAGCCGGATGATCTGGACCAGCCGCGTGTAGGGATCGTCGATGTCCTTGGCTTCGGGGTAGAAAGTGGACAGCGCGGCGATGGTGGAGACCAGCGTGCCCATCGGGTGGGCGTCGTAGCGGAAGCCCTTGATGAAGCGCGTGATGTCCTCATGCACATAGGTGTGGAACGTGATGTGGTGGATCCACTCGGCCGCCTCGGCCTCGGTGGGCAGCTCGCCGTGGATCAGCAGGTAGGCCACCTCGAGGAAGCTGGACTGCTCGGCGAGCTGCTCGATGGGGTAGCCGCGGTACCGCAGGACGCCCTCGTCGCCGTCGATCTCGGTGATCTTCGAATCGCAGTTGGCTGTGGAGAGGTAGGCGGGGTCGTAGAACCACAGGCCTCGGTCCAGCTCGCGCAGTGCGGCCGCGGAGATCGTGCCGTCGACCACGGGAACGGTCACCGACTCTCCTGTGCGGTTGTCGGTGATCGTGAAGCTGTCCTGCGCCATCAGTCCCCCTTGTTCGCGCCGCCGAATGTACCCAATAAGTCGCCCCGCCGCGAATCCGACGGCTTACAGGGGCGTGTTGTCGTGCCGGCGCTGGCGCAGCCGCTCGCGCTTGGTCGAGAGCATGTCGAGTGTGTCGACGAGTTCTCGTCTGGTGTGGGCCGGGTCGATCACGCTGTCGACGTAGCCGCGTTCGGCGGCGACATAGGGGTTGAGGTAGGTGTCCTCGTAGTCGGCGACGTAGTCGGCGACCTCATCGGGGTCGGCGCCCCGGCGCAGGATCTGGGCCGCCTGGGAGGCACCCATCACGGCCAGTTCGGCGCTCGGCCATGCCAAGTAGAGGTCGTTGCCCATCGTCTTGGAGTCCATGACGATGTACGCGCCCCCGTAGGACTTGCGCAGCACCACGGCTACCCGTGGCACGGTGGCCCGCGCATAGGCGAAGGCGAGCTGGGCGCCGTGGCGGATCATGCCGCGCCACTCCAAGTCCTTGCCGGGGTAGAAGCCGGGCGTGTCCACCAGCGTGATCAGCGGCAGGCCGAAGGCGTCGCAGAAGTTGACGAAGCGGGCGCCCTTCTGGCTGGCGGCGATGTCGAGCGTGCCCGCGATGCTCATCGGCTGGTTGGCCAGCACGCCTACCGAGTAGCCCCCCAGCGATGCGAAGCCGGTCACGATGTTGGGCGCCCAGCCGGTTCTCAACTCGACAAAGCAGCCGTCGTCGACTAGCTCGCCGATGATGTCGCGCACGTCGTATGCGCCGGTCGCCTGTGTGGGCAGCAGGGTGCCGGCCTCGGGGGTGAGCCGCCCGCGCGGGTCGGCAGTGTCGATGGTCGGCGGCAGCTCGTCGCAATGGTGCGGCAGGTATCCCAGCATCTCGGTCAGCGTTTCGAGCACGTCATCCGCGGAGGTGATTGCGCACGCCGTCCCGGAGGCGCGGGCGTGGATCGGCGCGCCGCCGAGTTCTTCCGGCCCGATGACCACACCGGTCATCTCCTGCACTGGCACGGGACCGCTGACGAACGCATACGCGTCGTCGGCCATCACGACGATGTCGGCGAGGCCAATCAGCAGTGCGATGCCCGAGATTGCCGGGCCTGTGACCCCGGCCAGGATCGGGACCACACCCGAGCAGCGAACGAGCACCCGAGCGGCCTCGCCCCAGCCGTGCAGCGCAGCGACGCCGTGATGCGCGTCGGCGCCGCTCGAGGACAGCATGAGCACGACAGGAAGCCGCTTGGCGAGCGCGGTCTGCAGACCGGCGACGATCGTCTCGCTGTCGGCAGGAGCAAGGGCACCGCGCCGGTGGGGGCTGTCGGCGGAGATGAGCATGGCCGTCCGCCCGCCGAGCGTGGCGACGCCGGCGGTGACATGCCCACTGGCGCCAGCCCGTAGCTGCAATTCCACTGTGGTGAGGCTACGAGGCTGAGCCGAATGGCGAAGCCGTGGCCCGAGCGGCCCGTGAGCGAAGCGAACAAGAGCGGGAGGTAATGGCGGAGCGACGAGAGGGCGAGGCGATCAGCGCATGCTCTATGACGCAGTTACACCGGGGATGCGGCGGGCGACGCTGCGCATCACCTTGCGCAGCACGTCACGCGCTGCAGCTGCTGGCGCGGAGAGCATGCCCCGGCGGCGGATCGCAAGCGCGACCTGGCGGGGAGGCAAGCCAGTCACGGTGAGCACGCTCCAGTCACCTCGGTCGGTCCAGACGGGAATCGAAGTGATCGGCACGATCGCCGGGCCGTAGCCCTGGAAAGCCAGCGTCGCCGTCAGCCGGATGCCGTCGAGTTGGGCCAGCGTCCTCAAGGTCACCCCGTGCCGGGCCGCGGCAGAATCGATCTGCATGCGCATCACCGAGCCCGGCGGTCCGAGCAGCAACTCGTGCTGCTCGAGTTCGGCGAAGCCCACCTCACGGTCGCCCTGTTCAGCCAAGGCGTGCCCGGTGGGGGCGATGACCACGAATTCCTCGGCGAACAGGGGAGTCGCCACCAACTCCTCGTGGTCGAGCGGAGCGTTCATCACGGCGAGGTCCAGTTCGCCGCCTTCAAGCAGGCGGATCAGCGCCAGGGTGGTGGAGTCGACCACCATGGCGTCCACATCGGGATGGCGCCGCCGCAGCTCATCGAGGAACGGGGGCAGCAGCCATCTTCCGGGAGTGCCGATGATGCCGAGGCTCACCTCCCCGGTGATATGAGAGGTCATCGACGCGACATCGGCGCGCATCGCGGCGATCTCGGAGTTGATGCGCTTGGTGCGTGCCAGCACTACTTCGCCTTCGGACGTCAGCGATCCCACCGCGCGATCCACGAGCACCGCGCCCAATTCGTCCTCCAACTTGGCGATGTGGCTCGACACGTTGGACTGCACGGTGTGCAGCGCTCGTGCAGCGGCGGAGAAGCGCCCATGCTCGGCTACTGCGGCCAGCGCTTCGAGGTACTTGAGGTCCATGAGGTCACGATAGTGCAGGGCGGCGCATTATCTCTCAAAGAGATTGAAACTATCTGCACTAACTGCTGGCCCGATAGTAGAGCCAGCGCTAATTTGATCTCAAGCGGTTACCCCAAACCGCTCTACATATCGCACTGCCGCACGGTGTCCCCCCACCCAGGCAGGCGAACGCCGGATCGGGAGCCCCCGCTCCGACCGGCAACAGGTCGAAGCGTCCCCCACGCCCAGCGACCTCAGCGAAGAAGCCGGCCCTCCCCCCGGGCCGGCTTCCTCGCGTCAGAGCGAGGCTCGGATGATGTTGAGCGCCGAACCCGCCTTGAACCACTCCACCTGGTCGTCGCTGAACGTGTGGTTGGCCTCGAACGAGAACGTATCGCCCAATGGCTTGCGCACCTCGACGGTGACCGGGCGACCCGGTGCCAGATCGGCAAGCCCCACCACCGAGATCCGGTCGTCCTCATCGATGCGGTCGTAGTCAGCGGGGTCTGCGAAGGTCAGCGGCAGCATGCCCTGCTTCTTCAGATTGGTTTCATGGATGCGGGCGAAGCTTCGGCACAGCGCCACCAAGCCGCCCCGGAAGCGCGGCTCCATGGCGGCGTGCTCACGGCTCGAGCCCTCGCCCATGTTCTGGTCGCCGATCACCGCCCAGTTCACGCCGGCGGCGTGATAGGCCTTCGCGATCTCCGGGTACGGCTGCGTCTCGCCGGTCAACTGGTTCTTGCCATGCCCGACGTCGTAGCCGTCGAAGGCGTTCACCGCACCGAGGTAGAGATTGCCCGAGATGTTCTCGAGGTGACCCCGATAACGAAGCCACGGACCGGCCATCGAGATGTGGTCGGTGGTGAACTTGCCCTTGGCCTTGACCAGCACCGGGAGATCTGCGTAGTCGTTGCCGTCCCACGCTGCGAACGGCTCGAGCACCTGCAGGCGATCTGATGTCGGCGAGACACGCACCTCGACGCTGCCCCGGTCGGCCGGCGGCGCCACGAACCCGCTCTCGCCGGGATCGAAGCCGGCCGGCGGCAGCTCGACGCCCACCGGTGTCGGCAACGTGACCGGGTCCCCGGCATCGGTGTGCAGCACGCCGTCCACGGGATCGAAGTCCAGCGTTCCCGCCAACGCCAGCGCCATGACGGTCTCGGGCGACGTCACGAATGCCAGCGTCGCTGCGTCGCCATCGTTGCGCTTGGGGAAGTTGCGGTTGTAGGACGTGACGATCACGTTCGCCTGGCCCGGCACGTAGTTCTCGTCACCCGAGCGGTCCCACTGACCGATGCAGGGTCCGCAGGCGTTCGCCAGCACGGTGGCGCCGAGCGCTTCGAAGTCGGCGAGCAGCCCGTCACGCTCGATGGTGGCCCGAACCTGCTCCGAACCGGGCGTCACGAGCAGCTGCGTCCGTGCCCGCAGCCCCTTGGCAGCCGCATCACGGGCGATCGAGGCAGCGCGGGTGATGTCCTCGTAGCTGGAGTTGGTGCAGCTGCCGATGAGCGCTGCGCTGATCTGCAGCGGCCAGCCCTCGGCTGCGGCCTCCACCCCCAAGGCAGACACTTCGCGGGCGAGGTCGGGCGTGTGGGGACCGTTGATGTGAGGCCGCAGTTGGGACAGGTCGATCTCGATGACCTGGTCGTAGTGGGCGCCGGGGTCGGCCATCGCTTCGTCATCGGGCCGCAGGTGCTCGGCGACCCCGTCGGCCGCCGCGGCCACCGCAGCGCGCCCGGTGGCCGACAGGTAGCGTGCCATCGCGGCGTCGTAGCCGAACAGCGACGTGGTGGCGCCGATCTCGGCACCCATGTTGCAGATCGTGCCCTTGCCGGTGGCGCTCAGCGATTCGGCGCCCGGGCCGAAGTACTCCACGATCGCGCCGGTGCCGCCGGACACGGTGAGGATTTCGGCCACCTTCAGGATGACGTCCTTCGGCGCACTCCAACCGGACAGCTCGCCGACCAGGTTCACGCCGATGACCTTGGGCCACCGCACGTTCCAGGCGAAGCCGGTCATGACGTCGACCGCGTCGGCGCCTCCTACGCCGACCGCCACCATGCCCAGCCCGCCGGCATTGGGCGTGTGGCTGTCGGTGCCGATCATCATCCCGCCGGGAAAGGCGTACTGCTCGAGCACGACCTGGTGAATGATGCCGCTGCCGGGCTTCCAGAAGCCTGCGCCGTAGCGGGCGCACACGCTCTCGAGAAAGTCGTACACCTCCTCGTTGTTCTCTGAGGCGGCGAGCAGATCGCGCTTGCCGTCCTCGCGAGCTTGGATGAGATGGTCGCAGTGGGTCGTGGTGGGCACCGCCACCTCGTCCAGCCCGGCGGTCATGAACTGCAGCCACGCCATCTGTGCCGTGGCGTCCTGCATGGCGACGCGATCGGGCGCCAAGTCCACGTAGGAGAGGCCTCGTTCAAGTTCCTGTTCACGGTGGGACAGGTGCGCTATCAGGATTTTCTCCGACAGCGTGAGCGCGCGGCCCACCCGCTCACGCCCGAACGCCACGGCGTCGCCCAGCCCGGCGTACACCCCTTCGATCAGCTCGATCGGAGTACTCGCGTGAACAGCCATGGACAACTCCCCGGTTGGCGGCATTGGCGGCAGATGCACTGAACTGCACTGGCAGTGGAGTCCGCGCCGGCCGCGTCCTCAATCTAGAGGTTTGCCCCGCGGTGCCTCCCGGGGCGGCAAGGTGCCCATTCCGAGCGTGGCTTCGACCGTGAATTTGCTTCATTACTAAGGTATTTGCGTGACCGCGGGCGGTGCCCCGCTGGCACCGACGTACGAGCCGGACGAGTATCCGACTGGACGGGCCGCTGCGGGCATCGCCGGCCAACTGTCGCTGCTGATGGTGGTGCCGCTGGCGATCCTGCCAGCGCTCGTGTCCCAGCTCGCCGGCGAAACAGATGCCGTCGCGGCGCGCGCCGTCGTGGCGTCGATGGTGGTGTGCGTCGCCACGACGCTGCTGCTCACCGTGCGCCTCGGACGTCTGCGCAGCGACAGCCTGTATGTCGCAACGGTCGATTTGGTCAGCCTGCCGTTCTGCATTTTGGCGCTGGCGAGCGGCGGTCCCGCCACGATGGCGGCGCTCGTCGTGGTTTCTGGCTTCTTCCAGATCGTGATCGGCCTGCGATTGTCGTACCTGCGTCGAGTCGTGACACCGCAGGTACGCGGCACGGTCCTCGTGCTGGCATTCGCAGCGCTGGTACCCGTGCTCGCGGACGCGGGGAGTTCGCTTGAGGCGCGCCTCGACTGGTTCGTGCCGATCAGCGTCCTGCTGACCGTGGCCGTCATCGCGGCCATCGCGCTGTGGGCTCCGAGGTCGTGGCGAATCTGGGCGCCGGCGGCAGGGGTCGGCACGGGCTTGGTGGGCGCGATCGCCGTGGGCGCCTACGACTTCGACCTCGTGGCGGACGCAGCCTGGGTGGGACTTGCCGAGATCGGCAGCAGCCCGGGTTGGAATATCGATTATGAGACCTTCGTGTCGATGCTGCCCTCGTTCCTCATCGTCTCGTTCGCCATCCTCGTTCGCTCCCAGGGCGTTGCGTCCAACACACGCTTGGTCTCTTGGCGGACGCCGCGAGCGTTGGACTTTCGTGAAGTGCAGCGAGCCAACTGGCGCACTGGCGTCGGGACCATCGCCTCCGGCGTCGTCGGATCGCTGCCGGTGACGATTGCCGGCGTCGGGCCTGCGTTCATCAATCAGACGCGGTGCGCATCGCGCCGTGTCGGAATCGTTGCCGGCTGCTTCTTCCTGATAGCGGCGTTCGTCCCGAAGCTGTGGGCGGTCGCCGTTGCCATCCCTCGGCCGATCCTGGCGGCCTACGTGATCGTGGCCTTGGTGCCACTCGTGGTGCGCATCGTGATCAGCTCAGTACAGCGCCTGCGCAGTGCACGTGACGCAGTCGTAGTGGCCGTGCCCCTCGCGGTGGGGCTGAGCGTCGAACTCGGCGTCCTGTCGCTCCCGCAGGGCGTCGTGTGGGCTGCCGTCTCGCAGAACGGCCTGACAGCCGGCAGCCTCGTACTTGTCGTGACAGTTGTGGCGAACAGCTTGATCGGGTGCCGCGCAAGTCTCATCGTCGAGCTCTCCGCACAGAGCACGGCGGAGCTGAAGCACTTCGTCGGGGCGCATGCGGTTCGGCACGGCTGCGATGCGGACAGCGTGGCCAGGCTGGAAGCGGTAGCGGAGGAAGCGCTGGCCGTGATCAGCGAGCAGTCTCCGTCGGGTCCGGACAGACGGCGGTGGGTTCAGGCGACTCTCGGAATCTCGGGTGCGCGAGCCGTGCTGGAGTTCGTAAGTGCCCCAAGCGGTGCTCAGAACCTCGAGGAGCGCATCGCTCTGCTGGCCGAGCCCGAGGCCGAAACGATGGAGACCGAGATCGGTCGGGATGCCGCGGTGCGACTCCTGCGGCACTACGCGAACGAGGTCAGCCACCGCCAGTATCTCGAGGCCGAGATCCTCACCGCGGTCGTGATCGTGCACAGCTCTCGTCGCCGCCCGAGCACAGCCCAGCGTCAGGGGCGGACCTCGTAGTAGAGGTTTGCGGCGTCGTTGAAGTCGTGCTCGACGAATCGGGTGAATCCTGCGGCGGCGGCCATCTCCCGGGCCTTGTCGGGATAGAGACCGAGCGTCCCAAGTCCCATGCCGCCCGGCTCGCTCAGCGCCGACTGCAAGCAGCTCGTGACGGAGAATCCGTAGAACATGGCCAGCATCGGGTTGCGCCGGTCCTGGTCGAAATCGCCCTTCGAGCGGATGTCCTTGATGAGCAGCGTGCCGTCGGCGTCCAGCGCGGCCCGGATTGCGTCGAGTGCGTCGTCGGGCCGGGGCATGTCGTGCAGGCAGTCGAAGGTGAGCGCCAGGTCGAAGTCGCCCGTGGCTGGCACATCGGCCGCGCCGGCCTCGATGAAGGTTGTGTTCTCCAAACCGGCGTCTTCGGCGCGCTCTTCGGCTTGTGCGATGGCGATGGCCGAGGGATCGAAGCCGACCACCTCCGAGCGAGGCCACTTCTCAGCGATCAAGCAGGCTGACACGCCCGCCCCGCAGCCCACGTCCAGCACTTTGGCGCCGCGTTCGAGCTTGGCCACGACGCCGTCGAGACCGCTCAGGATGACCGAGGTGAGGTTCTGGCGGCTGAATGGACCGGTCGTGCGGGCCAGGCCGGCAGCCGCCCGGGGGCCTTGCTGCTCGTAGGTCATGCCGATGCCGGTGCGGAACGAATCGACGATCAAGTCCAAGACCTCGTCGCCGAGACCGCCGCGGAAGGCGCCCATGGCAAAGTGCAGTGAGCCTTCCTCATCGACGAGCAGCGCCTCGGCCTCGGGCGACAGCGAGAAGGCGCCGTCGTCGTGATTGACGAGTCCTGCAGCAGCCACGCCGTACAGCCACTCTCGTACCAGCCGCTCGGCGAGGCCGGTCGCCTCGGCGACGTCATTGCTCGTGGCGGGTTGGGTCTCCGAGAGGGCGGTGAACAACCCCAGCTGGTCGCCGATGTGCAGCATCGCCGACACCATCTCGCCCTTCTTGTATGTCCACACCTGAAAGGCGAGCTTCTTCAGCAGATCGGGATCGATCTCACGTTGCTCGGTTGCAGTCTCAGCCATTCGCGAGACGCTACTCGCCCCGATTCCGCCGCTCCCGGGCCGACCGTTCAGCTGTTGCAGAGAGGATCGTCGCCGGCCGGCGGCTGATGGAAGCACAGGATCGCCTCGACGCCGACGTAGGTGAACTCCCATGGCTCGGGCACCGGGCCTTGCCGACCGCCATCGGGCGGGTAGCTCGGGATCCAGCCGTGCCGCTTGGCGTTGGCAAAGTTGTCCGCAGCCAACCACGCATAAGCCGGCGAACTCCCGAAGCGGTTGTATCCCGCTTGGCCGATATCGATGGCGTACCCAGTGTGGTGCTTGGAGTAACCGGGTGGTGCCGACATCTTCATCCGCTCTGCGAGGTCGTCGATCTCATAGGGCGAGTCCAGGGGTCGCAGGTACACCTCGCGCTGGTAACGGTGGCCGCGGTAGGCAGAGTTGAGCTCCAGCTCGAAGCCGTGCTCGGCAGCATCTTCCGCCAGTGCCAGCCATGCCTCCGCCGCTGGACGCTGCAACGCGAGCCCGCTGTCGATGAAGCGCAGCAACGAGTAGTCGTGCGGCAGCGGCCGGCGCAGGTAGCCGCGATCCTCGGCCCGGATCCGTACGGCTTGGTCCATCTCCTCCGAATCAGTGATGCTCGGCGGGTCCGTGATCGACGAGAGGTTGGGCAGCCCTGCGGTGTTGAACAGCCGGTTGAATTCCGTGCCGGTGAAGTGAGGGAAGGACAGCGAGTCAAGGCCGGCGGGCTGGGGCTCCTGCCACCGAGACTTGGGTTCGGGGATCGGGCGTGGCGGCTCCCACAGGCCGATGATCGGGTCGGTGACGTGCCATTGCTCGTCAATCGAGTTGGCGCTTGCTGCGTTCGGGAAGGCGAGCGCGCCGACGGCGAAGGCCAGCGCGGCTGCCGCCCAAGCCAAGCGGCGATCAGTTGACACCAGCGTGTGCACCAGCCATCGACACCACCAATCGAACGATACGAGCTGGCTGCGATCCCGCAGCGCCGCTGGCTTCCCCGCAGGCAGTCGAGAGGCGCTACACGTAGGGCCAGCGACGCTTGGAGATCGTCGAACTTGCCTGGGGGCTTGCCTCGTGCGGCGGCTCGGTGAGCGCCCAGCGGCGACGCCAGGCTGACCCCGGAGGTCCTTCGATGCCCGGGCTGTCGGCGCTGTGCAGGCGCCGGCGGGCGGCAAACCAGTTGCCGGTCGCGGTCTCGTCGGCGAGGCCCTCGACTGCTGCCTGCAGGCGCCTCGTGAACCGGCGGTTGTTCTCGCCCTCGTAGAAGTCGAGCGGGCGACCGAAGTTGACCACCGAACGGGCTCGCCTCGGCCACGCCCGACCCTTGCGCAAGATGTCGAACGTGCCCCGGATGTGCACCGGCACGACCGGCACCCCCGCCTGCTTCGCCAAGAACGCTGCGCCGGGTCGGAACTGCTGACCCCAGCCGTCCCGGGATCTGCCGCCTTCGGGGTAGATGACCAGGCTCCAACCGCTGCGCAGCAACCCGACTGCCTTGTCGATGGTGCGACGGTTCAGCGCAGTGCGCTCGATCGGTATCGCACCCACGAACAGCGCCGAGATCGCCGATGTGAAGCGATTGCCGAAGAAATAGTCCGCGGCGGCACCCACCACCAGCCGGTTGCACCACGGCTCGGGGATCGATGTGACGATGACCGCAGTGTCGGCGTGGCTCTGGTGATTGGCGACAAACACCGCCGGCCCGTCCAGCTCGCTGATCCGGTCGACTCCCTTGACGGTCGGCTGGGCGTAGTAGCGCACCAGAGCGCGAACGATGGTGTCGCGTGCCACCCGTCGGGCAACCCGAGCTGGGAATCGCCGAGCCCAGTCAGTGTCGTAGTTCGCCCCCACGTTGACCGGCAGGGGCGTCTCGCCCCGGGGGGTTGCAGCCGCTCGCAGCGGAAACTCGGTGCCGCGCATGACGCGCGTCACTGACGCCCTTGTGCGCAGGGCGCGCTTGGCCCCGAGATGGGATATCGGGGGCTTCTCAGACGACATCGGCCATCAGCATGGGCGGATTGTGAATGTGCGTGATCGACGGGTCGCGTCCCACCACGTCGGTCGCCATCTCGAGCGCATCATTCATCGTCGAAGCCGATCGGAAGCCCATGCGCTGAATGGCGGCCTTGTCGCCGCCGACGACGATCACCCCGCCCAGGTGCTCGAGCGCGTGCGCGCACCAGTACCACATGTAGAACGGGTGCACGCCGTGGTAGGCGTACGAGGTCCGGTACAGGTGCCGGTACCACTCGTCTTCCGCGTAGCGCTTCTCATATCGGTGCTCGATGACCGCAGGATCGGTCGAGTCGGCCAGCACTTCCTCGAAGAAGTCGATGTAGCTGGGATGGTGGACGGGGTGGAACTCCCACGGCGTGGGGTGCGACATGATCACGACACCGCCGTGACGGACGAGCGGGCGACCCCGGTACAGGTTGAAGAAATAGCCGAGCCCCAGGCACGCCACCAGGATCGGATTCATGATCGAGTTGACGTTGTAGGGGCACAGGTACGGCAGCCCCATCGTCAGCACGTCGGTCTGGCCCTCCACACGCACGAGGTGCTGTCGGTAGACGTGGGTCAGCGTCCGTTCGTGGACCGCCTCGACCTCGCCCGCCTGAATCGAGGTGAGCCCGTAGGGCGCCCGGATGTTGTGGAAGATGCGGCGGGCCTGGCGGCGGGACATCAGATCCAGCGCCGTCTTGGTGCCCATCAGCATCATGCGGTCACGCGGGGACATCTCCCATTCGCGCTTCTGCAGGTAGTCGTACGGCGCGGGGAACGTGTCGTTGTTGAGGGTGGTCTCGATCTGGAAGACCTTCACGCCGGCTTCGGCCAGCAGCCGGCCCTGGCGCCAGTTGCGCGTGTGCAACTCGGAGTGCTCGGGATCCATGAACGAGGTGGAGTGGAGCATGGTGTCCACGTTGTGGTGGTGGCGCAACGCGGCGTAGGGCGACAGCCCCGTGGCCACGCTCTTGTGGCCGCCGTCCATCGACACCAGGTTGATGTTGACGTACACGAGCAGGTCCGACTCGACGGCCCGCGTGGAGATCACCACCTCCTCGCCCGCCTCGGTGGTGCCGAGGTGGGTCAGCCCGTCGGGGTCCTCGGCGTCGAAGTTGTAGAGCTGGCCGTGGGGTGCGAAGGCGTCGTATACCCGATCGCCGACTGCGTGACGCAGTTCGGCTTCGGTCATGCGCCTGTGCAGCGCGAGCGCCGCGATGAGATGCACGTCGTCGACGCCTGCAGCCGCGGCCATGTCGAGGACCTGCTCGATGATGCGGCCGCGGATGTCGGGTGCCGCCATCGGCGGCAGCGGCAGGGAGATGTCATCGAATGCGATGGTCAGCTTCATGCCCGGCTGCATGTACGACGCGAGCGGTTCGCGGTCGCCGAGCGGGTGTGCCAACGCCTCGGCGATGGCGCGCTCGGGATCGCGCACCGGATCGAGCGGTTCGTTCGGGTACACCACCCGGCTGCCGACTGGCAGCTTGTTGAGGCGGAAGCCCTCGCCGTGGTGGAACAGGATTGGCGGGGTCGTCCGGTCCACCTCGAGGACCAGTCCTTTGCGGGCGGTCATCGCCGGTCTCCTGCGATTGCTGTGGCCCGGCTCCGGCGGTGCGACCGGTCGAGGCGCTCGGTGCTTGCGCGCACGCCGAAGCGCGGCGCGATCGGCAGCAGCGGCCGGGGTCCGCCGGGGGCGCGCTCCCAGTTCTCGCACAGCCAGCCCCGCTTGTCGGCGATCGTGACCAGCCTGGTCTCGGGATTCACCGCGACGGGATAGCCCACGGCTTCCAGCATGGGCATGTCCGAGGCCGCATCGGCGTAGGCCACACCCTGGGACAGCTCGAAGCCCTCGACTTCGGCCCAGTCCACCATCATCTGGGCGCGTACCTCCCCGGTGGGCGGGACATCGATCATCTCGCCGGTATAGCGCCCCTCGCGACTGTCGATGCGCGCAGCGATGATGTGATCGAACAGCGGTGCCAACGGGTTGACCGCCAGTTCGAGTGCGCCGGTGATGAGCACCGTCCGATGACCGGCGGCGCGGTGCTCGCGCACCCGCCGCAGCCCCGCCGGGAAGGCCTTCGTCAGAAAGAGATGGCTGAGCATCTCCGCGGCGTCAGCATCGAGCTGGCCCACCGGCGCGCCCCGGTAGCGGCGGTAGAAGTGACGCAGGAAGTCGGTGCGGTCGCGCCGGTCGCGCCGCCACAGCCCAGGTGTCTCAGCCAGCGTGCGCAGTGCGAACCGCACCCGCTGGGGCGTGTCCAGCCGGCGGGTGGCCAACCAGGCGTAGGTCTCGACGACGTTGCTGGCGATCAGGGTGTTCTCGAGATCGAATGCGGCAAAGTGACGCGCCGGGTCCAGCACTGCGGTGCACAGCCGCTCGTTGCGGCTGGGCCCGGTGCGGGGCTGGGGTGTGGTCTTGACACGAGCCTGGGTGATGACCGTCGGAAGGTGGACATCGGCGATGTAGCCCGGCCAGTCGATGACCCGAGGATCGAAGCCGAACCGCTCCTGGTCGGTGTCAGGCAGCGAATCCCACAGCTCCAGCGTGCGGTCGATGCTGTACAGCGCCTCGCACTTGCCGTACGCGCCGTAGAGCTGCACGTAGTCGCGGATCTGCTCGAGCCCGGCGCGCCGCTGCGCGAGGCGCACGGTGAAGTCGTTGCGGCCCCGCATCGGCAGGTGGTTGACGATCTTCTCCGCTGTGTTGAAGACCGTCATGGCGCGGTCAAGCTGCTCTTCCAGCCCGCTGGCGCCTGCATAGCGCCACTGCGTGCTGGCAGTGGGATGACCCTTGGCGTCATACACGGGATTGTCCTGGAACCACGTCATCGTCGTCTCGGTCAGCACCTTGAACCGCAGCGGGTTCACTGCCCCCGAGGCCACCTGGAAGATCTCCGCTTCGGACGTGGGCCCCTGGGCGGCCACGGCGATGATGGCTGCCGCCACCATGTCGACCGGGATGACGTCGATGACGCCTTCGGGGTAGCCCGGAAAGGTGTCCAGCTCGCCCTTCGCGAACGACACGAAGAGCGGTTCAGCCATGCGGAACCCACGAATCCAACCCGGCGACGGCTCGCTGAACGCCGACTCGATGATCGACGGGCGCACGATGGTGATGGGCACGTCGCCCCGCAGCTCCACCAGGGCCTGCTCGCCGAGCGCTTTGGAGTACGTGTACACGTCGGGCCAGCCGAGCGAGGTGGCGCGGCTGCGGCCGGCCGTCACCATTTCGTCGTCAACCCACTCGCGGCGCAGCTGCTCAGTTTTGGCCGCGAGCATGGGCAGCCCGGCTGGACCGAGTTCCTCACGGGCGTCGCGGTGAAATCGGCGCAGACGATCCGGTGCCCGGCTGGCTGCGTCGAGATCGGCGCGGGTACGCCGCGCCGCGGACACTTCCGACCGCCAGTCGATGTCCATCGAGAACGGCGTTTCGGCGAGGAAGACTTCGGCCGCCGAACCGCGCCGGTTGCCGGCGACGTAGCACGTCGACACTGCGATGAGGTGCGGGGTGGCGCCCTCAGCGTGGCACGCCTCGAGCAGTCTGTTCGGGCCAAGCAGATTCGTCTCGATGGAGGCGTCCAGCGGGCTGTCGAAGCTGACCGTCGCGGCGGCGTGAATGATGATGTCGCACGAGCACAGAAGCTCGCGGTCGTCGTGGGACAGCCCCAGCCCGTCGATGCTGACATCGCCGGACACGACGGTGATGCGGCGCCCGCAGATGTCGTCGAAATCGTCGGCCCAAGCTTCGCGTAGGCGCTCGAAGGCATCGTTTCGCAGCACTTCTCGCTCGACCCGGCGGCGCACGTCGGTGCGGCGACCGGGCCGCACCACGAGCACCAGTTCGCAATCGGGTACTGAGCGGAGCAGCCGCTCGACGAGCGCCGTGCCCAAGAACCCGGTCGCACCGGTGATGGCGATGCGCTTGCCGGTCAAGGCGTCGGCGATCACGACGTGTTGTTTAGCCCCATCAGGGGCCGAATACGCGCACAGCGGCCGAAAACGCTCATGCAGACGGCTCAGTGGTCATCTCGGCAAACAGCCGGGCGCAGGCTCTGACGGCCCGCCAGCCGCACGACAGAGCGAAGCGCTCGTAGTCACTGCCGGGTGCTCCGAAGGTGGCGAGATCCCGGCAGGCGGGCGCGTCGGCTGCCCCGCACAGCCGCCAGAGCTGGTCCAGATAGTCGTCGTCTCCGGGGGGAGGGTCCTGCGGCGATCGGCCCGCGAGCGCCGGCGGTGAGCCGTCGTCGCCCACCAGCAGCGTGCAATCGCGGGTCGTGCGGCCCCCGCAGGTCCAGCCGAAGCTGGCGTACGCCGAGCCGCCTGGCGCCGACAGCACGAGCTGCGCGCAGGCACGCGCACTGCCTTTCCCGCACGCATCCCACCATCGGTCCAGCTCGGCGATGTTGCCCGGCGCCGGCGAGTCGGGCCCGAACTCGATGCCCAGCAGGCCAGCATCGGCGTCCGGCTCTCCCAGCAGCACGCTGCAGTGGAGGTTCTCACGGCCGCCGCAGCTGAAGGCGAACGCCTCGTAGTCGCTGCCCGGGGAGGACTCGAAGAGCAGCGCGTTGCACGCGCTGGCAGAGCCCTGCCCGCACGCGATCCACAGCCCGTCCAGGTACGGAACCTCGCCGGGCGGCGCGTCGGTGGGGTCGAAGATCGCCGGCGCGCGCACCAGCGCCGCTGGCAGCGCCGCGTCGCGTTCTTCCGCTGGCAAGCGGACGCTCGCGTCGAGGGGCACGGAGTCACCGGGTGTGTCGCCGCCAAGTGCGCAGATGTCCCGGGCGATGTCGGCCAGGGGTTCATCTGCGGGGTCCAGCGGCAGCGATACTTCTGACGCATCGGCCAGGCCGAGGGCGGCTGCCAGGCGAGCGCGTTCGCAGTCGCTCAGATCGGCGCCCCCGCTGGCGCCGCCGGCGTCCGCGGAGGGCCCCGACGAGGTGCACCCTGCCATCAGCAGCACTGCAGCTGCCCACGCAAGTGCGATTCGGTGAAACATGGCCCCAGTGGTGGCTGCGCGGCTGTACATCGCCGCTATGCCAACTTGGAAGCGATGGTTCCCACCGAGCGCAAGGCGGTGCCGTCAGCCCCCTGAGTGACGAAGCGGCGAGTCGGCCCGTCCAGTGCTTCGGCGATCAGGTCATCGAGCAGCGCGATGAGGCTGTCGCCCTCGTTCGACCAGAAGTACCAGCTCAACGAGCCGGGAATCGGGTTGATCTCGTTCACCCAGAGTCCAGCGGGGTCGTCGCTGCCGTCCCACAGGAAGTCGATGCGCATCACCGACCGGGCCATGACGAGGCGCGCCACTTCGGCAGCCGCCGCCCTCAGTGCTGCTTCGATCGTTAGGGGGAGCGCTGCTGGCAGCTCACGCGGCGCGGTGGCCATGCCGCCCCCGCCTGTCAGGTACTTCTGGGCGTAGGTGTAGATGGTGCTGTCGCCGCGCACCGGCCGCTCGACAGCGCTGAGCCGCAGCTCGGGCCAAGTCCGCACGGAGATGTTCAGGTCGATGATGTCGGTGAGGTAGCGCTGCACGACGGCACCGTCGCGCAGCAGCGGCGAGGTGCCCGCGAGGGCTCGGGCCGTCGCGAGGTCGTCGACGATCTCGATGCCGATCGACGAACCGCCGAAGCGCGGTTTCACGATGAGCGGGCCGTCGGCAAGGTCGGCCAGCTGGCCATCGCCGGGGGCGTCGGGTGTCAGCAGCCACAGCGGCAGCGCAGGCAGTCCCGCAGCCGCGACGGCGCCGCTGAAGGCCAGCTTGTCCATGCAGATTGCCGCGCTGGCCTGCCCCGGCCCGGTGTAGGGGACACCTGCGATATCCAGCGCGGCGGGCAGCCCGCCGTCTTCACCGGGCCCGCCGTGGCAGCAGTTGACAATGACGTCGACCGCCACCGGTCGGCGGCGCCGGTCGGCCCGCACGAAGCCGACGCCGGGCCGCCCCACCAGCTCGACCTCGCTGGAGCCTCGCGGCACGCCTTCTGCGAAGGCCGACGCCTCGAGCCCAGGGTCCACCTCGTGCCACGAGCCCGTCGGCGACCAGTACAGCGCTGCCGGATCGCGCCCCGCCTCGTCGAGCGCATGGACGGCCTGCAGCCCCGTGAGGATGGAGATGTCGTGCTCGGGCGACGGACCGCCGAAGCAGATGCCGGGACGGGTCATGGTGCTGACCCCGGTGATCTCAGCCGACTGGGCATCGGGGCAATGTTCTCATGGGAACCGGGTGCTCAGGGGTAGTGGTCGGGGAGATCGTTCTCGTAGAGCACTGCATCTCCGGACTGCAGGTGAGCGCGCACCCAGCGCACAGCCTCATCGCGATCCGCGACGCAGCGGACCGTGGCACGGGCATCGGAGCGGTCGTGCACCAGGCTGCGCGCGCCCCGGCCCCGCGTCGCCCGCCGCGCAGTGGCGCTGTCCCAGCCGGCCGCGCCGCCCAGCAGTGCAGTGCGGTTGGTGCGACCCACGATGAGGACATCGTCGGCGACGCGGGCGGCGTGCTCGCCCAGCAGGCGGTTCTCGTGCGCTTGAGTGCGCCCGAGCTCGACCATGCCGGGAGTGACCACAACGCGCCGACCGGCTTCGGTGTTGGCCAGCATCCCGAGGGCGGCGCGAGCGCCGGCGGGATTGGAGTTGTACGTGTCGTCGATCACCATGACGCCGCCTTCGCTGTGCGCAGCCGTGCGGCGATGCTCGGGAGTCGGCAAGTCGGCGAGCCGGCGAGCGATGTCCTCATCGGACACGCCGAGCACCGAGGCCGCGGCCACAGCACACGCCACGTTGCCCGGCGCGGCATGGCCGAGCGGTCGGGTGTCGACTTCCCGTCCGAACACCGTGATGCGGCGCGGCACGGTGGCCTCGTCGACGAGCTCCTCGAAGGAAGCGTCGGGCGTCGGGTCCTCGCCGTCCACGTCTGCGGTCCCATCGACTCGCAGCACCGCCACGTCCGCGCCTGCGTCCTGCGTCGAGCAGCGGATGACGCGCAGTCCCGAGGCGGCCAGCCGATCGGCCTCGGCCCCCAAGCCGTACGCATCGATGTTGAGGATCGCTGTGCGGCTCGTGGCGAAGATCTCGGCCTTGGCAGCCACGATGCGATCGAGGCTGCCGAAGCGCTCGAGGTGCACGGGCCCGATCGACGCGAGGATCGACACCGAAGGCCGGACCCATTTGGTCATGGCGGCGATCTCCCCGACCGAGAACGTGCCCATCTCGGCAATGAACACTTCGGTGCCCAGAGCGAGTTGTTCGTTGACGCTGCGGGACACGCCGGCGGTGTTGTTGAAGCTGGCCGGCGTCGCGACCACCGATCGGGTTCCCTCCACGAGCTGGCGCAGGTAGCCCTTGATCGTGGTCTTGCCGTACGACCCGGTGATGGCCACGCGCACCGGATCGATGCGCTCGAGCCGCTGCTGAGCACGGTGGACCCAGCGGCGCGACAGGACCGCTTCGAACGGTGCCAGCAGCGCCAACGAGACGTCCACCCACAGCGGCATGCCGAACAGCAGCACTGCCAGCACCGGAGCCGCCAGCCCCGCGGCCAGACCCACGCCCACCAGCACCAACCACAGCAGCGTCAGCGTCGTCGCCAACGTCGCCAGGCGGCGGGTCCACGCAAGCGGGCTCGTGCGTCCCCGTATGTCGAGGCCCTGCGGCCCGATCACCACTGCTGCCGCCGTGATCGCCGGCGCCCACCAGTACGTGCCGCTCAGCACCACGCCGGCTGCCGCTGCTGCCAACCACACGCGGTTAGGCCAGTCGAGCAGCCACCAACGCCGGGCGAAGCGCGAGGTGCGCCCGATGCCGTAATGCTCGCGCTGGGCAACACGCAGCCAGCGGCCCGCACTGACCGCACCGGCCGCGACCGACGTCCACAGCACGACCTGGTTCATCTCGCGCAGTTCATCCGGTGCAGCTCACCAGCGGCATGGCATCAGAGCCGATCTGTCAGCGCCACCACATTCGGCGCTGCCCATTATGGCGACCGGAGCTGCCGCACGACAGCATCGGCAAGCGCGCCGGGGGCTTCGGTGGGCACATCGTGTCCGACGCCATCGAGCACCGTGAGCCGCGGGTCGGCGAGCAGCCCCGCTGCGCGCTCAGCGACCTCGACGGGCACCTCGTCGTCCTGGCGGCCCCACACGAGCTCGACGGGCCGGGAGATCCGGCCGAGTTGGTCTTGGTAGGTCTCGTTGACGGCGGTGACGAGCACGTCGCGCATGACGCCGGTGGCGCGCCGGTAGTCCGCGCTGCCGTACCGCTGCCGCATGCGCTCCATCGTGCTCTCGCCGAGCAGCCGGCGGCGATGCAATCCCCGCGCGATCCGGTAGCGCAGCGCCGGTCGTGCAGCAGGACGGTCGCTGCGCCGCAGCAGTGGCACACCGCAGAGCACCAGCGCCGCCACGGCCTCCCCGAACCGGGCCGCCAGCTCGACGGCTATCCGGCCTCCAAAGCTGTGCCCGACCAGGATGACCCGCGGGCCGCACTCATCCAGGACCGGGCGCACCATCTCGGCGTAGCCCGCTGCGCCGCAGGACTCCGGAGGCGCTGGGGTGGCGCCGAACCCGGGCAGGTCGAGCGCGATCGCGCCCGTGCCTGGGTGCGTCTTGACCAGACCGGTCAGGGCCGTATCGAAGTCGCTGTGGCTTCGGCCCCAGCCATGCAGGGCCAGCACGTCGGCGGGCCGGCTGCCGAGGCGGCTGCCGAACAGGGTGCCGCCGGCGAAGCTCGAGAGCGGGCTCAGCGGGCGAGCGCTCCGGCATCGGGCCCAGGGTGCGACCGGTTGATTGCAGACAGCAGGGCCCGGAAGCTGGCCGTGACGATGTTCGGGTGCAGTCCCACTCCCCAATAGACGTCACGGGTCGGCGTCTCGATCTCCACATAGGCCGCAGCGGTGGCGTCAGCACCAGCTCCGACGGCGTGCTCGTGGTAGTCGACGAGGCTGACATCGATGCCCAGCGCATCGCCCAGAGCAGTCTTGAACGCCGACAGCGGGCCGTTGCCGCGCCCCTTCGCCCGTACCTCGCCGTCGGGACCCTTGATCGTTGCCTCCACCTCTGACTCATCTGAGGACTCCGAGTCGAAGTAGCTGCGGTGCCCGACGTAGGTATACGGCGACTCGGCGTGCAGGTACGTCTCGTCGAAAGTTTTCTTGATGGCCTCCGGCAGGATCTCGCCGCCCTCGTCGGTGATCGCCTGGATCACGCTGCTGAACTCGATCTGCAGCCGGCGCGGCAGGTCGAGGCCGAAGCTGTTCTTCATGACATAGGCCACGCCGCCCTTGCCCGACTGGCTGTTCACCCGGATGACGTCTTGGTAGGTGCGGCCCACATGCGCTGGATCGATCGGCAGGTAGGGCACCTCCCAGAAGTCGTAGTCGTCCGCCAGCGCTTCGAAGCCCTTCTTGATGGCGTCCTGGTGGCTGCCGCTGAAGGCCGTATACACCAGGTCGCCGCCATAGGGATGGCGGGGATGCACCGGGAGCTGGTTGCAGTACTCCGCGATACGGCGCAGGTGGTCGATGTGGCTGATGTCCAGCTCGGGATCGACGCCCTGGCTGAACAGGTTCATGGCCAGCGTGATGATGTCGACGTTGCCGGTCCGCTCGCCGTTGCCGAACAGCGTGCCCTCGACGCGGTCGGCACCCGCCATCACCCCGAACTCCGCCGCTGCGACGCCGCAGCCCCGGTCGTTGTGGGGATGCAGCGACAGCACGACAGCCTCGCGATTGTCCACGTTGCGCCCGAAGTACTCGATGAGGTCGCCGTAAGTGTTGGGCGTCGCCATCTCCACGGTGGCGGGCAGGTTCAGGATGATCGGGTCGGCCTCGGTGGCGCCCCACTCGGCACTGACCGCGTTGCACACCTCGAGCGCGAAGTCGATTTCGGTGCCGGTGAACGACTCGGGCGAGTACTCGAAGCGGATCTCGCCGCCCTCGTGTCGCTGCGCCAGCTCCTTGCACAGCCGGGTGCCCGTGACCGCGATGTCGCGGATGCCGTCGGGGTCGAGGCGGTACACCACCCGGCGCTGCAGCTCCGAGGTCGGGTTGTAGAGGTGCACAATCGCTTTCTTCGCCCCGGCGATGGCCTCATAGGTCCGCTCGATCAGCTCCGGCCGGCTCTGGGTGAGCACCTGAATCCAGACATCGTCGGGTACCAGGTCCTCCTCCACGAGCATGCGGCAGAACTCGAAGTCGGGTGCTGAGGCGGACGGGAACCCCACCTCGATCTCCTTGAACCCCATCTCTACGAGCACCTCGAACATCTGGCGCTTGCGCGGCACGTCCATCGGGTCGATGAGCGCTTGGTTGCCGTCTCGCAGGTCCACCGAGCACCACAGCGGCGCCTCGGAGATGATCTTGTCCGGCCAGGTGCGGTCGGGCAGATGCGCCGGGTAGGCGTAGGTGCCATAGAGGTGGTACGGCATCGGGCTGGGCTGCTGGGTGCTGATGCGCTTCACGTCTGCCATGGGAATCTCCTGCAGTCGGGGGCTGTTGTTCGGGGTTCTGGAAAATCGGATCAGTCGGGTTCGGGCCACGAAAAAACCCCCTGGCCCGGAGGCGCAGGAGGTTGGGCGAGGACCTGTGCGGTCCCCGCCTAGTTGAGAAGGAGCAGCCCGGTTGCGGAATGCAGTGCGATGCGAGTCGATGGGCGAATCACGCAGAACATGCTACCAACCCAAACCAACCGCTGTTGCCGTCGTGCCGTTCGAGTCTTACGAGCGGCGCTCGGCGTGGCGGGCCAGCAGCACTGCGTGCAGATCCGTGCCGTGGTACTGGGTCCACTCGCCGTCGCTTCCCAGCTCCCACCGTGCAATGCCCTCGTCGAGATACATGTCGGTGACCTCGGTGAGCTCGTCGGCGATGGCGGGAGACTCGACGGGCGCCAGCGCCTCCACGCGGTAGCGCAGGTTGCGCGGCATCGCATCGGCCGAGCCCAGCAGGATCGTGTGGCCCCGTTCGGCATTGCCGAATCGGTACACCCGGCTGTGCTCGAGGAAGCGGCCCACGATGCTGCGCACCGAGATGTTCTCGCTCACGCCCTCGATCCCGGGAACCAAGCAGCAGATGCCGCGCACGACGAGATCGATGCGGCAGCCTGCCTGCGATGCGTCGTACAGCGCGTCGATCACCTCGTTGTCGACTATGGCGTTCATCTTCATGAAGATGTGCCCGTCGGGGTGCGCTGCCTCTGCCGCGATGTGCTTCACCAGCGACTGGCCGAGGCTGTGCGGTGCCACGGCCAGCTTTCGGTAGTCGGTCTTGCGGCTGTAGCCGGTGAGCGAGTTGAACAGTCCGGCGACGTCCGAGGCGAAGTCCTCGTCGCGGGTGAGCAGCCCGAAGTCCTCGTAGATGCGTGCAGTGTCGGCATTGAAGTTGCCGGTGCCGATGAAGCAGTAGTGGGCGATGCCGCGGCTCTCGCGCCGCACCACCATCGCCAGCTTGCAGTGGGTCTTCAGCCCGACCACGCCGTAGGCGACATGCACGCCGGCGCGCTCGAGTATCCGTGCCCATTCGATGTTGGCGTGCTCGTCGAAGCGGGCCTTCAGCTCGACGACCACCACCACCTGCTTGCCGCGCTCGGCCGCACGGATGAGCGAGTCGACCAGGCGGGTCCGTTCTGACGTGCGGTACATCGTCAACTTGATGGCGAGCACCTCAGGGTCGTCGGCGGCCTGGCGGATGAAGGCGTCGAGGCTGGTGGTGAACGATTCGTACGGCAGGTGCACCAGCACGTCCTGCCGCTTGAGCACATCGAAGAAGTCGACGCCGGTCTCGGGCTCGTTTGGGGCTCCGCGACCGCTTCGGGTGCCCGACGCCAGCAGCGCCGCGCTGTCGGTGGCTGCCCGCAGCGGCAGCGGCGTGCGCGGGTTGTGCGGAGGGGTCTTGAGATCGTCCCGGTCGATGTCGTAGAGCTCGAACAGGTCGGTCAGGCCCAGCAGCCCGCACGAGGTGTAGACGTCGTCGTGGGTCAGCTTCAGCTCACGGGTGAGCATGTCCAGGGCGTCGCTGCCGAGGTCCGGTGCGGCTTCGAGGCGCACGGCACCGCCGAAGCGACGCTGGCGCAGCTCCAGCTCGAGATGCTTGAGCAGGTCGTCGGTCTCGGTGTCGTCGATGTCGAGGTCCGCGTCGCGGGTGACCCGGAACATGCTGTGGCTGAGCAGCTTCACGCCGGGGAACAGCTCGTCGAGATGCCCCGAGATGACCGACTCGAGCGTGATGAAGCGATGCGCATCGGGCAGTGCCAGAAAGCGCGGCAGGATCGGCGGCACCTTCACCCGGGCGAACGAGGGTCCGCTGCGGGAGTGCTCGACGAACACGGCGAGGTTCAGCGACAGGTCCGAGATATAGGGAAACGGATGAGCCGGATCGACGGCCAACGGTGTCAGCACTGGGAAGACCTGCTCACGGAAGAGGTCGGCGACCCAGGCCCGGCTGGTGTCGTCGAGATCGTCGGGTTCGACGAAGCAGATGCCTTCAACGGCGAGCGCCGGTCGCAGCTCCTCTTCGAACAGCGACGACGCGTCGAGCAGCTGCTCGGCCGCTGCAGCGCGAATGCCCTTGAGCTGCGCTCGGGGCGTCAGGCCGTCGGGACCTGCCCGGCGCACCCCGGCGTCGATCGAGTCGAGCACGGTCGGGACCCGCACCTGGAAGAACTCGTCGAGATTCGATGCGTGGATCGCCACGAACTTGATCCGCTCCAGCAGCGGGAGTTCTTCGTCTCGTGCCAGCGCCAGAACGCGGTGGTTGAAGTCCAGCCAGGACAGCTCTCGGTTGAGGTATCGATGAGAGGATCGGGCCCCGTTGGCGGCGGACATGACAGTTCCAGGCCCCCCGTGCGTTCACTGCAAGGCGCAGTGGGGGCGACACGCCCTGCGCCTGTGAGAGTACGCAACCGGAACCGCTTTCCACAAGGGGGCGCCGGATTGGCGAGTATCCAGGCGATCCGGCGACGACCGCTGTGGACAACGTGTGTGCAGCGGCGACGTGACTTGTGGACAGCGGCTGCGGCATCGCCGGCCGGTTCTGCCTCAGGCCGGTGCGAATTCGAAGTCGTCGTTGACCGAGACGTCGGTGCCGATGAACTCGGCCTGGGTCATCTCGTCCATGACTGCTGGATCGGCGCAGCGGGCCCACTGACGGCCGTTGGGCGTCCGCACTGACGCCAGCGCCACTTCGGGACCGAACTCGCCGCTGGGCGTCCTGCCGTGCATCACGGTGTAGGCCTCGATGGTGGCGTCGCCGGTGTAGTCGGCATCAAGCTCAACAGCGGGGAACCGGTCGATCTCGTCCTGGCAATTCTGATGGCGGAACCCGCTTTCGGACGGCTCGGTGGAGTACACGCCGAAGGCGTGCTTGGTGAGGTACCCGCCGTTGGCCGAGCACAGCCCGACGGAGCCGGGGTTCTCGCGGAGCTTGCCTGCCATCGTGGCGATGGAGTGCGTGACGTAGTTGTTGAGCGGCCCGCCGGCAAACGTGAGACCGCCCGTGAGCGTCAATTCTCGGTCCAGACCGAGGCCTAGCTCGGTGGCTGCGATCTGCACCGCTGAGGGGAAGCACGAGTACAAGTCGACGTAGTCGATGTCGTCGGTGCCCACGCCGGCCAGTTCCATCGCCCGGCGGCCGGCCACGCGGATGGCGGGCGAGCTGTGCAGGTCGCCGCGATTGGACACGTAGTCGGTGTCGCGTCCGTCGGTGCCCGAATGCGGGAACACCCAGCGATCGCGTGGCACGCCCGCTGCGGAGGCGGCTTCGGCCGAGCACACGATGAGCGCCGCAGCCAGGTCCAAGTCCCAGTTGGAGTTCATGGCCTTGGTGTAGGGGAATCCCACCAGCCGGTTGGCGGGGCTGGGATTGCGGATCTCCTCGGCCCTCATCGGTGTGCGGACCCAGGCGTAGGGGTTCGCAACGGCGGCTTGGTTGAACTTCTCCCACATCGTCGCGAGGCGATCGCGGTGCCCGTCCATGGTCTCGCCCCTCGAAGCCCGGAACGCGGACTCGAAGACCGGGTACAGGTTGATGGGCATCGACAGGCCGCGTTCGAGCTCGACTTTGTTGTTCATGACGACGTCCACGCCGAGAATTTCGTCGGGGGCGGCGTCGGGCTGGTCGGTGTAGGGGATGCGCTCGTTGCGGCGGCGGGCCCGCCGCCGGCTCCAGATTCCCTCTGCGCCGGCGATCAGCACCACCTCGGCCTGCCCGGCGGTGATGCGCCGGCACGCTTCGTTGACCAGCGACTGGGGCGTGTTGCCGCCGTCGGTGGACAGTCCGGTCTTCGCGCTGGCGCCGAAACGGGCATTGAGCAACGCGGCGGGGTCGGTGTAGGGCCATGCCCCCCTGATGACCCAGGTGTGCGTGGCGCGGGCTGCCAGGCCGGGTGCGCCGGCATCCTCGAGCGCCGCCGCCAGCGCCTCGCCCATCATCGCCACGGGTTCGAGCGCTTCGACGGGGTTCTCCGGACGCTGCTTGAACTGTCCAGCGCCGACGAGAACCGGTGTGCGCGGGTCGATCTTGGTTTCTGGCATGGCGAGTGAGCCTTGTCGTCGGGAGGGGAACGGGACGCGACGATAGCGAACGGCGTGCCGCCGAGGCCGGGCTGTCGATCGGAGCGGCGGCGTGGTGCCGGACGGGCGGCAGTAGCGTCGCAGGCGGGAGGCCGCCGGTGGCCCGATTGCCCGATCACTACGCAGCGCTCGGCGTACGCCCCGATGCCGATGCGGCGGAAATCCGGCGCGCGTGGATCAGGGCGGCCCGTGCGAACCACCCCGACCGCCGGGGCGATGTCACCGAGGAGCAGACCGAGCGCTCTGACCGGCGCATGCGCGCGGTCAACGAGGCCTGGCGGGTGCTGGGGCGGGCCGAGTCTCGCCGTCTCTACGACGAAGAGCGGACTGCCGCCGCACCGCAACCCTCGCCGCCCGCACCCGCCGCCAGGCCTGCCGGACCGGGTGGCCCCGGTGCTCCACCAGGCACTCCCGGTGAACAGGAGTTGGACGAGAACCTCGGAACAACCTCAGAGCCCGGCGGGCCGGGGGGCTTCGTCGTGCGTCACCGCAGCGCCGCGCTGGTGATCCGGGTGCTGCCATGGGCAACTATCGCCGTGGTGGGCATGGTGATCTTTGTCGCCAGTGCCTACATGAGCGCCGATCCCGACGCCGAACCGTCAAACGTCGCAGCGCTCGAGGTGGGCGAGTGCTTCTGGGAGGCACCCAACGGCACACTGCGCACGGTGGGCTGCGATTGGCCGCAGAACGACGGCGTGCTCGACCAGATCATCACACTGTCGCCGAGCGACCGATGCCGCCATCCCGATGCCACGGTCCACGCCGCACCGATCGCCGGCCGTCGCCTCTGCTTGGTGCCGGTGGACCGCTGGGAGCCGCCTGCTGCGGAGTAGCGGTGCTCAACCGTGCTCGGTGAGCATCAGGCGCACACCCAGGTTGTCCTCGGGCGGCACGATGAACATCGCGTCCTGCGGCTCGCCGCCGCCGCAGACGCCGACCCGCTGCGCTGCGGGTACGAGGCCAGGGTCGTCAAGCGCGAAGTGCAACAGCTGCAGGCGCCCGGGCCGGTTGCCCATCCAGTGGGCCAGGTTGGCGTCGGTCGGCTGGATGAGCTTCAGGTTCCACGGGCCTGAGCGCAGGTCCACGCCAGCGCCGACATTGGGATCCTTCCACTCGTCGGTCTGCTCCATGGCGAGCGGCCCGCTGAACATCGCAGCGGCAGCTTGAACGTCGGCCACCAGGTGGACCACCGTCGCCAGCGATGTGGCTTGTCCGTGCCGGGTCGGCGGCAGCGGCGGGGCGTCGTCCCAGCCGCCGCCACCATCCCATGCGATCTGGATGACGATGCCCCAGCTCTGCTTGGGATGCAGGAACGCCTCTTTCCACGTCGGATTCGACTCGTTGATGCCGATCACCTCGTAACCGGCGCCACGCAGTGCGCCGATGGTGTCGTCGAAATCGGGCGTCTTGAACGTGAAGTGGTGCGGGCCGGGGCCGTTGCGAGCCAGGAACCGCCGCAGGAAGTCGCTGCCGGGGTGCTCGATCGGCTCGAGGATCTCGATCCTCGCGCCATCGGCGAAGGAGATCTGGCAGAAGTAGAAGTCGTCGCCGGCTTGGGAGGCCGGGTCGTTGTCGGGCCCGCCGATCCAGCGACCGCCCAGGTCGCGGCTGTAGCGGATCACGTTGTCCCACGCACGTTCGCTGACCACCGCGACGTGGTCCATGACAAGGGTGTCGGTCGGCATGGCGACGCAGGCTATGCAGGCGGCTCAGCCGGCGTGCACCGGCATGCCGCGAGCGATGTCGTCGGCATCGATCAGGGCTGCGGCCATGCGCTCGTACATCTCGGCGCGACGGCCCGGATCGCTGTGGCCGAGCGGGGCCACCTCGTCGGGATCGGCCGCTGTGTCGAAGAGCTGCTCGGAGCCATCGCTGTGGCGGGTGAGGCGCAGATCTGCGGTGACGAGCGTGCGGGTCTTGACCGGGGTCAGCACGTCCAGCGTCAGCGCCCCGGGGAAGTCGTCTTCGATGAGCACCTCGTCGCGCACTGTCTCTCTGGGGTCGTCCAGTACCCGCACCAGGCTCCTGCCGCCGATGCCGTCGTAGCCGGCAATACCGGCCAGATCCATGAGCGTCGGCCCCAAGTCGATGCTGCCTGCCAGAGACTCGGTACGGCCCGGCGAGCGCCGCGGGTCGGCAATGACGTACGGCACCGCCAGCGTGCCCCGGTAGTGCAGGAAGCCCTTCAGCATCAGGCCGTGGTCGCCCATCATGTCGCCGTGGTCGCTGGTGAACACGATGATCGTGTTGTCGGCTTGGCCGAGCCGGTCCAGCGCTGCGAGGATCTGGCCGACGCCGTCGTCGATCATCTCGATCATGCCGTAGGTGGCCGCGATGGACTGACGCAGCAAGTCGTGGTCTCCCGCCACGCCGCACGGTGTCACCCAGTTGCGCTGCTTGGTTGGGTGGAGCCGGCGGATGGCCTGCACATAGCGCGGGGCGCCCTCCAGCGGGTCGTCGACGCTGGACGGCAGTTCCATGTCGTCTGGTCGGTGACGGTCGAACCACTCGCCCGGGGGTGTCATCGGGTGGTGCGGGTCGGGAAATGAAGCCCACGCCAGCCAGGGCTCTCCGCGGCCGGCGGCGTCTTCGACGAAGGCAATGGTGCGCTCGGTGACGAACGTCGTGGAGTGCAGCTCCGGCCCGTAGGGCGGTTCGTACACCTGCCACCAGCGTTCCGAGCGGCGGCGGGCCGGCGACTCGGCGGTCATCGGCACCATGAGGTCTTCGAGGCGGCCTCCGCGATCGAGCGCCCACAGCAGGTGGTGACCGCTGACGCGTGCACCGTGGTCGATGGCCAGCTCGACGTGTTCGAATCCGTAGAAGCTGTCGGGGAACTCGGGAGCTCCCTTCACGTAGCGCTCGGCATCCTCGAGCGTGTCCCAGCCCGCCGGCCAGTAGTCGTCTACAGCGCCCGCGGACGCCTCTGACGGGAATACGGCGTTGCGTGACATGCCATGTTGCAGGTGCGACTTGCCGATGAGCGCTGTGCGGTAGCCCGCGGCCCGGAATTGGCGCACATGGGTGTTGGCGCCCGGCTCGAGTGACCGGTCGTTGAAGACCACGCCGTGCGCGCTGGGCATGCGCCCGGTCATGATCGTGGATCGGTTCGGCATGCACACCGGGTTGGCCACCCAGGCGTTGTCGAACACCATTCCCCGAGCCGCCAGCGCGTCGAGGTTGGGCGTGCGTACCACCTCGTTGCCGCCGAAGCCGGTGTGATCGGCGCGCTGCTGGTCGGTGATGATGAACAGCACATTCGGCTGCGCCGGCATACCGTTCGCGGCTGCGGTCACTGCGATCTCCCGTCGTTCGTGTGGGCGGTGGGGTGGCTGGGCTGGAGCGGGCCGATCAACCGAAGTTCATGGCGGCGGGGTTGCCGCCGTCGACCACCACGGTCTGGCCGGTGATCGACTCGGCCTCGCACAGCATCACCGTGGCGTTGGCGATGTCGATCGGACTGCCCACTTGGCCGAGCAGCGCGCCCCGGCGGGCCCCTTCGGAGATCTCGTCGGGCAGGCGGGCCGCCATGCGGGTGCCTTCCACCAGGCCCGGCGCCACGCAGTTCACCGTGACCGAGGGCGACATGGCCACCGCCAGGCAGTGGGTGAGGTGGATGAGGCCAGCCTTGGAGCAGCTGTAGGCGATGCTGCTCGAACCGGGGAACAGGCTGCCCACCGAGGCGATGTTGACGACCCGCCCGCCACCGTCGGCAGCCAGCAGCTCGGCCAGCGCCCGTGTCAGCAGGAAGGGGCCGCGCAGGTTGGTCTCCTGCACCCGGTCCCACGTCGCAGAGTCGAGCGTCTCGAGGTTTCTGAACGGGATGCCGATGTTCCATGCCGCGTTGTTGACCAGCACATCGCAGCGGCCGTGTTCAGCGATCGCTGCAGCCGCAGCGTCGATCGAGGCCTCGTCGCGCTGGTCGAGCTGCACGATGCTGGCCTGCCGGCCGGCGTCGCGCACCAGCCCGGCGCTGGTCTCGGCGCGTTCCCGATCGCCCACGTAGGTCACGATCACATCAGAGCCGGCCGCGGCCAGCGCTTCGCAGATGGCGCGCCCGATGTCGCCGGAGCCCCCGGTGACGACGGCCAGCTTTCCTGTCAGGTCCATGTTCGGTTGCCTTTCGATCAGCGTGTTGCGCCGTTCAGTGTCCTGGACTCTTCCGCCCGCTCAGTTGGCGACCAGTTCGGCCATGGCCGCCAGCAGCGTCGGCGGGCCGGAGAGCTGCAGCACGGTCACGACGGTGTCGTCCCAGCGCCGCAGGTCTGCCGCGATCTTGTCCATCGGGCCGATCAGCGACACCTCCTCGACCAGCTCGATCGGGATGGTCGCTGCGGCCTCCTGCTTGTGGCCGGTGAGGTACATGTCCTGCACCTCGTCGGCCACATGCTGGTAGCCCATCCGGCAGAAGACGTCGTAGTGGAAGTTGGCGTCGCGGGCACCCATGCCGCCCATGTACAGCGCCAGCATGGGGCGGATCCGGTTGGCCGCACGCTCGATGTCGTCGTCGGGCACCACGCTGATCGGGCACACCACCTCGAAATCGGCATCGTCGGGAATCCGCCCGTCATCGCCGATCAGCGGCTTGCCCGCCGCGGCGAAGCCGGCATTCAGCGCATCGGCATAGAACTGGTTGTCCTTGGGGGCGAAGAACAGCGGCAGCCAGCCTTCGCACAGCTCGCCTGCCAGGGCCACATTGCGGGGGCCTTCGGCGCCGAGATAGATCGGCACGTCGGCGCGCAGCGGGTGCACGGTGGACTTCAGCGGCTTGCCGAGGCCCATGCCCCCCGGGTAGGGCATCTGGTAGTGGTCGCCGGTGAAGCTCACCGGCTTGTCTCGTTCGAGGATCGCCCGGACGATCTCGATGTACTCCCGGGTACGAGCCAGCGGGCGGGGATACGGCTGGCCGTACCAGCCTTCGACCACCTGCGGACCGCTCACGCCGAGGCCCAGGATGAACCGGCCGCCGCTGAGGTGGTCCATCGTGATCGCCGCCATGCCCACAGCGGCCGGCGTGCGTGCGGAGATCTGGATGATGCCGGTGCCCAGCCCGATGCGCTCGGTGTGGCTGCCCCACCACGCCAACGGCGTCAGGGCGTCCGAACCGTAGGCCTCCGCGGTCCAGAACGAATGAAAGCCGAGCTGCTCGGCGAGTTGCAGCGTCTCCAGGGCATCGGGCGGCGGGCCAGCCGCCCAGTAGCCGACACCGGTTGCAAGCTTCATGTCACGTCGCCTTGTTGTTCGCGGGAATGCAGGAGTGCCCAGTATGGGCGCTGGCGGCCAGCGGCACAGAAGTGGGCGGGTACAGTCCGCGCGCACCCAGCCACGCGGCAGCCAGCACGGAGGAGCACGCGATGAGCACCGAACGCGATGACGGCCCGACCAAGGTGAATCTCGACGAATCCGAGATGCCGACCCAGTGGTACAACGTGATCCCGGATTTGCCGGCACCGCCACCGCCGCCGCTGCACCCGGGCACGCACGAGCCGATCGGCCCCGACGACCTCGCCCCGCTGTTCCCGATGGGGCTGATCATGCAGGAGGTCACCGGCGAGTCCCACGTGGACATCCCCGGCGGTGTCCTCGACGTGTACCGGCTGTGGCGGCCGAGCCCGCTGTACCGAGCCCGCCGGCTCGAGGCCGCGCTCGACACCCCCGCCAAGATCTTCTTCAAGTATGAGGGCGTCAGCCCGGCCGGTTCGCACAAACCCAACACCGCGGTGCCGCAGGCCTTCTACAACCACGCCGAGGGCGTCACCAAGCTCACCACCGAGACGGGGGCGGGCCAGTGGGGCTCCGCGCTGGCCTTCGCCACCGCCCAATACGGCATCGAGTGCGAGGTGTGGCAGGTGGCGGCGTCGTACCGCCAGAAGCCGTACCGCAAGACGATGATGGAGATCTGGGGCGCCCGCGTGCACTCGAGCCCATCGGAGGCGACCGAGTACGGACGGTCGCTGCTGGCTGCCGATCCCGACCACCCCGGTTCGCTCGGCGTTGCCATCTCCGAGGCGGTGGCGACGGCCGCTGCCGATCCCAATGCTCGCTACTCGCTGGGCAGCGTGCTGAACCACGTGCTCATGCACCAGACGATCATCGGCGAGGAAGCGCTGGCCCAGCTCGCGAAGATCGGCGAGACGCCCGACGTGATCGTGGGCTGCACCGGCGGCGGATCGAACTTCGCCGGGCTGTCGTTCCCGTTCCTGCGCGAGAAGCTGGCGGGACGGATGGATCCCACGATCCGCTGCATCGAGCCGGCGGCATGTCCAACCTTCACAAGGGGCGAGTACCGCTATGACTTCGGCGACCACGGCATGATGACGCCGCTGCTCAAGATGCACACGCTCGGCCACGACTTCATCCCGCAGCCGATCCACGCCGGCGGGCTGCGCTACCACGGTATGTCGCCGCTGCTGTCGCACATCTACGAGCTCGGCCTGGTCGAAGCGCTGGCGATACCGCAGGAGGAGTGCTTCGCGGCGGCGATCCAGTTCGCTCGCAGCGAGGGCATCGTGCCCGCGCCCGAGCCGACCCACGCGCTGGCAGCGGCGCTGCGAGAGGCCGAGGCGGCCAAGCAGGCGGGGGAGGAACGCACGATCCTGACCGCCATGTGCGGCCACGGCCACCTCGACCTGCCGGCCTACGAGGCCTACCTGTCGGGCGCACTCGTCGATGTCGACCTGAGCGACGACGCCATCGCCGACGCCATGGCTGGCGTCCCCGCAGTCGGCTGATCGCAAGGGTTCGACTACCAGGGTCGGCGCACAGCGTCCGACCGCCCGCGCAGATGCGGGTGGCAGGCTGAGGCTGTGACTATCGGGCAGCGTTCGATCCCGTGTGTGCTGATGCGTGGCGGCACATCGCGGGGGCCATTCTTTGCAGCCGAGGATCTGCCCGACGATCCGGCGCTGCGCGACGCGGTGCTGGCTGCCGTCATGGGAAGCCCGACTGGTCGCCAGATCGACGGGCTGGGCGGCGGCACGACGGTCACGAGCAAGGTGGCGGTGGTCGGACCGTCGGCCCATCCCGACGCCGACGTGGACTACCTGTTCGCCCAGATCGACCCCGTCTGGGGCACGGTGGACACCAAGCCCATCTGCGGGAACATGCTCGTCGGCGTCGGTCCCTTCGCGATCGAGACGGGGCTGGTGCAGGCAGGTGACCCGACGACATCGCTGGTCGTGCACAACGTCAATACCGACAGCTTCATCGACGTCGATTGCTGCACGCCTGGCGGCGAGCTGACCTATGACGGCGACTGCGCCATCGACGGGGTAGACGGCACGGCCGCACCCGTTGACGTGCGGTTCCGGGGCATCGAGGGATCAGTGACCGGCTCGATGCTGCCCACCGGCTGTGCCGTCGAGACGATCACGGCCGGCGGCGTCGAAGTCGAGGCCACGCTCATCGACGTGGCCATGCCGATGGTGCTGGTGAGGGCCGTCGACTTGGGCCGGACCGGCCACGAGGCGCCCTCGGAGCTGGACGGTGACGCCGAGTTCACGGCGACGATGGAGGCCATCCGCCGGGAGGCGGGTCAGCGCATGGGCCTTGGCGATGTCTCCCGCAGTGTCGTGCCCAAATTCGGCCTGCTGTCGGCTGCACGCGACAGCGGCACGATCACGTCTCGCTATTTCACGCCCACCCAGTGCCACCCCGCCCACGCAGTCTCAGGCGGCATCTGCGTGGCAGCAGCCACGGCAGTGCCGGGCACGGTGGTCGCATCGCTGATTGACGGACAGGCGGCGAGCCTGAAAGTCCCAGGCACAGCCGCCGATTCGCCCGCTCAGGAATCAGCCGGCTGGACTGCGGGCGACGTTCGACATGATGTCGAGGAGCAACGCGGCGTGACCATCGAGCATCCGAGCGGCTTGCTCGAAGTGGCACTTCGCACGGAGCGGCGCGCTGACAGCATCCGGGTCCTCTCAGGCGGCGTCACGCGCACCGCCCGCAAGATCATGTCGGGCACTGTCCATGTGCCGGGGGCTGTCTGGCCGGCTTGACCACCGACCGGCTGGTGAGCCAGTTGCTCAGTCCCAGTCGAGCCAGAGTTCCTCGGGGCCTCTGAAGGTGATGTTCGGGAAGGTCTGGTAGTCCTGCGGCGGCAGCCGCAGCGACGGCACCCGCTGGGTCAGGATCTCGAGCGCGATGCGGGCCTCCATGCGGGCCAGGTTCGCCCCGAGGCAGAAGTGAATGCCCTTGCCGAAGCTGATGTGGCGATGGGGATCGGGCCGGGCGATGTCGTAGGAGTCGACGTCGAACCGGTCGGTCTCGGCGAACGCGCACGGTTCGCGGTTCGCTGCGGCGAAGTTCAGGAACACCCGTGTTCCTTCCGGCAGCTGCACCCCGCCGAGCTCGGTGTCCCGGGTGGTCACCCGGCGCCAGGCCACCTGGCTGGAGTCGAATCGCAGCGTCTCCTCGACTGCCGTGGGGATCAGCGACGGGTCGTCGCGCAGCGCCTCCCACTGGTCGCGGCGCGGCAGCAGGCAGCGAAGCGTGTTGCACAGCAGGTTCGTGACCGGGTCGTGCCCGGCGAAGGAGATCCCGTAGATGACCGACTCGACCTCCCGGTAGCTGAGCCCGGTGCCGCCCTCGGGGTCGGGGTCGGCATCGTGTGCGTCGAGCAACTCGGAGCAGAAGTCGTCGGTGCGATTTCGATGTCGCTCGGCCACGAATTCACGGCAGTAGCGCCAGTAGGCCAGCATCCCCTCGGCCATGTGTGCCTGTTCGGCTGCCGTCGGCTTGCCCCAGGCGAATGCCTTGCGGTTCACGCACCACGACTTGAGCATCAGGTCGTCTTCGGGCGGGAACCCGATGAAGCGGAACACGATCTCCGCCGGCAGCGGGAACGCCACTGCTTTGACGTAGTCGGCTGGCTTGGGGCCGGCGAGCATCTCTTCAATCAGCTCGGTGGCCCGTGATGCCATGTAGTCCTCGAGCGTGCGCAGCCGCCGCACCGAGAACCCGCCGCGTGTGTGCACGCGGATGCGACCGTGGTCGGGCTCCGCCCGGTTCGACATGACCGCCTGGGGGTCGTAGTCGGGAGCGGAGAGCACGTCGGCTGCCTCGGGAGCGAGGGGGAAGATGGGGTCCTGCACGTTGGACGAGGCATATGTATCCGGGTCCATAAAGACTCGCTCGATGTCGTCCATGCGGGTCACCACGACGTGGCCCATCTCGGCGGCGTAGAACACCGGATGGTCGTCGCGCAGCTTGGCGGCGATCGGGTAGGGATCGGCCAGGTATTCCTCGTTGAGCGGCGACCAGCTGTCGTGTACCGGGCAGCCCGGCGGCGGCGGCGAGAGCTGATCCGGTGCAGTGTGGTAATCGTCGGCGCTCACTGGACCTCCAGTCTGGGCCCTGCCGTCGGGACCGGCGTGCGCTCGGCGGCGCCGGCAGGCCCTATCATCGTCGCCCCGCGGGCGATTGGCTCAGATGGTTAGAGCGCTGCCTTCACACGGCAGAGGTCACTGGTTAGAGTCCAGTATCGCCCACCCCTTCGACACAGGTTGCCGAGTTGCTGTTCCCCCGTGTTCGGCGAGGTGGGCCAGCAGCAGCCCGGTGAAGGCGCCAGGCGCTTCGTCGGTGACGAAGTGATTGATGCCCCCGAGCTCGGCGAAGCGGTACGGGCCGGTCACGAACTCAGCGGTGTTCTCGGCCGCCATGCGGCCGACCGTGGCGTCCTGGTTTCCCCACACGAACATCGTCGGCGTGCTCACCGGTGGGGTCTCCGCGGGCCGGAACTGTGAGCGCCCCATGGCCCGGTACCAGTTCACGGCTGCGTCGAGGGCGTCTCGTTCGCCCAGCGTGGCGAGGTATGCGTCGATGTCGGCGACGGGCACCGCGCCGTGAGCCATCGCGCGTCGCAGGCGGGCTGCATCGTCGGCGAGCAGGTTGTCGGTTGCCTCGGGCTTCTGGAACGCAGGGTGGTGTCGCGAGCGATGCGGCTGATCGGGGTCGTCGCGCATCGCGGCAACGAAGGCCGCGGGGTGCGGCCGCGAGATGACGCTTAAGGAGTTGAGCCGCTCGGCGTGGTGCGCGGCGATGAACCACGCCAGCGCACCGCCCCAGTCATGCCCGACCATGTGGAAGCGCTCTGCGCCGAAGCTGTCCGCAATCGCGAGCGCATCCGCAACGAGCAGCTCAGTGCGGTAGCTGTCGATGCCTGCTGGCCGTGCACCCGCCGAGTAGCCGCGCTGGTCGGGAGCACACGCCCGGAACCCGGCCGCCGCCAGCGCCGGCAGCTCGGCACGCCAGGTATGCCGGGTCTGCGGGAACCCGTGCAACAGCAGCACCAGCTCACCGTCAGCAGGCCCTGCCACGTCGGCGGTGAAGCGAAGCCCATTCGCCTCGATCACCGTGGTCGATGTACCCGTCGTGCTGGTCATGAAGCAGGCTCCTTTGCGGTGATAGGGCTAGTGGATGGCGGCGTCGGGATAGGAGACGTGGACCGAGACGAGGGCTTGGCGGCCTGAGCGGCAGATGTCGACGGCTCGTTCGAGTGCCGGGCGCAGTTCGTCGGGATCGTCGACGTGTTCGCCATGGCCTCCGTAGGCCTCGATGAACTTGGGGTAGTCGGGTGCGGGGTCGAGCGCGCTAAGCGGCATCGTCGCCGTACGAGCGGCTGCACCCTCGGGGTACACCGCCAGCGTCGAGCGCCGTACTGCGTTCCACACCCGGTTGTCGGCAACCACCGTCAGCAATCCCAAGCCGAGCGAAGCCGCCGCGTGATGCACCGCCAGCGGGTTGGAGAAGACATACGAGCCATCCCCGGTGGCCCACACCACGAGCCGATCGGGGTCGGCCAACTTGGCGCCGAGCGCTGTGCCGCCGCCCCAGCCCAAGCCGGCCGAAGTGGTGGGTCCGAAGAAACTGTGCGGGCCGGTGAAGGACATCACGGCGGGGGCCAAGCCGAGTTCGTTCACGACCGTGGCATCGCTGCCGATGACCTCGCTCAGGGCGAGGCTCATGAATTCGGGTGACATGGGCCGACTGCCGGGGTCGCGCCCGGCGGCAACCTCCCGCTCTCGGCGCGCTGCCAGCTCACCGGTGAGCCCGGTCCGGCGTGCTCTTGTGCGCGCGGCGTCGGCGGTGCCCGCTGCCTCCAACCCGGCCGCAATGGCCGCGAGACCAGCGGCAACGGTCGAGGTGATCGTGACATCGCTGCCGAACGACCGCACCGGCGTGCTCCCGAAGAGCGGATCGGGGCCGATCTGGATGAGCGATGCACCCGGGCGCGGCTCCATGGAATGAGGCACCCACGGCACCATCGAGTCCAGCACCACCACGCAGTCGGACCTGCTGAGCAGCTCGGCGGGGTTCTCGCCCGCATACATCGGGTGCTCGGTGGAAATGGCCACGCTGGTCCGCCAGTACTGCACGACCGGAATGGCGAAACGCTCGGCCGCAGGACCCAGCACGTCGAAGAGGTCGGGCCCGCCGCTCGACGTGATGACGAGCGGCGAATCGGCATCGCAGAGCAGCGCCACCGCAGCTTCGACCGCAGCAGGATCGGGATGCGGGGGCGAAGGGGTCTCGACCGAGCGGGACTCGAAGGCGAATCCGGCCGGGAGCGTCTCAGCAAGCACCTCCCGGGGCAGGCTCAGGTACACCGGGCCCGCGGGCTGAGCCTGCGCAATCGCGAGTGCACGGTCGACCTGGTCCACCACCTGCTCGCCGGCCCGCAGCTCGTAGTCCCACTTCACGAACTCGCGCACCAGCCCGCCCTGGTCGAACATCTCCTGGCCCCAGTGGATCGGGGCATTGCGGCTGCCGAGCCGCCCCCGCTCGGTGATGGGCGTGCGGCCAGAGGCGAACAGCATCGGCGCCCGCCCGCGGGAGGCATTCATCAGGCCCATCAGCGAGTTGGCCACGCCGACGTTGACGTGCACCATGACGCACTGCGGCCGTCCGGTCATCAGCCAGTAGCCGTGCGCCATTGACGTCGCGACCGTCTCGTGAAGGATCTCAGCGGTTCGAGGCATCGCCAGCGGACCGTCGGCGTTCGCCGCCAGCGCCTCGATGACGGGCGCGAAGTCTGTGCCGGCATTGCCGAACACCCACTCCACTCCACGCTCTGCCAGCGCGGCGAGGAAGGCTTCGGCGACGGTACGAGGGCCAGCGCCCGGGGGATCGCTCATGGGGGCCACAGCCTCGCAGATCGGCACCGGTTCCGACCATCGACGAGCTCCGCTGTCGGGCCTGCATCTCCAAGCTCCCGAGTTCTAGTCAACGACTAGAACCGTGGCCCACGACGCGGTGCGGAACATCGGCAAGACTCGCCGCGAGGAACTGCCTGCGGAGGAGACGTCTAGATGAGCGCACCGGCGATCATCGACTGCCACGGCCACTACACCACGGCGCCGCCCCAGCTCGGCGAGTACCGCGACGCGCAGCGGTCGGCGCTCGCTGCCGATCCGGACTGCGTCGGCGCGAAGGGCGTACTCGACATCAGCGACGACGAGATCCGTCACAGCATCGAGCGCAACCAGCTGCGACTGCAGCGCGAGCGCGGCTCGGACCTGACCATCTTCTCGCCGCGGGCGTCGTGGATGGGCCACCACGAAGGCAACGAGCACACATCGCGCTTCTGGTCGGAGCACTGCAACGATCTCATCCGCCGGGTCTGCGACCTGTTTCCCGAGAACTTCGTGCCGGTCTGCCAGCTCCCTCAATCGCCGGGCGTGGCCATCGACAGCTCGGTGCGCGAGCTGCGCCGCTGCGTGGAGGAGATGGGCTTCATCGGCTGCAACGTCAGCCCCGATGCCTCCGGCGGCTACTGGACCGGCCCGCCGCTGAACGACCGTTACTGGTGGCCGCTGTGGGAGGCCATGGCCGAGCTGGTCGTGCCCGGCATGATCCACGTCAGCGACACCTGCAACCCGAACTTCCACGCCACCAGCTCGCACTACCTGGGTGCCGATACGACGGCGTTCGTCCAGATGATGATGAGCGACCTGTTCGCCGATCATCCCGATCTGCGCTTCGTCATCCCGCACGGCGGGGGGGCCGTGCCGTACCACTGGGGCAGGTTCCGGGGCATGGCCCAGGACATGGGCCTGGGGCCGCTCGACGAGCTGCTGCTGGGAAACGTGTACTTCGACACGTGCGTGTACCACCAGCCCGGCATCGACACGCTCGTTGAGGTCATCCCGCCCGAGAACATCCTGTTCGCGTCCGAGATGGTGGGCGCGGTGCGCGGCATCGACCCCACGACGGGCTTCAACTTCGACGACACCAAGCGCTACATCGACGCAGCCGACGTCACCGATGAAGCTCGCAGCTTGATCTTCAGCGAGAATGCGCTGCGGGTGTATCCGCGGCTGGCTGGCGCCCTGAACGCCCAGCGCAGCGCCGCTCCAGCAGCAGATCAGGAGGGATGATGACGGCCAGACACATCGTGAAGCGCACCGTCGAGCGAGCCGACCCCGATGTCATCGCGGGTCTGGGCGACGCCGGCACCGCCACCGTGCACGAGGCCATCGGCCGCCGTGGCTACCTCGGCCCCGAGCTGCGGCCCATCCAGCAAGGCACCAAGGTCGGCGGGTCGGCAGTCACCGTGCGGTCCCATCCAGGCGACAACATCATGATCCACGCCGCCGTCGAGGTCTGCCAGCCAGGCGACATCCTGGTGGTCACCAACACAGCGCCTTCCACCCACGGCATGTTCGGCGACCTGCTGGCGTCGTCGTTCATGGCCCGCGGCGTCGTGGGCCTGGTGATGGACGCCGGGGTGCGCGACACGATGGATCTGCGGGCGATGGGCTTCTGCGTGTGGACCCGGCACGTCTCCTGCGAGGGCACAGTCAAGAACACCCCAGGTTCGGTGAACGTGCCGATCAGCATCAACGGCGTCATCGTCGAGCCGGGCGACGTCGTCTGCGCCGACGACGACGGAGTAGTGGCGGTGCCCCGCAGCGAAGCGGCCTGGGCGCTCGAGCAGTCCAACGCCCGCCTCGCGAACGAAGAACAAGCCCGCGCTCGGCTGCAAGCTGGCGAGCTGGGACTCGACATGTCCGGGCTTCGCCAGAAGCTGGTCGACATCGGCGTCGAGTGGGTCGACTAGGGAGAGCGAAAGTGACCACTGAAGTCATCATCACCGGAACGGGCTCGCCGATCCCCGATGGCAACCGTGCGGGGCCCGGAGTGCTGGTCCGCAGCGGCGATGTCACGATGCAGTTCGACGCCGGGCGGGCGACGGTGCCACGGCTGGCTGCGGTCGGCATGTGGAACCTGCAGCTCACCGCCGTGTTCGTGACGCACCACCACAGCGACCACTTGACCGGTCTGGCCGATCTGGTGCTGAGTCATTGGGTGATGGCCCGCGGCGACGACTTCACGCCGATGCAGGTCGTCGTGCCCAAGGGACCTGCCGTCGATTACGTCAGCGAGATGACCCACCCGTGGCGCCACGACATCGAGGTGCGCGCCGAGCACTCCGCCCGCTCGCGGCCCGTCGAGATGGAGTTGATCGCCTTCGATCCGCCCGCTTCGCCGACGGAGGTGTGGCGATGCGGCGACGTGGTGGTCAGCGCCGGGCCGGTGCGCCACGAGCCGGTGCTGCCCGCAGTGGGGTACCGCGTGTCCACCCCAGACGGCGATGTGGTCATCAGCGGCGACACCCGGGTCTGCGACGAGATGGCCGAACTGGCTGCGGGAGCCGACGTGCTGGTCTACGAGGCGATGCTGTTCGACGTGATCAGGCAAGGCCCGCCGTTCCGCCATTTCATCCTCGACTACCACGCCGACACCAATCTGATCGGAGTCCAAGCGGCCGAGCTGGGCGTCCCGACGCTGGTGCTGACGCACCTCATCCCGGCGCCGGCGAATTCGCTCTCACCGGCGCTCGGCTCGGCCGTCACCGAGCAGCACTACGTGGACCAGATCCGCGCCAACGGCTACACCGGCGACCTGCTGGTGGCCAACGACCTCGACAAAGTCGTGCTCGAAGCCGGTTCCCCGCCCCGCATCGAGCGTCAAGGCTGACGCGTCCCGATGCCCGAAGGCATCCGCTGCATGGTCATGCGGGGCGGCACCTCCAAGGGTGCCTACTTCGTGGCCGACGAGTTGCCCGACGACCCCGACGAGCGTGATCTGCTGCTGGCGGGGGTCATGGGCTCGCCCGACCCGCGCCAGATCGACGGCATCGGCGGTGCGCACCCGCTGACGTCCAAGGTGGCGGTGGTGTCATCGTCATCGGATCCCGAGATCGACGTGGACTACCTGTTCCTGCAGGTCGGCGTGGCTGACGGCTCGGTCAGCGACCACCAGAACTGCGGCAACCTGCTGGCCGGTGTCGGGCAATTCGCAGTGGAACGCCGGCTCATCGCCGTCGGCGGCAATCACGCCCAGGTCCGCATCCGCATGGTGAACAGCGACTCGGTGGCCACGGCCACGTTCCCGCTCGATGCCGGCGCTCCCTCGTATGACGGCGACACCGCGATCTCGGGGGTGCCGGGCACGGCGGCCCAAGTCCGGCTCGACTTCGAGGACACCGCGGGTTCGACCTGCGGAGCGCTGCTGCCGACGGGTGCCGTCGCCGACGTGATCGACGGCGTCGAAGCGACCTGCATCGACAACGGCATGCCGACCGTCGTGCTGCGGGCCACGGATCTCGGCATCGCAGGCGACGAGGCGCCAGCCGAACTGGAAGCCGACCAGCAGTTCACCGAGCGGCTGGAGGCCATCCGCTTGCAGGCCGGAGAGCTGATGAACCTGGGCGACGTCGGCACCACAACCGTGCCGAAGATGTCGCTGGTGTCGGCTCCGCGGGCGGGCGGGAGCATCTGCACACGCACGTTCATCCCACACCGCTGCCACGAGGCCATCGGTGTGCTCGGCGCCGTCAGCGTGGCAACCGCGCTGCGGCTGCCGGGCGGCGTCGGCTCTGAGTTGCTCAACGCCGGGATTGATCCCGACCTGGTGCAGATCGAGCACCCCACCGGCACCTTCGCCGCCCGCGTGGAGCTGGCTGATGGCCCGAAGGGTCCAGTCGTGGGACGGTCCGGCATCGTTCGAACTGCCCGGAAGCTTTTCGACGGCGTCGTCTTTCCCACGAACCCCGCGTTTCCGCCGAGTGCGTCACCGGGAGGCAGCGCATGACGGCACCCACGATCCTGCCGCCGCACCCCTCGCCTCACTCGCCGACGGAGTTCACGCCGCCGGCGGGGGCAACCGACGCCCACTGCCACATCTTCGGCCCGGCGCACCGGTTCCCGTTCGCCCCCGAGGCCACGTACACACCGCCGGATGCCGGCATCGACGACTTCGAGGTGCTGCAACAGCGCCTCGGGCTGTCGCGGGCCGTCTTCGTTCAGGCGAGCTGTCACGGCACCGACAACGCCGCCATGGTCGACGCGCTCATCCGGGGTCGGGGCCGCTACGCCGGAGTCGCCATGATCGACGAGTCGTTCAGCGACGCCGACATCGGCGCGTTGCACGAGGCCGGCGTGCGCGGCACCCGCTTCAATTTCGTCGCCCACCTCGGCGGCGCTCCTGACCTCGACGTGTTCTGGCGGCTGGTCGACCGGGTGCAGCCCTTCGGCTGGCACATCGTGCTGCACTTCGATGCGAAGGACCTTCCGTCGTACGCAGAGCTGCTCGACCGCATGCCGTGCCCGTACGTGATCGACCACATGGCCCGAGTCGACGCAACCGCAGGGCTCGGCCAGGAGCCGTTCGAGGCCCTGCTCGAGCTGATGCGCGACGAGCGGGCATGGGTGAAGGTGTCGGGCGCCGAGCGGCTCACCGCTGGCGGCACGCTGCCCTACGACGATGTCGTGCCCTACGCCCAGGCGCTCATCGCAGCCGCACCCGAGCGCATCCTGTGGGGCACCGACTGGCCCCATCCCAATGTGCGCCACATGCCCGACGACGGCGACCTCGTTGACGTGCTCGCAGCGTTCGCGCCAGATGAGTCCACCCGCAACCGGATCCTGGTGAGCAATCCCGAGACGCTCTACGACTTTGGTTGACGCCGTGGCGACTCGACAGCGAATGCGCCGCTGACGGCGCTGCGGTCAGGCGGCTCGGGCGTTCTGCAGGATCAGCAGGCCGTTGCTGGTGTTGGAGGTGGGCACGTGGTTCATGCGGAACACTTCGTCGACCTCGTCGTCGAGCACGCCGCGCATCACGAACCACATCACCAGCTCGATGCCCTCTGAGCCGGCCTCGCGGATGTACTCGGTGTGGGGTCGCAGGCAGCCGGCATCGGGCTCGGCGATCAACTCGTCCATGAACGCCGTGTCGAAGTCGACGTTGACCAGGCCAGCCCGTTCGCCTTGCAATTGGTGCGACATGCCTCCCGTGCCGAAGACTGCCACCCGCAGCCCATCCGCATCGGAGCCCTGGTAGCTGTCGAGCGCTCGCCGGATGGCCCGCCCGAGGCTGAGGCAGCGCTTGCCCGACGGCGGCGGGTACTGGATCACGTTGACGCAGATCGGGATGACGCGGCACGGCCACACCGACGGCTCGCCGTACATCACCGAGAGCGGCACCGTGAGGCCGTGGTCGACGTCCATCTCGTTGACGATGGTGATGTCGAACTCGTCGCCGATCAGCGATTCGGCGAGATGCCACGCCAGCTCGGGATGGCCCTGCGCGGCCGGCACCTGGCGAGGGCCGTAGCCCTCGTCGGCGGGCTGGAACTCGGCCGCAACACCCAGAGCGAAGGTGGGGATGAGCCGCAGCGAGAAGGCCGACGCGTGATCGTTGTAGACGATGATGCAGACGTCGGGCTGCTCGGCGGCCATCCACTCGCGTGCAGGCTGGATCTTGTCGAAGTACGGCCGCCAGTAGGGCTCGTCCTGCTTGCCGTTGTCGATGGCGGCACCGACGGCGGGCACGTGCGATGTGCCGATGCCACCGACGATCGTGGTCATGAGCTGTGCCCCGCTGTGCTTGGTGTTTCGGGGCTCGGCGGTTCGGGCATCTGACCCACGGGTGCCTCGCCGGTGCGACGGTTGCCGTCGACCGGGCGACCGCCGTCGATCATCATCTGGTTGAACTCGCCGCCGCTGACGCCTGACATGGCTCCGCCGACGTCCTGCATCGACAGGCCGTCAATCGCAGCCAGCTTGAACGTGTAGTAGATGTTCCCGCCGCACTGGAGCAGGCCCAGCCAATCCCGCTCGATGACTGCGAGGCGCTGTTGCGGTGTCAGGTCGAAGCCGTCCAGGTAGGCCTCTTCGTCTGCCTTGAACCGCTCCCGGTTGGCTTCGGCGTTCAGGCTCATGCAGAACATGTTGAGGTGGTAGCCCTGCTGCGATCTCCGGCCGTCGAAGACGTAGGTTCCCGGGATGTCGTCGTAGTCGCGTGCCCCTGCCATGGCACCCCCCTTTGCGCATCCGAGACTATTGATAGAGCACGGGAGCCGAAGAGGGGACCGTCGTGAAGATCATCTTGGCCGGAGAGGGCGCCATCGGGCGCAAGCACATGGCGGCGTTGCGACGCATCGACGATGTCGAGGTGGTCGCGCTGGCGGGGGGCATCGCGGAAGACACGGCGGAATTCGCCGACGAATTCGGCATCGAGCGCTGGACGCTGGATCTCTCCGAGGCGCTGACGCTCGACGCCGACGCGGCCATCCTGGCCACGCCGACGCAGATGCACGCCGCGCAGGCCATCGAGACCATGCGGGCGGGCAAGCACGTGCTGGTCGAGATCCCGATGGCCGACAACCTCGCCGACAGCGAGTCGCTGGTGCGCGTGCAGCAGGAGACGGGCGTGACCGCCATGGCGTGCCACACCCGCCGCTTCAACCCGAGCCATCAGTGGATGCACGATCGCATCCGGCGCGGCGAGCTGACGCTGCAGCACCTCGTGGTTGAGACGTTCTTCTTCCGGCGCGAGAACCGCAACGCGCTCGGCAAGCCCCGCACGTGGACTGATCACCTGTTGTGGCACCACTCGTGCCACACGGTCGACCTGTTCGGCTACCAGACCGGCGAGCCGATCACCGCAGGCTGGGCGCAACAGGGTCCCATGCATCCTGAGTTGGGCATCGCCATGGACATGACCATCGGCATGAGTGTTCCGTCGGGAGCGCTGTGCACGCTGTCGCTGTCGTTCAACAACGACGGGCCGCTCGGCACGTTCTTCCGATACATCTGTGACAACGGCACCTACATCGCCCGCTACGACGACTTGGTGGACGGCTACGACAAGCCCGTGGATCTGTCGGGAGTGGCGATCTCCGACGACGGCATCGAGCTGCAGGACCGCGAGTTCATCTCGGCCATCGCAGAGGGCCGTGAGCCCAATGCATCGGTGGCGCAGTGCCTCGGCGCCATGCGCACCATCGACATGCTGGAGCGGTCAATCAATGAGCGTTGAACAGGTTTCCGGTCGGACATGACACGGGCGTATGGGTTGACGCGCTATCAAATGGGCCATGGCGGAGCTACAGAGGTCTGACGCCGACCAGCTCGCCTACGACGAGGCGTTCGACCGTGACGGCAACGTCCGGCCGCTCTATGCCGCCATCGTGGAGCGCTTCTCCAACTTCGACGCGGCCGAGCTGCGGCGTCGTGAGGGCATCATCGAGGAGGAGTTCCGCCGCCAGGGCATCACCTTCACGGTGTACGGCGATTCGCAGGGCACCGAGCGGACCTGGCCGATGGACCTGTTCCCCCGGCTGATCGCCGCGACCGAGTGGCAGGAGATCGAGCGCGGCCTGTCCCAGCGCGTCACTGCGCTGAACCGGTTCCTGGCCGACATCTACACCGGCGAGGGGGCGGCCATGGCCGACGGCGTCGTGCCCGCCTGGCTGGTGCAGTCCTCGGACGGCTTCGAGCGCAACGCGTTCGGCGTCAGCGTGCCGCACGATGCCCACTGCGTCATTGCCGGCATCGACCTGGTGCGCGATGCCGAGGGCCAGTACCGGGTGCTCGAGGACAACCTGCGCAACCCGAGCGGGATCAGCTACGTCATCGAGAACCGGGCAGCGATGACCCGGGCGTTCCCCCGTGTGTGGGAAGACCACACCGTGGAGCCGGTCGGCCAGTACGGCCGCATGCTGCGCACGGCGCTCGAGTCGGTGGCGCCCACGGGGGCAGGCGACAAGCCACTCATCGTGATCCTCACCCCGGGCATCTACAACTCGGCGTACTTCGAGCACGCGTTCCTGGCCCGGGAGATGGGCGTGGAGCTCGTCGAAGGGCCCGACCTGGTCGTGGACGAGCATGTCGTGTACCTGCGCACCATCGAGGGCCTCGTTCCCGTGGACGTGATCTACCGGCGCATCGACGACACCTTCCTCGATCCGGTGTCATTCCGTCCTGATTCCACGCTGGGTGTGCCGGGGCTGCTGGGCGCCATGCGCGCGGGCACGGTCACGGTGTGCAATGCGGTCGGCAACGGTGTGGCCGACGACAAGGCCATCCATCCCTACGTGACCGACCTGATCCGCTACTACCTCGGCGAGGAACCGATCCTGCCCAACGTCGAGACCTACGTGATGTGGGAGCCCGATCAGCGTGAGGCAGCGTTCGAACGGCTCGACGAGCTGGTCATCAAGCCGGTGGGCGAATCGGGGGGCTACGGCATCGTCATCGGGCGCAACGCCACCGACGAGGAGCTGGCGAACGCGCGGGCCGAGATCGAGGCCGATCCCCGCAACTGGGTGGTCCAGGAGGTGGTGGAGCTGTCGACGCTGGCCTCCATGTGCGACGACGTGCTCGAGCCGCGCCACCTCGATTTGCGGCCGTTCGTGATCACCGGGGAGCGCACGCAGGTGTTTCCCGGCGGGCTGACGCGGGTGGCGATGCGGAAGGGCTCGCTGATCGTGAATTCCTCCCAGGGCGGCGGCTCCAAGGACACGTGGGTGCTCGCCCCCCAAGGCGAGACACAGGCGGCAACATGATCCTCGCCCGCCACGCCGATTCGCTGCTGTGGGCCGGTCGCTACCTGGAGCGGGCGGACACCATTGCCCGCTGCGTGTCCGTCGAGACCAATGCCGTCATGCACCGTCAGGCCACCGAGGCCCGCTTGGCCTCCCGCCGGCTCGTGCAGGCGCTCGGCTTGCAGGACGAGTTCGTGGCCGCCCAGGTCGGCACGGGCCCCTATGCCGTCATGGACTTCCTGGTCTCCGACGACTCGCATCCCGGTTCGGTGGTGTCGGCTGTCGAGGCGGTGAGGGAGAACCTGCGCATCGTGCGCGACCGCATCCCGGTGGAGCTCTGGGAGGAGGCCAACAGCCTCCACATCCTCATGCAGAGCGCCAAGTCGGTCGGCGCTGCCGCTCGGGAGCAGACCGGCGGCGAGGTGTCGCGCATGTCGGTGATCACGGCCCGGCGCGGGTGTCGCTCGCTCAGCGGCGTCATGACCGAGTCGATGAGCCGCGACGAAGGGTACGCCTTCATGGAGGCGGGCCGGCTGCTCGAGCGGTCGATCCTGACGGTCGAACTGCTGAAGTCGGGTCTGGGCACCGGTGCCGACGTCTTCGACGGGAACCGCCTGCTGGCGTTCACGCATTCGCTGCAGGCCGCACGGCGCGAGCTGGGGCACTCGCCGCAGTGGCACGCGGTCGCGAAGTTCCTCCTGCAGCACGAACAGATGCCCCGCTCGGTGCTGTGGTGCCTGGGCCGGGTGGAGCTGCGGTTGGAAGATCTCGCCGCGGCCGCAGGTGCTGTCGCCACCGCCAGGCGGCGCGCCGGGGCGCTGCGGGCGCACCTGGAGTACGGCGAGCTCGACGAGCTGCTGGGCCAACCCGAGGCTGAGCTGGCGTACCTGGGCTCGGCGCTGGCCGAGCTCGCCGCCGACGTGCACACCAGCACGGTGGCGAGATCGAGCCTGGCGGAAGTGCACGCGCAATTCGTGCGGCCCGGCGACGGGAGAGGCAGGCCGCAATGAGACTCGACATCGCCTACCGGCTGCACTTCACCTATGCGGAGCGCGTCTCTGAATCGCAGAACGAGATCCGCGTGCGGCCCCGTGACGACCTGCGCCAGCAGGTGCTGTCGTACCGGCTGACGACGACTCCGGCGACTCGGGTGCTGCAGACACGCGACTACTTCGGCACGACCGTCGACCATCTGGGCATACGCGGGCCGCACGACGATCTGCTGGTGGTGGCCGAGGCCTCGGTGGAGACCTCACCGACCGGCAGCGGTCCGGCGCCGGTGGGCTGCGAGCGGCTGGGCGATCAGCAGTTCATCAACCAGCACGTTGAGTACCTGGTGCCGTCCCAGCATGTGCACTGGGGGGCGTTGGTCGATGAGGTTGCCTCGTGGGCCGTGCGCGGCGCCGCCGACGACGTCAGCGAGCGCGTGCTGGCCGTAGCCCAAGCAGTGCCGACGGTGCTCACCTACGAGCGCGGCTCCACCTCCATCGGTGTGACGCTGGAAGAGCTGATCGACGGCGGCCGGGGCGTCTGCCAGGACTTCGCGCATCTGGCTGTGGGCATGCTGCGCTGCATCGGCATCCCCGCTCGCTACGTCTCGGGCTACCTGTTCGCGCTGGATGAGACACGGCTCGACGAGGGTCCGGATGACGGGCGGCCTGCCGCTGGCGAAGGCGCAAGCGGTGCCGGTGTTGACGGGAACAGCCACGGGATTGTCGGCGAGGACGTGTTCGCTCCCGAGCGTCCCCCGGCTGCAAGCCCGACCGCCATCTCGGTGCAGACGCACGCGTGGATCGAAGCTGCGGTGCCCGGCTACGGCTGGCATGCGCTCGATCCGACCAACGGCGGGTCGGTGAGCGAGCGGCATGTGGTGATCGGCTACGGCCGCGATTACAACGACGTCCCTCCCGTGCGCGGCGTGTTCAACGGATCAGCCGACGCCAAGGTGGACGCCGAGGTGATCATCGCCCAGCCCACTGCGCCGGTCTCGATGGTCACCGAGCCGATCCGCCGCCAGGCCCGCGTGGCGGTCAGTCCGTCGACAGATGTGGCTGCCCAGCAACAGGCGGCGCAGCAACAGCAATAGGGCACCCACCGAGCGCCGCTACCAGGGGTCGATCGGGTGCTTGCGGCCCGGACGCGGCTGCGGTGAGGGCAGCGTCGCCAACAGTCGGGCGATGATGCCTCGCGTCTCGGCCGGGTCGATGATGTCGTCGAGCAGGAACGACCGGGCGAACTCCAGGCCCGTATTGCGCTCCTTCCACTCCGCGACGCGCCGATCCCGGATCTCGCGTTGCGCCGCGTCGTCGGGCGCCGCCTCGAGCTCGTCGCGGAACACGATGTTCACCGCGCCTTCGAGGCCCATGCCGCCGAATTCGGCAGTCGGCCAGCCGATGTACAGATCAGGGTCGAGCGCGTCGGAGCCCATTGCGTAGTAACCGAGGCCGTATGCCTTGCGCAGGATCACGCTCAGGATCGGCACGTCGGCGGCGCTGAGTGCCACCAGGGTGCGGGCGCTGTGACGCACGAGGGCCGACTTCTCCGCAGCCGTCCCGATCATGAAGCCCGGCGTGTCGCACAGGAACAGCAGCGGCAGGTCGTAGGCATTGCACAGCTCGACGTGGCGCGAGAACTTTGCCGAGCCTTCTGCGTCGATCGCGCCGGCACCGAACATCGGGTTGTTCGCCAGCACGCCGATGGGGTGCCCATCGATCCGGCACAGCGATGTCGACAGGCACCGGCCGAACTTGGGTCGCAGCTCCAGAACCGACCCTTCGTCGGCCAGGATCTCCACGATCTTGCGCACGTCGTAGGCACGCCGGGGGTTCTCGGGCACCATCGTGCGGAGCGGTGTTTGATCTGCGGCGACCGGCGGCGGGGGAGTCGCCACGTCGGTGAAGTACGACAGGTACCGGCGAGCAGTCTGCAGTGCCGCTGTCTCGTCCTCGACGACCAACTCGATGGTGCCCACCCGCTCGTGCATCGACATGGGGCCGAGTTCTTCGGGCGTCAAGTCCTCGCCGGTTGCGGACCTCACGAGCGGCGGCCCCGAGATGCCCAGCGTGGAGTCCTGGGTTGCAATCACCACGTCGGAGGTGCCGGCGATGTTGGCTTGGCCGGCGAAACTCGGCCCCGACAGGATCGTGACGATCGGCACCAGGCCGGAGAGCCGTGCGAGCTGGATGAATGTGGTCGCGGTGCCGCTGTCGTAGAACAGCTCGGTGGCGCGTGCCCCGGCGCCTTCGGACCAGAAGATGACCGGCCAGCGGTTGCGCTCGGCCACCTCCATCATCCGATCCACCTTGCGATGGTTGGTCGGGCTCTGGCTGCCTCCCATCACCGTGTAGTCGTAGGTGAAGGCGCACACCGCAACGCCGTCCACCTGCCCGACGCCCATGACGAGGCCGTCGGCCGGCGCATCGCCCAGGGAGCGGATCTGGGGCTGTGCGAGCTGGCCGTACTCGACGAATGTGTCAGGGTCGAACAGCGCAGCGATGCGCTCCCGGGCGGTCCAGCGACCTCGGGCGTGCTGCCGTTCAACTGCAGTGGGACGCGCCTCGTCCAGCGTGGCTGCCTTGGCCGCCATGGCCTTGGCCAGCAGCGGCGGCACCTCTGGTTCTGGGGCAGCTTCGTCACTCACGAAGCAAGAACCTAGAGATCGCGCGGGCGGGCCGCGTCCGTGGCGTTAGGGTGCGCGGCGTGAAGCCGACAGACGAGGTGTTGGCAGAGCGGCGGGCGCGGGTGGCCAAGCGCTGGGAGCTCACCGACGAGGTGGTGGTCGTGCGCGCCGGCGAGCCGGCAGGCTGGTCGGGGACCGACCAGCACTTTGCGTTCCTGCCCCATCCTGATGTCGCTTACCTGACGGCGGTCGGTTCGCCGGGCACCACGCTGGCCTTCGACGCCGCCGCCGGCGAGTGGGAGCTGTTCGGGCCCCGCTTCACGCCCGAGCGGCTCGTCTGGGAGCAGCCGCCGACACCCGTCGGTCGGCCGCTGGACGAGCTGGAGGCCTGGCTGTCCCAGCGCGGCGATCGCACGGTGATCGAGCTGGGTGCGGGCGCGACGATGCCCGAAGCGCTGCCCTCGCCCGCGGAGGCGGACGGCGAAGAGACGGAAAACCCTGCGAACGCGGCGCTGCGGCTCGCGGCCGCGATCGCACTCGAGCGCATGACCAAGGACGACGCCGAGCTCGACGACATCCGCAGTGCGGCTGCGGCCAGCACCGCGGGCTTCGAGTGGGTGTACCAGCACGCCGCGCCAGGAATGACCGAGCGCGAGATACAGGTCGGCATGGAGGCGCAGTTCTACGCCGCCGGGGCACCCCGGGTGGCCTACGACAGCATCGTGGCGTCCGGCCCGCACGGCGCCTACCTGCACTACGTCTACGCGGGCGACGACCCGCTGCGTCCCGCGACCCGGGCGGTCGAAGCCGGCGATCTGCTGCTCATCGACGCCGGCGCGCAGTTCGGCGGCTACGCCAGCGATGTCACTCGCACGATGGTCGTGGGCGCCGATCCCACCGACGAGCAGGAGTTCCTGTGGAAGCTGGTGCTGAGCGCCCAGCAGCAGACCATCGACATGTGCCGGCCCGGCACCGTGTGGCGGGAAGTGCACCTGGCCGCCGCACGCATCCTCGGCGCCGGCCTGGTCGAGATGGGACTGCTGCGCGGCGACCCCGCCGAGCTGGTGACCCAAGGCGCCCTCGCCCTGTTCTTCCCCCACGGACTCGGCCACCTGCTGGGACTGTCGGTGCACGACATCACGAGCGTCCCCTACAGCCGCGAGCCCAGCGACGATCCGCTGCTGTCGAGGCTGGGTCCGAACCGGGTGCTCGAGCCGGGCATGGTCACCACTGTCGAGCCGGGCATCTACTTCATCGACGCGCTGCTCGGCGATCCTGCCCGGCGGGAGAAATTCGCCGAGAGCGTCGTATGGGATCGCGTCGATGAGCTGCGGGGCTTCGGCGGCATCCGCATCGAGGACGACGTGCTGGTGACCGACGGCGACCCCGAGGTGCTGACCGTGGCGATCGACAAGCCGATGCGCATCGGCTGAAGCCGTGGGTGCCCGCGCAGTGCCTCTAGATCCGTGCGACGGCCGTCAGGACAGCATCGGATGAGCGATCAGGGCTACGACGCCGTCGTCATCGGGGCGGGCGTTATCGGCACGGCAATCACCTGCGAGCTGGCCCGGCGTGGCTGGCGGGTAGTGGGTGTGGATCGCAACCCGGGCGCCGGCCAAGGTTCTACCAGTTCGTCCTCGGCCATCGTGCGGTTCACCTACTCCACCCGGGCAGGCGTGGCGATGTCCTACGAGGGTTTGCAGTATTGGCTGAACTGGCCTGCTCACATCGGCGACTGCGACGAGGCCGGCTATGCCACGTTCACGATGTGCGGGATGCTCACGCTGATCAGCGGCGACGGCCCGCACCTGCTGCCCGTGCCGCACTTCGACGCACTCGGCGTGCCCTACGAGATCTGGGATCGTGACGAGGCGGTCGCGCGGCTCGGGCACTTCGACCTATCGCGCTTCGGCCCGCCCCGGCAGATCGCCGACGCTGACTTCTGGGCCGAGCCGACATCGCAGCTCAACGGTGCGCTGTGGACGCCCGAAGCCGGCTATATCGGCGACCCGCAGCTCGCGGCCCACAACCTCCGGCTCGCGGCCGAAGCCGCCGGGGCAGAGTTTCGCTTCGGCTCTACGGTGGTGGCGGTCGCCGGATCAGGACGAGCCGAAGGCGTCGTGCTGGCGGGTGGCGAAGTGCTGGCTGCGCCGGTGGTGGTGAACGTGGCCGGTCCGCATAGCAGTGCCATCAACGGGCTGGCGGGCGTGCTCGATGACATGACGGTGAGCACCCGGCCGCAGCGCAAGGAGGTGTACCACGTGCCCTCACCGGCTGGGGTCGACTTCGAGCACGTCGGCGCGGCGATGGCCGACGACGACTGCGGCTGCTATGTGCGGCCCGAGGTGGGCAACAACATCCTGATCGGCTCGCTCGAACTGGACATGTCCGACCTGGAATGGCTTACTGCCGACCAGGTTGACGATTGCTCGCAGGATCTCACTCGCGAGCAGTGGGAGACCCACGTACTGCGGTTCGCCCGGCGCATGCCCGACCTCGGATTGCCGCACCAGCCGAGGGGCGTCGTCGGCGTGTACGACGTGACCGACGACTGGATCCCCATCTACGACCGCACGTCGCTCGACGGGTTCTACGTGGCCATCGGCACCAGCGGCAATCAGTTCAAGAATGCTGCGGTGGCAGGGCATTGCATGGCCGAGCTGATCGGCGCGGTCGAAGCCGGCCACGACCACGATGCTGACCCAGTCGTCGTCGCCGGCAAGCACACCGGCTTCGACATCGACATGGGCACGTTCTCGCGCAACCGCGATCTCCACGGCTCGTCGATGTCCGTGCTCGGCTAGCGCCATGCGCTGTGTCTGACGGTTCACTTGGCTAGCGCCATGCGCTGTGTTTGATAGTTCGCTCGGCTAGCGCCATGCGCTGTGTTTGATGGTTCGCTTGGCTAACGCCATGCGAACACTGGCTGTTCCAGTTCGTCGACGCGGGTGTTGAGGCCGTCGTAGGCGACGGCGCGGAATTGGTAGAGCACGGCGCCGGTGGGGGCGTGGATGAGGTCGCCGCCGATCGGCACCTGCACGACGGGGCGGTCGCTCTCGGGGATGCTCACGAATCGGGGCGAGTCGGGCCGGATGAGCTCGCGCAGCGAGACCCGATGCACTGAGGCCACCTCGGCGGGGTTGGCCACCGGTTCGCGGTCGTCAGTCAGCCAGAACACGAACGGGCTGATGACATAGCCCGAGCGGGTGGGATAGTCGTCGAGCTGGCCGAGCAGGTCATCGCAGGTCAGCTCCAGGCCGACCTCTTCGGAGCACTCCCGGATGGCTGCTTCGAGCAAGGTCTCGCCGCGGTCCACCCGGCCGCCGGGCAGTGCCCACTGGCCGCGGTGGCCGCGCAGGTGAGAGCCTCGGCGTGTCAGCAGCACCGCTGCCCCGCCCGCAGTGCCCTCGACATCGCCGGTGAGCATCGGGTCGTCGATCGCGCCTGGGATTTCTGCCAGCAGCTCGCGCCGCTCGTCGGCGCCGAGGCCGCTGAATGCGGGATCCGATCCGTGCAGGTCGGCGTCGCTGTCCAGCACGATCACTGCCACCGCTGCGTGCTTGCGGCCCTCGCCCGGGTGCTGCCGCACCTCATGGCGGGTCAGGTTGGCCGCCAGTCGCTCCCGCAGCGCGTCGTCGTGCGCGATCTCGCCGACTTCTGGCATGGCGGGCATGGCCGCAGAGTCTGGCACCTTGCCCTCCCGGCCTGCTGGTGAGCCGCCCTCTTGCGCGATTGCTCTCTACCATCGCTGGGCGTGAACGCTCAGCGTGAGATCGTGCTGGTGGGCTTTCTGCAGGCGCAGAACTGCACGACCATCCCCGCTGCCTGGCGGCACCCCGCTGCCCGCCACGACGTCACCAGCTTCGACTACTACCGCCACATCGGCCAGGTGCTCGAAGCGGGCTGCTTCGATCTCGGCTTCTTCGACGATCGGCTGGCGATGCCTGACATGCTCGGCGGAGACCACCGGCACACGGTGGAGGCGGGCATCCGCTGTGTGAAGCTCGATCCGGTCACCGTGCTCACGGCGATGGGCATGGCCACCACCCGGCTCGGCTTGGGCGCCACCTACTCGACCACCTACTACGAGCCCTTCCACGTGGCCCGTGTGTTTGCGACCTTGGACCATCTCACCGGCGGGCGAGCGGCGTGGAACGTCGTCACCTCGGTCAACGACAACGAGGCCCGCAACATGGGCCTTGCTCAAGCGCCCGCGCATGACGAGCGATACGACCGGGCCGACGAGTTCATGGAGGTGGTGCACGGCCATTGGGATACGTGGGAGGCCGACGCGATTGCTGCTGACCGGGCAACTGGGCTGTATGCGCACGGCGACCGGGTCCACCGGCTCGACCACCGCGGCCAGTGGTTCACTTCTCGTGGACCGTTCACGGTGCCCCGCACACCGCAGGGACACCCGGTGGTCATCCAGGCCGGCCAGAGCGGTCGCGGCACCACGTTCGCGGCTCGCTGGGGGGAGCTGCTGTTCGTCAGCCAGGTGCGACTCGACAGCGCTGTCGAGCACTACGCCGAGGTGAAATCCCAGATCGAGGCCCTCGGCCGCGATCCCTCCCACGTCAAGATCACCAACCTGACGTTCCCGGTGGTGGGCCGCACCATGTCCGAAGCCGAGGACCGCCGTGCCGCCTACGACGAGCTGCCGACGCTGGTGGATGACCTGTCGCTGCTGTCGGAGGGGCTGAACTTCGACTTCGCAAGCCGAGACCTTGACGAGCCGCTGTCCGACGACGACCTCGACGCCATGACCGGCATCCAGGGCATCCGCAACCAAGTGCTGCAGATCACCGGGCGCGCCAACCCCACCGTGCGCGACTTCGTGCAGGTGTCAGGCCGCGGCCGCCTGGCCCATCCGACCGTGGGCGGGCCGGTCGAGTTGGCCGACTACTTCGAGGAGTGGTTCACCGAGCGTGCCGTCGACGGGTTCGTGATCGCGGGCACACACATGCCAGGAGCATTCGAGGACTTCGTCGAGATCGTTGTGCCCGAGCTGCAGCGCCGCGGCCTATTCCGCACCGAGTACGCAGGCACGACGCTGCGTGACCATCTCGGCCTTCCCGTGCCTGAACCGGGAACCTGGCGCCTGCAGTAGCTGCCCGGTTTCACTGCAGCATCGGACGCCGCAGGTGCAAAGGCAGGCGCGCCGCAGCGATCGATCGGCTCAGCGCAGCGCCGAACGGGCGTGGGAAGCCAGTTCGCTTGCGGTGGCCGTGTGGAGACCGCCGAGTGCGGTCACCTGGGCAAGCGCGTTGTCGAGCGCCTGAGCGCGGAACGGTTGGCCCGCCAGCCACGGTCGCAGCGTCAGCATCAGCAGGCGGCCTCCGGCGGGGTGCTCAGCGCCGTCGCGGTGCATGCGTGCTGCAGCACCGGTGATGATCTCGCCCCAGCCGTCCAGCGAAACACGCCGGTGCCACAGCGCGAACTCGTCGTCGGCCTCGAGGAACAGCGGCAGCGACACCATCGGTGCCGTGCCCTCGGGCCGGCGCACACCGGCCAGCACCCCGTCCGTCGCCATGAGCACGGGCTGCTCGTCGTTGGGCCAATCGAGCACAGCGTCTAGCCCGGCCTCTGCCAGCAGCGCCGGTGTACGGAATGACTCCACTCCCTCCGCGGAGAACCAGGTGGTGGGGCGGATGCCGACGGCGGACTCGATGGCGTCGATGCTGCGAGCGATGGCATCCCGCTCTTCAGCTTCAGTGTTCTTGGAGGTGATGAGCCGCGTGGCTGCGATGCCTCGCCCGGCGATCTCGCACCCACGCTCAACCAGATACGAGACCAGCCACCCATAGTGCTCCGCGGTCAGCGCGTCGACGGCAACGGTGGCGGCGATGCCATGCCGGTCCAGCAGGTCGAGCAGGCGGAAGATGCCGACTCGATGGCCGTACTCGCGAATCGTGAGCTGGGGGTAGTCGGGTGCAGGCAGGCGTGCCAGCCCGCCGCTGCGACGGCGCAGCGAGTAGGCGTCGACAGGAGGCTCCCACTCGACGTGCTCGAGCACCACGACCGCGCCGATGGCCAGCGGGCTGCGTCCGGGCCACTCGAATCGGGGCCGGCTCGGCAGCGGTGACCACTCGTAGTAGGGGTGGTCCATGCCGTGTTGGTGCTGAGCAGGGCCGAACTCATAGGCCTGCGGTCGCTCACCGGCAGCAGTACTCCCGGCTGCGTGGCTGGCGGAGTCGGGGTTGGCAGCAGCGGTGTCGGCCGAGACTGCAGCCGACGCCGCAGCCGGGGGTCGAGTTGCCGGCGACTCAGGCTCGTGAGCGACGAAATCGTCGTAGTGATGGTCGATGAAGTGCTGGGCTATCTGGCTGGCGGTGGTCTGCCATACGTCGTCGTGGCTCATCAGGTAATCGAGCATCGCCGCAAGCCCATCGACCCGGTGCGGCATGCCCATCAGGTAGGGGTGCAGCGCCACGCACATCACCCGACCGCCGGCGTCGTCGTCGGCTTCGCGTCGCAGCACATCGAGCTGGGCCTTCGCCATGGCCACGAATTCGCTCGTGTCGTGGTGCTGGGTGAACACCGGCACGTCGTTCAGTTCCATCGAATAGGGCACCGATACCAGCCGCTGGCCGCCCCGGGTTGCGAGCGGCACGGGCTGGTCGTCGTGGAACCAGTCGGCGTGATAGATCAGGCCGGCTTCGGCCATGAGGTCGGGCGTCGCCGCGGTGTTCGACACCGCAGGGCCGAGCATGCCCCGCAGCTGCTGCCCGGTGTGTGTGCGAAGCGCCTCGATGCACTCGATGTAGAACGCCCGCTCGGCGGTCTCGTCGATCGAGGAGATGTAGCGGGTGTTGTAGATGCCATGGGACATGATCTCCCACCCGCGCTCGACCATCGCAGCGCCGACTTCGGGGTAGTGGTCGAACACGGCGAGATTGGTGGAGGCCGTGGCGACGACGCCGAAGCGGTCAAGCACGTCTGCCATGCGCCAGAAGCCCACCCGGTTGCCGTAGTCGCGGTAGCTGTATCCCTGCACGTCGGGATGTGGCGAGCGCGTCCAGGTGTTGCGCTGAGGGTCCCGCGGCGGCAGGAATTCGTAGTGCTCGACATTCGGGGCGATCCACAGCGCCACCCGCGCCTCGTGCGGCCAGCGGATCCGCGGCCGGTCGGTGATCGGCAGGTACCGCACACGATGGGGCGGCAAGCTGCCCGGCAGCGGAGCGACGAAACCTGGTGCCGTATCGACCATGGGACGACGCTACGCGCGCTCGTCGCCGATCATCAGCTGATGGTCGGACCTAGCATCTCGCCGTGGCTGGGGCGCAGGGACGGCACCGACCGATCCCCGATCTGATCGGGGATACGTTCGGCCTCATCGGACGCCGCTTCCGCGATGTCGCTGTCATCTCGATCGTCGCCGCTGCGATTGCCGTCATCTCGGTCGCCTTGGTCTCGACATCCTCGGGAATCATCGAAGAGGAGATCATCGAGAACCCCAGGCTGGAGGAGTTCTTGGACTTGCTGGACGACGGTGTCGCTGCAGATGTCGCCGCAGCGGCTGAGGAGGTCGCATCGGAGTTCACGCCGGTGAACAGTGACGAGGTCCGTGTCGTCACCCTCAACCTCGACGCCGCGCGAAGCGAAGCGTGGGAGGCGTTCGTCGATTCCGTCTCGTGGGATCGGGTCGTCAATGCGTTCCTGTTGTTCGGTGCGTTTCTGCTGGTCTCGATCGTCGGCGGGGCCACCACCGTGGCGTTGTCGCTGGTGACGCTCGATGACGTCGAGGGCCGGCCTTCGTCGCCTGCCAGCGCGCTCGCAACCGGCTTGGCCCGGGTGCCGAAGATCGTGCTCCTGACACTGCTGTGGGCGGCAGCGTTCGGGGCGATGCTCGCCTTGCTCGGCGTCGTTGCCGTCGTCATGTCGCTGGTGCATGCCGTTCTGGGTGTGCTCGCTGTGCTCGTCATGATCGGAGTGACCATCGCCACGCTCGCTGTGTTTGCACCGCTGATCGAGATGCACTTCGTCATGGCGTACGTCGAGCCTGGATTTCCCTCGCCGGCGAAGTGGTGGCGCCTTCTCGCAGACAACAAGCTGGCCACCTGGGGACGCTCAGCGCTGATCTTCGCCGCGAACATCGCGGTCGGCGTGATCCTGTGGCTGAGCCTGCAAGCGCTGCCGAGTCCCTACGGAGAGTTCATCTCCAACGCGATAGCGGGACCCATCATTGCCGCCGTGATGACGATCGCCTTTGCGCTGATGTACGCCGACCTGTCCGGGCGGTCCCGACCGACCGCAGACGAATGGCCCGAGTCGTACTCCTGACTTCGAGTAACGACGCCATCGAGACGTTGAGCCCAGCTCACATCGGGCTGGTCGCTCTCGGGCCATCGACACGTTGAGCGCGTGCTGAAATGTGCGCATGAGTGGGGATACGAACACTGATGCCCGGGGCGTACTGGCCGACTACCGCGTCATCGATCTGACCGACGAGCGCGGCCACCTGGCCGGGGCGATCTGGGCCCAGATGGGTGCAGATGTGATTGCGATCGAGCCTCCCGAGGGCACATCGGCACGAAGACTGGCCCCCTTCGCTGGCGATGTCGCCGACCCGGAGCGCTCGCTGCACCACTGGGCCTACAACCGCGGCAAGCGCAGCGTGGCGCTCGACCTCGGCACCGCCGACGGCGTCGAGCAGGCCAAGGCGCTCATCGCCGGGGCCGACGTCGTGTTCGAGTGCTTCGATCCCGGCGAGGCGGAAGCGCTGGGGCTCGGCCGTGATGTCCTGGCCGAGCTCAACCCGGCGCTCATCCACGTCTCGATCACACCGTTCGGCAGCGACGGGCCGAAGGCCAACTGGGTGGCGTCGGATCTCGTGCTGCAGGCCTCAGCAGTGAACATGGCCGTCACCGGCGACAAGGACCGGGCGCCGCTGCGCGCCGGGGGCACGCTGCCCCAAGCCATGCACAACGCCGCCTCCGAAGGGGCCGGCGCAGCGCTCATCGCCCTGTGGGAACGCCAGACGCGCTCGGGGCTCGGCCAGCACATCGACATGTCCGCACAGCAGTCGATGAGCCAGGCATCCATGTCATCGACGCTCAACACATCGCTGAACGCCACGGTCACTCAGCGGATTGCCGGCGGCGCCAGCCTGCAGGGCATCGACATCCAGCTCATGTGGGCCTGTGCCGACGGGCACGCCTCGGTGACGTTCCTGTTCGGGCCTGGCTTCCGCGCCTTCACCCAGAACCTCATGGACTGGGTGCACGACGAGGGCTTCTGCGATGAGGCCACCCGTGACAAGGACTGGGTCGAGTACGCCATGATGCTGCTCGACGGCCGCGAGCCGGTCTCCGAGTACGAGCGGCTCAAGCAGATCCTCACCGAGTTCTTCGCCACCAAGACCAAGTCTGAGCTGCTCGATGCGGCGATGAGCCGCCGGCTGCTCATCACCCCGGTGTCGACGACGGGCGAGGTGGTCGACGCCGAGCAGCTCGCTGTCCGTGAGTACTGGGAGGACGTCGACCACAGCGATGTTGTGTCCGATGCCGGCGCGGGATCGTTCGATCCCGCTGCGGTGCGCTATCCCGGCCCGTTTGCGAAGTTCACCGAGACCCCGCTCGTCAACCTGCGGCGTCCGCCCACGCTGGGCGAGCACACCGTCGAGGTGCTGGCCGAGCTGGATGCGTCGGAGCGTTTGCCTGCGGTGCCGACATCGATTGCGCCGGTGGCGCACACCTCGCCGCCGCTCGAGGGCGTCAAGGTGCTCGATTTCATGTGGGCGATGGCCGGTCCGGCGGCGTCGCGGGTGCTCGCCGACTACGGCGCTGAGGTGATCCGGGTCGAGTCGGCCAACAAGCTCGACGCCGTGCGCTCCATCCAGCCGTTCCACGACGACGTCGGCGATCCGGACGGCTCGGGTTTGTTCAGCAACTTGAACGCTGGCAAGCGTGGTCTCGCGCTCGACATGTCCAAGCCCGAAGCGCTCGACGTCATCTGGGATCTCATCGACTGGGCCGATGTGATCCTGGAGTCGTTCTCGCCCAAGGCCATGACCGGATGGGGCATGGGCTGGCCGCAGGTTCACGAGCGGCGGCCCGATGTCGTGATGGCGTCGAGCTGCCTCATGGGCCAGACGGGCCCGCTGGCGCTGCTCGCAGGCTTCGGCACCATGGCAGCGGCGATCTCCGGGTTCTTCTACCCGGTGGGATGGCCCGACCGGGCACCCTGCGGCCCGTTCACTGCCTACACCGACTACACCTCGCCCCGCTGGCTGGTGGCCGCGGTGATGGGGGCGCTGGAGCACAAGCGCCAGACCGGCCGTGGGCAGTACGTGGACCTGTCCCAGTCCGAGGCTGCGCTGCACCTGATGGCACCGGCCCTGCTTGAGCGGACCACCAACGGCCGCATCTGGGAAGCGGCGGGCAACCGGGACATGGTGTTCGCGCCCCAAGGGGCGTACCGAACCGCTGCAGGCGGCTCAGCCGGCGACGATCACGACGACAACTGGATCGCAATCTCCTGCCTCGACGACGGTCAGTGGGCCGCGCTGGCAGGAGCGATGGGCCGCGACGACCTTGCATCGCTGAGTTCCGGCGAACGCCACGCACGGCACGACGAGCTGGATGACGCGATCTCGGCGTGGACTCGCGGCCGCGGTGGCAACGAGCTGATGGCTGAGCTGCAAGCTGCGGGAGTGGCCGCCCACATCGTGCAGAATTCACCCGAGTTCACGGCTGATCCGCAGATCGCCCACCGGCAGCACCTCATCGAGGTGTCCCATGCCAAGCAGGGCACCACGACGGTCGAGAACACGCGCTTCGTGATGTCCCGCACGCCCGCGCAAGTGGACCACGGCGGACCGACGCTCGGCGAGCACAGCTTTGAGGTGCTCACCGAGACGCTCGCCTACGACGGCGACCGCATCGCCGAGCTGGCCGTGGCCGAGCTGCTGGAGTAGCTCCGGCGACTCTGCGAGGGTCAGGCACCCAAGCCCGGAGCGCACTGCGCGTCCGTGCTGAAATGTGCGGATGCCTGACGCCCCGAGTGATTCTGAGACCGCCTCGATGCTGAGCCCGTTCCGGGTGCTCGACCTGACCGACGAGCGGGGTCACCTGTGCGGGGCGATCCTCGCCCAGATGGGCGCCGATGTGATCGCGGTGGAGCCGCCCGAGGGTTCGTCTGCCAGGCGGCTGGCGCCGTTTGCCGGCGATGTCGAGGGCCCCGAGCGTTCGCTGCATCACTGGGCCTACAACCGGGGCAAGCGCAGCGTGGTGCTGGACCTGGCGACCGACGACGGCGCAGCCACGCTGCGGGATCTCGCCGCGGCGGCCGACATCCTGATCGAATCGGCCGGCCCGGGCCAGATGGAGGCCCTGGGGCTGGGCTACGGCACCTTGTCGGAGATCAATCCCGAGCTGGTGTACGTGTCGATCTCGCCGTTCGGCTCCGACGGGCCCAAGGCCGATTGGGCTGTGTCGGATCTGACGTTGCAGGCCTCCGCGGTGAACATGGCGATGACTGGCGATTCCGACCGGGCTCCGCTGCGCACCGGGGGTCTGTTCCCGCAGGCGTTCCACAATGCGGCCTCCGAGGCTGCGGGGGCCGCGCTGATCGCCCTGTGGGAGCGCCAGACCGTTTCGGGTCTCGGCCAGCATGTGGACATGTCAGCCCAGCAGAGCATGAACCAGGCCTGCCAGTCGTACGCGCTGTCGACGCCACTGGGCGCGACGCCGCCGACCCGCCACGCCGGCGGAGTGCTGGTGGAAGGTCTGCATGTCCAGCTGATGTGGCCGTGCAAGGACGGGCATGCGTCGGTCACGTTCCTGTTCGGGCCGGGCTTCCGTGCCTTCACGCAGAGCCTCATGGACTGGGTGTGCGAGGAAGGCTTCTGCGACGAGGCCACCCGCGACAAGAACTGGACCGAGTACGCCATGATGCTGCTCGACGGGCGTGAGCCGATCTCGGAGTACGAGCGGCTGAAGCAGGTGTTGCACGACTTCTTCGCCACCAAGACCAAGGCCGAGCTGCTGGATGCGGCCATGAGCCGGCGGGTGCTGATCACCCCGGTGTGGACGGCCGAGGAGGTGGTGAGCTCGCACCAGCTGGCCGCCCGTGAGTACTGGGAGACTGTCAGCCAGGAGTTGGATGACGGCGACGGCGGCCCGTCCGAGGTGCGCTACCCGGGCCGCTATGCGCGCTTCAGTGTCACGCCGATGCAACCGCTCGGTCCGCCGCCGAAGCTGGGCCAGCACACCGACGAGGTATTGGCTGAGCTCGACGCTGCCGATGCCGCACCGGCACGGACGCGGCCCCGAATCGAGACCACCGGCGCTGACGTCAGTGCCCAGACGGCTTCGACCGCACGACCTCTCGAGAACGTCAAGGTGCTCGACTTCATGTGGGCGATGGCGGGGCCCGCAGCAGCGCGGGTGCTGGCCGACTACGGCGCCGACATCATCCGGGTGGAATCCGAAACCCGCTTGGAGGTGGCCCGATCGCTGCAGCCGTTCCGTGACGACATCGGCGACCCGGAGTACTCGGCGCTCTACAACAACATGAACGCCGGCAAGCGAGGCATCTGCCTCGACATGTCCAAGCCGGCTGCGTTAGACGTCATCTGGGATCTCATCGACTGGGCCGACGTGATCGTGGAGTCGTTCTCGCCGAAGGGCATGGCCGGCTTCGGGATGGGCTGGGAGCAGGTGCGCGAGCGCCGGCCCGACGTGATCATGGCGTCGAGCTGCCTGATGGGCCAGACCGGGCCGCTGGCGATGCTGGCCGGCTTCGGAACGATGGCCGCGGCGATCTCCGGCTTCTTCTACCCGGTGGGCTGGCCGGACCGAGCGCCGTGCGGGCCGTTCGGCGCCTACACCGACTACACCTCACCCCGCTGGCTGGTGGCCGCAGTGATGGGAGCGCTGGAGCACCGGCGCCGCACCGGTGAGGGCCAGTACATCGACATGTCCCAGGCCGAGTCGGCGCTGCACCTGCTGGCGCCGGCGGTGCTCGACCGCACGGTGAACGGCCGGGTGGCGCACCGGGTGGGCAACCGCGACCGGCACATCGCACCCCAGGGCGTGTACCAGACGGCAGCCAGCGACCGGTTCCCCGCCGTCGTGCCCGACGACAGCTGGATTGCGATCTCGTGCGTCGACGACGCCCAGTGGCAGTCGCTGGCCGCGCTGATGGGACGAGGCGACTTGGGCGACCTGACCGTGGCGGAGCGCCATGAGCGCCACGACGAGCTCGACGAGATCATCGCCGGGTGGGCCCGGGGCCACGACGGCGTGGCGTTGATGCACCGCCTGCAGGACGTCGGCGTAGCTGCGCACATCGTGCAGAACTCGCCGGAGTACACCGTCGATCCGCAAGTGATCCACCGGGGCCAGCAGGTCGAGGTGCCCCACGCAAAGCAGGGCAGCACCATCGTGGACGCGTCGCGCTTCGCACTGTCTCGCACCCCGGCGCAGGTGACCTACGGCGGCCCGACACTCGGCGAGCACACCTTCGACATCCTCACCGAGGTGCTGGGCTATGACAGCGACCGCATAGCCGAACTCGCCGTCGCCGAACTCCTGGCCTGATTCCCTCCTGCCGCGTGCTGGCCGCAGCCTCGGGCGCTACCAGGTGTCGACCATGGGGCGTTTCTTGCCGGTGCGTGGGGGCGGCTTGGGGGCTGCGAGCAGTGCCATGCGGATCCAGTCGCGGCTCTCGGCGGGGTCGATCACGTCGTCGATCTCGAAGAACGTGGCCGTGTTGACGGCCTTGCCCTGTTCGTACAGGCGGGCGACTCGCTTCTCGTACTCCGCTATGCGCTCTTCGGGATCCTCGATGGCCTCGAGTTCCCGGCGGTAACCCAGCTTCACGAAGCCCTCGAGGCCCATGCCGCCGAACTCGCCCGTCGGCCACGACACGGTGAACGTCGGCGCCTTGAAGCTGCCGCCGGCCATGGCTTGAGCTCCCAGCCCGTAGCCCTTGCGCAGCACGATGGTCATGAACGGCACCGTCACGTTGGCCGCCGTCACGAACATGCGGGCCGCATGGCGCACCGTCGCCTCGTACTCGGCTTGGGGCCCCACCATGATTCCCGGCGTGTCGCACAGGAACAGCAGCGGGATGTCGTGCGCGTCGCAGAGCTGGATGAAGCGGGCGGCCTTGTCACCGGTGTCGGCATCGACCGCGCCGCCGAGATGGTGGTTGTTGTTCGCCACCACGCCGATCGGGCGTCCTTCGACGCGTGCCAGCGCCGTGACGCAACCCGGTCCCCAGCCGCGGCGCAGCTCCATCACCGAGTCGACATCGCAGAGCTTGTCGATGATGTCGCGCACGTCGTAGGCCCGCAGGCGATTCTCGGGCACCAGGTGGCGCAGCTCGCGCTGGTCGTGGCACTCCCACTCCTCGACGGAGCCCTGGAAGTACGACAGGTACTGCTTGGCGGCCACGATCGCCGCGGCCTCGTCTTCCACCAGCACGTCGATCACGCCGTTGGGCCACTGCACGTCGACCGGGCCGACCTCCTCGGGACGGAACACGCCCAGGCCGCCGCCCTCGATCATGGCGGGGCCGCCGACGCCGATGTTCGAGCCTTCGGTCGCGATGATCACGTCGCAGCAGCCCAGCAGCACTGCATTGCCCGCAAAGCAGCGACCGTTGGTGACGCCCACCAGCGGCACCAGGCCGCTGAGCTGAGCAAAGAAGGTGAACGCCCAGCAGTCGAGACCCGAGCCGCCGATGCCGTCGGTGTCGCCCGGTCTGCCGCCGCCGCCCTCGGCCAGCAGCACCACCGGCAGGCGGTTGTGCTCGGCGATCTCGAACATGCGGTCCTTCTTGCGGTGGTTGTTGCCGCCTTGGGTGCCCGCCAGCACCATGTAGTCGTAGGACATGACCATGGCCTGGGATTGCTCAGGGCCGAAGAGATCGCCGTTGACGCTGGCCACGCCCGCCACCATGCCGTCGCCCTGGGTGTTGGCGATCAGGTCTTCCATGGAGCGGCGGCGGCGCTGCGCAGCCACCATCAGCGGGCTGTACTCCACGAACGTGCCCGGATCGACGAGGTCGGCCATGTTCTCGCGTGCGGTGCGGTGGCCCCGACCGTGACGCTTCGCAACGGCGTCGGGCCGGTTCTCGTCGAGGCCGAAGCCGCGGCGCTCGAACACCTCGGCCAGATCGGGTCGGATGAAGTCGAGATCGACTGCTGCTGCCGCCTCCACAACCTCTACAGAGACCTCGGCTTCCTCGACGTAGAGCAGCGAGTGCCCCTCGTACACCGTGTCGCCCGGCGCTACGCCCAGCATCCGCACGATGCCGGTGACCGCGGAGGTCACGACGTGCTCCATCTTCATCGCTTCCATCACGGCGACCTGCTGGCCCTCGGCGACGGGGTCACCCTCGGCGACAGCGAGCGAGACGATCGTGCCCTGCAGCGGTGCTGCTACGGCGATGCTGCCGTCGGGGCCGGTCACGGTCGCCACCGGCACACTGGGCTGCCACGCGCCTGCCGGCGCGCCATGGAGCGAAGCCGTTCCCGAAGCCATGGCTTGAGCCCGAACAGCGTCAGATGCGGCCCGGTCGGCAGGGGCATCATCGATGTCGCCGTGGCGCAGCACGGCGAGCGGATCGTCTCCGACCGTCGCACCAGCCCGTCCACCAGCACCGGCACCGGCGGCGACAGCCGGCTCGGCAGGCGCCCAGACCGATGCCGCCTGGGCAGCAGCGGTGCACAGCGCATCGGCGTGATCGGCCACGAAGCTGGTGGTGAGATCGTTGGCGATCACTTCGGGCCGGTCGAGCAGCGCGGCCAGGAACCCCAGGTTCGTCGCCACGCCCTCGATGCGGAATTCGCCCAAGGCCCGGCGTGCCCGGCGGACCGCGTCGGCGTACTCGCGGCTGGGGCTGTAGGCGATCACCTTGGCGAGCAGCGAGTCGAAGCTGGGGTTGGTGCCATAACCCACGTAGCCGTAGGTGTCGGTGCGTATCCCTGGACCGGTGGGGGGCTCGAAGGCGCTGAGCACACCGCCGCTGGGACGCGAGGTGCCGTCTGGCTGCATCGTCTCGGTGTTCACGCGGCATTGGATGGCGTACCCCCGCGGCGAGGGCACGTCTGGCTGCGCCAGCCCCACATCGGCAAGGCGGGCGCCGCCGGCGATCCGCAGCTGTGCGGCCACGAGATCGACGCCGGTGACTTCCTCGGTGACCGTGTGCTCGACCTGGATGCGAGCGTTGACCTCGCAGAAGGCGATCGTGGCGGGGTCGTCGGCGTCGATGAGGAATTCCCAGGTGCCCAGGCTGCGGTAGCCGACTGCCCTGGCCATCTCGGTGGCGGCGTCGCACACCGCCTGGCGGGCATCGGTCGTGAGCGTGGGCGAGGGAGCGATCTCGACGATCTTCTGGTTCTGGCGCTGCAGCGTGCATTCCCGCTCGCCCAGGTGCGAGACCGTCTCGCCGTCGCCGACGATCTGCACCTCGATGTGGCGGGCACGCTCGATCAGCTGCTCCACGTAGAGATCGCCGTTGCCGAACGCAGCGGCAGCCTCGCTGGCGCAGCGCTCATAGGCCGCTTCGAGCTCGTCGGCTGAGCGCACGACGCGCATGCCTCGCCCGCCGCCCCCGGCCAGGGCCTTGATCATCATCGGCCCGTGCTCGGCGAAGAAGGCCTGGGCAGCTTCGACCGACGTCGGCTCGGACGTGGCGGGCAGCAGGGGCACATGGTGCTGTTGCGCGAGCGCCCGAGCGGCGAGCTTGTCCCCGAAGAGCTCGAGCTGGAGTGCGCTGGGCCCCACGAAGGTGATGTCGGCGGCCTTGCACGCAAGCGCCAGGGCCGGGTTCTCGGCCAGGAACCCGTAGCCGGGATGGATCGCGTCGCAACCGGCCGCCGCAGCAGCGCCGACCACCTGGTCGACGTCGAGGTAGGGCGCGACACCCCGGCCGTCGAGCGTGACCGACTCATCGGCCACCCGGGTGTGCAGCGAGGCAGTGTCGTCGTCCCCAGCGATCGCAACCGTGCCGATACCGAGCTCGCTGGCCGCCCGCACCACCCGCACGGCAATCTCGCCGCGGTTCGCAATCAGCAGCTTCTTCAGGCCCATGGGTGCCCTTCCCCTGTGTCACAGCGACTCGTTGCCCGACGCGGGCCGCGTCACCATTCGTCGGCCAACGCTAGGTGCGAAGGCGGCGCGATGCCCACGGCAACGAGCTCGGCGGCAGCAGCGTTGCCTGCGCCGGTCAGCTAGACAGCGGTGCAGCGCGAGGAGGGGAAGTGCGATGCCCGTCGAAGCCAGAGTTGTTGTCATCCCTCAGGAGGCCGGTGCCGGACCTGAAGTGATGGATGTGACGCTGCCCGATCCGAGCGGCCACCAGGTGGTGGTGAAGCAGTACGCGTCGGGTGTCTGCCACAGCCAGCTGCACACCATTCACAACCCGCGGGCGGCGCCGGCGGTGCTGGGTCACGAGTCCACCGGCGAGGTGATCGCAGTGGGAGACGACGTGACCGGCCTTGCGCCGGGCGACACGGTGATGGTCACGTGGGTGCCGAAGGACCAGGAGAGCGCGCGCCGCCGGGGCGGACCCTTGCAGCTCGATCTCGGCGACGGCCGCACAGCGACCTCCATCAACGTGTTCACCTGGGCCACCCACACCATCGCGGATGAAATGTTCGTCGTGAAGGTGCCCGAGGGCATCGACGTGGAGGCCACCTGCATCATCGGCTGTGCAGTCATCACCGGTGCCGGCGCGGTGCTCCACACCGCTGGGGTGAAAGCCGGGGCCAGCGTGGCCATCTTCGGTGTCGGCGGAGTCGGCCTGTCTGCAGTTGCTGCGGCGAAGTTCGTTGGCGCAGATCCGATCATCGCCGTCGACCTCTCCGACGAGAAGCTGGACTTCGCGAAGCGCTTCGGGGCCACCCACGGCGTCAACGCTTCCAGCGGCGATCCCGTCGAAGAGATCAGGGCGCTCACGACCGACGAGCACCGCTTCGACATCCTGCGTCAGCCGCTGCGCGGCGTGGACTTCGCCTTCGACTGCATCGGGCACCAGAGCACGATGGCGCAGATCCACGAGGCCACTCATGCCGGCGAGTTCGGCCAGAGCCGCGGCGGAACAGCGGTGCTCGTGGGCGTGCCACAGCGCAACCTCGAACTCGACACCCTGCACCTGTTCATCGGCGAGCGGGCGTTCATCTCCAGCCTGGGCGGCAGCTGCGAGCCGGCCGTCGATTTCCCCCGCTTCTTGCAGTGGCACACCGACGGCAGCCTCGACCTCAACTCGCTGGTAACGCAGAGCTACCCGATTGACGACATCGGCCAGGCGGTCGACGACCTCGAGAACGGCAGGATCGCAGGCCGCTCCATCCTGGTGTTCGACTGACCGGTGGCTACCAGCCGTTGACGTGGACGAACTGATCGAAGGGCTTGCGGCGGCCCGGCCTGAAGTCGGTGCCGATGGTGTGAGCCACGGGCAGCAGCGCCACCTGCTGCACCTCGTCGAAGGGGATGCCGAGTACAGCGGCGACTTCCTGCTCGCGAGCGAGGTGCACGGTGGTCCAGCAGGTGCCCAGACCTCGATTGCGAGCGGCGAGGCAGAAGCTCCACGCCGCTTGTATGACCGAACCCCAGCGCAGCGCCTGCAGCCCCGCAGGAGCTCCGTCGAGGCGACCTTCGATGCACGGCACGAAGATCGCGGGCGTGCGTGGGAAGTTCTCTGCCAGGTAGCGGGCTGAGTCCATCATGCGCAGCCAGTCCGCCCGCGCCGCCGGATCGTTCTCGGCTGCCGCGGCCTTGGCCAGGTAGTTGTCGTCGATCCGGCCGAGCCAGACTTCCTGATAGATCGTCCCGACGGCACGGCATTGTTCCGGATCGGTCGAAACGACGAAGTGCCAGTCCTGCCGCAGAGATCCGGTGGGAGCTTGCAGCGCCAGCTCGAGGCACTCCCGCAGGGTTGCGTCGTCGACGGGCCGGTCGAAGTCGAGACGGCGCCGCACGGCGCGGGTTGTGGCCAGCACCTCGTCGGCGCTGAGCGAGAGTGTCACGGCTGCGCTATTCGGAGAGCGCGGCTTCAATGGCGGCGATGCCGTCAGCGAGCGCTTGGGCCTCGGCGCTGTCGAGCACGCCGTAGATCGGCTCGATCAGCTTGTCGGTCAGCGCTTCGGCGGACTCCCATTTCGCACGGTGCTCGTCGGTGACCTGCGCGTCATTCGTCCAACCGAACATCTCGACGTCGTCGGGCCGGCGCACCCGGTGAGCCATCTCGGTCGACAGCCCCGAAGCCACGATGGCCAGGAGGTGCAGGCTGCCACGCAGTTCCCGCAGCACGGCCACGTTCTGGAAGGCCCGGGCTGCGGTCTCGTCGCTGCGCGGCTCCGACGCGATCGCCGCGAAGAGCGCCTGCGCGGAACTGTCGACGAGGCCAGCATCGATCACCTTGTCGGCGGCAGCATTGAACCCGTCGAGACCTGCGACACCGCCGAGCTTGGATGAGCCGAACGCACCCGCGCACTCCATGTACAGACGGCCTCCGTCGCGCGGCGCCATGACGTCCTTGGCCGAGTTCCAGATCTTGGCGACAAGACCCGGGTTGAAGTAGCCGAAGGCGCTGTGCACAACGGCGGCCTCGACGTCGCCGAGCACGCCGCCGCGGCCCAGCATGTACAGGCGGAAACCGTCGAGACCGGCTTCCTTTCCACGGGCCAGCGTTCCGGGGTCGAAATAGAACCTCGAGCCCAGCGCAGCTATCGGCGGGCACACAGTTTGGACGAGTTCACGTGTCTCCATGGGGCGACAGTGTGGCATCGCCATGCCGGGCGTGCCCGAGCTGGCGGCCAGCGGCAGCGGTATCGGGGGATCGGCTGGCAGTGCCGGGGCAGACCGGCGCCGGCGCGGTTCAGTGCAGGCGACGGCCGAACATGTCCAGCAATAGCTCCCAGTGGCGCTCGGCGGCCGGCTTGTCGTACACGGGCCGTTGCGGGAACACGAAGCCGTGGTGGGTGCCGTCCACCCAGTAGGTCTGCGCGTCGGTGCCGGCATCGGCGAAGGCCTTGCAGAGCCGGTCGTAGTGGGCCCGGTCGACGTAGTCGTCGTGCTCGGCGGACATCACTAACACCTCGCCGCGGATGTCGGGTGCCCTCAGGTGGGGTGAGTCGCTGGCGTCCACGGCCAGGCGTACGCCGTGAATCGATGCGGCGGCGGTGATGGTGTCGGGGTAATCCGCGGCGAGCCAGATCGCCATCGGGCCGGTCATGCAGTAGCCCGTGGTGCCGACCCGTTCGATGCTGGCAGCCGGGTCGGCGTCGGCGTACCGCATCAGGGCTGCGGCATCACGCGACACCATCGCATTGGAGAGGTTGGTCATCAGCTCGAACATGAACTGGCGGCTGGCGGGGTCGTCGCGCAGCACGATGAAGCCGGGGACTTCGCGGTAGTAGAGGTTCGGCAGCAGCACGTAGTAGCCGACGGTCGCGATGCGACGGGCCATGTCGTGGAGTTCCTCCCGCTTGCCGGGCGCGTCCATCAGGAACAGCACCGTCGGGAACGGCCCCGGGCGCCGCTCGCTGGGCTCTGGATGCACGACGAACGTGCTCATCTCGCCTTCACCGGTGTCGATCGATACGTGGTCTTCGAACATTGCTGCCTCCTCGGGTTCGGCCGTGCGGATCGACGGCTTGGCGCCTGGCCGCCGCGTAGCGGTTGCGTGCGCCGCCCCTTGTGTACTGCGTGCGAAGCCGCAACGCTGGTCGAGCGAGCCGACGGTCTCTGCAGCAGCGGCACCGGCGACAGTCCTAGCTGCGGCTCGCTGCAAGTCGGCGGCATACGATCCCGGGCCATGCAGGCACTCGACTTCGAACCGCAGTACTTCGTCTACGAGGAGATCCGGCCGCGTGTGGCTCGCATCACCATCAACCGGCCCGAGGTGCGCAACGCCATCAACACTCCGGCCCACAAGGAATGGTCCGACATCCTGGATCACGCCGCGGCTGACGACGACGTATGGCTGATGGTCATCACCGGTGTCGGCCGTCAGGCGTTCTGTGCCGGGCGCGACCTCAAGCACCTGTCGACGATCCGCCAGTCCGACGAGGCCACCCAGGCTGCCGACCGTGAGCTGATGAGCCAGGTGACGCGACTGATCGAGCGTTTCGACTATCCCAAGCCGCTGATCGCCCAAGTGAACGGCGTGGCGCTCGGCGGCGGATTCGAGGTGGCGATGGCGTGCGATCTGGTGGTGGCGGCGGACCACGCCCAGTTCGGTTTGACCGAACCGCTGCGCGGCCTGTATGCGGGCGGCGGGGGAGTGCACCGGCTGCCGCGCCAGATCCCGATGAAGCTGGCCATGGAGTACCTGCTGACGGCTCGCACCATGAGCGCGCAGCGCGCACTGGAACTGGGCATCGTCAACGACGTGGTGCCCTTCGACGAACTCGACGCAGCAACCGACCGGCTGATCGACGACATCATGCGGTGCGCACCCCTGTCCATCCAGGCCACCAAGCAGGCGGCGATGCGCGGGCTCGACATGCCGCTGGGCGAGGCGTTCCATCACCCCTATCCGGCAGTGGCCCGCCTGATGGCCAGCGAAGACGTCAAGGAAGGCCCCCGAGCCTTCGCCGAAAAGCGTCAGCCCAACTGGCAAGGCCGCTGACCAACCGCTGCGCGAGACTGCACCGCTGACGACGCGGCCCCGAGGCACCGGGGGCCGACGGTGACAGGGGTGACGATGAGCGACGCAACCGCGCTGGCTGAGCAAGTACGGGCTGGCGAGACCGACGCCACGGCGACGGTCGACGAGGCCATCGCCCGTTGCGAGCAGGTGAATCCGACGATCAATGCGATCGTCGAGCCGACGTTTGGTGCAGCACGAGGGCGAGCGGCTGAGCTTGATGCCGGCGGGGCATCGACAGGGCTGCTGGCTGGCGTGCCGATTGCGCTGAAGGACCTGTTCTGCCCGGCCAAGGGCGAACCCGGCTACCAGGGCAACCGCCGGTTGGCCGAACTCGACTACCGCTACTCCGAGACCGGGGCGGTCGCTCGCCGGTTGGCCGAAGCGGGAGCCATCAGCATCGGGCACTCGCACAGTCCCGAGCTCGGCGGCGGGCAATGCCCCGCCGCGGCCGAGACGGCGTTGTACGGGCCGTGCCGCAATCCATGGAACACCGACCACACCGTGCTCGGCTCGAGCGGCGGTGCCGCGGCCGCAGTCGCGGCGGGCATCGTGCGCATCGCCCACGCCAGCGACGGCGGCGGGTCAATCCGCATCCCTGCCAGCGCCAATGGCCTCGTCGGGCTCAAGCCCTCGCGGGGCCGGATCTCCAGCGCACCTGCGGGTGAAGGCTGGGGAGGCGGCACCACTGACGGCGCGGTCGCGCTCACCGTGCGCGATGCGGCGCTGGCGCTCGATGTGCTGGCCGGCGCCGAGCCTGGCGACCCGTACGTGCCCGCACATCCCGCGCCCGCGGCCGGTTACGTCGCCGAGGTCGGCCAGCACCCTGGCGAGCTGCGCATCGGCGTGAGCTCGACGATCCCCTTCGAAGTGACCGACCCGCTGTGCACCCAGGCCGCCGAAGCCGCAGCCGGCTTGCTGGACAGCCTCGGGCACCGGGTCGAACAAGCGCTGCCCGAGCCGATGGCCAGCAATGACTACATGTACGACTACGTCCGGATCATGCGGGCGAGTGCGACTGCGACCCTGCGGTCCTACGAGTCGGCGCTCGGCCGACCCTGGACTGAAGATGATGTCGAGCCGGTCGCGTGGATCAACTACCAGCGCGGCACCAAGATCAGCGGTCCGGACTTGCTGGCCAGCCGGGAGCGCTTGCATCAATTCACGCGGCAGATCGTGCAGTGGTGGAACGCCGAGCCCGGTCAGGGCGACGGCTTCGACCTGCTGCTGACGCCGACGCTCGGCGTCGTGCCGCCCCCGGTCGGCTACCTCGTCGAGGGTGACGAGCGCACGCTGACCAAGCGCTTGGCCAAGGTCACGCCCTACCTACCGCAGTTCAACGTCAGCGGCCAGCCTGCCATCTCGGTACCGCTGGGCACGCCCGAGGGCATGTCGCCCGAAGGTTTGCCCATCGGTGTGCAGCTCGTGGCGGCTCCCGGCCGTGAGGACGTGCTGCTGCGGGTGGCGGCCCAGATGGAGCAAGCCGCCCCGTGGGCCCACCGGTGCCCGCCGGTGCACGCAGTCGCGTGACCGCAGGAGCGGCGCGATCCGATTAGAGCTTGGTGCGGGACTGGTCGAGCACGACGGCTGCGAGGGCGAACATCACCACCGCCATCCCTACGAACTGCCACAGCGACACCTGATCGCCCAGAAACACCCAGGCCATCAGCGTGCTGGTGACGGGGATGGCCAGCGTCATGGTGGAGCCCAGCCACGACGGGATGCGCACCAGCGACCAGTTCATCAGCATGTGGCTGGCAACGCCGGGGCCGATGGCCATGATGCCCAGCCACAGCCACGCTCCTGACGACGGCCAGTCGAATACCTGACCCGAGGCGAGCGCGAACGGCGTGGCCACCAGCGAACACACCAAGGCGCTGCCGCCCGTGTACTGCGCCGCTGCGATCTTCTGCGTGCTGAGCTTGGAGAACACGAAGTAACCCGTCCAGGCGAACAGCGCCCCGAATGCCAGCAGGTCGCCGAACACGCTCCACTCGGTCAACCCCGACGAGCCGAACACGACGATCGCGATGCCGCCGATCGCCACCAGCGCGAGGCCCCAGTGACGCCTGCCCGGCTGCTCGCCGAAGATGCGAGGTGCCAAGAACAGCATCAGCAGCGGCTGCAGCGACGCAACCACGGTGGCGTTGGCCACGGTGGTCATCCGCAACGCGACGAAGAACAGCATGATGTCGAATGCCAGCGAGAACCCGCCCCAGAACGAGACCTTGATCGACGACAGTCGCAGTGGCGTGCGGTTGGCCCACAGGAACAGCGCGACCAGCCCGGTGTAGAGCCACATCCGCCAGAACACGACAGCCAGCGGTCCCAGCTCGGAGATGCCCTTGGCGATCACGCCCGAGGCAGCCCATCCCACCATCGCCACCGCAGCGGCCGGCACGCCGAGCGCACGCTCGGACAGTGCGGGTGCGCCGCGGCCCCCGTACGGCGCTCCCGGCGCCGAACCCGATCCGATGTCGGCCATGTGCGTGCTCCAGCCCCGCCGTTCCCGCCTGCACTTCACGGCCGCGGGCGTGCCGATCCGACCTCGAGATGTGCTGCGGGGAACACTACGCCTCCCCAGCAAGGCGAGCGCGGCCGCCCGGGGTCAGGTCCCGGAGGTTGAATGCGACTGCGACGCCGTAGCCCGAGCGGTGCCTGAGCGAAGCGAGCTAGTCGCTCTCGGCGATCTCGCGCGACTCGGCGGCTGCGGCGCTGAAGATGCTGGTCGACATCAGCGACTGCTCGGCCGCCCGGCGGGCCTCGTAAATCTCGGCTCGAACGCCGTGCAAGCTGGCCGATGACGGGTCGGCGCCCACCGCCAGCTCGATCAGGTGGCACGCCAGCTTGAGATCGCCGGCCTCGACCAGCTCTTGCGCTCGCTGTGCGAACACCTCGGCACCGCCTCCCAGGCGCACCAGCTCGTCGGCAAGCGCCGCCTTGGGCGACGGTTTCAGGTATGCGGGGTCGAGATCCCACCATCCGCCATACAGGCGCCAGATGTTGCGGATCACGAACTCGGGCTCGTCGTAGATCGGCCGCATCCACGGGCGCTCCAGCCACTCGGCGGGCAGCCTGACGCTCTGGAGGATCTCGTCCAGCGACGCGCCCTCGTTCATGAGGTCGATCGTCTGGCTCACCAGTGACTCCAGCGCCTCGGCACGCGTCAGCAGCACGGTGGCGATGCGCTCGCGGCCCCGCACGGGCGGACCGTGTGCAGGTATCAACAGCTCAGGTTCGAGGGCGTCCATGCTGCGCAGCGCCCGCGCCCATTCCAGCGGGTAGCGCTGCACCTTCTGCGGGTTACCGGCATTGGGGAACACCCACACGACCAGGTCGCCGGCGCAGATTGCCCGATGCGAGGGCACCCAGGCCCAGGTGTGGTCGTCGGTCTCGCCCTTGTCGTGATGCAGCTCGAAGTCGAGCCCGCCCACCGAGAGCGAATCACTCGAGCTGTAGGTGCGCGTCGGCCACAGCGCATCGGCAGGCAGGAATCTCGGTTCGTCGCTGGTGATGCCGACGCCACGATGGCGCAGCGAAGCCCCCTGTGCTGGATGGTTCGGCGGCAGGCCGGCGAACTGACGCCGGTTGATGATGAGGTTGTAGCCGTTGGTGGCGTTGTAGCGCTCGAAGCGTGGGATCACGTTGTCGTGCCCCACCACCTGAGGCGCCGGCTGGCCTCGCGCTGCCGCATCGGCTGCCAACGCACCGCTGCCTCCCACGTGATCGATGTGGCCGTGCGTGTACAGCAGCGTGTTGATGCGGTCAGCGGACCAGCCGCGCAGCGATTCCACGACCGCCGCCCCGCTCAGCGGCCCGCTGGCATCGAAGCACACCAAGCCATCGTCGGTGCCGAAGGCGACCATGTTGCTGAACGCCTCGATCACGGCCACGTTGTCGTCGATCTCGCTGAGCGCGTTGTCGACCCGCACGATCCGCTCGTCGGCCACGCCCGTGTCGATGAGCCGGCTCGACAGCTCGATGGGGTCAACAGTCTTGGTCGATGCCACAACGCTCCCTTCGGGTTCCACCGACAGTCGGGGCCGTGATGTCGCTGAGCCAGCGCCGTCCGTCATCGCCTGCTCAGTCCTGCAGCAGGTATGCCGAGTGCAGCACTTCGGGCTGGCGGATCAGCTCTTCTGCGGTGCCGTCGTAGCGGATGCGCCCGCCTTCGAGCACGTACGCCTTGGTGGCCATTGCCAGCGCCACCTGGGCGAACTGCTCGATCAGCAGTACCGCCACGCCGCTGTCGGCCACCTCGGCCAGCACCGGCGTGAGCCGCTTCACGACGATGGGCGCCAATCCCAGCGAGAGCTCGTCGACGACGAGCACCTTGGGCCGCGACACCAGCGCCTGGGCCAGCACCACCATCTGCTGCTCGCCGCCCGACAGCAGCCGGCCGAAGCTCTCCCAGCGACGGTCCAGCTCGGGAAACAGCGACCGCGCATATTCGACGCCGTCCGCCGCGGCCTCCTCGTCGAGCGAGTAGGTCGCCACACGCATGTTGTCGGCCACGGTCAGATCGGTCAGCAGCCGACGACCCTCGGGAACCACCGACACCCCTGCATGACGCACTCGCTCAGGTCGCCAACTGGTGATGTCGTGGCCTCCCAGCGCGACCTGCCCGGAGCGCACTCGGGCCAGACCGGCGATCGCGGCGGCAAGGCTGGATTTGCCCGCACCGTTGGGTCCCAGCATCGTGGTGATCTCGCCGGGCGGCACCTCGATGGAGACATCGTGAACCACAGGCCGCCCGCCGCGGTCGACGGTCAGATCGCTGAGCACCAGATCGGACATGGCGGCCCCATTCGCGGCGACACTCGTCACGTTGCCGTCGGACGGCATCCCGTCAGCCACGGTCACGCCTCCTCGTCGCCGACGTAGGCGGCGAGCACCCGCTCGTCGTGCAGCACGTCGGCCGTTGGACCGGCAGCCACGAGGCGCCCGAAGTCGAGCACCGCTGTCCAGTCGCAGCACGCCTGCACCAGCGACATGTCGTGGTCCACCAGGATCACCGTCGCACCTGTGCGTTCGGGCACGCTTCGAATGATCTGTGCCAGATGATCGGTTTCCTCCTCGGGAAGCCCGGCAGCAGGCTCATCGAGCAGCACCACCTTTGGCTCGCCCACGATGGCCCGCGCTACTTCGATGAAGCGACGATCACGCTGCGACAGTGTGCGGACCACCTTGTCGCGAACATCGCTCAGCCCGACGAACGCCAGCACGTCGTCGACAGAGTCCTGCCGCTCGGCGCGAGATCCCTCGGCGGCGTGCTCGTGGACCGTCCGCACGTTCTCGTACACCGTCAGGCTCTCGATGGTCTGCACTGTCTGGAAGGTTCTGCGCACTCCCCAGCGAGCCCGCCGGTAGTCCGCGATGTCCAGGAGGTCGACATCGTCGATGCGGATGCGGCCGGCTACGGGGGTCACGAAGCCCGACATCACGTTGAACAGCGTGGTCTTGCCGGCACCGTTGGGGCCGATCAAACCGCAGTTGCCGCCCGGAAAGGTGAGCGTCACCTCGTCGAGCGAGCGGACGCCGCCGAACTGCACGCTCAGATCGGTGATCTCGATCATTCCAGCAGGCCCTTCTTGTCCATGGCCCTCGTCGTCTGGATGAGATTGATCATCAAGCCGATGCCGAAGATGGTGAGCGCGAAGTCGTTCCAGAACTGATGGCCGATGACGTTCTGGGTGAGGAATGGCAGCAGGATCGTCGCGAAGAAGGCCGCCAGCAGTGCGCCCCACAGCGAACCGATGCCGCCCATCAGCACGACGGCGATCAAGAACAGCGCTGCCTGCCGGTTGAACTGGTCGACGCCGATCGACCATTGCACATGAGCGCCGTAGAGCCCGCCCGCCACGCCCGCCATGAATGCAGCGAGTCCGAACGCCATCAGTTTGTAGCGCGTGACGCTGATGCCCGAGGCCAGCGCCGACGGTTCGCTCTGGTGCACCGACGCCCAAGCGCGTCCGGGCTTGGATGCGAGGAAGGCGACAGCGAGCATGAAGATGACGCACGCAACGATCACGACAAACCTGAAGTACGCAATATCCCCTTCGGCGAAGGCGGGCCGCGGCACCGGGGCCCGATCGCTCATCGTCAGCGCGAGCCCGTTGAAGCCAGGGCCGCCATTCGCGAACTTCAGCCGGAACAGGATGACCTCGACTCCGACGGCGAGCATGAGCGTCACGAGCGCCAGGTAGAGCCCGCTGACGCGCAGCGCGGGCAAGCCGATGAGCAATCCGATGATGGCGGCCACACCGCCGCCGATGGCCAGCAGTATCGGGTAGGGGATGTCGGTGGCGAACGCGAGGCGAATTGTCACCCAAGCACCGATGCCGTAGGGAGCAACCTGGCCCAGCGATACGAGACCGACCCTGCCGTACAGCATCCCGACGCTCGCGGCGACCATCGAATAGATCGCCATCTGAGTGAAGTTGAAGATCCACGTGGCGTCGAAGATCGAAGGCATGGCGAAGAGGGCGAAGACCATCAACCCGGCGGCAATCGTCGGCTGGAACGCCCGGTGCGAGAACACGCGGCCCACCATCAGTTCATCTCCCTGCCGGCGAGCACGACGGTTCGGCGCCGCGAGATCCACAGAATCGCAACCACCGCGACCACGACCGGAGTCAGACGTCTGAGCTCGGAGAGGAACTTCAGGTTGCCGCTGAACGGCGTCAGCAACGACTCCACCACCCCGATGAGCAGGCTGGCGCCGAAGGTGACCCACAGCGAGCGCAGCTGGCCGACGATGGCTCCGGCCAGCGCCGGGATGACGAACCACGTGAGCGTGGCCTGGTCCATGCTCTTGAAGAGCGACGGCAGCAGCAGGAACACGCAGCCGCACAGCAGTCCCGCGCCGAACCATGCAATCGCTTCGACCCGTCGAACCGGGACGCCCAGCAGGCCCGACGTCTCCCGGTTGTTGGCAATCGCCCGCATCGCCGTGCCGGTGTCGGTGCGCTTGAGGTATTGCCCGACGCCGATCACGACGGCCAGTGCGAACACCAGTGCCAGGATCTGGTTGGTGGACACGACGGTTCCGCCGACGGTGAAGGTCGACTTGGGAAAGTGCAGCGAGCGGGGTTTCGACGTGTCCCAGCGCTGCTTCATGATGCCCATCAGCATGAGCGTCAGTGCCACGGTTCCCAGCGACTTCACCAGGGCATCACGCTTGTCCAGCAGCGGGGCGATCACCCTGCCGTAGATCAGGAAGAGAAGCGCGCAGATTGCTACCAGCGCCGGGTACAGCAGGATTTTGAACCCCGACACTTGAGGCTCGGGCGCCATGATCGAGCCGCCCATCAACGACCAGACGATGTGGACCCCCATCGACCCGATGGCGCCGAAGGCCAGGTTCACCACTCCGGTAGTGCGGAACAGGACGACGATGCTCGTCCCGGTCACCGCATACATCGCTCCGAATGCCAAGCCTTGAATCAGGAATGGCAGCAGTATCGAACTGTCAGGCATCCGAAGCGAAGTATGCGGTGTGTATCGGGTGTTGAGCTACTCGGATCAGCCGCCCGAGCCCAGGCCGCCCTTCCAGTTGTTCGGCTCGTCGGAAGTCAGGCCGCCGGCCGCTTCGGCCTCGCGCACGGCGACCAGGATGGGCTCGATGGCAGCGATCTCGAAGCAGCCGCTCTCGTCGATCATGCGGTCGACGCCGTCAGGAACCACGTTGTAGTCCCAGTTGTTCGGAACGTTGCCCTGCGGCAGGCCGCCGAAGTACCACGGCTTGCACAGGTGGTCTGACTGGAAGTTCTTGACTGCGCCGATCGCGGCATTGACGGCGACCGGGTCATCGAGGTCGGCCGGGTCCATGCCCAGAAGCGCGTGAACGATGATCCGACCTGCCACGAATCCCATCTGCTGGAAGCTGCCGAGTGGCGATTCGGGCCAGTACTCAGCGGACACCTGCCGGTAGAGCTCGATGTCGGGCCGAGGATCGTCGAGCAGGCTGAATTCGGCGTTGATGTTGATCTTGCCTGCCCAAGCAGAGCCGAGCGCGACTGCCACCGAGCTGTCGTTCAACGGGGTCGACGAACCCCAGATGACCCTGTCGATCAGGCCTTGCTCTTCGGCCGCCTTGAGGATCTTGAGACCCTCGGGCGGCGTGTAGTTCAGCAGCACGCCGCCGCCGTCACCGGCGCGGCTCACCAAGTCGAGTGCGACGGACGTCGCGTCCTGGATGGGCAGCTCGTACTGGACGTCTTCCCATTCGAGGCCGGCCTGTTCGATGAACACACCTGCGAGCGAGTTGGCGTACTCCGCTGCGGGCGAGACACCGGTCGTGGTGACGACCTTGTTCGCCGGCCCCTTCGCGACGACTGCCTGTGCGGCACCCAGCAGCGAGTAGGCCGGTCCCATGTTGGTCGCTGCAATATTCGGCGAGCTGAAGCACTCACCGGGCACGCCGGCCAGCACCACGTTGTAGCCCTGCTCCTCGTAGTAGGCCGCGTTCACCGGGCAGTCCAGGATCGAGAAACCGCCGCCGATGGCGACAAGCTGGTCGGTCTCGATCAGCTTGCGGGCGGCAGCCGCGGCGTCTTCGGGAGTGCCGTTGTCGTTCTCCCACACCATTTGGATCGGGCGGCCGTGAATGCCGCCGTTGTCGTTGACGCAGTCGAAGTACGCCTGCATCATGAGCGGCCCGCTCGAGAAGTCGATGCCGGGAATAGATGTCGTCACGTTGCCGATGACGATCGGCTCGCCGGTCGCCGGCTCGCCAGTTCCCAAGCCGCAGAAGTCGCCGGCTTGGTCCATGGCCATGGCGTCGTCGGCCATGTCGTCATCCATGTCGTCGGCCGGCGCAGGAGCTTCGGTGGCGGCCGGTGCCTCAGTCGCCGCCGGCGCTTGTGTGTCTGCCGTGTCGGCGTCGTCGTCGCTGGCGCAGGCTGCGGCGACAAGCACGAACACGAATGCGATTGCTGTCAATTTGCGAAGCATGAGCTTCCCCTCCCTATGGCGACCTGGAAGTGCTTCCCGGTCGGGAACCCAGCTCATCTCGAGCCCGCCTCCCCTGCGGGCGGGACGTTCGGCCCCGCCCGACGGCGAGCATAATCCGAACACAAGAACTGAGCGCACTCAAACTGAGCGCGCTCAGCCCGAGTGCTGATTACATTGCTGCAAGCACAGTGCGCGTGCCGGCGACATGCAGAATCGACCGGTCCGCGCAGAACAAGGGGGATCCCATGGCCGACGCAGAACACCGCCCGGTGGAGCTCACCGACGACATGCGCATGAAGTTCAACGCGGTGTCCACCGCCACGCTGGCCGGCCAGATGCAGCGACGAGGGATGCAGAACAGCTTCCTCAACGGGCTCCGCCCGCTCAATGAGGGCCAGCGGATGCTCGGCTACGCCCACACGCTGCGCTTCGTTCCCAAGCGTGAGGACTTCGAGCGCCGCCTGCAGGGTCCGAACGCGCAGCGTCGAGCCGTGGAGTCCATCGAGCCTGAAGAGGTGCTGATCGTGGAAGCCCGCGGCGAGCCGCACGCGGGCACGATCGGCGACATCTTCACGATGCGCATCAAGCACCTCGGCGCGTCCGGCTTCATCACCGACGGTGCGCTGCGCGACACGCCTGCGGTGGCCGATGTGGGCCTGCCCGTGTACCACCAGTCGTCGCACGCGGCCACGCTCGGCCGGCTGCACACACCGCTCGAGCACCAGGTGCCGATCGCGTGCGCCGGCGTCACGGTGCTGCCAGGCGACATCATCGTGGGCGACGGCGAGGGGGCTGTGGTGATCCCGGCGCTGCTGGCCGAAGAGGTCGCCAACGACTCCTACGCCCAGGAGATCGAAGAAGAGTGGGCCATCGAGCGCGTCGCTGCGGGCGAGAGCTCGATCGGCACGTTCCCCATCGCGAAGGACCGCCGCGCCGAGTTCGAGGAGTGGCTGGCAAATCGCCAGAATTGAGCCAAGCCGGTTCCGGCTAGCCGGCGAGTGCGTCGGCGCCGGCCTGGGCGACCTCGGTGTCCTCGTCGGCGGAGCCGCCCGACACACCGATGGCACCCACCAGCTCGCCGTCGGCGAAGATCCCCACGCCGCCGCCGAACACGATGAGGCGTGGCGTGTGGGTGATGCCGTGCACCAGCGACGGCTCATCCTTGATCAGGTTCCACCAGTTGCCGCTGGGCATGCCGCCGAAGCCGGCCACGGTGAATGCCTTGTTGAGCGCGATGCCAGCCGACAGCCGCGGTGCGCCGTCCATGCGAGCGGTCGCGACTGGCTCGCCCGAGGTGTCGGTCACGGCGATGCAGAACCGCCGATCCATCGCCTCGGCCTTGGCCAGCGCAGCGTCGAGTGCCTTGCGGGCTCCCGCGAGCGTCAGCGAGCGTCCAGCAGCCGTGTCGGTGTCATCAGCCATGTCATTCTCCGGCTTCGAGTAGGCAATCGCGCTGAGGCTACGCTCCGACTCGCCAACCCGGGGAGGCAGTCATGGACGTCGGCATCATCATCGGAGAGGCAACACCGCTGGGCTGGGAACGGTGGCGCCATGTCTGCCAGCTCATCGAGCGCCTGGGCTTCAACTCGCTGTTCCGTTCTGATCACTACTTCAACGGCAAGCAGAAGGACGCCATCGACGTCTACCTGTCGTTTGTCATGGCAGCGGAGGAGACCGAACGCATCCGGTTCGGGCCGCTGGTCACGCCGGTGACGTTCCGCGAGCCGGTCAACGTGGGCCGCATGGCACAGCAGCTCGATGCGCTCGCGCCTGGCCGCTTCGTGATGGGCCTGGGCGCCGGCTGGTATCCCGACGAGCACGAGATCTACGGCATTCACTTCCCGGCCGGTCCCGAGCGTTACGACCGTCTGGAAGAGGCGATCGCGCTCATGAAGGAGCTCTGGTACTCAGACTCGGGAACGTTCGAGGGTGAGTACTTCCGCATCAGCGGCACGAATTCGAAGCCTCACCCGCCGCCCGGCCGGCCGCCGATCCTCATCGGGGGCAGCGGGCCGCGCCGGACGCTGCGCATCGTTGCCGAGCACGCCTATGAGTGGAACACCACCCCGCTCGACGTCGACGGCTTCCGGGCAGCGAACGAAGCGCTCGCCCGCCACTGCGAGGACGTGGGCCGAGACCCCGCAGACATTCGCAAGTCGATGCTGATCTTCGCCACGATCGGGCCCGACAAGCAGCAAGAAGACATGGTGCTGCAGCGCTTCTTGGACATGATGGCGCCCGAGGGCTCGGGCATCAGCCTCGAAGATGCCATCGCGGCAGGGCACGGCCCGTGGCAAGGCTCGATCGCCCAGCTCGTCGACCACTGCGGGCAACTGCGCGATCTCGGCCTCGACGAGGTGGTGTTCGAGCATTTCTGCCACGAAGACGACACGGTCCCCGAGTGGATAGCCGCGGAGGTCAAGCCGCTGATCGAAGCGCTCTGAGATGCGGCGCGCCATTAGCTGAGCGCAGTCAGAATTTTCAGAAGGGCTGGAGATGTGACTATGCTCCGCATCAGTGCGGGCCGGTCGGATCCAACCATCCGTTGCAAGGCACGTCGACAGAAATCACAGGGGTAGCTCATGACCGACACCATCGCCAAGCGCACGACTGCGGTGACGCCACGAGGCGTGAATCACCTCGTGCTGAACGTCCGCAACATGGAGGAATCGCATCACTTCTGGAGCGATCTGCTGGGCTTCAAGCAGGTCGGCGCTCTGGACGCTGATCGGTACAACGTCCCTCCGTACAAGATGCAGTTCTACAGCGGCGTCATCGACGACGTGAACCACCACGACGTCGCCCTGGTGGAGATGCCCCAGCTGCCCGAGCCGCCCGAGCAGTGGGACATGTTCTCCGGAGCGTGCGCGGTCAACCACATCGCCATCACCTATCCCGACCGGGAATCGTGGCTGGAGCAGGTGCAGTTCCTCAAGGACAACGGCGTCAAGATGAACCTGCGGGTCGACCACGGCATGACCCACAGCGTGTACATCAACGATCCCAACGGCTACGGCGTCGAGGTGCTCTACGAGCTGCCCGCCGAGGTCTGGGATCACGACATCAACGGCGCGCTCAACTACGCAAACATCCTCCCCGAAGAGGATCTGCTGGTCGACACCACCGACTACGAGACCAACTTCGATCGCAGCTGAGCTCCGCCGCGGCTGAGTTCTTTCAGCCGGTCCGCTGTGTTCAGTACGACCCGCCCGTGACCGGACAGTCGCGGCGCGCCCCGAGGAGACTGCCGTGCACGCCATCCAGGTAACCGAGCCGGGCGGACCCGAAGCCCTCGTCTGGACCGAGGTCGACGACCCGGTCGCAGAACCAGGAACGCTGGTCGTCGACGTCGAGGCGGCGGGTGTCAACTACATCGACACCTACCACCGCAGCGGCCTGTACCCGATGCCGCTGCCGTTCATCTCCGGCGTGGAGGGCGCCGGCGCCGTTGCCGAAGTGGGCGACGGCGTCGAAGGGATCGCCGTCGGGGACAAGGTGGCGTGGACGGGGCACCCTGGCACGTATGCGGAGAAGGCCCAGGTGCCCGCCCGCGTCGCGATCGTGCTGCCCGACGGTGCGAGCACCGAGCTGGGTGCCGCCACGATGCTGCAAGGCATGACCGCCCACTTTCTGGCCTGCTCGACCTTCCCGCTCGAGCCCGGGCATCGATGCCTCATCCACGCCGGCGCCGGCGGTGTCGGACTGCTGCTCATCCAGATGGCCAAGATGCGCGGCGCTGAGGTGTTCACGACCGTCGGTACCGCCGACAAGGCCGAGTTGGCAGGGGCAGCGGGGGCTGACCACGTCATCAACTACCGCGACGACGACTTCGGCGACGCCGTCGAGCGGATCGCCGGGCCGCGTCCGCTGGATGTGATCTACGACGGCGTGGGCGCCGACACGTTCGAGCGGGGCCTGGAGGTGCTGCGGCCGCGGGGGATGATGGTCACCTTCGGCAACGCGTCGGGCCCGGTGCCGCCGATGCCGCCTCTGCGGCTGTCGACGGGCGGGTCGCTGTTCCTCACCCGTCCGACGCTCGGCGACCACACGGCAACCCGCACCGAACTGGAGGGTCGGGCCGACGACCTCTTCGGTTGGATCGCCGAGGGCCGCCTCGACGTGCGCATCGGAGCTCGCTTCCCGATGTCCGAAGCGCGCGCTGCGCATGAGGCCCTGCAAGGCCGCGCCACGACCGGCAAGGTCCTGCTCATCCCCTGAACGAGCCCCGCCGCAGCAAAACACTGAGCGTGCTCATTCCATTTCCGCCTGCGTTAGTGTCTGGGCCGAATCCCGGCCGCAACACAGGGGGGAAGCCGAGATGAGCGAGTCCACCGAGACTTGGTCGCCGATGACCGGCGAGGAGTACATCGAGAGCCTGCGTGACGGGCGCACCGTGTACTTCCAGGGCGACAAGGTGCGTGATGTCACCACGCATCCGGCGTTCCGCAACAGCGTGCGTTCCATCGCCCGGCTGTATGACGCCCTGCACGATCCTGCCCAGCAGGACGTGCTGACGTGCGAGACAGACACGGGCTCGGGCGGCAGGACGCACAAGTTCTTCCGCGTGCCGCACAGCGCGGACGATCTCGTCGGCGCACGAGATGCGATTGCCGGCTGGCAGCGGCTGACCTACGGGTGGATGGGCCGCAGCCCCGACTACAAGGCCTCGTTCCTGGGCACGCTGGGGGCCTTCCCCGAGTTCTATGGCGACTACTACGACAATGCCAAGTACTGGTACCGCCGCAGCCAGGAAGAGGTGTCGTACTGGAATCACGCCATCGTGCACCCGCCAGTCGACCGGCACCTGGGCGCCGACCAGATCGCCGACGTGTGCATGCACGTGGAGCGCGAGACCGATAACGGGCTGATCCTGTCGGGCGCCAAGGTCGTGGCGACCGGCTCGGCGCTCACGCACTACAACTTCATCGCCCACTTCGGCCCGGTGCCGCTGCAGGATCCGGCCTACGCCATCGTCTGCACGACGCCGATGGACTCGCCGGGCGTGAAGCTGATCTGCCGCAACTCCTACGAGCTGCAGGCCGCAGCCACCGGCAGCGTGTTCGACTACCCGCTGTCGAGCCGGCTGGATGAGAACGACTCGATCCTGGTATTCGACCAGGTGCTGATCCCGTGGGAGAACGTGTTCCTCTACGGCGACTTGGACAACGCCAACAACTTCTTCCCGGCGTCGGGCTTCATCCCTCGATTCACGTTCCACGGCCTGGCCCGGCTGTGCGTGAAGCTCGACTTCATCGCCGGCCTGCTGTCGAAGGCACTGCGAGCCACCGGCACCCGCGAATTCCGGGGCGTCCAGGCCAACTTGGGCGAGGTGATCGCGATCCGCAACCTGATGTGGGGTCTCAGCGATGCCATGGCCAAGAGCCCTGACCCGTGGGAGAACGGTGCCGTGCAGCCGTCGCTGCTGTACGGCATGGCCTACCGCACGTTCACGCCGTACTTCTACCCGCGCATCAAGGACATCGTGGAATCGGTGGTCGGCTCCGGGCTGATCTACGTCAACTCGAACGCGAAGGACTTCAGTTCCGACGAGATCCGGCCGTACCTCGAACGCTATGTGCGGGGCTCGAACGACATCCCGGCACTCGAGCGGATGAAGATCATGAAGCTCCTGTGGGATGCCATGGGCAGCGAGTTCGGCGGCCGTCACGAGTTGTACGAGCGCAACTACGCCGGCAACAACGAGCAGATCCGCTACGAGAATCTCGATGTCGCCGACTTCGAGATTCCCGGCATGGGATCGATGACCCAGATGCTCGAAGGCTTCGCCGAGCAGTGCATGGCCGAGTACGACCTCGACGGCTGGAACCTCCCGGGCTTCTTCAACCCCGACGACGTCTCCATCGTGGGCCGCGACTGGGACTGAGCGCGCTAGGCGCAGCAGGCGCGCGTCGTTAGCGACGCAGAGTCGAACGCGGAGTAGATTTTCTGGCGAGCCGCGAGGAGCACGCCGTGAAGTCGATCTTCTTCCATCTGATGCCCTATCCGGAGCTGCCGCCGGATTTCCCCGAGCAGCACCGCTCGGTGTGGGTGGACATCGACCCCAAGCTGTACGACCCCACCGTCGGCCACCAGACCTACAACGCGTATCTCGACCAGCTCGAGTTCGCAGCACAGTGCGGGTTCGACGCTGTGGGCATCAACGAGCACCACTCCAACGGCTACGGGCTGATGCCCAGCCCGAACATCATCGCCGCGGCGCTGTCACGCAACTGCCCCGACACCAACATCGTCGTGCTGGGCGACTCGGTGGCGCTCTACAACCCGCCGCTGCGGGTGGCCGAGGAGATCGCCATGCTGGACGGCATCACCGGCGGGCGCATGATCGCCGGCTTCCCAGTGGGCTCGCCGATGGACACCATCTATGCCTACGGCCAGAACCCGGCCACGCTGCGTGAGCGCTACCACGAGGGCGTCGATCTCATCCGCCAGGCGTGGACGTCGGACGAGGTGTTCAGCTTCAACGGCAACTACAACAAGCTGCGCTACGTCAACGTGTGGCCGCGGCCGGTGCAGCAGCCCCACCCGCCGATCTGGATTCCCGGCGGCGGCTCGGTGGACACCTGGGACTGGTGCGCCGCGGAAGACCTCGTGTACTGCTATCTCAGCTACTTCGGGTACAAGGCCGGCCTGCGCACCATGCAGGGCTTCTGGAAGAAGGTGCAGGAGCTCGGCAAGGAGACCAACCCGTTCCAGGGAGGCTTCGCGCAGTTCATCGCCGTGGCCGACACTGAGGCCGAGGCGTGGGACCTGTACCGCGAGCCCGCCGAGTACTTCTTCAACACCTGCCTGCACGTGTACGCCGGCTATGCCGACCCGCCCGGTTACAAGACGCCCAACACGGTGCGCGCCGGCGTGGAAGGCATGGTCGAGCGGGCCGCGCGGGAAGCCACCGCCCGGCGCGAGGCCAACGCGGCCGACGCCGCCAAGGCCGGCGCTGCCAAGCCCTCGTACGGCTCGAAGAAGCTGAGCTTCGAGGACATGGTGGAGAAGGGCTACATCATCCTGGGCAATCCCACCCAAGTCACCGAGCAGGTGCACGAGCTGGCCACGACCATGAACGTGGGCCACCTGATGGTGTTCAGCCATTTCGGGAACATGGATCCCGAGCTGGTGAAGATGAACACCGAGATGTACGCCACCCAGGTGATGCCCGAGGTCGCCGGGTTGTTCGAGGACGAGTACGAAGACCACTGGTGGCCCAAAGGCGACCAGCAGCTCGCGGCGGTGGGGAGCCGCGCCCAGTGAGTGGGGCGACGCCGCTCGCAGGCCATTTCGCACCGGGGACGTTGCCGTTCCGGGACGGCCATGTCGGGGTCGTCGAGCTGGGCGAAGGGCCCGCGGTGGGCTACTTGCACGGGATGCTCGGCAATCCCGGTGTGCACGGGGTGCTTGAGGAATTGGCCGCAGCGGGACACCGTGTGGTGGCACCGAGCCTGCCTGGCTTCACCGGGTCGAGCGAGCCCGACGGCCTGCGGAACCTGCACGACTGGGTAGTGGCGACGAGCGAGATCGTCGATGTGGCCGGACTGGCGGGTGCTCCGCTGGTGGCATCCAGCGTGGGCGCCATGCTGGCATTGGAGGTGGCAGCAGTGCGGCCGGAGGCGTTCGGGCCGCTGGTGCTCATCTCGCCGTTCGGTCTGTGGGACGACGACGACCCGGTGGCCGATCCGTTCGGCACGACCCTGAGCGTGCAGCGGGCGATGCTGACCGACGACACCGAGGCCTCGGCGGCGTTCTTCGACGATCCGGCCGACCTGCCCGCCGACATGGTGGTGGAGCACGGCGTGCACCGCTACCTGACGCGCACGGCTGCGGCCCAGCTGATCTGGCCGCTGCCCGAGTGGGGCTTGGCCGAGCGCCTGCACCGGGTGACCAATCCGGTGACGTTGGTGCACGGTGCCAAGGATCGGATCATCCCGGTGTCGTACTTGCAGCGCTGGGCTGATGCGTTGCCGAACGTGGTGGGCACCCATGTGCTCGATGACGCTGGCCACCAGGGCGACTTCGATCAGCCTGCCCAGGTCGCCCGCATCGCAGCCGCGGCATTCGCCTGAACTGCTTGACCGCCTCTCAGACGGCCTGATTTCTCGCCGCCGTCAAGCGGGCCGATGTCTCAGCGCCCGCCGTGCCTCGAGGTCGGTCTCGCGCTTGCGGATGGCGTGGCGCTTGTCATACAGGCGACGGCCGCGGGCCAGGCCGAGTTCGAGCTTGGCGCGCCCATCGCGGAAGTAGATCTCCAGAGGGATCAGCTGCAGCCGGTCCTGCTCGGTGCGAGCCCGCAGCCGGTTGATCTCGGCGCGGTGCATCAGCAGCTTGCGCGGGCGCTCGACCTCGTGGCCCATGGCCGCCGAAGCATGGGTCCACGGGGCGATGTGCAGGCCCATGAGCCACATCTCGTCGTTGCGGACCCGGGCGTAGGCATCTCCCATCTGGGCACCGCCGGCGCGCAGCGACTTCACCTCGGTGCCGCGCAGCACCATGCCGCACTCGAAGGTGTCGAGCACCTCGTAGTTCCGTCGCGCGCGCCGGTTCGACGCGACAACGACCCGACTGCTCGACGACGCGTGTGAGGGTGAGCCTGCTTGTTGCGTCACCTGTCACCTCCCGCTCTTGTTCGCTTCGCTCACGGGCCGCTCGGGCCACGGCTTCGCCTATCGGCTCAGCCTCCGCCATATCAGCCTGAGGGTACGACTGATGCGGCCCCTAGAATCCTGAGTCACGAGGTCGGGAATTGTCGAGGTGCTGTGCTGGTTCCTGGCCATCAACCGACCAGCCGCCCAACCGGGAGCTCCGATGTCTGTCACCGTCCGCTTGCCTACCGTCCTGCGACCGCATGCCAACGGGCAGTCGAAGGTCGATGCGGAGGGCACCACGGTGGCCGAGGCAGTGTCGTGGCTGGTCGGCCAATTCCCGGCCATCGCACCCAACTTGCTCGCGGAGGACGGCAGCCTGCATCGCTTCGTGAATGTCTACGTCAACGATGAGGATGTGCGCTACCTCTCCCAGATGGACACCGCGCTGGCCGACGGCGACGAGCTGTCGATCCTTCCCGCCGTTGCCGGCGGCTGAGTCGGTACGGTCCCGCCGCCAGCTCCACCGCTGAGCCGCAACGTGGCCGTCTACCGCTCCATCGACGAGTTGATCGGCGGCACTCCCACGCTGGATGTCAGCCGCCTCAGCCCTAACCCCTCAGTCAAGCTGTACGCCAAGCTGGAGGGCCACAACCCGACGGGCTCGGTGAAGGATCGTGTTGCGCTGGCGATGCTGGAGGGGGCCGAGGCCGAAGGCCGCCTGGAGCCGGGCTCGGTGATCATCGAGCCGTCCTCTGGCAACACCGGGATCGCGCTGGCCATGCTGGGCCGGCGCCGCGGCTATGCGGTGAAGATCGTGCTGCCCGGCAATGTGACCGCCGAGCGGCGCCAGATGCTCGAGATCTACGGCGCCGAGATCATCTCCAGCCCTGCTGAGCAAGGATCCAACGGCGCCGTGCGAATGGCCCTCGATCTCGCCGACGCCAACCCCGACTGGACGATGCTCTACCAGTACGGCAACGAGGCCAACCCGCAGGTGCATTACCGCACGACCGGTCCCGAGATCGCGGCCGATGTCGGGGACATCACTCATTTCATCGCTGGTCTGGGCACCAGCGGGACCCTGCTCGGCGCCGGCCGGTACCTCAAGGAGCATGTCCCGGGTGTGCAGGTCTGGGCAGTCGAGCCGCCTGCAGGCGAGCAGGTCGAGGGGCTGCGCAGCCTCGATGAGGGGTACGTGCCGCCGATTTTCGAGGACTGGGGCGGCGCCGAACTGCTCGACCGCAAGATGATCGTCCGCCCGCGTGAGTCGATCGAGGCAACACGCATGCTTGCAACCGAAGGCGTGTTCTCAGGAATCTCGGGCGGGGCGGCCCTGGCCGGCGCACGCAAAGCCGCCGCCAGCGTCGACAGCGGCGCGATCGTGTTCGTGGTGAGCGACCACGGCTGGAAGTACCTCTCGGTCGGTGCGTGGACCGACGATCTCGAGGTCGCTGCCTCCAACGCTGACGGCCTCATCTATTTCTGATTCGTCGGGCCGAAGTCCGGCCTCGCGGTCGTACCGTTGACGCGATGCGATCTGCGGCGCAGCGCCCCCTGCTGCGGTCACTCGCCGGCCTCGCCGTCTCGTCGGCATTGCTGGCGGGCGCGTGCACCAGCCCGCCGATCCGGGTCACGGCGACGACCGCGCCGACAAGCCCTCTGGCGCTGGACGTCACCCAGACGACGCTCGCTCCCGAAGCACCTCGCAGTGACCGGCCTCCGGCGTCGCTGGTGACCGCGCCGCAGGGCGCCAACCGAAACGCTGGTGAGAGCGCCGCGACGACCGAGGTCGAACGGCTCGGCGCTGCGGCAGTGCCGAACCCGCGCGGCGTCGTGCTCGACGGTGACGGATTGGGCATCGTCGGCTTCGGTGCACCGGTCGAACCGGCGCTGGGCACGCTCATCGAAGCGCTCGGTCAGCCGGTTGCCGACACGGGATGGATCGATTCGTTCTCGATCTACGGCGACTGCCCGGGCAGCCGCCTGCGAGTGGTGGAGTGGCCTGGCGTGCTGGCGTTCTTCGGTGATCCCGAAGACCGTTACCTGCACCGAGATTCCGCCGCCGAGCACTTCATGTCGTGGCGCTTGGGCACGTTCGGGCCTGATCCGTACATGCTGCGCACAGCGGCAGGCATCGGCGTCGGCAGCACGCGCGACGAAGTCGCCACGGCTTACCCGGCAGCGACCTTCGTCCCGAGCTCAGCCGGCGCTCCGCCGTCGGTAGTCCTCGAGACTGCGGGCGGCGAGCTTGACGGAGTCTTCGACTCGGCGGGCCGTCTGCTGACGCTGACTGCCGGAACGCGCTGCGCGACGCGCTGAGGCCCAGTAGCCAACAGGCGATCCGCTCCCGATGTGAGGCGCGCCGCTTGCTTGCGTAGTATCGGCCTCCGTGAGCGAGCTCTCGGTGACGGTCTTGGGTTGTTCGGGCAGCTATGCCGCCGCCGGCGAGTCGTGCAGCGGCTACCTCGTGCGAAGCGAGACGACAGCGCTGTGGGTGGATTGCGGGCCGGGGACGTTCGCCAACCTCCAGAGTCACATGCGGCTGCAGGCGGTCGACGCGCTGCTGGTGAGCCACCACCACCCAGATCACTGCGCCGAGCTGCCGGTCATCTACAACGCCGCCAAGTACTACATGGGCATGGAGCACATCCGCGTCCTCGCGACCGAGGGCGTGCGTGAGGTCACCGATGCTTACGGCGAGAGCTCTGATCTGTTCGGCTGGGAGATGGTGAAGGATTCCTCCCAGGCGCGGATCGGCGACATCGACGTGCTGTTCTCGCGGACCGATCACCCCGTCGAGACGCTGGCGATGCGCTTCGAGAGCGGCGGCAAATCCATCGTCTACACGTCGGACACGGGCCGGGGCTGGGCGCTCGCTGCGCTCAGCCGGGACGTCAACCGGTCGGCACCCGATCTCGTAGTGGGGGAGGGAACGCTGCTTGCGGCGACCGACGATCCGGGCATCCCCCACGTCAGCGCCGCATGGCTCGCAGCCGACGCCAACGACGTGGGCGCGGGCCAGCTCGTGGTGACCCACGTGCCGCCCGGGTCGGATCCCGCGGATCATCTTGCCGAGGCCGGCGACGTGTTCCATGGCGATGTAGCTGTAGCCCGCACGGGCGCGACCTTCTACGCGTGAGGGCTGCGTTGGCGCCCGAAGCTGAGCCCGGGTCGTGACGCGCGCAGACGGCCGGGCCACCGACGAGCTGCGACCGGTCACATTCGAGCGCGACTTCACCGACCAGACGCCCGGCTCGGTGTTGGTGTCCTTCGGCCGCACCAAGGTGCTGTGCACGGTGTCAATCGACGACGACGTGCCGCGCTGGATGCGGGGCCGGGGGACCGGCTGGGTCACGGCGGAATACTCGATGCTGCCCGGGTCGAGTCCCGAGCGGGTGGGCCGGGAGGCCAAGCGCAACCAGCAGAAGGGCCGCACGCTCGAGATCGAACGGCTCATCGGGAGGGCGCTGCGCGCGGTGTGCGACATGGCGGCGCTGGGCGAGCGCGAGGTCACCGTGGACTGCGATGTACTGCAGGCTGACGGGGGCACGCGCACGGCCTCGATCTGCGGCGGGTATGTGGCACTGCACGACGCGTGCACCCGGTTGGTGCGAGACGGGGCCATCGGCCAGCATCCGCTGCTCGATGAGTGCGCGGCCATCTCGGTAGGCATCGTCGATGGGGTGGCCTGCCTGGATCTGCCCTACGTCGAGGACGCCGGGGCCGAGGTGGACATGAACGTGGTCATGACCGGCAGCGGGCGCTTCGTCGAGGTGCAGGGCACCGCCGAAGGGGATCCGTTCGACGACGCGCAGCTCGATGCGATGCTGAGTTTGGCCCGTTCGGGCATTGCCGAGATCGTCGAGCTGCAACGGGCGACGCTTGACACGCCGCCAGCTTGATCCTGATGATGGCCCGGCACGAGGTCGGGCGAGGCCGCCAGGACATCGGCACCGGCATCGCTGTGGTGCCTGGGGAAGGCTGAACCCATGCGAATGGTGATGGCCTCCGCCAACCCCCACAAGGCAGTCGAGATGGTCGAGGTGCTGCGCGAGGCGATGTCAGGTGTCGAGATCGTGCCGCGGCCGCCGGAACTGGGCGACGTGGCCGAGGACGGCGAGACGCTGACTGCCAATGCGCTGATCAAGGCCCGCTTCGTGTGTGCAGCGGCCGGCGAACCGGCCATCGCCGACGACACCGGGCTGGAAGTCGATGCGCTGGACGGGGCGCCGGGGGTGCACAGCGCCCGTTACGCCGGGCCGCAACAAGATGCCGCTGCGAACCTGGCCAAGCTCATGTCGGCATTGCGGGACGTGCCTGCCGGCGGGCGTACCGCGCGCTTTCGGACCGTCGTGGCCGTCGTGTTCGGCGACGGCCGCGAAGTGCTGGCCGACGGAGTCGTCGAGGGCACCATCGCCACGGCGCCGAGTGGTGACCGCGGCTTCGGTTACGACCCGGTCTTCGTTCCCGACGAGGCGGCACCGAGAACGTTCGCCGAGCTGACCTCTGAGGAAAAGAACCGCATCAGCCACCGCGGCCGCGCGCTGCGAGCCCTCGCAGCTCAGCTCTGAGCTCGAGGGCCGATCTGCGCCACGCCGTCCGGCTGGGCTGGAAGGCGCCGTCGGTAACCTGCGCCACATGACCGACCTACCATCGATCTCCGTCCCGGCGCCGGGTGCGCAGCGGGCATTCGACGCCAGCGGCGTCAGCGGCTGGACGCAGATCTCTAACCGGCTGCTGGACGACCGCATCGTCTTTCTCGGCGATGAAGTGGATGATCAGCTCGCCAACGTCGTGTGCGCGCAGATGCTGTACCTGGAGGGTCAGGACCGCGGCCGCGACATCTCGCTGTACATCAACAGCCCCGGCGGCTCGGTCACGGCTGGCATGGCCATCTACGACACCATGCAGTTCATCGCGTGCGACGTGGCGACGGTGTGCCTCGGCCTCGGTGCCTCGATGGGCCAGTTCCTGCTGACTGCCGGCGCGCCCGGCAAGCGCTACTGCCTGCCCCACGCCCGGGTGATGATGCACCAGCCGTCGGGCGGCGTACGCGGCCAGGCATCCGACATCGCGATCCAGGCCGAGCAGATGGCCTACGTCAAACGCCTGATGGCCGAGCGCACCGCCCTGCACAGCGGCCAGGACGTCGAGCAGATCCTGCTGGACTCGGAGCGGGATCGCTGGTTCACCGCCGAGGAGGCCAAGGCCTACGGCTTGTGCGATCACGTGATCGTCAAGCGTGGCGAGATGATTTAGCGGCCGTAACCAGGCGCAGCTGCGCCCGGCTTAGCCGGGCGCAGCAATGCTCGTGCGCCTGGTCTAGCCAGGCGCGGCAATGCAATTGCGGGTGACGTAGTCGACGACCCGCTGCGCAGCTGCGTCTTGGGTCTCGAGGTACGGATCCTGCGCCGAGATGAGCGCAGCAGCCCGGTCGAACGTCTCCCGGGAGTCGGTATCGACTATCGCGTCGCTCAGCGCTGCGGTCAGATCGGCCAGGAGCTGCATGTCCGGCTGGATCTCGGCTGGGGCGGCATCCGCTGCGGCGCCGAACTGACGCGCCGTGCGTTCGAGCGCCTCGCGCGTGCTGACATCGTCGTTCGGGTTGACAGCCAAGCTGAGCTCGTCGATCAGCAGCAGGTGGGCGAACTCGTCGCAGAACTCCTCGACCGACGGCCCATCATCGCCGGCGAAGACCGTGGCTCGCAGAGCGACGACGACAGCGACGGCAGCCACGGCGACGAGGAACCAGCGCCGGCGAGCCGTCATGGCAGTCACGTGCGGGTTGCAGCCTCCGCCCGGCATCTCAGGTCCGCGACGCCGTGCGCGAGGCCGTCGGCGTAGCGGTACAGCGCGCTGCCCGAGACCAGCACGTTCGCACCTGCCGCTGCGGCGCCGCTGATCGTGTCCGCCGAGATGCCCCCGTCCACCTCGATGTCGATGCCGGCGCCCGAAGCCCCCGCCGACCCGCTCTCGTCGATGAGTCGGCGCAGCGCGGCGACCTTGGGCTCCATCGTGGCGATGTAGGCCTGCCCGCCGAAGCCGGGGTTGACCGTCATGACCAGCACCATGTCGACGAGGTCGAGGACGTGCGACACGGCATCGATCGGTGTCGACGGGTTGATCGCCACTGCCGGCTTCGCCCCCAGCTCAGCTACCCGGTTGAGCGAGCGGTGCAGGTGCGTCACCGACTCTGCGTGAACGATCAGCATCTCGCACCCGGCGTCGACGTAGGCACCGAGCATCGGGTCGGGATCGACGACCATCAGGTGTGCCTCGAACATCACCTGGGCGTGCGGCCGGCAGGCGGAAATGACGTCGGGGCCGAAGGTGAGGTTCGGCACGAACACGCCGTCCATCACGTCCCACTGGATGCGGTCCACCCCGGCTGCTTCGAGCGCGGCGCACTCTTCGCCGAGGCGCGCGAAGTCCGCAGGCAGGACCGAGGGCACTATTTCGATTGGCCGAGCAGGCTCGATGGGCCGAGGCACGGTCGCCGAGGACGTGTTCACCCGGCCAGTGTTGCCGACGCGCCGCGGAAAGGCGCGGCAGTTATGGGGCGAGCCGCGGCAGGCGGCTAGTTCAGGCGCTCCACGATCATGGCCATGCCCTGCCCGCCGCCGACGCACATCGACTCGAGGCCGATGCTCTTGTCTCGATCGGCGAGGCCGTTCAGCAGCGTGGTCATGATGCGGGCACCGGTCATGCCGAAGGGGTGACCCAGCGCGATGGCGCCGCCGTTGAGGTTGAGCTGATCGACCATGTCGATGCCCAGCTCGTCGGCGGAGGGGATCACCTGGGCAGCGAATGCCTCGTTGATCTCGACCATGTCGATGTCGTCGATCGTCATGCCAGCACGAGCGAGTGCCGCCTTGCAGGCTTCGATCGGCCCGAGTCCCATGATCTCGGGGTTCAACGCCGACACTCCAGACGAGATGATGCGAGCCAGCGGGGTGATTCCGAGCTCCTCGGCGCGCTGGCGGCTCATCACCATGACTGCAGCAGCTCCGTCGTTCAGGGGGCACGCATTGCCGGCAGTCACCCTGCCGTCGGGCCGGAAGACCGGCTTCAGCTGCGAGACTGCGTCGAAGGTGACGCCCGCGCGGGGGCCGTCGTCGGTGGCGACCACCGAGCCGTCAGGCAGTTCCAGCGGGGTGATGTCCATCTCGAAGAAGCCGCGGCCGATGGCGTCCTCGGCCTTGTTCTGGCTCATCACGCCGTACTCGTCCATCGCCTGGCGGCTGACGCCCTTGTGCTCGGCGACGTTCTCAGCCGTCTGGCCCATCGCGATGTACAGGTCAGGCAGGCCTGGGGCGGGAGCCCAGTCGCCGTGCCCGCCCTCTGAGCGCACCTTGGTGCGCTCGCCGGGTGCGCGGAACTTTGGGTTGGTGGTGCCGGGCAGGCTGTCGGAGTTGCCCTTGTCGTAGCGGCTGACGCACTCCACGCCGGCGGCGATGAAGGCGTCGCCCTCGCCGGCGCGAATGGCGTGGGCCGCCATGCGGATGGTCTGCAGCGACGATGAGCAGTAGCGGTTGACCGTGGTGCCGGGCACCTCGTCGAGGCCGGCCAGGATGGCCGAAGCCCGCGCGATGTTGAAGCCGGCCTCGCCGCCGGGCTGGCCGCAGCCCAGCATGAGATCCTCGATGTCGCCATGGGGCAGCTCGGGCACCTTGTCGAGCAGCTTGGTGACGATCTGCGCCGTCATGTCATCGGGACGCATCTCGGTCAGCGAGCCCTTGAACGCCCGCCCGATCGGGCTGCGTGCGGTGGCGACGATGACCGGATCGGTCTTGGCATCCCTGCTTGTTGTGACTGGGCTCATGGGGTTCCCCTTCTCGTAACGCGCCGAGCCCGGGATCGGGGGCCGTCGCGCAGCATGCGAGCCCAGAGGCTACGTCATTGCGCCGGAGTCCACAGGAGCGTGCCTCCCATGAATTGGCTCCACGCAAACCAGAACGACTGGTGACCCTCGATGTCGTTGCCGGCGGCATCGGTGGCTCGTAGACCGCCCCCGTCGAGGCGGAGCGTGACCCCGTTGAGCGCCACGTCGCCGCCCACGGCCAGCGTCGCAATTGCGGCATCGACGGCGAACGCGACCGGCGTCCCGTCGTCGGTGACCACGCCGAAGACCTGATCGTGCACCGCGAGGCGTTCGTCCACATCGCCGACCGGGAAGATCGGCCCCCGGTCGTCGCGGCCGCGCAGCGGGTCGAGCGGGTAGCTGCGACCGATGCCGCCGTCAGAGGCCACGATCGTCGTCTCGGGATGTGCTGCCTTCCATTCGCCCCAGGTGGTGGTGACCACGGTGGCCTGGTTGAGCACGACGCCCCGCCGCCGGAGCGGGCCCGAGACCGCTTCGCCGGTGAACGTGTTGAACACCGAGGCGGTCTGCCGGTCGTACATGACCTTGTTGGAGCGTGACAGCAGCCCCGAGGTGCGCAGGATCGGCACCGATACGCCGTCGGGCACGTCGTCAGTGAAGAAGACCTGCGCCGAGCCGCACAGCGTGCAGTACGGCATGCCGATGCGGCGCCCCCCGAGCGTGTCGTTGATCATCTCGTGGATTTCCATGATGTGGCGGGGGTAGGCCCGCGCCTCGTCGCCGATCACGACGGCGAACACGATGCCGTCGGCGGCGTACCACGATCCGCCAGCGGCATCGGTGACGGCGGGGTCATCGAGGGCGGGAATGCAGCCCCGTCGGCACGGGTGGGGATCGCCGAGCGGCCGGTCGTCGATGAGCACGCCTCCCCAGCTCACCCAGCGCCAGTCGATGTCGGCTTGCCGGTCGTCGAAGAACGGCTGCCAGCGGTTGTCGATTTGTGTGAACAGCCGCGCCTTGTAGTCCACGTATCCCCCGAACGCGGGAAGATCCCACGCGATCAGGTGGTCGGTCATCGACTGCCAGGGGCTGCGCTGCGCCACGGGATCGTCGGCCAGCCTCGCTCCGGTCAGCCGCTCGAAGGCCGAGACGGCGCCGAATGCAAGGTCGCTGCCGGGAGGCAGGAACCGCAGCAGGTCCGAGACGACCCAGCCCAGCCGCGGGTCGGGGTTGTGCCCGATCTGGGCCACCATCGCGCCGGTGAGCTCGGGAGACAGGTTGTTCCACACAGCGTCGAGATCGCTGATGGCCCCGGGCGTGAGCGGGCCGCTGGGCACCTCAGGTGCAGGCGGGAACTCGAATCCGAGATGATTGCGCAGTGCGCCGGTCTCCCTCGGATCCAGCTGGATCTTCCCTGGGGTCGCCGTCGTCGGCGGGGCAGCGGTGCCGCCCGCTGCTGCCGTTGCGCCTGTTGGCGTCGTGCTCGTCGCCGTCGCAGTCGTGCCGTCGTCGGGCGTCTCGCTTGCCGACGTGTCCGCCGGCGCGGCCGGCGCGTCTGTGGCGGTCGGAACGGTGGTGCTGCCCGAACACGCCGCGGCGAGCAGCGTGACCCCCGTCAGCAGAGTGCAGAGGCGCGAGCTCACGCGCCCACGCTAGGTCCCGTTCTCTCTGCGGTGATAGCGCCCGTAACGGAAGTGACCGGAGCTACCGGGTTCGGGACCCGCGAGGTGCGAGGCCCGCTCAGGCGTTCTGCAGGGCGCGCCAGACGTTCTGCGGGCTGCAGGGCATGTCGATGTGGTCGATGCCCAGATGGGCGACCGCGTCGCACACGGCGTTGTGCACCGCCGGCGTCGAGCCGATCGTGCCCGACTCGCCGATGCCCTTGGCGCCCAGCGGGTTGCGCGGGCTGGCCGTCTCGGTGTTGGACACCTCGAAGCTGGGCAGCTCTGCAGCCGAGGGGATGAGGTAGTCCATCATGCTGGCGTTCAGCGGGTTCGCGTCGTCGTCGTACTCGACGTGCTCGTACAGCGCTTGCGCGATGCCCTGGGCGATGCCGCCGTGCTGCTGGCCGTTGACGATCAGCGGGTTCATGATCGTGCCGCAGTCGTCGACCGCCACATGGCGCAGCAGCTCGACCTCGCCGGTGTCCTGGTCGACCTCGACCACGGCTACATGCGAGCCGAACGGGAACGTCGCGTCCGAGCCGTCGAAGTTCTCCTCGGCCATGAGACCCGCGGTGATGCCCGACGGACGGGCGCTGTCGTCATTGGCGAGCTTGGCAATCTCTGCCCAGCTCACCGAGCTGGTGGGCACACCGGCAACCGCCAGGCCGCCCTCCGCAACCACGATGTCGTCGGCTGAGGCCTCGAGCAGGTGAGCCGCGAGCTGCTTGCCCTTCTCGAGCACCGCCTGGCTGGACAGGTATACGGCCGAGCCGGCGGTCTGCAGCGAGCGGGAGCCCAGCGTCCCCGCGCCCGAGGGCACCTCGTCGGTGTCGGCATCGATGTGGGTCACGTCGTCCATCGAGATGCCCAGCACGCCCTCCACGATCTGAGCGAACGCGGTGGCGTGGCCCTGGCCGTGGCTGGACGTGCCTACCCGGATCGTGGCCGTGCCGTCTTCGTGCACCTCGGTGCTGCCGTACTCGACGTGCAGGCCCACCGGGGCGGTGATCTCGACATACGACGCCACGCCGATGCCCAGCAGCTTCGCGTCGCCCGAGTCACGCCGGGCCTGCTGCTCGGCGCGCAGGTCCGCGTACCCCGAAGCCTCGAGCACGGCATCGAGCGACCGCTCGTACTCGCCCGAGTCGTACACGACGCCGGTCTGCAGCGCTGCGGGGAAGGCGTCGGGCTGCAGGTAGTTCTTGCGGCGGATCTCGGCGGGGTCCATGCCGATGGCGGCGGCAGCCTTGTCCAGGATCCGCTCGACCATCTGGGTGGCCTCGGGACGTCCCGCCCCGCGGTAGGCACCAATCGGGGTGGTGTTGGTGACGACGGTCTGCGAGACGAAGTCGATCACCGGGATGTCGTACACCGCCTGGGACAGCATGCCGGTGAGCAGCGGCAGGATCGCCCCGATCACCGGGTAGGCGCCGGCATCGGCGATCACGTGCGCCTTGAGGCCCACGATGCTGCCGTCGTTGCGCACGCCCAGGTCGACGTTCATCACCATGGCGCGGCCCTGCACCATCGACTGCATGTTCTCGGTACGGGTTTCGGTCCAGCGCACAGGCCGGCCGAGGGCCTGGGCTGCCTTGCCCGCCACGATGTACTCCACGTAACAGTTCGCCTTGGGTCCGAATCCGCCGCCCACCCAGGGGGCGATCACACGCAGCTGCTCGGCTTCGAGACCCAGCGACGGGGCGAGCGCCTCCTTCATCGAATGCGCAGCCTGGGTGGACAGGTACAGCGTCATCGAGCCGCCCTCGCCCGGCACGGCGACGCAGCCGTTGGGCTCCATCGGCACGCCGGCAAGCCGCTGGGTGACGATGCGCTCGGAGACGACCTGGTCGGCTCCGGCCAGCGCGTCGACGCTCGGTCGCACGCCGGTCTCCTCGTCGGGCGCCGGGATGGCGAACGGGAAGCACACGTTGGATGCCTGGCCGTCCCACACGACCGGTGCATCGGGATCGGCGGCGGTCTCGAAGTCTGAGACCACCGGCCGTGGGCTGTAGTCGACGGCAACCGCTTCGGCGGCGTCGTTGGCCTGGCTCTGGGTCTCAGCCACAACTGCGGCTACAAGGTCGCCGACGTAGCGCACCCGGCCCGTCGCGAGCGGCGGCCGGTTGTACGCCGGGTCGATCATCGGAAAGCCTTGGAAGGCGTCTGCCGGCAGGTTGTCGGCGGTGTACACCGCCACCACGCCGGGCATCGACTCGGCCTCGGAGGTGTCGATCGAGGTGACATCGGCATGCGCCTCAGGCGAGCGCACGAACGCGACGCGTGCGGCGTCGATGTCGAGGTCGTCGACATAGTGATTCGCCCCGGTCAGCAGCCCGGGGTCTTCCCGTCGCTGTACGGGGTTGCCCAAGATCGAACCCGCTGCGGCCATCTGTTGCCCCCTTAGTGGCTGGCGCCGGGTGGGCGGCGCCGTGAGTCATTCACGAGTGAGCGCCGACCGCTGCGAGCAGTCCGGCGTCAGCCGCGACAGTAGCCCACGGCTCAACGAGCGCTGTTCGCTGCCCTGGGCGGCGCGCACGCCCTTGCATGGGACCGCCGAGCGTTCCGATCAGCTGTCTGCGGCCGCCCCGGCACGACCTGCGCTGCGCAGTCGAGCGGTTGCTTCGACGCCGACGGATCGGCCGTCGTCGCCGATCACCACCCCGTAGTCGCGACGGGCGCCCTCGACGCTGACGACCTCGTCCATGACGTCGCGCAGCACCGCATCGGGATCCCGCTCGAACGCGTCGCCCCAGCCGCCCCCGCCGGGAGTGTCGGCGATCATGCGTGCGGGACCCATCCGCTTGACGCCGTACTTGGGCGGCACGAACGTCGGGCCGTCTTGTTCAACGTCGACGGGGGCGATCCACTCCAAGCCGACCCCGCCGGTGCCGCCGCCGCGCACACCGTGTCCGGACGGCGTGTCGAGGCCCTCCGCTCGGAACGACCAGATGGCGGGCTGGAGGATGTCGGCCTCGTACCGCACCCCGGTGCCGCCACGGCGGCGTCCCGGCCCGGCGTTGTCGCAGCGCTGCTCGTGGCGCACGTAGCGCACCGGATACATCTGCTCGTGGAACTCCAGGTTCGGCATGTCGAGACCGCCGAGGCTGATCAGGTGCCCCATCTGCACGAAGCCGTCGCGCTCTGCTGTGGCGCCTGGCGTGCCCATGGCGTGCCACTGGTACATCACCCACGTGGTGCCGTCGTCGTTGCGACCGGCCACATGACCGTGCATCGTCTTGGACCACGCCGCACACGCCCTGCCGGGGTCGGCCTGGGCGAGCGCCTGCCAAGTGGCGATCACGATCTCGTGTGCCACGTACACCGTGTTCATGGTCATCGGCGCCGGCGGCCGGGCATTCACAATGCTGCCCTCGGGGGCGATGACCGTGACTGGCCGGTAGGTGCCCTCGTTGCGAGGGATGGACGTGTCGAAGAACGACGACAGCGCCAGGAACACCGACGAGTAGGTGTTGGCGACCGAGCTGTTCTTGAAGCCCTCGATCTGCGGATCAGTGCCGGTGAAGTCCAGCTCCATCTCGTCGCCGGTGACGGTCATGCGGACGCGCACGGCGATGTCTGCCGGTCCGAAGCAGTCGTTGTCGGTGCGGTCCTCGCCGTAGTAGGTGCCGTCGGGCAAGGCGGCGATGGCAGCGCGCATGCGGCGCTCGCCGTGGGTGAGCACGCCGTCGAGATAGGCCTGGTAGGCGTCAATGCCCAGCTCGGCTGCGAGCCCGATGACCCGTTCGGCGCCGATCCGGGTCGAGCCGATCATGGCCAGCAGGTCGCCGTCGAGCAGCTCGGGGGTGCGGCAGTTGATGAGCAGCAGCTCCCAGAGATCTTCCCGCACCGTGCCGGCTTCGACCAGCTTGAGCACCGGCAGGCGGATGCCCTCCTGCCAGATCTCGGTGGCTTCGGGGTTGTAGGTGCCGGCCAGACCGCCGCCGATGTCGGACTGGTGCGCCCGGTTGCAGCAGAAGCCGATGAGCGGGGGCGCGTCAGCGCCTTCGGCTGATTCGACTGATTCGGCGAAGATCGGCCGGGCGATGACCCAGTCGGGCAGGTGGTTGCCGCCGGCGACGTAGGGGTCCGACAGCAGGTACACGTCTTCGGGCTCTATGCGGCCGCCGTACTTGGCCAGCAGCGCCCGCACGGCGAAACCGCCGCCGCCGGTGTGGATCGGGATGCCGTCGGCGTTGGCCACCAGCGTCCCGTCGGGTGTCGTCACGAAGCAGGAGAAGTCGTGACTCTGGCTGAAGATCGTGCTGCGGGCGGTGCGAGTCATCACCCAGCCCATGTGGCGGCTGATCTGGTCCAGACGGTTCTGCATGACGGCCAGCACGACCGGGTCGAGATCGCCGCCCGCACGCGTCGTCGTGGCTCGACTGACCGCCCCGTCTTCGGCCGCCTCAGCCTCGCTGGGGGCGAGATCGATGAACAGGTCGCCGCTGGCGTCCACCCACAAGCGGTCGCCGGGGCGGGCGACGATCGTGGTGGTCAGCTCTTCGACGAGTGCCGGCCCGACGATCTGGTGACCCGAGCGCAGCGTCTCGCCGTCGTACACCGGCGTCGGGCACCAGCCGGACGGACCGTGCCACACGGACCTCGTCTCGAACGGCTCAGGGTCGGCGACCGCGAGCGGCGCAGCCGTGGGGACGACGTCACCCGTCGATGCGCGGGCGATCAAGCGCAACGAGGCGATCATGATCGTGCCGTCGGTCTGCACGTGGCCGTACAGGCGCTGGTACTCGGCTTCGAACGCTGAGCGCACGGCAGCGACGTCGACGGTTGCGGCGCTGCCCACAAACGCCGGCACCCGGATCGACCACAGCTGGCCAGGGTGGTGAAGCTCCAGCTCGCAATCCAAGGTCACCGCGGACTCATCAAAGCCTTCGGCGCCCATGACGTCGAGTGCGTCCGCTTGCAGCTCGGCCAGCCCAGCCTCGATCTCCGCCGTGTCCAGCTCGTCGAGCGAGCCCATCAGGAACCGGGTGAAGTCCTGGCGGACATCGGCGTGCAGCATCCCGATGGCGCACAGCGCACCGGCGTCCCGGGGCACATAGACACGCTCGCAGCCGAGACCCGCAGCAACCGAGGCGCCGTGCATCGGGCCGGCGCCTCCCGCGGCAACCATGGTGAACCGCCGGGGCGAATGGCCCCGTTCGATCGAGATGTGCTCGGTGGCGCTGAGCAGGTGCTGCTCGACGACCTCCACGATCCCTGCGGCGGCCTCCTCGACAGTCATCCCGAGCGGATCAGCCACGTGGACCTCGATCGCTTCGCGGGCGGCGTCGATGTCGAGGTCCAAGGTGCCGCCGGCCGATTTGCCGGGACGCAGCCGGCCCAGCACGAGCTGCGCGTCGGTGACGGTGGGGAGCTCGCCTCCGTTGCCGTAGCAGGCAGGACCGGGGACAGCACCGGCGCCCTGGGGTCCCACATACAGCAGTCCGGCCTCGTCGACGCCGGCGATCGTGCCGCCGCCTGCGCCGATCGTGTGGATGTCGATGGCCGGGGTGGAGACGTGGTAGCCGGCGATCATGATCTCGTCGCGGGTGTCCACCTCGCCGCCCGACATCAGCAGCACGTCGCATGACGTGCCGCCGATCTCCATCGAGACGAGATTGCCCGGCTGCGCCGCAGTGCGTGTCGCAGAGCTGTCCAGTGCGGTGTCGACCGCCTCGCGGTACAGGTTCAGCGCGCCCACGGCGGCGGCGGGTCCGCTCAGCAGCAGGTTCACCGGTCGCTCGGACAGATGGTCAACCGAGGCAGCACCGCCGTTGGACTGCACCAGCAGGATCGAGTGGCGCAAACCGGCGGTCGCCAGATCGTCGTTCAGCGATTGCAGGTACGACACGATCTTCGGCGACAGCGCCGCATTGACCACTGCTGTGGACGTCCGCTCATACTCGCCCATCAGCGGCGACACGGCTGCCGACGCAGTCACCCAGTCGCCGTCCCACTGCTCGCGCACCGCCTCGGTAGCGGCTTGCTCGTGTGCGTCGTTGACGAACGAGTTCATGAAGGCGACTGCCACGGCCTCCACGCCGTGGCTGTCGAATCGGTCGAGGATCTCGCCGAGGCCGCCCAGGTCGAGCGGCGCATGCTCGGTGCCGTCGGCGTCGATGCGGCCCGGCACCGTGGTCCGCAGGTAGCGGGGCACCAGCACGGGGGCGTAGGGAGCCCGGTGATTCCACTGGTCCTCGCGCAGCCCGCGCCGGATCTCGAGCGTGTCACGGAATCCGTCGGTGCCGATCAGGCCGACGGTGGCGCCGGTTCCCTCCAGCATCGTGTTGGTGGCCACCGTCGAGCCGTGCACGAACAGCGAGCAGTCGGCCAGCACCTCATCGAGCGGCAGGCCCGCATCGACCGCGACGCGTGCCAGCGCGGCATGCACACCACGGCTCGGGTCGGCCGGGACCGAGGGCACTTTGGCCACCCAGGTGTCACCGTGATCGTCGGCCAGCACCAGGTCGGTGAAGGTGCCCCCGACATCCACGCCGATGCGCCACGGCGCCGCCGGCCGTCGCTGCGAGCGGTCGGCCCCACCGGTGGTGCCGTTGGGGCCAGGCGTGGTCGTGGACTCGCTCATCTCCCCAGTCTCGCAGCATTGCCCAGCGCACAGCTTGTGCAGTCGTCGATTGAGGTCCAACCAGCAGCGATTGCTCTCGCTGCGGGGGTGCCGCGGCGCTGAAAGCGCACGCGCGGTTTGCGAGACTGAGCCGACGCCGGGACGATCCCGGCCTGATCGGGAGGCAGGATGCGGGAGCAGGACTGGAGCGCACCGCAGTCGGCGGCGCTCTATGAGCGGGCCCAGCGCTCGATTCCCGACGGCTCGTCGCGGTCGATGCTGCTGCGGCGCCCCCATCCCATCTATGTCGACCACGCCGCCGGTGCGTGGGTCACCGATGTGGACGGCAATCGCTACCTCGACTGCAACAACAACTTCGCCTCGATCATCATCGGCCATGCCGACCCGGGCATCTCGGCAGCCGTTGCGGAGCGCATGGCGCGGGGCTCGGCCTTCTCGCTTGCCAACGATGTCGAGATCGATCTGGCCGAGCTGCTCTGCGAGCGCGTGGAGAGCTTCGATCTGATCCGCTTCTGCAACTCCGGCACCGAGGCCGTGATGGCTGCGCTGAAGGCAGCACGTGGGTTCACGGGCCGCCCCAACGTGATCAAGGTGGAAGGCTCCTATCACGGCACCTACGACCACGCCGAGGCCAGCCTCGGGGCCGACCCCAGCAACTGGGGAGATGCGGCGGCGCCGCGGACGGTGCCCTACGCGTTCGGCACGCCCACCTCAGTTGCCCACGAGGTCGGCATCATCGCCTACAACGACGCCGAGGGCGCCCGTGCGGCCATCGAGCAGGCCGGGGATCAGCTGGCCGCTGTGCTGGTTGATCCGATGCCGAACCGGGTCGGGATGCCCGACCTCGAACCCGAGTTCATCTCCGCGGTGCGCGAGACCACCCGCAAGGTCGGGGCCCTGCTGGTGCTCGACGAGGTGATTACGTTCCGGCTGGGCCACGGGGGCATGCAGACGCTGGCAGACATCGACCCCGACCTGACCACGCTGGGCAAGATCATCGGCGGGGGATTCCCGGTGGGAGCGATCGCTGGGCGCACCGGTCCGATGGAGACCTTCGTGCGGATCGACGGCGACCGGGCCAAGGTGCCCTCGGGCGGCACATTCTCGGCCAACCCCATCACGATGGCCGCCGGTCTCGAGACGATGACGCGACTCGACCCCGATGCGTTCGCCCGGCTCGACCACATCGGTGAAGCAGTGCGTTCGGGACTGCGGGCGCTCTTCGACCGCGCCGGGCTGGAGTGGCAGGTGACGGGCCGGGGCAGCCTGTTCCGGGTGCACCCCCACCGGCGTCACATCCGCAACTACCGCGACTCGTACCAATCCAGCGACGAGAAGGCAGTCAGCGAGCAATTCGGCCTGCGCATGCAGGCCAACGGCGTGTACTTCATCGGCGACAGCCTGGGCTCGCTGAATCTGGCCACCACCGACGATGACATCGAGCACTTCCTGATGGCCGCAGCGGCTTCGCTGCCGGGGGGATAATGCGGGGCAATGCCGACGACGCCGCTTGACCACGAAGCTCCTGTCAATATCGCTGCGGGTTTCGACGCCGACCCTGCCAACTCGCTGTCACTGCATGCCGATGCGTACATCTCCCAGCGTTGGCACGACATCGAGCAGCGTGAGGTGTTCGCACGCAGCTGGCAGTGGGTGTGCCACGTGGAGTCGCTGCGCAACCCGGGCGATTACCTGGCGTTGGAGGTCGCCGGCATGCCGGTCGCGCTGGTGCGAGGCAACGACGGCGAGCTGCGGGCGTTCTACAACGTCTGCCAGCACCGGGCGCACCACGTGCTTGCCGGGGCCGGCAACACCGGCAGCATCGTGTGCCCGTACCACGGCTGGGCCTATGACCTGTCCGGCCGGCTGCACCGGGCCCGCGAGACGGATCGGGTGCCGGGGTTCGACCCCTCGCAGATCTGCCTGCAGGCAGTGCGGGCTGAGGAGTTCGGCGGCTTCGTCTATGTCAACCTCGACCCCGACGCGGAAGCGCTGGCGGTCCAATCCGGGGATTTCGGCGCCGAGATCGCCCGCTGGGCGCCCGACGTGGCCGAGCTGACCCATGTCCGGCGCTTCAGCTACGAGATCGCCTCCAACTGGAAGAACGTCGTCGACAACTTCCTGGAGTGCTACCACTGCCACATCGCCCACCCCGATTTCGTGACGCTGGTGGAGATGGACACCTACCGCGTCACCACCCACGGCATCTACTCCAGCCACATGGCACGCGCAGGCCACTCGGACAACTCGGCCTACGACGTCGAGGGCTCCAGCGTGAAGGATCTCGCCGTGTGGTGGCTGTGGCCCAACACCTGCCTGATGCGCTACCCCGGCCGCGGCAACTTCAGCATCATGCAGATGGTGCCCACCGGGCCCGAGACGACCCACGAGACGATCGACTTCTACTTCGAATCGGCAGAGCTGGACCCTGGGGACATCGAGTCGATGCGCTACATCGACGAGATCCTCCAGCCCGAGGACATCGGCATCGTGGAGAGCGTCCAGAACGGGATGCGCACGCCGGCGTTCACCCAGGGCCGCATCGTGTGCGATCCGGACGGCTCGGGGCTCTCCGAGCACGGTGTGCACCACTTCCACGGGCTCGTGCTGGAGGCCTACCGCCGCGCCGGCGCCATCTAGCCGCCGCAGCATTCCGTCGACATTCCGTCGGCCGCAGCGGCCGCTCTGCGACACTGAGCCGATGGCGGAACGCACCGGGCCACCTGCGGGAGGCCAGCGCTCAGAATCGCAGTCGGCTGCGCTGTATCGCAAGGCGCACCAGTGGATTCCCGACGGTGTGTCGCGGGCGACGCTGCTGCGGCGGCCGAACCCGATCTATGTCGATCACGGCGAGGGCGCCTGGGTCACTGATGTCGATGGCAACCGCTACCTGGACTGCAACAACAACTTCACCTCGATCATCGTGGGGCACGCCAATCCGACGGTGACGAAGGCGGTCAGCGCGCAGATGGCCCGCGGCACCGCATTCGCGATGGCCAGCAACGCGGAGATCGAGCTCGCGGCGCTGCTGTGCGATCGGGTGGAGAGCTTCGAGCTGATCCGATTCTGCAACTCGGGCACCGAGGCGGTGATGGGGGCGCTGAAGGCAGCCCGTGCGTTCACCGGGCGGCCGAACGTCATCAAGGTGGAGGGTGCGTATCACGGCACTTACGACCACGCCGAAGCGTCGCTGGCGTCGAACCCCACCAACTGGGGCGACGCGGCAGCACCGGTGACGGTGCCGTATTCGGTCGGCACGCCGGAGTCGGTGACCGAAGAGGTCAGCGTCATTCACTTCAACGATGCCGAGGGTGCTCGGGCGGCGATCCGGCGCCAGGGCGACCGCTTGGCCGCGGTGCTGCTCGACGTGATGCCCAGCCAGGTCGGGCTGCCGGCCATCGAGCCCGAGTTCATCGCCGCGGTTCGGGAGACCACCCGCGAGGTGGGCGCGCTGCTGGTGCTCGACGAGGTGATCTCGTTCCGGCTCGGCTACAGCGGGGCGCAGACGCTGCTGGGCATCGACCCCGACCTCACTGCGGTCGCCAAGATCATCGGCGGAGGTTTCCCTGTCGGCGGGGTGGCGGGGCGCGAGGGGCCGATGTCGACGTTTGCCCGGTCCGGCGGCGCTCGGGCCAAGGTGCCCTCAGGCGGGACATTCACGGCGAACCCCGTCACCATGGCGGCAGGCCTAGCAACGATGAACCAACTCGATCACGCCGCCTTCGCTCGCTTGGACGACATGGGTCACGCGGTGCGCAGCGGCCTGCGGTCTGCGATCGACGCAGCGGGCGTGGATTGGCAGGTCACTGGCCGGGGGAGCCTGTTCAAGGTGCACCCGCACCGCCGGCACATCCGCAACTACCGCGACGCCCACCTCAGCAGCGACGAGGCAGCCGATCTGGAACGCTTCGAGCACGCGATCCAAGCGGCTGGCGTCTATCTCTCCGGCGGCGGATTCGGCAGTCTCAGCCTGGCTGCCACCGACGAAGACATCGCATTTCTCCTCGACGGCGCCGCGGCTGCGTTTGCGGCCTGAGTCGAGACGGAACCGCAGAATCGAGCCCCGACGCGGACTCCCACTGGCTCCTAGTCTCAGCACGATGACGGGCGAAACCGACACAGATCCGAACTTCTTGCCAGCGGTCGAGCTGGCCTCGCTGATCCGCCAGGGGCGCGTGTCGGCGGCGGAGGCGCTCGAGGGTGCGATCAGCCGGTACGAGCGCTTCAACCCCGCAGTGAACGCGGTGATCGTGACCCGGATCGACGAGGCGCGCGAGCGGGCTGCTGCCGCCGACGCGGCCTTGGCGGCCGGGGAATGCTGGGGGCCGCTGCACGGCGTGCCGATGACCATCAAGGAGGCCTTCGACTGGGCCGGCACGCCGTCCACGTGGGGCAATCCGGCGTGGGCCGACAATGTGGCCGGCGCCGACGCAGTCACGGTGACGCGTTATCTGGATGCCGGCGCGGTGATCTGGGGCAAGACCAACGTGCCGCTCATGCTGGGCGACTGGCAGAGCTTCAACGACATCTACGGCTGCACCAACAACCCGTGGGACCTGACCCGCACCCCGGGCGGCTCGTCGGGCGGTTCGGCTGTGGCGCTGGCGACCGGCATGGCGTCGCTGGAGCTGGGCTCCGACATCGGTGCGTCCATCCGGAACCCGGCGCACTACTGCGGCGTGTTCGGCCACAAGCCGACATTCGGGTTGGTGCCCGATGGCGGCCACGCGGTGCCCGGTGCGCTGGTCGGCAGCGACATCGCCGTGTGCGGGCCGCTGGCTCGCAGCGCTGCCGATCTGGATGTGGCGCTCGATGTGCTCGCCGGGCCGGCCGGCCTGGATGCGCACGGCTACCGCGTGGCGCTGGCACCCGAGCACCGCGACACGCTCGGGGCCTTCCGGGTAGGCGTGATGCTCGACACGCCGGTGATCCGCAACTCGACCGCCATGATCGACACGCTGCAGCGGGCGGTGGATGCACTGGCGGCTGCAGGGGCCGATGTCAGCGAGGCGACTCCCGACATCGATCAGCACGAGTTCCACGAGAACTACCTGATGCTGCTGCGCGCCGCCACCGGTGCGCTGGCCGACGATGCCATGTGGAACGACGCGCAGTCGCGTGCCCACCGGTACAACGACGGCGAGGGCGACTACCAGTCGCTGGTCGACTATGCGATGACGATGAGCCACCGCGAGTGGTTCATGCATCACAACAAGCGCGAGGCCTACCGGGCCGCCTGGGCGAGGTTCTTCGACGATTACGACCTGCTGCTGTGCCCGATTGCTGCGTCGGCCGCATTCGTGCACGACCACACCGGCACCCGTCCTTCTCGAACCATCGACATCGACGGCCACCAGGAGCTCGGCGTGGACCAGCTCTTCTGGGCGGGGTGGAGCTGCAGCGTGTACCTGCCCGGCACCGTTGCCCCCGTGGGGCTGACTGCCGACGGGCTGAACCTCCCGGTCGGCATGCAGATCGTTGCGCCGCATCTGGGCGACCGGCGCGGCATCCGCTACGCGTCGCTCATCGAGCGCACCCTCGGCGGCTTCGTTTCGCCGCCTGGCTATGAGTAGACGGCCGGGACTGCCGGCGCGGCTGCACGCTCGGTGCTAGGCGACCACACCGGCACTGCCGTCGAATGTCGGGTTCGCCGGGCGCGCTCTCTGCTAGAGAACTAGACCGTGAGTGACACCGATGCGGCCGTTGACACGGCCTTGGATGAGCTGTTGGACCTGCTGGACCTGCAGCACAACGGCGACGGGGCCGACACGTTCCGGGGAAAGGGCTCCGGCTTCGACGAGTTCGGGCTGTACGGCGGCCATGTGCTGGCGCAGGCGGTCGTTGCGGCACAGCGCACCGTGGAGGAAGGCCGGCTGATGAACTCGGTGCACGCCGTATTCCTGCGGGGCGGCGACGGCATGGCCGATGTCGAGTACACGGTCGACCGCGTGCGCGACGGGCGGGCGTTCTGCAGCCGTCGGGCGCAGGCGCACCAGTTCGACCGGCTCATCTTCGAGCTCATGGCGACGTTCCACGTGCCCGAGACCGGCAAGGTCGACATCGAGTGCCCGTTGCCCGACGATGCGCCGCCGCCCGAGTCGCTGCCCACGTACCAGGAGTGCATCGCCGAGGTGGGCCCGATCTTCGGCGAGCAGTGGTCGTACATGACCCGCCCGGTGGAATATCGGCTGGCCCACGCGCCATGGGCACCGACCGGGCCCTCGTCACGCGGCGGTATCGACTACTGGTTCCGCACCCCTCGGCGGCTGCCCGACGATCCGGCCGTCCACGAAGCGGTCATCGCGTACATGAGCGACGACTGCCTCGCCGACAACGTCATCGTGCCCTACGGGGTCACCTGGCTGGACAGCGAAGTGCAGGTGGTGAGCCTGGACCACGCCATGTGGTTCCACGCTCCGGCCCGCGCCGACGAGTGGATCTACTGCGAGCAGCGACCGCTGATGGCAGGCGGCAACCGCGGCACCGCTGAGGCCCGCTTCTGGCAGGACGGCCGCCTCGTGGCCACCGCAGTCCAAGAAGCCCTCGCCCGCCTCTGAGCCCCGCTGCCCTGCCCGGCCCGCAGCTGCGGCCGGCAGCGACGGCATCGTGGTCGAGCGTTGGGACAAGTTGGACGCAGAAAATCATTTGCGGTGGTCCCGCTCGGGGTGGTTACGCTGAACCCATGAGCGACGAGCCGGTGGCACAACGGATGCCCTCAGTGGGTGAGGTGCTCGATAAGACCTTTGCGGTCCAGCGCAGGTCACTGCAGCGCATCGAGGAGTCGCAGAAGGGTCTCGCGCAGTCTCAGAAGGACCTTGAGCGCTCGCAGGGCGAAACGAATGAGCGCCTCGGGCGGCTCGAGGAGTCTCAGCGTGGCGTCAGCGAAACGCTAAGCGGCCATAGCGCTCTCTTGGAGGGAATCGCCAGCAAGCTAGACAGGCTCACCTCCTGAGCTTCGTCCTAGCCCATAGCACCCTGGAGCAATAGGCGCGTGGTGCTGTGGAGATTGGGCGCACGACCGGCTGAAGGGTGTCTCAAGCAGCCGCTCGCCGCAGCGGACCTCCCGGCAGCTTGTGGAGACCTCCCGCGATGGGCAGCTATGCCTGACGCACAGCTCCGCATGCGGCGCAGTGCGGCTTTCCCTTCATCAGCAGCGCCGGTGTGAGAAACAGCGTTTTCGCAAGCTTGTTCGTCTTCTTCCAAACCACCTTGGTCGAGCCGCACAGCGCGCACGGTCTCCATGACGGTTGCTGTTCGGAGACTTGATGACGACGAATCAGTGGATGCGGATCGAGTCCCGCGATCGAGTCGTCGGCCATATGACTGTCCGGCTTGCGATATGACTGTCCGGCTTGCGATGCCGACGTATCCGTGGGGTGCCGATGTCCTCGTCTGTCACGGCGTCAACGTATCGCGATGTGCCACCGGTGCAGAGCGCAGTCCCGGTCACACAGCGGGGACGTTCAGGCGACGATGCCCTGGTTGCGGAGATCGGCGATCTCGGCGGGGGAGCGGCCCAGCTCAGCCAGCACTTCGTCGGTGTGCTCGCCCTTCGTCGGGGCCAAGCGCTCCAGCGCGGTCGGTGTCTTGGAAAATCGGGCCGGGAAGCGGGCGGTGCGCACCTGGCCCGCCACGGGGTGATGGTGGGTGAGCACCGTCTCGTTGTGCTGCACCTGCGCGTCATCGAACACTTCGGTGATGTCCAGCACCGGCGCACAGGGAACGTCGGCGCTCTCGAGCAGCTTGAGCGCTTCGGCCATGGTGAATTCGCCGAGCAGCTGGGCGAATTCCTGCTGGTGTTCATTCGAGTTGCGTATCCGGGCCTCGCGAGTTGCGAAGCGAGGATCGTCGGCCAGGTGCGGCACATCGAGCGCCAGGCACACGCGGCGGTACTGATCGTCTGATGGCCAGATGGCACCCACCGCGCCGTCGGTCGTCTTCCAGGGGCTGTACCACTCGCTGTAGCACGGCGTGGGCGTCGCGTCGGGCACCGATTCGTTCCAGAAATAGTCGAGCCACATCCACGACAGCGTCGAATCGAGCAGGTTGACCTCGACGTGCTGACCGCCGACGCCGTTCGCCCTTGCCAGCAAGGCCCCGAGAACAGCCTGAGCCCCCGTCATCGCCGTGGTCTTGTCTGCCGTGGCGGATTTGACGAAATCGCCGCCCTGCGCCTCGGTCATGCCGGTCAGCGACTGGATGATCGGGTCATACACCGGTTGATGCGCATATGGCCCGTCGGGGCCGAATCCCGACACCGACAGGTACACGAGTTCGGGGTTGACGGCGCTGAGATTGTCGTAGCCGATGCGCAAGCGTTCTGCCACGCCGGGGCGGAAGTTCTGGATGAACACGTCGGCATCCTCGACGAGCTGCAGCAGTATCTCGCGCCCGCGCTCGTCGCGGATGTCGAGATCCATGCCGCGCTTGTTGCGGTGCATCTGGACCCAGCAGCCCGATTGGTCGCCGACGATCGCACCGGTCAGGCGCATGACATCGGAAGCACCCACCTTCTCGATCAGCACGACATCGGCGCCCATCTCCGCAAGATGCGACGACACCCAGGCTCCGGCAACCGCCGAAGAGACGTCGATCACCTTGATGCCGTCGAGCGGTCCGGTTCCCATCGGTGCCCCCTTAGAGCGCCAGTGTGGCGGCGGTCTGATGCTGGCGGACGTAGCGGGTCACGGCCTCGTTCCAGCCGGCAGGGTCGTGCGCGTTCACTGCGTGCGACGCGGGCAGATCCACAATCTCGAGATCGGGAATGCGCCTCGCTGCGGGCAGGAGCTGCTGGAAGCGGCCCTCTTCGGTGCCGTTGGTGAGCAGCACCGGCACCGCGATCTCCCCGAGGCGCTCGCCCAGCGGCATGCCGGCGTTGGTGAGCCGGAACGTGTTCAGCAGGCCAGCGGCGTCATGCTCGGAGAACTCGCCGGCCAGCTTGGCCCGGACCTCGGGGGAGATGCGCGCCGAACGGCCGGGATTGATCCAGCTGTCCCGCAGGCTCTCGACGCCGTGGGCTTCGAGCTCCCGGCAGCGGTCCTCCACCAGGGTCGCGATGCGCTCCGCCCACACCGCGGGCTCGCTGAATGCCGACGACGAGTTGGTGATGACAGCGCCGATTACCCGGGTTGGATGCGCGAGCACGTAGTGCAGGGCCAGCGCCGCACCCAATGACTGGCCGATCAGCCAGAGGCGATCGGCGCCGAGCCGGAACCGCAAGCGCTCGAACTCGGTCACGTATCCGCCGGGCCGGTAGCACTCCGGATCGGCAGGACTGGGCGAGCGGCCGTGACCCCACAGCTCCACGACGACGGGGCGGCACACGCGCTGCAGCGCAGCCAGGTTGTCGTCCCAGTACGAGCGGCTGCCGAGCGCTCCGTGCACGACGAGCGCAAACGGCCCGTCGCCGTCGTGCACCACGGCGTGGAGGTGATCTCGGGTGGCCGTCATCGTCCGGGGCTCAACGTGGGTCGCGCGCTGTCACGGCAAGCGGCTCGGGGCGATCATCTGGCAGCGCGTGCGGCCGGGCGCTGAGACGTTCAGAAGCCGTCGGGGCGCTGGAAGCCGCCGAGCGCTTCTTCGAGGAAGCGTCCGACGGCCAAGGTGGTGCGATCCTCCAGGAACGGCCCCGCAATCTGCACGCCCACCGGCAGGTCATCGATCATCCCGATCGGCACCACCGTGGCGGGCAGCCAGGACACCCCGGTCAGCCCCATCCACTTGATGATGTCGAAGTAGGGGCGACTGTCGCCGTTTACTGTGATCCTGCGGCTGGTCGCGGGCTTGCTGTGATCGTGGCGGATGGCGGCGGTCGGCGTCACCGGCAGCAGCACCACGTCCCAGTCGGCGAAGAACTCCTCCCAGCGCTTGCGTTGCTGGAGCCGGCGCTCGTGCCAGCTCAGCCACTCGCGGTGCCGCATGGCGGCATACCAGATGCCCAGATCGCCTTGCGGTTCGCCCTCGGAGGACGCGATCTCCTCGAGTTCGGCGAGCGTCCACGTCCCAGCTTCGGCTGCCGAGAGCAGGTGCAAGAACGTGTCCACCGCCTTCTCGAAGGTGAAGGTCGGGCGGGCGTCGGTGTCGACCCGGGCGCCCGCCCTCTCGAGCGCGCTCGCAGCGCCCAGGAGCAGTTCCCGGTAGTCGGAGTCAATCGGGCAGAGCTCTTCGTCGAGCCAGACGGCCACACGGAAATCGGAGATGTCGCTATGGCGGGCCGGCGGCAGGTCGATGGAGTAGGCCTTCGAGTTCCAGGCGTCGGGCCCGGCGAGCACATCGAGCGCCATCGAGAGGTCGTCGACATTACGTGCCATCGGCCCGGCAACGGCGATGTCGGCCTGGCTCAGCGTGCCGGGCATGCCGGGAATCTGGCCGAGGGCCGAGACGATGCCGTAACTGGGCTTGTGCCCGCTCACCCCTGACCAGTGCGACGGGATGCGGATCGAGCCGCCGATGTCGGAGCCAAGCTCGAGCGGGGTATAGCCCGCGGCCAGCGCGGCGCCCGAGCCGCCAGATGACCCGCCGGGTGTGTGCTCGATGTTGTACGGGTTGCCGGTCGTCCCGTATACCGCGTTGTAGGACTGGGCGTCGCCGGCGAAGATCGGCAGGTTCGTCTTGGCGAACACGATTGCACCGGCAGCCTTGTAGCGGGCCACGGGATCGGCGTCGCGTTCGGGCACGAAGTCGGCCAGAGCCGGAGCACCAGAGGTCGTGACGAGGCCTTCGGTCTGGAACGAGTCCTTGATGGTGACCGGCACGCCGTGCAGCGGGCCGAGCTCGTCCCCGCGGGCCACTGCGGCATCGGCGGCGTCCGCGGATGTGCGCGCACGCTCCGCGTCGAAAGCGACTACGGCGTTGACGGGACCGTCGAGCCGATCCACCCGTGCGAGCGCGGCCTCGAGCAGCTCCCGGGAGGAAACCTCTCGCGCAGCCACCGCAGCAGCCGTCTGTGTGGTTGTGGCGTAGGCGAAGTCGTCTGCGGCCATCAGCGCGCCCTCCTGGTGCAACGGTGCCGTGTTCGGCAGGCAACCTAGTTCGCCGTCCCCGCCCGCCGCCCGGTTCGGTCGCCGCGAGAAAATCGTTTGCCCTGCCGGAGCCGGGGCACGACCGTATGCCGGTGCGAAACATCACGAAATTCATCAGTGCTGCGCTGCTCATTGCCGGGATCGGCCTGGCGCCGCAGCCCGCCTCCGCCGCAGCCGCTGTCCTTTCTGGGACAACCAACCAGAACGCCAGATTTCAGACCGGCAGTGTGGGAACGGCGACCTCCGGGATGCTGTCGGCGCTGTCGCTTCCGCCACCGGTCCCGTTCTTCGCGCCCCCGGCCCAGCGGGTCCGCACCCTGGTTGGGATCGATACGTGGTTCTGGGTCACGGCCGCCAGCTGGCGCCCTGTCGTGCGCGTCATCCCCGTCGGCAAGGTGCTGGTGACACTGGTCGCGACGCCGGTGACACTGCAGTTCGTGCCCGGAGACGGTTCGCCGCCAGTGTTGTGTCCCGGGCCGGGCTCGCCCTGGCTGTGGCCGGGCAGCCGGTCGCCGTGCAGCTACACGTTCCAGCGGGCGTCGACATCGCGGCTGCTGGGCCGCTTCAGCGGCACGGTGCAGACGCTCTGGACGATCCGCTGGACAACGAGCACAGGTCTGTCCGGCACCGCCGGCCCCGTAGCGGTTCCGACACCGGTTTCGCTGCGGGTCGCCGAGGCCCAAGCCGTGCTGGGACGTTGATCAGGGGCCACGCGAGAGCGCATTAGGTTCTGCGCGCAACACCGATACCACTGCGTGCCCGCAAGGGACGCTGACCACTGGGAGACTGCCGTGCTCGACCTCCGCGTCTTGGATCTGTCGGATCATCGGGGCCAGTTGGCCGGGGCAGTGCTGGCCGATCTCGGTGCCGATGTGATTTTGGTGGAACCGCCGGGCGGGTCGGCAGCGCGCACCGTCGGACCCTTCGTGGCAGGCCGCGACGACGACCCTGAGGCATCGCTGTGGTTCTGGTCGTACAACCGGGGCAAGCGCAGCATCGTGCTGGACCTCGACACCGATGAGGGCCGTGACCGGCTGCTCGAGCTCGCAGCCGGCGCCGATGTGGTGATCGAGTCCGACGTGCCCGGTGCGATGACCGCGAGAGGCCTGGGCGCCGACGATCTGGCCGCGGCCAATCCCGCACTCGTCTACACGTCGATCACGCCGTTCGGCCAGAGCGGCCCCAAGGCGCACTGGGCCGCGACCGACCTCGTGGTCTCGGCGGCCTCGATGCTGTCCAACATCATTGGCGACGAGGATCGGCCGCCGCTGCGCATCCCGCTCGACCAGTGCTTCCTGCACGCATCGGCCGAAGCAGCAGCCGCCACGATGATCGCATTGCGCGAGCGCAGCCGCTCAGGCCGGGGCCAGCACGTCGACGTGAGCGCCCAGCAGGCCGCAGGCCAGGCGCTGCAGTCGATGTCGCTGTGCCACCTGTACAACTCGCCCGAGGCCACACGATTCAGCGGCGGCGTCAAGCTGGGCCCGTTCACCGTGCGTCTGCGCTCCCCGGCCGCGGACGGGTATGTGTCCACCACGGTCCTGTTCGGCGAGTCCATCGGCCCGTTCGGCCGGCGGCTGTTCGAGTGGATGCACACCCAAGGCGGCTGCTCCGACGACGACCTCGAGATCGACTGGATCAACTTCGTCGAGGGCGTGATGACGGGCCGCATCGGCTTCGGCGAGTACGACCGCATCCAGCAGGTCGCCGCCGACTTCACCTCCGGGCGCACCAAGGCTGAGCTGCTCGCGGCAGCACTCGAGCATCGGCTGCTGATGGTGCCCATCACCACGGTGCAAGACGTGGTGGAGGCGCCGCATTACGCCGAGCGAGGCTTCTGGCGCGACATCGATGTCGGTGACCAGCAGGCCGTGCGGTTCCCGGGCCCGTTCGCGCTCATGAGCCGAACACCCATCGAACTCGCGGGGCCGCCGCCGACAATGGGCGAGCACACCGATGCGGTGCTGGCTGACTCCGCCGCGACGCCGCGCACGCCTGCGCTGGCTGGCGAGGAGACGTCGGCGCGCCTGACCGCAGCGGTGCCTGCCGGCCACCGCGACCCCGCACAGCCGCTTGCCGACGTCAAGATCCTCGACTTCATGTGGGTGATGGCCGGACCGGCGGCCACACGAGTGCTGGCCGACTGGGGCGCCACCGTGGTGCGAGTCGAATCGTCGAACAAGGTCGAGGCCGCCCGCACCATCCAGCCATTCCTCAACGACGAGGGCGGCCCCGACAACGGCGGTCTCTACCAGAACATGAACGCAGGAAAGCTCGGAATCACCATCGACATGGCCAAGATGGACCAGCCGGCCTGCCGGGAATTGGTGCTCGACCTGGTGCGCTGGGCAGATGTGGTCTGCGAGTCGTTCTCGCCGAGAGCGATGCGCGACTGGGGCCTGTCATATGACGACCTGTGCGAGGTGAATCCCGACCTCATCATGGCGTCGAGCTGCCTCTTCGGGCAGTTCGGGCCGCTGTCATCGCTCGCAGGCTTCGGGACGATGGGGGCATCGATGTCGGGCTTCTATGAGATGACCGGCTGGCCTGACCGTGACCCCGCCGGCGTCTTCGGCGCCTACACCGACTACGTGTCGCCACGATTCCTGAGCACGGCGATTCTGGCTGCGCTGGACCATCGAGACCGGACCGGCGAAGGCCAGTACATCGACCTCTCCCAGGCCGAGGCGTCCATGTCGTTCCTGGCGCCAGCGGTGCTCGACTACACGCTCAACGGCCAGTTGCCCGCCAAGCTGGGAAATGCCCATCCGCAGATGTCGCCCCACGGCGTGTACCCGAGCGCGGGCGAGAATCGCTGGATCGCCATCGCCTGCGAGAACGACGACCAGTGGAAGGCACTGTGCTGGATTGTCGGGGAGTCGCTGGGTGGGTTCGGAGAGCTGGGCGTGGCTGAGCGCCGCGAGCGGGCCGACGAGATCGACGCAGCGATCACGGCCTGGACATCGTGCCGGGAAGGCAGCGAAGCCGACGCCCTCTTGCAGCGTGGGGGCATACCCGCTCATGCGATCCCGACGTCGGTGACGATGCCGACTGACGGTCAACTCGTGCATCGCAATCACTTCCGCAATGTCACCCATGCCACGAACGGCACGATGTGGGTGGAAGGCGCTCGGTTCGCGATGTCACGCAGTTCCGATGGCATTCACCACGGCGGGCCGACCTACGGCGAGCACACCTTCGAAGTACTGGAGCGACTGCTCGGCTACGACGCGGATCAGATTGCCGAGCTGGCGGTGGCCGGAGTGCTCGAATAGGCGCTGGAGCCTGCGGCCCCGGCAGCCGGGGATCAGCCCTCGAACGTGCCGACCTTCTCGCCGGTGACGTTCTCGTAGTTCCGGTTCAGGAACCAGCGCTGGTAGTCGCCGTAGGTGATCGGCTCGTGGCGTGCGGGGCGTTCGTCGCTGACGGTGGTGGGCACCGGGTCGACCACGGCGTCGTCGCGGGCCCCATAGAAGAACGGCACGGCGTAGCGGTCGCCGGCCGAGAGGTTGCGTGCCCGGTGCGCCGTTGAGAGGTACACGTTGTTCGTCCAGCGCTTCAGCATGTCGCCGCTGTTGACGAGGTAGGAGCCGGCCATTTGCGGCGGCTTGATCCAGTCGTAGCCGGCCGGGCGGATCTCCAAACCCGGCACGTCATTGGCCGGCAGGAACGTGAACACCGAGCTGTCCGTGTGCGGTGCGAGGCCCCACTCGTTGTCGTCGTACTCCATCGGCGGGTAGTGCGACATGCGCAGCGAGACGCTGGGCTCGTCGAAGTGCGGGTCGAAGTAGTCGGGCGGCAGGTCCAGCGACAGCGCCAGGATCGGCAGCATTCTCGACCCGAGCGCGATGAGCTGATCGATGTACTGCTCGCAGCTTTGCGCGAACCCCTCGAGCGGCGGGAACTGGTTCTGGGTGTGGTAGCCGTGCCGGTGGCAGAAGAACGCCTCGTTCTGGTTGGGCTTGCGCACCGGTCCGGCGATGTCGGACGCATACGACGTTCCGCCGCCCATGCCGAGGTAGCCGCCGACCACCTTGCCCATTGGGATGGAGTCCTTGACGTCTTGGGGGAGGGCGTGAATGCGCCGGGCCTCGTCGAACATGTGCTCGATGGTGCTGGCGGCCACGCCGTGGTCGACGATGAAGAAGAAGCCCACCTCGGTGAGGGCGTCGCGCAGCTCGGCAGCCAGCGCAGCTTGAGCTGCGGGATCGGGCACCGGCTCGTTGAGCGGCGCCAGGTCCAAGACCGGAATGACGTCTGCTGAGTCCTTCGCCGGTCGTGCTCTGCTGCGGTCCTGCGTCGTGAGCGCCACATGTCCCCCTTCGGCCCAGCCTCAGGCACGAGCGTACGCGCCTGTTGACCGGAATGCGGATGTGACTCGTTGCTACGGTGCTGCCGTCATGGGCCGGCTCGCCGGGCCAGTCCATGCGACCGGGCAAACGAGTCAGGGGACACCGATGAAGGCGTGGCGATTGAACGAGCTGGGCTACCCGTGGGACGTGCTGGAGCTGGACGAGTACGACTCGCCCGAGCCGGGCCGGGGCCAGGCACGCATCACCGTGGAGGCCGCCGATCTCAACTTCGCGGACATCCTGCACTGCCAGGGCACGTACCAGGAGCGGTGGGATCCGCCGTTCACGCCGGGCATGGGAGCGTGCGGCACGGTGACCGCGGTCGGCCCCGAGTGCGACTTGAAGGTCGGCGACCGCGTGATCGGCTCGGGAACCGCCGGCTGGGGCGGCTATGCCAGCGAAGCGCTCATCAGGGGCGCCACGGCCCGGCACGTGCCCGACGATGTGTCGATCCCCGCAGCGTGCGCGGCGAATGTGATCTACGGCACGGCATGGTTCTCGCTGAACCGGCGCGGGCAGATGCAAGCCGGCGAGACGGTGCTGGTGCTGGCCGCTGCGGGCGGTGTCGGGTCGGCGGCGGTGCAGATGGCCAAAGCTGCGGGCTGCACCGTGCTTGCTGCCGCAGGCGGGCCCGCCAAGGTGGAGACCTGCCGTGAGCTCGGCGCCGACATCGTCATCGACTACGACGACGACGATCTGTACCAGTCAGTGATGGATGCCACCGGGGGGCGGGGCTGCGACATCATCTACGACCCCGTCGGCGGCAAGTACTTCGACGTGGCCCGGCGGCTCGTGGCGTGGGAAGGCCGCCTGCTGGTGGTCGGATTCGCCAGCGGCACGATCCCCCAGGCACCGGCGAACCACGTGCTGGTCAAGAACTACTCGGTGGTCGGCGTGCACATGGGCGGCTACCGGGGCCGCAAGGACGAGGTGCTCGACGAGTGCTACGCCGAGATCTGGCCCCAGGTGGCCGACGGCAGGCTCGACCCGCTCGTCAGCCAGGAGCTGCCGCTCGACGGCCTGATCGACGGCCTGCAGGCGTTGCACCAGCGCAAGACCACCGGCCGGGTCCTGCTTCGCCCCGACCTGTAGGCGGGCCTGACCTCGCCGCTTAGCCGCGGGCCGCTGTGTCTGTTGGCGCCCGCTTAGCCGCGGGCCACGGTGTAGCCGACCGACTCGCGGTCCCACAGGTCCGCGGTGACGCCGGCGTCGCGGATGGCCTGCTTGCGGATCTTGCCGGAGGCGGTCTTGTCGAGCTCGCGCACGAACTGCAGGTAGCGCGGCACGCTGTGGCGGGGCATGCGAGGCACGCACCAATCCAGAAAGTGGACGGGGTCGGGCGCCGGTCCGCTGACGGCGACAACGGCAAGCACCTCGTCCTCCCCACCGGCACCCTCGACGCGCAAACCGACGACCGCGCACTCGATCACGCCGTGGTGTCCGTTGATCACCGTCTCCACCTCGTAGCTGGAGATGTTCTCGCCGCGTCGGCGGATGCGGTCGTTCAGCCGGTCCACGAAGTGCAGCCGCCCGGCTACATCGAGCCGTCCCGCATCGCCGGTGTGGAACCACAGGTTCCGCCACGCCGCCACGGTGCGTTCGGGCATGCGGTGATAGCCCACGTTGAAGCAGAACGGCACCTTGGGACGCACCAGGATCTCGCCGGTCTCATCGGCCGCAACGGGCAGGTCGGTCTCGGGATCGGCCACGATGACGTCGAAGAAGTCGGCCAGCGGCCGCCCCGCACAGCCCGACATCACCGGGTCGTCGAAGCTGGTGTAGGAGACCATGTTGACCTCGGTCATCCCGTATCCCTGCATGATCCGCACGCCGAACCGCTCTTCGAACGCTGCGGCCCATTCCGGCGCCACCGGCAGGGCGATGACGGCTCGCAGCCGATGGTCACGGTCGCGGTCCGTCGGCGGGCTGCGCCAGATGAACTCGGGCATGACACCGAGCGCGTTCGTCAGTGTGATCTGGTGCCGGCGCACCGTGTCGAGCCATTTCCCGACGCTGAATCGCTTCTCCACGTACGCCGAGGCGCCGGCGTGGAGTGACGCAAAGACCTGCATGAACAGGCCGTTCGCGTGGAACATCGGCATGCAGCAGTAGAAGCGGTCCTCCGGGGTGATCAGCAGGCTCCGGGCGGTGCCGAGGCCGAACAGGTAGCAGTGCGCTTGGGGCATCAGCACGCCCTTGGCGGGACCGGTGGTGCCCGAGGTGTACATGATCGTGCAGACATCGCTGGGTTCGGCCGCCAGCACCGCCTCGGGGCGCACATCGGTCTCGAGCAGCTCTTCGATGGAGACCTCCGCCGAGCCCATGAGCACACCGCCGGCACCGGCGCCGTAGTCGCCGTCGTCGACCAGGATCGTGGCTTCAATGTCGGTCTCGGACGGGTCGAGTGAGCCGGGCTCGATGTCGTCGAAGCGCTCAAGCAGCCCGTGGTCGACGGCCACGATGCGGGGCTCGGAGTTGTTGACCTGATGCTCGAGGAACGCACCGCGCAAGTCGGTGTTGATCGGCACGAAGATCGCCCGCCGCTTGTGGGTGGCGATCATCAGCAGCATGAACTCGAGGCTGTTCGTGAGCAGCCCCAGCAGCCGGTCGCCCGGCTGCAGGCCGAGATCCGCGAGGGCGGTGGCGAGCCGGTCGGTGTGGCTGTCGAGCTCGGCGAAGCTGAGCGTGCGGCCGTCTTCGAAGGCAAGAAACTCCCTGTTGCCGTGGGCGGCCGCCGCCTGCCGCACGAGATCGGGCAGCGTCCAGCCGTCGACGCCACCGCCGTCAATCAGGCCCGCCGTGTCACTAGGGCTCATCGGGAGGATCGTAGACTTCGCCGGTGCATCCAAGCCCCGACCGGGGCACCGATGTCTGGGGCACATCGGGTAGTTGGGCACCTGGGTAGGAGGTGGCCGCATGCTGATCGGCTTGCCTTGCGAAACCAAGGCGGGCGAGCAACGTGTCGGGCTGACGCCGCACGCTGTTCGTGAGCTCGTGCTGCACGAGCATGACGTCGTCGTCGAGACCGGCGCGGGTTCCGGCATCCGTGTGCCTGATGACACTTTCGTGGCCGCGGGTGCTCACATCGGCTCCTGCGACGAGGTGTGGGAGAAGTCCGAGCTGATCGTCAAGGTGAAGGAGCCGCAGGCGTCCGAGCGCAAGATGCTCAGTGCGGGCCAGATCCTGTTCGCCTATTTGCACCTTGCTCCCGACCCCGACCAGACCGCCGATCTCGTGGAATCAGGAGCGGCATGCGTCGCGTATGAGACCGTCACCGACTCGCGTGGCGGGTTGCCGCTGCTGGCGCCGATGTCGCGGGTTGCGGGCCGCCTCGCCGTGCAGGCGGGCGCGTGGGCGCTCGAGACTGCGCACGGCGGCATCGGCTTGCTGATCGGCGGTGTGCCCGGGGTGCCGCCGGCTCGTGTGGTGATCATCGGCGGCGGAGTGGTCGGCGAGAACGCGGCGGAGATCGCCATCGGCATGGGCGCCGATGTGCGGGTGCTCGATATCGATCCGACAGCGCTCGATCACCTCGAACAACGCTTCGGTGCTTCGGTGGTGACGGTCACCTCGACGCGTGCATCCGTCGAGGCCGAGGTGCTGGAGGCCGATCTGGTGATCGGTGCGGTGCTGGTCACCGGTGCACGGGCACCGAAGCTGGTGAATGCCGAGATGATCAGCCAGATGCGACCTGGCTCAGTCGTGGTCGATGTCGCGATCGACCAGGGCGGGTGCTTCGAGACCTCCAAGCCGACCACGCATGCCGAGCCGACCTTCGTGGTCGACGATGTCGTGCACTACTGCGTGGCGAACATGCCCGGAGCGGTGCCGCTGACCTCAACCCGGGCGCTCAGCGACGCCACGCTGCCCAGGGTGCTGGCCATCGCCGGGAACGGCCTCGACGCCCTGCGCACCGACCCCCACCTGCGGGCGGGCCTCAACGTCTACAAGGGCCACGTCACCGAGCCCCACGTCGCCGCCGCCCTCGACATCCCCTACACCGACCCCCTCACCGCCCTCGGCTTCTGAATTCGCTTCGCGATTGACGCAGCCCTTCACCGCGTCGCGAGGTGGCGGGCTCGGGCTCGGATGAGTTGTTCTATTTGGTCGGCGGCTTGGTCGGGGGGTTCGTGTTCCCAGATGCGGACTGGAGTCCAGCCGGCTGCTCGGAGGCGAGCGTCGGTGTCGGCGTCGCGGGCTCGGTTGCGGGCGATCTTGGTCTCCCAGTACTCGGCGTTGCGGCGGGGCTTGGTGCCGTGCTCGGGGCAGCCGTGCCAGAAGCAGCCGTCCACAAAGATCGCCACTCGTAGGCGGGGGAACACCACGTCGGCTTCGCGGCGCATATCGGGCAACGGCCGGCGGTGCACGAAGTAGCGCAGGCCACGCCGGTGCAGTGCCGAGCGGATAAGCCGTTCCGGTCCCGTATCTCGGGATCGCTGCTTCGACATGCGCTCCGATGCAGGACCCGGCAGCGCCTTCGGCTCCACCCGGTCGGTTCTACCAGTCACCTGCGGGTAGCGGGAAATGTGTAGGACGTGAGGCCAGCATGAACAGCTCAGCGTGCCGCGTCGCCCTCCTGCTCATACCCTGCCGACCGGCCATGAGGCAGCAACTCTGCCGCAGGCCGGAGGCCTGGACATGAGTCGATCTCAACTTCCCACACCGTGGCGGCGCATGGCTCGCACGGCAGCAGTGGTCGCAGTGGCAGTCATGCTGGCGGCGGCTTGCACCGGGGGCGACGCCGACGATGGCGCCGATGACGGCTTCGACGGCACGGTCCGTATTGGCGCGGCGCTGAGCGAAACGGGCCGGTTCGCTGCCGAGGGCAAGGCTGTGCGACAGGGCTACGACACCTGGCTGCAGTGGGTGAACGAGGAGCACGGCGGGATCCAGGTCGGCGACGGCCGCTACCGGGCCGAGCTCATCTATTACGACGACGAGTCCGATCCCGACCGGGCGGCCGCTCTCATCGAGCAGCTCATCGACGAGGACCACGTCGACTTCCTGCTCGGTCCGTACTCCAGCACGCTCACCGGGCCGACCAGCGCTGCGGCGGAGGCCCGTGGCGTGATCATGGTGGAAGGCAACGGCGCGTCCGACAGCCTCTTCGAGCGCGGCTATCGCAACCTGTTCTATGTCGGTGTCGTCGCCTCGGACTACACACGGTCGAGCATCGAGCTGCTCGCAGAACGCGGTGCGAGCACCGCAGTGGTGGCGCACGAAGACACCCCATTCGCCACGTCGGTGGCACAGGGAGCGCAACGCCACCTTGAGGCCAACGGCGTCGAGGTGCTGGCGATGAAGAGCTATCCGGTCGGCGTCGAGAGCGTCGACGATCTCATGACCGAGCTTGCGGCACTCGAGCCCGACATCTTCGTGGGCGGCGGCCACTACGACGACGCCGTGCTGTTCCTGCGCTCAGCACAAGAGCAGGGCTTCCGCCCCGACGCCATGCTCATCACCGTCGGCCCGGCCAACCCGCAGCTGATCTCCGATATCGGCAGCGATGCCGACGGGGTGCTCGGCCCCACTGGGTGGGAATCGGTGATGGGCTATGAGGGTCCGAACTTCGGCACGGCGAGCGCCTACGCAGACACCTACCAGAGCCTGTGGGATGAACCGCCCATCTATCAGGCAGCGGGGGCAACAGCGGCCGCGATCGCGCTGCACCGCGCCATCGAGGCTGCCGGCAGACTCGACACCGATGCGGTGCGCGCGGCGCTGCGAGACCTCGACATCGACACCTTCTACGGCCCGGTCCGTTTCGACGAGCGCGGCGTTAACGTCGCCAAGCCGATGGGGATCGTGCAGGTACAGGACGGCCAGATCGTGGTGGTCGCGCCCGCCGATGCGGCCGAGGGAGAGCTGGTTTATCCGGCCCGCTAGCGGCCCATGGTGAAGAATTCGTCGTTGGGCCGCATCGATGTCAGGTGGGCCATGCGGTTCGACAAAGCGAACAGGCCCGTGATGGCGCCGATGTCCCAGATGTCGTCGTCGCTGAAGCCGTGAGCCCGCAGCTCCTCGTGATCGGTCGCTGAAGCCGACCACGGCTCGCTGCACATCTTGAGGGCGAAGTCGATCATCGCCCGTTGCCGGTCGTTGAGATCGGCCTTGGACGGGTCGACTGCGAGCTGATCGGCCAGCAGCGGATCCTTGGCCCGGATGCGCAGGATCGCGCCATGGGCGACCACGCAGTAGAGGCAGTTGTTGGCCCCGCTGGTGGCCACCACGATCATCTCCCGCTCGGCCTTGCTGAGCCCGCTCGGGCCCTCCATGAGCGCGTCGTGGTACGCCATGAACGCCCGCATCTCCTCCGGCCGGTGCGCCAGCGCGAGGAACACGTTCGGCACGAAGCCGGTCTTGGATTGGATGAGCTCGATGCGCTCACGCAGGTCGTCGGGCATGTCCGCGATGTCAGGCACAGGAAACGTCGAGATGGCTGGCTCGGTCATGCCCGCAGCCTAAGCAGGTGCGCCAGTGAACGACCGGGGCAACTTCTCGTACATTCGCGGGACCGACGAGAGGACTGCTCGCTCATGCACCTGCCACGACCCACTTCCCGACGCCTTGAGCCGATCCCCAAGGTGGCCGAGCGAGCCCGCGAGGCTATGGAGAGTTCATTCGCCAACGCCGTCAACGTCATTGCGACCATCGCGCACAGCCGTCCCATCTCCAAGGCGTTCGGCGAGTACGCGCTGGCCATCCTGTACAGGGGCGACCTGTCGCGTCGCGATGTCGAGATCGCCGTGCTGCGCATGGGCTGGAACTGCCAGTCGGTCTACGAGTTCGGCCAGCACACGCTGATCGCCCAAGCCGAGGGCATGACCGACGAGGAGATCTACCTCGTCACCAGGCCGATTCCCGAAGGCAACTGGACGTCCGCCGAAGCGGCACTCCTGCAGGTGGTGGACGACCTGTACTCCGACGACTGCGTGTCCGATGCCACCTGGGCCGAGGCGGTTGCCCACTTCAGCGAGGCCGAGATGGTGCATCTCATCGCAGCGGCGGGTTGCTACCGGATGGTGAGCGGGCTGCTTAACAGCACCGGCGTCGAGCGAGACGAAGGCGTCCCCGGCTGGCCCACCGCCCCGACCGCTGTCAGCTGAGTGCCGGCACCTCGTTGAGGAGGCCGGTGTCGACGTCGTAGATGAAGCCGCGGACGGCGGTGTCGTGCTCGATGAACGGTGAGGCTTGCAGTGTTGCGATGGCGGCGCGCACGTCGTCGGCGGGGTCCGCGAACGAACAGATGGGCCAGCTTGGCCGGGCGCCCAGGCGCTGGCCGAGGACGTTGCTGAAGGCAGCTTCGTCGAGTCCGCACATGCCGCACTTCGTGTGGTGTATGACCAATATCTCCCGGGTGCCGAGCAGCTGCTGGGAGATGCACAGCGAGCGCATGACGTCGTCGGTCATCACACCGCCTGCGTTGCGGATGACGTGCGCTTCGCCGACTGTCAAACCCAGCTCTGGCAGCGGGTCCATCCGGGCATCCATGCAGGTGACGATGGCCACGTGACGGCTGGGTGGCGCCGCCATGCCGGGCGTCTTGACGGTGTCGGCCACCTGCCGGTTGTGCTCGATCAACTCATCGGCCGAAGGGTGGAACTCGGACGACTCCGGTTCGCTGGCTTCGCTGTCGTTGCCCATCTGACGACCTCATCGGTGCATCGGCCGGAGTGCTCCGGCAGGCCAGTGGTACGCCCCCTGGGACTTGAACCCAGAACCTGCGGATTAAGAGTCCGTTGCTCTGCCAAATTGAGCTAGAGGCGCGTGGTGCCCCGCAAGGCTAACGACGGCCCCCCGACACAAGCGGTCGACGAGCGGCGGGCGGATCGAGGGGATTCGAACCCCCGGCCTCCAGTGCCACAAACTGGCGCTCTAACCAACTGAGCTACGACCCGCACGGGGGGTCAAGGATGCCACGGCCGCGGTGGCCTCGCTACCGGATTTCCGGCAGCCGGCCTCCAGTGCCACGCTGTGTCTGATGGCGCTCGCTGGGGGCGAGCGCGTGGCGCTCGAACCAACTGAGCTACGACCCGCACGGGGGGTCAAGGATGCCACGGGTGACGCGGCCTCGCTACCGGATTTCGGAGCCGCGCGGGAACGTGCGCCCGCCTCCTTCGCTCCGGCATCTGTGCCTTCTTGTGCCTGTCCTCTGCCGGGGACTGTGCCGACCGCGTACCGTAGGAGCGTGAGCGCTGAGACTGTCGCTGCCCGCCAGCCACCTGTTGAGTACATCCCGCGGATCACGGCCCAGTACATCGGGTTGGGTTACGGCGAGTACCGCTGGGTCCACAGCGAGACGCCGCCGCCATGGACACCGCTGACCAAGCCGATCTCCGAGTGCCGCGTGGGCCTCATCGCCACGGGCGGCGTCTATTCGGTCGGCCAGACGGCATTCCACTACCGCGACGACACGACGTACCGAGCGATCCCCACCGACGTGGACACGTCCGACCTGCGGGCCACGCACTTCGCCTACGACCTCACCGATGCCCGCTCGGACATCAGTTGCGTGTTCCCCATCGAGGGCTTGCGTGCGCTGCGGGACAGCGGCGAGATAGGCGAGCTGGGACCGAACGCCTACACCCTCATGGGCGGCATCTACAGCACCCGGCGCGTCCGTGAGGAGCTGATCCCGGAGCTGGCCAAGCGCTGCGTAGCCGATGAGCTCGATGTGGTGCTGCTTGTGCCGGTGTGACCTGTCTGCCATCAGACCGGGGGTCTGATCGCGAGAGCCATCGAGGCCGAAGGAATCCCGACGCTGTCGATGTCGAGCGCACGCGACATCACCCGGGCGGCCTGGCCGCCCCGCGCCGCGTACCTGGACTACCCGCTGGGTCGCACAGCGGGCAAGCCGCATGAACCCGAACTCAACCTGCAGATCCTCCGGGACACGTTTGCTGCATTCGAGAATCTGCGTGTCCCGGGTTCCATGGCTCACCTGCACTACCGCTGGTCGGATTCGGACCGGTGGAAGGACCGGGTGTTCGCGCCCTCCACCAGGGCCGCCGATCTGCCCGAGTGCGCTGTGCCAGACGGTGACGATGCGGCCACGGCGGGAGCCGATTCAGCCGGTGGCGGTGACTATGAGGACGACCGGGTCGAGCGCCACCCGACGCCGCAATACCAGACCGACGAGGACGCAGCAGCGGCCCGTGCCAGTCACGACGGCGAGGACTGCCTCGTCTGCGCGGGCATCGACTACTGAGTGCTGTGCGGCGGCCAGGTGACGACGACCGGGTGTGCGCGGCTGCTGCTGTTGAAGCCGGCCGCGGTTCGCGCTGACACCGACTGAGCCGGGATTGGGCCGCCGATGAGTGAGCAACCCGAGCGTCGCGCCTCGGTCGGCGCCAAGTCACCCGGGAGCGGGGGCGACTACGACCCCGAGGCCGTGCCGGTGCGCGATGCGGCCACCGTGATGATCCTGTCCGACGAGAACGACCCCCATGTGCTGATGCTGAAGCGCAACGCCCGCTCGATCTTCGTGGGCGACATGTGGGTGTACCCCGGCGGCGCTGTCGACCCCGAAGACGCCACCCGGATCGCCGACGAAACCGTTTCGGGCCTGACCGATGACGATGCCTCGTATCAGATCGGCATCGAGCGGGGCGGCATCGCCTTCTGGGTTGCGGCCCTGCGGGAGACGTTCGAGGAAGCGGGCATCTTGCTCGCCCATCACGACCACCCGGTCGGCGTGGAGGATCCCCGGGATCTGCCTTCGGGCATCATCGATCTCTCTCCGCCCGATGTGGCCGAGCGGTTCTCCCAGTACCGGGACGAGGTCAATGCCGGCGAGCGTGACTTCATCGAGACGGTGCGCAGCGAAGACCTTCTGCTCGACGGCGACAACGTCTATTTCATCGGGCGCTGGGTGACGCCGCTGGGCTCCCCACGCCGCTACGACACGCGGTTCTTCCTGACGGCGATGCCGGATGGCCAAGTGCCGCTGCCCGACCACGACGAGGCAGTCGAGCATCAGTGGGTTCGCCCGGCAGATGCCATCCGGCGCAACGAAGCCGGCGACATGGTGATGATGACCCCCACCATCGGCATGCTGCACCGCCTCGCCCGCTTCGAAACCGTGGCCGAGGCGGTTGCTGCCGCCGGCAGAGGCACACCCGCCGACGACGAGCACGTGCGGATCCGCTACGACAACGAAGGGCCGGACCGGATCGCCTTCCCCGGCGACCCCGACTATCTCGAAGCCGACGGCCGCACCGAGACCGGCATCCTGCGCTGGCCCTCCGGCTAGCCCCAGCTCTGTCGTGGGCTCGGAGAATTTCGGGCGCGGCCGGGTCAGCTAGCGAATTCGCGGGCCTGCTCTCTGAAGGACTCGATTGTGTTCTCGGCCAGGATGTTGTGGTCGGCGTCGAGCACCTCGAACATCCGGCCCGTGGGCTCCTGCATCGAGAACAGCACGAGTGAGCCTTCCGGGCCGCCGCGCTCCATGTGCACGTCGCCGCCTGGGCCGCTGCAGTAGGTGCCGGCCGGCCGGACATCGTGGCGCAGCTCGTTGCCGTCGTCATCGATGTCGATGACGTGATGCTCGCCCTCGAGCACCAGCGACGTCGTGGTGGCCACGTGGCGATGGAAGTGGCAGTAGGCATCGGGTGCCCAGCGAATGAGCAGATCGAGCCGCCCGATGTCTTCCTGATGGCCGAGCACCGCGATGTCGTAGTCGATCGGGTAGTCGAATCGCGGTCCACCCTCGTAGTGGATCCACTGGAGATCGTTGGTGTCGAAGCGGAAGCCAGAGTTGTTCGCGGTCACGATCGGTCTCCTGCGAGCGTCGGCGCCAGGTACGCGCTTGCCCCGAAATGTACTGAGGGGGCCGCTGCCGCGCCGCCGCACCCTTGGCCCAGCGCCGGTTGGGTGGCAGGATGGCGTCGGGTCTGCGTGGCCCGAGCCCCCGTGGCGCAACTGGACAGCGCAGCGGGCTTCTATCCCGCCGGTTGCAGGTTCGAGTCCTGCCGGGGGCGCATTCCTGTCACCAGCCCGCGGACGCAAATCGCTATGGCGTCCCCGGCCGACGCGGGTAGGTTCACCGGATGCCGTCCGGCTCAATTTCTGACGCTGACGCTGTGTCGAGCTCCTCCGCCGCTGCCGAGGTGCTGTCCATCGCTGAGACGAATGGCGCGGTGACCGACCAGCAGGTGGACACGGACCGCATCGAGAAGGCAGTCCGGGAAATCTTGCTCGCGATCGGCGAGGACCCCGACCGTGACGGCCTGCAGAAGACACCCAAGCGCGTGGCTCGCATGTACGCAGAAGTGTTCGCTGGTCTGCAGGAAGACCCTGAGCATCACCTGAAGGTGCAGTTCGAGACCGGCCATGACGAGATGGTCATGGTGCGTGACATCCCGTTCTATTCGATGTGCGAGCACCACCTGATGCCTTTCGTGGGCCGTGCCCATGTGGCGTACATTCCCGGGGAGCGGGGCATGATCACCGGCCTGTCGAAGCTGGCCCGGCTGGTGGAGGCCTACGCCCGCCGGCCCCAGGTGCAGGAACGCCTGACCACCCAGGTTGCCGACAAGCTGATGGAGGTGCTCGAGCCACGGGGCACGCTCGTGGTTGTCGAGGCCGAGCACCAGTGCATGTCGATGCGGGGGGTGCAGAAGCCGGGGTCGCTGACGATCACGTCGGCGGTGCGGGGGCAGTTCCGCAACACGGCTACCCGTGCGGAGGCGATGCACCTCATCGGCGTCGGCCGCTAGCGGGCCACAGGCCACACTGCAGGCACGGCGCTGTGCTCGAGACATGTTCTGCCTGAGCGCAAGTCGCAGATGAGACTCAGCGCGAACGCACTCGCCGGCCCACCCGAATTGGGACGCAGCGTCCTGGTGCGTCCAGGCGACGCTGCGCCCGACGCATGGTCTGGTTGCGAGCGGGTGCGGGTCAGCCTCGCCGACGTCAGTGCGGCGACCGGACGCCGGCTGCGTGAGGCTTGGCTGGAGCGGACCCGTCTGATCATCGAGCTCGAGGGCGAGTTTCCCGAACCGTCGCCGGTCTGGCGGTCACCGTGGTGGGAACTGTCGCCAGGGCTGACCATGCGATCGGAAGTGCTGGCGCACCTGATCACCGCCAACACCGTCGACGCTCGGCAACCCGAACAGGCCCGATTCGCTCCCGTCGAGGCGGCACTCCGGCTCGGCGCGGTGCTCGCGGGCGAGTCGAGCACGCATGCCGAGAGCGACGGCGATGTGGTCACCGATGCCGGGCCGGTGTGGTGCGACGGCGGGCCGCTGGAGGCGTTCGAACTTGCTGCACCGGTGGTGCCTGCAGCCAATCTGGCGGCAGGGAGCCTGCGCGGGGTGCAGCCGGCCATGCCGCAAGCCGACCTGGCTTCGGATCAGCATGCGGCTGTCGGCCACCTGGGCGGGGCTGCGTGCATCGTTGCCCCGGCAGGATCGGGCAAGACACGGGTGCTCACCGAGCGGGCCCGCTATCTCGTGAGGGACTTGGGGGTTGCCGCTGGGGCCGTGTGCCTGGTGGCCTTCAACGTCCGGGCCCGTCGCGAGATGGAAGAGCGCACTGAGGACCTGATGGGACTGCAGGTGCGGACCCTCAACAGCATCGCCTTGGCCATCTGCAATGGCTCTGGCCCATTCGCCCGCCCGGTAGGTCGGAGCCGGGTCGAAGTCATCGATGAGATGGGTGTGCGAGACCGCCTTGACGGCCTCGTCAAGCGCCGTCGGCGGGCGATGACCGATCAGCTCGCACCGTGGCTGGAGGCATTGAGCGCGTCACGGCTGGGGTTGCGTGACCCGGCAGTCGTCGAGGGGGATTTCCAGCCTGACGTGCCGGAGTTCTCGACGTTGGCACCGCGCTACGTCAAGGAATTGGCGGCTGAGGGACTGGTCGACTTCGACCACCAGATCATCGGGGCGATCGAGATCCTGCTGGCCGATCCGGCAGCTCGTGCTGCCGCCCGCCGTGCCTGCGGTGCGCTGCTCGTGGACGAATTTCAGGACTTGACGCCCGCACACCTGCTGATGATCCGTCTGCTGGCGGGCCCCCGTGCCGACGTGTTCGCAGTCGGCGACGACGACCAGACCATCTACGGCTACGCCGGCGCATCACCGCAGTGGCTGATCGAATTCGACAAGTACTTCCCGGGCGCTGCCCGCCACCATCTGAACGTGAACTACCGCTGCCCGCCGCCCGTGGTGGGCGCCGCGGTCAACCTGCTGTCGCACAATCGCAGCCGCATCGACAAGCAGATCACCGCGCCCCAGCCGGATGACAGCCCGAGCCACGATGGGGCACTCGCCGTCAAGACCGGGTCCGAGTCGGCTGCGGCATTGCGGGAGACGGTGACGGCCCTGGTCGACCGCGGCGTCCGGCCGGCCGACATCGCGGTGCTGACACGGGTCAACAGCACGCTGCTCGTCCCGCAGATCGTGCTGGGGGAGATGGGCGTTGCGGCAGATGCACCGCTGGGCCGCGGGTTCATGGAGCGCACCGGCGTCGCGGGCGCGCTGGCGTGGCTCAGGCTGGCGGTCGCGCCCCGTCACGCACTGCCGAGCGGCGCGCTGTCGGACGCGGCGCGCCGGCCGCCTCGTGGAATCTCGCCTCGCGTGATCGAGTGGATCGGCGAGCAGCGCAGCCTCGGCGCGCTGCGTGCGCTCGCGGCCCGACTCAGCGACGAACGCACAGTGACCAAGGTCGACGAGTACGCGGACGACATCGACATGCTGCGACAGCGAACCGCGAACGAGCAGCTCACCACCGAAGCCATTCTCGAGATCGTTCGCGATGAGCTGGGCTTGGGGTACAGCCTTGACACTCGCTTGGATGCGTCGCGCCGGTCCGTGGACAGGTCCGCTCACGGCGACGACCTGCGGGCGCTGATCTCGGTGGCGCACCTGCATCCAGACCCGGCCAGCTTCGCTGCGTGGCTCGCTGATCGCCTGTCGGGATTCGGCGCCTCCGACGCAGCCGGCTTCGGCATTGACGAGACTCGCTCGCCAAGCGGCGCTGCGCAGGCGAATCCGGCGCGGCAACCAGGTGTGCGGCTCGCGACCGTCCACCGGGTGAAGGGCCTCGAATGGCCCCACGTCATCGTCTATGAGGCCTCGGCGGGCCTGATGCCGCACCGCCTCGCTCACGACATCGAGGAAGAACGCCGCGTCTTCCACGTTGCGCTGACCCGCTCCTCGCAATCTGTGACCTTCATCAGCGACGATCCGCCGTCGCCTTTCTTGGCTGAACTCAGCCAGCTCGCGCCGCCGCTGCCTGTCGAGCCCGAGCCAGCGCTCATCGGGGCATCGTCGCGAGCGCGCGGCAGCGGCGCTGAGTCCAGGGGAGGTGCCGAGTCTGGAGCCGGCTCAGGGTTCGATGGCCACGCCGACCCGGACGGCGCAGTCGACCCGGCCGCTCTGCCGGGCACCGGCTCGCGGCCAGCGACCCGCCGATCCAAGCCCGAACCGCCGACCGATCCGAGTGATGCGGCGCTGTTCGAAGCGTTGCGCGCGTGGCGCCTGCAGCGCAGCCGTGCCGACGGCGTGCCGGCGTACGTCGTGGCCCCGGACGCAGTCCTCATCGCGCTCGCAACGCAGCGTCCCCGTACTGACGCTCAGCTTCTCGCCGTACCGGGCATCGGGCCGGCCAAGCTCGGGTCCTACGGTGCCGAGATGCTGGCTCTCATCGCCGAACACGCCTGAACAGCACGAAGCTGGGCCTCGGAGCCTGGCGGGAAACCTGCGGGTGCAGGGCGAGCGATCAGCGACGCTTCTAGACGGCGAGCGGACCTTGGCCGGCGAGGTATCGCTGCGCCATCACCATCAACACCACCCAATATTCGGCCCCGGGCACGAAGTCGTCGAGCGTCACTTCGAGCGTGACCTTGCTGGCGTCGGGATGGCCGGCCGAGGCGATGCCCTGCACGGTGATCGAGGGCGCACCGCCGAACAGCGCGAGCAGGTCGGCGATGGGCGCGTCGAGCAACGCGTCGACCTCGTCGCGGGCCAGCACGTAGTCAGTGAGCGGGCGGTCATCTCGCAGCAGGTACACGCTGGTCAACTCGCAGTTCAGCGTGCCCTCGCCGCTGTCGTCGGCCAGTCGGCGGACGCCGAGGGGCACCAAATCTGTGCTGGCGGGGGATATGCCGAGTTCTTCTTCGAGCTCCCGGATGCCGTCGAGCGGTGTTTCACCTGCGGCGAGGTGGCCGGCAGCGCTGATGTCGATCAGGCCGGGAAAGGCAGCCTTGGTGCGGGAACGCTGCTGCAGAACCGCCGTCGGCGCGCCGTCGCGCAGCGTGACGATCTGGCAGTGGAACACCCGGTGCCACTCGCCTCGCTCGTGCACCTCGTCGCGTGGGGCGGTGCGCAGGTAGCGGCCCACCTCGTCGATGACGTCGAGCTGTTCCACGCCGGGCGCGCTGTCAGTCACCGCCACATTGTTCCCGATTGTTCCCGCTGGGGAGGCCAGCAGGCGGCTACAGCAGCTCGGTGTACTTGTCGAGAATCGGCAGCACTGTGTCGGCGTCAGCCGGCGGCAGGCCGAGCACCACCCGGGTGCAGCCGACCTCGGCGAGGCTCTCGATGATCTCCGGCTTGGGCGGTGTGCCGAACTGGCCGAACTCGATCTCATCGGGATCACGGCCGGCCTCGATCGCCGACTCGCGGATCTGCTTGATCGGCACGTCGAAGTCGTAGCGGCCCGAGATCGGCATCCAGCCGTCGCAGAACTCCACGATGTCGGCGATGGTCTTCGGCCCGGCAGCACCGCCGAGGATCACCTTTGGGCCGCCTTCCTGAACGGGCTTCGGCCACGCCCACGACGAGCCGAAGTTCACCCAATCGCCGTGGAACTCGGCCTCGTCCTTGGTCCACAGCTCGCGCACCGCCAGCATCATCTCGCGGGTGATCGCCCGCCGGTCGGTGTACTTCACGCCGTGGTGGGCCAGCTCTTCCTTGTTCCAGCCGTAGCCGATGCCCAGGATGAATCGGCCATTCGAGATCCGGTCCACCGTGGCGGCTTCCTTCGCCAGCCAGATCGGGTCGCGCTGAGCAACGAGCGTGATGCCGGTGCCGAGCATGATGTTCTCGGTGACCGCAGCCGCAGCGCCCAGCGACACGAACTGGTCGTGCGTGCGCCAATACTCCTCGGGCAGTGGCGGCGCACCCTCGCGACCGCCCCATGGCGTCTCGCGGCTGGTGGGGATGTGGCTGTGCTCGGGCAACCACAGCGACTCGAAGCCCCGTTCCTCCGTGGCTTTGGCCAACTCGACCGGCCCGATGGCCTTGTCGGTGGGGAACATCATCACGCCGATCTTCACAGTGGGTCCTCCTGGTAGATGGGGGAGCGGTTGCGCCCGTGGCCGATTGCGGCCGCCGCTGAGAGTAACGGCCGGGAGTCGCCGGTGCCCGACTGCAGCGAGGCGCAGGCGCGGGCCGAAGCGGCGCCGGTTCCGCGTCGGCGGGCCTGCGCCGTTTGCTCGATCACCGTGATGCGACGTGCGTAGGGTGCGGAAGTGGTGTGACGTAGCGTGTAGCGAACCTCGGGCAACACGATGCGTAAGCACATGGCGAACCGCTCGATTGACTGCCCCGAGGTCGCCGCAATCTGGAAGCGCAGCGCAATCGGGAGGCAGAGTGAAGATCACCATCGACGTCGACAAGTGCATCGGCAGCGGCTCGTGCGAGATGATCGCTCCGGGCATCTTCGAGGTCGGCAATGACGGGCTCGTGCAGTTGCTCACCGACAGCCCCAGCGCCGAGGACCACAGCGCCGTGCGAACAGCAGCCGCGAGCTGTCCCACCCAAGTCATCTCGGTCGACGACTGACCTCAGCCGACCCGGGCCTCTCGACAAGCCGCCGGTACGCTCGGACTCGAGGGCTGGGCGGTCAGCTCTTCACACTCGGGAAGTGGCGCAGCCTGGTAGCGCACCTGCTTTGGGAGCAGGGGGTCGTGGGTTCAAATCCCGCCTTCCCGACTGATCAGTGCAGGCGCACTCTGCCCCGCTTGGCGGGAGCTCAGCGGGCGGTGGGGAATCCCAGGTCGACGCCGCGGTCGGCGGGGTCGGGCCAATGCTCGGTGACCGCCTTGAGGCGGGTGTAGAAGCGGATTCCCTCAGGGCCGTGCATGTGGTGGTCGCCGAACAGCGAGTCCTTCCAGCCGCCGAACGAGTGGTACGCCATCGGCACGGGGATCGCCACGTTCACGCCGACCATCCCAATGGGCGCCTCCCGCCGGAATCGCCGCGCCGCCCCGCCGTCGCGGGTGAACAGCGCCACGCCGTTGCCGAACTGGTTGTTCTCGATCAGCTCCATCGCCTCTTCGAACGAGTCCACTCGCACCAGGCACAGCACGGGGCCGAAGATCTCGTCCTCGTAGACCTTCATCTCGGTGGTGACCTCGTCGAGCAGCGTCGGGCCTACCCAGTAGCCGTCGGGGTGGCCGTCCACCTCCAGGTCGCGGCCGTCGCGCTGCACGACGGCACCCTCGGACTCGCCCAGGTCGATGTAGCTGAGCACCCGGTCACGGTGCTCGGCGGTCACGAGTGGCCCCATGTCCACCGCCTCGGCGCCGAGCCCGTTGCCGATGCGCAGACCGTCGATCCGCTCGCAGATCGCGTCCGACAGCTCGTCGGCGATCGCGCCCACCGCCACTACAACCGAGATGGCCATGCAACGTTCGCCGGCCGACCCGTAGCCGGCTGACACCGCAGCGTCGGCCGCCTGACCGATGTCGGCGTCGGGCAGCACGATCATGTGGTTCTTGGCGCCGCCGAGCGCTTGCACCCGCTTGCCCGCCATCGACGCCGTGCGATGCACGTGCCGGGCGATGGGCGTCGAGCCCACGAAGCTCACCGCATCCACGCCGGGGTGCTCGCACAGCGCATTCACGGCATCGGCATCGCCGTGCAGCACGTTGAACACCCCGTCGGGCAGCCCGGCCTCGGCGAACAGCTCGCCGATGCGCACCGCCACCGACGGGTCCTTCTCGGACGGCTTGAGCACGAAGCAGTTGCCGCAGGCGATGGCCACCGGGTACATCCACATCGGCACCATCGCCGGGAAGTTGAACGGCGTGATGCCCGCCACCACGCCGACGGGCTGACGCACCGTGTAGGCGTCGTGCTCGGTGCTGATGTCGTCGGTGCGCTCGCCCTTGAGCAGCTGGCCGACGCCGCAGGCGAACTCCACCACCTCGATGCCCCGACGCATCTCGCCGAGCGCATCGGCGCGCACCTTGCCGTGCTCGGCCGAGACCATCTCGGCCAGCTCGAGGCGGTGCTCTTCGAGCAGCTCCCGGAAGTTGAACATGATCGCGGCACGCGACGAGATCGATGCCTCCCGCCAGTGCTCCCACGCCGTGCGTGCCGCGCCGACGGCCGCGTCCACGTCGCTCCCCGACGCCATCGGCACCGTGGCGATCACCTTGGCGGTGACCGGGTCCGTGACCTCGAACATCGTCTTCGGCGAGCCCGCGGTGCACTGACCGCCGATCCAGTGGTCGACCTGCCTCATGGGAGTCCTCCTTGCCGGCAGCGCTCAGCGTCGGGCGAGCGTGCGGGGCCAACGCATTTTCGCAGCCCTGCGGGGCAGATGGGGACGCCCCGAGGCTGAGCCGAATGGCGAAGCCGTGGCCCGAGCGGCCCGCGAGCGCAGCGAACAAGAGCGGGAGACAATAGGTGACGCGTGGGGAAGTTCCGCACTCCGCGCAGGCCCTCCGCAGCGGCATCGCGGCCAGCAGGCCGTGGCTAGAGTCCGCGCCCATGAGTGACGTGAATCCCATACCCCCGGACCGGCCATTCGTCGTGCCGTACCTGACGATCGGGGCTCGCACCGACGGATCACCCGGCGGCGCCGCCGATGCCATCGAGTGGTACACCGAAGCCTTCGGCGCACAGGAGACCAACCGCCAGATGGCACCTGGCAGCGACAAACTGATGCACGCCGAACTGGTGCTCGGCGACGGCCTGCTCTTCCTCGCCGACGACTTCCCCGAATGGGGCGGCGAAGCCTCTGCGCCGGCGGCGCTGTCTGGCTCGACGGTCACGCTGCATCGCTACGTCGCCGACTGCGACGCCACCATCAACAAGGCGGTGGCAATGGGCGCGGAGGTGCTGATGCCGCCCGAGGACATGTTCTGGGGCGACCGCTTCGGCAGCGTCCGCGACCCGTTCGGGCACAAGTGGTCGATCGCGACCCACGTGCGTGACGTCACGCCCGAGGAGATGGAAGCCGCAGCTGCGGCGATGTTCGCCGACGGGCCCCCGGAGGGTTGAGCAATGGCAGTGACTGAACTCACCGGCCGAATCGCCGTCGTCACCGGCGGCGGTACAGGCATGGGGAGGGAACTGGTTCGCCAGCTCACCTCGGCCGGCGCGCACGTAGCCGCCTGCGATCTCAATACCGACGAACTGGCGCGTACGGCAGAGATGGCCGCCAGCGGATCGAGCGGGGTGCGCATCACCACGCACCAGTGCGACGTGACCGACGCCGACGCCGTGGCCGCGTTTGCGGCCGAAGTCGCCGCTCAGCACGACACCGACCACATCAACCTGCTGTTCAACAACGCCGGCATCGGCGGCGGGGGCAGCTTTGTGATCGACGACCAGCGTGCCGCTTGGGACAAGACCTTCGAGGTCTGCTGGAATGGCGTGCTGAATTGCGCACGGGCGTTCATGGACATGCTGGTGCGCTCCGATGCGGGGGCGATGGTCAACACCAGCAGCATCAACGGCTTCTGGGCGACCGTCGGCCCGGGCCTGCCGCACACGTCGTACTGCGCAGCCAAGTTCGCCGTGAAGGGCTTCACCGAGGCGCTGCAAGTCGACCTTGCCCTGCACGCGCCGCACGTCAGCGCCCACGTGGTGATGCCGGGGCACATCGGCACCTCGATCGCACTCAACAGCTTCACCGCACACGGCGTCGACATCCCGCTCATCCGCAAGAACATGGCAGCGCGGGGTGTCGACCTCGATGCCTTCAGCGATGAGCAGGTCGAAGCAATGATCACCGACCGCAACACCCGATTCCGTGACGATGCCCCGACCAACGCCTCCCAAGCGGCCGAGATCATCCTGACCGACGTGCTGGCCGGGCGGTGGCGCATCCTGGTCGGCGACGACGCCTACGCCATCGACCAAGCAGTGCGGAACGACCCCGAAGACGCGTACACCGAAGCGTTCATCGAGCGGATACGCGACCAGGGGCACCTGCAGGTGCTCGGCCGCTAGCCGCCCCCACCAAGCGCGTCGCTACCCTCGTCGGTCGCCGCGGACGTAGTTCAATGGCCAGAACCTCAGCCTTCCAAGCTGATGATGCACGCGGCGCCTCTGGCGCCGCCATTGATACGGCGATTCCCGTCGTCCGCTCGTCGCTACCCTCGTCGGTCGCCGCGGACGTAGTTCAATGGCCAGAACCTCAGCCTTCCAAGCTGATGATGCGGGTTCGATTCCCGTCGTCCGCTCGACAGAACCTCAGCCTTCCAAGCTGATGATGCTGGCAGCACATGGTGTGCTGCGGGTAGCTCAGTGATTCCCGTCGTCCGCTCCGACTAGGCGGCGCGGATCGGGCCGTCCTCGAGCACCTGGCGGTTGGCGATCACCTCGTCGATGATCCCGTACTCCTTGGCCGCCTCGGCGTCCATGATGAAGTCACGGTCGGTGTCGGCGTGGATCCGCTCGAGGTCCTGGCCGGTGTGGTGCGCAATGATCCGCTCCAGCCGCTCGCGCATCCGGTCGATCTCCCGCGCCGCCAGCTCGATATCAGTCGCCTGGCCCATCGCCTGGCCGTAAGGCTGGTGCAACAGCACCCGGGCATTGGGCAGCGCCATGCGCTTGCCCGGCGTGCCGGCCGCCAGCAGCACTGCCGCAGCAGACGCCGCCTGGCCCAGACAGATGGTGGTGATGTCGTTGCGGATGTACTGGCTCGTGTCATAGATGGCGAACAGCGAGCTGATGTCCCCGCCGGGGGAGTTGATGTAGATGTTGATGTCCTTGTCGGGATTTTCTGACTCCAGGTGGATCATCTGTGCGCAAACCAGGTTGGCGACGACATCGTCGATCGGCGTGCCCAGGAAGATGATGTTCTCCTTCAGCAGCCGCGAATACAAGTCGTAGGCACGCTCGCCCCGGTTGGTCTGCTCCACCACCGTGGGCACGAGGTAGTTGCGGGCGCCATGCAGTCCGGCGCTCGGGCCAGATGGATCCGCCATTGCGGAGAACTCGGTCGTCACGTTGCTTCCCCAGTTTCGTCGGTATCAGTCTCGTCAGAGCCTGTGTCGTCAGAGTCAGTGTCGTCGTCGCTGCCGGCGGGCGACGGGAGTTCGAGTGCTGAGCGATCGATCTCGTTGCCGTCCGGCCCTATGAGTGTGGCGGCATCTACGGCCCATTGCAGCGCCTTGCCCTTGCAGATCGCTGCTGTGAGTTGTGCCAGCCCATCGTTTTCCGCCATGACCTCGCGCAGCTGCTCGGCGGTGCGACCGTCGGTGGATGCCAGGCGCTCGAGCTCGTCGTCGATGTCGGAGTCTTCGGCCTGCAAAGCCTCGGCGGTGGCCAAGGCACGCAACGCGAGGTCCAAGCGCACCCCTCGCTCCGCGTCGTCACGCAGCTCGCCGATGAACGACACCGGCTCTTGACCGGTCGCCTCCAGCCAGCTCTCGATGGTCATGTTCCGCTGTTGCAGGCCGCTGCCCAGCTCGTTCATGCGATCGGCGATCGCCCCGCTCACCATGGCATCGGGAATCGGCCCGTCCACGAGGCTCGCGAGCCGCTTCTGCACTTCCTCGCGCAGCGCCATGTTGGCCTGCATGATGAGCCCGAAACCCAGTTGCCGGGCCGTCGCCTCGCGCAGTTCCTCAACGTCGTCATGCTCGGTGTTCTCGTCCACCCAGTCGTCGGTGAGCTCGGGCAGCACCAGCTCAGACACGGCGTTGACCGTTATCTCGAAGTCGATCTCCATGTCGGTCTGCACGGGATGGGTTGCGCTGAAGGTCAGTTCGGTGCCGGCCTCGCAGCCGATGAGCTGTTCGTCGACCTCGGGAACGATGCCGCCGCTGCCCACCTCGTAGAGGTAGTCCTGCGCCGAGAGCCCAGGAAGCGGTTCGCCCTCGACGGAGCCCTCGATGTCAATCGTGACGCGGTCGCCTTCCGACGCCGGACGGTCCACCTCGGCGATGTCGGCGAACTGGCGTCTCGTCTCGTCGATGCGTGCGTCGACCTCCTCGTCGGACGGCTCGGGGCTCGGGATCTCCACCTTCATGTCGTGGTAGCCCGAGATCGCCACGACCGGCCTGATCTCGACGGTGGCCTCGAACGCCACCGGTCCGTCGCTCCCGTCGAGGGTCAATTCCAGCTCGGGCTGGTTGACCACGTCGACCTGGTTGTCACGCACGGCTTCGGCGTAGTAGCGGGGCAGGGCCTCTTCGAGGGCCTGGGCGCGCCCGATGTCGACACCGAAGTGAGATTCCAGCACCCGGCGCGGCGCCCGCCCTGGACGGAATCCCGGGATGCGCACTTCACGAGCGAGCTTGCGGAATGCAGCGTCGACATCGGCGTCGAAGGTTTCGGCGTCGACCTCGACGGTCAGCTTGACTCGCGGGCCGACGAATCGCTCCGGAGGGGAGTTGTCGCGGTCCGCCTCATCGGCGCCCACGTCATCGGCGCCCACGTCATCGACGATTGCCGCAACCGGCGCCTCGTCCCCAGCGGAGGAGTCGGGTTCGGAAACCGGCGCGGGCCCGATGAAATCCGCTGGATCCAGCGGCGTCAGCGTCGTCTTCACGAAGCGCGGAGCCTACCGGCGCGCCCTGACCGCTCCCCGTGCGGGGCGCGGCGGCTCAGACGCCGCCGCAGCAACGGATCGCGCCGCGCAGCCCGTGCTGTGCCATCCTTGGCGGTCAATCCAAATCGACCAACGGGGTGTCGCGCCCGTACCAGCCGTGTGCGACCCTTGTACGGCCATCGACGACAGATACGACGATGGATGCTCAGCAGGAGGGAGGTGCAGCGTGGCGAAGTTCGGCGAGGGAGGCGAGTTGCTGAAGTGCTCGTTCTGCGGCAAATCCCAAAAGCAAGTGCGCAAGCTCATCGCGGGCCCGGGCGTCTACATCTGCGACGAGTGCATCGACCTGTGCAACGAGATCATCGACGACGAGGTCGAGGAGCAGCCGCAGACGCCGTTCGAGTCGGTGCCCAAGCCGCGCGAGATCTACGCCTTTCTCGACGACTACATCATCGACCAGGACCGCACCAAGACGATCCTGTCGGTGGCTGTGTACAACCACTACAAGCGGATGCGCCTAGAACCTTCGGGCCCCGGCGTCGCCGAGGACGTCGAGATCGCAAAGTCCAACATTCTGCTGATCGGCCCGACGGGCTGCGGCAAGACGATGATGGCGCAGACCCTCGCTCGCATGCTCAACGTGCCGTTCGCCATCGCCGACGCCACTGCGCTGACCGAAGCGGGGTACGTCGGCGAGGACGTCGAGAACATCCTGCTCAAGCTGCTGCAGGCGGCGGATTTCGACGTGAAGCGTGCCGAGACAGGCATCGTCTATATCGACGAGATCGACAAGATCGCTCGCAAGGCCGAGAACGCCTCGATCACCCGCGACGTATCCGGGGAAGGCGTCCAGCAGGCACTGCTGAAGATCCTCGAAGGCACGGTCGCATCTGTGCCGCCCCAAGGCGGTCGCAAGCACCCGCACCAGGAGTTCCTGCAGATCGACACCAGCAACGTGCTGTTCATCTGCGGGGGAGCGTTCGACGGTCTCGAGCGCCTCATCGCTGATCGCGTGGGAGAACGAGGGGTCGGATTCGGCGCGAGGCTTCGCAACGCCGCCGATGCCTCGGCGCTCGACATCCTGCCCGATGTGCTGCCCGAGGACCTGCGCCATTTCGGCCTGATTCCGGAATTCATCGGCCGGCTGCCTGTGGTCGGCGTCGTCGATCCGCTGGGGCCGGACGCGCTGCGACGGATCCTCACCGAGCCGAAGAACGCGCTCGTGCGCCAGTACCGCCGGATGTTCGAACTCGACGACGTCGAGCTCGAATTCACCGAGGACGCGCTGGAAGCCATCGTGGATCAGGCCATGCTCCGAAACACGGGTGCTCGGGGGCTGCGGGCCATCCTCGAAGAGGTCTTGCTGGGGCTGATGTACGACCTGCCGAGCCGTGACGACGTGGCGCGCTGCATCGTGGACCGCAGCGTCGTGATGGAACAGGTGAATCCCACGCTGGTTCCCCGCTCGACCGTGACGCGCCGGGCCTCGTAAGCCGCGCATCTTGAACCCAGGGCAGTCAGAGGACGGACCGCCGACCGAAGGGCCACACAGCGCGGCCGCAGGGCCGCTGCGGGACTACGAGGCAGCGCTCGACTGGCTCGACTCCCATATCGATCTCGAGCGCCTGCTCGGCGGTCCCGAGGCGGTTGCTCCCACGCTCGATCGAATGTGGACGCTCGTGGGAATCCTCGGCGATCCCCAGGACAGCGTCCCGGCCATCCACATCACCGGCACGAACGGCAAGGGCAGTACGGCCCGACTGTCTGTGGCGCTGCTGGGCGCCTGCGGTCTGGCCGCGGGCAGCTACACCTCCCCGCACGTCGAACGTGTCAACGACCGGATCACCGTCGCCAATGTGCCGCTCGACGACGAGTCCTTCGCGCTGGCAATCAGCGAGATTGCAGTCTTCGAGCCGATGGTGACCGACCGCTGCGGGGAGCGGCCGAACTACTTCGAGGTGATGGCCGCCGCGGCGTACAACTGGTTTGCCTCAACGGCGCATGTGAACGTGATCGAAGTCGGCATGGGCGGTCGTTGGGATGCAACGAACGTCGTCGACGCAGCCGTGGCGGTGATCACCAACATCGGCGCCGACCATCTGGAAATCATCGGACCGACGCTGGCAGACGTGGCGGCGGAGAAGGCGGGCATCATCGCGCCCAACTCCATCGTTGTGTGCGGCGAGACCGCTCCCGAGCTTGTCGAGATCGTGGCCGGCGTCGCCTCCGACAACGATGCAGAACTGTGGCGCCGCGGCGTTGACTGGGATGTCGCGGCCCGCCACCCGGCGATCGGCGGGCAGCTCGTCACGGTGGTCACGCCGTTCGGGGAATACAGCGACCACTTCGTGCCATTGCACGGCGCCCATCAGGCGGTCAATGCCGCGTGTGCCATCTGCTCGGTCGAAGCGTTCTTCGGCCGGAGCCTCGATCACGACGTCGTCGAGGCTGCATTGGCTGATGTCACGTTGCCCGCTCGCTTCGAGATCGTCGGGCGCCATCCGACGGTGGTCATCGACGGGGCGCACAACCCCGCGGGGGCAGCTTCGCTACGTGACACGCTCGCCGAGACGTTGTCGATCAGCGCTGACGCGGCAGCGCCCCCTGGTGATGCCGACGCGGTACGTCGCGTGTCGCGGGGCGTGCTGGTCATCGGAGCCAACAAGCCGCACGATCCTGGCGCGTTCTGCGAAGCACTCGATCTCGGCGCCTTCGATGCCGTGGTCGCTACGGCCGCGGCGTGGCCGCGTGCGATCGCACCCGACGATGTCGCCGCTGCGGTCGAGCGAGTCGCCGCCGGCGCCGGCCACAGACCCGAGATCGTCCCGATCGACGACGTCGACGATGCGGTGAGGTGGGCGAAGGATCGGGCCGGCGCAGACGGGACGGTCGTGGTGAGCGGTTCGCTGTATGTCGCTGCTGAGGCCCGGCGACTTCTGGGGGCCGGCCCGCATTAGCCTCGGACGCGCAGCCGGTGGCGTCACGCGCCGTTGCGCAGCAGCAGGCCGAGGGAGACCGCGATGTCCCAAACGCTGGTGATCTGCAAGCCCGACGCGGTCGAGCGGGGCCTCGTCGGGGAGATCATGGGCAGGTTCGAGCGCAAGGGCCTCACGATCTCCGCCCTGGAGCACCGCCGAATCGATCGTGAGACCGCCGCACGGCACTACGCCGAGCACGAGGGCAAACCGTTCTACGAGCCGCTGCTGGAGTTCATCACCCGTTCGCCGTCGGTTGTGATGGTGCTGGAGGGGCCGGCGGATGCCGGTGACGACGTCTTCGCCGTCGTGCGCACGCTGATGGGTGCCACCAATCCAGCCAAAGCGGCACCGGGCACCATCAGGGGCGACTACGGGATTTCCCCGACGGAGAACCTGGTGCATGGCTCGGACAGCGACGTCTCGGCCGAGCGGGAGATCGCCCTGTTCTTCGGCGCCGTTGCCGCTGCGAACAGCAGGGCTGGCCGCTGATGGCTCTGAACGCGCAACCCCGGCCTCGCAAGCGCGCAAGCGTCCTCGGCGGCCGGGACATCGCGGTGGACTTGGGCACGGCCAACACGATCGTGTTCGTGCGCGGCCGGGGCATCGTGCTCAACGAACCCTCCGTCGTCGCCGTCGACTCGATGACCGGCAACTCGCTGGCCGTCGGCCACGAGGCCAAGCGGATGATCGGCCGCACGCCGGGCAACATCACCGCGATCAGCCCGCTCAAGGACGGGGTGATCGCGGACTTCGACATCTGCGAGAAGATGCTCCGGCACTTCATCAACCAGGTCTCCCAGACGCGCTGGCCCAAGCCGCGCATGGTCATCTGCGTGCCCTCGGGCATCACCGGCGTCGAGCAGCGCGCCGTGCAGGAAGCCGCCGAGTACGCGGGGGCCCGCCGGGCGTACATCATCGAAGAGCCGATGGCGGCAGCGATCGGCTCAGGCTTGCCGGTGCAGTCGGCGCAGGGAAGCATGATCGTCGACATCGGGGGCGGCACCACCGAGGTGGCCGTGATCTCGCTCGGCGGGATCGTCACGGCACGTTCGGCTCGCGTCGGCGGCAACATGATCGACGCGTCGATCATCGCGCACGTCAAGAAAGAGCACGGCCTCATCGTCGGCGAGCGCACCGCGGAGGAGATCAAGCTGGCGCTCGGCTCGGCGTGGCCGCTGCAGGAGGAGATCTACGCCGAGGTCCGCGGTCGCGACATGGTGAGCGGGCTGCCCGAATCGGTGAGCGTCGACAGCTTGGAGATCCGCGAGGCGATCGCAGCTCCGGTGAGCGCCATCGTCGACTCGGTGAAGGCAACGCTGGATGACACCGCCCCAGAACTTGCCGCCGATGTCATGGATTACGGCATCACCCTCGCGGGAGGCGGTGCCATGCTGCGGGGAATGACCGAGCGGCTGCGATCTGAGACCGGCGTCGCGGTCCACATCGCGGAAGACCCGCTGTTCGCGGTGGTGCGTGGCTCCGGCCAGACGCTCGAGGAATTCGATGTCCTGCACGGGGTGCTGTACTCGTCCACTGAGGGGCGCTGACGCCCCCGGCTGTGGCCCGCCGCGCCGGCAATCGGAGACGTCTGTGGCTCCGTCTGGGCCTCCTCGTCGTAACGGCCATTGCGCTGCTGACCCTTGACGCCCGCGGGTCAGGAGGCGTTCTTGACACGGCGCGCGGGGCGGTGCTGGACATCCTCGGGCCGGTGCGGAGCTTCGGCGACTGGGTGACCGGGCCCATCCGCGACGCCTGGCGCGGCGTGGTCAGCTACGACGACCTCGAAGCCGAGAACGCGGAACTGCGGGGCGAGCTGGCCGAGGCGGAGGCATCCATCCTGCGGGTCGGCGAATTGGAGCGTGACCGCCAGGAGCTGCTCGCGTTGCTCGGAGCACGCGACACCGTGCAGGCCATCCCCCGGGTCACCGCACGGGTCATCGATGCACCGATATCCAACTTCGAGCGCACGATCGAGCTGGCCAAGGGCCACCGGGACGGCATCCGGATAGGGATGCCCGTGGAGAGCGGCCACGGCTTGGTCGGCCAGGTGGTGCAGGTCAGCCCCAACTGGTCGCGAGTGGAGTTGCTGACCGATCCCAACTTCGATGCAGGCGTTCGCATCGTGCGCTCCGGCGACGACGGCCTCGTGTCGGGGCGCGGGCCCGACCGCGACCTCGAAGTCAGCTACATCGAGCTCGAGACCGTGGTCATTCCCGGAGAGACCGTGGTGACCAGCGGGTTCGCGGGCAGCACGTTTCCCTCCGGCCTGCTCGTGGGCACCGTCACCGATGTTGTACCCGATGCGGTACGAGGTGCACAGCGCGTCACGGTTCATCCCGCCGCCGACCTGACGCGCTTGCGCTGGGTGCAAGTGCTGCTCTACGAGCCCGACGTGCCCGAGCCGGTGATCGTCGACCGCGAACCGGAGCCCGAGCCCGAGCCGGAACCGGCTCCAGAGCCCGCTCCCGAAGGCGGTGCGTCGTGATCGGAGATCTGCGGTGATGGCGAGTTCGGGCCCGCTGGCCCGCTCGGCGCTGCTGCTGGTGGGTGCGGTCGTGATCCACGTCGGTCTGCTGAGCCACATGACGCCTGCGGGGGTCGTCATCGACCCGCTGGTCGTGCTGGCGGCGGTCGGCGGGATGGTGGGCGGCAGGGGCACCGGTGCCTCCTTCGGTGCCGGCTGCGGGTTGGCGACCGATCTGATCGTTCACACGCCATTCGGCATGTCCCTGCTGGTGCTGACGCTCGTCGGCTACCTGTCGGGCATCATCGCCGAGCAGATCGCATCGGCGGGCAGGGTTGCGCGCGCCGCGATAGCGGCGTTGTTGGCCGCCGGCGGCATCGGCCTGTTTGCATGCGCAGGCTGGCTGCTGGATCTCGCACACGTGACCGAAGCGCCGATCGTGCGCATCGCGATCGTCACGGCGCTCGCCGCACTCGTGGCGCATCCGTTGGCAGAGCGCGCCGTCCGGTGGGCACTCGTGATCCGCCCGCGGATCGTCGCCGATCGCGAGGGAAGATCGCGCGGTGGATGAGACGGTCCGCCGCCGGATGGCCTTCTTGGGCATCGTGATCGTGGGCCTGTTCGGGGCGCTGTTCACCCGCCTGTGGTACCTGCAGGTGCTCGAGACCGAGCAGTTCTCCGTGGCTGCGGAGACCAACCAGGTGCGCATCATCATCACGCCGCCGACCCGGGGCCGCATCCTCGACCGCCACGGTGTCGTGCTCGCAGACAACGTTCGCACCGGCGTCGTGACGATCGACCAGTCCAGCTACACCGAAGATCAGTTCGAGTCGGTCTTCGCCCAGCTCTCTGATCTGCTCGACGTGCCGGAGTCCCAACTGATTCAAGGCCTCGCCGATCAGCGGACGCACCCGCTCGCTCCGAAAGTCGTCGCGACCGGCCTGGACGAGGACGGCTTGCTGCGGGTGGCAGAACGGTCGATTCCCGGCGTCGAGGCCAAGTGGGACTGGGTGCGGACCTACCCCCAGCAGGAGGTCGCCGCGCACATCGTTGGGTACGTGGGTGCAATGTCGGAGCGTCAGCACCGCGAGCTGATCGATGACGGCTACCTGCCATACGAACGAGTCGGCCGCGCAGGCATCGAGGGTCTGTTCGAAGCGGAGCTGCACGGCGAGCCTGGCCGCACCAAGCTCGAGGTCGACCGGCTCGACCGTGTGCAGCGCATCCTGGCCGACGTCCCGCCGCAGCCCGGCAATGACGTTGTGCTCTCGATCGATGTCGAGCTGCAGGCTGCGGCAGAGTCGTACCTGCGGCAGGGCCTGATCGCAGCACGCAAGAACGTCAGCGAGGACTCGGGCTTCTTCTACCCGGCGCTCACCGGCGCCGCCGTCGTCATGGACGCCCGCAACGGCGACGTGCTGGCAATGGCCTCACATCCGACCTACGACCCGAATTGGATGGTGGAGGGACTGAGCCTGGCCGAGTACCAGTCGGTCTTCGAGAATCCGTACGCGCCCGGCGCGCTCAACAACCTGGCGGTGCAGGGCCTCTATTCGCCGGGATCGGTATTCAAGCCCGTGACGGCGCTGGCGGGGCTCGAAGCCGGACTGATCTCGCCCAGGGCGGCGTTCCACGATGTCGGGTACTACAGCATTCCCGAGGTGCGGGGCTGTACCGGCCGATGCACGTTCTTCAATGCCGACCGCGCCGCGCTCGGGACGCTGGATCTCTCGGGCGCGCTGACGCGTTCAAGCGACGCCTACTTCTACAAGGTGGCCGACGACCTCTACTGGGTCGATGGTCCCGAGCAGTGGGCAATCCAAGACATGGCTCGCTCGCTCGGGTTCGGCTCGCCAACCGGTGTGCAGCTTCCGTTCGAGAAATCTGGCCGGATCCCCGACGGCGAGGTGAAGAAGACGCTGTTCGAGCTCAGCCCCGAGGCGTACAACCCTTACAACGAGCCGCCTCGCTGGTTCCCGGGCGACAACATCAACACCGGCATCGGCCAGGGTCTCGTCGCAGTGACGCCGGTCCAATTGGCGAACGCCTACGCCACGATCGCCAACGGCGGCACCTTGTTCTCGCCCAACATCGTTGAGGCCGTGGTCTCGCGCGAAGCCGAGGCGTTCGGCGAGGCGGTGCTCGAGTTTGAGCCGAGAGTGCTCGACGTCGTGGAACTTCCCGAGGGGAGCGCCGTCGTGCGGGAGGGGTTGAGCAACGTCACCAACTCCAGGCTGAGGGGCACCGCGGCGAAGGCGTTCGAGGGATACGACCACGCGGGCTATCGGGTTTCCGGCAAGACGGGTACGGCTCAGGCGCAGGGCCTCAATGCGGTTCTGCGGCGCAAGAAGGAGGACACGGCGGTGTTCGTGGCCTGGGCGCCGACGCACGATCCGCGGTACGTCGTGGCCGTCGTCATGGAAGAGGCCGGGTACGGCGGCGAGGCGGCGGCGCCGGTGGCGCGACGCATCATGGAGGCGGTGCGCGCCTACGAGCAGCGTTGGCCAGAACCGCAGATCGCATTCGTTCCGCCGCAGCCTGAATGTCCTGAGGTGCCCGAGGCGCTGCGAGGCGACCCGGCCTTCCTCGGATACGTGCCCGAGGGCTGCCCTTGGGGAATCCAGCTGCCCCGGGCCAACACGCCAGCGGACGCAGACGGCGACGGCATTCCCGATGTAGACGAGATCACCGGGGCGCCCCAGAGCGATATGCCCCGCCGCAGGGCGGCACTGCGGCGGCATCAGACACGGCGCAGGGCGGTTCTGCGGCGCCATGAGGTTCAGCGCAGGGCGGCACTGCGGCGCCATGAGGTTCAGCGCAGGGAAGCGAGCTCATGATTGCCCGGCTGCTGAATCGCACGCACACCCGGCGCGAACTGCGTTCTCCTGCGTGGTTCGCCGACTACTCGCTCGCGTTGGCAGCCATTGCCGTCGCTTGCGTGGGCATCGCCATGAACTACGCGGCGACATGGCGCAGCCTCACCTTCGACGGCGAGGATCCCTGGACGGTGGCTCGGCGCCAGGCCATCTTCGTCGGCGTGGGCGTAGTGGTCATGGTGGTCGCGGCGATCATTGACTACCGGGTGCTTCGCTTCTATGCGACGCCCGCGTACCTCGCGGTGCTCGTTGCCCTCGCGGCGCTGCTGCGTTGGGGTCCCGAGATTCGCAACGCCCGCTCGTGGTTCGAACTGCCGTTCTTCGGCTTTCAGGTGCAGCCCTCGGAGTTTGCCAAGCTCATCGTGATTGTGTCGTTGGCCGCGTTCGTCGCCAACCACGAGGGCTACCTGCGCTTCGACACGCTGTTCAACGCGGGATTGCTGCTGATCGTGCCGATGAGCCTGATCTACCTGCAGCCCGACCTCGGCACGATGCTGGTCTTCGTGGCTGTGGCGATGGGCATGCTGCTTGTCGCCGGCGCGCAGCTCCGGCACATCGTGGTCATCACGCTGGCCGGCATCCTGGCGCTGGTCCTGATCTTCAGCATTGACGCTCTACAGGGGCCGCGGTTGCTGAATGAGACGCAGCGTAACCGCCTGACGGCCTTCTTGGACCAGGACTTCGAGCCGCTGGAAGCCTCATACAACCTGCGCCAGAGCCAGATTGCGATTGGCGCAGGCGGTATCTGGGGCCAGGGCTGGAAGCAGGGCACCCAGACGAACCTGGACTTGGTGCCCGAGCAGCACAACGACTTCATCTTCACTGCCCTGGGGGAGGAATTCGGCCTGATCGGCGGCTCGGTCCTGCTGGCCCTCTACGCGTACATGTTGGTGCGCATCTGGCAGATCGCTCGCAGTGCCAACGACCCCTTCGGGCGACTAACGGCCGTCGGCGTGCTCTCGATGCTGCTGTTCCAGGTGTTCCAGAACGTCGGGATGACGATCGGCATCATGCCGATCACCGGCATCCCGCTGCCGCTCATGAGCCACGGCGGTTCGGGGACGGTGACTGCCTTCGCTGCCGTGGGCATCGTCATCAGCGTCGGCGCGCGTCGGTATTCCCTCTGAGCGGCCGCCTCAGCCCTCTTTATCGGTGGGTGCCGGTAGCGTTGAGCGTGCAATGACAACGCTGTGGCCACGGCTCGAGCCCTTGCTGCCACGTGTCTCCAAGCCGGCTCGATACATCGGCTGCGAGGACGGGATGCAGCAACCACGTGTTGGCTCCGACCTCACGTCGTGGCTCTTTGCGTATCCCGACACCTACGAAATCGGTCTGCCCAATCAGGGATTGCAGATTCTGTACGAGCTGGTGAACGAGCGATCCGATGCAAGCGCCGAGCGGGCGTACGCGCCCTGGATCGACCTCGAAGCCGAGATGCGCACCCATGGGCTGCCGCTCTTCTCGGTGGACACCCATCGGGCTGCGGGCGAGTTCGACATCATCGCCTTCAACCTCTCTGCGGAGCTCGTCTACACCAACGTGCTGAACTGCATCGACTTGGCCGGCGTGGCGGTGAGGTCGTCGCAGCGCAGCGATGCCGACCCGCTGATCGGGGCTGGCGGTCATTGCGCATTCAATCCCGAGCCGCTGGCTGATTTCGTGGACTTCTTCGTGATCGGCGATGGCGAGGAGGTCGTCGGCGAGATCACCGAAGTTGTCGGCGCCTGGAAGCGCTCCGGCAAGCGAACCGGCACTCGTGAGGGACTGCTGCGAGACCTCGCCGGCATCGAGGGCGTGTACGTGCCGTCGATGTATGAGGTGTCCTACGACGGGGCCGCGCTCGTCGAGGTGACTCCCAGGTATCCCGACGTGCCGCCGCTGGTCGCCAAGCGGACGGTCGCCGACCTTGCCGACTGGCCGTACCCACGCCGCCAACTCGTGCCCGTCACCGAGGTGGTGCACGACCGTCTGTCGGTCGAGGTGTTCAGGGGTTGCACCCGCGGGTGCCGTTTCTGCCAGGCGGGCATGATCACCCGCCCGGTGCGGGAGCGGCCTGCCGCACAGGTGCGCGAGATGGTGTCGGCCGGCCTCGAGCGCAGCGGGTACGACGAGGTCAGCCTGATGTCGCTGTCCACGGCGGACTACAGCGGCATCGCTGAGCTTGTCCGTGACACGGTTACAGGCGACGCCAGCGCACATGGCACCGCTGGCGGAGCCAGCGGCAATGGCACAGCCGACGCTGGCGCTGACCCCAGCCGTATCAGCGTCTCATTGCCGAGCCTGCGCGTCGATGCGTTCACCGTGGACGTTGCGGCGCAGGTGTCACGGGCGCGCCGTACGGGGCTGACCTTTGCCCCCGAGGCGGGGTCGTGGCGACTGCGCCAGATCATCAACAAGCTCATTACCGAAGAAGACCTCTACAGCGCGGTGCGGTCGGCCTACAGCCAAGGCTGGCATCGCATGAAGCTGTACTTCCTGACGGGCTTGCCTTCGGAGATGGACCCCGACACCGAGGCCATCGCGTACCTGGCCGAAAGCTGCGCTCGCATCGGTCAGGAGTACACCAAGCGGGCGTCGGTGACAGTGTCGCTGGGGGGCTTCGTGCCCAAACCCCACACGCCGTTCCAGTGGTTCGGGCAGAACCCGCCCGACGAGCTGGCCCGCAAGGTGCGGCTGGTGCGCTCTGCGCTGGGCAGGAACCGGCGTGTCCAGCTCAAGTGGCACGACCCGGCGGCCTCGACCGCCGAGGGCATCGCCAGTCGTGGGGACCGGCGGGTCGGCGCGGCCATCGAGTACGTCTGGCGCAAGGGCGGCACGTTCCAAGAGTGGAGCGAGCGCTTCGACCTCACACTGTGGGACGAAGCGATGGCCGCATGCGGTCTTGACCTGGATTGGTACGTGCACCGCCACAGAGGCGAACACGAGATGCTGCCGTGGGACCACATCGGTGCCGGGCTGCATCGCGATTTTCTCTGGCAGGACTGGCAGGACGCCCTGGCTGGGCATGGTCTGCCTGACTGCCGATGGACCCCGTGCTACGACTGCGGGGCCTGTACTGAATATGGGATCGAGCACATCGTTGCGTCCCCTGTCGCCCCCAATGGCGGCAGTCAGGGGACGGGACAGGATCTCGCGACCGGCCATGTGGTGCCGGTCGAGCTGCGACCCCGCCAGTTGGCGGGCGCAGGAGCACCGGCAGGAGGCGGCGCATGATGCGCTGCCTCGACGCGCCGGTGCTGAGCTGCAGTGCCGCTCCCACCCTCGTGGGTGGGAAATGGCATTGAGGCTGCGCGTCCGCTTTTCCAAGATCGGCAAGATCCGGTTCATCGGCCACCGGGATGTGGCCCGGGTGACCGAGCGCGCCGTGCGCAGGGTGGGGCTGCCGGTGGCCTACAGCGAAGGCTTCTCGCCTCGCATGCGGATGAGCTTTGGTCTGGCACTGCCGACCGGGTACGAATCCGACGGCGAGTATGTGGAGCTGCCGCTGGTGGACAGTGCGCTGGTTGGTACTGCGCTGGTTGACGGTGCGGCAGACGCCCCCGACGCCCTCGACGCCTTCGACGGTGTCGGCACTGGCGTCGCTGCTCGGGGGCCGGTGATCGTCTGCCGGGGCGGCACCCACGCACCCTGCGAACACGAGCCACAGGTCGACGCCCCGAGCTACTGCACCATTGCCGAAGCGCTCAGCGAGACGCTGCCGGTGGGCATGGATGTGTCTGCCGCGGTGCTGACCGACGGCCGCGGGCCGTCGCTGCAGGCTGCTGTCCGCACATGCGGCTGGCGGTTCGACATCGTGGGGCTGGATGAGGCCGCAGCGGCGAAAGCAGTTGCGGAACTGCTTGCCGCCGGTACCGTCGTGACAGAACGGGTGCACAAAGGCGAGACCGTGAGTTCGGATATTCGACCCAGCGTTGAGGTGCTGCAGGTGGTCGGACATTCGGATCTGGGGGCGGTGCTGAGCGCCGAGCTGTCAGCCACGCCCCGGGTGGTGCGCCCCAGCGAACTGGTGTCGGCGCTCGCGCCGACATATGACATGGGCAAAGCCCGAAGAACACACCAATGGACGTGTGGCGCCGTAGGACGAGCCGAACCGGCCGTGCCTTCCCGATGCGCCCAGAGACAGAAGGAAACTCTCAGTGGATGAATCGACACTGAACGACACAGCAAACGACACAGCAAACGAGAGCAGGAACGACTCCAAAGACAGCAATTCGACCGAGACCAGCACAGCAGAGTCGCCGCCGGCCGTGCGCAAGCGCCGGCTGGTGGCACCCACGACCGGCGATACGCCCGACAAGCCTGAACCGGGCTTGAGCGCTGCAGCGCCCGCAGAGGCCCCACCCCAGCAGACGCGACGCAGGCGAGCGAGCACATCATCGGAGGGGGCCTCCTCGGAGCCCAAGCAAGCTCCGGAGCCCAAGCAAGAATCAGGGCCCGCCGCAAAGGCAGAACCCAAAGCCAAGGCAGAGCCGAAGTCAAAGGCAGAGCCCAAGGCCAAGTCTGGGTCCGGGACGAAGTCCCAGGCTGGACCCAACGGCAAGGGCGGGTCCAAGCCCAAGACGGCAACCGACTCGGCCGACGCTCCAGCTGGGCCGGAGAAGCTGCAGCCGCCGCCGGTACCCCCGCCGGTGCGCAAGCCGCAAATCGGGGACAGCCGTCCGGCACCGACCTCCCAGCCGACCGAAGACGACGGCACCGCTGGTCGTCGCCGTCGCCGCCGAGGTGGTCGAGGACGCGGCGGGCGTGGTCGATCGGGCGAGGCGCAATCGACGGCGGGCGAGGGGCGCAACGGTTCCCACGCTCCCGTCGAGGCGATCCTGGCTGATCAGCAGCCAGTCGAACTCGACGACGCGCAGCTCTCCGAGCGCCGCGGCAAGTACCGCAACGGCAAGCCGATCGGCCGGTACCGCATGTGCGTCCACGTCGCGGAAGGCGCCACCCACATCGCAGTGCTCGAAGGCCGGTCGCTCATCGAGTACTACGTCAGCCGTCCATCTGACGACATCTCCGAGATCTACGGCAACCTCTACATGGGCCGGGTGCGGCGGGTGCTTCCGGGCATGGAGGCAGCGTTCGTCGACATCGGCACGCCCAAGCAGGCAGTGCTCTACCGGGGTGATCTGACCGTCAACACCGATGACAGCGACGACGACGCCAGTCCCGAGCGCAAGCGGGCGGGCGGGCGTCGAGGCCGATCTGTCGAGGGACCCGCGATCGGGGAGCTGATCCGCAATGGCCAGAAGATCATGTGCCAGGTCATCAAGAATCCGATTGGCCACAAGGGCGCCCGCCTGACGACAGAGGTATCGCTGCCGGGCCGGTTCGTAGTGCTCATTCCCAACAGCAGCGTCACGGGTATCTCACGCCGCCTGCCGAGCCGGGAGCGGCGCAGGCTGCGCAGCTTGCTGGCCAAGGAAACTCCCGAGGGTTTCGGCGTGATCCTGCGGACGGCGGCCGAGAACGTCACCCCCGCGGAGATCCGCCGGGACATCGAACGGCTGACTCGTCAATGGACGCAGATCTCCCAGCTTGCTGAGCGTTCTGATGCTCCGGCGCTGCTGTTCCGCGAACCCGAGCTTGCGGTGCGCATCATCCGCGAGCAGTTCACGGCGGACTTCCGTGAGGTCGTGATCGACGACCCGTCGCTGTTCGAACAGGTCAAGGGATACATGGAGGCGGTTGCGGCACCGCTGGTCGATCGGATCCGCTACTACGACCCGGTGGCCGAGCGTCTCGCGCTGTTCGAGCGCGTCCACGTCGCAGAACAGGTGCGCAAGGCCACCGATCGCAAGGTCTGGCTCCCCTCAGGCGGCTCGCTCATCATCGAGCACACCGAGGCGCTCACCGTGATCGACGTCAACACGGGGCGCAATGTCGGCAGTTCCAGCCTCAACGAGACTCTCTTTCAGAACAACCTTGAGGCAGCGACCGAGATCGCGAAGCAACTGCGCCTGCGAGACATCGGCGGCATCATCGTCGTGGACTTCGTCGACATGGACGACAAGCGACAGCGCGAGAAGCTGATGTCGACGCTGAACGAGGCATTGGCTCGCGACAAGACGCGAACCGCAACCGAGCCGATCTCGGACATGGGCATCGTCCAGATGACCCGGATGCGTACGGGGGAGGGTCTGCTGGAGTCGATGTCCGATCCCTGCGAGGTCTGCGATGGACGGGGCATCGTGCTGCGGGAGTCGCTGTTCGCCTAGCGGCCGACCGAGAAAATCGGTTGCGCCGAATTGAGGGGTCATCGGTATCCTTCCGGATTGATGTACGCAGTCATCGCCACCGGCGGCAAGCAGCGCCGCGTCGAGGCCGGCCAACGGCTCGACGTTGAGCTGCTCGCGGTGCAGGCGGGCGAGGAAGTCACCTTCACGCCGGTGCTCGTCGTTGACGACGGCACGGTGCTGGCGACGCCCGACGAACTCGACGGCGCCCTGGTGCGGGGACGGGTGCTCGGCGAGACCAAGGGTCCCAAGATCGACGGATTCACCTACAAGAACGCCACAAACAACCGGCGCAGGTGGGGCCACCGGCAGCGTTACAGCACGGTCGAGATCACCGCAATCGCCACCACCTGACCCATCCCGCCGAGCGCGCCCCACCGGACACCAAAAGGACAGCACGATGTCGAAGACCAAGGGCGGAGGCTCCACCCGCAACGGGCGCGATTCGATCGCAAAGCGCCTCGGCGTGAAGGTGTACTCAGGCCAGACGATCGATGCCGGCGGCATCATCGTGCGCCAGCGGGGTACCAAATTCCATCCGGGCCGCAACGTGGGTCGTGGCAAGGACGACACCCTGTACGCCACGGCACCGGGGGTCGTGCGTTTCGGCTATCGCCGCGGACGCCGGCTGGTCGACGTCGTCACCTCCTAGTCCGGGATGCCGTGACGTCCGGGCGGGCGTCGACGGGCACAGCCGAGACAGCCTGGGCAGGCGACCGCCGATGAGCGACTTTGTCGATGAATGCCAGCTGCACGCCAAGGGAGGCGACGGCGGCGCTGGTTGCGTGTCATTCCGTCGCGAGGCCCACGTGCCCCGTGGCGGCCCCGACGGGGGAGACGGTGGTCATGGCGGCGACGTGTGGTTGGTGGCCGACCGCAACGTGGCCTCTCTGCTGGCGTTCCGAGACTTTCCGTTCCGGCGCGCCGCCAACGGAACGCACGGCCAGGGCCGCAAGCGACACGGCCGCAACGGCGATGACGAGTTCGTCAGGGTGCCGGAGGGCACCGTGGTGCGCGATCGCGACGGCACGGCGATCGCCGACCTCGTGAGCGAGGGCGACCGGTGGCTGGCCGCGCACGGCGGCCGGGGCGGACGCGGCAATGTGCGCTTCGCTTCCAACCGGCTGCGAGCACCCCAATTCGCCGAACAGGCAGAGCCTGGCGAGGAGCACTGGTTCGGCCTGGAGCTCAAGCTGATGGCCGATGTCGCACTGGTCGGATTCCCCAACGCCGGCAAGAGCACCTTCATCAGCGCGGTGTCAGCAGCGAAGCCGAAGGTCGCCTCGTACCCGTTCACGACGCTCACGCCCTCTCTGGGCGTCGTCCGGCTCGATGACGGCGCTGTTCGTGATCGGCGCAGCAACGAGGGCAGTTTCGAGATGGTCATCGCGGATGTGCCGGGACTGATCGAGGGGGCCGCCGAGGGCAAGGGACTCGGGCACCAGTTCCTTCGGCACGTCGAGCGTGCTCGTGTGCTGCTGATCATGGCGGATCTCGCCGAGGTCTCAGGTCGCGATCCGCATGAGCAGGTCGACGTGCTGCTCGGCGAGCTCGAGCGCTACAACCCCGTGCTCGCGACCCGGCGCAAGCTGGTCGTGGGCACCAAGACCGATGTGGCGCATCTCGACTGGGACGGGCCGCGCGTCAGCGCGGTGACAGGTGAGGGCGTGAACTCGGTGCTCGGAAGCCTGCGGGACCTGGTTGCCGAGGCACGCGATGCCGACGACGCCCCCACCCAGTACGTCGTGCACCGCCCGCCGCCGGGAGGCGTTGCTGTGCTGCGCCTTGCGGAGGGGATCTTCGAGATCGAGGGTCGCCAGGCACGGCGAGCGGTGGCGCTGTCGGACTTGACCGATCCCGCCGCGCTGGCATGGGCGCTACGGCGGCTGGAGAAACTCGGCGTGTCGCGAGCTCTGGCCCGCAACGGCGCCCAGTCCGGCGATCTTGTCCGCATCGGCGACTTCGAGTTCACCTACGAGCCCGACACGTGAGCCCTCAGCACGCGAGCCCGGTCGCTGTCATCGCGACGGCAACACGGCAGGATTGACGTCGATGCCTGCCTCACAACGGCTGATCGCGAAGATCGGGACGTCGTCCATCACCACATCGGACGGGCGGGTCGACCTCGACGCTGTCGCGAAGCTGGCTTCGGAAGTCGCCGACGTTCGCGCTGCGGGACACGACGTGATCGTGGTCACCTCCGGCGCGATCACCGCAGGCGTGCAACGGCTCGACGTCGAACGGCCCACCGAGCCTGAGCGGCTCCAGGCGCTGTCCGCAGTGGGGCAGATCGACCTCATGGCGTCCTACCGGGAGCTGTTCGCCGACCAGGGCATGGTCGTGGGCCAGGTCCTGATCGCTCCGCACGACTTCCGCGACCGCGACCAGTACCTGCACGCCCGGGCGACGTTCCATCACCTGCTCGACCTCGGCGTCGTTCCCGTCGTCAACGAGAACGACGCGATCGCCGACGACGCCATCCGCTACGGCGACAACGACCGGATAGCGGCACTCGTCGCGAACCTGGTGCGCGCCGATGCGCTAATCCTGCTGACCGACATGCCCGGCGTGCTCACCGCGGATCCCAACATCGATCCCGAAGCCTCGCTGATCTCCGAGATCCAGGAAGTGAGCCCATCGCTGCAGGCTGCCGCAGGCTCGGCGAGCGCGGTCGGCAGCGGCGGCATGGCCTCGAAGCTTGCAGCGGCTCGCATGGCCTCGTGGAGCGGAGTGCGCACGGTGATCGCCTCAGCCCGCCGGCCTGATGTGGTCGCCGATGCCGCCGCGGGCCGACCAGGCGTCGGCACCACGGTGCCTGCGCGGGACGCCCGCGTCTCGGCCCGCAAGCTCTGGATCGGATTTGCCGTGGCTCCCCGAGGGACGGTGACCGTCGACGACGGCGCTCGGCGAGCCCTGTCCCAAGGCGGAAAATCCCTGCTCGCGGCCGGCGTCGTCGGCGCTGAAGGATCGTTCACCGCAGGCGAGGCCGTGGACATCGTCGACCCGAACAACGAGATCTTCGCCAAGGGACTCGCGGCCATCGATGCCGAAGGGTTGAGCGTCACCGCCGGCTTGCGCAGCGATCAACTCCCCGAGGGTCTGCACCCCCTTGTCGTGCACCGCGATGACCTGATCGTTCTGGGGTAAGGGTGGATAGATGAGTCGCCTCTTGCTGGGACCTGTGTCGTTTCCCGCTCTTGTTCCCCATATCGATTCGATACGGGCTCACGGGCCGCTCGGGCCACGGCTTCGCCTCTGGGGTGATTCGGGGCGATGCCACTAGTCTGCTCGGGTGCCTGACGTGGCCTCTCAGACCGCGCCGACGGAGACCGGCAGCCCTGTCTCTGCGGCGATGCTCGCGCTCGGCGAGCGCGCCAAGGCGGCCGCGACGGTCCTGGCGCAAGCACCCGGCGCTGCGCGGGACGAGGCCCTGCTGTCGGCCGCAGATCTGCTCGAAGAAGCGACCGACAGCGTTCTCGCCGCCAATCGAGACGACGTCGCCAATGCCCAAGCGGCGGGCACCTCGGACACGCTCGTCGACAGGCTGCGGCTCGATCACGGTCGTATCGGCGCCATGGCTGCAGGGCTGCGCCACGTCGCGGCGCTCGCCGATCCGGTGGGGGAGCGGGTCGACGGCTGGGTGCGGCCCAACGGGCTCGTGGTGGAGCGCGTCAGGGTGCCGCTCGGCGTCGTTGCCATCATCTACGAGAGCCGGCCCAACGTCACCTCGGACGCGTTCGGGCTGTGCCTGAAATCGGCCAACGCGGCGTTCCTGCGGGGATCATCGGCGGCACTCCAGTCCAACATCGCGATCGCCGAAGCACTGCGCGAGGGCGTGGTGAAGGCGGGACTCCCCGCAGATGCGCTGCTGCTGGTCACCGACACCCGTCACAGCGCCGCCACGGAGTTCATGCGCCTGCGTTCCTGCATCGATTGCCTGATCCCGCGAGGCGGGCCTGCGCTGATCTCCTCGGTGCTCGCGAACGCCACCGTGCCATACGTCATCGACGGCGACGGCAACTGCCACGTATACGTCGACGCCGCTGCCGACCTCGACATGGCAGCCGACATCGTCGCCAATGCCAAGCTCAGCCGGCCCTCGGTGTGCAACGCCGCAGAATCCCTCCTGGTGCACAGCTCCGTGGCCGAGACCTTCCTGCCGCGCATCGTCGGCGATCTGTGCGACGTGGAACTCGTCGGCGACACGGCATCGCAGGCCATCTCGCCGCGCATCGGCGCTGCAAGCCCCGACGACTTCTCGACGGAGTTCCTCGCGCTGAAGATGAGCATCGCCGTCGTCGACGACCTTGATGCGGCGATCACGCACATCAACCGGCACGGAACCGGCCATAGCGAAGCCATCGTGACCGGTGACCTGGCCGCCGCGCAGGAGTTCACCCGCCGTGTTGATGCAGCCGCGGTGCTGGTGAATGCGTCGACCCGCTTCGTCGACGGCGAGGAGTTCGGCTTCGGCGCGGAGATCGGCATCAGCACCCAGAAGCTCCATGCCCGTGGCCCGATGGGCCTCGCCCAGCTCACGACGACGAAGTTCGTGGTGACCGGTCAAGGTCACACCCGCGGGTGACCGTGCCGAGTACCCGCCGCGGCTGCCACACTGTCAGACCGCTTCATTTCCCAAGATGCCCCCGGAGACCCCCACTATGAGCGAGACAATGTTCGGAGACCTCTCGGGTGTCCGCGAAGGCTTGGCGAAGGTCGAGTACCTTGCCGACGACGGCATCGCCAGCGTCGTCTATTTGGCTGAACGCCTCGGCAAGCCGGTCCTCATCGAAGGACCGGCCGGCACCGGCAAGACCGAGTTGGCCAAGTCGGTGGCGGCGATGAGCGGCGCACGTCTCATCCGCCTGCAGTGCTACGAGGGGCTCGACGAGGCCAAGGCGCTGTACGAGTGGAACTACAAGAAGCAGCTGCTGCGCATCCAGGCCGACCGCGGTGTCGACGCGGAGCACGAGGACTGGGTCGATCTGCAGGACGACATCTTCCAGGACGAGTTCCTGCTCACCCGGCCGCTGCTCGAGGCGATCAGCGCCGAAGACAAGGTCGTGCTGCTGATCGACGAGGTGGACCGCGTCGAGATCGAGACCGAGGCGCTGCTGCTCGAGATCCTCTCGGACTACCAGGTCTCGATTCCCGAGCTGGGCACCATCATGGCCAGCCAGATCCCCTTGGTGTTCCTGACGTCGAACAACACCCGTGAGCTGTCCGAGGCGCTCAAGCGCCGCTGCCTGTTCCTGCACATCGACTATCCCGACCTCGAGCGCGAGAAGCAGATCGTGCTGACCAAGGTCGAGGGCATCAGCGAGAACCTCGCAGAGCAGATCGCGCGGGTCGTGCGCTCGGTGCGCCAGCTCGAACTCAAGAAGGCGCCGTCGGTCTCCGAGACCTTGGACTGGGCGCGGACGCTGGTGCTGCTGGGCATCGAGAACATCGATGTCGAGCAGGCCAAGCAGACGCTCCACATCTTGCTCAAGTACCAGTCCGACATCGAGAAGGCTGCCAAGGAATTGACGGTCGAGGCCTAGCCGCCGCCGGGACCCAGACGGGAGTCGATCATGCTGGACCTGCTCAGCGGCTTCGTGGGTGAGCTGCGCAACGCGGGGCTGCCGGTCTCGTTGACGGAGAACCTCGACGCGATGGAGGCGGTCAAGCACATCCCCATCGAGGACCGCGACGCGTTCAAGTACGCGCTCGCCGCAACGCTGGTCAAGAACGAGCAGCACTGGCGGGCGTTCGAGACCGTCTTTGAGGTGTATTTCTCGCTGCGCGGACCCGAGTACAACGTCGGCGACCCCGACGGCAACGGCGAGTTCGATCCCGAGAGCCTCGAAGAGTGGATGTCCCAGCAGATGCAGGGCATGGGCGGCCGCGGGGGCGGGCAGGACATGTCCCCCGAAGAGATCGCCGAGATGCTCTTCCGGGCGCTGCTGAACGCCGACGAGGCGATGATGGCGGCGATGGCGCGAGCTGCGGTTACCCAGTTCGCCGGCATGGAGCCTGGCCGGCCCGTCGGTGGCACCTACTACCTGTACCGCACGCTGCGCAACCTCGACCTCGACGGCATGCTCGAACGTCTCGTCGACGAGTCCGCGCAGCGGTACGAGGGCGAGTTGACGCCGCTGGCCGAGCGGCTCGAACGCGAGGAGTTCGAGAATCGCATCGAACAGCTCAAGCGTGAAATCGAAGCCGAGATCCGGCGCCGTCTGGTGGCCGACCGTGGCGTCGAGGCGATGGCCAAGACCTTGCGCAAGCCGCTGCCCGAAGACGTCGACTTCATGCATGCCAGCCGTGAGGAGATGGCAAACATCCGCAAGGCCATCCAACCCCTGACGCGCAAGCTGGCGGCTCGTCTGGCCCGCAAGCGCAAGCACAAGCGGCGGGGCCCGCTGGACTTCCGGGCCACCGTGCGCCGCTCGCTGTCCTACGGCGGCGTGCCCGCAGAACCTCGATTCCGCCATCCGCGCCCGAACAAGCCCGAGCTGATCGTGGTGGCGGACATCTCAGGCTCAGTCGCGGCGTTCGCCCGATTCACCCTGCACCTGGTGTATGCGCTGCAGAACCAGTTCTCCAAGGTGCGCTCGTTCGTGTTCATCGACGGCATCGACGAGGTCACCCACATGTTCCAGAACGAGGAGGACATCACCAACGCGGTGCACCGGGTGAACACCGAGGCCGATGTCGTCTGGGTCGACGGCCACTCCGACTACGGCCACGCGTTCGGCGTGTTCTGGGAGAGCTTCGGCAAGGACGTCAACGCCAAGTCGACGATGATGTTCCTGGGCGACGCCCGCAACAACTACCACTCGACGAATGCCTGGGTCCTCAAGGAGTGCCAGAAGCGAGCCCGTTCGGTGTTCTGGCTCAATCCCGAACCCCGCTCCTACTGGGACACGGGCGACTCGGTGATCACCGAGTACTCGACCTACACCGACGGCGTATTCGAGTGCCGCAACCTGCGCCAGCTCGAAGGCTTCGTGGACAACCTGGCCTAGCGCAGGAGCCCGGCTCGGCTACTCGGCTGCCGCGAGCAGCTCGGCGGCCAGGAACGCGAGGTCCAGCGATTGGCGGCCGTTGAGTCGAGGGTCGCACATCGTCTCGTAGCGATCCCCGAGCTGGTGCTGAGCCAGCTCGTCGCCACCGCCGACGCACTCGGTGACGGCGTCGCCCGTGATCTCCAGGTGGATGCCGCCGGGCCACGTTCCCGCCTTGGCGTGCTCAGCGAAGTACTGCCGGATCTCAGCCAAGATGGCATCGAAGTGGCGGGTCTTGACGCCCTTGTCGGTGGAGTAGGTGTTGCCGTGCATCGGATCGCACTGCCACACCACCGGATGCCCGGCATCGGTGACGGCTCGCAGGATTGGCCCGAAGGCGTCACTGATGTTGCCGGCGCCCATGCGGCTGATCAGCGTCAAGCGGCCGGGTATCCGGTTCGGATTCAAGGTCTCGCACAGCGCGAGCGCCTCATCGGGTGTCGCCGTCGGACCGAGCTTCGCTCCGATCGGGTTGTGCACGCCCCGCAGGAATTCCACGTGTGCGCCGTCGAGCTCCCTGGTGCGCTCGCCCACCCAGAGCATGTGCGCGGAGCAGTCGTACCAGTCGCCGGTGATGCTGTCGGTGCGGGTCAGGGCTTCTTCGTAGCCCAGCAGCAGTGCTTCGTGGCTCGTGTACAGCTCGACTTGCCGCATGGCGCTGTCATCGGTGTCCAAACCGCAGGCATTCATGAAGCGCAGCGCCGAGTCGATGCCGTTCGCCAAGGTCTCGTAGCGCTGGCCAGCGGGGCTTGACGCCACGAATTCCTGATTCCAGTTGTGCACCTGGCGCAGGTCTGCGTAGCCGCCGCGGGTGAATGCCCGCAGCAGGTTCAGCGTCGCCGCCGAGGTGTTGTACGCCTGCAGCAAACGAGCCGGGTCGGGGGTGCGCGCGGCGGGGTCGAAAGCAATGTCATTGACGATGTGACCCCGGAAGATCGGCAACGTCACGCCGTCGCGAGTCTCGGTCGGCTGGCTGCGCGGCTTGGCGAATTGACCGGCGATCCGGCCCACCTTCACGATGGGCAGGCCTGCGGAATACTGCAGCACGACGGCCATCTGCAAGATCACCTTGAGGCGATCGCGGATCTGATCAGCGGTCGACAGCTCGAACGACTCCGCGCAGTCGCCGGCCTGCAGCACAAAGGCCTCGCCGGCGCAGACGCGGCCCAGCAGCTCGGTCAGGCGCCGCGCCTCACCTGCAAATACCAGCGGGGGCCTGCACCCCAGCTCGCTCAGCGACGCCGACAGTGCGGCCGGATCGGGCCATTCGGGCTGCTGGCCAGCGGACCGTTCGGCCCATGAGCCAGGGTGCCACCTGGGTGCGTGCTGAGGCGACGTGGTCGGGTCGGTCCCGACCGAGGGCGCGTTGGCTGGCTCAGACTGCGTCTGCGTCGGCATCGATGTCTACGAACTCGCCGTCAGCGGCGAGGCTCTGCAGCTCATCGACAGCGCGCTTGACCAGACGGCGTGCCGCTTCGGCGGTCACGCCGAGCTCCTCGCCGATCTCGCGGTAGCTGCGCTGCTCGCCGTCGATGATCCCGTTGCGGCGAGCCACTGCGTAGCGGGCGCGCTTGTCCAGCCGGCCCAGCATGGACATCACCATGCCGCGGCGGTCCGCCTCGATAGCGAAATGCTCAGGCCCCGGGGCGTCATCGCCGATGAGGTCGATGAGCGCGCTGTCGCCGTCGTCGCCGACCGTCTTGTCCAGCGACGTCGGGGTGCTGATCCGCTGCAGCCAGGCGTTCTCGTCGTCGAGCGAGTCGCTGTCGCCGCCGTTGTGGCGCAGCGCAGCGCGCAGCGTTGCGGAGCGATCCGACGGCAGGCGGATGAGGCTGCCCTTCTGATCCAGCGCCCGTCCGATGGACTGGCGGATCCAGAACGTCGCGTAGGTCGAGAACTTGAAGCCGCGCCGCCAGTCGAACTTCTCGACAGCGTGCTCGAGGCCGAGGTTGCCCTCCTGGATCAGGTCGAGCAGCTCCAGCGTGGGAGGCAGCGGGTAGCGCCGAGCGATCGACACCACCAGGCGGAGGTTCGCCCGGATGAAGCGGTCGCGTGCAGCGGCAGCGGTCTGCACGGCCTTGCGCAGCTCGCGCCGCTCCGCCACCGACAGTTCCTCGTCGCTGTCGAGGCGCTCGCGTGCATCGCGGCCGGCCTCGATCTGCTGGGACAGCATGCGCTCGTCCTCGGCGGTCAGCAGGGCCACCGCACCGATCTCATTCAGATACTGGCCAACGGAATCCATCACACACGCTCCAACCGGCAGGGGGCAGCCGGTTTTCTCGCTTTCGGTTGCATGCCGCCCTGGCATGCCACCCGGTGGGGGGCACCGGGTATTTTCTGCCCTTTGTCAGGCCTGATCAGTCCCGACGCAGGCGTGACGCCGCCGCGGTGGCGGAGTCGCTCTTGCTTGTACGCCCACACACGATGCACGATCCGAGATGTCGGATCCTGCACAGCACTGCTTAGAGCGGACGGTCAAACGTAGCACATGGCGCCTAGCGCGCGCAAACCGCCGCACCCGAGGGCCCGCCTTTCGGACTCGGCAGCACCTCGTTGCGCACGAACTATGTGTTGTGACGGGCGACTCTACACTGCCGCGGTGCCGCCGCAACTTGGGATCTTCGGAGGCACGTTCGACCCTCCTCACCTCGGGCACGTCGCCGCTGCAATCGAGGCGCGGGACCAGCTCGCGACCGACAGCCTGCATGTCGTCGTCGCCAACGACCCATGGCAGAAGTCCCGGCGCCGATCCGTGACGCCATCTCACCACCGGCTGGCGATGGCACGCCTGGCATTCGACCCGATCGAGGGCGTCGAGGTCAGCGACATCGAACTGGCGCGGGGCGGGTCCACCTACACGATCGACACCGTGGCTGAGCTCAAACGTGAGGGCAACGAAGTCGTGTTGATCATGGGCCGGGCCACGGCTTCAGGTCTGTCGACGTGGCATCGGGCACACGAGCTCGCTCAGCGTGTGACGATCGCAGTGATCCAGCCGACTGGTGTGTCCCCTGCTCAACTGGACGGCTGGCGCACCATTTCGATCTTGATGGACCCGGTGGAGGCATCAGCAACTCGGGTGCGCGAACTGCTGCAAGGGCCCGGTGGGCCGGAGGCGGAGGCAATCCTTGCCCGCCTCGTGCCGCCGGCCGTCATGGGCTACATCGCGGACCACAAGCTCTATTCTGCGTAACCGTGGCATCGGTTCAGCAGGCGTCCCCGGCGAGCAGCGGGGCGCACGCCCTGCAGCCGGTAGCCGACGGCGAGGCGTCTGTCCCTCCGCCGCTTGTGCGCGCCGCCGTCGACGGGGCGTCAGAAATGTCTGCAGAGCGCGTCGTGGTGCTCGATGTCGGCGACGTGCTTGCCATCACCGATTGGTTCATCATCGCGAGCGCGCCGAATGTGCGTCGCGTGCGACGCATCGCCGAGCTGATGGAAGAGCACGTGAAATCGGCCGGGGGCGAGGGACCGATTCGCACCGAAGGTCTGGACGACGCGAAGTGGATCCTGCTCGACTTCGGCGAGTTCGTCGCTCACGTGTTTCACGAACCCACGCGGGAGTACTACGACCTCGAACGCCTGTGGTCAGACGTGCCTCGCCACGAATTCGGCTGAACTGCCCGCAGCGCTCGGCGACGCTGCTGCGACGCCGAGCCCGCGCGCATCACGGCACGAGGGTGGCGGTGCCCTCCCGAGCGAGCGCGATCCAAGTGCGTCCGGGCGTGAGCGGCACGATCACGGCGTTGTCTGAGCGGAACACGGTGACATCACGCTCAGACAGGCGCTCCCATGTTCCCCGTACGAAGCGGCCGTCGCTGAATGTCCACGCCACACCGCTGCCGGTCAGCACTGGCTCGGGGGTGAGCGGGTCGGCCGGACTCTGGCGGTAGCGCACGAACTGCACAATCACGTTCTCGGGGGCGATACGCACGCCGTCGAAGTCGGTGTGATCGCTGCCGTTCTGGGTGCGGACCCAACCACCGAGTGCGGAGTCCCAGCGGTACGACGCTTCGATCTGGCCGAAGTCGATGTCGACACCGCTGACGGCATCGGCCCGTTGCAGCGATTCGCCTGGGTCCCGGAATCGGAAGTAGGCAGGCGGCGTGCGGCCGTGTTCGGTGCCTGCCGAATAGATGCGCGCCGTGTCGGTGACGAGGTTGTGCGGCGGGCTCTTCGCAGGCGAGCGCTCGAACACCCCGTTGTCGAACGAACCGCCGTCGGTGACGTTGACCGCATCGACGCCGCGCAGAGCACGCTCGGTGTAGTCGTTGGCGCCCGAGTTCACGAAGATGGGCCGGTTGAGATTCGACAGCAGCGCGAAGTCACCCGTGCGTGCCGATCGCACAGGACCGACCATGTCGGCATTGCGGGAGTGGAAGATTGCCGCGAACCGGGTGAGTCGAGCCTCGACGATCTCCTCGTAGACGACATCGGCCATGTTGAGGCCCCACTGCGGCAGCGCATTGGGGTGGTTGTCGATCTTCACCACGGCAGCCGGCCGCACGATCTCGCTGGGAGTCGGCAGGCCGGTCAGGGGCGCGGTGAACAGGGGCGTCGCAGTCGTGGTGGCGGTGGGCTCGGTGGTGACGGCAGAGGTGGTCGGCGCCTGGGTTGTCGCCGCTGCCGCTGTGTCAGGCGGCGCAGCCACGGTGGTCGTGGGCGTGACTTGCGACTCCGCCGCCACAGCGGTCGCCGGGGCGGGCTCAGGCTCGATGGTCTCGAGCACTTGGACTTGTGAGCACGCCGCCAACATCACCAAGGCGCTCAGCCAGAGTGCCCACGACAGCAGGCGGCCCCTCGTGCCGCTCGCAGCGCAGCGCTGTTGGCGCATCGGCGCGGCGCTCGCAGTGTCCTGACAGCCTGCGGCGAACGGTTCGCGGACGAGCTCCAAAGATCTGCTCCTCGACATCTGCAGCAGGGCCACCGCGGCCATCGGACCGAATATTCACCATACCGGTCGGAATTCGCGGGACGGTGGCACACTGCCCCCATGACCACGCTGATCACTGGCGGTGCGGGATACGTCGGGAGCCACACCGTGGTCGCGCTGCAGGCTGCAGGGCGAGATGTCGTGGTACTCGACGATTTCTCCAACGCGCGGCGTGAGGTCATCGACGAATTGCGGTTGCTGACAGCTCCGAGCTTGATCATGGTCGAAGGTGATGCCGCAGATCGTCCCACCGTCGAGCAACTCTGCGACGAACACGACATCGACTCGATCGTGCACTTCGCAGCCAGCAAGAGCGTTCCCGAATCGCTGGCGGACCCCCTGCGCTACTACCGCAACAATGTGGAGTCGACGCTGAGCCTGGCTGAGGTCGCTGTCGAGCGGGGCATCGGTCAGTTCGTCTTCAGCTCATCGGCCGTGGTGTACGGCAAGCCCCCCGAACTGCCGGTCACCGAGGAGACGCCGGCCACACCGCAGAGTCCCTACGGCGCGACCAAGCTGATGTGCGAGCGCATGCTCGCCGATGCAGCAGCTGCCTCCGCCATGCGCGTGGTGATCCTGCGCTACTTCAATCCCGTCGGGGCCCATGCCTCGGGCCGCATCGGCGAGCGGCCGTTGGCGGCGGCGCAGAATCTCATCCCGGTCGTCATGCGGGTGGCCCAAGGCGCTGCGGAGCGATTGGAGGTGTTCGGCGACGACTACGACACCCGTGACGGCACGGCAATCCGCGACTTTGTGCACGTCGCTGATCTCGCCGAGGGCCATGTGGCGGCGATCGACGCTGATCTCGGCGGGCACACCAGCCGTGTATTCAACCTGGGCACCGGGGTGGGCACGACGGTGTTGGAGCTGATCGACGCAGCAGTCACCGCGACGGGGCGCCCGATTCCCTACGAGATCGTCGCTCGACGGCCCGGGGACATCGCGGCGTCGTGGGCCGACTGCAGCCGGGCACATGCCGAGCTGGGATGGCGTGCAGGACGCGGTCTCGCCCAGATGCTGACTGACCACTGGAACTTCGCTCAGCACTGCCGCGACATGGGTACCTGACGTCGGGCGAGCGCATCACTCGAGCTGCCTCACTCGAGCTGCCTCACTCGAATAGGGCGGCTGCGGAGATCAAGGTGTAATCCTCTCCCGCGGCCAACGGCTCGGCCAGCGCCGCGGGGGGAACGAACTCGGGAACCCGGTCATTGCGCAGCAGGATCACATCGCTGGGAGCGACGTCATCGAGCGTGGTCTCGTCGAGCATCCAGGCGGGCCGATCGAGGTAGTACGCGATCCACCGGGGCGTCCAGATGCCGGACGTGAACCACACCAGGTCGGCCTCGTCGACCTCGCGTGCGTCGCGCGCCTGCTCGAGGACTGCCCCGGCGTCAGCAGGCCGGTCCAGGTAGAAGTCGCGAGTGGAACCGGTGGCGACGAATGCCAGCGTCACCAGGGCCACGGCCGCGGCGGCCATGCCCAGCGGCCCACGCAGCCGCGCCGCCCAGCCGCGCAGGCCACGCCGCACGGCGTCGGCGAGGGCCGCGACGCCGATCGCGGTGGGTGCCACCCAGGGGAAGTTCCACAGCCGGTGAATCCAGGCGCCCTGCTGCAGAGCGAACGTGAGTGACGCCGCGACAGCGAGTGTGACGAGTGCCGGCCCTCGGGTGCGCCGATCGACGAACGCGGCGATGAGCGCCGGGAAGAACAGCAGGCGCAGCCACCATGAGGTCAGCAGCTGGTGGCTGGCGAACGTCCATTGGCGCTGGAGGAATTCGCCGAAGGTGAATTGGGCCTGCTCGGCTGCCGTTGACACGTCGTTGCCGGTGCGGAACGCCACGCGCTCGCTCAGTTCGGAGATGTCGGTTGCGTTCAGCAGCCATGCGGCGGTCAGCAGACCGCCGGCGACCGCGCCGGTGGCGACAGCGGTCAAGCCCGGTGACCACCCGAGGCGAATCCGGTCGGCGATGCTTCGCGGCGAGGTGCTGGCAGCGTGCGGGACCTGCACATCGTTGCGGCGTCGCTGAATCGTGCCGATGAACAGCCACGGCAGCAGCAATGCCAGCGAGGCGACGGCGATCCATGAGTGCATCGCCGTCAGCGCGGCGAGCACGCCTGCGCCCGCCAGCGCCCAACGCGGCGGATGGAGTGACTGTCGCAGCCAGGCGACCGCCGCGGTGAGCGCCAGGATCATAGAGAAGCTGATGCCCATGCGGGCGTACACGTAGAAGAACCCGGTGCTCACCATCGCCAGCACTGCGAGCAGCGTCGGCCCCCACGGCATGCCGACCGCACGAAGCACGGCAGCCAGGAACGCCACCGTGGCAACGCCCAGCAGGAAGTCGGTGATCCGAACTGCCGCGGGGCTGTCGCCGAACGCACCGACCGACGCAATGGTGAGGAATTGCTTGAGCGGCGGGTGGTGCGCGTAGGTGACGGCTTCGAGGGGAGGCTCAGTACGTGGGGGCACCTCGTACTCGGCTCGGATGAAGGGATCGGTCCGGGCGCCGAAGCGAGACTCCAGCGGGCCGAGATCCCAGAAGTTGCGTGCCTGGATGCCGGCCCGGCCGAAGATGCGGCCGTCGTCGCTGTTGCCGAGCGGCAGGTCGAGATCCGGCGCCCACAGGGCGAACACGCCGATGCAGATGAGCGCTACGACGGTCCAGCCCGAGCACAGGCGGGCGAGAGAACCTCGGCGTGTCATGAGGGATCTTTCGGTTCGCGGTGGTCGCTGCCACCGTACGAAGGGGCGCAGCGTAGTATCGGCCCGGTGGCAGTCGACGGACGGCACCGGCTGCCGGATGCCGCATACCGAGCGCCATGTCCCTACTCGCCATGAACCTCCCGTGACGTCAGCTGCGCCGCAGAACTGGAACGGCTACGCACCGGCCCGACCGGGCTTCCGGCATCTGTACCTCATCGACGCGGTGACGCTGTTCGCCTTGATGGCGGCGATCACGGTGGTCCGGTTCGGCTTCGACTGGCCCACCTATCCCCGCAGCCACTACGTCATCGGTTTCGCGATTGCCACCGTGCTGCACATGACGGTCTATTACTTCGGCGGCTTCTACGAGTACGAGCAGCGCCTCGGCCACCGGCCGTGGCTGCCGCGGGCGACGCTGCTGACGTTCATGGCAGTGGGCGGCGACGCCACGGTGACGCTGCTCACCGGCCGCTATCTCATGCCACGGGGCAACCTGGTGGTCCTGGCCGTCGCGGCCAGCATGCTCATCACCTTCAACCGCTGGGCGGCCCGGCGTGTACGGCTGCGACGCTTCGGGCAGCCGCGGATGCTGCTGGTGGGCACGAACGACGACATCGACTCTGCGAAGCAGCATCTCGGAGACAACGAACTCGACGCAGTCATCGCGGGCAGCCTGACGGACGGCGGGGACTTCAGCTCGAGCATCTGTGCCGAGGTGGACCGGGTCGGGGCGACAGACCTGTTGCTGCTCTCGGGGCAGCCGCTCGACACGATCTATCCCGACCCGCTCGGCGAACTCGAATTGCGGCAGGTCGGCGTCTATCGGCGGGTCACCGCGGCTGACACGCTGCTCGGCCTGCAGCGGAGCCGCCAGATCGGCGGCATGCCCTTCGTCGCGCTGCGGGAGCATGCGCTGCCTCAGTGCCGCCTGCGATTCAAGCGACTGCTCGACTTGGCGTACTTGACGGCGTCAGCGCCGGTCGTGCTGCCCTTGTCCGCGGCGATCGCCGCGTATGTGCGCGCCCGGGTGGGCCGAGGCGTGCTGTACCGCCAGGAGCGGATAGGCCGCGGGGGAGTCCCGTTCGTGCTGCTGAAGTTCCGCACGATGACTCGGGATGCGGAGCGCAACGGACCCGTGCTGGCGCGTGTGAACGATCCTCGGGTGATTCCCGGCATGAGATGGCTCCGGCGGACCCGGCTCGACGAGTTGCCGCAGTTGTGGAACGTGCTCAGGGGGTCGATGTCGATTGTGGGACCCCGTCCTGAACGGCCGCAGATCGTGGCACGGCTGGAGCGGGAGATTCCCGGCTACGGCCGGCGCCATGATGTTCCGCCCGGCATCACCGGGCTCGCGCAGACGCAGGGCCACTACCAGACCGATCCCGGCTACAAGCTGGGGCACGACCTGCAATACGTCGTGAATTGGTCACCGGTGCTCGACTGGGAGATCATGGCCAAGAGCCTCGTCGTCATGGCTCGCCGCAACGCCCGGTGAACACTGCCAGTACCGCAAAAGGGCCGCATGTGACCGTGGTGATTCCGGCCCGCAACGGCGCACGGGAGCTGCAGGGTTGCCTCGACGCCATCAGCGCGCAGGCGTACTCGGGACCGCTGGAGGTGGTGATCGCAGTCGCTCCCAGCACCGACGGAACCGAGCAAGCGGCAGCCGACGCGATCTGCTCGTGGCCGACCAAGGTCGTCGAGAATCCGGCCGGCACGACGTCGGCAGGTCTCAACGCCGCGATCAAGGCTGCCCGGGGTGAGGTCATCGTGCGCGTCGATGCGCAATCCCGGCTCCCGGACACCTATATCGAGCGGGCGGTGGCCACGCTGACCCGCACCGGGGCTGCCAACGTGGGGGGCGTGCAACGGCCGGCGGGGCAATCCGGCCTGGGCCGCGTGATTGCCGCGGCGATGTCGTCAGGTTTCGGGGGTGGTCCGGCACACTTCCGGCGCGGTCGCCACGAGGGCCCCGTCGACACCGTCTATCTCGGGGTCTTCGACGCAGCGGCACTCGCGGCTGCCGGAGGCTTCGACGAGTCGCTCGAGCGCAATCAGGACTACGAGCTGAATTGGCGCCTGCGAGATCAGGGCCGGGTGGTCTGGCTGGATCCGACTCTCGTGGTCGACTACCTGCCGCGATCGAGCTGGGACGGCCTGGCCCGCCAGTACTTCGACTATGGGGCCTGGAAGCGCGTGGTGATCGGCCGCCATCCGCGTTCGGTGCAACCTCGCCAGCTCGCCGCGCCTGCGTTGGTGTGCGGGCTCGTGCTGTCAGCGATCGAGTTGATGCGCGGTCGCCTGCGAGGTGGACTGATACCGGCCGCATACCTCGGCTCCTGCGCCGTGGCGGCGGTGCGGCTCCGGCGCAGCCTGCCCGCGTTCGGGGATCGACTCCGGGCAGCGGCGGCCTTCACGGTCATGCATCTGTCGTGGGGGATGGGCTTCCTCGTCGGCAGGCGCCGCGGCCGATGAGCCCGGCCGACGTGCCCGGAGATGGCAAGCGGCCCGGGACCCGTCCCGCGGCACTCAGTACGCTCACTCATATGGCCGAGGTCGTGATCCGCAACGGAACTGTCGTGGACGGAAGCGGTGACCCGCCCCGCACAGCCGACATCGCCATTGACGGCGGCGTAGTCACCGAGGTCGGCGAGGTGAGCGGCCGAGGTCGGCGCGAGATCGACGCTGAGGGCGATCTCTTGCTGCCAGGCTGGGTGGACATTCACACCCACTACGACGGGCAGGCCACCTGGGATCCCGAGATGACGCCGTCATCGTGGCACGGCGTCACCACGGCCATCTTCGGCAACTGCGGCGTCGGCTTCGCTCCCGTGCATCCGGGCACCGAGGACTACCTCATCAACCTGATGGAAGGCGTCGAGGACATTCCGGGCACCGTCCTCGCGGACGGCATCGACTTCTGCTGGACCAGCTACCCCGAGTACCTCGACGCGCTCGATGCGACGCCCAGAGTCATGGATGTCGGCAGCCAACTGCCCCACGGCGCCCTCCGGTTCTTTGTCATGGGCGAGCGCGGTGCAGATCACGCCGAGGTGCCCACCGCGCCCGAGCTCGACCGCATCACCGATCTCGTGACCGAGGCGCTGGAGGCCGGCGCACTCGGGTTCACCACGAGTCGAACCACCAAGCACAAGGCGGCCGACGGCCGCCTCACCCCGTCGCTGTCGGCGGGCGATCCTGAGCTCGCCGCCGTCGCCAGTGCGATGAAGCGCGCCGGCGCCGGGGTGCTGCAGGTGAACTCCGACTTCGGACCCGGAGAGTTCGAAACGTTGCGGGCCGCAGCCGAGCTGTCGGGCCGGCCGCTGTCGGTGCTGCTGCTGCAGGTGGACAACGCGCCGGAGCTGTGGCGGGAAACCCTGGATGAGATCCACGCAGCGAACGCCGACGGGGTCTCGGCGAACGGGCAGGTGGGCTGCCGCCCGATCAGCGTGCTGCTCGGGCTCGACGTTTCGGTCAATCCCTTCGGCAACCACCCGGCCTATCGCGACATAGCGCACCTGCCGACGCCGCAGCGCGCGGCCCGCATGCGCAGCGACGAGACGCTGCGGCGGGCATTGGTAGAGGACCGGCCGGTGGACGGCTTCAGCAAGTGGATGGACTACGCGCTCACCCGCGCCTTCGAACTTGGCGACGTGCCCGACTACGAGCCCGATCCTCGCGCCTCAGTGGCCGCGCGGGCTGCAGATCTGGGCGTGAGCCCGTGGGAGCTGGCACTGGACCTGCTGACGGAAGGCGACGGCGACGCCCTGCTGCTCTACCCCTTCGAGAACTACACCGCCGGCAGCCTGGACGTGATCCGCGAGATGCTGGCCGACCCCTACACGATCTGCGGCATCGGCGACGCGGGGGCGCACGTGGGCACGATCTGCGACGCGTCGTACCCGACGTACCTGCTGACCCACTGGGCCCGTGACCGCAGCCGTGGCGAGGGCTTGCCGCTGGAGTTCCTGGTGCACAAGCAGACCCGCGCCAACGCGCTCGCGTACGGGCTAGCCGACCGGGGCCTGCTCGCGGCGGGCTATCGAGCCGACATCAACATCGTCGACTTCGACGCTCTGGGCGTGGGACGCCCAGAGCTGGTGTACGACCTGCCGAGCGGCGGCAAGCGCCTGATCCAGCGCTCGACGGGGTACCGGCACACGTTCGTGGCCGGAGCCGAGGTGTCGGCCGATGGCGAGTTCACCGGTGCCCGTCCCGGGCGGCTCGTGCGCGGCGCCCAGGCGGACCCGGCGCATCGCTGAGCCAGTGAGCACCCAGACCGGAACCGGTGTCGATCCGGCGAGCGAGACGCTTCCGCTCGCCGGCATCACGGTGCTGGACCTGACCATCGCACGGGCGGGGCCCACCGCTGTGCGCCAGCTCGCTGACTGGGGTGCCGATGTCATCCGGGTGGACGCCCCCATCGATGGGTTCGAGGAAGGCCGCGAGGCATCGCCCGACCACCTCAACGTCCACCGCAACAAGCGCTCGCTGGTCATCGACCTGAAGCACCCGTCGGGACGAGAGCTGCTGCACCGCCTGGTTCGTTCTGCCGACGTGCTGATCGAGAACCTGCGACCGACCGTCAAGTACCGGCTGGGCTTCGACTGGGACACGCTGCACGCCGTGAATCCTGCGCTGGTGATGGGATCCATCTCGGGCTTCGGCCAGGACGGCCCGTACGCCACACGGGGCGGCGTGGACCAGATAGCGCAGGGCCTCGGCGGGATGATGGCGGTCACCGGGCTGCCCGGCCACGGTCCCGTGCGGGCCGGCGTGGCGATCAGCGATGTGACCGCCGGGCTGCAGCTCGCGATCGGCGTGCTGGTGGCCCTCATCGAACGAGGCCGCACCGGCGAGGGCCGCTGGGTGCACACCTCGCTGCTCGAGTCGATGATCGGCATGCTCGATTTCCAGGCGGCCCGCTGGACCGTGGCAGGGGAGGACCCGCCGCAGGCCGGCAACGACCATCCCACGATGATCCCCATGGGCACCTACGAGGCGGCGGATGGCTACATCAACATCGCGGCGCCCGGCGGGCGGCTGTGGCGGGCGTTCTGCGCCGAGATCGGCCGCGCCGACCTGGTCGAGGACGAGCGGTTCTCGTCAACCAAGCTGCGCTCGGCCAACCGGACTGAGCTGAACAAGCTCATCGGCGAGCAGCTCGCTACCGCCGGCTGCGACGAATGGGTGGAGCGGCTCAATGACGTCGGCATCCCGTGCGGGCGCGTCAACACCGTGGCCGAAGCATTTGCCGATCCGCAGGTTCAGCACCTGGGCATGGCCGCGCCGGTGCATCACCCGGTGATGGGCGACATCCGCATCGTGCGCAACGCCACCCAGATCGACGGGGTGCCCGGTGACATCCGGCGGCCCAGCCCCGCGCAGGGTGAGCACACCGACGAGATCCTGACCCAGTTCGGGCTGGAACCCGACGAGATCGCGGCCCTACGCGACGCCGACGCCGTCCGCTAGTTCTCGCGAGCAGCGCCGGCGCCACGCCGGGCGAGTGCCTAGATGCTGGCTGCGGCCTCGAAGCCGATGTCGAGATCGGCGATGATGTCGTCGATCGTCTCGATGCCGACCGACAGGCGCACCAGGTTCGGCTCGACGCCGGTGTCGGACTGCTCCTGCGGCGTGAGCTGGCTGTGCGTCGTGCTGGCCGGGTGGATCGCCAGGCTGCGCACATCGCCGATGTTGGCAACATGGCTGTGCAGCCGCAGGCTCTCCACGAACTTCTGACCGGCCTTGGTGCCGCCGTCGATCCCGAAGGCCAGCACCGAGCCGGCCCCCTTGGGCAGGTACTTTCGCGCCCGCTCGTTGTACGGGCTTGACGGCAGTCCCGCGTACAGCACCCATTCGACCTGCGGATGGCCTTCGAGGTAGTCGGCCACCGCCACGGCGTTGGCCACATGCCGCTCCATGCGCAGCGACAGCGTCTCGATGCCTTGCAGGAACAGGAACGCATTCATTGGGGACACGGCAGCGCCGATGTCACGCAGCAGCTGCACCCGAGCCTTGAGGATGAACGATCCTGCACCGAGAGCGGGCCAGTAGGCCAGCCCGTGGTAGCTGGGGTCGGGCTCGGTGAACATCGGGTGCCGCCCCGAAGCGCCGAAGTCGAACGTGCCGCCGTCCACGATGAGGCCGCCGATCGAGGTGCCATGCCCGCCGATGAACTTGGTGGCCGAATGAACCACGATGTCCGCACCGTGCGCCAGCGGCTGGCACAGGTACGGCGAGGGCACCGTGTTGTCCACGATCAGCGGGACGTTCTCGCTGTGCGCCGCATCCGCGACCGCCTCGAAGTCCAAGATGTCGTTCTTAGGGTTGCCGATGGTCTCGCCGTAGAAGGCCTTGGTGTTGTCACGCACCGCACCGCGCCACGAGTCGATGTCATCGGGGTCCTCCACGAAGGAGACCTCGATGCCCATCTTCGGCAGCGTGTAGTGGAACAGGTTGTAGGTGCCCCCGTACAGCGACGGGCTGGCCACGATGTGGTCGCCTGCCTCCGCCAGGTTGAGCACCGCCAAGGTCTCGGCCGCTTGGCCCGAGGCCACTGCCAACGCTCCCGGAAGCCCGACCGCTGTGCGCACGCCGCCCTCGAGCGCGCTGATGCGCTCTTCGAGGACGTGCTGGGTCGGGTTCATGATCCGGGTGTAGATGTTGCCGATCTCCGCCAGCCCGAACAGGTTCTGAGCATGCTCGGAGCTGTCGAAGGTGAACGACGTGGTCTGGTAAATCGGCACCGCGCGGGCGTTGGTGGCGCTGTCAGGCGCTTGACCCGCGTGGATCATTCGTGTCTCGAATCCGAGATCGGCAAGTGGGTCTGTTGGTGATTCGCTCATGACGAGCTCCATTTCTTACGCCCCATAAGGCGGGCTATGCCTGACCCGGCGGGATTGCCGAGCGCGCAGCAGGGTACCGGCAAAACCCGACCTGTCCAGTCGGATTTTCTGTGACAGGTCAGTGTCGGAATTCCGCGGGGCTAGAAGCCGGTCTGCTTGTCCACGACGCCTTCGAGGGGGCGACCCTCGCGCAGGGCGACGAGGTTGCGGCAGAAGCGCTCCAGGTTGCGTCGTGCGCGGTGCTGGCTCGCCCCTGCCGTGTGGGGTGTCATGACGCAGTTGTCGAACTCCCACAGCGGGCTGTCGGCGGGCAGCGGCTCGACCGGAGCGACGTCGAGGGCGGCCCCGCCGATCCGGCCGTCGGCCAGCGCCCGTTCCAGCGACGGACCGTCGATGATCTCGCCGCGGGTCACGTTGAGCAGGACGGCGCCGTCGGGCATCAGGGCGAACATCTCGTCGTCGAACATCGCCCGGGTGTCGGCAGTGAGCGGCAGCCCTACCGCCAGCACGTCGCTGGTGGCCACGACGTCCCGCAGTGACTCGGGCCCGCCAACCGTCTCGACGCCCTCGCCGGGCGGCACCGGGTACAGGTCCATGGCCTGCACCTTCATGCCGAATGCGAGCGCCCGTCGGGCGATGTGCCGCCCGGTGCCGCCGAAGCCCAGGATGCCCATGGTGAGGCCTTCGAGCTCGAGCTCGCTGTAGCGCATCTGCTCCCGCAGGTCGTTGTCCCATCCTTCGGGGCCAAGCTTCACGGCGGTTGCGATGCGCCTGACCAGCGCGAGCAGCAGGCCGAATGCGTGGTCGGCCAGATGGCTGCCGACCAAACCCTTCTCGCCGGTGAGCACCACATCGCTGGCGAGGAACTTCGGGTACATGAACATGTCGACGCCCGACGCCGTCGCATGGATCCAGCGCAGGCTCGGCGCTGCGTCGAACAGCCACTCGGGCACGATGCCGAGGATCACCTGCGCGTCGCCGGCCAGCGGGACGCCGTCTCGCACACGGTCCACGATGTTCACGACGGCTCCCGGCCCGGCTGCGTCGCGGATGGCGGCCTCGTCGGCGGGGCTGACATCGGGCAAGGTGAGCGTCTTGGTGACCAGCACGTTGAGCGGCCCGTCGGGCACGTCGAGAACGGTCGGGCCTGGCGGGCCAGCTGCCATGGGATCGGTACTCATGAGATCGTTGCCTCCACGTCGCCAATGCCGCTGTAGTGGGTCGTCCAGTGTTGGCCGGCTTCGGCCCGGAAGCGGGCGTACGCGCCGGTGATCACGCTCTGGCCCGGTTCGAGTGCCATGCCGTGGCGGTGCAGCGTGGCCGCCAGTCGGGCAATCGACAGGTAGGGGTTGTCGACCTCGTCTGCGGCCGTGCAGCTGAAGCGTTCGGCGCCATCGCACGACACCGTCACCACGCAGCGGTCGAGTTCTTCCGCCGGCGGTGCGTCGACGCCCGAGCCGCGCACGATGGCCCAGTTCGTCAGGTTGTCGGCGACGAGCATGGCGAGGTTCCCCGCGACGGCCACCCGCGCCTCGTTCACCTCGTAGCCGGCGCACACCTGCGCGATCCGGGCGGGCACAGAGGCCGGGTCGACGTTGTCGCCACCGATGCGCTCGCCGATCACGAAGCACATCTCAGGTTCGATGCTCACCTTGCGGATCTCCGCCGACGTGAGCACAGCGGGCGAAGTGAGCACCCGATTGACGTGCCCGAATGGCCGGTCGTCGATGCCCACGGTCGTGCGGGCCCGGTCCGAGGTGAGCCCGACCTTCCAGCCGGCGTGCACCGCGCCGCTCGCAACAGCTCGTCGCTGCATCTCGCACTGGATGGCAAGCCCGTCCTCGAAGCCCAAGTCGGCGAACGCCTCGACCGGCGCCTCGCCCCCGTCGGCGAAGTAGGCGGTCAGGGCGTCTGCAGCCGCGAGCTGGTCGAGGTTGAGCTGTTGTGGCGGAGTCACAGCGGGGCACCTTAGATGCACTGCAATAGGAGAGTCAGATGTCCGGGATCGTCCTTTGCGGCACCGGGCGCTCGCCGTAGTGTGAACCCATGAGGTTGCAGCTGGCACTCAATGTGGACGACATCGACGAGGCGGTCGACTACTACTCGCGGCTCTTCGGTGCCGAACCGGCCAAGCGGCGCGACGGGTACGCCAACTTCGCTATCGACGAGCCGCCGCTGAAGCTGGTGCTGTTCGAGAATCCCGGCAACGGCGGCACCATCAACCATCTCGGCGTCGAGACCACCTCCGCCAGCGAGGTGGAGCAGGCCCATGCCCGCATGGTCGAAGCCGGTCTCACCACCTCCACCATCGACGAGACGATGTGCTGCTACGCCGAGAAGGTCGAGACCTGGGCCACCGATCCGCACGGCATCGACTGGGAGTGGTACGTGAAGCAGGGCGACGCCGAGGTCATGAACAACGTGGTGCTGTCGCGACGTGGCGACGGCGTGGAGCGCGAGAGCCACGCTGACGACGCCTGCTGCGCCTAGCAGCGCCGACGGTCCCGAGAACGTGCGCGGATCGATGGACCTTCTCGTTGGGTCACCTGTTGCTTCCCGCTCTTGTTCGCTGCGCTCACGGGCCGCTCGGGCCACGGCTTCGCCGTCCGGCTCAGCCTCCTAGCTCTGGGGTCGGCGTTCCCGCAGCAGCACTTCCTGGGCGATCGTCGCGACGTGGCTGCCGTCGGGAGCGAACAGGTTGCCCACCGTCATGCCGCGTGCGCTCGTGAGACCGTGGCAGTCGAACTGGTAGAGGTGCCACTGGTCGGCGCGCATCGGGCGGTGGAACCACATCGCATGGTCCAGTGACGCGCCCATGAACGTCTCCTGGTACTGCTCGCGGGTCACCTGCAGCGGGTGCAGCGAGCGGGCGGCGTTGAACTGGATGGCATCGGAGGTGAACGCCAGCCCGCAGATGTGCAGCCGGGGGTCGTCGTCGATGGGATCGACAATGCGCACCCAGCCCATCGACTGGCCGGCTCCCGGATGGCTCGGCAGCGGGCGGCGCTCCATGATCCACGGCCACCGCTCTTCGTCGATGTTGCGGCAGTCCTGCGGGTCGGGGGCGAGCGGGATGCGTGCTGTCTGCACTTCGGCGTCCTGCTCGGCCACATGGAACGAGCACGACAGGTTCAAAATGGCGCCACCGCTTTGGCGGGCCACCACCGCCCGGGTGCAGAACGAGCGGCCGTTGCGCAACCGGTCGACCTCGTAGCGGACTGGCTCGTCGAGAGTGCCGCCGCGGATGAAGTAGGCGTGCACGGAGTGGGGCACGAACGCTTCGTCGACGGTCTGAAACGCTGCCCACAGGCCTTGCGCGATGACCTGCCCGCCGTAGATGCGGCCCCACATGTACTCGGGGCTGACGCCGACATAGGTGTCGGGGCCGTGCTGTTCGAGGAACATGACCTCGCCGTAGGTCGTGGGCCAGTCGCTCATGGTCGACACCTCGCTCGGGTTTGCCAGTGTCTAGCGCGGCTTGCAGGTGCTGAAGATCGCGATCGAACTGGGCCGCGCCGGGCGCCAGTGCCCGCGCCGCCTAGAGCAGTCCCCGTCGGGATTCGCGCCAGGGCACGTCGCGGTCGAGGCGGGGCTCGCCGGGCAGGCCCAGCACCCGCTCGCCCAGGATGTTGCGCTGGATCTCGTCGGTGCCGCCCCGTATCGACATCGACGGTGCCGTCACCGTCTCGATGTAGCCGTGACCGTCTTCGAGCATGCCTGCGGCTCCCGCGGAGCGATTCGCCAGATAGGCGCGCCGCTTGTACGACGACACCGTCCTCAGCTTTGCACCGCTGCCGGCCGGTCCCGGACTGCCGCCCGACCGCGCCTCGTCCGCTGCCCGCTGAGCGGTCCAGCGCGACGCCATGTCGGCGGCGTAGATCGACATGGCCTCGTCGCGTCGCGCTGCGTCAGTTCCTATTGGGTCGTCAAGCGCGCCGAGCGCGGCCAGATCGGCGATCCACGTAGGAATGCGGGAGCCACGCTTCGCACCGTCGCCACCGCCACGGCTGCCGGCGCCTGCCCGCTCGTGGGAGAGGATCGTCATCGCAACCCGCCACCCCTCGCCCACATCGCCGACCCGCCATGCGTCGGGAACGACCGCACCGTCCACGAACACCTCGCTGAAATGGGCGTCGTTGTTCATCTGCCGCAGCGGCCGCACGTCGACGCCGGGTGCGTCCATGGCGATCACGAACATCGTGAGGCCCTTGTGCTTGGGCTGATCCGGGTCGGTGCGAGCCAGGCAGATGGCCCACTTCGACCACATCGCCCGACTGGTCCAGGTCTTCTGGCCGTCGAGCCGCCACACGTCGCCGTCCTCCGCAGCGCTCAGCGCAACGTTGGCAAGGTCCGAACCGGCCTCGGGCTCGGAGAACATCTGGCACCAGATCTCGGCGCCAGATGCGATCGGCCGCAGCCAGCGGTCCTGCTGCTCCTCGGTTCCGTGCGCCAGCAGGGCAGGGCCCACCATGCCGAGACCGATCGCGAACGGGTACAGGTCGGGCACGACGTACTCGCGCAGCACCGAGCCGATGAGCTGGTTCTCCGCCACCGAGGCATCCCGGCCGCCATGGTTGGACGGCCACGTCGGCACATGCCAGCCGCCGTCCACGGTCGCCGCGAGGTAGGCCCGACCGTCGTCGAGATCGTCGCTGCCGGCCCCCATCGACGTCAGTCGCGTCTGGTCGGTGCGACGCTCGAGCAGTCCGTCGAGCGCTGCCCGGATGTCGTCCGGGGTGAGCGTGGACGTGACGCCGTCGGCCGTCGCTGCTGGCGTCTCTGACGAGACCGACATCACGCGCCTGCGCCGGACACGGCCCGCGCCGGGGGCGCCACGTCCGGCGTGCTCGCAGTGGCGGCGAGATTCGGCATCAGCTGCGGGTGAAGTTCGGCGTCCGGCGCTCGTTCATGGCGTTGACGCCCTCGCGCCAGTCGTTGGTGGTGCGCAGGCGATCCTGCTCGGCCTTCTCGTTGTCGGTGGCCACCTTGATGGCATCGGCCAAGTGGCCGCGCATGGTGTAGCGGATCGACTCGACGGCCAGCGGCGCCGAGCCGGCGATCTCGCAGGCGAAGTCATAGGCGACCTGGCGCAGGTCGTCGAGCGGCACCAGCTTGTCGGCCAACCCCATCTCGACGGCCTCGTCTCCCTTGACGCGCCGGCCGGTGTAGAGCAAGTCCAGCGCCTGCTGGTTGCCGACGAGCCGGGGGAGTGTCACGGTCAGCCCGAATCCGTGGTGGAAGCCGAGCCGGGCGAAGTTGGCCGTGAAGCGGGCCTCGGGGGCAGCGATGCGGAAGTCTGGGAAGCAGGCCACGCCCAAGCCGCCGCCGACGGCCGCGCCCTGGATGGCGCCGACTACCGGCTTGCGCCCCGAGAACAGGTCGAAGGCTGCGTCGTAGAGGTGGCGGGGGCTGCCGTCGGCGTTGGTGGCGGTGATCTCGCCGCCCCGTCGCCCGTCGGAGCCGAACTGTGCACCGGCGCAGAAGTTCTTGCCCTCCGAGCACAGCACGCTGGCGCGGCAGCCGTCCTCTTCGTCGAGGTCGCCGAACGCGGCAACCAGCCCGTCGATGAGCTCCAGATCGAAGAAGTTGTTCGGTGGCCGGTGAATCTCCACGACCGCCACGTGGTCATCGCTCAGCTTGACCGAGACATCCCCGTACTCGCCGAATTCGTCAAAGGTGCTCTCATCCATGCGGCGAGCGTAGATGTGCCGCCGCCGCAGCGCTTCGCTCAGCCCAAGGCGGCGGTGCCGCTGGTGATGAGGGGGTAGAGGCCGTCGGCGCCGACGCCGGTGGCCATCTCGCCGAGCACGGCCGACCAGTGGGCGTCGGAGCCGTATTCCTTGCGCCAGCTCCACAGCCGGCGGCTGAAGTGGTGCAGCGGGTACTCCTGGGTCATGCCCATGGCGCCGTGCGCCTGGTGGCAGGCCTTGGTGGCCCGAGCCGCTGCCTGGTTGGCAACGAGCTTGGCTGCGGCGATCTCGAACGGGGCGTCGCCCCGGGTGGCTTCGCGGGCGGCGACCTCGGCAGCCATGCGTACCAGCGCCGCATCTTGTGCTGCCCAGACCAGGTGCTGCTGGACCGCTTGGAAGCGGGCTACTGGTCGGCCGAATTGGACCCGCTCGTTGGTGTAGCTGACCGTGAGCTGGCACATCTTCTCGATTGCGCCGGCCATCAGCGCCACACGCGACAGCGCGCCGCGCTGCGCCAAGGCTCCAGCGTCAACGCCGTCCGGTGTGGGTGCCGCTCGTCCTGTCGCGCCATCGAAGCTGACGGAGTCGCGGGGCTCGCCGGCCATGTTCGGCAGCGGTGTGATCGTGCACTCCGAGGTCGGTACGGACACCACGGTCGTGCGCCCGTCGCATTCGCAGACGCACACGATGGCCTCGGCGCTGCGTGCCCACGGCACCCGGTGGGCTTCGCCGTTCAGCACTGCGGTGCCGTCGCCGTCGAGACTCACCGAGCAGGCCCCGCCGCCCGACCAGCCACCCTCGGTTGCGCGGGGCGGGATGACCGTGACCAGACCATCGGGGCGCTCGAGGCCGGCCTCGGCGAGCAGCCAGCCGCCGAGGATGCCGTTCTCGGCAGCCGGGATCGGTGCTGAGTGGTAGCCGACCAGGCGCAGCACCTCGATGGCCTCTGCAAGCGTGCCGCCCGATCCGCCAGCGTCCTCGGGCACAGCGATCAAGTCGAAGCCGGTCTCGCAGAACGCGTCCCAGATGTCGGGTGCTTCGCCACTGTCCTCGGCGGCCTGCACCGCTTCGTGGGTGCACAGCTCGCCGAACAGCCGGTCGGCTGTCTCGGTGATCAACTCGTCGACCACCACAGGCTCAGGTGCCGTCCTCACGGTCACACCGGCACCTGCGTCGATGGGGCTGCCGTCACGCTGGCAGCCCTTGCAGACCCTTCGAGGCGACCGAGCGCAGGATCTCGATGGTGCCGCCCCGGATCGTGTTGCCCGGGAACGTCACCACGCACTGCGCCAGCAGCCGCTCGAACAGCGATTCGGACTCGGGCGAGTATTCCTCGTCGATGAGCTGCACCAGCTTCTCGACGACCTCCTGCTCGTAGCGAGTCCCCATCTCCTTCACCAGCGCCGACTCCACCGACGGCGCCTCGCCCTCGTCGATCAGCCGCGCCACCGACAGCGACAGGTTCCGGATGCCCCACCAGCGAGCCGCCAGTTCGCCGAACAGGTCCGACACAGCGTCTTCCATCGGTGTGCCTGCCGCCTCGCGCAGCAGCTGCTCCACCGTCGAGAACGGCGACAGCCAGCGGTCGGGGCCGCCGCGCTCGTAGGCCATCTCGGTGGTGTTCTGGTGCCAGCCCATCCCCGGCTGGCCCACCACGTTGATGTCGGGCACGAACACGTCGTGGAACGTCACCTCGTTGAAGTGATGGCTGCCGTCCAGGAACGGGATCGGGCTGATCTCGAGACCCGGCGAGCGCAGATCGATCAGGAACTGCGACAGGCCCGCATGCTTGTTGCCGTCCTCCATCGGCGCCGTGCGCAGCAGGCAGATGAACCAGTCGTTCATGTGCGCGTTCGACGTCCAGATCTTGGTGCCGTTCACGACCCACCCGTCATCGGCACGCTCAGCCCGGGTCGACACCGAGGCCAAGTCCGAACCGCTGTCGGGCTCGCTCATGCCGATCGAGAAGCCCAGCTCGCCCCGGCAGATCGGCGGCAGGAACCGCTCCCGCTGCTCGTCGGTGCCGAACTTGAGGATCACGTTGCCGGTCTGGCGGTCGGCCACCCAGTGGTGGCCCACTGGTGCACCCCAGCGCAGCATCTCCTCCACCACGATGAAGCGCTGCACGGCGGTGCGGTCCGAGCCGCCCCAGCGTGATGGCAGTGCCATGCCCACCCAGCCCCGGGCGGCCATCTTGGCCGAGAACTCCCGGTCGTGGTCGGCAGCCATGCCCAGGCACGGCTCGTGGGTGCCGGGCGGCAGCTCGCTTGCCAGGAACTCGCGCACCTCTGCCTGGAGGTCAAGCTCAGGACCGGTCAGTTCGGTGGGCGTGAATCTCATCGGCAGGCCTCCGCAGGAGTTTGCGTGATCAAGCCAGGGCGAAGCCGCGGTAGTTGTCGGATGCCACGTCCTCGCACACCTCGACATAGGGCGGGAAGCCCGGCAGCGGCATGAACACCCGGGTCTTGCCCGGGATGTTCGCTCCCAGGTACCACGAGTTGCACGTGGGATACAGCGTCAGGTCTGCCACGGCGTTGACGTAGTCGACCCAGTACGCCTCCGCATCGGGTTCGGGTTCGATGGTGGCAGTGCCGCGCTCGCGAAGCTCGACCAAGCAGCGCGAGATCCAGTCGATGTGCTGTTCGATGGACGGGATCATGTTGGTCAGCACCGACGGGCTGCCGGGCCCGGACACGGTGAACATGTTCGGGAAGCCCGCTACGCCCAAGCCGAGGTAGGTACGCGGGCCGGCGTCCCAGTGATCAGCCAGACGCACGCCGTCACGCCCGGTGATGTTCATGCGCAGCAGCGTTCCGGTCATCGCGTCGAAGCCGGTTGCGTACACGATGGCGTCGACCGGGTACTCCCGGCCGTCGACGACCACGCCGGCCTGCGAGATGCGCTCGATGGGCGTCTCGGACACGTCCACCAGATGCACGTGCCGCAGGTTGAACGTCTCGTAGTAGTTCGTGTCGAGGCAAGGGCGCTTGCAGGCGATGGTGTTGTGCGGGGTGAGCTTCGCCGCCACATCGGGATCATCGACGACCTCGCCGATCTTGTCGCGGACGAATTGGGCCACCCGGTCGTTCGACTCGGCGTCCAAGGCGATATCGCCGTACGCCCGGTAGAAGGTGAAGCCGCCCACGTCCCACCGTTCCTGCATGCGTTCGTAGAACTCCTCCGCCTCTGCTTCCTTTGCGAGTTCTTCACCGTCGGGCAGTCGCTGCACCATCGCGGCGTTCTGCTCGAGCATCTTGGCCCGCATGTCGCGATAGTTGGACTTCCAGCGAGCCTGCTCGTCAGGGTCGAGCGGCTCGTTGCGCGCTGGGACCGAGTAGTTCGGCGTGCGCTGGAACACCGTCAGCTCCCGGCACTCCGCAGCGATGACCGGGATTGCTTGCACCGCCGACGATCCCGTGCCGATCACGGCCACCGATGTGCCGGAGAAATCGACGCCTTCGTGCGGCCAATTGCCGGTGTGGTACGTGGGTCCGGCGAAGGTCTCTGCGCCCTCGAAGTAGGGCATGTTCGTGGTGGACAAGCAGCCGGTGGCCATCACCACGAAGCGCGCCCGGTAGAGGCCCCGATCGGTCTGCAGGCGCCAGTGGTGGGCATCATCGACCCAGTCGACGCGTTCGACCGTCGTCTCGAAGTGGATGTCTCGCCGCAGGTCGTACCTGTCGGCGACGTGGTTTGCGTAGCGCAGGATCTCGGGCTGGCCGGAGTATCGCTCTGACCATTCCCATTCCTGTTCGAGCTCTGGGTCGAACGAGTAGGAGTACTGCATCGACTCGACATCGCACCGGGCGCCCGGGTAGCGGTTCCAGTACCACGTACCGCCCACACCATCAGCCCGTTCGACCACGACCACGTCGAAGCCGAGCCCGCGCAGCTTGTGGAGCGCGTACATGCCGGCGAAGCCGGCACCCACCACCACCACGTCACGCACGCTCGGTCGGCGGCTGTTCGAGTTCACCCCATCGGTGCTGCTCATCGCCGCAGAGACTACCGATGCCGCTTCACGGCGGCCTGAGGTGTGGCGATGTGCCACGCTCCGGGAATGACCGAGCCGTGCGATCTCACCGCGACACTGGCACGAGAGCTGATGGCGGCTGGCGAGCTGTCGGCGGAGGAGTTACTGGAGTCGTGCCTGCAGCGCGCCGATGCCACCGACGGCGCGGTGAACGCGCTCGTGGTTCGAGACGACGATGCAGCGCGGGCCGTGGCCCGGCAGATCGACAGCGAACGTGTCCGAGGCAGCGGGCTGGGACCGCTGGCGGGTCTGCCGGTGGCGATCAAGGACATCCAGGCCACGGCCGGGCTCACCACCACCTACGGCGCCGTGCCGTTCGCCAGCCACGTTCCCGAAGTCGACGACGGCATCGTGGCGCGTGTCAGGGCGGCCGGGGCGGTCATCATCGGCAAGACCAACACGCCCGAGCTGAGCATCGGCGCCAACACCGTCAACCGGCTCTTCGGCGCCACCGGCAACCCATTCGACCCGTCGCTGACCTGCGGCGGCAGCTCCGGCGGCTCAGCCGTCGCGCTGTCCTGCGGGATGGCACCGCTGGCCACCGGATCCGACCACGGCGGCAGCCTGCGCATCCCGGCTTCGTACTGCGGCGTGGTCGCCCACCGTTCCACGCCGGGCACGGTGGCTCACGACGAGCGCACCATCGGTCGCACCAACTACAGCGTGTCGGGACCAATGGCCCGCACCGTCGCCGACGCGGCACTGCTGCTGTCAGTGGTGGCGGGCCGTGATCGCGATGCCAGGCGCGATCCCATGGCGTTCCCGCTCGATGCCGCTGCGTTCGCCGAACTCCCGGCGGCTGATGCGGCCTCGCTGCGGGTCGGCGTGAGCGCCGACCTCGGCGGGCTACTGGTCTCTGAGGCCGTACGGACTGTGTTTGCTGACCGCGTCGAACGGCTCGCCGCGGTCGTGGGCTCAATCGACGAGGCCGACATCGATCTCAGCGATGCGCTGGACGTGGACTGGCAACTCCGGTCGGACATCTTCGCCACCAACTACCACCGCAGCATCCACAAATTCGACCCCGACACCGCCGGGCCCGACGGGGGGTTCAACCCGAACATCCGCGCCACCTACGATGAGGCGCTGAGCACCACCGTGCTCGATATCGCCAAGGCCCGGCGGCGCCAAGTCGAGCTGTTCCGCGCCACCGACGCACTGTTCGACACCTACGACGTGGTGATCTGCCCGGGGGTGAGTGTGCCGCCCTTCGACTGGCACGAGTTGTACCCCGCCGAGATCGACGGTCAGCCCGTGCGCAACTACATGGCGTGGCTGGGGCTGTCGGCGGCACTCACCGTGGTGGGGCACCCGACCACCGCGCTGCCGTGCGGGCTCGACGGCCAGGGCACGCCGTTCGGCCTTCAGCTCGTCGGGCCGAGCTATGGCGACCGGCGGCTGCTGGGCATCGCCGCGGCACTCGAGGCAGTCTTCGCCGACGACCCGGCCACGGCACGCCCCGTGCCGGATGTACAGCTGCTCAGCACGCTCAAGACCGCCTGCCGCACCGAGGGCAGGTTGGTGCACGCATCCGCGCCGCCCCAGGGGTGAGTGCCCAGAGGCTGAGCCGCGGGCCCGAGCGGCCCGCGAGCGCAGCGAGCTAGAGCGGGCAGCACAGGGCGAAGCCGTGGCCCGAGCGGCCCGTGAGCGGAGCGAACAAGAGCGGGGAAGAATGGCGACGCGACGAGAAGGTGCAGCAGTCCGCGTACGTTCTTGGAGACCGGTTACTGCTGTAGCGGGCGGCCGGTGGCAGTGACGCGCAGCGTTGCTTCCACGAAGAGCTCGCGGCCGTTGCTCGGCGCAGTGCGTGTCTGGAAGTCGACCGAAATGGCGGCGTCGCTGGCGCCCGCAGCGTCAGCTTCGGCACGGACGGCCTCGGTTGCCTGCGCTGTCGCCCACTCGCGGGCTTCGTCCAGGCTGTGCCAGACCGGCGGGTCGTCGCCCCAGTGGGCCCGGTAACTGCCGCGGCGCGGTGCGGTCACTGTGATCTGCTTGGTGATCCTCACCGGGGCGACCGCTGCGCCGACGGCGTTCGCCACCTCGGCATGGGTCGGAACGATCGCCGCAGTGCCGAGCAGTGCGGCGACGAGCGGGGCGTAGGTGGTGGCCGGGGCGCCGATGGCAACGATGGGAACCCCCACACCGGCATCGATGCGCGCAAGCGGGGAGCGGTCGGGCAGGGTCGCGGCGGCATCGGTCGTGATCGGGACGCTCGCTGTCTCGCCGGACTCGAGCAAGCCCCACAGCGGCTGTGCCGATGGGCGCTCACGCGCGGTGTCGGCGGGCGCATCGGCAGCGATTCGTGCCCACTCCCGGTGCCGGCGGTCCAATGCCGTCTGCGCGAGCTGCCGCTTGGTTTCGCCTGGGGATATCCCGTCTGCGCCGAGCGCGACGCCGAGCAGCGCCTCGGTGGCGTCGCGCAGTGCGATGTGCATCACCCGCCGGCAGAGATCGACAGCGTCGGTACCGACGTCAACGCCGTAGCGGTCGCGCTGACGGCTGAACAGCGCGGCGCCGGCCTCGGCCGCCGCTGCATCCAACGATGCTTCGGCGTCGATCAGACCGAGCACTACGCAGGCGTCGGTGGGTGTCAGTGCGGCGCGCCGCACGCGGCCACTGCGTTCGAGCCGCTCGAGCGCGCCGCGCCAGCGAGCTGACCGCTTCAGGTCCTCCAGCGGAAGTGCACCGCCGGCACTGTCGACGAGTCGCATGATCTCGCTGTCAAGGCTGTCCTGGCCTGCGCGGCTGCCGACGTGCTCGGCCGATGCCTCGCTGGTCGCCCGCAGCAGCACCTGCCCGAATTCGGCGCGCGGCCGCTCGGCTTCGAGCTGGCGTCGCAGCATCGGCAACACCACGTCGCGATGTCGCTGAGCGGCGACGCACAGCGGCACCACCCTGCGCGGTCCGACCGCGAGCTGACCGCGGCTCCCGTCAATCGGGATCCGGATCTCGCTGTCGCCGCCGAGCCCTACCGTCACCGTCGGCAGTGCGGTGACCATCGTGGCGTGACCGCCCACCGTTGCCGTGTCCTCGCCGTCGCTGCCGTCAGCAGCGACAACTGCGCCGTTGCGAATCGCCGCGATGTCGGTGGTGGTGCCGCCGATGTCCACCACCAGCAGATTGGCGTCGGGCAGTTCCTGTCGTGCCGTCGAGGCACCTGCGAGGTGGCGGGCGCCGATCACGCTGGCAGCGGGGCCTGACAGCACGGTTTCGATCGGCCGCTGGGTCACAAAATCCGCAGAGACCAGCGAGCCGTCTCCCCGCACAACCATGAGACGGGCGTCGAGCTGGAGGGACGCCATTGCGGCCCGGATCGCTTCGGTGAAGCGGGCGGTGACCGAGATGAGCTGTGCATTGAGCAGCGTCGTCACCGCCCGGCGAGGACCGCCGAGCCGCGGGGACAGCTCGTGGCTGCAGGTGACGGGCTTGCCGGTGCGCTCCTGGATGACCGCACGAGCGTGAAGTTCGTGTGCGGCATTGCGGACGCTGAACTGCGCCGCGACGGCGTACGCCTCGACTGAGTCATCGACGCGGTCTACCGCTCGCGCCAGCTCGTCGACGTCGAGCGGGTCTTGCTCGTCGCCGTGGGCGCCGTGGCCGCCGCCGACGACCACGACCGGCGCCGCCGCAAGGCTGCCGGTCAGCCGATCACGCCCGTTGCCGGCGAGGGAGGTGCCGGCGCGCTCGCTCGTCACCTCGCCAGTGCCCGTACGCAGCCCGACGCGCGCCAGCGTCTCGGATTCGAAGCCGATGGCCACGAGCGCGGCAGGCTTCCCTGCGCCCTCGACGAGCGCGTTGGTCGCCAGCGTCGTGGAAACCGCCACGAGCCCGATGTCGGCCGCGCTCACCGCCTCGGTCGAGGCGCCACGACCGCCGGTCAGCACACTCGTCATCGCCTCGACCACGCAGCCGTAGAGATCTTCGTGCCGCGTCGGCGTCTTGCTGGCCGCAAGGACCCGGTCGGTGCCGTGGTCGTACACGACGGCGTCGGTGAACGTGCCGCCGGTGTCGATGCCCAAGCAACAGCGGCCTGACGCCGGCCGGAACGGTGTCGTCACCGCTGAAAGTGTGCCAGCGGGAGCTGCGCGGGCGCGGAGACCGAATGGTCGAGTGGACTCGAACGCCCGCGTCGGTGAGACTGCGGGCACGGAGACCGGTCGAACCGCTTCGGGCGGTGCGACGGTCGACCGGGCAGGGAATCCAGCGCCACCAGGAGGAACCGATGGGCGTCAAGTCAGTGAACGAGATGGTCGCCGAGGCCAAGACCCGTATCGACAACATCTCGCCGGCGGAGGCGCATCGTCGTGTCACCGAAGAGGGCGCGTTGATCGTGGACATACGAGACGTGCGCGAGCTCCAGCGAGACGGCGCCATCCCGGGCTCGATGCATACGCCGCGGGGGATGCTCGAGTTCTGGGTCTCACCCGACTCGCCCTACACCAAGCAGGAATTCCTGGAGGACCGGGAGTTCATCCTGTGCTGCGCCGGCGGTGCCCGCTCCGCCCTGTCTGCCGACACCATGCAGGACATGGGCGTCGGCAAGGTCAGCCATGTCGAGACCGGCTTCGGCGGCTGGCGAGCTGACGGCATGCCCGTGACCGACTACGACACGTTCAGGTCCCAGCGCTGAGCCCCCTGCGCAGCCAAGCCAGTTGAGCAAGCAACCGCATGAGTGAGTCAGCCGCGCCCGAGTCGCCCGCGTCCGCGGGGTCGGATGGCGGACCGCCCAAGCAGGTCACCGGCTACTGCGAGCCGTGGAGCCTGCGTGCAGGCGAGTCGGTCCGGCTGATGGCGTCATCGCACCAGCCCGGCCCCGCCGAGGTCGACATCACGCGGATCGTCTGCGGCGACCCGACTCGCTACGGCTCCGGCTACGACGAGCGGCCGGCGCCCGCAGCCGGGAGCTGGTCGGTGTCCCTCGACGAGCAGCCGCTCACGCCGGGCTCGTTCGGGGCCGCGGCGCTGGACGGTGTGCCCAGCGCGCGCCGCCTCGGACTCCGAGTGTGGGTGATGCCGACGTTGCCGGATCGGTCAGCGCGCATCGCGACGCTGTGCGCACGCACCGCAGGCGCGCCGACGGGCTCAGCAGCGATCGAGGCCTTGTGTCTCGGCCTCATCGGGGGATGCGCAGTTGCGTCGACGTCGGCGCTAGGCGACGAAGTCCGTGTGGTGGTGGACGAACTGCCGCTCACCCGCAACCGGTGGTGCCTGCTCGATGCCGAGCTGGATCTCGACACAGGCACCCTCAGCGCAGCGGTGACGACCGCGTTCTCCGATTCTCCGGGGCGCGATGCGGTGGAGGGAAGCCGGCTCAGCGACCTGACGGTCTCGCAGTTAGCGGCCGAGCTGGCCGGTGCGCCACACGGCGATGTGCTCCGACACGGCACCGGCGGCGCGGCAAGCGGCACGACATCGGTCAACGCGGGTGACCTCGCTCCGACCGAGCTGTGGCTTGCAGCGGGACCTGCGGGCGAACGCTTCGACGGTCGGCTGGCGCGACCGACGCTGCGGATCGATGACGCCACCGTGTCGTGGGATCTTTCCGCCGACATGGCCGGATGCTCGGTGCCTGCTGATGACCCTGTCTGCGGGCCGATCGTTCTGCATCAACTGCCGACGCGAGCCATCACAGGCCCAGCGTGGGACGGGGCTGCACACCGGTGGTCCGACAATCCGTCCCACTATGACGCCGTTCATTTCCATCACGACGATATGTACGACGCCGGGTGGCAGACCACGGTTGAGGCGACGTTGCCGGAGGAGCTGCCGAGCGGCATCTACGCCTTCCGGGTGCGCGGCGATGCGGGCGAGGATCGGGTGCCGTTCTTCGTGCGCCCGGCGCCCGGCGCCCGCACGGCCGATGTTGCGCTGCTGATGCCGACCGCCACCTATATGGCCTATGCCAATCACCGGACGCTCATCGACGGCGCAGATTTCATGCCCACGCGCGCCAAGCTGCGGCCAGAGCATGCGTATGTTCGAGACCACCGAGAGATCGGCCTGAGCCACTACGAGAAGCACCCGGACCGCAGCGGCGTCATGTTCAGCTCGCGCCGCCGGCCCGTGCTGAATCTGCGCCCCGGCGCCGACGGCTGGAACTTCACGCCCGACACCGACATCAACGCTTTCCTGGCGCATCTCGAAGTCGGCCACGACATCGTCACCGACGAGGATCTGCATGTCGAGGGTGTCGACGCCATCGCGCCGTACCGGGTGCTGGTGACCGGCAGCCACCCTGAGTACTGGTCGACCGCGATGCTGGACGCACTGGCCCATTGGCAGCGCAACGGCGGGCGGCTCATGTACCTGGGCGGCAACGGCTTCTACTGGAGGGTGGCCTTCAGCGATGACTGGCCGGGCGCCATGGAGCTGCGCCGGGCCGAGGACGGCGTGCGGAACTGGCAGACCGGGCCGGGGGAGAGCTACCACGCCTGGGGCGGCGAGTACGGCGGGATGTGGCGGCGCCAAGGGCGAGCGCCCAACGAGATCTGCGGCATCGGCTTTGCCGCGCAGGGATTCGAGAAGGCCACCTACTTCGTGCGCGATCCCGGCGTGGACGACTCACGCGCGGCGTGGATCCTTGACGGTGTGCCCGACGAGCGCATCGGCACATCGGGGCTGGGCGGCGGTGCCGCCGGCCAGGAGCTGGATCGCTACGACGTGCGGCTGGGATCGCCGGGCCACGCCGTGGTGCTGGCCTCGGCGACGACCTTCGGGCCCGACATGCTGCGTACCAAGGAAGAGTTCGAGGGCTCGGTGCACTTCCCGACACCCGACCCCATGGTGCGTGCCGACATGGTGTTCTACGAGACGCCCAACGGCGGGGCGGTGTTCTCGGTGGGCTCGATCTCGTGGTTCGGTGCGCTGGCCCGCGACGGCTACGACAACGACATCGCCCGCATCACGGCCAACGTGGTGCGACGCTTCGCCGACCCCGCGCCGTTCGATCCGCCGCCGTTGACCGGCTGAGGCCCCATGCCGCCGGGCGCTCAGTCGTTGTGACTGACCTGGGACATCAGCTCGCTGACGCGATTCGCTGCGGGGGTGTAGTCGGGATCGACCTCGGGGCCGGGCACGAACTCCGGGATCTCTGCCCGCTCAGGTCCTGACGGCGGCGCCGAGCGAGCGGGCCGTGCCGCCGTTGCGGGAGCGGGAGCGGCTGGCTCGGGTGCCGCAGCAGCTTCCGGCGCCGGAGCAGGATCATCGGCCGCGGGTGCAGGCGTGCTTTCCGGGGCGGGCACGCCCGTCGCTTCGCGTGCGGACTTGGAGCGGGCGAGTATCGCGGCGAGTCGGGGATCGGTACCGCCGTCGTCGGCGGCCGGCTCCGCCGGGGCGGACGCCTCCACCGCTGCCTCGGCGGGTTCTGCGGCAGCCTCATCGGTGCTCGCGGCGGGCAGTCCGCGCGACTCCGCAGCTGCGGCACGGGCTTCCGCAATTCGCGCGCGCTCTTGGGCGGCCTCGATCTCTTCACGGGCTCGCTTGGCGAGGAACTGCGGCCATTCGTCCTCGGGCACCAGCTTGTTGTGGGCCACCGAGATGATCTCGACGTCGTTGTCGAAGCGCACGCGGTAGCGCTTGATGGCGAAGCCGAGCCCCCGGCCGCATTTGCCTGGCGTGCCTTCGGGGACGCCAGGGAGGTCCTCGTTGACTACTACCCGGGTGCCGCGCTTGTACTCGCTCATGACCCGGTTCCGCTGACGCTCGCGCTCATCGTTGCGGGAGCGTACCGGCGAATGGAGCCAGCTTCACCGGCACCCGTCGTAGATTCGGAGGCCGTGAGCGAGCGGAGGGCGTTGGTGGTGGGCGGCACGGGTCCGACCGGGCCCCACGTGGTGAAGGGCTTGCTGGAGCGCGGCTACCGGGTGACGATCCTGCACACGGGACGCCACGAGGTCGATGAGATCACCGATCTGGTCGAGCACATCCACACCGACCCGTTCGATGCCGACCGGTTCGCCGCTGCCATCGGATCGGCCACCTACGACCTGTCGGTGATCATGTACGGGCGGCTGCGCGAGATCGCCCGGGTGATGGCCGGCCGCGTCGCCAAGTTCGTGAGCATCGGCGGTTTCCCCGTGTACAGCGGCTGGGGCGATGCCGATGCGCTGTGGCCGGCCGGCATGCGGGTGCCGACGCGCGAGCACGATCGCCTGGTCTCCGACGAGCCGCCCGAGTTCCGCGTCAACAACAAGGTGCGCCAGATCGCCAACACCGAGCTCGTCGTATTCCGTGAGCACCCCACGGCGTCGCACCTGCGCTACCCGTGGATTTACGGCCCCGGCCAGATCAGCCCGCGCGAGTGGAAGATCGTGCGCCGCGTGCTCGATGGCCGCAACCGCATCGTGCTGCCCGACGGCGGGGTGACCCTGCAGGGCTCTGCTGACGCCCGCAATGCTGCCGCGATGGTGCTGGCGACCATCGATGCCGGGGCGGCTTCGTCGGGCGAGGCGTACAACGTGTCGGACGAGTGGACGCCGACGCTGCTGCAGTGGGTCGAGATCATTGCTGCGGCGCTGGACCACAGCTTCGAGATCGTGTCGATCCCGTGGGAGCACGCTGCCGTGTCGCACCATCTCACCCAGCGCAGCACGCCCCATCACCGTGTCATCAACTGCGACAAGGCGATCTACCAGCTCGGGTATCGAGATGTCGTGGATCCGGTGCAGGGACTGACCGACACCGCGCGATGGCTAGCCCGTCCCGAGAACCACCCAGAGCCCGGCGGCGCCATGGAGCGCTCGATCGTGGATCGCTTCGACTACGAGGCCGAGGATCGGCTGATGGACGCGTGGCAGGCCGCCATTGCCCGCGACGACATCGCCGCCGCAGCGGCTGCGGCCGACCCGGGCTTCTTCGATCGCTACGCCGCCGAGTTCGACGATCGCCCCGGCGCCGGCAAGGGGTGGGTTTCCGTCAGGCGTTCAGTCTGATCAGTCGCGGCTGTCGGGAGCGAGATCAACTTCGGTGGCCTTGACCGACACCCACAGGGTGGTGCCGGGTCGGATCAGGAGCTCGTGTGCGGCGCCCGGCGTGATGTCGGCCGTGAGCGGCAGGGGAGAGCCGAGCAGCACGCGGGTGATGTCGCCCAGCGGCTCGACGGCTTCGGCGGTCGTGCGCCAGACGTTGCGGGGGCTGCCGCTGGGCCGTTCCCGGTGCAGGGCGATCGCCCGCGGGTGGATCGTGGCCAAGACCGCGCCGAACATCGATGTGTCCGCAGCGTGCAGCACCACGGCCGGGCGTCGGCCGGTCGGCGACGGCGTCGGGTCGTCGTCCGCCACGGTGATCTCGCCGTCGCGGGCGGTGCCGCGCACCAGGTTGATGCCCGACAGATCGGCGGCGTACGCGGTAGCCGGCGCGCGTCGCAGCTCGTCCGGCGTTCCCGATTGGGTGAGGCGACCGTTCTCGAGGATGTGCACATGATCGGCCAGCACGAAGGCGTCGGTTGGATCGTGGGTGATCAGCAGGCGCGGCACACTGCCCGCGCCGTGGCGCGGCGCCGCGGGCGACGCACTGCCGCCGTTGCGCCCGCTGCTGAGGTGGGCGGCCAGGTTGCGCCGCAGACGGTTGCGAGCGGTGACGTCCAACGAGCCCAGCGGCTCATCGGCAACCAGCAGGTCCGGCTCGCAGGCGAGAGCGCGGGCGAGCGCCACCCGTTGGCGCTGGCCGCCTGACAGTGCACGAGACCGTCGATGGCCCAGATCGCCGAGATCCATGGCATCCAGCCAGTCCTGTGCCCGCTCGCGAGCGAGGGCTCGACGCATGCCGCGAGATGTCAGCCCGAACGCCACGTTGTCGAGCGCGTTGAGATGCCGGAACAGCACTTGGTCTTGGAACACGACGCCGATGCGGCGCCGTTCGGGCGGAACGAAAACGCTGGCGGCGGGCTCGTCCAGGACCCGTCCGGCGAGGCGCACCACGCCGCCGTCGAGCGGCAGCAACCCGGCGATCGCAGCCACGATCGTGGACTTGCCGGCGCCGTTGGGTCCGAGCAGGGCAGCGGTCTCGCCAGCTTCGACGCTCAGCGACACGTCCAGCTCGAACTCGCCGCGCCGCAGCCGGATGTCGGCCTGCAACCCGCCGACTGCCGCGCCGGTGGCGTCGAAGCTCATCGGCTCGGCCACCAGCGGTCCCGCAGAGCGATCAGCAAGCCCAGCGACAGTGCGACGAGCACCAAGCTGATGGCCACTGCCGCATCTCGGTTCGACTCCAGCGCCACGAACACCGCCAGCGGCAGTGTCTGGGTGCGTCCGCCGAGACTGCCTGCAAATGTGACGGTCGCGCCGAATTCACCCAGGGCTCGCGCCCACGCCACCACCACCGCGACGCCGAGCGCAGGCCCGATCATCGGCAGCGTCACCCGCCACAGCACGCGCAGCCGCGACGCACCCAGCGTGGCGGCTGCGAGCTCGTAGCGACGGTCGAGATTCCGCAAGGCCCCCTCGACAGTCAGGATCACGAGCGGGGTGGCCACGAAGGCGTTCGCCAGGATGACGCCCCAGATCGAGTACGGCAGCAGCAGGCCGGTGGCGTCGTGCAGCGGCCCGCCGACCACGCCCCGACGTCCGAGCGCGAACAGCAGCGCGGCGCCGCCCACCACCGGCGGCAGCACCATCGGCAGCGTCACGAGCGCCCGTATGGCCGAGCGGCCCGGGAACGACACCCGCGCCAGCACCCATGCCAGCGGCACGCCGACCAGTGCGGCAACCGCAGCAGCAGCGATCGAGGACACCACAGAGAGCACGGCAGCATCCACCACGAACCGGCTCGACAGGTGTGTCCACAGCCCGGTCCACGGCGCACGCGCAACAAGGCCCACAAGCGGCAGCGCGAACAGCACGACGCCGATACAGGCGAGCAGCGCGACCGGCCAAGGCGGCAGGTCACGCGCCGTTCGGCGCGCCCCGCTGTTGCCGTTCCTCGCGTTTGCGGTCGGTGCGTCGGTCATGGCGTTGCGAATCCGTAGTCGGCGAATATGCCGCGCACCGCGTCTGTCTGCAGAAAGGCGACAAAGGTCCCGGCTGCTGGGCGGTTGGGCGCATCTGCCAGCACCGCGGCAGCGTATGACGCCTGCGGCGCCGTCCCGGCTGTCCAGCCCAAGCTCACGATGGCACCGCCGTGAGGGCTAGCACTCGTGTCTGGGGCCGCATCGGTCGCATACACCACAGCGGCGTCTAGTTCGCCGGCGGCGAGCTTGGTGGTCAGGGCGCGGGCGTTGGGCTCGTCGGTGTCGGGCACGGGTTCGATCCCCGCCTGTGCCAGTCCGCTTCGAGCCAGCGCGCCGCAGGGAACCTCGGGCGCGCACAGCCCGATCAGCAGCTCAGGCCGAGCCAAGTCGGCGAGCACAGAAACCCTGGCATCGTTGCCGGCAGGCACTGCGAGCACCAGCGAGTTGCGAGCCACGACAACGGGCTCGCCGCTGATGCCGATCTCCTGGCGGACGGCCTGCAGATGACTCGGGTCGGCGGGAATGAAGATGTCGGCAGGCGCGCCGGCGAGCACTTGCTCGCGAAGCGTCGAACTGCCAGCGGCCGAGACTTGCACTTCCACGGCGGGATGCTGCCGCTCGAAGCTCGCAGCAATCACCTCGGTGACAGGCAACAGCGATGCGGCGACCAGGACGTGCAGGCTGCCTTCGAGCGTCCCGCTGCCGTTGACGGTCGCGCGGGAGCGGTCGGCTGCTTCGGCGTCGCCTTCAGAGGCCGCGCAGGCCGCTGCCAGCGGCGCCATTGCCAGTAGCGTCAGCGCAGCACAGCGGCGGGTCCAAGATCGACAGTGCACGCCGCCGCGACGGCACTGCGCGGCGTGCACCGGTGCCGAGACTGCAAGGACGGCGACTCTGGTGTGACGCATCGCTGCACGCAAGCCGCCCATAGCTTCGCCAGTGTGCCCGACGCTCGCGGTTGTCGAAAATCCGGCGCGATGTCCAGCAGCAAGCGTTCTATGGTGAAGCCATGGTCGCCGGAGTCCTCGCCGCCACTCAAATCGTGGTCGACGCGTGGGTGCTGCTGGTGGCAGCTGCAAGCATCGTCGTCACCGTGATCGTCACGGTGTTGGGTACGGGCTTGACGATCACGTTCCATCTCGCCGGTCGCATCGACCATCAGTCCGAGGAGATCGTGCTGGTGCGCGAACGCGTCGCACGCTTGGAGGCCCTCTTCGCCCGTCTGGGCGACTCGTCAGGATCCGCAACGGGGCCCCCACCAGCGGACGAATAGGGTCCGGGCATGGCTACGACGCTGGATTGGTACGGGTGTGCGACCTTCCGCTTGCGCACGGCTGGCCTCACGATCTTTCTCGACGCCTACATCGACCGTGCCGATAACGCCGTGGGGCCGGGCCTGTCGGCTGATGACGTCACCGAAGCGGACTGGGTGCTGGTGGGCCATTCCCACTTCGATCACCTCTACGGGGCGGAGCGCATCGTGGCCAACACCGACGCCACGCTGATCGCGTCCTACGAGTCGGTGCGGGTGATGGCAGAGGCGGGCGTGCCCGAAGAGCGGATGATCTGCGTGGCCGGAGGCGAGACGGTGGACCTGGCGCAGGGAGACCGGGGGGCGGGCGTGCGGGTGTCGGTGTATCCGAGCCAGCACTCCTGCGTCTGGTCGCACACCCAGATGGACCAGCCCGATCACGTCTGCATCGGCGATCTCGGCGTGACCTGGCAGGAGCAGCAGCAGAAATTCGCCGAGCTGATGAAGTACCTGGCGACCGAAGTCGATGCCGACACCAGTGCGCACATCGCAGCGTCAGCCGCCGGCCACAGCGACCGGGGAGACGGGGGAGCGCTGCTGTTCCTGATCGAGGCGCCGGATGGCTCGGTGCTGTTCCAGGACACCTCGGGACACTGGTCGGGCGTGATGCGCGACCTGCGCCCCGACGTGGCGATCCTCGCTGCGGCCGGTCGCGGCAACATCGACGGCGAGCCCATCCAGGGCTCGCTGGCACAGTTCATCGGCCGCCAGGCCGACCTGCTGCGGCCCCGCAAGATCATCCTCGGACATCACGACAACTGGCTGCCGGGCTTCTCGGTGCCGACCGACACGTCGTCCATCGCGGCCGAACTGGCCCGGGTCACGCCGAACGTCGAGTTCCTCGAACCCGGCTACATGGAAGCCACACCCATCCTCCCGTAGTCAAGGTCGCGGCTGACCGGCTGCCTCCGCGCGGCTCGTTCGCTAGCGAGCGCGTATCGGCTGCCAGCGGCGGTACGTGGCGCAGCGCCACAGCCATTCGACGGGGCCGAAGGCGAAGCGATCCAGCCAGCACTTCGACCACCACAGCTGCACCACCCACACGGCCACGACAAACACGGCGATGCCGCTGCGGCCCAGGTCCACGTCGTCCAGCAGAGCACCCAGCACGAGCAGCCCGAGTGCTGTCTGGGTGAGGTAGTTGGTGAGCGCCATGCGTCCCGCCGCGCGGCTGCGCAGTCGCAGGCCGCCATCCCTCGCCGAGTTCCACAGCGCTATCAGGCTGAGGTAGCCCAGGCACAGCGGCACCGTGGCCAGCGTGTTGGGGATGGTGCCCGCGACGGCCCAGTCGATATCGAAGCCGGTCCCGGCCATCAGGGCGAATCCGGCAGTCGACAGTGGCAGCCCGACGCCGAGGCCCCATGCGGCCATACGGCGGTAGAACGACGGCGTCCGGTTGCCGCTGATGACGCCGGTCCGGTAGAGCGCCGCCCCGATGAGCATGGCGCCCAATGCTCGGCCGAAGTAGTCGGCCAGGAACCAGTTCCCGATGACGCCGTAGTACTCGCCGTAGTGCCAGAAGTCGATCAGCACGCTCGAGAAGCTGCGCAGCGACGACTGTACGAACCACGACACGACCGCGACCGCGACATAGCACCCGCCGCCCAATGCGAGCAGCACCTTGGCGGGCAGGCGTCGCAGTGCGAGCACGACCGGCGCGCACAGGGCATAGGCGAACAGGACGTCGCCGTCCCAGAACGACAGGTGCACGAGGCCGATGCCCAGCAGCAGCGCATTGCGCCACAGGCTCAGCAGCACGCTGCGGCGGCCCTTCGCTGCGGCCCGCTCGGCGAACAGCACGACGCCGGCGCCGAACAGCATCGAGAACAGGCCCATGAACTTCTGATCGGCGAAGATCTCCCCGGCGCCGCCGACAGCCCAGTCCAGCGCCCTGCGCGAGCCGCCGGCATCGAGGTTGGCGTAGGCCGCGGCGGGCAGGCCGAAGGCCACGGCATTCATCGTCAAGATGCCGAGCACGGCCACGCCGCGCACCGCGTCGAGCGTCGTGATGCGCTCATCTGCCCGCGTCGCCAGAGGACCCGACGTCATGGCAGCCGGGCGAGGTCTGGCGACATGCGGGCCGGAGGCGACCTCAGTCGAAGGTGATGACGGTGCGGGTGGCCTCGCCGGCCTTCATCCAGCCGTAGCCCTCGTTGATCTGTTCGAGGTCGATGCGTGCCGAGATCATCTCATCGAGCATGAGGCGGCCATCGAGATACAGGTCGATCATCATCGGGATGTCGCTGCGGAATTGATTCGAGCCCATCATCGAGCCCTGCAGCTTCTTCTCCGACAGGAAGTCGATGCCGCGAAGCTCCACTCTCGTCTTCGACGGCACCATGCCGATCACGGTGGCGGTGCCGCCGATGTCGAGCATGTTGAACGCCTGCTGCACCGTCTCGGCCAGGCCGATGGCTTCGAAGCTGTACTCCACGCCGCCCTTGGTCATGTCCTTCACGGCGGTCACCACGTCGTCCACCTCCGCCGCGTTGACGGTGTCGGTGGCGCCCATCTGGCGGGCCGTCTCGAGCTTTGCCTCGGTCATGTCCACGGCGATGATGCGGCCGGCACCCGCGACCCGGGCACCTTGGACAGCCGACAGCCCGATGCCGCCGCAGCCGATCACGCACACCACGCTGCCCACGCCGACACCTGCGGTGTTCACGGCTGCGCCGAAGCCCGTGGTGACGCCGCAGCCGATCAGGCACGCCCGGTCGAGCGGCATGTCGGGCCGCACCTTCACGACGGCGTTCTGATGCACCAGCATCTGCTCGGCGAAGCCGCCGAGCCGGGCCATCTGGTCGACCGAAGTGCCGTCTTCGCGGGTGAGTCGGGCTGCGGCATCCCTCGCCCGGGAGGTGGCGCGGATATTGGTGCAGCGGTGCGGGTTGCCCGACAGGCAGCGATGGCACTGGCCGCAGAAGATCGACAGGCACGCAACGACGTGATCGCCGGGTGCGACGTAGCTCACATCGGACCCGACCGCTTCGACGACACCCGCCGATTCATGGCCCATCACCATGGGAAGCGGCGTGCGGAACAGCCCCTCCATGAAGTGCAGGTCGCTGTGGCACAGACCCGCGCCCTTGGTCTGGATGAGCACCTCCTGCGGCCCCGGAGCGTCGATACGCAGGTCCTCGATCTCCAAATCGCCCGGCTGTTCGCAGAGCACAGCAGCCTTCATGTGACGCCCCCTCGCGTTGTCCGGCCACGACAGTGGCTTCGCTTGACAGTGCCGAGATTAGGCGCGCAGCGGAAACTGCGTGCCGGTTGACGCGCTTCGCGTCCGGGTCGCCAGCGGCCGCCGCGCAGGACGGTGCGGTAGCGTCGATTCCGGCGGGCCACGGCCGTCGAGGGGGAGTCATGGCGAATGAGCACGGCTACTTGCCGAAAGTGACCGAGCTGGACGACAAGCAGCAACGCCGCTTGGACACGTGGTATGCGAAGGCCTACACCGACGACAACCTGTTCCGGACGCTGGCCGCCGACGAGACGACGATGGACATGTTCCTGGGCTGGGTGGGAACGGTGTACGGCGGCACGCCTGAAGAAGACCCCGGCGCCCTCGATCGTCACATGCTCGAGATGTGCCGCATCCGCATGGCAAACCGCAACGAGTGCTTCCATTGAAGCCTGGTCAAGAGCGCATCGTTGGTGCGCACTGGGCTGACCGACGAGGTCGTGGCCAAGCTGGAAGACTACGAAAACTCCGATCTCGACGAGGGATGGAAAGCTGCGCTGGCCCTGGCCGACTGGCTCTCGGGACATGAGCATTCGGGACAGATCCCGCCCGAGCACTACGACCGGCTGCAGCGACACTTCAACGAGCAGCAGATCCTGCGGCTCGGAGCTCTGCTCGCGGTCTGCAGCGGCTGGCACCGGATGATCGAAGCCTTCGGCATCCGGCCCGACCATTACCAGGCCGGCCAATCTGCCCCGTGGGCCGCGGCGGCAGGTTGAGCGCGGGCGCAGCCATGCTCAGCCTGAGCTCGGGCTTGACAGCACTCGTCTAGCTTCGGCGCGGTGACGCCAGAGGCACCGGACTCCAAACCGCTGTCGCCGGGCAGCCGGCTCGCAGAGGTCGTCGAGTTCTTCGGCGTGCAGGCCACTGATGACGAGCTGCGCTGGCACCTGCCCATCTCGCGCAACGTCGCCAACTACCTCGGTGTCATGCACGGCGGCTGCGCGCTCGCCGCGGTCACTGCCGCCGCCGAAACGTGGAGCGGGCGACCGCTGGCTGCGGCTTCGGCGCAGTTCATGGCCCGTGTCCCGCTCGGCGGCAGCGCAGAGATCACGTTCGACATCGGATCGGCAGGCAAGCGGATGACGCAGGTGTTCGCGCAGGTCGCCGACGCAGCCGACGGCAGCGTGCTGATGCGAGCGCTGCTCTCGCTGGGCGGTCGCCGGCTCGGCATCGACCAGCACTGGACTCAGCCGCCCGACGTTCCCGAGCCGCACGAGTGGCCACGCCGCTCGGTGCCCGACAACGCCGTCCCGTCGTTCAGCACAGATGCCGACATCCGCTTTGGGCCCTACCGCGCCGGCGACCGAAGGATCCTCTGCTGGGCGCGGCTTGGGGGCACACTGGCGTCCACCCGCCAGGGCTTGATCGCGCTCGCGGACACGCTCGCGACGGGGATGCACCTGAGTCTCGGCCGCAAGTGGCGCGGCGCGAGCCTCGACAACACTGTTCGTATTGCGGGCGATGCCGACTGCGAATGGGTACTGCTCGACATCGGGACCGACGGCTTCCACAACGCCGTCGGCCACGGCGTCGTGCGCATGTTCACCCCCGACGGCGAGTTGCTGGCCAGCGGGAACCAGTCGTTCGCCGTGGCTCGGGTGGCCGGTCCGGTGGAGGGCTTCCGGCTGTAGTCAGCACTAGCTTTCGGCTGCGTGAGCGCTGCCCGAACGTGGCTGGCGGGGGCACGGCCTCGCACTTGGCCGGCTTCACTGGTGCCGCCGTTCGTGGGCACTGCGGCGTCCGACGCCGCGGCCGAGGGCGCCATCGTGTGGTGGCGAGCCGCGTTCGCGCTGATCGTGTCGTTGTGCATCCAGATAGCTGTCAACTACGCCAACGACTACAGCGACGGCGTGCGGGGCACCGACGTGGCCCGGGTGGGTCCGCAGCGCTTGGTTGCCTCAGGAGCAGCCTCCCCGGCCGCAGTGCGAAACGCGGCGTTTGCAGCCTTCGGCGTGGCTGCCGTGTTCGGCATCGTGGTGGCCGCCGCAGTGTCGTGGTGGCTCGTTGTGGCGGGTGGCGCGTCGATGCTGGCGGCGTGGTACTACACCGGCGGACGGCGTCCCTACGGCTACCGGGGCCTCGGCGAGCTGTTCGTGTTCGTCTTCTTCGGGCTGGTCGCGACGGCGGGCTCGTCGTTCGTGCAGGACGCCCGGCTCACCCTGCTGGGCGTCGCAGCATCGGTTCCGGTGGGGCTGGGCTCGGTGGCACTGCTCATCTCGAACAACCTGCGCGACCTGCCCACCGACGAGCAGGCCGGCAAGCGGACGCTGGCGGTGCGCATGGGCGAGCGGCCGACCCGGGCGTTGTACGTCGTGGTGGTGTTCCTGATGGTGTTCTCGCCGATGTACCTGTCGTTGCTGAGACCGTGGGCGATGCTGGGCCTGGCCGCCTTCGCGTTCGCCGTCGCGCCCACCCAGACGGTGCTCAAGGGCGCCTCTGGTCCCGCGCTGGTGCCGGTGCTGGCAGCAACCGGACGTCTGCAGATCGTTGTGGGCGCGCTGTTGACCGTTGGCTTGGCGCTGGGTCCGTGAGACTGCCGTGAGGCTGGTGCCGCCTGTACCTCGGCAGTGGCGATCGGGCGGCAATCGGCCATGATGTCGCAATGAGCACCGCAGCCAGCTCGGCGGCAGTCCTGGATCATCTCGCGGCGCTCGGCGCGGCGTACGAGCTGGTGGAGTGCGATCCCGACTTTGCCGACACGGCCCAGTTCTGCGAAAAGTACGGCTACTCGATGGATGCGTCGGCCAATGCCATCTGCGTGGTGGGCAAGTCGGCCGAGCGGCCGATCGCGTGCTGCGTCGTGCTGGCATCGACCCGCCTCGACGTCAACGGGGTCGTGCGGCGCCGGCTGGGCACCCGCAAGGCATCGTTCGCGGACGCCGAAGAGACCGTGACGCGCACCGGCATGATGATCGGCGGCGTGACCCCGTTCGGGCTGCCAGATGACATCCCGGTCTGGATCGACAGCAGGGTGATGGACTGCGACGCAGTCATCGTGGGCGGCGGCTCGCGGGACTGCAAGATCCTGTGCCCGCCCTCCTCGCTCGCCCAGATCGCCTCGGCGGAGGTCGTGACCGATCTGGCGAAGGCGCCGCCTCAGTCTTGAAGCGTCTCGCCGCTCAGGTTCGGGCGGCGACATCGCGAGTCGCCGTGATGAGCTGGGCGATACCGCCGCTCAGCGCCTCTCGATTGACATCGCGAAATCCGGCCGCGGCAATCAGGCGTGCCAGCTCCGGCGCCGGGGGCAGGTACGCCACCGATTCGGGCAGGTAGCGGTAGGCCGACCGGCTCGAGAGCAGGCTCCCGATGGCCGGTACCACATTGCCGAAGTAGAGGCGGTGGCCTGCCCGCAGCAGCGGGTTTGCGGGCTCGGCAACCTCCAGCATCGCGACGCGGGCCCCTGGTCGCAGCACCCGAGCCAGCTCTGCGAAGAACGATCCCAGGTCGGCGAAGTTCCTCAGTGCGAACCCGCAGGTGGCGCCTGCCAGTGATTGCGTGCGCACACCCAGATTCAGCGCATCGGAGCGCACGAGGGGCGCGTCGGTGGTTGCCTTGGCGAGCATGCCGGCGGAAAAGTCGACGCCGATGGCCCACAATCCCGCGGCTTCGAGTTCGTTGCACAGGTCGCCCGTGCCGCACGCCACGTCGATCACGGTCTCACCTGGCGCCAGCCCGAGCGCTGCCACGGCGCGCCGCCGCCAGCGGGTGTCGAGGCGGAACGTCAGCAACCGATTCAGCAGGTCGTAGCGCGGCGCGATCTCGTCGAACATCGCCTCGACGGCGGCAGCCTTGTCCTGCGGCTGCGGCAGTGGTGATTCCGGCTGTCGGCGGGATCTCACGTGAACCAGACGCGTCGATGACTGCGGCTGATCGGGTGGAAGAGCAGAACCAGCAACAGTGCGTCGAACATCAGCCGCATGAACACGCCGAGGGCGAAGCTGGTGCGTACGCCCCACCACAGCGTCGCGATCGTCGAGTACACCGCCGCCGATGAGCACAGCCAGTGGCCCCACCGGCGCTCGCTGGACGTGCCGAGGCCGCCCGCCACGAATGCGCCGCCCAGCAGCAGCGTCACGCCGGCCGGCACGATCGCATCTGCCAGGTTCTGGGTGGTGCGATCGCTCGCTGCCAGCGACACGATCGCCTCGAAGATGTCCAGCGCCACCTGCCACTCGACTCGCGATCCGAACAGCAGGAATGCGGCGGAGAAGTAGCTCAGCAGCACAGCGCTGTAGAGCGTCTGAGGCTGGCTGCGATTGAGCCACTTGATCTGGTTCACCGCGCAAGTGTGGCACCCGCCGCCGGTCGTCGTCAGCCAGCCGCGCGGTCGCAGTGCAGCCTCAGCGGAAGACCCGCGCGCCGCCCGGACGCCGCTCACGAGCGCCAGTAGCCTCGCCCCAGTGAGCGACGTAGCCAGTGCTCCAGCGGGTGCCGATCCCGTCATCTCGATCGGCGCCGATCCGCACGGCGCAGTTGTAGAGGCCGACGCTTCGCAGTGGCCGCCGGGAGCGATGGCCGCCGCGCTGCGGCACCAGCTCGATGACATCGCTGGTCCGGTGTCGGTCTGGATCGACCATCCGGACTATGGGGAGACTCCCAGCGGCGACTCGGCACCCGCCGAGACGGGGCTCGGGCGCGAGCTGGCAGAGCTGGGCCTGACGTTCGAGCGCGATCTGTATCGCATGGAGCGGTCGCTGCCGATGGACCATCCCAGCGGCATCGAGACGCGTCCGTTCGTGGTGGGTCAGGATGAGGCCGCCTGGGTGGAGGTCAACAACCGGGCGTTCTCATGGCACCGCGAGCAGGGCGGGTGGACGCTCGAGCAGGTCGCCGAGCGTCAGGCCGAGCCGTGGTTCGATGCCGACGGCTTCCGTGTGTACGACATCGACGGCGAGATCGCTGCGTACTGCTGGACCAAGGTGCACGACGGCGAGGACCCGCCGGTGGGCGAGGTGTATGTGATAGCGGTTGATCCGCAGTACCACGGCCGGGGGCTCGGGCGGGCCCTCACGCTGGCGGGCTACGAGCATCTCGCCGCCTCCGGCCTGGGGCGGGCCATGCTTTACGTCGACGCGGACAACACCCCGGCGGTCACGCTGTATCTCGACCTCGGTCTGGAGGTCGCCGTCGTTCGGCGCCTGTTCACCGGCGTCGGCTACGCACGGCCGTGACCCCAGCTGACCCCTCGCTGGCAGATCTGAGCCGGGCTGAGCTCGCAGAGCTGCTCGACGGCGAGCCCGCGTACCGGCTGGCTCAGGTGTGGGACGGCCTGTACCGACGGCGTCGACCGCTGGCTGAGCTCAGCAATGTTCCCAAGGCGCTGCGGCGCGCCATCGGCGAACTGCTGCCCGACGCGCTCGCGTTGGTGCGCACGCAATCCGCGGACCGCGGGGCCACCACCAAGCACCTGTGGTCGCTGAGAGACGGCCACCTGGTCGAGTCGGTGCTCATGCGTTACCGCAGCCGGACCACGCTGTGCATCAGCAGCCAAGCAGGCTGCGCGATGGCGTGCAGCTTCTGCGCGACCGGCCAGGTGGGCTTCGACCGCAACCTCAGCGTCGGCGAGATGGTCTCCCAGGTGCTGGGCACGCTTCAGCACGCCGGCTCGGAGACCAGTGCCATCAACATCGTGTTCATGGGCATGGGCGAGCCGCTCGCCAACTACGACGCCGTCTGGGCCGCTGTCGAGCGTTTCCACGGCGACATGGGCGTCGGCGCGCGGCACATCACCATCTCCACGGTCGGTGTGATTCCCGGCATCGTGCGTCTCGCCGCAGCCGATCTGCCGGTCAACCTGGCGGTCTCGCTGCACGCGGCCAACGATCGGCTGCGCAATCGCATCGCGCCGATCAATCGCACGTACCCGTTGCGCGACCTTGCGCGCGCACTTGCCGACTACCGGCGTGCGAAGCGGCGGCGCATCAGCTTCGAATGGGCCATGATCTCCGGTGTCAATGACCGCGACAGCGACGCTGCAGAGCTGGCCGCGTACGCACGACCGCTGGCGGCCCATGTGAATCTCATCCCCCTGAATCCGACTCCCGGCTATGACCACACGCCATCGCGCGCCGAGCGCATCGAGCACTTTGCGAGTCAATTGGCGTCACACGGCGTCAATGCCACCGTGCGCGTCAACCGGGGCACGTCGATCGATGCAGCCTGCGGGCAGCTGCGTGCTGACAAGCAGGTCTCGATCAGCCGCCGCGGCCGACCCGTTCGACGCGAAGAGCGCACCCGGATCGAGCGGTAGGGACTGTCATGGCGAAGCCACGATCTCCCAAGGGCCGCGCACAGCGGACCCACGAACGGCTCAAGGGCGAGTACGAAGCGGTGTGCGAGCTTGAGCACCGCAACCCCTTCGAGCTGCTGGTGGCCACCATCCTGTCGGCGCAGTGCACTGACGCACGCGTCAACGCCACCGTGCCGTCGCTGTTCGCACGCTTTCCCGATGCCGAGTCGCTGGCCTCTGCGGACCTGGCAGTGCTGGAGGAGATCGTGCATCCGACCGGTTTCTTCCGCAGCAAAGCCCGCAACCTGCAGGGCATGGCCCGCCTGCTGCTGTCCGACTTCGGGGGAGAGGTGCCGACCGCCCTGAAGGATCTGGTCAAGCTGCCCGGGGTGGGCCGCAAGACGGCAAACGTGATCCGCTCGGTCGCCTTCGATCTGCCGGGTCTGCCGGTGGACACGCACGTCGGCAGGCTGGTGCGGCGTCTCGGCATCACCGATGAGGAGGATCCCGTCAAGGTGGAGCTGGCGTTGAACCCGATGATCCCCCAGTACGAGCGGGGCGACTTCAGCCTGCGGCTGATCCTGCACGGCCGCCGGGTCTGCTCGTCCCGCAAGCCGGCGTGCGACGACTGTGTCCTCAACGACTTCTGTCCCAGTGCCTTCGTGGCCTGACGTCGACTGGCTGCGGCTGCGAGGGCATCTCGAGAATCAGGAGTGCTGCACGAATGACTGAACAACTGAGTCCTGCCGGGAACACCGTGCGGCGGTCATCCCACTTCGTGCCCGGGGCCAACGAACGCATGCTTGACAAGTCGCTCGCCACCGATGCCGACAGCCTCGTGCTCGACCTCGAGGACGCTGTCACTCCCGACAACAAGGACAGCGCCCGTGCCACGGTTGCGAGCTGGCTGGCCGATGTCGACTTCGGCGCCAAGGAGCGGGTGGTGCGCATCAACCCGCTCGACTCGCCGTGGTGCGTCGCCGACGTTGCCGAGACGATGGTGTCGCCGCCCGACGCCTACCTGGTGCCGAAGATCAACAATGCGGCCGAGGTGAGCCAGCTCGACAGCATGATCACCCGCTGGGAGCTCGAGCTCGGCCACCCCGCCGGAGGTGTGGTGCTGCTGGTGCTGGGCACCGAGACTCCCCAGGGACTGCTGAACATCGGCGAGCTGGCACGTCACGCCCGGGTCGACGCGCTGAGCTGGGGAGCGGAAGATCTCTCAGCAGCGATGGGCTCCAAGGCCAACCGGGATGCGTCAGGCGCCTTCCTGCCGGTGTTCGAATACGCACGGATCATGTGCCTCGTAGGTGCGACAGCGTGGAACAAGCAGCCGCTTGACACCGTGTACGTGGACTTCCGCGACAGCGAAGGTCTGGCCTCGGAATGCGCGACCTCGGCAGCCATGGGCTACACCGGCAAGATCTCCATCCATCCCGACCAGATCGACGTCATCAACGCTGCATTCACGCCGAGCGCAGCCGAGGTTGCCGATGCCCACGAGCTCCTCGAAGCCTTTGCCGAAGCCGAGGCTGCCGGCCTGATGGCCTTCGCACACAAGGGCCAGATGGTGGACGTGCCGCACCTCACCCGGGCCCGCAAGATCGTCGCCACCGCAAAAGCGATTGCTGCGCGGGCCTGACCGCGTCGACGCCGCTGCCGTCAGCAGCCACAAACCGGCTGCTCAGCGCAGCGCGTCGGTGGCCTGAGCCAAACGGCGGCGCGCCATGCGCAGTGAGCGCTCCACCTCGTAGAGCTCGACGCCGACATCCTCGTGCGGCGTGCCCATCAGCTCGTCGGCAGCCTGCACCACGCGGTTGCCCAGCTCACCGACAGCAGTCTCGATCGACGACAGCTCCGCCGCACTGATCACACGCGGCACGCTAGCCAAGCGATTCCGCCGGTGGCTCAGGCCGGGGGGATGCGCGTTATCACGAGCGAACTCGGCACAGAGCGCTTCGGATCATCGAGCGAGTAGGTGATGAAGCGGCCGTCCGGTGACCATTTCGGGCCGACTATCCGGGGGACGTTGAAGATATTGGCGTCCGTGTGGCTCAAGGCAGTGATGACCGAGGAATCTTCAAGATTGAGCACCTTGATGTAGCTCTGATATCGGCCGTCATCGAGAACGATGTTGTTGCCGACCAGCGCGATTCGACAGCCGTCAGGCGACCATGCGTAGTTGATGAAGCGAATGTCCGAGAGCGACACCGGCCACACGGGCTTCCAATCGGAGCCGTCGTCCCGAACCGTTGCAACACTGCCCGGGTTCTCGACAGAGATGCGCTCGCCGTCGTGGGTCCAGTAGTGAGTCAGACTGAAGAACGCTCGGGCGTACACGTCGGTCTCGTTGCGGCCATCGGCATCGATGATGGCGAGATGCCGGTTGCCGAAGAGGTCGTCGGGGTCGGGAGGTGCCGAGAGGTCGATCCGTCGAAACAGGATGCGGCGACCGTCGGGCGACCAGCGCGGCGCCATGTCGTAGGCAACTGCCCGCGTGAGCTGTGTCTCATCGCTGCCGTCGACATCGATGGCATGAATGTGACCGACGTAGTACTCGTGTGCCACCCGATCAGTGCGACGCGAGAATGCGATGCGCTTGCCGTCTGGCGACCAGTCCGGAAACGAGCCCCTGGTCAGCCGGACCCGGTCGGTGCCGTCGACGTTCGCGGTCCAGATGACGTCATTGCTCACATACGCGATCCGGCGGCAGTCGGGCGACCAGGCCGGGTAGAGGGCCTCGACGTCATCGATGATCGCTTCGGGCTCGTCGCCGATGTCGATATCACAGGTCACGCCCGAAGGCGACCCGCTGGAGAGGTAGTTGTCGATGGCCGCGTCCGAGATGGCCGCGTTGCCGCCGAATATGTGCGCTTGCAAGGCGTCATCGCCGCTCGGCGCAATGACCGCGCGGACGGCGTTGAGATACGCCGTCGTCGCTGCGGGGATCGAGGCGGGATCGGCAAGCAGCAATGGGGTGCACAGGCGAGCGAGCAGAGGTGCAGCGCTGAACGCATCGAACGGAACGCGGGCTCGGGCCAGCCCGACCCGGCGCTCGGTGAAGCACGTGAGGGAGAATCGGCGAACAGCGAACTCCGCCGCCGAAACTGCCGTGTCATAGCGGGTTGCGCCGTCGAGGCGCGTCACCTTGATGCCGAGCGCCTCGATGGAGTCCTCGATCACCGGCTCCAGGGCGGCGGTGCCGCCCATGAGCACCACGTGCTCGACGCCTGTCTCGGTGAGGTACCGAGCGACGTCGCGACGGAAGATCTCCGACTTCGTGAGCAGGATCGGATGTCCGCCCTTCGCGGCGAATGAGCCCGCAACGAGTGCGTCGGCGAACACCCTGCCGTTCGCCACGATGGCGGTTCGTCCCAGGCCTCGCATGTCCCCAGGAGTGCCGAGCCGGCGTGCAGCGGCGACCGATGTCGCGTACTGGTCGGGCCGGGTGATGCGCTCGGTGGCGATGCCGAGTTCTTCGAGGCTCGCGACGACGGTGGGCCCGACACCGTCGGTGTCGCTCTCGGCCCCGATGATCACGGCGTTCGACACCCCTGTGCGTCGCAGGAACGAACGCGCATCCGAGCGCAGCTCACCCCCCGGAGTGGTCAGCACGGGTGCCCCGAGCGATCCGGCGAGCGGCGCTGCGACCACGGCGTCGGTCCAGTTGCGGCCCGAGACCATGACCACCCAGTCCAGGCGGCCGCCGGCATCAGCCGCCACCGCCTCGGCGATACGCAGCGATGTCGCGTAGCGGTCAGGGCCCCCGTAACGCTCCGATTCGATGTCGGCCAGCTGCGGGATCGCTCCCGCAGCAGCGACCGGGAGCAGGGATGTCGCTGCCGCGATCACCAGCGCCATCAGCATCGCCCCGGCTGTTCGCATCGCTCTCGAGAGCGCACGGCCAGCGCATCGGCCGCCGACGTCGAATCGCATAGCACGGCACTCGGCGACGGGCGGCCGGCCGGGCTGGTCGATGTTCATCGTTTAGAACTCCGGTGCGGGCGCGGCGTAGGTCCGCGCTGCGTCGCCCATGTGGGTGTTGCGCTCATAGATGATGCTGCGGCCGTCGGGTGCCCACTGCGGTCTCCGGATGATGGTGAAGGTTCCCCTGAACGAGTTGCTGACCGTGTGACTGACATAGCGAACGACTTCAGTGATCTCGCCGTCGAGCCGAGCAACAGTGAGCGTGCGGTCGTTGCGCATGCCGTCGCTGTAGGTGTCGTCCTCGACGAATTCGAACGTCGTGTACGCGAGTGACTTGCTGTCCGGCGACCACGAGTGTCCGTTGGGCGAGTACTGCGCGGCGATCCTGCGCTGGTTCTGACCCTCGGGGTCCATGATCCAGAGATCCTGGTTGTTGTCATACGCAATCCAGCGACCGTCCGGCGACCAAGCTGGGAAGTGGTCTGCCGCATCGCCGCGAGTGAGCGCTCGCACATCACTACCGTCTGCGTCCATCACCGCGATATACACATCGTCATAGTTCTGGTAGCGATGCTGGTTCTCCGGGTGTCCCCGGGAGAAGGCAATCCGCTTGCCGTCCGGGGACCAGCTTGGAGATCTGTCAGTCACGTCACCCGACGTGAGTTGCCGTTCTCCTGTCCCGTCGGCATTGATGACGAATATGTGGTTGATCGGTTCCCCGTGACGAAACCGGCCTCCGTATCTGACAAAGGCGATTCGAGTGCCGTCTGGTGACCAAGCTGGCGAGCCGTCTTCCTCATCACCTGGATAACCGGCGGTCAGTCGTATTCGGCCGGTTCCATCGGTTCGCGCCGTCCACAGCGCCTCCTTGATGTCGAGGAACGCGATCCGTTTGCAGTCCGGCGACCATGCGGAATGGCGAGAGAACATGTCGCCGAGTACCGGCACGGGCTCGTTGCCGAGGCCCGGAACGCACTGGCCTTGAGGTCGGAGCCTGCCTCCCTCGGTGCCCAGCGGGTCAGCGAGGTAGTTGTCGATGGCTGTCCGCGAAACGGCTGCGTTGCCGCCGAACACGTGCAGGTCGGCACTTCGAGGTGTGCTCGCTCGAACCTTGAGGGCACTATTGAGGAACTCGGCGGTCGAGCGGGGAACGGCATCCGGGTCAGTCAGCAGCAGCGGGGCACACAAGCGGGCGAGCAATGGTGCTGCGCTGAACGAGTCGAACGGAACGTGCGCACGCGCCAACCCGATGCGCCGGGTGCCGAAGCACCCGTTCCCGTAACGGCCGTCGATGAGCTTGGCGGCCTCGACGGCGGTCTCGTAGCGAGTGGCTCCCGCGAGTCGTGTCACCTCGATGCCGAGTTCGGTGATTGCGTCCTCGATCACTTGGTGCAAGGCCGCCTTGCCTCCCATCAGCACCACGTGCTCGACTTCCCTGTCGGTCAGGTAGCGGGCCACATCGCGCCGGAAGATCTCCGGTTTGGTCAGCAGGACAGGGTGTCCGCCCCGCGCGGCGAAGGTGCCGGCGACGAGCGCGTCAGCGAAGACCCTGCCGCTGGCCACCACAGCGGTCCGGCCGAGAGCGCCCATGTTCCCGGGAGTGCCGAGTCTGCGGGCGACAGCGACGGAGTTTGCGTACTGGTCGGGGCGGGTGACTCGTTCGGTGGTGATGCCGAGCGTCTCGAGTCCCGCCACAACTGTGGGTCCGACGCCGTCGGTGTCGCTGTCGGCGCCGATCAGCACGGCCTGCGAGACGCCGGTGCGTTGCAGGAACCGCGCGGCATCGGGTCGCAGCTCGCCGGGCGGCGTAGCCAGCACCGGGGCGCCCAGCGATCCCGCGAGCGGCGCGGCGACGACGGCATCGGTCCAGTTGCGGCCCGACACCATCACCACCCAGTCCAGGCTGCCGCCGGCATCGTCGGCGACAGCCTCTGCGACGAGCAGCGACGTGGCGTAGCGGTCGGCGCCCCCGTAGCGCGGCACGTCGACCTCGTCGAGCTGATCAACCGCCCCCGCTGTCGAGACGTGCATGACCGCGCCGCCCGCGGCCATCAGGAGAGCCACCAGTGCCAGCCGCGTCCTGTGCATCCACTCAACGTAGGCGCGGCGCTTCCTGCGGGTGGCGGCAGGTCGGCGGCGGGTGGGAATTCACAGCAGTGGCGAACCAGGGCGCAGGTACCCTCAGCGCGGTGCTGCAGCGGTTGGATCTGCGAGGTCGGAGCAATGACCTGACTGATCTGCTGCCGCGCCCGCGAGCTGGCGATTCGGTGCCGCAAGATGCCGTCCGACAGCTGATTGCCCAGGTCCGGGACGGCGGAGACGCAGCTGTTCGCGAACTAACCACCCGCTTCGATGGCGTCGACGTTGCTGCACCGCTGGTGCCGGTCTCGGAGCTGTCTGCAGCGTGGGACAGCCTGTCGCCCGGCTTGCGCTCGGCGATGGAGACCGCCCACCGCCGCATCCTGGAGTTTCATCGGGCCGAAGCTGCCGCCGGTCACGTCTACGAGCGCGACGGCGTCACCGTGCGCTCGGTCAGCCAGCCGGTGGATCGGGCTGGCATCTACGTGCCGGGCGGCCTGGCCGCCTACCCGTCCACCGTGCTGATGACGGTGCTGGTCGCCCGCGCCGCCGGCGTCGCTGACATCGTGCTGTGCTCGCCGCCCGGCTCCGACGGCAGCCTTGCTGCGCCGGTGCTGGCGGCGGCGCACCTGTGCGGGGTCACCGAGGTGCATCGGGTGGGCGGTGTGCAGGCCGTCGCGGCGCTCGCGTACGGCACCGAGACGATCCGGCCCGCCGATGTCGTGGCCGGGCCCGGCAATGCCTGGGTGGCCACCGCCAAGCAGCTCGTTGCCGGGGACGTGGGCGTGGCCTCGGCGTTCGCCGGACCGTCGGAGATCGTGGTGATTGCCGACGCGACCTGCCCGCCGGCCGCGGCCGCAACCGATGTGGTGCTGCAGGCTGAGCACGGCCCAGGCGGACGCGCCTGGCTGGTCACGTGGGATGACGGGTGTGCGGACGCCGTCTGCGATGCCATCGGCCAGATCGTCGACCTGTCGCCTCGCCGCGACGAGACGCTAGCCACGCTGGAGGCCGACGGGTTCGTGTGTCTGGTGGACGGGCCGTCGCAAGCTGCTGAGGTCGCAAACTTGGTCGCGCCCGAGCACCTGCAGCTCATGTGCGAGGGCGCCGAAGAGCTCGTCGGCGGCATCCGCCATGCGGGCGCCGTGTTTCTCGGGCCGTGGGCACCCGCCTCAGTCGGCGATTACGTCGCAGGACCCTCGCACGTGTTGCCCACCGCCGGCACGGCCCGCTTCGCCGGAGCGCTCACCACCGACGACTTCGCCAAGCGCATGCACATCGTCGACGTCAGCGAGGCCGGCTTCGACCAGCTTGCGCCCGCCGTGGCCGAGCTTGCCGAGGCTGAGGGCCTGTGGGCGCATGCCGCCTCGGTGTCGCGCCGCAAGGAGTGGTCCGTCTCGGGAGTGCGGCCGTGAAGCCGCCAGTCCGAGACGATCTTCGGCTGCTCGACGGCTACCACTCGCCGCAGATCGATGTGGAGGTGCGGCTCAACACCAATGAAGCGCCGGTGGGGCCGCCGCCGGCGTTTGCCGACGCCCTCGCTGCCGAACTGCGCAGCGTCGAGTGGCACCGCTACCCCGACCGCACGGCCGCTGCCTTGCGGGCCGATCTTGCCAAGCTGGCCGGTACCGACCCGGAGCGGATCTTCGTGGCCAATGGCTCCAACGAGGTGCTGCAGACGCTGTGCCTCACCTACGGAGGCGCAGGCCGCAGCGTCGCCACCTTCGAGCCCACCTATGCGATGTACGGACAGATTGCGCGCAGCACGCAATGCGCCGTCGTCGAAGGCGAGCGCCACGCCGACGGCAGCGTGAGCGTGTACGAGCTGGAGCGAGTGATCGAGCGGCACCAGCCGTCGATCGTGTTCCTGTGCTCGCCCAACAACCCCACCGGTACGCCCGAGCGCATCGAGGTGCTCAGGCGAGCGCTGGAGATCGCACCGGGCCTCGTGGTGATCGACGAGGCCTACGGGCAGTTCGCCGACTGGAGCGCCATCGACCTGTGCGACAGCGCAGGGGGCCCCGACAACTTGGTGGTCACGCGCACCTACTCGAAGACGTGGGCGATGGCCGGGGCGCGGCTGGGTTACGCCGTCATTCCGGCGGGCATGGCCGCTGAGTTCGAGAAGGTGGTGCTGCCGTACCACGTCGACACCTTCAAGCAGATCGCCGGACGGGTGGCGCTGCGCTTCACCGATGACATGGAGCAGCGGGTCGCAGCGATCGTGTCCGAGCGGGAGCGGATCGAGGCCGCGCTGAGCGGCTTGGGCCTCGACGTCTGGCCCTCGCAGTCCAACTTCATCCTGTTCCGCACGACGGCCAGCGGGCACAGCGGCGACGGCATCTGGCAGGCGCTCGTGGACCGATCGGTGCTCGTGCGGAACTGCTCAGGGTGGCCCCGGCTCGCCGATTGCCTGCGTGTGACGGTGGGAACGCCGCCCGAGAACGATCGCTTTCTTGCGGCGCTGGCTGAGATTGTTGCGTAACCGTGCGATGGCGAGGGTGCGAAACCGGCGCCGGGGCCGCAGGCTGATGCGGCCGGATCTGAACCACCCAGAGAGTGCACCATGACTGCTCGACCCGTACTCCGACGCGCTAGCACCGTGCAGCGCAACACCAAAGAAACCCAGATCGACCTGACGCTCGACCTCGACGGCAGCGGCCAGAACGACGTCTCGACGGGCCTGCCGTTCTTCGACCACATGGTCGCCCAGCTCGCCAAGCACGCTCGCTTCGATCTGCATCTGCGCGCCGTCGGCGATCTCGAGATCGACGCGCACCACACCGTCGAGGACACCGGTATCGCGCTCGGCGAAGCGATGCGGCAGGCCTGGGGCGACAAGGCCGGCGTTCGCCGGTTTGCCTCCTACGTGGTGCCGCTCGACGAGGCGGCGGTCGAGGTGGTGCTGGACCTGTCGGGCCGGCCGTTCCTGCACTACGACATCGAGCCGCCCGGCGAGAAGATCCTGGGCGACCCGCCCTTCGACCCCCAGCTCTGCGAGGAGTTCTGGCGGGGCCTGGTGATGTCGGCCGGCATCACCCTGCACCTGGTGATGCTGCGGGGCCGCAACACGCACCACATCATCGAGGCCAGCTTCAAGGGAGCCGCACGAGCCTTCTACGACGCCGTCTGCATCGCGGACGATGTGCTGCCCTCCACCAAGGGCGTCCTGTGAAGGACCTCAGGTGAATGGCGATCGTCCACTGGTCGCAGTGCTCGGCTGTGTCATCGGGCGAGCACGACGAAGGGTGTGGTGAGTCATGGGTGATCGTCCATTGGTCGCCGTGCTCGACTATGGCATCGGCAACCTGCGGTCGGCGCAGAAAGCACTCGAACGGGTCGGCGCCGATGCTCAACTGACCGCGGACTCCGGGCTGATCGGCGATGCCGACGGTGTCGTGCTGCCGGGGGTCGGGCACTTCGGCACCTGCATGGATCAACTCCGGGCGACGGGTTTGGAGCAACCCGCGCTCGGCGCCATCGAGAGCGGGCGACCGTTCCTGGGCATCTGCGTCGGCATGCAGATGCTGTTCGAGGCCTCCGAGGAGGCACCGGGCGTGCCCGGCATGGGTGTCATGCCGGGCACGGTGCGACTGCTGCCCGACGGCATCGTGCGCCCGCAGATGCAGTGGAACCGCCTCGATGTGCAGCGCCCAGGCTGCCCGCTGCTGGCCGGCCTGACCGACGGCGCCTGGATGTACTTCGTCCACAGCTACGTGCCCGACACCGACCCCGAACTGGTCGCTGCGACGTGCGACTATCCCACGCCGATCACCGCGGTCACCGAGCGTGGCCGGCTGTGGGCGACCCAATTCCATCCTGAGAAATCCGGCGACGCCGGCAAGCGGCTGGCGCAGAACTTCCTGGCAGCCGTGACTGCAGACCGGTGCCGTCGATGAGCTTTGACCTGTTTCCTGCCATCGACTTGCGCGACGGGCGTTGCGTACGCCTGCTGCAGGGCGACTACGACCGCGAAGTGCGCTATGACGCCAACCCAGTCGAGGTAGCGCACGAGTTCGCTGAGGCGGGCACTCGCTGGATCCACGTCGTCGACCTCGACGCCGCTCGCACCGGCGAACCGCAACCGCAGAACCAGGCCGTGATCCGCTCTGTCGTGGCCGCCGTCGGAGATGCCGGTGTCCGCGTGCAGGTCGGCGGCGGGGTACGCAGCCGCGAGAGTGCCGAAGCGCTGTACGAAGTCGGGGTCGCCCGGTGCGTGGTGGGCACTGCCGCGATCGAGAACCCCGACCTGGTGGCCGAGCTGACTGCTGCTTCCTACGGCGTCGCAGTCGGCCTCGACGTGCGCGGCAGCGAGGTGGCGACCCGCGGCTGGAAGCGCCGCAGTGGCGTGAGCCTGCCCAAGGCCCTCGCCCGGCTGGCGGGCAGCGGCGCCGAGGCCGTCATCGTGACGCAGATCTCGCGCGACGGCATGGGCGGCGGCAGCGACCTAGCCGGCCTGCGTGACGTGCTCGATGCGCCGCAGCGGCCGCCGGCCATGTCGGTCATCGCCAGCGGCGGGGTCGGCTGCCTGGCTGACATTGCAGACCTGCGTGACCTGCGCTCGCCAGACGGTCACACGCTGGCCGGCGCGATCGTCGGCAAGGCCCTCCACGACGGCGCGATCTCGCCGGTTGCGGCCGTGGTTGTTGCACGCGGCAGCGCAGTCCACGATGAGCCCCCCGGCGGAGCGCAGCCATGAGGCTCGACGGCAAGATGCGGGCGGCGCCATGAAGACGGTGCGCGTCATCCCGTGCCTCGACGTCGACGATGGGCGCGTCGTCAAGGGCGTCAACTTCGTCGGGCTGCGCGATGCGGGCGACCCGGTGGAGCTGGCCGCGGCCTACGACCGCCAGGGCGCCGACGAGATCGTCTTCCTGGACATCACCGCCTCCGCGCACGACCGCGACACGATCATCGAGCTGGCCCGCCACACTGCCGAAGAGGTCTTCATCCCGTTCACGATCGGGGGCGGCATCCGCTCGGTCGACGATGCCCGGGCACTGCTGCGCGCTGGCGCCGACAAAGTGTCGGTGAACTCTGCTGCGGTGGCCCGACCCGAGCTGGTGCGAGAGATCGCCGACGAGTTCGGCAGCCAGTGCGTCGTGGTGTCGGTAGACGCGAAATCGAACGGCATCAGTGCTGACGGAAGCACGAGCTGGAACGTCTATGTCAAGGGCGGCCGAGAGGACACCGGCCTCGATGCGCTCGCATGGGTGCGCCAAGTGGCTGAGTTGGGCGCCGGCGAGATCCTGCTGACCTCGATGGATGCGGATGGCGCCAAAACCGGCTTCGACCTCGAGCTCACACGGGCCGTCGTGGACGCGGTGGAGATTCCTGTGGTCGCCAGCGGGGGAGTGGGCACGTTGCACCACTTGGTGGACGGCGCCCTCATCGCGAACGCGGATGCCGTGCTGGCGGCCTCGATCTTCCACTTCGGCGAGCACACCATTGCCGATGCCAAGCAAGCGCTGCTGGATGCAGGCGTCGCAGTCCGCCCGCCTGGCTGCTAGCCGCTTCGCGCACCAGGCCGACTGCCCGCAGACAAGCGCGCCGCTAGCTTCCCCGCCATGAGCTATCCCGGGACCTACTCCGCGACCGACCCCGACCGTCCCGCGGTGATCATGGCCCGCGACGGCCACACCCGGACTTTCGGCGAGCTTGAGGCCCGCAGCTGCCGGTTCGCGCAGCTCATGTGGGCTGCAGGTCTCCGACCCGGTGACCACGTGGCGATCTTCGCCGACAACAACATCGGCTACTTCGATGCGTACTGGGCTGCGATGCGCAGCGGCCTCTACTTCACGACGGTCAACCGCTACCTGACCGCCGACGAGGCCGCGTACATCGTGAACGACTGCGGGGCTCGGGTGCTCGTGGCGTCGCCTGCCGTCGTCGATGCGGCGACCGAGATGCTGCCGCTCATCGGCGAGTGCGACGTCCGGCTCATGCTGGACGAAGCTGCCGATGGGTTCGACTCGTTCGAAGACGCCATTGCGGCCCATCCGGCCGAACCGCTGGATGAGCAGCCACGGGGATCGCCCATGCTCTACAGCTCCGGCACGACCGGCCGCCCCAAGGGCATCATGCGACCGCTCGACGGCACCTCGATCACGGACCCCGATCTCGCCGGCGTCGGCATGATTGCGGGCCTCTTCGGCATCGGCGAAGGCAGCATGTACCTCTCGCCTGCGCCGCTGTACCACTCGGCACCGCTGGCATTCACCAACGGCACGCAATCGATGGGCGGCACCGCGGTCGTGATGGACCGGTTCGACGCTGCGGAGGCGCTGTCGTACATCGAGCGGTACAGCATCACCCACAGCCAGTGGGTGCCGACGATGTTCAGCCGCATGCTGAAGCTGCCCGAAGAGACCCGGATGCAGCACGACCTGTCGAGCCACCAAGTCGCTGTGCACGCGGCGGCACCGTGCCCGGTCGAGGTGAAGCAGCAGATGATCGACTGGTGGGGGCCGATCCTGCACGAGTACTACGCCGGCACCGAGCTGAACGGCTTCTGCTATGTGAACTCTCAGGAGTGGCTGGAGCGGCCGGGGACGGTCGGCAAGCCGCTCATCGGGATCATCCACATCTGCGACGACGAGGGCAACGAGCTGCCGGTCGGCGAGGCCGGCACGATCTACTTCGAGCGCGAGATCCCGGCATTCGAGTATCACAACGATCCCGCCAAGACTGCCGAGTCCCGCCACGGCGCCCACCCGCTGTGGTCGACCCTGGGCGACATGGGACGGGTGGATGCCGACGGTTACCTGTACCTGACCGATCGCAAGGCGTTCATGATCATCTCGGGCGGGGTCAACATCTACCCCCAGGAGATCGAGGATCGCCTGGTGCTGCACCCCAAGGTGGCCGATGCGGCGGTGTTCGGCGTGCCCAACGAGGATTTCGGCGAAGAAGTGAAGGCGGTAGTGCAGCCCATGGCGGGCGTCGAGTCGGGCGACGCGCTGGCGAGCGAGCTGCTGGCGTACGCCAGGGAGCACCTTGCCAACTACAAGGTGCCCCGCTCGGTCGATTTCCGTGACGAGCTGCCCCGCCATCCCACCGGCAAGCTCTACAAGCGCATCCTGCGCGACGAGTACTGGGGCGACCGCGGCTCACGCATCGTGTGAGCCCCAGAGCCGCTACCGAAGGCCGCTGACGAACGCGGCGATCTTCTCGCCGACGACTCGTGCATGGCCCATGAGGAAGTGATCGCCGCCTGAGATCACGTCGAGTTCAGTGTTGGCCCAGCCCTCGGTGATCTCAGCGGCGTCCGCGGGGGAGCGGAACTGGTCGTGCTCGGGCACCAGCAGCAGCTTGGGCCGAGGATCGGCCGCGGCGCCCATCGATGCCGGGTCGACGATTCGCAACGGCGCGGCAATGCCGATCCATGCCGACAGGCGGTCGTGGCCGGCTGCCAGCGAGACGTCCCCGCCGAAAGACCAGCCGACCGAGACGACCGGCGGCGCGCCAGCGGCGGACGATCGCTCTGCTGCGACGCGCACGGCGGCGTCGAACGCCGCCGCAGCATCGAGCTGTTCCGCCTTCCCCTCGTCGTGGCTCCCGCCGGAACGGCCGGTGCCCCGGAAGTTGTAGCGAAGCGTGGCGATGCCGCTCGCGGGCAGCGCCCGGAAGAGGTGATCGACGAGCGGGTTCCACATGTCGCCGCCGTAGAGCGGGTGGGGGTGAGACAGCACAGCCACCGCTGCGGCAGCGCCGCCGGAACTGTCGGCATCGCTGCCCGCTCCCGCAGGCCGGGGCGGGCCGGGCCACGCAGCCTCGGCCTCGAGTTCGATGCCGTCCGGGGTCACTGCCTCAACGACAAAGGCCTCGACCGCATATGGCGGCCCAGGAGCCGGCGTGCCACCGGAATTCTCTGCGTCAATCACGCCGGTGAACGGTACCGTGCGGGCGGTGAGCGCTCCTGAGTCAGACAACGGGCAGGGCACCGGATCGGCGACGAAGTCGACTCGTTCTCCGACGGGCTCCAAGACGGGTGCCCGCAAGCCCCCCGCGCCCGTGGCGACCGATCACGATGACGACGAGCGGCGGCCGATCAAGATGCTGCACGACCGCCTGCTCGTGCGGCTTCCCAACGACGGGTCCGAGCGGCGCACCAGCGGCGGCATCCTCATCCCTGCGACGGCCCAGCAGAACAAGCGCCTCGTATGGGGCGAAGTGGTGGGCGCAGGACCCAACGTCCGCACCGCCCAGGAGGGCGACCGTGTGCTGTTCAGCCCCGAGGATCGCCACGAGGTCGAGGTGCACGGCGACGATTTTCTGATCCTGCGTGAGCGCGACGTTCACGCCATCGCCGCACCCCGCATCGAGCCCGGCAGCACCGGTCTGTACCTGTGATCGGCTCAGCCTCCGGGCCTGCCCGGTGACCTGGACCGATGAGCAGCAATGAGCACTGAGCAGACGATTCCGGGCGAGACGCAGTTCCGGACCGGAGGCGGGATCACCATCTCGCTGACAGCTTCGAAGGTGGACGGCAACGCCGAGATCGAAGCCCTCGTCGACCGCCTCGATCAGGCCCGGGGTGTGCTGTTGTCGTCGAGCTACGAGTATCCCGGCCGCTACACCCGCTGGGACATGGGCTTTGCCGACCCGCCGCTGGCGATCACCAGCCGGGCGCAGGACGTCTGGGTGGATGCTCTGAACGAGCGGGGCACTGTGCTGCTTGAGCCTGTGCACGAAGTGCTGGCGGGACTCGGCCCCGCAGCCGGCATCGTCGACCTTCGCCACGAGCCCGGAGGTGGGCACGGCGCTGTGGCGTGCCGGGTGGAACGAGCCGATCGGCGCTTCGAGGAGGAAGAGCGCAGCCGTCAGCCCTCCACGTTCACGGTTGTGCGTGCCTTGGTCAACCTGTTCTCGTGCGACGATCCGCACCTGGGTCTGTACGGGGCGTTCGGCTACGACCTCGCATTCCAGTTCGAGCCCATCGAGCTGACGTTGCCGCGCCCGCCCCAGCAGCGCGATCTGGTGCTGTATGTGCCAGACGAGCTGCTGATCGTGGACCATGAGGGCGGCATCGCCCAGCGCTTCGGCTACGAGTTCTCTGTGAACGGTCGCAGCACGGCCGGACTGGCAGGCGGCGGCGCCCGCGTGCCCTACGAGCCCGACTTCGATCTCGAGGCCAGGTGCGATCACGAGCCCGGCGGCTACGCGGCGGGTGTGCGAGCGGCCCGCGAGTACTTCGCCCGGGGCGACCTCTTCGAAGTGGTCACCAGCCAGATGTTCTCCGAGCCCAGCATCGAGTCTCCCGCCGAGCTCTTCCGGCGGCTTAAGGAGCAGAACCCAGCACCGTACGGGTTCTTGATCAACCTCGGCCCGGCGTCAGCCGGGCGCGGTGAAAGCAGCCCGGCGTCAGCCGGGCGCATCGAACACAGTGCTGCAGGGGAGAGCGGGGAGTGGCTGATCGGCGCGTCGCCCGAGATGTACGTCCGGGTCGAGGGAGATCGGGTCGAGACCTGCCCGATCTCGGGAACCATTGCCCGGGGCCAGGATCCGATCGACGACGCGTCGCAGATCCTGGCGCTGCTCAACTCGGCCAAGGACGAGTCCGAGCTGACGATGTGCACCGACGTCGACCGCAACGACAAGAGCCGCATCTGCATCCCGGGGTCCGTCAAGGTGATCGGCCGTCGCCAGATCGAGATGTACTCGCGGCTCATCCACACCGTCGACCACGTCGAAGGACGCCTTCGGCATGGATTCGATGCGCTGGACGCATTCCTGTCGCACACCTGGGCGGTGACGGTGACCGGTGCGCCCAAGACGGCGGCGATGATGTTCCTCGAGCAGCACGAGCGAACCGCCCGGGCGTGGTACGGCGGCGCCGTGGGCAAAGTGGGTTTCGACGGCAGCCTGAACACCGGGCTCACGCTGCGCACGATCCGCGTCGCCGACGGCCACGCGGAGGTGCGTGTGGGTGCCACGCTGCTGTGGGATTCCGACCCAGACGAGGAGGAGTCGGAGACCGAGCTCAAGGCGTCGGCGTTCCTCGACGCCATCCGGCGGCCCCGCTCGGCGCCCTCGGCGGGGGCGATTGCCTCAGCGCCCAGCCAGCGACGGGTGCTGCTGGTGGATCACCTCGACTCGTTCGTGCACACGCTGGCGAACTACTTGCGCCAGACCGGCGCCACGGTGGTGACCCGCCGGGCCGGATTTCCCACCGGCGAGATCAGCGCCGACGAGTTCGATCTCATCGTGCTGTCGCCAGGCCCCGGACGGCCCGACGACTTCAGCATCGGCCCGGTAGTGCGCGCCACGCTCGATGCCGGGCTGCCGCTGTTCGGGGTGTGCTTGGGGCTGCAAGGCATCGTGGAGTACTTCGGCGGCGAGCTGGGCCAGCTCGCAACGCCGATGCACGGCAAGCCATCGGCCATCCGGATCGTCGGCGGTCAGCTGCTCGACGGTCTGCCCAAGGAGTTCCGCGCAGGTCGCTACCACTCGCTGTTCGCCCGCCGCTCCGAGGTGCCCGCCGAGCTGGAAGTCACCGCTGTCAGCCTCGACGATGACATCGTGATGGCCGTGGAGCACCGGGAGCTGCCGGTCGCGGCCGTGCAGTTCCACCCCGAATCGATCATGTCGCTCGACGACGGCGTCGGGCTGGCGCTGATTCGCAACGCCGTGGATCGGCTGGTGCCCGAATGGAGGAGCGGATGAGCATCGCGCCGTCGCTCGATCGTCTGGTCACCGTGGTCGTCCCTCGCGATGTTCTCGTGGTGTGCGGTCCCGAGGCCGCCGTGTACCTCCACGGTCAGATCTCCGCCGATGTCACCTCGATGGCGATCGGCGACAGCTCGCTGTCGTTCCTGCTGGAGCCGCGCGGGCGCATCGAGGCGTTCTTCGTCATCAGCCGCACAGGCCCCGACACCTACGTCGCCGACACCGAAGCGGGCATCGGCGAAGCCATGGCGGCGTCGCTGGAGCGGTTCAAGCTGCGCACCCGTGCGGATTTCTCGCTGGGACAATGGCAGGCGCATGCTGTGCGCGGACCCCGGGCGGCAGGGGAGCCGGCCGTCCGCGCTTCGAGCACCGGGCCGGACGACGCCCCGCAGCACGTGGTGCGGCCGCCGCACTGGCCGCTGGCCGGCGGCCATGATCTGCTCGCGAGCCCCGGCGGAGTCGTGCACCAATTCGGCGACGGCGGCGAGGTCGTTGCCGCCGACGAGTTCGAGGCGCTGCGCATGGCCTACGGCCTGCCGGCCATGGGCACCGAGGTCCAGCCGGGCGACATCCCCAACGAGACCGGTCTCGTCGAGCGAGCCGCCTCGTTCACCAAGGGCTGCTACCGGGGCCAGGAGCTGGTGGAGCGAATCGACTCGCGCACTGGCGGGCGCCGGACTGTGTGCCGGCTCCGCTCCTCGGTTCCGCTCGCTGCGGGCGACGAGTTGCGAGACGGCAGCGGCGCAGCGGTGGCCACGGTGCTGAGCGCAGCGATGCTGAACGACTCGACCGTGGGTTTTGCACGCTCCCGCAACGACGCCGGTGAGGCGGCCTACACCGTCTCCGGCGATCAGGTCCAGCTCGCGGGTGTCTTCTGAGGCAAGTGCGACCGGCCGAGGCGAGTGAGCCCGCTCCCCGGCCCTCACCGGTACGCTCGCAGGCTGTTGTCGAGTCCAACAGATCGCAGGGAGCAACGACATGGCAAAGACAGCACTGCTGGCCAAGCTGACCGCCAAAGAAGGCATGCGTGACGAGTTGCTCGCAGTGATCGCCGACATCGGCATGAGCAACGTCGCAGGCGAGCCGGGCACCGAGGTGTACGCCGCCCACAAGGACCAGAACGACGCCGACGTGGTGTGGTTCTACGAGCTGTACAGCGACCAGGATGCGCTCGCGGCCCACGGCGGCTCGGAGCAGATGAAGGTCTTCGGCCAGGCAACGCGTGAGTTCATGGCGGCCCGTCCCGAGCTCATCTTCCTGGACCCGGCCGTGGCCAAGGGACTCGATTTCTGAATCTGGCGCCGCGACCTCGTGCCCGATTGGCGAGGGGTCGCCTGACATGCCGGTAGTGACATGTTCGTAAAGATCTGTGGCGTCACGAACGAAGAGGATGCGCTCGTCGCCGTCGGCATGGGCGCCGACGCGGTCGGCTTCAACTTCGTGCCCGGATCGCCGCGGCAGATCTCCCCGCGGCTGGCGCGGGACATCGTTCGCCGCCTGCCGGGTGGCATCGTCACGGTCGGTGTCTTCCGCAACGAGCTGCCCGAACGGGTGGTGCAGATCATGGACGGTGCCGGTCTGCGCCTGGCCCAGTTGCACGGCAACGAGACGACGGCAGACAGCCGCTGGATCGCCGAGCGAGTGCCCGGACTGATCAAGGCGTTCGTCGCGGGCGACCCCAACGTGGAGCGTGTGCGCGACTACGGCGCCTCGGTGTTGATGCTGGACGGTCCCGAGCCTGGCAGCGGCAACGTCTTCGACTGGCAGCAGCTCGAAGGCCGCGACCGCGGCATGAGGCTGCTGCTCGCGGGTGGGCTGCGCGCCTCGAATGTGGCACAGGCCATCGAGGCAGTGCGGCCGTGGGGTGTCGATGTGGCATCGGGCGTCGAGTCGGAGCCGGGTCGCAAGGACGTGCTGGCGATGCGCGAGTTCGTCACGGCGGCCAAGGAGGCGGGTGCGCTGCTCGCAGCGCCCGATGAGGCCGAATTGCCCGACGCGGATGCGCCCTACGACTGGCGCGACGACTGAGCAGGGTTGGCATGGCAGCAGAGACAGACGGGCACACGCCGGGTTCAAGGTCGGTCATGGGCGAGCCCACGCCGAGTTCGAGGTCTGTCATGGGCGAGCCCACGACAGATGGCCGCTTCGGCGAGTTCGGCGGCCGATTCGTTCCCGAGACGCTGGTCGCAGCGTGCGAGGAGCTCGAGGCGGCCTTCCGGGAGGCCTGGGCCGACCCGGCGTTCGTGGCCGAATTCGAGACCACGCTGCGCGACTACGGGGGACGGCCGTCGCCCTTGACGGAATGCCGGAACCTGTCGAGCCAGCTCGGCGTGCGCCTGCTGGTCAAGCGCGAAGACCTCAACCACACCGGCTCGCACAAGATCAACAACGTCATCGGGCAGGCGCTGCTGGCCCAACGCATGGGCAAGACACGTCTGGTGGCCGAGACCGGTGCCGGCCAGCATGGCGTCGCCACCGCGACCGCGGCGGCGCTGCTGGGCATGGAGTGCAAGGTGTACATGGGCGCTGTCGACGTGGATCGTCAAGCGCTCAACGTGTTCCGCATGCGCCTGCTGGGGTCCGAGGTGGAGTCGGTGCAATCCGGCAGCCGCACCCTCAAGGACGCCGTCAACGAAGCGCTGCGCGACTGGGTGGCGACCGTCGAGAACACGCACTACTGCCTCGGCTCGGTGATGGGCCCCCATCCGTACCCGTGGATGGTCCGCACCTTCCACCACGTCCTCGGAGACGAAGCTGCAGCGCAGTGCAAGGACCTGACCGGCGGCGACCCTGACGTGGTGGTGGCGTGCGTCGGCGGGGGCAGCAATGCGGCCGGGATATTCTCGGGTTTTGCCGACGGCGACGCCCGGCTGGTGGGAGTCGAGCCCGCCGGCGGTGCCGCGGTCGGGCGCGGCGTGCCCGGCGTGGTGCACGGCATGACCAGCTATCTCATGCAGGACGAGGTGGGCCAAGTGATGGAGGCCGAGTCGATCTCGGCCGGGCTCGACTATCCCGGTGTCGGGCCCGAGCACGCCTACCTGGCCGCCATCGGCCGTGCCGAGTACCCGAGCGTGACCGATGCCGAGGTGGTCGAGGCGTTCACGCTCATGAGCCGGGCTGAAGGCATCATCCCGGCGCTGGAATGCGCTCATGCATTGGCATGGATCGTCCGGGCGGCGCCGGACATGCAAGGCCAGACGGTGCTGATGAATCTCTCGGGCCGAGGCGACAAGGACGTCGACCAGATGATGGACGTGCTCGGGATGCACGGGATCGTCTCGTGACCGGTCGCCGGCGTACCACAGCGAGCACTGTCGCTCGATCGGCGAGGGCTGTGAGCATGGACGCCGCCTCGTGAGCGCCGCCGAAGCCAGTACGCAGCGTGATTCGTTCGGCGCGCTCGAGACGCACCTGCGGGCTCGGCGTGAGAGCGGCGCGAAGCTGCTGGTGCCTTACGTCACAGGCGGCTACCAGGGCTGGCAACGCGCGGTGGAGGCGGCAGCGGCGGCTGGCGCTGACGCCATCGAGATCGGCGTTCCCTTCTCCGACCCGGTGATGGACGGACCGGTCATCCAGCAAGCCTCCACTGCGGCCCTGGCCGACGGCGCAACCCCGGCATCGGTGCTGGAGGAAGCGCGGGAGCTCGACACCGGCGTCCCGCACGCGGTGATGACCTACTACAACCTCTGCCACCACCAGGGCCATGAACGCTTCGCTTCGGCCCTGCTCGATGCGGGTGTCTGCGCGGCGATCCTGCCCGATCTGCCGTATGTCGAGGCGGGGCCGTGGTTGGAGGCTGCGGCTGAGACGGGCCTCGAAGCGATCCTGCTGGCGGCACCCACCACGCCCGAGCACCGGCTCGCTGATCTGTGCGGGGCGTCACGCGGTTTCGTCTATGCGGTCGGCTTGCTCGGAGTGACCGGCGAACGGTCAGCGCTCGCCCGCACAGCCACCGAGATTGCTGCCCGCTGTCTGGCCGTCACCGACCGGCCCGTGCTCACCGGCGTCGGCATCGGTTCGCCGTCCCAAGCCGTCGAGGCATGCGAAGTGTCCGACGGCGTCATCATCGGCTCCGCAGTCGTCCGCACCCTGATGTCCGACGGCCCCGAGGCTGTGGGCGAGCTCGTGGCTTCCTACCGGACGGCGCTGGACCACGGCTGACCGGTGAGCACCGCCGATCCGGAACCCGCCGAATCGTCGCGAACAGGTGCCGCGGCGTACGTCGACGACTGCGAGCTGTGCGAGGCCGCCCGCTTCACCCACTGGTACTACGAGGATGATCTGTGCTGGGTGGCCGACTGCGAGGTGTGCGCCACTCCGATGGTGGTGTGGAAGCGGCACGGCACCGAACCCCCTCCCGATGAGTTGGAAGCGATGCTGGCTCGGCTGGTCGAAGCGGGTGAACTCAGATTCGGGCTTGAAGGTGGGAGGGTGGACCAGGTGATGCGCCAGATCCCCGATCACTTCCATGCCCACTACCGCGACGCCGACTGGATGTCGCGCCGCTGGAACGAGCCCCCGAGCCGCTACACCGGCGTCGGCACACCGCGGGAGACCCGATGACCGGCCACGCCGCACTCGGCGGTGCTCGCATTCGGCGGCTCGCCCGGGTGCGGGTGATGCCGTTGTTGGTCGCGATGGCGCTCGTCGTCGCTCTCGCACTGGCGGGTTGTGGCGGCAGCGATGCCACGGAAGCCGACTTGGAGCGGCTTGAGCTGGCGTTCGAGAGCGCTGATGTGACGCTCGGAAGCGAAGTCTTCAGCGACAGCTGCTCGGTGTGCCACGGCAGCGACGGAAGCGGCGGCGTGGGCGCAGCGCTCGGCGGCGTCGACGAGCGCCTGACCGTTCGCAACCACCTGGCGGTGGTGTGGACCGGCCGCGGCTCGATGCCCCCGTTCGGAGGCATCCTCACCGATGCCGAGATTGCGGCCGTGGTGGCCTACCAGCGGAGCACCTTCGGCGACGAGCGGTAGCTTCGCCGCAGTGAGTGACGCAGTGAACGACTCAGCGAGCGGGCCAGGTTTCCCCCGACCCGCCGATCTGCTGCCGCACCGGGCACCGTTCCTGTTGGTGGATGAGATCGTTGAGCTCGAGCCAGGCGTGCGCTGTGTGGCGCACTGGCACCTGACCGGCGACGAAGCCTTCTTCGCCGGTCACTTCCCAGGCCGCCCGACCCTGCCCGGCGTGTTGATGGTCGAGGCCCTCGCCCAGACCGCCGGCCTCGCTGCGGCTTCGGCATCATCGCTCGAAGGCAAGCTGGCGCTCTTCGGAGGCATCGACAAGGCCCGCTTCCGCCGCCAGGTCACCCCAGGCGACACGCTGCGCCTCGAAGCCACCATCGACCGCCTGTCGGCCCGAGCCGGCAGAGCCTCGGGCACCGCCAGCGTCGAAGGCCACACCGCCTGCGAAGCCTCGATGATGTTCCTCATCGCCGACGCCGACAATCTGGACTGACCCCAGCGCCCCCAGGTCAGCGGAGGTGGGTGGGGCGGGGGTCGGCTAGGCGGCCGAGGGGTGATTGTGCTCGCAGGCCGCCGTCCACCACGATGGCTTCGCCGGTGACGAACGATGACTCGTCGCTGGCGAGCCAGACGGCCACGCTGGCGATCTCGTCGGGATGGCCGAGGCGGCGCAGTGCATGAGCTGCCAGGTTTCGTTCGAGCGCGGCGGGGTCTTGCATCATCCGCTGCACGGGCGGGGTCTGGATGGTGCCGGGGCAGATGGCGTTGACGCGCACGCCGCCGGGTGCGTGATCGGTGGACAGCGCTCGAGTCAGGTTGATAACAGCGGCCTTCGAGGCGGCGTACACCACCGAGCCGCCGTCGCCGTGCAAGCCGCTGATCGAGGCCGTGTTGATGATCGAGCCGCCGCCGCGAGCCTCCATCGCTGGCACCGCGTACTTGGCACCCAGGTACACCGACCGGACGTTGACGTTCATGACCAGGTCCCAGTCACGAGGCTCGAGCTCGACGGCGGTGCCGGGGCGGATCGTGCCCGCGTTGCTGTAGAGCACGTCCAGGCCGCCCCAACGGTCCACGGCCGTGGCCACCATCGCTTCCACTTCGTCGGGCTCGGCGACGTTGGCGCCGAAACCGTGGGCCTCGCCGCCGGCCTCCATGATCGACTCGGCCACACCCTCGGCTCGCTCGCGGCGGATATCCACCACCAGCACTGACGCACCTTCGGCGGCGAAGCGGTGGGCACTGGCCTCGCCGATGCCCGATGCCCCGCCCGTCACGATTGCGATCTTGTTCTCGAGCAGCATGGGTGGCCTCCCTCGTCGGATTCCGGCCGTGCCGGCATGCCTCACCGGTGCGGCGCATCGACACTACGACGCCGCCCCTGACTACGTCGGGCCTCGTCTTGCCAACGTGGCTACGTTGTGGCGGCTGGTCGGGATCGTCCCGATGCGGGCCGACACAGGGGAGGGCTCGATGGCGAGCGAAGCGTTCTACAGGATCCGCGAGATCATCGCGTCGCAGGCCATGCCGGCCGACATCGATGCGATGCGCAAGGGCATCGAGCTCACTGCGCGCCCGCTGCCGGCCGGCGTCACCGGCGAGATGGTGGATGCCAACGGCGTCCCCTGCGAGCTGCAGACACCCGACGAAACCACCGGCGATGCCATCGTGCAGTACGTGCACGGCGGCGGCTACGTCGCCGGGTCCATCGGCTCCCACCGGAACCTCACGGGCAATCTGGCGTTGCAGCTCGGCTGCCCGGTGCTCTCGGTGGACTACCGGCTGGCGCCCGAGCATCCCCACCCGGCGCCCGTGGAGGACTCGGTTGCGGTGTACCGCTGGCTGCTCGACCGCGGCCACGCTGCCGACAAGATCGCCATCGCCGGCGATTCCGCAGGCGGCGGGCTGACGATGTCGACGCTCATGAAGCTGCGCGACCTCGGGCTGCCTCTGCCGGCCGCCGCCGTGCCGATCTCGCCATGGGTCGACATGTCGGGCTCCGGCGAGAGCGCCGTCACCCGCTCGGACCGCGACCCGATGGTGACCGCCGACGACCTCACCCGCATCGCCGGGGTCTTCCTCGGCCCCGACGGCGACGCCACCGATCCCTACGCGTCACCGCTCGAAGGCGACCTCTCGGGCCTGCCGCCGCTGCTCATCCACTGCGGCGACGACGAGGTGCTGCTGAGCGACAGCGAGCGGCTGGCACACAAGGCCCGCACCTCCGGCGTGGACGTGACGCTGGAGGTGTGGCCCGAGATGATCCACGTCTGGCACTCGATGGCCGGCCTGTTCCCCGAAGCCGATCAAGGCGTGGCACGGGTGGCCGAGTACCTCAGCGAGCGCCTCGCCATCTGAGAGCTGTCAGGCGAGCGGGGCCTTGGCCACGTCGTCGAGAAACCAGTCCACCAAGTCGAAGCAGTTGCGGCGGTTGGCTGCCTCGTTGCGCGCCACCTCGGCCAGGATCTCCTCGCGGACGATGCCCACGGACGTCAGGTAGTCGTCGCTGGCCTCGCGCAGCCACTCACTGGCCAGCTCCACGCTGATCTCGGGATGGAACTGGGTGCCCACGCTGCGGCCCATCCGGAACAGCTGCGGGCAGATGTCGGTGCTGGCGAGCAGCTCGGCCCCGTCGGGCAAGTGGAATCGATCGTGATGCCACTCCATCCACGGTCCGGCCGAGATCGGCAGCTCGACGCCGTCGGGCGGCGAGATCCGGTACCAGCCGATCTCGGTCTCGGGGGAGAGGTCCACCGATCCGCCCAGCGCCGCAGCCAGCGCCTGACCGCCGAAGCAGATGCCCAGCACCGGCGTGCCCCGCTCGTGCGAACGGCGAATCAGGTCCAGCTCGGCACCGATCCACGGCTCGATGGCGTCTTCATAGACCGAGAAGTACGAGCCCGTCACCACGAGCACGTCGAAGTCCTCGTCGGGAAGCGGCTGGAAGTCAGCCGGCCGCGAGGTGTCGGGCACCATCACGTGGACGTGCAGCTCGGCGCCGCGCTCCACCAGGCGATCGCCGACGAAACCGGGCCGCGACGTCTCCTCGTGCGTGACGACCAGCGCCCTCATGCAGCCAGCTCGACCACGCGTACGGGCAGGTGCTTGATGCCGGAGATGAAGTTGGACCGCAGCCGCTCCACGGCGCCGTCCTGTTCGATGCGCACCACCCGCCGCAGCAGCTCCTCGAACACCACCTTGATCTCCATGCGGGCCAGCCAGGCCCCCAGGCACAGGTGCGGGCCGTTGCGGCCGAAGGCCATGTGCTCGTTGTCCTGACGGGCCAAGTCGAACCGGTAGGGATGCTCAAATCGGTCGTCGTCGTGATCGGCGCTGATGTAGTACAGCACCACCTTGTCGCCGGCCCGCACCTTGGTGCCCCGTATCTCGGTGTCGCACGTAGCAGTGCGCCGGAAGTGCGTGGTGACCGAGCTGGCCCGCAGCACTTCCTCCACCGCCGTCGCCGTCAACGACTCGTTGCCCGCCAGCACCGCCGCCCGCCAGGTGTCGAACAGGTGGGGGTGGGCCATCAGCACCCACAGCCCGTGGGTCATCGTGTAGCGGGTGGTGTCGTTGCCCGCCGCGATCAGCAGCGTGAAGAAGTTCTTGAACTCCAGGTCGGTCAGCGGCGTGCCGTCGGTGGTGGGCGCCAGGAGCTGGCTGATCACGTCCCTGGTCGGGCATTCGCGTCGCTGCGCCGCCTGGGCCGCCGCGTACTCGAAGATCTCCACGGTGGCCGGGCTGCGGAACGGCATGAAGCGGAACTCGTCGGTGTCCACCAAGCCGACGGGGTAGTCGGTGAAGTCGGGGTCGGTGTTGCCGAGCAGCGCGTCGCCCCACTCCACGAGCTGGTGGCCGTCGGCGTCGCTGGTGCCCAGCATGCGGCCCAGCATCCGCATGGGCAGCTCGGTCGCCACCTCGGTGACGAAGTCGAACCGCTCCTCACCCAGCGCCCGGTCGAGCACCTCGCAGGCCAGCCCCCGGATGGCAGCCTCGTAGGTGTGCACCACCCGCGGCGTGAACCCACGGCTCACCAGGCGCCGGTACCTCGTGTGCTCGGGCGGGTCCATCTCCATCATCGTCTTGCGCGCCTCGAGCTCGTCGGGCGCCATGTCCTCGAGCCGGATGCCCTGGGCGGAGGTGAAGGTCTGGGTGTCTCGGCTGATGCGAAACGCGTCCTCGTACTTGGTGACCGCCCAGTAGCCGCGGCCGTCGACCTCGTCGATCCATGCCACCGGTTCTTCCCGGCGCAGCCGGGCGAACGTGGCATGGGGCACGCCCCGGGTCCAGACGTCGTGATCGGAGATGTTGACGTCGTCGGGCCCTAGGTCGTCGAGGTACGGCTCAGCCCAGGTGCTCATCGGCTCAGGCTCGCACAGCGGCGCGGGCACCGTCGACCGCGACGTCAACAGCGATCTCCACCGATTCCACGCCGTGGACGAAGTTCGACCCGATGCGTACCAGGTCGGTTGCGCTGGCTGGCCGGATGCCGCGGTCCAGCATGGCTTCGAGCAGCACGGTCAGCTCCATGCGGGCCAGGTAGGCGCCGAGGCAGAAGTGCGGCCCGCCGCCGCCGAAGGCGATCTGTGCGTTGTCGGCCCGGCCGATGTCGAACTCGTCGGGCCGCTCGAACACCGCCTCGTCACGGTTGGCCGACGGGTACCACATCACCACCTTGTCGCCCGCCGAGATCGCGGTGCCGGCCAGCTCGGTATCGATCGCCGCGGTGCGGCGCATGTGCAATATCGGCGACGCCCAGCGGATGACCTCTTCGACCGCGCTCGGCAGCAGGTCACGGTCGGCCACCAGCCGGTCCCACTGGTCGGGATGGTCGGCAAACGCCATCGTCCCATGGGTGATCGCAGTGCGAGTCGTCTCGTTGCCGCCGAACACCAGCACCTGGAAGAAGTTCCGGAACTCGGTCGCGGTCAGACGGTCGCCGCCGACTTCGGCGTGAACCAAGTGGCTCACGACGTCGTCGGTGGGGTGCTCCAACCGCTCGTCGCCCAGCTTGGCCCCGTACTCGTACAGACCCCACGCGGCAGGGCTGCCGAAGGGCAGCAGACGCAACGGCGTCGTGTTGCCATAGGCGTCGGGGGGCAGCGATTGGCTCTCGGTGGTGCCCTCCACCAGGTGATTCGACAGCTCCACCATGTAGTCGGCGTCTTCTGGCGGCACGCCCAGGATCGCGATGATCACCCGGATCGGCAGCGGTGCGGCCACCAGCTCCACCCAGTCTCCGCCGCCTCGCTCGACCACCACGTCGAGCAGCTCGTCGGCAATGTCACGGGTGCGCTCGGTGTACCGGCGCATCTGGCGGGGGGTGAACGCCTTGGACACGACGCGCCGCAGCCGGGTGTGCGCCGGCGGGTCGTGCTCGAGGATCGAGCGGCGGGCCTCCAGTGCGTCGGCCTCGAGGTCCCACAGGTTGACGTGCCCGATCGCGGAGGAGAAGCGCTCGGGATGGCGCGACACCTCGCACACGTCGGCGTGGCGTGTCACCGCCCAGAATCCGTGGTCCTCGTACCGGTTCCAATGCAGCCCTGGCTGCCGGCGCAGCGTTCGGAAGTCGTCCCATCCGATGCCGTGGGCATAGCGGGCTGCGTCGGCGACGTCGATGTCAGACTGCGGATTCGCGCGGGATGTGGCTCCGGTCGTCACAGCCGAATGGTAAGCCTGTGGCCGCTCGCGGACAGGCCAATGCCCCTGTCCCCATGTCCCTGTCATAGTTTCCCCGGCAATGAGGAGGCCGTTCATGACCAGACTCACCGCGATCGAAGGCGCCGAGTACGAAGGGCCGTCCTCAGTGGAGGCTTCCGCGGGCGGGGTCGCCGCCGCCGTCGAGCAGAGACTCCGCCTTGCCGATGTGCACACCGTCGAGGTGGCCATCGTCGACACCTACGGTCACCTGCGCGGCAAGCGCTTCCCTGTCGACCATTTCCTGCGCTCGGTCGCCGAAGGCGGCTGTCACCTGGCCGACGCCATCTACATCTTCGACCTGCACAACGATCTGGTCGACAGCCCCTACATCAACATGGCGAAGGGCTTCCTGGACACGCATCTGGTTCCCGACCTGGGCACGCTGCGCCTGTTCGGTCACCGCAATGGCTACGCGCTGGTGTTCGCGGACAGCCTCGATCCGGCCCACGAGCTTCACCCGATAGCGCCGCGCACGGTGCTGGCCCGCCAGATCGAGCGGTGCGAAGCGCTGGGCTACAGCCCCGTGGTGGCCACCGAGATGGAGTTCTACCTGTGCGAGGCCGACTGGTCGTTCACCCAGGAGCACATCCAGTACTCGTCGCTCACCGATCGGGGCGACATCGAAGCGGTGCTGCTGGCGATGCGCCTCGCGATGATCGACGCCGGCATTCCGGTGGAGTCGTCGAATCCTGAGTACGGGCCGGGCCAGATCGAGATCAATGTCGCCCACGCCGATGCCATGACCACCGCAGACAACACGGCGCTCTACAAGAGCATCGTCAAGGAGATCGCCGAGGAGACCGGGCTGAAGGCAACTTTCATGCCCAAGCCGTGGACCGAGCCCTCGGGCAGCGGCATGCACGTGCACACCAGCCTGTCCGACGGCGACGCCAGCGTGTTCGCGACCGCCGGGGATGCTCCCGACGATGTCATGTCGCAGTGGCTGGGCGGCCTGCTCGACAACGCCGGCGCGCTGTCGCTGCTCGGCAGCCCGGTGCCCAACGGCTACAAGCGGGTGCGGCCGTACACGTTCGCGCCCACCCACGTGCACTGGGGGCTCGACAACCGGTCGGTGATGTGCCGCTGCACGGTCGGCGCGGGCAGCGCGAACCGCGTCGAGTTCCGGTCTGCGGGCGCCGATGCCAACCCCTACCTGATGATCGCCGGCCTGCTGGCGGCAGGCGCCGACGGCCTCGAGCGGGGTGCCGATCCGGGTCCGATGAGTGTGGGCGACATGTACGACGAACCCGGCGACACGGTGCCGCTGCCCAACAACGCCGCCGACGGCATCGCGGCATACGAGGGGAGTTCGCTGGCTGCAGCGCTGGGGGAGGAATTCTCAACCAACTTCGTCCTGATGGCCAAAGCCGAGCTCGACAAGTTCACCGAGGCCGGCTGCGACCCGGTCGGCGACGAAGTGACCGACTGGGAGCGCGACCGCTACCTCGAATTCACCTGAGCAGCACCGTCGCGGGAGTCCCGGCGCCGGCTCGCGGCCGGCGTCAGCCTCGGCGACGGGTCGCCGGGCACTCAGTGGTAGGGGAGGTACTCGTTGATCTCCCACTCGCTGATGTCGTCGGAGGGCTCGCCTACGGCGGTGACGTAGCGCTCCCACTCGGCGTCTTTGATGGCGAGGAAGTTGTCGACGAGGTCGCTGCTGACTGCTTCGGCGAGTGCAGTGTCGGCACGCAAGTGGTCCAAGGCGTCGGTCAGGTTGAGCGCTGAGGTGACCTCGGTGTTCCAGGCTTCCATGCCGTCGTTGGTCTCGGGCTCGGGGCAGGAAATCTCGTCGACCACGCCCAGGCGTGCCGCCTGCAGCACTGCGGCGATGGCCGTGTGGACGTTGCACGTGCCGTCGGCCAGGCGTGATTCGATGCGTGTGCGCTCGCCTCGCTCGGGCGGGACGCGGGTGCCCACCACACGGTGGTCGTAGCCCCAATTCGCCCGTCGGCCGCTGAAGGTGAATGGCCGCAGGCGCCGGTAGGCGTTCACAGTGGGAGCGCACAGCGGCGTGAGCCCCTGGTGATGGGCGCACAGACCGGCCAGGCAGCTCTTCGCCAGCTCCGACAGCCCGTCGCCGGTGCGGGGATCGGCGAGGGCGTTGTTGCCGTCGGCGTCGAGCAGCGAGAAGTTGACGTGAACTCCGTTGCCCTCCAGCTCGGCGTACGGCTTGCCCAAGAACGTGAGCCGGCGGCCGTGGTCCATGGCCCGCTCACGGGCCAGCACCTTGAACAGGAACGCATCGTCCGCGGCCCGCAGTGCCTCGGTGTAGCGCAGAGTGAGCTCGAACTGGCCCGAGTCGAACTCGGCGTTCACCGATTCGAGCATGATCTCGCTGGCCGCAGCGAGGTCGGTGATCTCGTCCATCAGGCCGATGGGGTCCACGAAGCGGCCCGTGCCGTACACGTACGACTCGGGCGTGTCCCAGCGCTGCCAGCCGTGCTCATCGGTGTGCTCGAGCACATAGGCCTCGAACTCGATGCCCACCATCGGGCGGTAGCCGAGGGCTTCCCAATCTGCGATCGCCTTGCGCAGGGCGTACCTGGCCGAGTAGCGGAACGGCTCACCCCCCTGGGACAGGTCGCACACGGCCACTTGGGTGCGGTCGTCGTCCCAGCCGGGGCGCAGGTCTGCCGCCTCGAAGGTGGCGTGCATGTCGGGAAAGCCGTCGAGCACGCCCGACCCAGGCGCCGCGATGAACGAGCGGTCGTAGGCCAAGCTGTACACGGCCGCAGCGTGGCCGGTGCCCCCTTGTGCGAACGCTGCGGGCAGGTACTTGCCCCGGGCGAGACCGAGATGATCGGGCCACAGCATCCGGACGCGTTCATTGGCCATGGTTCGTTCCTTCCCCAGACGCAGCAGAAGCTATACGAGCCCTCAAGCGAGCAGGGCTAGCATCGACTCGAACCATGGGAGGGTTCCACCATGAAACGACGCATCCTGGTCTTGCTGGCCGTCGTCGCGCTGCTCGGCGCAGCATGCGGTGACGACGACACAACCGAGGCCGAGCCAGCGGCCACGGAGGCCCCGGCCGTCACCGAGGCGCCAGCGCCGACCGAAGCCATGGCTGAGATGGCGACACACGTCGACATCGACGCGGCGTTGGCAGCCGATCTCGACAACTGCGTCGATGCACCTTCTGGCGATCCGATCCGTGTCGGCATGGCCATGGACTTCGGCGAGGTTTCGGGCTTCGCCGATATCCCCGGCAGTCAGGCAGTCACCCACCTCGCGGACTTGATCAACTGCATCGGCGGCGTCGGTGGACGGCCGGTTGATGTCTCCGTGCAGGACATCCAGGGAGACCCTGAAGTCACGGCCCGAGCCACTCAGGACCTGCTTGAATTCGGCGCCCACTTCCTGATCGGTCCGCCGTTCGCCGATTTCGGCCAGCCCGTGCTGCAGGTCACCGAGGGCAACGTCCCCGTGTTCTTTGCAGCGTCGACAGAGCCGAGCCTTCCCGATGTCGGTGCCAACTCATTCCTGGTGACGTTCGACGACACGCGGCAGGCCACAGCGGCGGCCGAGTGGGCCCTCGAGCAAGGACATACCAGGGCGATCACCTTCAGTTCCCCTGGCCCCTACTTCGGCTACAACCCCGAGATCTTCACCGAAGTGTTCGAAGCCGGCGGCGGCGAAGTCATCTCCGATCAGAACTACGTGCCGATCGAAGATGTCGATTTCTCGGCGCAAGTGAACGAACTCGCAGGCATTGCGCAGGGCGATGAGGTCTTGTACTCGGCGATGCTCGCATTCCAGGTCACGGCGCTGCGAAGCCAGCTCGAGGCGCAGGGCCTCGCCGAGATCACGTACCTCGGCACAGATGCGTTCGAGGCCACCGGCCTGCTGTTCGCTGCACCCGAAGAGTCGGAGGGCATGGTGCACACAACCCACGCCTTCGCCGAGCCAGGTGGCCGCATCGACCTGTTGCTGCAGAGCTATGCGGACCGTCATGGCGAACAGCTCGAATCGGGCACGTTCGCCGGCCTGTATGCCGACTCGATGCTCTTGGGCATCCAAGGCATGCTCGATTCCGGATCTGACGACCCCGTCGAGATCGGAGCGGCCGTTGCGGCAATCGAGAGCTTTGAAGGGTTCACCGGAGAGATGGGATATGCCGGAACGAACGGCATTCCCGACAAGCCCGTGTCCATCCACAGGGTGGTCGGCGGAGTCGACACGCTCGTCGCGAACTGGGAGTAGCCAACGGGCAGCAGATGGCCGTGCCCGGCTTCCATCACGAGGATCCCGTGCCCGCTGACCCCGCCCGCGTGCTGCGCCCTGCTTGCTCGGCATAGGCAATGCTTGACATCGACGGGTTGACGGTCCGCTATGGATCAATTTCGGCCGTGCGCGGCGTCAGCCTCTCGGTGTCGGGGGGTGAGGTCGTCGGGTTGATCGGCCCGAATGGTGCCGGCAAGACGACACTGCTGAATACCGTCGCTGGTTTGCTCCATCCAGCGTCGGGGCACGTGCGGCTCGATGGCACCGACATAACGGGTTTTGCGCCGGATCGCCTTCTGCGACTCGGCGTAGCGCTCGTGCCCGAGCACCGCCGTCTCTTCACAGATCTGACCGTTGTGGAGAACCTGCGAGTGGGCGCCGCCACGCTGCCGGGACGGGAACGGTCCGTCATGCTCGACGAGATCGCGGACCTGTTCGAAGTGCTGCGCCAGAAGTGGACTACGCCGGCGGGTTACCTGTCCGGTGGCGAAGCACAGCAGCTCGCGATCGCACGCGCATTGATGTCGCGTCCGCGCCTGCTGATGATGGACGAACCATCGCTTGGTCTCGCGCCCGTGCTGGTGGATGTCGTGTTCGAGCTGATCGACCAGTTGCGAACCCAGGGCAGGACACTGCTGGTTGTCGAGCAGAACGCTGCCCGCATGCTTGACGTCGCCGACCGCGCGTACGTGCTGCGCAGCGGTGAAATGGCGGCGTCGGGCAGTGGGGCTGAATTGGCGCGCCGATCCGATCTGTTCGAGACGTTCGTGGGCGGCGTCGCCGTCGGCACCGAGGACGCTGGTCCATGACCGAGCTGGCGCAAAATGTGATCGACGGATTGGGTCGGGGGAGCATTTACGCGCTGCTCGCACTTGGCATCGCGGTGATCTTCGGGGTGATGCACCTGCTCAATTTTGCTCACGGGGAGTTGATCACCGTGAGCGGCTATGTCGCCTATTGGGTCTTTTCCGCAGGATTGAGTTGGTACTGGATAGCACCCCTCGTCGTTCTCGTGAGCGTCGGCACCGCACTGGCAATCGAGCAGATCGCCTTTCGGTGGGTGCGCGGCGCAGCGGACTTCACGATGCTGCTCACCTCATTCGGAGTTCATTTTGTGGTGCAGGCCCTGTTCTTCATGTACGTATCGGCCTCGGTACGGAACTTCGATCGGCCGCGCTGGATCACCAACACGTTCGATATCGGCCCCGTCACGATCGAGGTGTTCGACGTGGTCGTGATTGTCGTCACGGCGTTGACGTTGGCGGCCACCGCGGCAGTGCTGCAGCGCACGATGTTCGGGTTGTCGCTGCGCGCCGCAGCCGAGGACTTCGACGCAGCACGCCTCATGGGCGTGAAGTCGGATCGCGTGATCCGCGGAGCATTTGCCTTGTCGGGGGTGCTCGCCGGCATCGCAGCCATTTTCTGGCTGATGCGAGCCGGTCAAACGACTCCATCGGCGGGGATCACACCCATGCTCAAGGGCGTGTTGGCTGCGCTCATCGGCGGACTCGGCAGCCTGCGCGGCGCCGTGTTGGGCGGGCTGGTGCTGGGCCTCGCCGAGGTGCTGTTGCGATCGCGGCTGCCCGACGGCATTGCAGGCCTCACCGACGGTGTCGTGTTCGTGCTCATTGCGCTGCTGTTCATCTTCCGGCCGGGCGGGCTCATCACGGTGAGCCGCGCCGAACGGGTGTAGGGCGCGACCGTGAAGCTCCCCGGATCGTTCGCAGACATGCGCCGAGACGTGGCGTTCCCGATGACCGGGGCGGCGTTGCTCGCGGCAGTGCTGATCATCGGTGGGGCGGCGTACAGCGCGGCTGGAGGAGCAACCGCGGACAAGTTGGTCACCGCCATGCTGATCGACGCCATCATGGTCGTGGGTCTGCAGATCTACATCGGCAATACGGGCGTCTTCTCGTTCGGCCATATCGGCTTCGCCGCAGTCGCCGGCTACGCCTTTGCCGTCTTGGCGATTGAGCCGGCTCGCAAGAGCACCGTTATCCGCAACGCTCCATGGGGCCTGAATGAGGTGCACCTGACACCGGTTCAAGCCACTGCAGTGGCAGTGCTGGTGACGCTGGCCGCGGCGGTCGTCGTCGGCTGGGGTCTCGCGCGGTCGGGCGCGAAATCGGGCTCCGTTTCCGCAGCCGTCATAACGCTGGCGCTGCTGTTCGTCACGCACGAGCTCGCACTGAACTGGACCGATCTGACCGGCGGCGACCGGGCAGGGCTCTCGTTCCGCATCGGCAACACATTGGAAGGGCGCACCGCCATCTATGTCGTGCTAGTGGCCGTGATCGTGGTGGCGCGACTGTTCGCTCAAAGCCGGATCGGTCGTCTCGCCCAAGCGGCCCGAGAGGACAACTTGGCCGCGAGGGCAATGGGCGTGAACCCGGTTGCCGGCCAGATGGCCGCCTTGCTGCTGTCGGTGCTGGTGGTTGCGGTTGCGGCATCGTTGCGTGTGTACGACATCGGGAACATCACACCTAAGTTCTTTTTCTTCGATTACACGCTGCTGACTCTGGTAATGCTGATCGTGGGCGGCCGGAACAGCGTCACCGGTGCGCTCAGCGGCGTCGTGATCATCACAGCAGGCCGAGAGCTGACTCGACGGTTCGCGAGCGACGGCTTCGAGTTTTTCGGCGCGAGCCTCGACGCCCCGGTGGTCGATTGGCTGTTGCGTGAGGGATTGACCCAGATCTTCTTGGGCGCAGCGATGCTGGGGTTCATGATTCTCCGGGCGAACGGACTGCTGGGAGACTGGGAGCTGGACGCATGGCTTTGGCGCCGGTGGCGGCGCCGCAAGTCCGAAGAGCGACCTGAGCCTCTCGCCGAAGTCGCGCCGGTGGGGCTGCATGCCGAGGTCGACCACGAGGGCGCGGCCCTGGAGGTGCACGATCTCGCCGTTGACTTCGGCGGCTTCCGTGCGCTTGATGGTGCAGGTCTCACCGTTGCGCCAGACGAGGTCGTGGGCTTGATCGGCCCCAACGGGGCCGGCAAGACCACGTTGGTCAATGTGATCACCGGCATCGTCGCGCCGACAACGGGCTGGTTCAGGGTGGGCGAGCGAGAGCTGACCGGTGCACCCAGCCACGACATAGCGCGTGCAGGTCTGGTGCGCACATTCCAGAATTTGCGGCTGTTCGAGGCGTTGACTGTGCGCAAGAACGTCGAGCTGGCTAGCCGTGTGGCAGCACAGCATCGACCAGGATCTCACCCCGCAGTCGATGCACTCGTTGCGGAAGCTGGTTTGTGGGATGTGCGCGACCGACGGGCCCGCGAGCTCGACTACGGCAGTGCGCGGCGGCTGGAGCTGGCCCGCGCCGCTGCCATGGCGCCCGCCTTCTTGCTGCTGGACGAGCCCACCAGCGGCATGAGCGATGCCGAATCCGACGAGATGATCCGCACCGTCCGGCATATGGCCGCCGCAGTCGACGCCGGCGTGCTGGTGATCGACCACGATCTCAACTTCATCACCGGCATCAGCGATCGGATCTATGTGCTCGATCAAGGCCAGGTCATCAGCGTCGGCACGCCCGACGAAGTGCAGGCCGACCCTGCAGTGCAGGCCGCCTACCTGGGTGCTGAGACCGGCAACCGGCACGAGGCTCAGGCGGGCGATGGCGACGTTTGACGATGTGCTGCGGCTGGGGACAGCCCTGCCGGAGGTGGTCGAGTCGACGTCGTACGGCACGCCCGCGCTGAAGGTTCGCAAGAAGCTGATCTGCCGGATGTGGGGCGAGCGCGAGCACAACCGCGACTCGGTGCACGACACCGAAGTGCTGGTGTTGTTCTGCGAGCTGGAGATGAAGCAGGTGCTGCTCGACAACCACCCGGGCGTGCTGTTCACCGTGCCGCACTACGACGGCTACGGCGCCGTGCTCGTGCGCCTGGCCGACGTGGATCTCGACGATCTCGCCGACTGGCTCGAGGACAGCTACCGCCTGCGTGCCCCCGTCACGCTGGTCCGCCAGCTCGACGCCGGCTAGCCCACCGGCGCGCGGATCTCCGCTACTGCGAGACGAGGCGGCCGGGGAAGCCGCCTTTCGAGATCGGCCCCCAGCTCTCGATGTGCAGCCGCAGGAGCACTTTGTCCTGGCGGTTCATGGCCTCGCGGTACTCGTCCCAGTCGGAATGCTCGCCGCTGATGACACGGAAGTACTCGACGAGCCCGTCCATGGCCTCGGGCAGGTCCACCACCTCGCCACGGCATTCGAGCTGTACCCACTCGCCGTTCCACGCATCTGACATCACGACGACCCACGCCTGGGGGTTGCGCCGCAGGTTGAGCGACTTGGCCCGGTCGGGGTAGCTGCTCACCAGCACCGCATCACCGGCCTCGTCGATCCCCATGGTCACGAGCGATGCCTGGGGGCGGCCGTCGCGCCGCAGCGTCAGCAGCACGCCGTGATGCCGCTCCCGCACGAACTCCAGCAGCGCTGCACGCTCCACCACGCGATCGGTCGCAATCGAGACCATGGTCAACTCCCTGCTCGTGCCCGTCGGCTGGGACAGCCGCTGGGGCGGCGCACAGTCTCGCCTCCGGGCGCAGCGCATGCAGCCCGGGGGGTTCGCATGGGCGGTCCGGACGCGGAAGAATCCATGTCTGCGATGCGGATGGAGCCGCAGGAAGCGAGCGGATCAGATGTTGCAGCACTACCGGGTACTCGACCTGTGCCAGGGGATCAGCCAGTTCGCGGGCTACATGCTCGCCAGCCTGGGCGCGGAGGTGATCTGCGTCGAACCGCCTGATGGAGCGCAGAGCCGCCACAGCGGTCCCTTCGTCGACGACGAGCCCGACGCGGAGCGCTCGCTGGCTCACTGGGCCTACAACCAGGGCAAGCAGAGCGTCACCGCAGACCTGTCGACTGCTGAGGGCCGCGAGCGCCTGCGCGGCCTCGTCGCGGGCGCGGATGCACTCATCGAGGACGCGCCGGTCGGCCACATGGCGACGCTGGGTCTCGCCTATGACGATCTGGCGGCCGTCAATCCCGCCATCGTCCACGCATCGGTGACGCCGTTCGGCTCGACCGGCCCCCGCAGCACGTGGGCAGGCTCGGACCTGACAGCGGTGGCCGGCAGCGGCTTCTTGCACGCCAGCGGCGACAAGGACCGCGCACCCGTACGGGTATCGGGCGTGCCCCAAAGCTTCCTGCAGGCTGCCGGCGATGCCGCCGCCGCAACGCTGATCGCACTGCGCGAGGCGCAGCGGAGCGGCCGCGGCCAGCACGTCGACATATCTGCGATGGAATCCATGACGCACGGTCAGCCGCAGAACCTGTCGCCGCGCGTCAACGCCAACGCCGTCGAACGCCTCGCGGGCGGGCTCAGCCTCGGCGGCATCGACATCCCGATGCTGTTCCCGTGCGCGGACGGCAACACCATCTGCGTTGCCCTGATGGGCGCCGCCTTCGCGCCTTTCACCCAGCGGCTCGTGGCATGGGAGGCAGAGGAGGGGTTCGCCGACGAAGAGCTGCAAGCCGTCGACTGGGAGACCGTCGCGGCCGAGGTGCTGGGAGGTCAGCGCTCGCCCGAGATCATCGCCAAGTCGTTCGCGACCCATGCCCGCTTCCTCGCAACCAAGACCACCGACGAACTGTGGGCAGCGGCCTTCGACCGGAACCTGCTGATCACACCCTCGGCGCTGGTCAGCGACTTGCTGACCAACCCGCACTTCGCGGATCGCGGGTTCTGGCGCGATGTCGAGTTCGACGACGCACGCACCGCCCGTTACTGCGGGCCGCTCGTGCACTTCAGCGACGACGCTCCGGAGCGCCGGCTCGCCGTGCCGCAGCTCGGCGCCGACAACGACACGGTCGACACGGCACGCCAGCCGTACGCGGCAACTGCTGTTGCGGCCAGTGGCGGGCCCGTCTCTGACGGCAGCGACTTGCCGCTCGCCGGGCTGAAAGTGGTCGAGTTCTCCTGGGTCATCGCCACGCCCTCGGCGGTGCGGATCCTGGCTGACTACGGCGCCACCGTCGTCAAAGTCGAGACCGAGAGCAAGCCCGACACGATGCGCACGGTCAACCCCTTCGTGGACGAGGATCCGCACCCCGACAACAGCGTCGGCTACGGGGTGTACAACGCTGGCAAGCGCAGCCTGAGCCTGGATCTCAGCAATCCCGAGTCTCGCCCAGTGGTGGAGGACCTGATCCGCTGGGCCGACATCGCCACCGAGTCCTGGGCGCCAGGGGCGGCTGAGCGCATGGGCTACGGCTACGACGACTTCTCGGCGATCAATCCCCGGCTCATCATGCTGTCGAGCTCGCTGCTGGGCCAGAGCGGGCCCTATTCGAGCCTCGCCGGTTACGGGTTCATGGCCGCTGCGATCGCCGGCTTCTACGAGATCACCGGCTGGCCCGACCGCGGCCCCGCCGGTCCGTACGGTCCCTACACCGACTTTCTGGCGCCGCGGGTGATCGTGTCGTCGCTGATGGCTGCGCTGGAGCGGCGGGATCGCACCGGCACCGGCTGCTACATCGACATCTCCCAGACCGAGGCGGCGCTGCACTACCTGGCGCCCGCCATCCTGGATGCCTCGATCAACGGCCGCGACCCGCAGCGGTGCGGCAACGACGACCCCCATATGAGTCCGCACGGCGTGTACCCGACCGCGGGCGAGGATCAGTGGGTGGCGATCGCCTGCACCGACGAACGGTGGGCGGCGCTGGCTGCGACGATCGGCCTTGGCGGCGACGGCGCAGCCGGTTGGGATCAGGCCGCCCGGCGGGAGCGTGCAGCCGAGATCGATGAGGCAATCGCGGCATGGACCTCAGAGCGCAGCAACGCCGACGCCGCCGAGGCGCTGCAGGCCGGCGGCATCGACGCCTACCCGGTCAACAATGCCCAGGGCTGCTGCGACGACCCGCAGTTCGCTGCCCGCGAGCACCACATCAACGTGCCCCAGAGCCATCGCGGCACGATGTGGACGCAGAACTGCCGGACGCGCATGTCCCGCACGCCGCCGGTGGTCTGGCGAGGCGGGCCGTGCCTCGGCGAGGACAACTACGAGGTGCTCGCCGAGTTCCTGGGCTACGACGCCGACCGGATCGCCGATCTCGCAGCGGCCGAAGTGCTCGCCTGATCAACTCAGCCGTCGTCCGCTTCAGGCTCGGACTCGGTCGCCTCGCCTGCATCGGCGTCTGATTCGGTCTCTGTCTCGCGTTCGGACTCGGCCTCTGACTCTGTCTCGCCCTCGGGGTCTGCCTCGGAATCGCTCTCGCCGTCTGTCTCGCCCTCTGCTGCGTCGTCGGCTTCGCCCTCAGACTCGTCCTCGTCCTCGGCGTCAGTCTCGGGCTCTGCGGCAGCGGTGGTCGGTGGCGGCTGATGGCGCGCGCAGTTGCCCGAGACGATGTCGACGATCCGGTCGACTCGCGCGCCGTCGCCAGCAGGCACGGGAGCGCCGTTGACGTCGAGCTGATGCGGGTACAGCGACCAGCCCACGATCGCGGCACCGTCGAAGTCGATCTGCAGCACACCGGTGTCGCCGGTGATGCCCGACCGGTAGTGCCACACAAAGTTGCCCAGCGAGTAGGCCACGAGCTTGCCGTCGTCGAGCACGACGGGCTGCAGCACGTGCGGATGGTGGCCGATCACGGCGTCGGCGCCCTGCTGCAGCAGCTGGAATGCGAAGTCGCGCTGGCGAGCGTCAGGGCAGGTCATGCGCTCGACGCCCCAATGCACGACTGCGATCACCACCTCGGCCTCGCTCGCCGCCGCCCTGACGCTGGCCAGCACCCGGTCCTGCTGGTAGGCCGAGGCGATGCCGGGGCGGGTCCCGGTGGCAGGAAACCCGAGCGGCACCACCATCGAGGCACCCACGAACGCCACACGTACACCGGGGCGCACCTCGGTGATGCGGTGCCGGTAGGCGTCGGCGCTGGTTGCACCCGCCCCGAGCGCGATCACTCCTTCGGCCTCCAGAAGATCGACAGTGTCCAGCAGGGCCTCGGGCCCGTAGTCGGCGGCGTGGTTGTTGGCGAGGTTGGCGACATCGATCCCCGCCGCAGCGATGCGTGATGCGGCAGACGGCGGTGCCCGGAAGGTGAACTTCTTGTCCCCGAGGGGCTCGCCACGGTCGCTGATGACCATCTCCACGTTCACCAGCGCGATGTCGGCCGACGCCAGCAGCGGGTCGATGCCGGCGAACGGGTCGATGTCAGCCGCCTCGCTGCGGTCCATCAGCACATCGCCCCCTGCCAGCAGCGTCCACCTCAGATCCGGCTGCGTCGTCGTCGGCACGGCAGTCGTTGCTGCCGCCGCGGTCACCGCAGCCGATGTCGAGGCGGACGTCTGCGGCGCACCGGCCGGCGTCGGTGCAGGCTCCGAGGTCGCGTCAGCGCCGGCAGGTGCAAGCTCACCGGCGGTTGTCGCCGCAGCAGCGGGGCGCGGGGTCTCCGACTGCGGTGCAGGTCCTACCTGGATGGGACTGCTGCTGCACGCCGCCGCAAGCACAACAGCGGCCGTCCACCACAGCGCGACTGCCACCCTGCCGAGCACCGGACGGAGCGTACGGCGGGCGTCTCGCATCTCCGGCACGCCAACTAGCGTCGCGCTCGCAGGGCCCACCGGGGTCCATGTGCACCGTTGCTCAACCTGACAGGAGCCAGCCATGTCGCTCGGAGACACAGTTCAAGGGATTCTCGATCGCGGCGTCGCCGACGGCGACGTGGTCGGAGCGGTCGCCAAAGTCATCGGTGCCGACGGCGAGATCTGCTCGGCTGCCGCTGGCACCCGCGGGGCCGACACCGACGTGGCCATGTCGAATGACACCGTCTGCTGGATCGCCTCGATGACCAAGGCCATCACGGGCACAGCGGCGATGCAGCTCGTCGAGCAAGGGAAGCTCTCGCTCGACGAGCCGGGCGCAGACGTGCTGCCGCTGCTCGGCGAGCTCGACGTGCTGACCGGCTTCGACGACGACGGCAACCCGGTCACCCGTGCCCGCAACGGCGACATCACCCTGCGCCACCTGCTGACCCACACCGCAGGCATGGGGTACGACATCTGGAGCCCCGAGCTCGGCCAGTACGAAGAGGTCACACAGACGCCCGGAGTCATCGAATGCCAGAAGCAGACGCTGACCATCCCGCTGCTGTTCGACCCGGGTGATCGCTGGTTCTACGGCACCGGCATCGACTACGCGGGCCAGATGGTGGAGGCCGCCTCGGGCATGTCGCTCGGCGAGTACATGGCCGAGAACATCTTCGGTCCGCTGGGAATGAGCGACACCGCGTTCAAGATCAGCGATGACATGCGGGCTCGCATCTCAGCGATGCAGGCGCGGATGGATGACGGCTCGCTGGTCGAGATGCCGTTCGAGATCCCCCAGGAGCCCGAGTTCGAGATGGGCGGCGGCGGTCTGTACTCCACCGTCGACGACTACTGCCGCTTCCTGGCCATGATGCTGAACGGCGGCAGCCTCGACGGCAGCCAGATCGTGTCGCCCGACACCCATGCGCAGATGGTCACCAACGCGATGGGCGACCTGCGTGTCACCATGCTGCCGACGGCCATCCCGCCGTACTCGTTCGATGCCGAGTTCTTCCCCGGCGTCGAGAAGTCGTGGGGCCTGACGTTCCAGATCAACGAGGAGCCAGCGCCGACCGGGCGTCCCGCCGGGGGCCTCATGTGGGCCGGGCTGGCCAACTCGTACTTCTGGATCGACCTGCAGAACCAGGTGGCCGGCTGCTACATCAGCCAGCAGGTGCCCTTTGCCGACCCACGCTCGTACGGGCTCTTCGAGGCGATTGAGACCGCCACCTACAGCAGCCTCTAGGCGCGGGCCCGCTGCAACGGCGGCAGGATTTCCTGCTACGACGCCTCGGCGGGGCCGATCACGATGCAGCCGTTGTGGCCGCCGAAGCCGAACGAGTTGCTGAGCGACGGCCCCGGCTCCCAGTCGGCAGCCTCTCCGGTCACCAGCCGGAACTCGGCGAGCTCGGGATCGGGCGTCGTCCAGCCGGCGGTGGCCGGGATCTTGCGGTGGCGCATCGACAGCAGCACCGCGATGGCCTCCAGGGCGCCTGCAGCGCCCAGTGCGTGACCGGTGACTCCCTTGGTGGAGGTCACCAGCGGCCCGTTGGGGCCGAACAGCTTGTTGAGTGCCTCGGCTTCGGCTGCGTCGTTGAGCGCGGTAGAGGTGCCATGGGCGTTCACGTGCACGATGTCGCCCGGCTCCAGGCCGGCGTCGTCGATGGCGAGCTGCATGCACCGAAGCGCACCTGCGCCCCCAGGGGCGGGTGCGGTGATGTGGTGCGCGTCGGCGTTGGAGGCCGTGCCCAGGATCTCACCCCAGATGGTGGCTCCCCGTGCCACGGCAGACTCCCATTCCTCGAGCACCAAAGTGGCGGCACCCTCGGTCATCATGAAGCCGTCGCGATTCTTGTCGAAGGGCATCGAGATACCGCTGGTGGACAGCGCAGTCATGTTCACGAAGCCCGCGGTGCCGACCGGTGTCATGACCGACTCGCAGCCGCCCGCCACCACGACATCGACCACTCCCAGCCGGATGAGGCGCGCCGCGTAACCCAGGGCGTGCGTTCCCGCAGCGCAGGCCGTGGTGAGCACTTCGCAAGGGCCGGCCAGCCCGTACCGCATCGATATGGCTGCCCCAGGCGCATTGGGCATCATCATCGGCACCATGAAAGGAGAGACACGGCGTGCGCCCTTGCGATCGAGGACCAAGACCTGATCTTCGAAGGTCTGCAGCCCGCCGACCCCGGTGCCGTAGATCACCCCGCAGCGGTCGGGATCTGACGCCAGCTCGCCGGCGCCGGACATGGCCTGCACGGCCGATGCCATGCCGAGCTGGACCGACCGGTCAGCCCGTCGTGCTTCCTTGGGGTTGTCGTAGAAGGGGGCGGGATCGAAGTCGACGACGCGGCGCTCGCCTTCTGGCGGGTCGGAGTTCAGTCCCTGCCAGAAGTCGTCCACGCTGGACCCGGCGCACGAGACGACGCCGAGGCCGACGACCGCGACCCGCCGGCCATCGCTCATTGTCTGGCGCTCACAGCTTCGATTCGACCAGCTCGATTGCGTGCGCGACGGTCGTAACGTCTTCGAGCTCTTCCTCGTCCACGCTGATGTCGAACTCCTCTTCCAGAGCCATCACCAGCTCGACGAGATCCAAGCTGTCGGCGTCGAGATCGTCAGCGAAGCTGGCCTCGGGCGTGACTTGGTCGGGATCCACGGCGAGCACCTCGACGGCGCAGTCCCGGAATCGATCCAACGTGTCGCTCATGCTGTTCCCCTCATGTGTGGGCGGTCGCCTGCACGATTTTCCGGTGACCGTGCGCGTGCGAAGTGTACGACCCTACTGCGCAGGTACTGGTCGCATTTCGCCGGCGTGCTGTCGCCGCAAGGCGCCGACCCGCGTCGGAATCGACCATGGCGCGGCGGGCTCAGTGGCCCATGCCCAGGCCGCCGTCCACCGGTATCACCGCGCCGGTGATGAACGCGGCCTCCTCAGAAGCCAGGAATGTCACCGTGGCGGCGATCTCTGCGGGATCGGCCACCCGGCCCAGCGGCACGGCGTCGGTGATGGCCGCTTGCTGGGAGTCGTTGAGGGCCCCGAACATCTCGGTGGCGACCGGCCCGGGGGCGACCACATTGGACGTGATGCCACGCGAACCCAGCTCGCGCGCCAGTGAGCGGGCCATGCCCACCAGTCCTGCCTTGGACGCGGCGTAGTTCACCTGGCCCGCCGAGCCCAGCAGCCCGACCACCGACGACACGAAGATCAGCCTTCCCCAGCGGGCTCGCAGCATCGGCCGGGCTGCTCGCTTGGCCATCCTGTACGCGCCATTGAGATTGGTGTCCACGACCGCTTCGAAATCCTCGTCGGCCATCCGCAGCACGAGCTGATCGCGCGTGATGCCGGCATTGGCGACGAGCACCTCCACCGGGCCCAGCTCTGCCTCGATGGTCTGATACGCGGCATCCACAGCATCGCTGTCGGCCTGGTCACAGCCGATCCACAGCAGCCGGTCGTCGTCGGGCGCCCTGCTGCGGCTCGTGACTGCCACCCGGTGGCCCCCGTCGGCGAACCGCTGCGCCGCGGCGAGACCGATGCCACGGCTGCCGCCGGTGACCAGCACCGTGCGCGCTTCGGCAGTGCGCGAGCTCATCGACTCGTAGGTGAGGGAGTCATGCCGGCGGCTCTCGGTCGGCGGCGCAGGGTCACACAGCCTGTGCCGGGGCGCCGGACCAGCGCAGCAGCGCTGAGGCCGAGGTCATGCCGGCGCCGAACCCGACGAGCAGCACATGATCGCCTCGGTTGATCCGGCCGCTGCGCACGGCATCGTCGAGTGCGAGGGGAATCGAGGCGGACGACGTGTTGCCAGTGCGCTCGATGACCATTGCAGCCTTGTCGTAGGGGATGCCGAGACGCTTGCAGGCAGTCTCGACGATGCGCACATTGGCCTGGTGGGGGACGACGACGTCGATGTCGTCGGCGGTCAGGCCGGCCTGCTTCATCGATTGGCGGGCCGACTCCTCCATGACCAGCACGGCCTTCTTGAACACAGCTTGGCCCGCCATCTGGATGTACCCGTCGTGCTCGCAGTAGAGATGCTCCTCCATCGAGCCGTCGCTGGAGACGTGCCAGCCCAAGAGGTCGGATCCCTGCTCGCTGCGCTCGAGCACGGCGGCGCCCGAACCGTCGGCGAACAGGATGCACGTGGCCCGGTCAGTCCAATCGGTGATGCGCGAGAGCACTTCGGCGCCGATGACCAGCACCCGCTCGTGGCCCATGGCGATCATGCCGTGACCGGCCACCAGCGAATACACGAAGCCTGAGCAGGCCGCGTTCACGTCCATGGCCCCGCAGTCGAGGCCCAGGGCCTCCTGCACCCGCGAGGACGAGGCGGGAACGCAGCGATCAGGCGTGGTGGTGGCCAGGATCAGCATGTCGATGCTGGACGGATCGACGCCGGCGACCTCCATCGCGGCAGCGCCGGCAGACGCTGCCAGGCCGGCCGTGGTGCCGCCGATGTTGCGCTGGCGAATGCCGGTGCGCTCGAGGATCCACTGGTCGGAAGTATCGACCATCTCTGCGAGGTCGTCATTGGTGAGGACACGCTCGCCGAGCGCCGTCCCGATGCCGACAATGCGCGCGCTGGATGCACTGCCCACGGTGAGCGTCATCTGTGGCCTCCCCTTCAGCTGCCGTCGTCTAGTTGCGGATCGGTGTGCGCAGCCACGCGACGGGCTGCCGTGAGGTGACGCGTTCACCCTCCACGGCCATGATCCCCATGACAGTACCCGCGAACGCAGACCGCACTTCCTCCCCTGCGACCTGCCCGATCACATCGCCGACACCGATCTGCTGGCCGTCGCTGACGCCGGCCGCCAGTGTGAAGATGCCGGCGCACGGGCTGACGATGAGCCGCTCGGTGACGTAGAGGTTCTCGCCGCCCAGCACCGTCGGTGCCGCGGGCGCATCGACCGCCAGCGCTTCCATCAGCGCATCGATGTCTGCGGGAGCGCTCACCGACAGGGCAGTTGCGCCCTTGTGCGTGCGCTTGGTCATGCCCGTCAGCACCTTGCCGGGGCCGAGCTCGGTGTAGGCGGAGACGCCCGAGTCGGCCAGAGCGTGCAGGCTCGCCCTCCAGAGCACCGGGCTCGTGAGCTGCTGGGCCAGCAGCGTGCGCCACTCGTCGGCGCCGTCTCGCGCTAATGCGTCCACGTTGGCCACGACCGGCACGCTCGGGGCGCGGATCTCGACCTCGGCCAGCGCCTTGCGCAGGCGATCCCGTGCCGGCTGCATGAACGGCGTGTGGAAGGCGCCGCCGACCGGCAGACCCATGATCCGCTTGGCGCCAGCCTCCTTGGCGGCATCGCCTGCCACGGCCACGGCGTCGGGAGCGCCCGCTATCACCACCTGCCCGGGAGCGTTGAAGTTGGCGACCCAGACATCGCCTGGCGTGGCATCGCAGGCTTCGGCGACGAGGTTGTCGTCGAGGCCCAGCACGGCGGCCATGGTTCCCTCTTGCTCGTCAGCGGCGACCTGCATGGCCTCGCCCCGTTCGGCCACCAGCCGGACTGCGTCGTCGTAGGCCAGCGCACCCGTTGCGGTCAGGGCGCTGTACTCGCCCAGCGAGTGACCGGCCGCGCACCCCAAGGTGGTGCCGGTGCGCTCGACTGCGTCGAGCACGACCATCGACAGCACGAAGGTCGAGAGCTGTGAATTGCGCGTGTGGCGCAGCTCGTCTGCGTCAGCTTCGAGCAACAGCGCTGCGACGTCGCGTCCGCAGGCATCTGAGGCCTCTTCGACCAGCTCCCACGACTCGTGCGCCTTCCACGGTTCACCCATGCCTTGCTGCTGTGAGCCCTGGCCTGGGAATGTGAATGCGAGCACTCGGCCTCCCCCAGAGCGCCGGAACAAAAAGACCGGGCCGATGCCCGGGCCGCGACGCGCTGATCTGAACTTCCCGAAAGGGTAGGTGCCAATGCGGGCCGACAGCGACAATCTGGCCACCGCCCCGCTCTAGTTCGCTCCGCTCACGGGCCGCTCGGGCCCTAGGTACGCTGAGCGGCCCCACGGCCCGGGTGGTGAAACGGCAGACACGGGGGACTCAAAATCCTCTGCCCTTGCGGGCGTGCGGGTTCGAATCCCGCCCCGGGCACCCAGAGGCTGTGCCGAGATGCAGTATTCCGCATAGTGCTCACAGCCCGGCCGGTAGGCTGGCCGATCCGCAGCTACCGGGCCGGTACTGCCCGCCCGTTCGATCCAGCCGCGAGGGGAGCGCGAGTGTCCAAGCGAGTCGTGATCGCAGAGGACGAGGCCATTATCCGGCTCGATCTGCGCGAGATGCTCGAAGACGAGGGATACGTCGTCGTGGCGGAGACGGGCCGCGGGGACGAGGCAGTGGAGCTGGCTCGCCAGCACCAGCCTGAGGTGTGCATCTTCGACATCCAGATGCCCGGACGGGACGGTCTGGATGCGGCGCGAGAGGTGGCGGGTGATCGCACCTCCGCAGTGCTCATCCTGACGGCGTTCAGCAAGCGGCACCTCATCGAGGAGGCACGAGACGCCGGCGTGCTCTCGTATCTGGTCAAGCCGTTCCAGCGGGAAGAACTGGTGTCGGCCATCGAGGTGGCCTGGGGTCGGTTCACCGAGATGAGAGAGCTCGAAGACACCGTGGAGAGCCTCGAGGAGAAGCTGGAGACTCGTAAAGCGGTGGAGCGTGCCAAGGGCCTGCTGATGGACGACTTCGGTCTGGGAGAACAGGATGCCTTTGAGTTCATCCGGAGTACGGCGATGGCCAATCGTGCGAAAATGCGGGACATTGCGCAGCAGATCATCGACGGTCTGCTGACACCCTGAACCGCCGATCCGAGCCGAGCCAGCCCGAATCGAATCAGCCCGAGCCGAGCCCGAGTACCCGGGGCGACCGTGGTGTCGCCAAGATGGGAGAAACCCGATGTCGAAGCTGCTGCTGCTCGACGGGAACTCCCTCACCTACCGGGCGTTCTACGCCGTGCCAGAGGACATGGCCACCCGCTCCGGCCAGCCCACCGGCGCCGTATTCGGGTTCACCTCCATGCTCATCAACTTGGTGCGGGACCACGGGCCAGACGCGATCGCGGTGTGCTTCGACCGGCCCGAGCCGACGTTCCGGCACCAGGCTGCGCCGCACTACAAGGCGCATCGCGACGAGACGCCGGACACCCTTGTCGACCAGCTCGGACTCGTGCGGCAGGTGCTCGAATCGTTGAGCATCCCGGCGGTGGACTGCGCAGGATTCGAGGCTGACGACTTGCTGGCCACCCTTGCCGCTGAAGCGTCCGGGCGCGGGGACGACGTGCTGATCGTCAGCGGCGACCGCGACGTGTACCAGCTCGTGGCTGACCCGCACGTCCGCGTGCTCTACAACCGGCGCGGCGTGACCGACTACGCGCTCTACGACGAGGCGGGCATTGCCGAGCGGACGGGCGTCACGCCGGATCTCTACGTGCAGTACGCCGCGCTGCGCGGCGATCCTTCCGACAACTTGCCGGGCGTCCCCGGCGTCGGCGAGAAGACCGCCGCCAAGCTGCTCAACAAGTACGGCAGCACCGAAGCGCTGCTCGCTGCGGCGGCAGACCAGACCCCGAAGCTGGCCGAGAACTTGGCGGCGCACAGCGAAGATGTTCGCCGCAACGTCGAGCTGATGACGCTGCGCGTCGATGCCCCAGTCGACGTCACGCCCGCAGATCTTGCTTGGGAGGAATTCGACCCCGAGCACGTGGCGCGCACCTTCGAATTCCTGGAGTTCGGCAGCCTCCATGCCAGGCTCCGCGAGGCCTTGATCGGTACGGCGCTCGACGGCGTGCTGGCACCGGATCCCGTCGGTGCTGACACCCCGCAGCTCGCCGAGGTGCACCTCGTGCCCGCCGATGAGGGTGCCGACACCGTCTCGGTGCTCAACGAGATGGTCCAGCGCGACGAACCGGTAGCGCTCGGATGCGTGCTCGCGCTCGACGGTTCGCTCGATGCGCTCGCGATCGCCGTCGATCCTCCGTCGGGAGCGGTGCTCGCCCTGGCCGCCGAACACCTCTCCGACCCCGAGATCGCCGCGGCATTCGCGGCCGTGGTGGGGATCGAAGGCCCTGGGGTCAACGTCCACCAGGCAAAACCGCTCATGCGGGCGCTCGCGCCGCTCGACGCAGGGGGCGACGCTGGATCTGCGCTCGGCGGACTCGAGATGGACACCTCGATCGCTGCGTACCTCATCGAGCCCGCTGAAGGCCGCGACGAACTCAGCTCGCTGCTGAGGCGCCACTGCGGGGTGCACATCGAGGGCGCCGACACCGAGGGACAGCTGGGCTTCGACGATCCCGAAGGCGCTGGCCCGCTCGACAGAGCGGCCGCGGGAAGGGACGCTCTCGCGGTGGCGATGCTGGCGCCGGTGCTCGCCCGGCAGCTCGCCGACCAGGGCATGTCGGATCTGTACCGGGACATCGAGCGGCCGCTGATCGGGGTTCTGGCGCGCATGGAAGATGCCGGGATCGGCGTCGACCGGTCTGAGCTGGAATCGCTGCGCGATCACCTCACCGGCGAGGTCGCGGCGCTGGTGGCCGACGTGCGGCGGCTGGCCGGTCGCGACGACCTCAACGTCAACTCTCCGAAGCAGCTCGCCGAGGTGCTCTTCACAGACCTGGGTCTGACGCCGCAGCGCAAGACCAAGACCGGCTACTCCACGAGCGCAGCCGCGCTGGAGTCGCTGCGGGGCGAGCACCCGATCGTGGATCGGCTCTTGGCCTTCCGGGAAGTCGAGAAGCTGCGCTCGACCTACGGCGTCAGCCTGCTGGAGTGCGTCGGCACGGACAATCGCATCCATGCGACGTTCAACCAGACGGTGGCCCGCACCGGCCGGCTCAGCTCCGAGGAGCCGAACCTGCACAACATCCCAGTTCGCACCGAGCAGGGCCGGCTGTTCCGGCGCGCTTTCGTGCCGGCCAGCGGCTTCGAGCTGCTGATCGCCGACTACAACCAGATCGAGCTGCGCGTGATCGCACACCTCTCTGGCGATCCCGGACTCGTGACTGCTTTCGAGGCAGGCCACGACATCCACAGCGCGACTGCGGCATCGCTGTTCGGCATCTCCGACGGCGACGTCACACCCCAGCAGCGGTCCGTGGCGAAGATGGTCAGCTACGGCCTCGCCTACGGGATGGAGGCCTACGGGCTCGGGCAACGGCTCGGGGTGCCGACCGACGAGGCGGCGGGCATCCTGAACGCCTACTTCGAGGCCTTCCCGAAGGTGCGATCGTTCATGGAGGACGTCGTCGACCAGAGCCGTGAGCAGGGGTACACCGAGACTGCGTTCGGCCGCCGCCGCCCGCTGCCCGAATTGAGTTCGCGCAATTTCCGGGTGCGCCAAGCAGCCGAGCGTCAGGCCATGAACGCACCGATCCAAGGCCTCGCAGCGGACATCTTCAAGGTCGCGCTGGTCCGGCTGGATGCGGCGCTGCAAGCCCGTTCCGCGGCGAGCCGGCTCGTGCTGCAGGTGCACGACGAGGTGATTCTCGAGGTCCACCCGTCGGAGTCGGATGAAGTGACTGAGCTGACGGTCGAGGTGATGCGCAACGCGGCTGATCTGGCGGTGCCGCTCGAGGTGCATGTTGCGCTCGGCGCCACCTGGGCGGACGCCAAGGGCTGAGTGCCAGTGCCGCCGGCGGCTGATCTGGAGTGTCCCGATAGCCTTGCCGTGCGCTGCGAGCGGCACGCTCGGCCGTCGGCGCCCGTACTTCCTACCTGAGCACCCCCTGCCGTGACAGACGCACTCGCCCCCGCACCCGACCTCGAAGACCCAGCCGCCGAAGACACAGCAGCCGGAGACCTTCCAGAGGCCTCCCCGGCACCAGCGGAGGCCTCCCCAGAGTCAGCGGCGAGCAACGGTGCCGGCGGCGATGGGGCGAACGGCGCTCCGGACAGCGAATTCGGCACATTCACCGATGCCGGCGAATACGTGCCGAGGACCGTCACGATTGATGATCTGGGCGACACCCCGTTCGAGGAGGCAGTCGCGCAGACCATCGTCGAGTTCGACGACGGCGACATCGTGGCCGGCACCGTCGTGCGGGTCGATCGCGACGAAGTGCTGCTGGACATCGGCTTCAAGTCCGAGGGCGTCATCCCGTCGCGAGAGCTTTCGATCCGTCACGACATCGACCCTTCCGAAGTCGTCGAGGTCGGCGACCAGATCGAGGCGCTCGTCCTGCAGAAGGAAGATCCCGACGGCCGGCTGGTCCTGTCCAAGAAGCGTGCACAGTACGAACGAGCCTGGGGCCGCATCGAGGAGATCCGCGAGTCCAATGGGGTCGTCAAGGGCCCCGTCATCGAGGTGGTCAAGGGCGGTCTGATCGTCGACATCGGCCTGCGCGGCTTCCTGCCGGCGTCGCTGGTGGAGCTGCGGCGGGTACGCGACCTCGCCCCGTATGTCGGGCGTGAGCTCGAAGCCAAGATCATCGAGCTCGACAAGAACCGCAACAACGTGGTGCTCAGCCGGCGTGCCTGGCTGGAGGAGAGCCTCAAGGAAGAGCGGGAAGGGTTCCTGCGCGATCTCCGAAAGGGCGAACGGCGGACCGGACGCGTGTCGTCGGTGGTCAGCTTCGGCGCTTTCGTCGACCTCGGCGGCATGGACGGCCTCATCCATGTTTCGGAGCTGTCCTGGAAGCATGTCGATCACCCCAGCTCGGTCGTCAACATCGGCGACGAGGTGACCGTCGAAGTGCTCGAGATTGACCGGGAGCGCGAGCGCATCTCGCTGTCGCTCAAGGCCACGCAGCAGGATCCCTGGGAAGCGTTCGCCAGCTCCCACCGGGTCGAAGAGCTCGTGTACGGGCGGGTCACCAAGCTCGTGCCGTTCGGCGCCTTCGTACAGGTCGGAGACGGCATCGAGGGACTCGTGCACATCTCGGAGATGTCGGCGCACCATGTCGAGCTGCCCGAGCAGGTCGTCACCCCGGGCGAGGAGCTGTGGGTGAAGATCATCGATCTGGACCTGCAGCGCCGTCGCATCAGCCTGTCGATCAAGCAAGCGGCCGAAGGCGGCGTTGTCGCGGAGGAGTACCGCGAGGCGTTCGGCGATCACGCGTACGACGAGGAAGGCAACTTCATCGGCGAGTTCACCTACGAGACTCCGTCCGACGGCGAGGAATCAGAGGCCGAGCGTGCCTGGCGCGAGTACTACGAGGAGCATGGCGAAGAGGCCTACCGCCAGGCGCTCGCGCACTACGAGAATCAGGGTGCCGAGGGCGGCGAGCCCGAAGGCGACCCCCAGCCCGCGTAACGAACCCCCTTCGCCGTCGAACATCGCCGGCTGCTGTCTGGGCCGATGATCACGATCGGCCTGACAGGCGGCATCGGCAGCGGCAAGAGCACGGTGTCAGCAGGGTTCGTGCAGCGTGGCGCAGTGCTTATCGACGCCGACGCCATCGTCCGCGAGCAGCAGGTGCCGTCGAGCCCGGTGTTCGCGGAGATGGTGGAGCGTTTCGGCTCCGACATCGTTGCGTCCGATGGGACGCTGGACCGCGGCGCGGTGGCCGATCTGGTGTTCTCGGACAGCGAAGCGCTTGCAGACCTGAACGCCATTACCCATCCGCCCGTAGGGCGCGAGATACGACGCAGGCTCGGCGAACTCGCCGGAACGGATCGGCTGGTCGTGCTGGACATACCCCTGCTGGGCGAAGGCCTGGCATTGGGCCGGCAGCCGCGCTACCCGACGAGCGGGATCCTGGTGGTGGACACGCCGATCGATGTCGCTGTCGAGCGGCTCGTGGCCGCGCGGGGGTTCTCTGCCGACGATGCCCGTGCGCGCATCGCTGCGCAGCTGCCGAGAGCGGAGCGACTCGCCATCGCGGACTGGGTCATCGACAATTCGGGCAGCATCGACGAGTTGGAGGCCGCAGTCGACACAGCGTTCACGTGGGCCAGCGCACTCCCGCACGTGCCAGCACAGAACCACTAGCTGGGGGAGCAGCCGAGGGCGCTGCGACGTTGCGACCTGCTGGATCGCCGGCGCAGAGGACTTGGCTGCTCCCCAGCGAGCGCATCTGCCCGAGCGTGGAGTCAGTAGACGATCGGGGTTCCGCAGTGGGGACAGCTGGGCTCGGGTGAGCGCATGTCGAACTGTGAGGGCTTGACGAGCAGGAAGCAGCCCTCGCACAGGATCTCGTCTTCCTGCTTGGACCCCGAGCGCGTCCCGGTGACGATGCCGATCTCGTCATCGTCGTCGTCCTCGTCGTCGTCTTCGGACGCGAGACGCTCCTTGAGGATCTCGCCGAGGTCGGCCTCGAGCTCCTCGTCGTCGTCATCGTCGTCCTCATCGTCGGTCGGACGCACGCCGGTCGGCACTTCGCGGCTGCTGGGCTGATCATCGTCGTCCGCGGCCGCATCGTCGACGTCGACGTCCTCGGGGTCGTCGTCCAGATCGTCATCGAGTTCGTCATCGAGGCCGTCGACGCCCAGCTCTTCCGCCTCGAGGTCTTCCTCCATGGGCTCGAGGTCGTCGTCGAGCAGCGCGTCGTCGGGCGCGTCATCGTCAAGCGCGTCTGCGTCTGTGTCGTCTCGGCTCATGAGCTGTCTCGGGCGGGCGGTGAACCCAGAATTCGTCGATCGGGCGGTCAGCGCGGCAGGATAACCACACCGGCCGGTCACAGGGAGGCACTTCGCCCGCACCGTCGTCCCCGGGGCGTGCGAGTGCTTCATCGTCGGCGGAATGGCCCGGCGGAATGGCCCGGCGTCACGGCCGTAGCCTCTCCGGCATGGCATCGGTTTCCGCGGCTCTGTCGCAGCAAGACGCAACCGATGCAACCGACTCAGATGGTGGCCGCAGTGCCCGTCCATGGCTGCCCGAACCGACGGCCGCGCACCCGTTCCGGGTCACTGCCGGCTTTGATCCAGCCGGCGATCAACCGCGCGCCGTAGCCGAGCTGGCTGCGGGGGTCACACGCGGTGACCGGTTCCAGACGCTGCTGGGCATCACCGGTTCGGGCAAGAGTGCGACGATCGCATGGACGATCGAGCAAACGCAGCGTCCGACACTGGTGCTGGCGCCCAACAAGTCCCTGGCGGCGCAGCTCGCAAACGAATTCCGCGAGTTCTTCCCCGACAACCGCGTGGAGTACTTCGTCTCGTACTACGACTACTACCAGCCCGAGGCGTACATGCCGGCGTCGGACACCTACATCGAGAAGGACTCCACCGTCAACGACGAGATCGACCGGCTGCGACACTCGGCCACGGCTGCGCTGCTGACTCGCCGCGACGTCATCGTCGTGGCATCGGTCTCGGCCATCTACGGGCTCGGCGCCCCCTCTGAGTACCTGCGCCAGATGCTCTACCTGCGGGTGGGCGAGATCGTCGACCAGCGCTCGGTGCTGGGCCGTCTCGTCGACATGCAGTACGAGCGCAACGACATGAACCTCGTCCGGGGCCGGTTCCGGGTGCGGGGCGACACACTCGAAGTCCACCCCGCCTACGAGGAGTTCCTCGTGCGGGTCGAGCTGTTCGGCGATGAGATCGACCGGATCAGCCGTATCGATCCGGTCACGGGCGAGCGCCTGGGCGAACTCGAAGAGGTCACGATCTTCCCCGCCTCCCATTACGTGACCGGCGGCGACAAGCTCCGTGCGGCGATCGGCAAGATCGAGGTCGAGCTGGCCGAACGGCTGCAGTTCTTCGAGCACGAGAACAAGCTGCTGGAAGCACAGCGGCTGCGGATGCGCACCGAGTACGACCTCGAGATGCTGGCCGAGCTGGGCTACTGCAACGGCGTCGAGAACTACTCGATGCATCTTGACGGGCGGGTGTACGACGAGCCCCCCTACACGTTGCTGGATTTCTTTCCCGACGACTACCTGCTGGTGATCGATGAGAGCCATGTCGCCGTGCCCCAGCTGCACGGCCAATTCGCCGGCGACCGACGGCGCAAGGACACGCTGGTCGAACACGGCTTTCGTCTGCCGTCGGCCCGGGACAACCGGCCGCTGCGCTTCGACGAGGTGATGGACCGGCTGAACCAGGTGGTGTTCCTGTCGGCGACGCCGGGCGACTACGAGCTGCGGACCTCCAGCCAGGTGGTCGAGCAGATCGTGCGGCCGACCGGCCTGGTCGACCCCGAGATCGTGGTGCGCCCCACGAGCGGGCAGATCGACGACCTGATGGGCGAGATCGAGCGGGTCACGGCCAGCGGGCAGCGGGTGCTCGTCACGACGCTGACCAAGAAGATGGCCGAGGACCTCACCGACTACCTGCTCGAGCTGGGCGTGCGCGTGCGCTACCTGCACAGCGAGATCGACACCATCGAGCGCATCGAGATCCTGCGCGACCTGCGGCTCGGCCACTTCGACGTGCTCGTCGGCATCAACCTGCTGCGGGAGGGCCTCGACCTGCCCGAGGTGAGCCTGGTGGCGATCCTGGACGCCGACAAGGAGGGCTTCCTGCGCAGCGAGACGTCGCTGATCCAGACCATCGGGCGAGCGGCGCGCAACGTGGACGGACAGGTGGTGATGTACGCCGACGAGATCACCGCGTCGATGCAGCGCGCCGTGTCAGAGACGAACCGCCGGCGGGGCCTGCAGCAGGCGTACAACGCCGAGCACGGCATCGACCCTCAGACCATCCGCAAGGCGGTCACCGACATCCTGGAAGTGCTGCGGGGCCCGGCCGACGAGGCCCCGGTGCCGGAGAAGCTGGTGTCGGGACGCGTGAACGCCGAACGGGTCAAGGCCGCCTACGGCGACCTGCCCGCCGACGATCTCACCCGCCTGATTGCCTCGCTGGAAGAAGAGATGTCCGAGGCCGCCGCGGACCTTCGTTTCGAGTATGCAGCCCGCCTGCGCGACGAGCTGCGCGAACTCCGCCGCGACCTGCGCGACGCCAGCGCCTAGAGCATCACGACGGAGCGCAGCACCTCGCCGCGCTCCATCTTCTCGAACGCTTCCTCGACGCCGTCGATGCCGATCGTCTCGCTGACGAACTGCTCGAGCGGCAGCCGGTCCTGCAGGTGCAGGTCGATGAGCATGGGGAAGTCGCGGCTCGGCAGGCAGTCTCCGTACCACGAGCTCTTGAGCGAGCCGCCGCGGCCGAACACTTCGATCATCGGCAGCTCGATCTTCATGGTCGGGTTCGGCACGCCCACCAGCACCACCGTGCCGGCCAGGTCGCGGGCATAGAAAGCCTGCTCGTAGGTCTGGGGCAGGCCCACCGCTTCGATGGCCACGTCCACGCCGTTGCCGTCAGTCAGCCCGCGGATCGCCTCCACGACTTCGTCGTTGCTCAAGCCCGCTGAGTTGACGGTGTGGGTGGCGCCGAAGTCGCGGGCCCAGTCGAGCTTGCGGTCGTCGAGGTCGATGCCGATGATCGTGTGCGCTCCGGCCAGGCGGGAACCGCAGATCGCGGCATCGCCCACGCCGCCGCAGCCGAACACGGCCACGCTGTCGCCGCGGCCCACGCCGCCGGTGTTCATGGCGGCACCCAGGCCGGCCATGACACCGCAGCCGATGAGGCCGGCCACTTGGGGCGGGGCCGCAGGGTCCACCTTGGTGGCCTGTCCTGCCGCGACCAGGGTCTTCTCGGCGAATGCACCGATGCCCAGCGCTGGGGACAGCTCGACGCCGTCGAGGGTCATCTTCTGCGACGCGTTGTGCGTGGCGAAGCAGTACCACGGGCGGCCACGCTGGCACGACCGGCAGAGGCCGCAGACGGCTCGCCAATTCAGGATCACGAAGTCGCCGACGGCGACATTGGTGACACCGTCGCCCACCTCCGACACGACGCCGGCGGCCTCATGGCCGAGCAGGAACGGGAACTCATCGTTGATGGCGCCCTCGCGGTAGTGCAGGTCGGTGTGGCACACGCCGCATGCCTGGACGTCGACGATCACCTCGCCCGGACCGGGGTCGGGCACCACGATCGTCTCCACCGTGACCGGTTCGCCGACTGCTGCGGCTACGACACCTTGTACTTCATGTGGCATGACCGCGACCCTACTTCTGCCGCTAACAGCCCCCGGTTCCTCAGCGCGCTTGGACTTGCCGGCTTCCCGGGCTCGTCGGATGAACCGGGCACACAGCATGTCTGAGCCGGCGGTTGCACAGTTCCCCGTTGGGGAGCCTCTGGTTGCATTGGACGGCGGGGGAGTGCTTCTTCGCCGATGTCCGTTCGGACGGGCCGGAGGAGCACGCGGCCTGTCGCCCACGCAATACAGGCATCGCCGCCATGTGACGTTCCCATTCGCGAATGCGCGTCATCATCTGGCCGCAGTAGGCCTGATCGCCCCGCCGCAGCAGCCCGTCGTCTGCCAGCAGCGAGATCTCAGCCTCGACCGCATCGCCGAAGCCGGATATGAGCCGTTGGGCTTCGTCGACAAGGAAGTCCTCGTTGGCGCGTAACGCCTTTGCCAGGCCCCGCCAAGCATTTCGAGAAGCAGCGCTGCCGATCGTGTAATCGTCTCCCATGCGCATGGCCATCGACGCTGCATCCAGTTCTGCGATGTCAGCCAGAGGTCGCAGGTGCCCGAGGTCGCTCGACACGTCATACAGCGGCGCGAGGAAAACCGAACCGTCTGGGCGATGAATGAGCGTGTAGTTCTTCGCATGCGCGTCGGTTCCGACGATCACCCAGTTCAACACCAGTGCCTGCCCGAACCGATGCACAGATCTCGAGCCCGCTTCCTTGGTTGCGGCATTGCCTCGCAGCAGATTGGCAATCTCGGAGATGCTCGGCCCGCCGCGGTGCTCGACCTTCTGATCAGGTCGCAGCCCCAGTGCCTGGCAGAGATCTTCAGCGTGCAGGCGCCGCCAGGTTCCGTTGTCGCAGTGCCTGTCGAATCTCTCGACCACAACAGCGGACTCATTGCCGTAGTGCTCGTAGGAGGTCGTGGCGGATGCGATGCCGAGCGCACCTGCGGCCGCGAGACAGAGATGCTCGTTGAGATCCAGATGCGGCCACTCTTCTCGAGGGGCGGGCTTGAGGATGTGCGTCGTCGGGGTAGCACCGCTCGGCTGCGCCCATCTGCCGTCGCTCAGCCGGTGGAGGCCCAGCTTCGGCTGGAGTCCGCCGATGTTGTACATGAGGCGGGAATGATCCAGGTTCTGCCACGAGTCGGCTGCGTTCCGCAGCTTCGCAAGTCGTGCTTCGATCCAGGACTCGTCGACGATGTCGACGGTGCCGCCGCGCGACATCAGACGGCTCAGTTCCGCGTCGGGAGCGAACTGGACCGCCCCGGCGCAATCCTCGCCGATGCTCGTCGCGAGCAAATCGAAGGGAGCTGTCGATGCCGCGCGGTTGTCTCGCGCCCACGCCGATCTGAGACGTTCGTCGTCGGGCACCAGGTTGTCGATCCAGTTGCTCACGACCTGACCAGTGTGAGGCTTGGCTCTCGGTTTCATCGAGATGCTGAGACTGGCGCTGCTGCTGTTGTCGAGATATTGCAGTTCCAAGCGCCCTGACCGGGTTCGCCGCAAGCTGGCTGTCTGTTTGCCGTTCAGCAGAACGGCGAGAGAGTCATGCATGCCTGCCGGCCCCGGTATGGCGGCGAAGGAATTCCTCTTCGGAGAAGTCTTCGTCGGTCGAGGGCTTGTCGCTGACGCTGATCTCGATCTCGAGCACTTCGAAGAGGCGCAGGAGCGTCTCGACGTTGATGCTGCGCTGGGAGTTCTCGATTGCGCTGATGGTGGATCGCTGCACTCCAGCAGCATCGGCGAGATCGATCTGGGCGAGCCCGCGGGATTTCCGGACGCGACGCAGAGCCGCGCCGAGCTGCGGTCGGGTGGTGATGA
>JAJEEO010000011.1 GCA_022820925.1 Acidimicrobiia bacterium | reverse complement strand
GCCGGCGCGGGCTCAGGTTCGGATACTTCGAGAGGTGGTTCGGGGTCGCGCTCCGGCTCAATCTCATGCTCGGGTCCCGGTGCGTCTTCTGATGCGGAATCTCGCCGAGCGCCGACCTCAGGCGAGTCAGGCAGCGAATCGGGCTCCCGTTCTGGCTCGGGCCCACTCTCGGGTGTAGGTGAACCGTCTGGGTCGGGCGCGGGAGTCGGCTGCGTCGTTCCAAGCGCCTCTTGCAACGTCTCCGACGACGGGGACGGAGAATCAGAGCGGCGCAGGCCTTCGACCGACCGTTCGAGCGAGTCCAAGCGAGAGCGCATCTCACGAGACCCGATGTCTCGTCCGATCAAGTAGCCGATGGCAGCTCCTGCCGGGATGCCGACGGGACCAGCAGCCGCGCCGACGAGCGCTCCAATGACGGCAAGGACAGCCGGGAGCACTCAGTCAGCCCGAGCTCGATCGAGGCACGGAACTCCGCGGTGGCGCGGCCTGAACGTCGACGCCCAATACGGCCGCACCGGATCCGTAGCGAGGGCCCGAGCTATCGCTCATCTCGCAAATCTATGTCCCGACGCAATACTCGACGTGTGGGCGACTCCCAACGTCGAGTCGCCGCCGACAATCAGAGGACGTCGAGGGCGAGCATGTCGTCGACGGTTTCGCGGCGGATGACGAGCCGGGCGTCGCCGTCGGCCACGAACACGACTGCCGGGCGGCCGATGCGGTTGTACGGGGCACCCATCGAGTAGCCGTAGGCGCCGGTGACCGGCGTCGCGACGAGATCGCCCGGGGCGAATCCCGCGGGCATGGGGGCCGAGCGCACGATCACGTCGCCCGACTCGCAGTGCTTGCCCACCAGCCGCACCCGGTCGGGACGGGGCTCGGCGGCACGAGCGGGCATGAACGCGGTGTAGTCGCTGCCGTAGAGCATCGGGCGGGGGTTGTCGCCGTAGCCGCCGTCGACCGCGACATAGGTCCGCACGCCCGGCACCTCCTTGATGCTTCCCACCGTGTAGAGCGTGACCGCGGCCGCTGCCGCGATGGCACGTCCGGGCTCAGCCACCAGTCGGGCTTCGAAGCCGTCGCGCTTGCTGAGCGTTCGCCAGCGCTCGCGCAGCGTCGCGCCCCATTCGGCGATCGTGGGCGCCTCCTCCGATTCGACGTACGCGACCCCGAGCCCCCCGCCGATCGACAGCTCTTCGAGGCGGCCGGCAGCCGGACCGCCATCACCGAACAGCGGTGCCGCGAACTCAGCGACCACATCGAGCGCTCGGGCCAGACTCTCCACGCGGAACACCTGACTGCCGATGTGGCAGTGGATGCCCACGAGCTCGACCGACGACATCGCAGCCGCACGCTCAACGGCGGCAATCGCGACGCCCTGGCCGATGCCGAAGCCGAACTTGGAGTCGGCCTGCCCGGTCGAGATGTACTCGTGCGTCTCGGCCCGGACACCCGGCGTCACACGCAGCAGGACCCGCGGCACTGCCCCATCGGCACGGTGCAGCTCGTCGAGGCGGTCCAGCTCGGCGGCCGAGTCGACCACGATGCGGCCCACGCCTGCTTCGCGCGCCATCGCCAGCTCGGCAACCGACTTGTTGTTTCCGTGCAGCACGACGCGCTGCGCCACATCGCCGTCAGCTTCGGCGCCGTCACCGTCGAAGGCCCGCAGAACCGTCTGCAGCTCACCGCCGCTGGCGACGTCGATATCCATGCCCTCGGAGATCGCGAGCCGGGCCATCGCCGCGCACAGGAACGCCTTGGCGGCGTAGGCCGCTCCCCCGTCGAAGGCCCCCACGGCCTCCCGGCAGCGGGCGCGCAGGTGCGCCTCGTCGTACACGAACAGCGGCGTGCCGAATTCGGCAGCGAGGTCGACGAGGTCGCAGCCACCGATGCGCAGATGACCCTGGCCGGACACTGCAGCGGTGTCGGGCAGCAGTCGCTGCGGGATCGGGCCGCTGGGATCGTCGTCGACGATGCCTGCTTCGGCGGCGGCGCTGGGCGTCTCAGTAGTCATCGCCGGACCGTCGCTTCCCGGCTCACATCGCTTCGGGCGCATCCACGCCGAGCAGGTCGAGGCCGATCGCCAATCCGATGCGCGTGCCCTCGGTGAGGCAGAGCCGGGCATCACGCACCTCCGGCGACACGTCGCTGTGCAGGATCGGGCAGTCGTGGTAGAAGCCGTGGAAGGCGGCCGCCAAGTCGCGCACCCAGGTCGTCACCTTGTGCGGCGCTCGCTCTCGCAACGCGATCGCCACCACGGACGGCAGGACTTCGAGTGCCCGCAAGAGCGCCAGTTCCCGATCGCCGGTGAGCGGGGAGAGATCGGTGCCCGCCGGCGGCCGGGGGGCAACGCCGTCGGCTTCAGCGCGACGGGCGACCGATGCGATGCGAGCGTGCGCATATTGCACGTAGAAGACCGGGTTCTCCGCGGCCTGCGCCGAGAGCAGGTCGATGTCGATCGTCTGGCGCGAGTCGATCGACTGCAGCAGGAACGCGAAACGCGCCACGTCAGGGCCCACCGCGTCGATGAGCTCGCGCACCTCGACCATCGTGCCGGTGCGCTTGGACAGCTCGATGACCTTGCCGTCACGCATCAGCGTCACGTTCTGGCCGACGATGGCCTCATAGGACTCAGGCGGATGTCCCAGCATCTGCATCGCCGCTGCGATGCGCGGCACATAGCCGTGGTGATCGGCGCCCAGCACGTCGATCACCAGGTCGATGGCGCGGTCGCCCCGGCAGAACTTCTGATGGTGGTACGCGATGTCGGGCAGAAAGTACGTGGGCTCGCCGTCGCTGCGCCTCAACACGCGATCCTTGGTGTCGTCGAATTTGCTGGTGGCGAGCCACTCGGCGCCGTCCTGGGCATATGTCCAGCCGGCATCGCTCAGTTGGCCGATCGCACCGTCCATCGCACCCGAAGCCACAAGCTCGTTCTCGCTCTGCCAGTGATCGAAGCCGACGTTCATAGCTTCGAGCGCCTCGCTGACATCCCGCAGGGCGCGGCCGCGGCCCCACGACGCTGCGTAGGCCTCGCCGCCGAGTGCATCGAGCGCCGTTCCGAGATCGTCCTCACCCGACGCAGAGCCAGACCGCAGCTCCGCCGCGAGCTCGTTCGCCCACTCGGCCACGTACTGGCCGTGGTAGCCATCGTCGGGCACCGGTTCGCCCAACAAGCGAGCCGCCAGCGAACGGCCGAACAGCTCCATCTGCGTGCCACGGTCGTTGACGTAGTACTCGGTGACGGTGTCGTAGCCGCAACGGCGGAACAGGCGGGCCAGGCTGTCGCCGAAAGCTCCCCAGCGGCCGCCGCCCGCATGCAGCGGCCCGGTGGGATTGGCCGACACGAATTCGAGGCTCACCGTCTGCCCCGCACCCAGGTCATGTCGTGCGTAGCGCTCGGTCCCCTGGTCCAGCACCGCCTCGAGCACCTCGTGCAGCCACGACGGTGACAGGTGCACATTGACGAAGCCAGGTCCAGCTACTTCGGTGCGTTCGAGGTGTGGCAGGTCGGCAGTCGCCAGCTCGTCAGCAAGACGCTGGGCGAGGTCGCGAGGAGCCTGTCCCGCGGCCTTGGCATTCACCAATGCGACATTCGACGACCAGTCCCCGTGATCAGCGCGCGAGGGGCGTTCGAGGCCGATGCGCGACGGGTCGACGTGCACGCCAAGGCGCTCGAGCGCACCCGAGATCGCACGCGTCAACTCAGCTTCCATCATCGAGGCGACGCTACCCCTGCACGCCTCGGCAGCAAGGGCCATTTCTGCATCGTGAGCACGAGCCCGATGCTCGTCGCCGGAGCGGGGCGCGACAGCGGTCGGTAGCTTGACCGGGCATTGAGCCTGGAAAGCCGTCCGGGCGTTCAGCCCTCGTAGCTCAGGGGATAGAGCAGTGGCCTCCGGAGCCATGTGCGCAGGTTCGAATCCTGCCGAGGGCGCTGCGCCGGCACCATGCCGGCTGTGCTGAATGCGCCGGCACCATGCCGGCTGCGGGCGCTGGCTGGCGAGATCAGTCCGTTGCAGACCAGCCGGTCAGCTCGGTGCGCTGGATGACGATGGCGGCGCCGACGGGCGGCTCGGCGGCGTACTGCGGGTAGCGCTTGCACAGCAGCTCGATGGCATGCCGGTGCTGCGCGCCCTCGGTGTGCACCGCGGCACGCCCGCGCAGGCGCACCCACCACAGCCGCTCCCAGTCGGTGTCGTCGTAGTGCTCGATCAGCATGGTGACCTCGGGAAAGCGTCGAACGTTGTCGAGCCGCTTGAGGTCCATGGTCGTCTTGGGCTTGTGGTCGACCGCTGTCACCACCACGTCGTCCTCGAACGCGTAGGTGCATGGCACCAGGTCGACGCGCCCGTCGGACCGGATCGTCGCGAGCGTTGCCACCCGTCCCTGCTCGAGCAGGTCCCGCAGTTCAGCCTCTGTCACGGCGCGCCACCCTAGAGCCCTGAGCAGCGGTTTCAGCGCTCGGTACGCAGATTCCCAGTGCTCGGGGAAATTCGCTCTCGGCACCGGACGGGCACCCAATAGGTTCGCGAAGGGGCCAGCCCCCGAGTCATCTCGAAAGAGCCTTCAACCGGAACTCGGGGTGCTGGCCTCTGCCCCACACGGTACCACGACCCAGTGCCGGGCAATCGACCCGTAGCGCTGCGGGGGACCTGACGTAGCCTGTGGCCATGGCAATGACCGAGGCTCCCCCAGCTTCCAATGGAGCGCCGCAGCGCTGGACCTTCCAGTGGAAGGAGCTGTACGACGAGGTCATCACCACCGGGCTGTGCACCGGCTGCGCCGGATGCGTGATCTCCTGCCCGCACGACGTCATCGGCTACGAGCATGTCCAGGGCGGCTTCACGCCATTCCACCTCGAAGAGGAACTCGGCCTCGAAGACTGCGGCCACGGTCAGAAGGGCTGTACGAGCTGCACCCGCGCCTGCCCTCGATTCCGCACCTGGGAAGACGAGGCCGACGACTTCATGTTCGGCCGCCACCGCACCGCGGACGAGCCGTCGGGCGTGTTCAAGGACATCATCCTGACCAGGGCGTCCGACGACTTCGTCCACGAGATCGGCCAGGACGGCGGGCTGGTGTCGGCAATTCTCATCTGGGCACTCGACCACGGCTACATCGACGCCGCGCTGACGTCTTACGTGGGCGAGGGCGAGGGCAACCAATGGACGGCGTCGCCGGGCGTGGCATTCAACCGCGACGACGTGCTGCGCGGTGCGGGCAGCCGGTACACGTACTCGGCCAACACGCTCGCCTACGACGAGGCAATGGAGGCCGGCGCGCAGAAGATCGCCTTGGTCGGCATGAGCTGCCAGAGCTCGATCGTGCCGGTGGCCAAGTCGCGCAAGGTCGGCAAGGTCGGCAACCGGTTCGTGCTGAACATCGGGTTGCTGTGCTCGAAGTCGTTCGACGAGGCCATCTTCGAGGAGCTGTTCGAGCAGAAGTACGGCCTCGATCGCCACCGGATCCGCAAGACCAACATCAAGGGCGTGTTCCAGATCTGGACGCACGACGGCGGCTACTACGAGATCAACCTCAAGGAATGCCACGCCTGGACCCGCGAAGGCTGCAATCACTGCCCCGACTTCGCCGCGGAGCATGCCGACATCTCCACGGGCGGCATCGGCAAGTACAACGACTGGACCCTCACCATCGTCCGCACCGACATCGGGCGGGAGATCATCATGAAGATGCTCGCCGACGGCTCGCTCATCGGCCGTCCTGGCGACGAGGATCCGGGCGCCATCGCGCTCATGCACAAGCTCAGCGAGAAGTCGCGTGTCCGCTGGCCCAAGTTCGCGTGGGAGAAGCCGGCGCTGCTGCCCGAGCCCACCAAGAAATAGCCGCGGTCGGCGCGAACTCTCAGACGCAGAGGTTGATGAAGTCGACGATGTCCGGCAGCACCTCGGTGCTCGCCAAGAAATCGTCCAGGCGATGCGCCGGCACCACCTCCTGAGCACGCGCCAGCGAACATGCGCACAAGCTCTTCAGGCGGTCTGAACCGGCGGAGCACGCGTCCAAGTACTGCTGTTGCTGCGCCCCCGACCACGCCGGCGGCGGCGCGGCTTCACGACAGTCGACGAGCACCGATGCCAGCTCCGGCGAGAACTCCAACGCACCCGACATGCGGTCTTCGAGGACCACGAGGTCGATCTCGGTCAAGTTGGCTTCCATGCGTCCCGCGGCGCAATGGCACGGCCCCACGAGCCCGCTGTCGGCGACACAGGCATCCATGAACGCCGTCAGCGGCTCGATCCCGAGCAGTCCCGATGCGCCGTTGGCGGGCTGCGTCGGCGGCGCGAGCGTGCCCGGATTGCCCAGCGGCTCATCCGTGCCGGTCACGCCGTCGGCGTCGGCGGCGGGTCCCACCTCGACCACCGTTGCCGTGCAGGCGGCGACGCCGAGCAGCAGAAGCACCGACGCGACCCAGCGGGTGACTGATCCCAACGCGGGCCGGTACGGCCGTGCGTGCTCAGTTGCTGAGCGGCAGGTCGGCCAGCCGGCGGGCATCGCGCAGCACCGTATCTGTCATCTCGGCGGTGAGACGGCCAGTGAAGGTGTTCTGCTGGCTCGGATGGAACGAGCACACGATGTGAGAGATGCTGCCCAAGCCACCTGCCCGGCCTGAAGGACCATCGGCGGGCACGTCAACCGTGACGCCGTGCCCGAAGCGGGGTCGGGGCCGGATGCCTGCGAGCGTGCACAGCACGCCGTAGGCGAAAGCGCCGAGGGCGATGGCGACACGAGCATTGACCAGCAGTGCCAGCTCGCGTTCGAGGAATGGCCGGCAGGCGTCCCGCTCGGCGGGAGCGGGCTTGTTGGCCGGCGGCGCGCAGCGCACCGCGGCGGTGATGTAGGCATCGCGCAGCTCAAGCCCGTCATCGACGCTGGTCGATGTCGGCTGGTTGGCGAAGCCGCAGCGGTGCAGAGCGGAGTAGAGAAAATCGCCGGAGCGATCGCCGGTGAACATCCGTCCGGTGCGATTGGCGCCGTGCGCTGCCGGTGCGAGTCCCACGAGGACGACCGCGGCAGCGAGGTCGCCGAATCCCGGCACACCGCGGCCCCAGTACTCCTCGTCGGCGAACGCAGCCCGCTTGTCGGCGGCGGTCTGCTCGCGCCATGCCACCAGCCGATCGCATCGCCTGCATGACACGATTTCGTCGTTCAGCACATGCAGCGCTGCGGCAAGTGATGCATCTCCGGCTGGTCTGGACGGGGCGCTCATCGCAGCGAGTGTGCCAGCCGCCGCCGTGCTCGTTCAGGCTGTCGCTGTCGAGCTGCCGCCGCGGCAGTCGAGCTGCGGCCAACGCCCGGGCCGTCGCACACGAACACGGCGAGTGCGGGCAGTAGCGTCACCTCGGTGCCGAACCGACCCCGTCCCACTCTGCTGCTGTTCGTGCGCCACGGTCTGACCCCCACGACAGGCGTCGAGCTGTACGGCCGTCGCCCGGGTGTGCATCTCTCCGAGGCGGGAGCCCAGCAGGCCCAGCGAGCTGCCGAACGCATTGCTGTGCTGCGCAAACGGGTTGCTGCGGTGTATGCCAGCCCGCTGGAGCGGGCGCAGGAGACCGCAGCCCCCATCGCTGCTGCAGTCGGTCGCACCGTGCGGACGCACGAGGGCCTCAACGAGGCAGACATGGGCCGCTGGACGGGTCGCAAGCTCAACCAGCTCCGCAAGCTTGCCGCCTGGTCGCAGGTGCAGCGCTACCCCAGCGGCTTCGGCTTCCCCGACGGCGAGACCTTCCGCCAGATGCAGGCGCGCATCGCCGCGACGGCCGGCGACCTGGCGGCCCGCCATCGCGGCGCGACCGTTGTCGCCGTCAGCCACGCCGACCCCATACGGGCACTGGTGGCAGACGCCATGGGCACCCACCTCGACCTGTTCCAGCGAGTCGTGGTGTCGCCGTGCTCGGTAACTGCGATCCTGTACACCAATGACGGTCCCGTGGTGCTGGCCACCAACAGCACGTCGGACCTCACAGCACTCTCTCCGGCATGACTGACGACTTCGACCTGCGCAATCCGGACTCATTCGTGGCGGGCACCGTCGGGCCGCCCGGCCAGCGGATCTTCTTCCTGCAGGCAACTGAGGCCGGCCATGTGGTCTCGCTGAAGCTGGAGAAGGGACAGGTCTGGGCGCTGGCGAACCTGCTCAGCGAACTGCTCGAGGGCGAGAGCTACGAGGGACCCGCGGCTGCTTTCGGCGAGCTGGTCGAACCCGTGACCGCCGCGTGGACCGTCGGCCGCCTCGCCACCGGCATGGACACCGAGGGCAAGGTGATCGTGGTCATCGCCGACGAGATCGATGACGATGACGACGATCCCGAAGCCGACTCGGGCGCTGCGGGAGAGATGTCGGACCCCGAGGACGACGAGCGCAGCGGCGGTCGAGCCCGCATCCATCTCGACTACGCGACGGCACTCGGATTCGCCCAGCAAGCACTCCTGCTCGTCGAAGAAGGCCGCGACTTCGGCATGCGCAACGGGCATCGTCCGCCCCGCACCTGATGGCTCCACGACCCAACGGTTCGGCGTGAACGAGCCGGCCCCGCACCATGTGCTGCCCCGCAGCGAAGACGGTGAGCAACTCGAGCTGCCGGTCGTCTGGGACGCGCCCACCGCCGTTGCCTTGGAGGTGCTGCAGCAGGGCGACATCTCGATCCTGGGACGGATGCCGTACAGCAGCAACGCCACCTTCCTGGTGCGCATCGACCACGCCACCACACCGACGGCCGCGATCTACAAGCCGGAGCGGGGCGAGCGGCCCCTGTGGGATTTTCCGTCCGGCCTGTACCGGCGCGAGATCGCGGCATTCGAGCTGTCGGAGGCCTTGGGTTGGCACGTCATCCCGCCCACGGTCGAGCGCGACGGCCCGCTCGGTGTCGGCTCGGTTCAGCTCTTCATCGACGCAGACTTCACAGAGCACTACTTCACGCTGGTCGCCGAGGACCGCCACCATGGCGACCTGCGGCGGATCTGTGCGTTCGATCTCATTGCCAACAACACCGACCGCAAGTCGGGTCACTGCTTGGCGTCGCGCTGGGGACCGATCTACGGCATCGACCAGGGCCTGTGCTTTGCCAGCGACTTCAAGCTGCGGACGGTCATCTGGGATTTCGGGGGCGAGCCGTTCGACGACGAGCTTGGCGCTTCCATCGGAGCAGCCGCCGAACCTCCCGCCGACCTCGCGCAATGGCTGCGACCTGACGAACTCAGCGCGCTCGCTGAACGCGCCGAATGGCTCGCCGACTTCGGCAGATTCCCTGATGACGACGGCGGCCGGCGCTGGCCCTGGCCGCTGGTCTGACCAGCGGCTCAGCGCGACTTGAGGGCTTCGATCAGCGCCGGCATCACCTTGTGAACGTCGCCGACGATTCCCAGGTCGGCGACGCCGAAGATCGGCGCTTCGGGGTCCTTGTTGATGGCCACGATGTTCTTGGAGCCCTTCATGCCCACCAAGTGCTGGGTGGCACCTGAAATGCCACAGGCGATGTAGACGCTGGGCTTCACCACCTTGCCGGTCTGGCCCACCTGCTTGGCATAGGGAACCCAGCCGGCATCCACGATGGCGCGCGAAGCGCCCGACGCGGCCCCCAGCAGTCCGGCCAGCTCGTCGACCATCGAGTACGCCTCGGGCTGGCCCAGCCCTCGACCGCCCGACACCACCACGGCGGCGTCATCGAGCTGCGGGCCCGAGCGCTCCTCGGCATGGCGACCCGTGACCGTCGCACGTCCAGCTTCGCCGGGGTCGACTGCTGCCACGCTCTCGACCGCAGCAGCCCCGCCGCCGCTGGGCTCGGCCTCGAAGCTCTTCGGGCGGAACATCGCGAGCGCCGGTGCCGGCGCCCGGTACGCAGTGAAGATGTTCTGCGTACCGCCGAAGATGGGCTCCTCGGTGACCAGGCCCCCGTCGACGATCTCGGCGCCCACGTTGTTGGTGGACACGGGACGATCCGCCAGCACCGCCAAGCGGGCGGCGGTGTCGCGCCCGTCGGTGGTCTGGCCGAAGAACACAGCATCGGGCGAGGTGGCTTCGATGTGCCCGGCCAGCGCCGCGGCAGCGTGAACGCCGATCAGCCCCTCGCCGAGCCCTTCGAGTGCGTACACGGTCGACACGCCGTGCGCACCGAGGTCTGCCGCCATGGCGTCACCATGGGCAGGGGCGAACGCCGTCACGGTGTCGGCCAGGTCTCGGGCTTTGGTGGCCAGTTCGAGCGTGAGGCCGGACGCACCGTCGGCGTCACCCTCGGCGAAGAGCAGAATCTGTGCAAGCGTCATTGCAGGTGGTTCCTGTCGGATTCGTTTGTCAGCGGTTCGGATGGCCGATTCAGCCGGTGGGCAGGCACGGTCGGGTCAAATGAAGTTGAGACTCAGATCACCTTGAGTTCGGCGAGGAACTCGACAATGTTCTGGTGCGCATCGCCCTCGTCGGTGATGATCTCGCCGGCCTCGCGCTCGGGGGCGTCGGTGACCTCGACGGTCTCCTGGCGCGCGCCCGCCGTGCCGACGGAAGCCTGGTCGATGCCGAGGGCGGCGAGGTCCTTCTCGGCGACGGGCTTCTTCTTGGCCGCCATGATCCCCTTGAACGAGGGATAGCGCGGCTCGACGACTCCGGCCGTCACCGAGACGACAGCAGGCAGCGCGCACTCCACCTGGTCGTAGCCGGCCTCAGTCTGACGCTGGACATTGGCGACGCCATCGGCAATCTCGATGTGCTTCGCGAAGGTGACTGAGGGCAGCCCCATCACGCCGGCGACCATCTCGGGAACGGTGCCGGTGTAGCCGTCGCTGGACTCCACGCCGGCGAGCACGAGATCCGCAGACAGCTCGCCAATGGCGGCGCCGAGCACTTTTGCTGTGCCCAGCGCGTCGCTGCCCGCAAGCGCGTCGTCGCTGATCAGCACGGCATCGTCGGCGCCCATGGCCAGCGCGGTTCGCAGCCCGCTCGTCTCCGAACGAGGTGCCATCGATACCAGCGACACCTCGCCCCCGCCTGCGGCCTCGACGAGCTGCAATGCCATCTCGACGCCGTACGAATCGGACTCGTCGAGAATCAGCTTGTCATCCCTCGCGAGGGTGTTCGTTTCGGGATTCAGCTCGCCCGGGATCGCCGGATCTGGAATCTGCTTCACGCACACAACGACCTTCATGGGGCGAGAGTCTGCCGACTCACGGCTTCGTTGCCACGCGCATTGTCTGATGGTGCTCGCAAGCTCGCATCGAGCGGGCAGTCCGCCGACTCACGGCTTCGTTGCCACGCGCTGTGCCGAACGGCGCTCGCAGGCTCGCTGTGTCCGATGGCGCTCGCAGGCTCGCTGTGGGGCGAGACTTGCGCGGTGCGCGTTCTGCTGCTGGTCAACGACTCCGCGTCGTCGACCACTGCGCGTACGCGTGTGCTGATCCACACCGCTCTGTCCGAACGGCACGACACCGAGGTCGCCTTCACCAACCGCCGAGGCCACGCAGCACGCCTGGCACGCGGTGCTGCGACAACGGGCACCGATGCGGTCGTCGTGCTGGGCGGGGACGGCACGCTGAACGAGGCGGCGAATGGCATCGCAGGCACCGACTGCGTGCTGGCCGCGCTGCCGGGCGGCTCGACCAATGTGTTCGCGCGAACCATCGGCACACCCGACGACCCGCTGGACGCAACCTCGGCGGTGCTCGATGCCCTGGATGCCGCGAACATCATCACCGCGGGACTCGGCTACACCTGCTGGCGCTACTTCCTGTTCCACTGCGGGATGGGGCTCGACGCCGCCATCGTCGAGCGTGTCGAGCGCCATCCGACGCTCAAGCGCTACATGGGTCATCCGCTGTTCCTGCTCGCAGGCATCCACACGCTGCTGCGGCGGTACGACCGCAGCACACCGACGCTGGCGGCCCACGCGACGTCGCCGATGTCGAGCGAGCTGGACGGCTGCTTCGTCGTCGTGGCGGCCAACACCGACCCCTACACGTTTCTCGGCAGCCGCCCGGTGCACATCGCTCCCGCAGCAACGCTGGCAAACGGGCTGTCCGTCGTCGGGCTGCGGTCGCTGCGCTTGGCCGATGCGCTCGCGGTGATTCGAGCGGTGTTCGGCGCCAAGGGCAGCCTCAGCGATGTGGACCCGAGCGTGGTGCAGCGCATCGACGACGTGCGCGAGCTCAGCGTGACGGGTGTGCATCCATTCGACCACCAGATCGACGGCGACCACCTCGGCCCCGTCGACGAGCTCAGGCTCGAATGGGTTCCCGACGTGCTGCGGCTCGCCATTCCGGCTGTAGCGGACTGAGTCCGGGGACCTACCAGCACCGCAGCCGCGACAGCCGGTTGCCGCGGACCCCACCGGTAGCCTGCGGGGCCATGGACATCCGGATCGGCATCACGCACGGCGGCCGCGAACTCAGCGTCGAGATCGACGACGACGGCGCTGATGACGCCGCAGCCGCGCTCGAAGGCGCACTGGGCGGCGATGCGGCGGTGCTGTGGCTGACCGACCGCAGCGGTCGCCGCGTCGGGGTGCCCGTCGACAAGCTGGCCTTCCTCGAGCTGGGTCCGGCCGGGGATCGGCGCATCGGCTTCGCCGCGGACTGAGGCATCGATGCGGGCGCCCGCCGATCGGCCCCGGCCCGCACCGCACGCGCACGACAGCCCGCGCGAGCACCTGCGCCGCCTCATGGCGTGGTGGTCGCTGCTAGCAGACCTGTCGTTCTCGGACCTGCTCCTGTTCGTGCCGGGGCAGCTGAACTCGCTCGACGACCTGCCCGAAGAAACTGCAGGTTCCGCCCCACGAGGCGACAGCAGCGGAGACCATCCAACGCGCCGTCTCGGCGCCGATGCGCAGATCACCGTCATCGGCCAGATCCGTCCCACGACCGGGCGCACCCTGTACCGCGACGACCACGTCGGGCTGTGCGTCACGGCTTCTGAACGCCCGCTCGTCTCGGAGGCGTTCGCGCGCGGCGTGATCGTCACCGGCGAAGGGTTGCGAGTTCCCGGCGACAGGCGGGCGCGCATCACCGCGGTGCCGGTCACCTACGACGGCGAGACGATCGCCGTCATGAGCAGCGAGGTCACACCACGCTTCACCGACATCCGCGACCCGGGCGAGCTGGAGCGAACCTACATCGCCACGTTCGGGCGGCTGGCTCGCATGGTGGCCGCGGGCTCGTTCCCGTACCGCGGGGTCGACATCGCCGGCGAGGGGACACCCCGGGTCGGTGACGGACTGTTCCTGACCGATGAGACGACGCGCATCGGTTTCGCGTCGCCGAATGCGGTGAGCGCATTGCACCGCATCGGCGTCGGCGGCAACGTGCAGGGACGGCGTGTGCGCGACCTCGACCTGGGCCCTGACGTCGTGGGGCGAGCCATGAGCGGCGGCATCCCCGCGGTGGGCGAGGTCGAGCATCGTTCGGTGACCGTGCAGCTGCAGGCGCTGCCGCTGACCGACACCCCAGTGCGCAATGCGCTGGTGCTGCTGCGAGATGTCACCGAGCTGCGCCGCCGTGATCGGCTGCTCATCTCCAAGGACGCCACCATCCGCGAGATCCATCACCGGGTCACCAACAACCTGCAGACGGTCTCCTCGCTGCTGCGCATCCAGGCGCGCCGCCTGGAGTCACGCGAAGCCAACCGGGCGCTCGAGGAGGCGGTCCGGCGCATCCGCGCCATCGCGCTCGTCCATCAGACGCTCTCGAGCGAGACCACCGATGATGTCGACTTCTGCGACGTCGCAGAGACGCTGACCGAGACGATGCGCCAGAGCATCACGTTTCCGGAACGGCCGATCGAGTTCACCGTCGACTGCCAGGCCGGGATGCTGCGGTCCCAGACAGCGACGGCGTTGGCAGTCGTGCTCAATGAACTGCTCCAGAACGCGGTCGATCACGCCTTCCCGCAGTTGTGGGAGATCGAGGACGAAGCGCTCGCCGCAGCGCCGAGCCTCGATGAGAGCCCTATCGGCCGTGTCGACGTCGAGATCACCCAGCCGTCGGCGGACGTGCTGTCGATGGTCGTCCGTGACGACGGCGTCGGGATCCCGCCGGGCTACGACACCGAGCGATCAGGCGGGCTGGGCACCTCGATCGTGCGGGCGCTGTGCGGTGCAGACCTCGGCGGCACCTTCGAGGTGCGCCGCCGCACGCCGCCGCCGGGCTCGGAAGCCATCGTGCAGATCCCGCTGCGCACGACTGCGTAAGAGGCTGAGCCCCGGGGCCCCAGCGGCCCGTGAGCGAAGCGAACAAGAGCGGACCGCACAGGGCGAAGCCGTGGTCCGTCCTAGCGCGACCCTGACGATCGATCCCCGAGCGCTGTGGTCGGAGGGCTAGGAGCTGCAGGAAAGCTGGCTGCAGCCGACCCGGGTGCGGGCCCAGTCGGGGCGCAGTGCCGCGTAGGACTCCCGGTCGGGCTGGTCGTCGTAAGGGCGGCGCATGACGTCGAGCAGCTCCCCGATGGCCTCGGGGCGGCCGCCGGTGGCGGCGTCGATGGCGAGCTGGGTCAGGTAGTTGCGCAGGACGTACTTGGGATTGACCCGGTTCATCGTCTCGGCCCGTGCGGCGTCTGCGATGCCGAGTGCTCGCAGCCGTGCCGCGTAGCGCTCGACGAACTCACTCGTGGCTGAGCGGTGCTCGTCGGTGACCTCGTCGGGCGTGTAGTACGCATCGGCGAGCGGGGCGATGCGCTCGGCAGGGTCGACGCTCTCGGCGGTGTCCACGGTGGCGAGCCGGCGCCAGAAGACCGTCATGTCGGTCTCGACCAGCCGCAGCACTTCCAGCACACCGGTCGCCAGCTCGCGGTCGGCCTCGGACTCCAGCCCCGGCAGTCCGAGCTTGGCGGCCATCATCACCGACCACTTCTCCTCGAAGCAAGGCACGTAGCCGTCGAGGGCTGCCTGCAGCGGCTCGGCCTCGCCCACCAGCGGGTACAGCGCATTGGCGAGCTGCATCAGGTTCCACTGCGCGATGGCCGGCTGGGTGCCGAAGCGGTAGCGGCGGTGGGCGGCGTCGGTGGTGTTGGGGGTCCAGTCGGGGTCGTAGTTGTCGAGCCAGCCGTAGGGGCCGTAGTCGATCGTGAGGCCCAGGATCGACATGTTGTCGGTGTTCATCACGCCGTGGACGAAGCCGACCCGCAGCCACTCGCACACCATGTGCGCCGTACGCCGCACCACCTCGTCGAAGAACTGCGCATACCGCTCCGGCGACGAGCTGCCGGACTCGGTGTCGGCAGCCAGGTCAGGAAAGTCGGTGCCGATGACGAAGTCGGTGAGCGTGCGCAACGTGTCGATGTCGCCACGGGAAGCGAAGATCTCGAAGTTCCCGAACCGCACGAACGACGGCGCCACCCGGCACACCACCGCCCCGGGCTCGAGCTCGGGGTGGCCGTCGTAGAGCATGTCGCGCATCACCATGCCCCCCGTCGCCACCAAGCTGAGCGCCCGGGTCGTCGGCACGCCGAGATGCGCCATGGCCTCGCTGCACAGGAACTCGCGCACCGAGCTGCGCAGCACAGCCAAGCCGTCGGCGGTGCGGGAATACGGCGTGGGGCCGGCGCCCTTGAGCTGGAGGGTCTGGTGCTGGCCGTTGCGGTCCACCACCTCGCCGAGCGCGATCGCACGGCCGTCGCCGAGCTGACCGGCCCAGTTGCCGAACTGGTGACCGCCGTAGCAGTGGGCATGCGGGTCCATGCCGTCGAGCAGCGTGCTGCCGCCGAACACCGCGGCGAACTCCGGGTCGCCCGCCAGTTCGGCGTCGAAGCCGAGCAGGTCGAACATCTCCGCGCTGTGCGCCAGCAGGTGCGGCGCCGGCACCGGTGTCGGCTCGACCCTCGAATAGCACGCGCCCACCACCTGCCGGCGGTTGTTGCCGGCGTCGGGGTCGGCGGGAAGCGCGGCAGTGAAGCGGTTGTCGAAACTGAGCTCGTCGAGCGAGCCGATCGGCATCGCCGCCGTGACGCTCACAGCAGCTTCAGCCCCTCGTTGTAGCGACGGGTGGGCAGGTGCTCCTCGCAGAGCAGGCGCGCCATGTCTTGAAACACACCGGCCGTCTCGCTGTCGGGGTCTGCCGCGGCGATCGGCATGCCCTCGTCGCCGCCCGCGCGCAACTGCGGCACCAGGGGCACCTGACCGAGCAGCGGCACCTCCAGCTCGTCGGCGAGCGCCTGGCCGCCGCCGGAGCCGAACAGCTCGTAGCGCTTGCCGTCGTCGCCCGTGAACCAGCTCATGTTCTCGATCACCGCCCGCACCTGCAGGTTGACCCGCCCCGCCATCTGGGCGGCGCGCTGGGCCACCTTCTGCGCTGCAGGCTGCGGCGTGGTCACCACCAGCATCTCCGAGCGGGGCAGGAACTGCGCCAGCGAGAGCGAAATGTCGCCGGTGCCGGGTGGGAGATCGATGAGCAGATGATCCGGTTCGTCCCAGAAGACATCGGTGAGGAATTGCTCGAGCGCCTTGTGCAGCATCGGGCCTCGCCAGATCACCGGCTGGTCCTCGCGTGCGAAGAAGCCCATCGACATGCAGCGCACGCCGTGCGCTTCGGTGGGCACGACCATCTGGTCGATCACGGTGGGCGGGCGCTGCACGCCGAGCATCCGGGGAATGGAGAAGCCCCACACGTCTGCATCGATGACAGCGGTGCGCGTGCCGCGCTGGGCCAGAGCGATTGCGAGGTTGACCGTCACGCTCGACTTGCCGACGCCGCCCTTGCCGCTGGCCACCAGCAGCACGCGGGTCTTGTTGCCTGCCTGGGCGAACGGCACTTCACGGCCTTCGGCGTGTCCGTGGCCGGCCTGGGTACCCGCGGTGGCAGCCGGATCGCCGATGAGCTGAGCCCGCAGTGCCGACTGCTCGGCCTCGTCCATCACCGTGAACTCCACGACCACGTCGTCGATGCCGTCAAGGGCGCATCCCGCCTCGCTGACAGCGTGGGAAACATGCCCCGCAGCCGGCCAGTCGTTCGACGGCAAGGCCACAAGCACCTGTGCAGCACGCCCGGCGACGGCCGCGGCCCGCAGCATGCCCATTTGACCGATGGGCCGGCGCAGCTCGGGGTCGATGACATCGGCGACGGCGGAGGCCAGCTGCTGGTCGGTAACGCTGGCTGGTCCGCCGTTGGCGGCTGACCCTCGACGCTTGCCCTTCACTGGTGCCCCTGACCGGTTGCGATCGCTTACCGCGCGGTGACTGCACCGGCGTTGCAGCCGCACCTGCCGTTCGCCAAGCACGCTACTGCCGCAACCCGACAGTTGAGCCCTTGCCAGTGACGAGGACCCGTGCGTCGGCCCAGCCGCCAAAGGTCCTCGGAAGAACGATTCATCCAGTCGTCCTCGTGCGACTTGCCAGACGCTGGGAGACTTCGAACCTGTCCTGGAGTCGCACCGCCGCGGCCGTCGATTCGTGCGTCCCGAGGCGACTCATGATGAGTCGGCCAGTCGGAAGTCGTCGGACCAAACCATGAATTAATGTCGATACCTCAGCCAAACGTGTGCAAATGCACATAACAGATGGAGTCGATGTGAAACGACAAGTGCGCTATCGCGCGGTGGTAGCCACCCTGCTTCTGGCAGGCGGCTTCCTGGTGGCGGTGCCCGCCGCGGCCGAGGACTCCGGGGGCATGGGCCTCGGTAACGATCTGCTGAGCGACACCTGGGACAAGCAGCCCACAACCGGCGACGGAATCAACCCAGGTGCCGATGGCGAGGAGCCACCGACCACCGGCGAAGGTGACGGCGTCGGCGACAATGATGGGATCGAGGGGTTGCAACCAGAGGGGCCGATCAGGCCAGTTGGCTCCACCGGCGTGCCCACCTATGAAGCTGTGTGGGCACCCGGCGAAATGGTCCCCGCAGCCGTCGAGATTCTCTTCGACGATGCCAACGTCGAGTTGTTCACGCACGAGCCCGAAGATCGATCTTTGTTCGCTGCCCTGCTCTTGATCCACAACCACGAGGCAGCCACCGAGTACCGATTCGAAAATGCGGTGCCTGATGGCCATACCGCTGAATTGCAGCCGGATGGTTCGGTGAGGTTCTTCGATTCCGATGGCAACGAATCGGGCGGTATAGCTACGCCTTGGGCCCTCGACGCCGACGGCGAGGAAGTGCCCACTCGCTACAGCCTCGACGGCACAACCCTCGTTCAAGCCATCGATCACGAAGACGCTGCTTACCCCGTGGTTGCTGACCCGGCGTGGCTAGTGGGTGGTGCCGCCGTCTTGCTGATTCGGGCTGCGCTGGTTCGGGCGGCTCCCGCGGCCACGAGCGCAATGGTGAACTGCGCCCGAACGCACTGCGGTCACATCGTCGTGACTACGGGTGGGGCGCTCTACAACGCCGTGAGGCCCCGCGGCGACGGATCCGGCGGCGGCCGTCCAAGGAATACGCCATCGTGCAATGCAAGAAATCGGGGTGGGTGCTGAATGGTGCGACGAAGCATTGCTCTGTTGCAGGAGTGTGTGCTGTGGCACCTTGAAGTCGGGAGTCGGTTGAGCCGATGGCGCGGGTAACGGAAATGTTCCGCAGGCCTCGCTGGTCTGACGGTCGCGTTGTCAGTTATCGGCAGGACCGAGTTGCGCTTGGCTTCCACCTGTTGTCCTTGGCGTCGGCGATCACCGTGCTCATCCTGTGGATGGTCTTCTCGGGATGGGCGGCATGGTGGGTCCTGATTCCAGTGAATGCTGCGATCAACATTGCATTGGAACAGATCGCGAAGATCCGCTCGCGTCGCGCCGTGCTGCGGGTCGAAGCCATCAGCGGCGTAGAGCAGGCACCGATCACAGAGCAAGCACCGGTTGAAGTGGGCATTGAGGACTGGATCAACTTCAAGAACAAGCGCTTCATCAAGCGCCTCGACGACTACGTCATCCGATACTGCGACCGGAATGCGGCGAAGTTCATGACTCGCGCCGAAACGGCCGAGGTCAGCGGAGACCACAAGTCGGCTGCCAAGTACCTGCGTAAGGCTGAGCGTGAGCGAAGACAGGCCCAGAAGTACAAGCGCGGCATCGAACGCCAAGACGAACGCCAAGGCCGTTTCTTTTGAAGACATCCAATAGTCGATGGCGCGGGTGATGGACGCGTTCCGCAGGGTCCGCTGGTCTGACGGACGTCTTGTCAGTTATCGGCAGGACCAGATCGCGCTCGGCCTCCACCTGTGGTCGTTGGTATCGGGGATCACGGTGACCGTCCTATGGATTAACTCTTCGAGTTGGGCGGCGTGGTGGGTGTTGATATCGCTGAGCATTGCGAACGGCGTCGGGTTCGAATTCGTCGCAAGGATCCGCTTGCGTCGCGCCGTGTTGCGGGTCGAAGCCCTCGGCAGTGGAGGGCAACAACTGGTCAGCATGGGTCCCGGGCACTGGATCAATCAGCAGCTCAGTCGCTTCGACGACTATGCAGTCTGGAAGTGTGACCAAAAGGCCGAGGAGTTCCAGGCTCGAGCCGAGACGGCCGAAGCCAGCGGAAACCAGAGGGCTGCTGCGAGGTACCTACGCCGTGCTGAGCGTGAGCGAAAATACAGCCGGTTCTGTAAGTACATGGCCGAGCACCGCCTCCATCCGTTTTCCGTTCTGAAGTCGTCCAAGAGTCGTCGAAGCAGCTAGCTGGGCGGTTGCTTGGACGTTCTGCGGCCGGTCATTCGAGTTCGGCTTGCATTTCGGTGATTGCGTTTTCGAGGGCGGCGGCCATGGCGGGCGGTGGGTTGCGTTGCAGCGCTGCGCCGTAGTAGCCGATGGCAGCTTCGAGGTCGCGCTCGATGAAGCGGGCGGTGTAGCCGCGGAATACCCACGGATCGAACTCGCCGGGATCAAGCGCCACAGCGGCGTCGAGCGACGCAATGCCGGCGGCGATGAGCTCGCGGTCGGGGATGCGTACCAGCAGCCAGCCGCGCAATGCCAGTGCCTCGGTGTCGCTGGGGTCGTCCGCCAACACGCGATCCAGATCCACGAGGGCCGACTGCAGATCGCAGCCGACCACGGGAGCATCGGTTGCTCCGCCGGCACCGGAAGGGTCCTGCGATGACGCTGATTCGCAGTGACGCAGGTGCAGGCGGGCTGACAGTACGAGCGCGCCGCGCAAATCGCGGTCGAGCCGGAAGACCTCCTCCAGCGTGGCTCGGGACTCGTCGAGCTGGTTTGCGGCGAACTGGCGCTGTGCATCGACGAGCAGTGAGCGCGCCGAACGGTCGATGTCGCCCGAGATGGTCTCGGATCCCAAGCGCAGCCCTGCCGAACGGGCCACCAGCAGGCCAGCGGCGATGCCGACGATGATCAATGCACTCACCGTGATGACCGAGCTGGTGCGCCACCGGCGCTGCTGCGATGTGACGTTGGGTGGGGCACCGGCGGCATCAGCGTTGACAGCACTCGCCCCCTCTGGGGCGGCGGCCCGCGCTCGCCAACGACGCGTGGCGGCCCAGAGCCCTGCCGATGCCACCGCGAATGCAGCCACTGGCAGTGCCCACACCAGGATTCCCACCCCATCGCCGGGAGGCAGCGCATTCACGTCGTCGCCGTAGACAGCGGCGAGGTCCGCACGGATCTGCGTATCGCTGCGGCCCTCATCGACCCACAGATCGATCTGCCGGCGCATGGCGGCTGCCGCTGGGGCGTTCGACTCGAGCACGCTCTGGCCGTCGCAGACGGGGCAGAGCGTGTTCTGCTTCAGCTCATAGGCCCGCTCCGATTCGGTCGCAGGCGGGCGCGACGCGGTGGCGGCGACCACTGCGGCAATGACGGCGACGGCCGCCACGGCGAGCCAGGCCGTCCGCCGCAGCGAGCGGTTGCGAGCGCGCATGTGCTCGTGCGCTGCCGCGGGCTGAACCTCCGGTGTGCTCATGATTCCGCCGGGAGCGCTGGCTGACTGGCGCTCGCCGCACCCACCAGCAACGCGATCACATCGTCGGGATCGTCGGCGCTGATCTGACCCTGCCAGCGTGCAGCCACGACGCCATCTGGCGTGATCAGGAATGACTCGGGCGGCCGCAGCACGCCGAAGGACACCGCCCAGCGGGCATCGGGATCGTCGATGACCGCCCAGTTGCCGCCGAGCCGCTCGTAGAACGCGATGGCATCGGCTGTCCGGTCGCCGAACGGCACAGCGACAACGGCCCCGTCGAAGCGATGGCGCTCGGCCCACTCCTCAAGCGCCGGGTGCTCGCGCTCGCAGGGCACGCACCATGACGCGTAGAAGTTGACGAGCACCCATCTGGGCGCTGCAGCATCGATGTCGAAACGTGCCACCCCGTCGACACCCGTGCGCACGCCAGGCAAGCGCTGGGCATCGTCGGCCGCCATGGCGTTCGCGGACGGCCAGATGAGTTCACCCCGCAGGTGCGGCACCGGCTCGCCGATGAGCGGGCTGGCAGCGCGGATGCTGCCGCCGTCTGCATCCCGCGTCGCCAGCAGCGCCACCAGGCCGGCGGCCACGAGCCCGACCAGCACCGCACTGATGCGCACCCAAGCGCGTTGTCGGATCGGTGCGGCGCTCGGCGTGCCGTCCGAGGAGGGGGTCACGTGCTCGGATCCCCCGCATCGGAGCCAGCCTGATCGGGGGCGGCGCCGGCGAGGACCCGACCGTTCGGGGGGCGGCGGATCCGGTCCCGTGCTCCGATCCGGGTGGGAACCAATGCCGCGGCAACGCCGACGGCCAGCACGGCCCCGCCGAGCCACATCCATGCCACGAGCGGCTTGATGAGGACCCGCAACGCCACTTCGCTGCTGCCTTCGTCGGGAATCGTCGCCAGCGACAGGTAGACGTCGTCGACGAGGCTCGTCGCCACCGACGGCGTCGAGATCGGCTGGCCGAATTCGGCGAAGCGCGTCACGGCGGGCTCGAACACACCCCGGCCTTCCACCTCCACGCGGACTCGCACCACCCGGTTGCCGTTCTCCATCCCGTCTGTCAGTCCGAGGTAGGTGACCTCGTGACCCGCGACCGTGCCGGACTCTCCCGGCGCCAGCGAGAACTCCCCCTCGGACCCGTACGCGCTCGACGCGATGAACCCGAAGGCGATCACGGCGACGCCGATGTGGGCGATCATTCCTCCGCCGGTGCGCCCGAGCAGGCCGCGCCAGCCGTTCCGTCGAGCACCCAGCCACAGCAGCCGCACCGCTGAGCCGATGACGAACCCGCCCAGCCCGAGGGCCAGGACCTGCCACAGACCGTGCGCGCCCGCCCAGACCGACAGCACCATCGTCACCGCACCGGCGGCCGCGGGCCACAGCAGCCGTCGTGAACGCGTCTCGGCGGGCGTGCCGCGCCAGTTCAGCGCCGGCGACAGCGCCATGAGCCCGAGCAGGGCGATGCCGACCGGCGCCAGCATCCGGTCGAAGTAGGGCCGGCCGACGGCCAGCCGTTCATTCGAGACCGCTTCTGCCAAGAGCGGGAACACGGTGCCGAGCAGCACCACGAATGCCGCGACGGCAAACAGCAAGTTGTTGGCAAGGAACGCGCCCTCGCGCGACCAGACCGAACCCAGGCTGGCCGAGGTGCGCAGGGCCTCGCCCCGCCATGCCACCAGCGCCACGCCAGTCGCGACGATGACGCCGAAGAAGCCCAGCAGGATCGGCCCCAGTGACGACTCGCTGAACTCATGCACCGATTCGAGCACGCCTGATCGAGTGAGGAACGTGCCGAAGATCGTCAAGGCAAACGTCACGATGAGCAGCGAGAGGTTCCACACCCGCAGCATCTGGCGTCGCTGCTGGGTGATGAGCGAGTGCACGAACGCGGTGGCGGTCAACCACGGCAGCAGCGAGGCGTTCTCCACCGGATCCCACGCCCAGTAGCCGCCCCAGCCCAATACCTCGTATGACCACCAGGCGCCGAGCATGATCCCGGTGCCCAGGCAGCCCCAGGCCACGAGCGTCCAGCGGCGGGTGTCGGCCAGCCATCGGGTGTCGAACTGGCCGGTGACGAGCGCGGCGATGGCGAACCCGAAGGGAACGGTGAAGCCGACGTAGCCGAGATACAGCATCACCGGATGGATGGCCATGAGCGGGTGATTGCGCAGCAGCGGGTTCAGTCCGCCGCCGTCAAGCGGCGGATCCGCGAGGGTTGCGAAGGGATTCGCAGGACCCGCGAGCAGCGCAAAGAAGAAGATGCAGACACCCAGCATCACGGCCAGCGCCCAGGCCACCGTCGGCTCCGCGGTGCGCGCTCGGAAGCGCCATGCCGCTGCCGCGACGTAACCGCACAGCACCAGGATCCACAACAGGATCGATCCCTCCAGCGCTCCCCACAGGGTCGCGATCTTGTAGATGAGCGGTGTTGCGATCGTGGAGTTGCGAGCGACGTACGCGATCGAGAAGTTGTCGCTGAGCAGCGCTATCTCCATCGCAGCCACGGCCAGCACGCAGCCTGCCGTCATGGCGGCGATCCACGCCAGCGCCCCTCGGCAGCGCGCAGGCTGCCGCAGCACCCTCGCTGCGACGAGCGTCGCAGCCCCGCCGAGCGCGCTGACGAGGCCGATGGCCACGCCGAGCGTGCCCAGCACGGCAATCACAGCCGGGGCACCTCAAAGGGGCAGTCGTCCAAGAAGCCCTCGGGAGGCTCGTTCGGGTCGGGCACGCGGTCTTCGTTCGCCGCCACGTACTCGTTGGTGTGCTTCACCAGCATGTTGTCGCTCGAGAAGAAATGAGTGTCGCGGCCCGCCACTGTCACGACGTCACCTTGCACCCAGCGGCCCTCGAGCACCACGGGAATCCAGGGCGACTCGAACAGGTCGGGCGGATCGACGCTGTGACGCACCGAAACCGATGCGCAGTTGTGGATCACCTCGAAGGTGGTCACTCCGGTGTCCACCGCCACCGACGCCGGCACCACCCGCCCTTGCAGGCGAAAGCGGCGGTCACCCAGTTCGACCCGCTCTGCAATGGCCTCGTCCGCATTGCGGAAGAACAGCGTCGCATTGCGCAGCCCCGCGACCGTGGCCGCTCCGGCTGCGATCACCAGCAGCACCACAAAGCCGACGATCATCGCCTTGCGGCGACGGCCGAGCACGCGGCGCGCGTCGGCTCGATCTGGCTCGGCGGGCAGGAGATGACGGGGGCTGAGATCGGTCACTGGCTGGTTTCCGGATGCGACCGGCCCGGATCTGTGCCGGCTCCCGCGGGGCCGATGCCGAGGTCACGGCCGAGCACACGGCCACGGCGCACCACCCAGGTCGCATAGGCGACCACCGCCGCCGCGGTCAAGGCGTAACCGCTGAAGACATTGGCCGCCCACGTCATCGCTCTGTCACCGGTTCGTCGTGGCTGGGCTCACTGCGACGCACCGAGAGCAGTTCTTCCAGCGCGGCTTCCTCGGCGAGCTCTTCGAGGCGCAGTACCCGGTAGCGGTGGATGCCGATCCACAGCGCGATGAGGGTGAAGGTGGCCCAGGAGTACAGGAGCGTCCAGTACATCTCGCCGCTGTAGTTCCGGTCGCCGCCAATTCCGATCTCCAGGCTGGCTTCCTGGTGCAGTGTGCGCCACCAGTCCACCGAGTAGTGGACGATGGGCAGGTTGACCACCGCAATGAGGGCCATCACCGCCGATCGCCGAGCGCGGGCCCGCGACTCGGCGGGGAGCCGCCGCAATGCCAAGTACCCGAGATGGGTCACGAACAGCAGGACGGTGGTGGTCAATCGTGCGTCCCACTGCCAGTAGGTACCCCAGGTCACCTTGCCCCACAGGGAGCCAGTCACCAGTGTGAGCCCGGTGAACATCACGCCGAGCTCGGCCGCAGCGCCGGCGACCCGGTCCCAGTGCCGCGCCTGGCGGTCCGCGATGACACCCTCGGTGCCCCCAGCACCGCTGCGAGTCCGCCACAGCACACGCGCGCTGGCGAACGCAGTCAGCACGAAGCTGCCGTACGCGACCCAGATCGAGGGCACGTGCACGTACATCAGCCGCACCGCGTCGCCCTGCACGGCATCGGCAGGCGAGACCCACAGCGCCAGGATCGCCATCACCGCCGCTGCGGCGAGCCCGATGGCCCCGAGCACGCGGGTCGCGACGCTGCCCGTCATCGACACGGATCCGGCTCGCTGGGCCTGCCGGCGAAGGTCGGGCTCAGGGGTCTCGATCATCAGGAGATTCAGGCGTCTTCCAGCAGCGGGCCGGCAGCCGCCCAGCCCACTGCGACGTAGGTGATGAGCACTACCGCAAGCAGCGCTGTCCAGCTCCAGCCTTGGTCGGCGCTGGTCCCCAGCGCCACGTCGAACGCTCGGGTTCCGGCCAAGAGCACCGGTGCTGCCACCGGTATCAGCAGCAGCGGAAGCAGGGTATCGGCGGACCGCAGCCCTACCGTCATTGCCCCGTACAGGCACCCGCAGATCGCAAATGCAGCCGTACCGCAGACGGCCGCTGTGAGGAGCAGAGGCCAGTCGGTGACGGTGACCGAGAACAGCACCACGAGCCCTGCAGCGGTGAACACTGCGACTGCCGCCATCTGGACGGCCAGCGCCATGGCCTTGCCCCACAGGATGGCCGCAGGGGAGAGCCCGCCGAGCCGGAGTGCGTCGAGGTTCCCGCCCTCGGCTTCGATGTCAAAGCTGCGTTTGGCGCCGAGCACAGCCCCGAAGAGAACAGCCACCCAGAACAATCCGCCTGCCCCGGCGCCCAGCAGCGACGGATTCGCATCGAACGCGAAGGCGAACACGACGAGAATGAGGAGCACGGTCGGCACGATCTGGATCAGCGTGACGCGCGCACGTCGCTCGACGGTCAGGTCCTTCCGGCAGATCAACCAGACCTCACGCCACATCGGCTGAACTGCCCGCGCCGGGTGCTGGAGCACTCATCGAGACTCGGCCGCCGGCGAGCGTCACCTGCCGGGCGGCTGCGAGGCGAGCGCTGTCCGTTTCGTGGGTTGCGAACATGACCGTCGCCCCGGCTGTCACGGCGTCACCGAGCAGCTCGTCGAGCGCATCGCGGCTGGTGCGGTCAAGTCCGGCGTGCGGTTCGTCGAGCAGCCACAGTTGCGGGCGGGCGATGGTCAAGCAAGCCAGCGCCACGCGCCGCTGCTGGCCCTCAGAGAGCCGTCGGATCGCGACCCCCATCAGGCGGCCCTCCAGCGAGAACCGTTCGGCCGCCGCCGAAGCTTCGGCATCGGAGGCACAGTGGAGCGCAGCGCAGTGACGCAGCTGATCGTCGACCCGCAGATCGCCGTAGAGCGGAGTCCGGTGCCCCAGCAAGCCGACGTGACGGCGAACAGTGCGCCGATCGGCGATGAGGTCGAAGCCGAGCACTTCGGCCCGCGCACCGCGCAGAGGTACGAGGCCCGCGCAGGTCCGCAGCAGGGTGGTCTTCCCGGCCCCGTTGGGACCTCTTAGGCAGACCATCTCGCCGCTCTCCACGCTGAGGTCCACTCCCGCCAGCGCAGGAAAGCGGTCCAACAGGGCCACGACGCCCTCGAAGGCAACGGCAGCTCCCACGGAGTGCCAAGGCTACGGGTGGCTTCGCCTTCGTCGGCTCCCCGACGACGAGCCGCCCGAAATCACGCGGTCGCCACCACCGCGAGCACGTCGCCCTCAGCGACTGCGTCGCCCTCGGCCACATTCATCTCCGCCAGCGTGCCGCCTTCGGGAGCCGTCACCGGGATCTCCATCTTCATGGACTCGAGGATGAGCAGTTCGTCGCCGGCGGCCACGACGGATCCCACCTCGGCGACCACCTTCCATACTGTTGCGGTCAACTCAGCTCGGACGTCCAGCACGTCGTGCCTCCTGCGGCTGCGGGGAGCAATTGGCCGGCGCAAAGCTAACCGAGGCGACGCACGACCGCCCGGGATGGGCTGCGAGCGTCGGCTGCCTGTGTCGGATTGCCGGGGTCGAGACCATCCCCGAGCCCGCGCGGACCGCTCGGTACTGTCAGTGCGCGGTGTTCTTTATCGTCCTCGTGACAGCTGCAGGTTTGGGTATCGGTTTTGCCGTCTCGTTGCTGAGGGGCACGGAGCCACGCGACATCTTCGTGAGGCTCCGCGTGCTGCAGGTCAACCACTGGCCGGTGCTCGCGCTCGGCGCTGTCCTGTCGCTTGCCGTCGCTCTGGACACCAACATGCTCGCCGGCCGCTTCGCTCTCGGAGTGTCGCTGGCCCTGTTGCTCGCGAGCTGCGTGCTCAACCGGCACATCACCGGCGCGCTGATTGCCGCTGTCGGGATCTCCGCCAACCTCGCTGTCCTGCTGCTGAACGGCTACCTGCCGGTCAGCGAGAGCGCGGTCGTGGCCTCCGGCATCATCGACTACGACGGGCTCGACCGGGTGCTGCTCGGCACCGCCCGTCGCTGGTCAGGCGACGCCACGATCGCCGCGTGGCTCGGAGGCGCGATACCGCTCGCACCGCTGCGAGACGTCATCACGCTCGGAGACATGGTGACCGCCGCGGGCTTGGCCAATGTCGGGTTCCGCCTCATGTGGCCCGCCGCCGGGGCGGCTCATCGGCTCGCGGCAGTCCCGCAAGGCGGCTACGACGACTTCGACGATCAAACCGTCGTGCTCAGGCCGGCCGCACAATCCACGACCCTGGAGAACCCCCCACTGGTCGACGATGCCGTGGCCCCGCAGCCAGCGAACGCTCCGGCGACAGCCGCTCCAGTGGCGCCCGCTGCGGTGCCTGCACACACCGAACCCGCCTGGGCATCACGCGTCGAGCCGGCGCCGTGGCCCGCACCAGCGCCGTGGCCCCACGAATCGGCCGATGCCGGCGGCGACATCTCAGGCGAACCCACCGAGACGCACGAACCGCAGCTCTTCGGAGCCTGAGCGCCGCCGCGTCCCGAGATAATGGGACGGTGGCTGACGGCGGCGAGTCTCGGGGCGAGGGGTCCGACAGCCGTCGGGGCACCGCCGGGTCGGCAGATCAACCCTTCGACGAGGTCCTTGCCCGGCGGGCACGGCTCAAGCGGATCACCAGTCTCGGCCAGCGAACCGGCTACGGCCTGTATCTCTTGTCGCTGGCGCTCGGTGCAGTGGGCATCCGTTGGGGCTACACACCTCTGCTGAGCACACTCATCGCCGTGGCGCTCGTGGTGGGTTCGATGCTGCTCGCTCCCACCATCGTCATGAGCCACGGCATCAAGGCTGCTGAGCGCGAGGAGCGCCAGGCAGCTGCAGCCGCACCGAGTGAGTAGACGAGGATTTCATGCCAGACACTGCAGGCACTGCCGCCGCGGCCGCCAACGAATCGGACGGAGCCCTCGATGGCATACGCGTGGTCGATCTGACCACCGTGCTGATGGGGCCGATGGCATGCCGGATGCTGGGAGATCACGGCGCCGACGTGATCAGGGTCGAATCGCTGGACGGCGACTCCACGCGCAACGGTCTGCCTGCCCGATCCGCCGGCATGTCCGGCTTCAGCCTCAACATCCAGCGCAACAAGCGCTCGCTGGCTCTGGACCTCAAGTCCGAGGCCGGCCGTGCGGCCATGCAGCGGCTGCTTGCGAGCTCCGACGTGCTGATCACCAACATGCGTGCTGCCGCACTCGAACGCCTCGGCCTCGACGCCGACTCTCTGCGCGCACAGCATCCGCAACTCATCTGCTGCCGTGCGAACGGCTACGGCAGCGGTGGCCCCTACCGCGACAAGGCGGCGTACGACGACGCCATCCAAGCTGCATCCGGCCTGTCGAACCTGATCGGCCGCATCGCAGGCGAACCTGGCTTCGTTCCCTCAGTGATCGCCGACAAGGTCACCGGGCTGCATGTGGTGGAAGCTGTGCTCGCGGCGCTCTTCCATCGGGAACGGACCGGTGTGGCACAGACCATCGAAGTGCCCATGTTCGAGACGATGGTGGCCTTCAACCTGGTGGAGCATTACCGCGGCGCCGTGTTCGAACCGCCCGAGGGACCGTTCGGCTATGACCGGCTGCTCACGCCGCACCGGCGTCCCTACCCCACAGCCGACGGCTGGGTGTGCCTGCTGCCCTACAACGATGCGCAGTACCGAGCCTTCTTCGCGTTCGTCGAGCGACCCGAGCTGGCCGACGATCCGCGCTTCGCCGATCACAACTCGCGGATCGCGCACATCGACGAGCTGTACGCGCTGTTCGGAGAGCTCTCGGTGCGCCGCACCACCGACGAGTGGATCGCCTACTGCGACACCCACTCGATCCCGGCCGCGAGGGTCATGGACTTGGCAGACCTCGACGCAGATCCTCAGCTCGCCGCCGTGGGTCTCGTCAGCATCTCAACCCATCCCACCGAAGGGGCGTACCGCTACGTGGCTGACCCGGTGGTCTACTCGGCGACACCGACCCGGCTGCGCCGCCATGCCCCGCTGCTGGGCCAGCACGCGGTCGAGATTCTCAGCGAGCTCGGCTACGCCGACGACGAGATCGACGCGATGCGAGATCAGGGTGTCATCGTGCTGCCGGGCCGATAGCCGTACGGCAGCGCAACGGGCACCCGCGAGCCGGACGTCGCAACGCAACGGGCACCCCGCGAACGGGGTAACACAACGAAGGGGGCACCCCGCGAACGGGGTGCCCCTACGTCGGCCTATCGCCGATGGCGCGGCACCTCAGCAGCGCCGCGCATGACGCCGGTCAGTCGCCGCGTCCGCCAATGCCCTGCTTCAAGGCGCTGATTGCAGCGTCTCGAACCGGGATGAATGCCACGAGGGCAATAGCCGTAGCCACGTCCATGCCGAAGCGACCCAGCGACAGCAACTCCATGCTGGCCGCATAACCGAACATGCCCCCGCCGTCATTGACTTGCGAGATCAGCACGAACAGGTACGCCCAGATCAGATTGAGATTGCTGCCTACGATCGGAATCGACTTCAGCGTGTCATTCACCTTGACTGCGTCAAGGACACTGTCCACGACCACCAACGCACCCTGGAACACCATGCCCAGGATGATCAGCGTCAGGATTGTCGCCATCATGCCAATCGACCCCCTTTGGTCGGCAGTACTGGCTGAGGTTGCCGTCCGCCCCCGCAGTCGGCAACCAGTGCACACACTAGTCAAAGCTGTTGCACTTATGTGACAATTCTGTGACAACCCGGCGGGCACTTTGCACATATCGGGTGACACGTGGTGGCCCAGCCTCGGCCGCCGTCACGGCGCGCCGGTAGCTTTGCCGCACATGACGCAGGTGCCCGACAAGCCCACCGTCGACGGGCTCGAGGCGAAGTGGTCACAGCGCTGGGAAACGGACGGCGTGTACCGCTTCGACCGCACTGCCACCCGCGATCAGGTGTTCAGCATCGACACGCCGCCGCCGACGGTCAGCGGCTCGCTGCACATGGGCCACGTCTTCAGCTACACCCACACCGACAACATCGCCCGGTACCGGCGCATGGCCGGCGACAAGGTCTTCTACCCGATGGGCTGGGACGACAACGGTCTGCCAACCGAGCGGCGCGTGCAGAACTACTTCGGGGTGCGCTGCGACCCCACGCTCCCCTACGACGAGAACTTTGTGCCGCCGTCCGATGGCGGCGATCCCAAAGCGGTGGAGGCACGCGGCGAGATCGCCATCTCGCGTCGCAACTTCATCGAGCTGTGCCATGTGCTGACCGCGGAAGACGAGCGTGCCTTCGAAGCGCTCTGGCGCCAGCTCGGGCTCAGCGTGGACTGGTCGATGACCTACGCCACGATCGACGAGCGATGCCAGCGAGTCGCTCAACGAGCCTTCCTGGGCAACCTCGAACGCGGCGAGGCGTACCAGATCGAGGCACCGTCGCTGTGGGACGTCAGCTTTGGCACGGCGGTCGCGCAGGCAGAGCTGGAAGACCGGGAGCGGCCGGGCGCTTACCACCGCATCTCGTTCGGTCGCAACGGCACAACCGGCACCGGCGACGACCCTCTCGGCGGCTCCGTCGACATCGAGACGACCCGGCCCGAGCTCCTGGCGGCATGCGTGGCGCTGGTGGCACATCCCGACGACGAGCGCTACCAGCCGCTGTTCGGCACCACGGTCACGACGCCGTTGTTCGGCGTGGAGGTACCGGTCGTCGCTCACAAGCTGGCTGAGCCCGACAAAGGCACCGGCATCGCCATGATCTGCACGTTCGGCGACACCGCCGACGTGACCTGGTGGCGCGAGCTGGACCTGCCCGTGCGGGCGATCGTGGACCGGGGCGGCCGCATCGCAGCGGATCCGCCGCCGGGAGTCGACTCGCCCACCGGGCGTGAGGCCTACCGGCATCTCGCAGGCCGGACCGTCGGCGGCGCGCGGAACGCCACCGTGGAGCTCCTGCGAGAATCCGGCGATCTCGTCGGCGAGCCCCGCTCGATCACCCATGCCGTGAAGTTCTTCGAGAAGGGCGACCGCCCGCTCGAGATCGTCACGAGCCGCCAGTGGTACATCCGCAACGGCGGGCGCGATCGGGAGCTGCGCGATGCGCTGATTGCCCGTGGCGCGGAGATGACGTGGCATCCGCCCTACATGCAGGGCCGCTACACGAACTGGATCGAAGGGCTCACCGGCGACTGGCTGATCAGCCGGCAGCGCTACTTCGGCGTGCCGATCCCGCTGTGGTATCCGCTCGACGACCATGGCCAACCGGTCTGGGACCAGCCGCTCGTGCCGGACGACGACGTGCTGCCGGTCGACCCGAGCAGCGATGTCCCGGCCGGTTACGGCGAATCACAGCGCGGGCAGCCGGGCGGCTTCATCGGCGACCACGACGTGATGGACACGTGGGCCACATCGTCGCTGACGCCTCAGATCGCGTGCGGCTGGAGCGAAGACCCCGACCTGTGGAAGCGGACCTACCCGATGGACATGCGCCCACAGGGGCACGACATCATCCGGACCTGGCTGTTCTCGACGGCGGTCCGCAGCCACCTCGGCCACGACTGCGCGCCGTGGCGCCACTGCGCGCTCTCGGGCTGGATCCTCGATCCGGACCGCAAGAAGATGTCCAAGTCCAAGGGCAACGTGGTGACCCCGGTGGACCTGCTCGACACCTATGGCGCCGACGCCGTGCGCTACTGGGCAGCCAACGGACGGCCCGGCACCGACACCGCCTTCGACGAAGGACAGATGAAGATTGGGCGCCGGCTGGCGATCAAGCTGCTGAACGCAGCCAAGTTCGCTCTGACGATGACCGGCGGCGCAGCGCCCGGAGCCGCGGCGACCCAGGAGACGAACCCTCACGCCGATCGAGCCGATGAGCCCGGACCGGTGCGCAACGCATTGGACGCAGCGCTGCTGGCTGAGCTCGCCGGTCTCGTGCGGGCCGCGACCGACGCGTTCGAGAACTTCGACTACGCCCGCGCGCTCGAACGATCCGAGCAGTTCTTCTGGCGATTCACCGACGACTATGTCGAGCTGGCCAAGGGTCGGGCGTACGGCGGGCAGGGAGACGAGGCGGCCGCGGATGCCCATCTCACCTTGACGACTGCATTGGATGTGCTGCTTCGGCTGTTCGCGCCGTTCTTGCCGTTTGTCACCGAGGAGATCTGGTCGTGGTGGCGGGAGGGCTCAGTGCACCGCGCGACGTGGCCCGACGCGGCAGCGATCGACGCGTTGGTTTCCGACCATCCCTCCGGCGCGTTCGAAGTCACTGCATCGGTGCTCAGCGAGGTCCGCAGAGCCAAGACCGAAGCCCGACGCAGCCTCCGCGTGCCGGCGGAGCAGGTGATGGTCAGCGCCGCGGATGCTCACATCGCCGTGCTGGAGCAGACACGTGCCGACTTGATCGATGCCGGACGCATCGAGAGCCTGACGTTCGCGGCGGACGGTTCGCTCGCGCATCCCCAAGTCAGCGTGACGCTGGCACCGGCCGAGGCCTAGATCGTTCCGACGCTTCTTGGCTCGCGTCGTACTCGCCAGCGACGCCCGAGACGGCGCGCCCCGCGCTGCATGAGGAATCCGCAGCAGCTACAAGTCGCCGTCGGCGCCGTCGGCGTCTGGCTCCGCGGTCTCCATCGGAGGCACCACGGTCTCGAAAGCGCTGACCCGCCGCTCGCCGCTCTCGCCGTCGGGCTCGCCGCTGCGCACCCAGACCGTTCGCTGCGGGAACGGGATCTCGATGCCGGCCTCGTCGAACGCGGCCTTGATGCGCCTGCGCATCAGGCGCGCCGTTGCCCATTGCTCGGACGGCTCGGTCTTGAGCATGACCCGGATGGTGACGGCATCGGCGCCGAACGCTTGCACGCCGGAGAGGATGGGTTCTTCGAGCACCGTGGTGTCCTCGCCCTGCTCCCGCCAGACCTCGTCCGCGACGCGCTTGATGATCGCCATGGCCTCGTCGAGGTCGGTGTCGTAGGCCACGTCGAGGTCGAGCGGCACCCGGGCCCACAGCTGGGACATGTTGCCCACCCGCGCGATGGCTCCGTTGGGAACGTGCCAGACCGTGCCTGAAATGTCGCGCAGCCGGGTGGTGCGCAGCCCGACCGACTCGACCGTGCCGACGGCGTCGCCGAGGTCAACCACGTCTCCCACGCCGTACTGGTCTTCGATCAGCATGAACACGCCCGTGAGCAGGTCCCGCACGATCGACTGGGCTCCGAAGCCGACGGCGACGCCGATGATGCCAGCGCCTGCAATGAGGGGACCGAGGTTCACGTCGAACTCGGCGAGCAGCATCATCAGCGCGACGGCCCAGACGATCGTGGTGGCGATGCTCTTGAAGAGCGTTCCCAGCGTCTTGGCCCGCTGGCCGGCACGCTCGGTGCGCTCGCGGAGTTGTTTCATCTTGTCCGCGAGCCGCTCAGGGTCCCAGGTTCGGCCCTCTTCGGCGGTGCGGGCAGCCTCCTCTTCCTCCTCGTGCTGCTTGTCGGAAGCGATGCGATCCACCATGTGGTCGATGGCTCGGCGCACGATCCTGCGGACGATGATGGCCAGCAGCAGGATGATCAGCACCGTCAGGGGTTTGTCCACGATCCACACTGAGGCCGAGGCGAAGCCCGCGCTGCCGGTCCAGTCGTAGATGCGTTCGCAGATCCAGCTGGGCTCGGGGCCGCAGACTTCGTTGACGCGACTGACCTCGAGGAGCGCATCTACCGCGTCGGTGGCCGATTCGGCCTGTGCAAGAAGTCCGGTCATCTGCGGGAGCCTAGGAGTCGGCCCGAACGCTGTGTGCCGCGGGCTCGATGCCTAGCATCGCTGCGATGTCAGACGATCTCCCCGACGATGGTGCCGACGACCGCACACCTGCCGATGACCCCGATGCCGCGGTGCTCTACGAGGTGGCCGGCGGTGTCGCCACGATCACGCTGAACCGGCCCGACTACCGCAATGCGCTCAGCGTCGAGATCGTCAACGGCGTCGGCGATCACTTCGAGGCGGCTCTGGCCGACCCCGGAGTGCGAGCGATCCTGTTCACCCACGCGGGCAACACGTTCTGTGCCGGTGCCGACCTCCGTGCCGCTCAGCCCGGCGTACCCCAGCCGACGCTGCGCTACGACTTCGTGGAGATCCTCGAGAAGATCATGACCTGCGACAAGCCCGTGGTGGGCCGGCTGGCGGGACATGTCACCGCAGGGGGCGTGGGCCTGGCCGCCGCCATGGACATCTCCATCGCGGCTGACGATGCCATCATCGGGTTCACCGAGGTCCGCATCGGCGTGGCGCCTGCGGTGATCTCGGTGGTCTGCCTGCCGAAGCTGCGACGGGCCGATGCCAGCGAGCTGTTCCTCGAAGGCGAACGGGTGCCAGCACCCCGTGCCGCCGCGGCGGGGCTGATCAACCGGGCCGTGCCGCGCGACCAGCTCGACGACGAAGTAGCCGAGACGCTGCGCCGTCTGGTGCGCGGCGGCCCCAACGCCTTGGCCAACACCAAGCAGCTGGTCACCAAGGTGCCGTCGATGCCCCGCGACCAAGCCTGGGAGTGGACGGCCGAGCTGAGCCAGCGACTGTTCGGTGGCGACGAGGCGGCCGAAGGCATCGCCGCATTCCGCGAGCGCCGCGACGCAAGCTGGGTGCCGCCAGAGGGCTGATCTCGCCCTCGACGCCGGGCGGGCGGTAGCGTCAGCCGCCGTGAGCGGGCAGGTGCACCTCGAACGCGACGGCCACGTCGGCCGCATCATCCTGGACCATCCAGAACGGCACAACGCCATCAGCGCGCAGATGTGGAACGGCATCACCGACGCCGCCACCGAACTGGAGGGCGACCACGAGATCCGGGTGGTGGTGATCCGGGGCGCCGGTGAGCGAGCGTTCGCCGCGGGCGCCGACATCAGCCAGTTCGGCGAGCAACGGTCCGATGCGAGCGGCAACCGCGACTACGACGACACCACGTCTCGAGCGCACGCGGCGCTGCTGGGATTGTCCAAGCCGCTCATTGCCGCCATCGGGGGCTACTGCATCGGCGGCGGGCTGGCGGTGGCACTGACAGCGGACCTGCGGATCGCCGCGGAGGATGCCCAATTCACGATTCCCGCCGCCCGCCTGGGCCTCGGCTACGGCGCGGCTGGGATCGGCACGCTCATGCGCCTCGTCGGCCCCTCGGCTGCGAAGCGCATCTTCTTCCTCGCCGATCGCTTCGGCGCCCAGGAGGCCCTGCAGATGGGCCTGGTCAACCGGGTGGTGCCCAAGGCGCACCTCGAGGCATCGGTGACCGAATGGACCGACCTCATCGGCCAGAATGCGCCGCTGACCATCGCTGCCGCCAAGGCTGCGTTGACGCAGTGGCAGAAGCCGGAGTCTCAACGCGACTTCAGCGAGGTCGAGGCGATGATCCGGGCCTGCTTCGACAGCGAGGACTACCAAGAGGGCGTCGACGCGTTCATGAACAAGCGTCGGCCCGAGTTCAAGGGCCGCTGAACCGGCCGGCACAGCGTCTCAGCTAGGGCCTCCCCCGCTGCCGAAAGCACCGTGGGTCTGTGTGTCGGCGACAAGTTCGAGGTAGGTGCTGAGGCGCTCCGCTGGCAGGTCCCCAGTCTCGACGGCAGTCTTGACGGCGCAATCCGGCTCGGCTGTATGCGTGCAGTCGGCGAAGCGGCAGTTGTGAGCGAGCTCCGCAATCTCACTGAACACGAGGGCCAGGCCGTCCCCGATGCTGCTGGAGGGCCTCAGCCCCAGGTCGCCTCCCCACGGAATCAAGTCCTGCAGGCCCGGCGTGTCCACCAGCGTGCCCCCACCGGCACCCCCCACGGCGATGAGCTGGCGCCTCACGGTGGTGTGCCGGCCGCGACCGTCAGGGCTCAGCGGCGCCACCGGCACGACGTCGGCACCGGCCAAGCGGTTCGCCAGCGACGACTTGCCGACCCCCGACGGACCGCTCAGCGCCACAGTGACTCCGTCGGCGGCCAAGGCACCCAGCTCGTCGAGGCCGCGGCCGTCGACAGCGCTGGTCGACAGGATGGGCACGTCGGGAGCTGCTGCGCCCAGCCGGTGCCGCAGCGCGTCGATGGTCGCGTCGCATTCGGCGCTCGAGACGGTGTCGATCTTGTTCACGACGATCACCGGCCGGGCGCGCCCGGTGAACGCAGCCGTGAGGTACCACTCGATGCGGTGTCCGGCGCTGGCCGCATCGTCCACCGCCGCCTCCGAACCCCCCGCGGGTGTCGTCACGATTGCCAGCACATCGGCGTTCGCAGCCACGAGCTGCGGCCGCGCTCGCGGTCCGGCCGCGCGGCGACACAGCAGCGAGGTCCGCTCCAGCAGGTCGGTGATGACGACGCGCCGGTCGTGGCGGGGCTCGAGCGAGCGGATCACCCAGTCGCCCACGGTCGGGTAGTCCAGCGGCGACTGAACGGCATCGCGTACCGCGGCATCCAGCGCTGCACGCGTCTCGCCCGCCTCGTCGACGAGCCCGTACGCGCCGCGGTGCTCGACGGCGATCCGGCTCATGGCGTGACCCGGCGGGATCCCAGGACCAGCGTCCGGGCGGCGAAGCCAGCCGAGCTGGCCGAGACCCGGATCGGGCGGCGGTGGAGCCTCGGTGCCGTCACTCACGTCGCAGCCACACCTCGTCGTAGCGGCTCATGCCGAGTCGCTGCCCTTCGACGATGTCACCGCTCGGCAGTGTCGTGGCACCCAGACCTCCGACAGCCGCAGAGGCTGCGACCGCGCTCGAGGCGTAGCCCAGGTACACCCAGGGCGCCTCGTTGGCGAGCTCTGCTGAGAACTGGGCCACGGCCTGACGTCGCTCCTGGAGGTCATTGGTCGACTTGATCAAGCTCGCCAGTGCGGCCAGATGCTCACCGGTGAAATTCGAAGCGTTCAGCGGCGTGGTCCTCACCGGCCCGACGGCCACCGATGCCAGCACCGCCGGATCCGACTCGCCCCCGACGCGCCAGCACGCGGCAGTGAAGTCTCCCGAGAACGAGGGACTCTGGACCACCGAGCCCATGACGCGGCTGATGAGGCCGGTGCGGGCGAGCGTCTCGACCTCGACATCGACGAGTCCGGTGAGCTCCCACTGGCGTTCGAGCACCGTCGTCATCCGGGCGAGCGCGACATCGTCCGTGCACAGCACCCAGACCCGTACCGGCTCGCCGGGGTCTCGATCGTCAGAGCGCTCGGGATCCTCCGTGTAGTCGCGCAGCAGCGATCGGGCCCGATCGAGATCGCGGCCGGGCCATGCCAGCGCCACATCCGCCGCGTACCAGATGCTGCCCGGCGCCCACCATTGCGTTGCGGCCATCCAGTCCACGTCGGGCCCGAGGGCCCGGACGAGCACGTCCTGGTCGGCGGCTGCGATGAGCGCCCGCCGCACGCGGACATCGTCGAGCGGGGCACGCAGCAGGTTGAACAGGACGACGCCGGCGTTGTCGTCGAAGCGACGCACCACGCTGAGCGGCTGGCCGGAGCCGTCCGTGGCGGAGCTGAGAGCGGTGGCGAGCTCCGCCGATCGTGACATCAGCACGTCCCCCCGGCCTTCTACGAGGGCCGCGAGGCGATCTCGCTCGCCCGGAACCTCGGTGAAGCGGATCTCGTCCACCCACGGCAGCGGTGAGCCGTCCGCGGCGGTTCGCCAGTAATCCGGATTGGCCTCGAGGACAGCCGGCTCGCCCGGCGACCAGCTGCCGAAGGTGAACGGCCCGGTGCCCACCGGTGCTCTCGCGAAGGCATCCGGGTCTGCCGCGGCAGCTGCGATGGAGAAGACACGTCCCACGGGTCCGGCCAGTGCGGCCGGCAGCCCCGCGTTGGGCTCGCTGAGCTCGATGACCAGCCTGAGCTCGTCCAGCACGATGACCGAGGTGATGCGGGCGTCGCGCAGGTGACCGCCGCTGGCGCGCCCCGAGCGCAGGTAGTCGTCGATGCCGATCTTGACCGTCAGCGCATCCAGCGGCTCGCCGTCACTGAACGTGATGTCGGGTCGCAGGCGAATGGTCCAGCGCTGGAGCGAGGCGTCGGCCGACACCGACTCCGCCAGCCAGGGAGCGACCGAACCGTCCGCAAGCACCACGGTGAGCGTCTCGAGTACGTGGTCCACGACGCTGCGGCATGACCACGCGCACACGTGATCCCACGGCGTCCAGCCGGTGACGGGCGTGGGATCTGCTGCCAGCAGCACTCGCAGCGTGCCGCCACGGCGTGGCGCCGTGCCCTCGACAGCCCGATCGTCCGATGCGGCCTGGGGCGGCGGTTGGGTGGCGGCGGCTGGCAGCTCTGCGGGTGCGCGGGCTGGTTCGCCTGCCTCTTGGGACGCGCCCGCCGAGTCAGGCTGTTCAGCGGTAATGGAGCTGCACGCGCCCGCCAGCAGCAGGACCGTCGCGAGAGCCGCCGAACGGGCGCGCCAGGGTCTCAGCAGCCGCAGACGTTGCTGCTCGTGAACCATTCGGGCCCGTGGTTGGTCACGCTGTGCACCGACGCCGACGCTAGTGGTGTGTCCCGCGCTGGCACGAGCGGCGGGCGCATCGGCGCCGCACGTCACACCCCCTCGCTAGACAATGAACAGCACGTTCCGGCCGAGCGCATTCGCTCATTGCCGGAACCCGACTTCACCGAGGAGTACGCCCCATGTCCACCGGCCTTGCTGTCGTGCTCGGATTGATCATTGGTCTCGCCGCAGGCGCCGGCATCGTGTGGTTGGCGCAGGCCCGAAAGCTCGCCCGCTCCGGCCAGGAACGAGACGAGCACGCTCTGCGCAACGCCGAGGTGACTGCCGAGCTGACCGCAGAGCGCGATGCAGCGCGTACCGAGGCCGAGCTTCGAAGCCAGCGCAACGCCGAGCTCACCGTCGAGCGCGACGCGGCCCGAGCCGAGACACAGCAGCAGCGAGAGCTGGCCGCAGGGTTGCAGGCGAAGTTGGCCACTGCGGTGGCGGATCGTGACGCTCGTGTCGAGGAGATGACCAAGAAGCAGGCAGAGATCGAGACTCGATTCACCGAAATCGCCGCACAAGTCAGCCAATCCACCCGCGAGACCTTCATGAAGGAATTTCGCGACCTCACCACCGAGCAGACCAAGTCGGCCGGAAAGACCGTCTCCGAACTCGTCGAGCCGATGCGCGAGCGGCTGAAAGAGCTGCACGAGCACGTGAACAAGGCCGACACGGCCCGCGCCGAGGACACGGCCAAGGTGTCCCAGAGCGTCGAGCAACTCGTCTCCGAGACGAGCGGGCTGCGCCAGATACTGCGCGACTCCAAGATGCGCGGCGCCTGGGGCGAGCAGCATCTGCGCAACGTCATCGAGGCCGCCGGCATGAGCCGTCACATCGACTACATCGAGCAGGCCACCCTCGGCGAGCCGGGCGGCGAGGCCCGCTCGCGGCCCGATGTCGTGGTGAAGGTTCCTGGCGGCACCAGCGTTGTCATCGATGCCAAGACGCCGTTCGCCGCCTACGACCGCGCAGTGAACTCGAGTGACGAGACCGAGCAGCGAGAGGCGCTTGCCGAGCACGCTGCTGCGCTCAGCGAGCGGGCACGCGAGCTTGGCAACCGCGACTACGGCCGCTGGGTGTCAGGTTCTCCCGATTTCGTGCTGATGTACGTCCCGACCGATCCGATGCTCGACGTGGCCATGGACGCCGACGGCGAAGTCTGGCAGAACGCCTGGCAGCGTCACCGGGTGCTGATCGCCACTCCCGGATTGCTCATCGCTTTCCTGAGGACAGTGGCTCTCGCGTGGCAGCGGCACGACATCGCGCGCAACGCCGAAGAGGTGGCCAAGCTCGGCAACGACCTGTATTCCCGGCTCTCGAAGTACCTCGAGCACGTCGACAAGATGGGGCGCGGCCTGCGCAGCGCCGTCGATGCCTACAACGGCAGCATCGGCTCCTTCGAGCGCATGGTGCTGCCCGGCGCCCGCCGCTTTCGCGAGCTCGGCTCGGTCAGCGGCAGCGACGAACTTGACGGTGTCAACCCGATCGAGCTCGATGTCCGTGCCGTCACCGCCCCCGAGCTCGAACCCGGCGAGGGCTAGGCGCGCTCGGGGCTCAGGCTGCGCCTGCGGTGGCGTCGGTGATGGCGCGCCAGACGCGTTGTGGTGTGAGCGGCATGTCGAGGTGGCGAATGCCGAGGTGCGCGACAGCGTCGATGACCGCGTTCTGGACGGCCGGCGTGCTGCCGACTGAGCCGGCCTCGCCGAGACCCTTGGCACCCAGCGGATTGACGTGGGTAGGCGTCACGTGCAGCACCCGCTCGAAGAAGGGCATCTCGGCGGCCGAGACGACGGGGTAGTCGGCAAAGTTCGCGGTGAGCGGGTTGCCGTCGTCGTCATAGACGAATTCCTCATACAGCGCCTGCGCCGCGCCGTGAGCCAGGCCGCCGTGCACCTGACCTTCTGCAAGCAGCGGGTTGACGATGACGCCGGCGTCGTCGCAGGCCACCAGCCGCTGCAGTTCCACTTCGCCCGTGTGGCGATCGACTTCCACGACCGCGATATGGGTGCCGAAGGGAAAGGTCGGTGATTCGGACTCGAAGGTCTCCTCGGCGTGCAACAGGCGCGGGCCGCCAGCGCCATCGGTCGCCGCGAGGTGTTGGGCCACAGCAGCCCAGTCCACGGAGACCGCTGGGGTGCCGACCACGTGAAACGCGCCCGAAGCGGTGTCGAGCGTGACATCGGCAGGGTCAGCCTCGAGCAGCGTGGCCGCCACGGTGCGCGCTTGGTCGACCAGGGCACCGGATGCTTCCCAGATGGACGTGCCCGCGAGCTGCACCGAGCGCGAGCCGCCGGTGATCTGGCCCTGCGGGACCTCGTCGGTGTCGCCGTGAACGATGTCGATGCGATCCATCGGCACGCCGGTGCGGTCGGAGATCAGCATCGCCCACGACGTGTGATGGCCCTGGCCGTAGGGCGACGACCCGGTGCGACCCACGATCCGCCCGCCCTCGACCAGCTCGACAGCGCCGTACTCGGAGCGCCCGAGGCCTGCCGTGCGCTCGACGTAGGTGGCGATGCCGATGCCGAGCAGCTTGTCATCGCCGTCGGCGCGCCGGCGGGCCTGCTCTGCGCGCAGCGCGTCGTAGTCGGCAGCTTCGAGGGCAGCGTCCATGCCGGCTTCGTAGGCGCCGGTGTCGTACCGCATGCCGGTCTGGGTCTCGAACGGGAACCGCTCGGGTGCCAGGAAGTTCTTCCTGCGCACCTCGACGGGGTCCATCCCGACCTCCGCGGCGAACACATCGACGGCGCGCTCGATGGCCGCGGCGGCCTCCGGACGGCCGGCGCCCCGGAACGGGCCGATGGGGGTCGTATTGGTCAGCACCGAAACGGAGCTGAAGCCGAGCGAGGCGATGTCGTAGCAGCCGGTCAGCATCGCCTGGATGTTGCTGGGCAGCGCCGCTCCGGTGTTGCCGTACGCGCCGGCGTCCTGGATCACCCGTACCTCGAACGCGGTGATGCGTCCGTCGGCAGTCCCGCCGATGCGGCAGTACTGGATCTGCCCGCGCCCGTGCACCAGGCCGACCATGTCGTCGCTCCGGGACGGCACCCACATCACCGGCCGCCCGAGCCGATCCGACAGCCAGCCCAGCAGGGTCTCCTCGGGATGGGGGCGGGCCTTCGCGCCGAAGCTGCCGCCGACGTCGCGGGAGAACACGCGCATCTGGTCGCGCTCGAGGCCGAGCATCTTGGCCAGCGCCGCACGCACCGGGTGGGGTCCCTGGCCGGCGTTCATGTGATGCAGGCGCCCGTCGTCGGCCCAGCGGCTGGCCGCCACCCGGGGCTCCAGCGGGCACGGGGCGATGCGGTTGTTCACCGTGCGCACCTCGGCCACCACCTCGCACGAATCGAAATCGGCCTGCCCGCTGTCCATCGACATGCGCAGCACCACGTTCGGCTCTGCCATGCCCTCGAACAGCGCGGGGGCACTGAGCGCTTCCTCGGGATCGGCGAATGCCGGCAGGGCCTCGTAGTCGACGACGACCAGCTCGGCGGCGTCGATCGCCGCTGTTGCGGTCTCGGCTACCACCACCGCTACGGGCTCGCCCACAAATCGGACTCGCCCTTCAGCCAGCATGGGCCGCACGATGGCGGCATCGAACGCCGGGCTGGGGGCCGGGTACGGAGGGAGGTCCACATCGGCCGCGGTGACCACGTCGATGACACCTCGAGCGCGACGGGCTTCGCCGACGTCGAGCCCGACGATCTCTGCGTGCGCGACCGTGGAGGTCACGTAGCACGCATGCGCGACGCCGTCCCACGCGGCATCCGCTGCGACATTGGCAACGAATTGCCCCTGTCCGCGCAGCAGCGGCTCGTCCTCGCGCCGGACGACCGATGTTCCTCGTAGTGCCATGCGTCGACCCCTGCCTCGCCGTTCGGCCGACGGCGATTGTGGCAGAGGCGCTACCAGCGCGCTGAGGGATCGATCGACAGCACCTCGACCATCTCGGCGTGCAGCGCGGCGAAATGCGGCGAGCGCCGGCCGGCTCGGCCACCCGATGCCGCCGCCTCCGGGTCGGCGACCGGCCACTGCGGCTGATAGCCAGCCGGTGCGAGCGCATCGCCGACGATGTCCTGCCATCGGGCGCGTTGGTTGCCGAGTTCGGAGCTCATGACACCTGCAGCGACGAGCGCCTCGTCCGAGCACCCCGATGGGGCGTCGAAGAGCTCGCACGCCATCGGCGCGAGCTGATCGAACAAGGGCAGCAGGTAAGCGATGCCCGCGTCGGTTCGCAGCAGCCGGTCGAGCAGTCCGGTGGCGTGGCGCAGGTGCGACCGTTCCTCGGCGAATGCGCGACGTGCGACCGCTGCCAGCGATTCCCACGACGAGTCCGCCAGCGCGTCCCAGCGCACCGACTCCGCCGTGTCATACAAGAAGTGGCGCACCAGCGTCTCGGCCCAGTCATGGCAGGGAAGCTCGGTGATGTGGGCGCAGAGGTACTCGTGCGGCTCGCGCCCGTAGGCCATCGCGTCGATGTCATCACCCAGCAGCCCGTACAGCGCGCGGGCGTGACCCAGCTCGTCCTGGCTGATCGACGTGAGCGCCAGGTCCTCTTCCAGGAACGGCCCCACGGCGATCCACCAGCCCAGGTTCTGTCCGATGCACAGCTCGTCATCGGCGAGGGCCAGCACGAGCTCGCGGGCGCCGGGCGTTTCCGCAGGATGGCCCGCCGGTTCGATCGCGGTCACGGGCTCGGTTTCACCCATGTCGTTCACGTTGGCTCGGCGCTGCCGGCTTGGCGCAGATCCCGCAGGAATGTGCCGTCGTTGTGGCGGTGGGCTCGGTCGGCCATCTCGAGTTCGGTGGGGTCGGCCACCAGCAGATCCTCACGGGCCACGACCCACATCTGCTCCCCCTCCGAGCGGCGCGCGTAGCAGTCGCGGGCGAAGCTGAGCGCCAAGTCGTCGTCGGGAGCCTCGAGCGCGCCGACGTGGGTGAAGGGGTCCTTGCCCGCACGCTTGAGAAACACCTCGTAGGTCTTCATGCGGGCACCGGACGTGATTGCGCCGCCCCCATGGCGGCCGGGAACTCGACGCGGCCGACCACCTCGACGGGGTTGCGGCACTGCGGGCACCACTCGACGCTGCGGCAGGGCGTCGGGCCGAAGTCCGAACGGTGCTCCAGGGCAGTGCCGCCGCAGATGGGGCAGCTCGCGGTCGCGGACCGGCGCCGCACTGCCACCGAATACTCCCGAGCCAGGAAGCTCACCGCGGACGGCGCGATCCGGTCCGGGGTCCACACGGGGTTGTCGACGAAAGCCACCTCGATCGAGATGTCGGCACCGGCACACGCCGCTCGCGCTGCATCGGTGACGTCCCGAGCGATGACATCCAGCGCCGGGCAGCCGAGCATGGTCGGCACGAGCTCGATCCGCACGGTCGAGCCGTCGTCGCTGCTGCTGACACGTTCGAGGATCCCCAGCTCCGCGACGGTCACCTCCGGGTACTCCGGGTCGCACACCATCGACACAGACCGGCGGACCGCCGCGACGACACCAGCGGGAACCGCTCGGCTCATGCGGGCACCGCAGCGGCCTCGTCGAGCGCATCTCGCACCCACGAGGCGCCGTCCCAGGCATTGCGGGCGTCACGCAGGCGCCGTTCGCTATCGGGCCCCCGGCCGGCGATGGCCGCCTTCAGCGCCTCCCAGTCGATCTCGCCGCTCACCCAGCGTCCCGTGTCGGGATCCTGGTGAAGGTCCGGATCGGGGATGGTGAAGCCAGCGGCCTGCAACTGGGGCACCATCTTCTGGACGAACCGGTCCCGCAGCACCTCGTTGCGCTCGGACTTGATGTGCCAGCGCAGCAGCACATCGTTCGGCGGCGAGTCGGGACCGAACAACTGCACTGCCGGCCACCACCAGCGGTCGAGGCCCTCCTGCATCATGTCGTGCTGCTGCTGGGTGCCCTTGGCCATCTTCAGCAGCAGCTCCTCGCCGTTGCGCATGTGAAAGCCCTCCTCGGCGATGATCCGCCGCAGGATGCGCTTGTAGGGGCCGTAGCTGCAGTTCTTGAAGACGGCCTGCTGGCTGGCGAGCGCCGCCGCGTCCACCAGGTACGCGATCGCGATCTGGTCGCCCCACGAATAGGCGCGGTAGTGGAACACGTTGTGGAACGTGGTGCGGCCCGCCAGCAGATCGGCCGTCATCTCGTCACGGGTCTTCACGCCCATGTCCGCCGCCACCATGTACAGCAGGTGCGCGTGGCCGATCTCGTCCTGGGTCTTGGCCAGGGCGGTCAGCTTGTTCGTCAGCCCCGGCGCCTTCGCGATCCAGTCCCGCTCGGTCAGCCCGCCCATGTACTCGCTGTTGGCGTGCAGCTCGATGAACCGGAACACGGCTTGGCGGTATGCATCAGGCATGTCGTCGTCGGGCTCGACCAGCCCGCCGCCGTCCAGAAAGGCCTCGAAGTCCTCCATGGAGTCCCAGCTGCGCATAGGCACCTCCCAGTCAGGTGGACGATCCGAATGCTACGCCTGCGCCGCGCACGGTTGACCGCGTTGTCGGCACCGCGGTGCGTACGCCCAGCGACCTCACACCGGCGGGGCGTGGCTGTGATGATCGGTGACCCGCTGGAAGGCCTCGCACACCGCGGCAAGGGTCCGCTCGGCAAACGGACGGCCGATGAGCTGGAAGCCGATCGGCAGACCATCGGGAGCGAAGCCGCCCGGCAGCGCGATGGCCGGCAGCCCGGCCCCGTTGACCGGGAAGGTGAACTGGGTCGTCGCGGGAATGAGCGGCACCCCGTTGAGCTCGACCGCACCGTGGGGCAGCACCTGGTTGGGGTTGACCGGGGCGACGACCAGGTCGACGCCCTGATGGTCGAACACATCCATGCACGCCCGCTCGAACGCCACGCGCTGTGCCTGGGCCGAGGCCAAGTCCGTCCCGGAGATCGCGGCGCCCGCTTCGAGAATGCCGCCGACCTCCTCGCCGAGCAAGTCAGGGTGGTCGGTGCGCAGTTCTTCGAGCAGCGCCGCCGACTCGGCGAACACGATCGCGACGCCCGCCGGGGTGTGCTCGGCGCTGTTGGGCACCTGCACCCCGTTGACGTCGGCCACGATCGGGCGCAGCACCTCGACAGCTGCGTCGGTCACCGCAATCACGTGCGGATCGACATCGATCCCCTCATAGAAGCTGTCGCCTGGCACGCCGAGGGTGAGTTCGCCCGGGTCCGCGGCGTCGCTCAGCGGAGACTTGGACGAGAACGGGTCGTCGGATGAATGGCCTGCGATGACATCCAGCAGGATGCGGCAGTCCTCGGCCGTGCGCGCCATCGGGCCGACGGTGTCGTAGGTCCACGAGATCAGGTGCACGCCGTGTCGGGGCACCGCCCCGCGTGTCGTCTTGATCCCGGTCGTTCCGCAGCAATTCGACGGGATGCGAACCGATCCGCCCGTATCAGTGCCGAGCGCTCCGAACACCTGCCGGGCGGCCAGGGCGGCCGCACTGCCTCCCGAGGAACCGCCGGTCGAACGCTGCGGGTCCCAGGGGTTGTGCGACGCCGGGCACGAGACGCCGAAGGCCAACTCGTGCGTGTTGGTCTTGCCGACGATCACGGCCCCGGCCTGACGCAGGCGGTGCACGACGGTGGCGTCGTGGTCGGGCACGAATCCCCGCAGGGCGTCGCAATTCGCTTCTGTCGGAACGCCTTGGGTGAAGAACAGGTCCTTGAGGGCGATGGGCACGCCGTGCAGCGGGCCGGCGATCCCTCCGCCGTCGAGCTGTTGGGCGACCGCACGCGCAGCATCAGCCCCGATCGAGGCAAATGCGTTGACCGCGGGCTCCGTCCGCTCGATGCTCGCGAGGCAGGCGTCGAGCAACTCGACCGCACTCAGATCTCGGGCTCTGATGGCCTGCGCTGCCGCGGCGAGGCTCATCTGGGTCGGTTCGGTCATGGTTGCCGTCCTTTGTACTTGGTCGTCGGTTGTCGCATGACTGATGTGTTCGGGCTGGTCAGGCTGGTTCGGTCTCGCTGGGCTGATCTCATAGCGCAAGGCGGCCCGACAGCCGGTCCGCCAGACCGGCCTCGCCGGCAGTGCCTGTGTCGACGATCTCGCCCTTCTCGAGCACGATGAACCGGTCAGCCAGCCGCAGCGCCAGCGCCAGGTGCTGCTCCACCAGCAGCACACCGCGGCCCTGCTGCCTCGCCACCGCTAGGGCGTCGCCGAGCAGCTCGACATTCGAGGGCTGCAAGCCCTCAGTCGGCTCGTCCATCAGCAGGATGGACGCAGTCGATGCGAGCGCCGACGCCGCCGCGAGCATCTTCTGCTCACCACCCGAGAGGGTGCCCGCTCGCTGAGCCTCGCGTCCCGCCAACGACTCGCCGAACATTGCCAGCACGCGACCGTGCTCGGGCGCCGGAAGTCCGCTCAGCCGCAAGTTGTCGCCCACCGAGAGCTGGCTGAACAGCGAGCGCTCCTGGAAGGCAGCTCGCAGCCCGGCTCGAACACGGCGAGACGGTGGCACCCGCGTGATGTCGGAGCCGCCGAGCCTGATCTGCCCGCCGGTCGCCCTCAGCAAGCCGATCATGGTCTTGACCAGAGTCGTCTTGCCGGCGCCGTTGCGTCCGACCAGCGCCACGATCTCGCCTTGGGCGACACAGAAGCTGACGCCGTGCAGCACCGGCACGCTGCCGTAACCCGAGCGCAGCCCGCGCGCTTCGAACCGCATCAGCTGTGGACCCCCGCGTAGATCGCCCGCACATCGGGGTCGCTCTCGACCTCGGCGACAGTGCCGTCGGCAATGACCTCGCCGCGCGCGAGCACGGTGACGCGATCCGCCACCGCGCGGATGAACGCCATGTCGTGCTCGACGATCACGATCGGCAGCCGATGAGAACGGTGAAGCTCACGCAGCAACGCGGCCGCTTCGAGGCTCTCGGCAACCGTCATGCCAGCGGTCGGTTCGTCGAGCAGCAGCAGTCGGCAGTCCCCCGCCACCGCCATCGCGATCTCCAGCCACTGCTTGTCTCCGTGGGAGAGGTCGCCTGCCCGCATGTCGAGCCGCTCGCCAAGCTGCGTGCGTTCGAGCACTTCCAGCGCAGGCCGCGGCACCGCCGTAGCCCAGGGGCGACGGATCAGGTTCCACGGCGACGAACGAGCTCCCCAGGCGGCGATGGCCACGTTGGTAGCCACGGACAGGTCGTCGATGAGCTGCGGCGACTGGAACTTGCGACTCACCCCGTGTCTCGCGAACTCCCACGCCTGGCGGCCCGTGTGCTCGGTGCCGAGCACGAGCACCCGCCCAGACTGGCAGCCCTGCTGGCCCGACAGGAGGTCGAGCAGCGTGGACTTGCCCGCGCCGTTCGGCCCGATGAGGCAGCGGAGCTCGGCGTCATCCATGGTGAGCGTGACGCCATCGAGCAGCCGGAAGAAACCGAAGCTCTTGTGCACTTCCCGGGCTTCGAAGACTGCCGCAGCGGCAGCCGGCGGCGCCTCGCCGCCTGCGCCTGGGCCCGACGTCGCGTCACCGTCGGTGCCAGCGGGCCGCAGCGTCGGCTGCTGGCGGCGGCGGACCGGCCGGCCCGCCAACCTCTGAGCGCTGGGGACCAGCCCATGGGGCATCACCACCACGACGGTCACGAAGATCAGGCCGGTGGCGAGCGTCCAGTACTGCAGCCAGACGTCGGCCAGCGTCGCAGAAGCGAAGTTGATCGCCATCGCACCGATGACCGGGCCCACGATGGTTCCCCGCCCGCCGACCAGCGTCCACAGCACCACGCTGGTGGCCAGCGAGAACCCGAAGATCTGCGGCGACACGAAGCTCGTGCGGTGCACGTACAGCGCACCGGCGAAGCCGGCGAGCGCGCCGCCCACGGTGAACGCCCAGATCTTGATCTGGACGGTCTTGTAGCCCAGCGCCTCCATACGGCGCTCATTGGAACGGATGCCGATCAGCACCGCTCCGATCGGTCGCGTGAGCAGCGTGCCGACCACGGTGATCGCAACGATGGCCAGCACGCTGATCGCGACATCCTGCGCAGTATCGGAGAGCTCGGTCCCGAAGCCGCCGAGGCGCGGGACGCCGGTCAGCCCGTTGAAGCCCCCGGTGACGTCGCGCCACTGCTCGGCGAGCTGCTCCAGCGTGAGCGACAGCACCAGCGTGAGCAGGCCCACCACGACTGCGGAGGGTCGGCGTCGCAGCATCGCCACGCCGAGGGCCGCGGCGACACCGGCACCCGCCACAGCGGAGCCGACGAGCATCGGCAGGCTCAGCGACGGCGCCGCGGCGGCGACCTTCGCCGACGTGTACGCAGCGATGCCGAAGGGCAGCAGCTGGCCCAGCGAGAGGATGCCGGAGTAGCCCCACACGAAATCGAGGCTGACGGCGAGCGCGGCGAACACCAGGAACAGCGAGAGCTGTCCCGAGCGGTAGCCGCCGAATGCGCCGCTGAACACCGCTGCGGCGAGGGCGCAGGCCGCGCCGGTGGCGAGTGCGCGCCTCATGCCGCGGCCCCCTCGACGGGCACCCGGCGAAGCTGCAGCATCAGCACCGCGAGAGCCAGCGAGGCGATCTGCGCCCAGACGGCGTCGTAGAAGTGGATGACACCGGTCTGCACGGCTGCCACGACCAGCGCTCCGGCGATCACGCCCCACAGCCGGTTGAAGCCGCCGACGATCACCACCAGGAACGCCCCGGGCAGGTAGGCGAGCCCGGCCTGGGGCTCGATCGCTCCGAGGGGAGCGACCAGAGCACCCGCAACCCCGGCAGTCGCCGCGCCGATGCCGAATGCACAGAAGTTGGCGATGCCGGTGCGCACGCCGCAGGCGTCCGCGAGGTCCCGGTCGGCGACGATCGCCCGGACGGTCAGCCCGAAGCGTGACCGGGTGAAGGCGAGCAGTGTCACCACCACCACGACGACGGCGATGCCGATCAGCACGTAGCGATATGTCGGGAAGAGCACGCCGAATGCCCGGGTCGCGCCGGGCACCGGGTTGGGAACGCCGCGGAACTCCCTGGTGAAGATCAGCTCGACGGCCTGCCGCAGGCAGATCGACAGGCCGAACGTGGCCAGGATCGTCACCTCCGGGCGGCGATGGATGCGCCGGATCAACCCGACCTCGATGCATGCGCCCAGCACGAACAGCACGACTGCAGCGAGCGGCAGCGACAGCCAGTGGCTGAGGCCGTTGGCGTGGGTGACGTAGGCGACGTACGCCCCGATCATCACGAACTCGCCGTGCGCGAGGTTGATGATGCCCATCAGCCCGAACACGATGCCAAGGCCGAGCGCGACGATCGCAAGGGTCGCAAACAGGCTCAGGCCGTTGAGCAGCTCGAGCGTCAGCGCATCCAATGGACTGGGCTAAGGGGCTTCGCTGCTAGGGACTGCAGGTCTCGTCAGGCTCCACCGCCGGGAACGACTGGACGATGAGCTGTGAGCCGTCGGACTGTATCTCCGCCACATAGATCGGCTGCGCGAGGTGGCGGCTGCCGGTGATGGAGATGTCCCCGGTCGGCGTCGAAAGCGACAGGCCCTCGAGGGCCGCTGCCACTGCCGCCGTGTCGGTGGTGCCCGCTGCGTTCGCCGCTGCCGCGTAGAGCAATGCAGCGTCGTAGATGTGCGAGCTGAAGGTCATGTGCGGCGGCGCGTCGGCCCCGAACTGCTCGAAATAGCGAGCCACGAATGCGTTGTTGGCAGGGTTGTCGACTTCCTTGAAGTAGCCCAGCGTGACCCGCATGCCGGCGGTGACCGACGGCCCCATCACGCCGAGCACGTTCTCCTCATAGATGTTCGCCAGCCGCGGGATGGCGCTTTGGCCGATGCCGAAGTCCACCGCCTGGGTCTCGAATGCGATGGCGTCGCCGCCGACGAGCGCCGGGAAGATCAGATCGGCCCCCGAGCCCGCGATCTGCTGGGCGACAGAGGAGAAGTCCTGGGTGCCGAGGGGGACGTATTCCTCGCCCACCACTTCGCCCCCTGCGGCCTCGATGTACTGCCGAGCGAGCTCGAAGCTCCGCCGCGGCCACACGTAGTCGTTGCCGAGCAGGAACCACTTGCTGCCGCCGGTCTCGTCCATCATCCACGGGATGACAGGTGCAAGCTGCTGGCTGGGCACCTCGCCCGTGTTGAACATCACCGGCGAGCACTCGCCGCCCTCGTAGAGGGCTGCGTAGATGTACAGCACGCCGGCATCCTCGGCGAGCGGCTTGGCGGCTTCACGTGTCGCGCTGGAATGGGTGCCGAGCACCACGTCGACCCCGTCAGATTCGATGAGCTGCTCCATGGCCTGGCGCCCGACGGCGGGATCGGTGGCGTCGTCGGCGAGGAACGTCTCGACCGGCCGGCCGTTGATGCCGCCGGCGGCATTGATGTCCTCTTCGATCAACTCGGCGATGTTGGCCGTGGGCTGGCCGAAGATGCCTGCAGGACCGCTGTTGGAGAACAGGATCCCGATGCGCACCGGTTCCCCCGATGGCTCGGCGGGCTCGGCCGCTGCGGTGGTCGCGGGCGCTTCGGTGGGCTCGGATTCAGGCGTCGCGTCGTCGTCGTCCGCTGGTCCGTCGGCAGGGGCGGGGGCCGCCTCGGCCTCGGTTGCCGCTGGTTCAGCGACCGCTGGCTCATCGTCGCTCGTCGTGCATGCCGCGGCCATCCCGAGCAGCAGCGCCATCATGATTGCTGCGGTTCGGCAACGGGACCGCGCCCGTGGTTTCAGTGTGCTCCCCACGGCGTCAACCTCCCCAATATGTGAGTAGATATTGACATATTGTCCCGTCAGCCGGGCTGGGTCAAGCGCGGAGACGCGCGAGCGGCGGACCCTGACGTCGACGCTGCCGGTTCAGCCGGTCGCGTGAGGATCAGGCGGGCGCTGCGACGGGAAGCTCGTCGATCACCCGGACCCCGGCCGGTGTCGCCTCCCCCAGCAGCAGCGACTCCAGCGATCCGCCCCTGCCGCAGCGGCGCGGCCCGCGATAGGTGCCGGTGCGCAAGCCGCTCAGCAGCGAAGCGGGATCGGTGCCCCCGCTCGACCTGCACGCCGTCGCCCACGTGTGCACCGCCTCGTACACGCCTTCCGCGGCTGCGGACACCGGAGGGGCGCACTCGCCGAACCGGTCTGCATAGCGCCGCAGGAACTCCCGATTCTCTGCGGAATCCATGCCGACGAAGTAGCCGAGAGCGTTCCAGATGCCCGCAGCCGAATCGCCGAGATGCTCCACCACGGCGTCATCCATGAGCGGCGCGAACGTGCGGGTGGTCGAGCGAAGCCCCGACGACGAGAACTCGCTCTCGAAGCGGACGTGGTCCTGCCCGACGAAGCTCGACACGACATGGTCAGTGCCGTGTTCGCCGATTGCCGAGATCACCGGCGTGAAGTCCTCGGTTCCCAGCGGCACGTAGCCCTCGCCGCTGACCGTGCCGCCCATGCGCTCGATGACCTCCCGCGCGGCCGTGCCGATCGCCCGAGGCCACGAGTAGTCGTTGCCGGCCAGGAACCAGCGGCTCCCGCCGGTGACCTCCGCCAGGAGCGGGAGGGCCCGGTGCAGCTGGTCGAGCGGCCGCTCGCCGAAATGGATCAGCAGCGGATGGGTGGGAACTGCCTCGCTGGTCGGCGTGTAGAGGTACGGGATACCCAGGGCAACAGCGATCGGCGAGGTGGCGGAGTAGGTGGCCGAAGAGTGCATGCCCACCACCGCGGCGATGCCCGACACCCCGCAGAGACGGCGCATCGCGACGACGCCCGTGCCGGGGTCGGTGGCGTCGTCGGCAACCATCAGGCGAACGTCACGGCCCGCCACGCCACCGTCGGCATTGATCTCCTCCACCGCGAGCTGTGCACAGTTGACCGTCGAGCGTCCGAGAATCCCTGCACTGCCCGACAGCGACGTGAGCAGCCCGAGCGGCACCTCCCAGCCCTCGGCGTCGCCGCCGCAGAGCAGCCCCAAGTCGGCCCCGAGGCGCGTGAACTCGCGATCGTCGATGCTGACGCGGATGCGCAGCCGGGTGCCGCCGCTGCGCAGCGGATCGAGGTGGCATGCCACATGCCCGAACCAGGGCGACTCGTGCACCAGGTCGATCCTTCGAACCGGCGTGCAGCTCATCACCCGTGCCGTCCCGTGCACCCGTGATCCTTCGCCGATGGGAAGGGCGAGCCGCACCAGCGCACCGGGCGCCAGCGCCTCGGCCTCAGAGCCGAACAGCCAGCCCAGCGATGGATCGCCGGATCCGAACAGCGCGAACAACTCGCTCGGGTCTGCCGCTAGCCGCACCTCGCTGCTGAGAACGAGTTCAGCCATCGCAAGCCCCTAGGCGCTCAGCCCGTCGTCTCGCTGGCCGGCGTCGCCGCCTGCGGCACCGGCGACCGCTTCGTTCATCGCGTCCGCCAGTTGCTCGAGGGAGTTCTGGTACACGGAGGCGAGAAAGGCAACAACCGTGTCCGCGGGCGTCGAGGTCAGCGAGTAGTGCCGGTAGCGGCCGTCGCGGCGCTCGGTGATCAGCCCGGCAAGGCGCAGGATGCGCAGATGCGACGACACAGCCGTGCGGCCGACGCCGTCGAACCGGGAGGCGATCTCCCCCACCGTGAGTTCGCCGTGCTCGCCGATCAAGCCCAAGATCGCCCGACGCGTCTGGTCCGCCAGAGCGGAAAAAGTGGCATCACTAGTGGGATCGGTCATATGCGCAGCCGTACCAGTACGTCAACAACTGTGCACACATAGTGCCATACCAGTGCCGTCGGGCAACCCGGCGGCATCAGGCGTACAGACGAATGCTGTGCCCGCCGACGCTGGTCAGTCTCGGCGCAACTCGCTAGGTCACGATGTCGGCGTGGCGCGCGCTGTCGGCGACCACCGACCCGCCCCTTGATCGTTCCTGGCCCTCACCCGTACTTCGTATCTGGTGCCGCTGGTGAGGTTGCTGATGGTGTCTGTGGCGGTCACGCCCGAATGGCTGTTGTCTTGCCAATCACCCCACGTTGGATTGGAGTTGCAGTGCAGAACCGTCGTGACAGCGTTGGTCGCGGTGCAGGCCCGGTACTGGACGTCATAGCTGGTGATCGCTGTGTGGCCTTGGTTTGGTGCAGTCCAAGCCACGCCGATCTGCCCGCTGCCTGCCGTCAAACGGGGCTGCGAGGGCGCGTTCGGCCCGCCCGCCGTCGCAGATTGCACGCCGCTCCAGTCGCTCTCGCCCTTGTTCCTGCTGATCGTCAAGACTTGGACGTCGTACTGGGCGGTGTTCGTCAGGCTGGAGATCGTGTAGTTCCTCGATGTCGCACCAATCCCCGTCCTCGTCACCCAGTCGGTACCGGTGGCCACGTCACAGCTCCCGCCGGTAACGCAGTAGCGCACCCTGAAGCCCGTGACCGTCGACCCGTTCGAATTCGGCGCCGACCACGACACGAACAAGTTTCGATTGCCCGATGCGATTTCGACCGTGGCTGGCGCGCTAGGGGCTCCGATCGGCATTGCCCTGACAGGCGACGACCACTCACCGTTTCGATTACCGGCTTTGGCGCGCACCTGTACCTGGTACGCGGTGCCATTAGTCAGACTCGCGATGTCCAATGTGGTCGATGTGTCGCCAGTTACCGCCTGCTTCTGCCATGCATTCTCATCGCCCCAGTCTGGGTTGGAGGCGCACGACCGGACCATCAGCTCGTTGGGCGCCGCTATACAGGGCCGGTACCAGACGTCGTAGCCGGTGATCGTCGAACCATTGGATCGCGGAACGATCCAATCCACGGTCAACTGGGCGTCGCCCACCGTCGCCATTGGCGTCGTAGGCGCCGCCGGCAGGCCGACAGGCGTCGCCTCTTGTGGCGTTGCCAGCCACGGCCCCCGGCCATTGGCGTTGGTGGCCCGCACTCGGACCTGATACCTCGTGCCGTTGGTCAAATCGGTGATGGATGTTGACAAGCTGGCGCCCGAATGGCTGTGAGGCTGCCAACTACCCCACGTCGGATTGGAGTCGCACGACCGATCCGCTGCGTCTGAACCGGTTGCGATACAGGCCCGGTACTCGATGTCGTAGTCAGTGATGGCAGCTTCGTTGTCTCCCGGTGCATCCCAACGGGCGCCGATCTGGCGGTCTTCAGCGGTCAGTGTCAACGAAGTGGGGGCGTCAGGTACCGCCGCCGGCGTGGCGGACTTGATCGGCGTCCAGCCACTGGCACTGGTGAGGGCACCGGTGCGACTGGTGGCCTGCACCCTCACTTGGTATTTGGTGCCATTGGTCAGATTGGAGACTTCCCTGGAGGTGCCATCACTGGTGTCACTGTGCGGCTCCCAATCACTCCACCTCGGACTGGAGGTGCAGGATTTCGGCGTCGCCAGACACTCCCGGTGTTGCAATACGTAGCCAGTGATGGTCGAGCCGTGCGGAGTGGACGCAGTCCACGACACGCTCAGCCGCTGATGTGCAGCTTCCACCGTGAGACCAGTCGGTGTCGACGCTGCTGCCAGGGGAATGCCGGTCGCGACATTCGACCACGGGCCCGCACCGTTGGCATTGCGGGCCCGTACCCGCGCCTCGTACCTGGTGCCATTCGTCAAGCCGGTGATCGTTGAGGTGATGCCAACGCCCGAGTGAGTGTGAGTTCTCCAGTCACCCCACGTCTGCTCAGTGCCGGTGCCGCAAGTCAGCACCGTGTCGTCCGAGTCAGTTGCCTCGCAAGCACGAAACTCGATGTCATAGCGGGTGATCGCCACCCCCTTGCTGTTGGCCGCGTCCCACAGCAGGCCGACTTGCCGGTCGGCCACGTTCATGCGCAGATTCGTGGGTGCGTCCGGCCGTACCGTCGGCGTACCGGAGACCGTCGAGGACCACGGACCGTCGCCTTGGAGGTTGCTGGCCAGGACGCGCACCCGGTAGGTCGTGCCGTTGGTCAACCCGTCCAGCGTGTACGTGACCATGCCGGTGTCCTCATCCGGCTCCAGAAGCCCAGACGGGTTGTCGGGAACCCAGCCGTTGCCGTCGACCGTGCAATCGGCCGTGCTCTCGCAGCGATGAACCTTGTAGCCGGTGATGGCAGACCCATTGGCTGCCGGCGGGGTCCACCTCATCATCAGCGTCCCGTCGCCGGCAGTCAGCTTCGGCGTCGCAGGCTTCGCCGGCTTGCCGAGCGGCGTTGTGCTGCCGGCTATAGACCACGGCCCAAAGCCGTTGGCGTTGCGGGCCCGCACCCGTACCTCGTATTCAGTGCCGTTGGACAAGCTGGTGATCTCCGACGTCCTACCGGTGCCCGAATGGCTGCGAGTCCTCCAGCCAGCCCACCGTTCGCACTCGGGGGGATCGTCATCCGATGTTGCCGTGCACGCCCGGAACTGCACGCCGTAGCCGGTGATGGCAGCACCGTTGTCGGCGGGCGCACTCCACGAAACAGCGATCTGGCGATCGCCGGGTGTCAACCCCGGCGTGCCGGGGGCGGCGGGCAATGCCTTGGGTGTGGCCGACCTGATGGAAGACCACGGACCGTCGCCGAGGTTGTTGACCGCTCGGACTCGCACCTTGTAGGCCGTGCCATTGGTCAATGACCTGATCTCGTGCCTGGTGTCGGTGCCTATGTCACTGGCGTCAGTCCAGTCCGAAGAGTCGCTCGCGCACGTTCCCGTGCAGTACTCGACGTCATAGCTGGTAATGGCTCGTCCGTTGTCCGACGGCGCCGTCCAGGTCACCACCAGTTCGGTGTGGCCCGGCTCCACGATCGGGGTGCTCACCTTCGCCGGCACTGAGACCGGCGTGGCCATGGCGGCTTCCGACCACGGCCCCGCACCGTTGGAGTTGCTGGCTCGCACTTGCACCTGGTACGCGGTGCCGTTGGTCAGACCGGTGATCGTGGCGAGCTGGGCGGTGCCCGAATGACTGCGCGATCGCCAGCTGCCCCACGTCGCCTTGTCGTCAGGCGTGCAGGTCAGATCCGATGTGTCGGAGTCGGTTGCGGTGCAGGCCCGGTATTGCACGTCGTAGTCGCGGATGGGCGACCCGGAGTCGGCGGGCTCGTTCCATTGTACGACGATCTGCCGGTCACCCGGCGTCAAGTCTGGGACGCGCTCAAAGCCTGGCAGTTGCGCCGGAGTCGCAGACTTGGCTGGCGACCAGCCGCTGTCGCCCCTGGTGCTCATGGCCTGCACTTGCACCTCGTACGCGGTGCCATTGTCGAGCCCGGTGATCGTGGTGGTGGTGCCAGTGCCCGAATGGTCGTGCGCCTCCCAACCGCCGCACGAGGAACCCGAGGGGCAGCGCCGGTATTGCACCTCGTAGCCGTTGACTGTGCCGTCCTTCGGGGGAATCGACGGCGACCATGACACCTTCAGCAGCCGGTTCGCCGCCTCCACCGTCAGGCCAGCCGGCACCGAGGGCTTGGCTGTCTGCGCCAGCGGCGTTCCGGACGCAGTCTGCGACCACGCGCCGAGCCCGGCGCTGTTGCGGGCCCTGACCTGCACTTGATACGTCGTGCTGTTGGTCAGCCCAGAGATGATCGTGCTGGTGCGCGTGCCTGAATGGCTGTGCGATATCCAGGTGCTCCACGTCGGGCTCGACCTGCAGGTCTTGTCGGCGGCCGTGCAGGCCCGGTACTGGACTGCGTAGCCGCTGACTTCGGGATCGTCGTTGCTCGTGGCGTCTGCAGTCCTCGTGGGAGCAACCCACGAAACTGCCAAACCCGCATTCCTGGCAGTCACCGTGACCGACGTGGGCGCAGCGGGCGGATCGGTTGCGATGTCGGTGAGCGTGCCGTCGGCAGCGCGCACGGCGGTGTCGATGCGGTCGGACCCGCTGATGCGCTGCAGCGTCGCTGACGGGGCGAGGGTGCGCAGCCGGGCGTGCAGGCTGGTGTCGAGAGCTGCACTCCCGCCGACCAGCACGATGGCGCGCGGCTGCAGCGCCTGGATGCGGTCCTCGGTGGGCGTGGTCAACGAGGTCGACTGCGAGTACAGCACTGCGGCGCCGGGGGTGATGGCCGCGTAGGCAGCGGCCACACCCATGTCGGCTGGACTCCACCCGTTCGCGATCACCAGCGTGGTGGACCTGTTCGGCGCTGCCGCTGCTGCGGTCGCCGTGCTCGACGCGCCGCTGTGACGCGGGATGCGAGGAATCGCCGGCGCCAACTCGCCGACGCGCTCCACGAGCGCTGCGCTGAGCACCGCTGTGCCGCCGACGAATTCGACCGCCAGGGGCTGCTGGTCGCGGATGATGCGCTCGGTGTGCTCGGTCAGGCCGTCAGCAGTCGCCAGCAGCACAGCGGCGTTATCCCTCGTTGCCGCCAATGCAGCCGCCACGCCCGTGTCGGCGGCGCTGAAGCCGTTCGCAATGATGTACGTGGTCGCGGTGGAGGGAACCGCCTTCGCGGCCGTGTCGAAACGGTCTCGGCCCTCGATGCGCCGGACCGAGCTGCGGCCGACCAATTCGACTGCTTCGGCTTCGACCCCGGCTGACAGCGCAGCAGTGCCGCCGATCAGGATCACCTCCGACGGATCGTGGTCCTCGATGAAGTTGGCAGCGCGCGAGGACAGCTCTCTCCTGGTGGCATACAGCACCACCGCATCGGAGTTGCTGTCGCTCTCGAGGGCGGCCAGCGCCGACGCGACGGCCGAGTCGGCTGAGCTCCAGCCGTTGGCGACGACCACGGTGCCGATGGTCCGAGTCTGCGCCGACGCCGCTGGTGCCAACACGGCCGCGATCAGCGCCAGAACAGCAAACGCCACCCCTCCGCCACGAAGCGCCCGGCACACTCGGGATCGGGTGCGCGCCAGCCGCCCCCGAAGTGCGCGAGAGCCGCCCGAAGATCGCCGGTGCAGCCCGCTGAGCGTTCCAAAATGCGTCAGTGCAGGCATCATGCCGGACTCTATTTCTCGCCAGTCTGCGGGTAGGGGATGGCAGCATCGCACCTCGCCGCTGGCCAGCCCGCATGGTTTTTTCGAGGCATCAGTCCGGCGCGGCGGGGTGCCGCGCTCGTGCCAACGAAGCCAGCCTCAGATCATCTGCACGGCGCGGCCGAGCAGGGCGAAGAGCGGCGCTTTGGTGGCTTCGAGCGCCGCGGACACCTCTTCGTGGGAGATCTCGCCGTCGAACATTCCTGCTGCCATATTCGCCACGACAGCGATTCCTGCGTAGGGGATGCCGGCCTCACGGGCCAATGCCACCTCGGGGTAGCCGGTCATGCCGACGACGCTGCCGCCCATCTGTGCGTACATGCGGATCTCCGCCGGCGTCTCGAAGCGGGGGCCGTTGGTGCATACGTAGGTGGCCCGCTGCGCAATGTCGATGTGCTCGGCATCGGAGGCCACCGCCAGCACGGCGCGCAGCTTCGGGTCGTAGGGAGTGGTCATGTCGGTGTGGACGACCTGACCTGGCTGGTCGAAGAAGGTGGCGGCGCGGCCCGTTGTGAACTCCAGGTAGTCGTCGAGCAGCAGGAACGAGCCCGTGCCGCGCTCGGGCACCATCGAGCCGACGACGCTCACCGCCAGGATGGCCGTGGCACCCAGGTCCCTCATGGCGGCGATGTTGGCCCGGTAGTTGATCGCCGAAGGCGGGATCGAGTGGTCGCCGCCATGGCGCGGCACGAACACGATGCGGCGGCCATGCCAGCGCCCGGTCATGGCGTGAGCCTTGCCCCAGTCGGTCTGCACCTCATGGTGCTGGGCTTCGGTCAGTCCCGGCAGCTCGTAGAAGCCCGTCCCCGCGATGATCCCCACCGGGGGACGCCCGGACTCTGCGCCGCCGGCTTCGCCGGTCCTGTCGATCTCGCTCGCCTCGCTCATGCCGCTCACGTCCCAGACTCCTGCGCCAGCCGTTGCGCTCGATGCTGCACCTCATAGCGGGCGCGTGCCTCGTCCACAGTGAGGCAGACACCGCCCGCGACGACCCGCTCGCCGCCGACCCACACATCGGTGACGTGACGGCTGCCGCCGGACCACGCCACATGGGCGATCAGCTCCTGCGGGGAGGTGACCGGGACGAACGCAACATCGTCGATGTCGAGCCGGATCATGTCGGCCCAGCGGCCCGGTTCCAGCACGCCGACATCCAGGCCGAGCGCCTCGCCGCCGCTGCGAGTGGCCATCGAGATCACCTGCTGCGCGCTCATCACGGTGGGATCGAGCGCGCTCACCCGGGCCAGCAGCGAGGCGATCTTGATCTCCTCCCACAAGTCGAGGTCATCATTCGATGCGGGACCGTCGGTGGCCAATGCGACCGTGATGTCACGCTCGATCATCTCGGGCACCCGCGCCACGCCCGAACCCAGCTTCATGTTGCTGACCGGGCAGTGCGCCACTGCCACACCTGTCGACGCGTAGATGTCGAGGTCGGCATCGTCGAGCCAGACGCTGTGCGCGGCCAGCACCCTGCCCTCCAGCGCCCCGGCGTCGGCCAGCAGCCTCGGCACGCTGGCGCCGCCGTGCCTGTCGGCCAGCGCATCACCCTCGTCGGCGGTCTCGGCGATGTGAATGTGCAGCAGGGCGTCGCGCTCACGGGCGGCAGCCGCGATCTCCGCGCACGGGCCAATGCCAAGGTCGTACGCCGAGTGCGGTGCAAACCCGATGGTGACGCGGCCCGACGGGTCGTTCTCGGCATCGTGCACCCCGGCGATCTCGGCAATGCGCTCCGCGACGCCGCCGCCCTCGTCGAGGTGCGCCACCGACAGCACGCCGGGGCACATGACCTGCCGGATGCCGGCCTGACGGCCCGCATCGATCACCTCGTGCTCGAATGCGTACATCTCGCACGTGGTCGTCACGCCCGAGCGCAGCATCTCGACCGAGCCGAGCGTCATTCCCCACCACACGTCGGAGGGGCTCAGGCGACCCTCACGCGGCCACATCACCTCGGTGAGCCATGCCATCAGCGGCAGGCCGTCGCCTGCGCCCCGCACCAACGTCATCGGCGTGTGCGCGTGAGCATTCACGAGCCCTGGCATCAGCAGCCCGCCCAGCTCGATCACCGGGGCATCGGTCGCAGGCGCATCCGCCGCGGCACCTGCCCACGCAATGCGACCGTCGGCCGCCACATCGACAGCGCCCCGTTCGAACACGGCGAAGGCCTCATCGCAGGTCAACACCACATCGGCCAAGAATCGGGCGCCGTCCGCGCCAGGTGAAGAGTTCGCCACGGCCTCATCTTCGCACCGGTCAGCCGCCAGTGGTCAACGCGTAAGCCCATGCCACAATCTGCGGCCGTGACGTTGTTCCTGCAGCGGGTCTTTGACGCGATGTCCAACGGCTCCGCCTACGCGGCGCTGGCCGTCGCGATCTCGATGGTGTTTCGCTCGACCGGCGTGCTGAACCTGGCGCAGGGGCAGATGGCCATGCTGTCCGCGTACATCGCCGTGATCTTCGCGTCCGGCGCAGACCCCGGCGTTGCGTTCTCGGGCTGGCTGACCCCGTTCGCGACGCCGTGGCCGATCTGGGCCTCCATCGTCGGGGCCGTCGTGATCTCGGCCGTGCTGGGCGCGCTGCTCGAGTACACGGTGATCCGGCCGATGCACGGCGATCCCGTGCCGACGATCGGTGCGACGCTCGGGCTCTACCTGCTCATCGGCGTCTTCGTGGTCAAGCACTTCGGCGGGCGTCAGAGGTTCTTCGACTCGCCCTTCCCGCAGGAGCACACCGACCGGTTCGTCATCGGGGGAGCACGCCTGTGGTTCGACACCATCGGCCTGACGCTCACGATGCTGGCCGCCATCGGCGTGCTCGCGCTGATCCAGCGGACGACCAAGATCGGGCTCGCCTTTCGCGCCATCACCTCCAATCGCGACAGCGCGGCGCTGCTGGGCATCAGGGTCGAGCAGGTCGTGATGGCCGGATGGGCAGTGGCCGCGGGGCTGGGAGGCCTGGCGGGCGGGCTCATCGCCGGGGAGCTCAACGTGCGGCCCAGCATGATGGAACGGCTGCTGATCTTCGGTCTCGCGGCGGCCACGCTCGGCGGTCTGCGCAGCCCGGCGCTGGCACTTGCCGGCGGCTACCTGTTCGCCTTCGCCGAGACGATCATGGCCGGGTACGTCGGCTTCATCGACAGCCAGGTCACGCTGGTGTGGGCGCTCGGCATGCTCATCGTGGTGCTGTCGGTGCGCCCGTCCGGACTGCTGTCGCGCAAGGCCGCGCGCCAGGGGTTGGGCACGTGATCGATCCCGGCGCCGCGACCGACCCGGCGACTGCCGACACCGCGAGGTGGCCCTCGCGGTTCACGGCCGCTGCGCTGGCTGTGATCGCGGCGCTGGTGGTGGTCGTGCCGCTGCGGGCATCGTCCACTTTCCTCACCGATGTCACCCAGCTCGCAGCGTTCTGTCTCGTATTCGCTGGGCTCTGGCTGCTGACGCACCGGATGGGGCTGCTGTCGGTCGGCCATGGAGCTCTGACCGGCGTCGGCGCCTACGCAGCGCTGCACGCCGTGAACGATTTCGGCTTCCCGCCGATGCTGATGCCGCTGGCCGGCTTTGCCGCGGGCTGCGCGGTCGGGGCGCTGCTGGGCATCCCGGCGCTGCGTTTGCCGAAGGCGTATTTGGCGCTGCTGACCCTGTCGGCGGCAGTGGCGTTCCCGATCGTGCTGCGCCAGCTCGACGGCCCGCTGCCGGTCACCCTCGACGGCGAGTTCATCGCGCCGACCTGGACGGGCATCGCTCCCAACGATGAGCACATCTGGGAGTTCTGGATCGTGGTGGCCTGGGTGGCGGTCGCCTTCTGGCTGCTGCATGGTCTGCTGAGCGGGCCGATCGGGCGAGCACTGGTCGCCACCAGGGACGAGCCCACCGCGGCATCGACGTTCGGCGTGTCGGTGTACCGGCTGCGGCTAGCCGGGGTGAGCCTCAGCAGCGGTCTCGCAGGACTGGCGGGCGGCCTGATGCTCGTGCCGGTCAACTTCAACGATCAGTCGCTGTATCCCGAGGAGCTGTCGATCAAGCTGTTCGCGCTGACGATCGCCTTCGGCAGCACCGCTATCGGCGGCAGCCGGCTCATCATGACGGTGCCGGCGGCGGCTGTGCTGGTACTGCTGCCGGTCTGGCTCGTCGACCGGCCCGGCTGGGTGATCCAAGGCGGCTGGATCGGCTTGCTGAAGGCAGAGTTCTTTCTCTATGCAGTGCTGCTGCTGGTCGCCGCCTACGCACGCGGCCGCCGGGCGCGCGCCGTCCGTTCGTACGACGCATGACGGCCGGCGAGCGTTGGGACGCGAAATACACCGACTGGCGTGAGCCGGGCCCGCCATCGGACTTCGTGACGAGCAGCGCCGAATTGCTGGCCGGCTGCCCGTCAGCTGTGGAACTCGCAGGCGGCGCAGGCGGCACAGCGCTCTGGCTTGCCTCCCAGGGCATCGACACGACGCTCGTGGACGTCTCGGGTAGGGCGCTGGAGATCGCACGCGTCGCAGCGGACGAACGTGGCCTGCGACTGCGCACGGTGCAAGCCGATCTGGAATCCGATCCGTTGCCGACCGTCGACGAACTCGGCGGCGAGGGCGGATGGCATGCGGCAGTGTGCACCAACTTCCTGCACCGGCCGCTGCTCGGCGCTCTGGACGCATTGCTCGCGCCGGGCGGCATCGCACTTGTGCTGATCGCCACGGTCGACAACCTGCTGCACAACCCACGTCCCGGCCGTCCGTTCCTAGTCAAGCGTGGCGAACTGCCCGAGCTGTGCGGCGGGCTCGAGCCGGTCAGCTTCGAAGAGGGGTGGTTCGGCCGGCGTCACGAGGCGCGCCTCGTAGCTCGTTGCCCGAGCTGATGCGCGACCGTGTGCGGGCCGGGCCGACGGAGGTCTGGCCAGGCGGCCCTAGCTGAGCAACCAGTCCGCCGGTGTGATGTCCGAGTCGGCGAACAGCCGCGACTGGAAGCGGCGCATGCCCGACAGCCAGCGATCGACATCGGATGCCTTGCGCTCGCGGTAGGTCTGCACCTCCGGGTGGGGCAGCACCAAGAAGCGCTCCTCTGCCATCGCCTCGATGACCGTGTCGGCCAGCTGCGATGGCTGCAAGACTCCGTCGCCCGCGGCCGCACCCGGCGTGCCGCGCTCCTGGTCGCCGTTGCCGGTGCGGTCGGGGCTGTTGGCCAGGATGTTCGTCTCGACCGCTTGGGGGCACAGCATCGACACCACGATCCCCTTGTCGCCGTAGGTGATCGCCAGGAACTCGCCCAGCGACACCGCTGCGGCCTTGGTCACCGCGTACTGCAGCGAGCCGAGCTGGGTCAGCAGGCCTGCCGCCGAGGCCGTGTTCAGCAGGTAGCCGCCGCCGCGTTCGACCATGACGGGAACCGCCGCGCGCGCCGCATACACGTGGGACATCACGTGCACTTCCCACATGCGCTGGATCTCGTCGTTCGAGACTTCCAGCCCGCCCTGGGTCACGTAGCCGGCGTTGGAGACGAACACGTCGAGTGCGCCGTGCGCCGCGACCGTGTCGGCAACCACCGTCTTGATGGCCTCCTCGTCGGTGACGTCCAGCCCGACGGCGGTGCCGCCGACCCGGTCAGCCACCGCCTGAGCGCCCGCCTCGTCGCGGTCGACGACCACCAGCGCCCGCGCCCCTTCAGCATGGAAGCGCTCGATGAGCGCCTCCCCGATTCCGCTCGCTCCGCCCGTGACGACAGCGACCCTTCCAGCAAGTTCCATGGCCCGGCAGCGTAATCTCGCGGCCCGGACTCGACGCTGGCTTGGAGGTCCGATGGCGGCACCGTTGGACGATGTGAAGGTGATCGAGGTGGACAGCTGGATGGCCACCCCGTCGGCGGGCGCGATCCTGGCCGACCTCGGCGCCGATGTCATCAAGGTGGAGCCGCTCGAGGGCGACCCGATGCGGGGCTACAGCCGCCCGGCGAAGCTGCCCCCGGAGATCAAGGACTACGACTTCCAGTTCGACGTCGACAACCGCGGCAAGCGCTCGATCGCGGTGGACCTGGGCTCGCCGCAGGGCCAGCAGGTGGTCCACCGGCTCATCGCCACGGCAGACGTGTTCATGTGCAACCTGCTCGTCCACCGCCAAGAGCGATTCGGACTCGACCAGGCCACGGTCACCGCAGTGAACCCGCGCATCGTGCACGCCACGCTGACCGGCTACGGCACCTCCGGTCCCGAGGCATGGCGTCCCGGCTACGACGTGACGGCGTTCTTCGGGCGATCGGGCATCTACGACGCTATGCGGGAAGGACCCGACGGCGCAGTGCCGATGGCGCGCCCCGCCCAAGGCGACCACACCACAGGCCTGGCACTGGTGGGTGCTGTGCTGGCGGCCCTGCGGCTGGCCGAACGCACCGGCGAGGCGCAGGTCGTCGAGACATCGCTCTACGAGACAGCGGTCTGGACCCAGGCGTCCGACTACGCCATCACCGCCGTGGACAAGGCGCCGCTGCGCCAGCGTGCCCGCCAGAACATGATCGTCCCTACCGCCAATCGGTACCCCTGCGGCGACGGCAAGTGGGTGGTGCTCAACATGCCCGCCGAGAGCGCCTGGCCGTTGCTGTGCCGGGTCATCGAGCGGCTCGACTGGCTCGAGGACGAGCGCTTTGCCGACATCCGCGGCCGGTTCGCCCACATGCCCGAGATCGTGGCCGGCATCGACGAGGCGCTGGCACACCGCACCCGCGACGAGTGGGGCGAGATCTTCGATGCCGAGGGGATCATCTGGGGACCGGTACTGGGCCTGCACGAAGTCGCCGAAGATCCCCAGGCCGAGGCTCTCGGCATGTTCCCCACGCTCGACAGCCCCGACATCGGCCCCTACCGAAGCGTCGGCATCCCGATGCGATTCGCCGACGCCGATGTCGGCCCGCGCGGCCCCTCGCCCAAGCTGGGCGCCGATACCCGCGAGGTACTCGCCGCCGCCGGCCTGTCCGATGACGAGATCGACGGGCTGATCGACGCGGGCGCCGTGCGCGAAGCGTCATAAGGTCGCGTCTAAGTTCGCTTGCACAGACCGCCCACAGAGGAGTTGCCGGCATGCGACACGTCTTGATCGTGGCCAACCAGACCCTCGTCGGAAGCCACCTGCACGAGCGGGTCGAGCACATCTTGGCGGTCGACCCGGAGACCAGATTTCACATCGTCGTCCCCGCGACAGGTGCGAACGGACCCGATCCCGCACGGGCGCTTGCGGGTGCGCGCCGCCGGCTCAGTCAGGCCTTCGATTCGCTTGACGACATCGGCGCCAGGGTCACCGGCGAGGTCGGGCCCGCGCATCCCGTCGTAGCAGTCAATCTCGCGATCGACCGGCTGAATCCCGATCTGATCATCCTGAGCACCCTGCCCGCGGGCGCGAGCCGCTGGCTCCACCTGGATCTGCCGCACCGGCTGCAACGGCGCTTCGGCGTGCCGGTCGAGCACATCACGGCCGAGTCCCAAGCCGTCGACCGCGCGGGCGGCTTCGAGCCTCCGGTGCTGCACGCCCCTGACGACACTGTCCACGTGCTGCTGGCGGAGGAGAACTCCCACGATGTCGACGTGCTCACGTTGGCCTTGGCCGAGGCCGGCACGCGCAACCAGGTGCGTGTGGCACACGACGGCGCCAATGCCCTCTCGTTCCTGCGCACGGTCGGTTCCTCCGAAGTCGATCTGGTGCTGTTCGACCTGAAGCTGCCGGTAGTGAGCGGTTTCGACCTGCTCGCCGAGATCCGGGGCGCCGACGAATTCGACAAGGTAATGATGGTTGCGCTGACGACCGAGGAGGCGGCCGAGGACCGTGCCAGGGCATACGACCTCGGCGCCGACGCCTTCGTGATGAAGCGGCCCGACTACAGCCAGATGGCCCACGTCATCGACGACCTGCTGGCCGAGGTCGCTGGTTAACCAGCGACGATCAGATACAGGCCGGGTAACCGGCGATCATCAGACGCGGGCCGGGTAACCGGCGATCATCAGACACGGGCCGGCTAGCGGACGGCTGCTTCGCGCGCGGCGTTCATGCCGCCTGGGAAACCGATGTCTGCGGGAGCTTCGACCTGGCTCTGCAGCACCCAGCCGAGCAGGCCGCTCCGGTCGCAGATGACCGTGTGGGTGCCCGCCAGCCCTTGGGGCGCCACCACCGTGGTCGCATCGAAGTAGAACCACTCCCCCACCGGCACGCGCAGCAGTTGCAATGTCACGTCGGTGTTGATGAAGGCGCCGCCCGACGGCGAGAAATCCCACCCCACAGCGGCGCCCAGATCGGCCAGAGTCGCAGCCCGCACCAGCGGTGACGTCTCCTCGCCGGCCATCAGCGGATGGTCCAGTCGCAGCCACGTGCGGCCCGGGCCCGGCTGCTCCGTCGAGCCGTCGACGAATCGGAAATCCACTGCGTCGGCGTTGAAGCCGGGACGCGGGTAGTCGATGTCGGGATTGGCGCCAGGGTCGGCGCGCTCGTCTGGGATCGGCGGCAGCGACTGCCCGTCACCGGTAGGTTCGCTGCCCGGCGGCGCGGTGGGGGTCAGCCACTGCGAGGTCGCCCGCGCCACCAGGCGTCCGCCGCCGGCGCCACTGGCCTCTCGCACCTCGGCGTCAACGAGCGCTGTCCGCTTTCCGCCCTTGACGGTGGTTGCAGCGACTTCATAGGTCGCCATCGGCATGCCCGAGAGGATCTCCACCGTCAGCCGGCTGCACACCTGCGAGATGCCGAGCCGCTCCTGCTCGCGCTCGACCGCCCAGCCCAGCAGCCCGCCGATGGCACCGCCGTGCATCACCTGGTGCGCCCACGGGCCGCGCGTCAGCTCGGTCGCGCTCACGCCTCCGGGCTCGAGAACGAACAGGGCCGGAGGCATCGGTCCCGGAGGGGTTGCGGCGTGGAGCCCAGAGTTGGCGTTACTAGCACCGGACGCGATGTTCACCACGGCGACAAGCTAGGTGGCAGGATGTTGGATCGCCTGTTTCCGGGTTCGAGCGGTGCAGACGACCGACATGGGGGAAGGGGCGCCGTGACAGACACCGCCGCGGCAGCTCCGGATGCGCCACCGGTCGCCGAGGACATCCGATGGTGGGCACGGCTGCACCCGATCGGCTGGCTGGCAGGGGCCACGATTGTCCTTGCCATCGCTGCCCGGCTGTTCTGGGACACCGAGTACTGGATCGGCAACCTCGTCTGGTGGAACTGGCTCGTTCTCGTGGGAGCACTCGCGATGGGGCTGTGGCACGACGGGCTGGACCGGCTCCGCCGGGGCGTCGAGTCGATCGCCACGTTCAGCCTGACCGTGGCGTGGATCCTGGCGTGGGTGGTCTTCCTGCTCCAGCTGTTCAACGTCATCACCCGCTACGGCAATGATCTCGTCGAGACCGACATCCTCTTCGGCGAGACCACCAGCTTGGCGTGGCAGTCGTTCGGCTTGATGTTCCTCATCGCCATCAACTTCGGCGTGCGCGACGGCGTCAACCCCCGCATCGACTTCTGGTGGGCCAACTTCAGCGCCAAGCGCAAGGCTTGGCTGGACTTCATCGTTCATTCGGCGCTGCTGCTGCCGTTCATCATCATGGCCATCCGGATCCTCAAGGGCTACGCAGCCACCTCGCTGGGCCGCAGGCACAACGGCGAGTGGCCCAGCAGCTGGCGGGTCTGGGAGACCTGGGAGGAAGCCGTCGACGCCGGCGGCCTGCCCGTCGGACCCATCAAGGTGATGATCCTCATCGCGTTCATCCTGTTCGGCTTGCAGGTCTTGGCTGAGCTGATCAAGACCGGCTTCGTGATGATCGGCGACGAGGAGAAGGGCGACATCATCGAGCACGAGTCGCCGCTGCGAGTCGAGTAGCCGCCCCATGAGCGATCTGCTGGCCATATTCGGCATGGACACGGGCGTCTTTCTGGCCCTGACGATGTTCATCGTCTTCATGGGCATGATCCTCACCGGCTACAACGTGGCGTTCTCCTTTGCCGCGACAGCGCTGGCGTTCGCATTCATCGGCGATCTCACCGGCTCGTTCAACACCGCCACGCTGAACACGCTGCCCGCACGCTGGTTCGTGGCCATCAGCGACCCAGTGCTGCTGGCAGTGCCGTTGTTCGTGCTGATGGGCGCGATCCTGGAGCGATCGGGCATGGCCGAACGGCTGCTGAACGCCGTCGGCATGCTGATGGGCGCGCTGCGCGGCGGCGTGGCCGCTGCGGTGGTGCTGGTGGGCACGCTGCTCGCGGCCGCGACCGGCGTGGTGGCGGCCACCGTCATCGTGATGGGCCTGCTGTCGCTGCCGGCGATGGTGCGGCTGGGCTACGACAACAAGCTCTCGACGGGCGCGATCACCGCCTCAGGAACGCTCGCGCAGCTGCTGCCGCCCAGCATCGTGCTGATCCTGCTTGCCCAGCAGATGGGCGTCGGCATCCTGGGCCTGTTCGCGGGCGCGCTGCTGCCGGGCCTACTGCTCAGCGGCCTGTACGTGGCATACGTGCTGGCCGTCTCGTGGTGGAAGCCGGACATGGGCCCGGCCATGCCGCTCGAAGAGCGCAAGCTGGAGGGCAATCCGTCAATCCAGACCAAGCTGTTCATCGCTGGGCTGCTGGGCTTCATGGTCGGCTGCGTGATGCTGCTGGCCAACTTGCGCGTCGCGTTGATCGCCGCCGTGCTGGTGCTGGTCGTGAGCTTCGTGATCATGCTGTTCACGCGGATGCTGGCGTGCGAAGTGCTCATCGCGATCGTGCCGATCGTGGTGCTCATCCTCGGCGTGCTGGTGTCGATCTTCCAGGGGATCGCCACGCCTTCCGAATCGGGCGCAGTCGGCGTGTTCGGAGCGCTGGCGCTCACCGGCTTGAACTGGCTGTTCGACCGCCTGCTCATGCGCGAGGGCGCCACCCACATCCGGCCCCAGTGGCGACTCAGCCGCGCTGCGGCGGTGCAGGCGGGCAAGTCGACCGCCAGCGTCGTGGTGCTGGTCATGACGCTGCTGTTCAGCTCCACCTTCTTCAGCGCCATGTTCTTCCAGCTCGGCGGCTCCGATCAGACCTCCGAATGGCTGACCTCGATCGGCGGCGGCAAGCTCGGCTTCGTCATCGTCGCGATGGTCGCCGTCTTCCTGCTGGGCATCAATCTGGAGTTCCTCGAGATCACCTTCATCGTGGTGCCGATCTTCGTGCCCGCCATGGAAGTGCTCGGCTTCACACAGGACGAGAAGATCTGGTTCGCCGTCATGATGGCGGTGAATCTGAATATGGCGTTCATCTCGCCGCCGGTGGGCTTTTCGCTGTTCTATCTGCAGAGCGTGGCGCCACCCGAAGTGCGCACCGCCGACATCCACAAGGGCGCCATCCCGTTCATGGGGCTGCAGTCCATCGCCCTGGTCATCCTCGGCGTGTTTCCGGGAATCGTGTACACGTCGCTTGAGCTGTTCAGTTAGCTGAGTCGACTCATTCTGGGGCTATACGGGCGCGTGCTACGTTCGCGCGCGGTAATAGGCGTGCTTATTCACGCTCGCGGGGGGAGGGACCGCACATGACTATGCAAGACGAGGCCAGTCCTGAGACTGCCCTCGACGAACGCCTCGAAGATGCCGGATTCGACCGGCGATCGTTCCTCAAGGCCGGTCTCGGCGTAGCAGGATTCGCAGCGGCGGCGACGGTTCTCAACGCCTGCACGTCCGACGGCGACGGCGATACTGCCGCGACGACCGAAGGACCCGCTGGCACCGATGCGCCGGCGACCTCAGTGGCACTCACCCAGGACGGTCCCGAGATCGAGTGGGAGATGGCGACGAGCTGGCCCGCGGCGCTGGTGACCCTGTTCGGCTCGGCGAACTTCTTCGCCGAGCAGGTGAGCCGGCTCACCGGCGGCAGGTTCAAGATCAATCCCCGACCGGCCGGCGAGATCGTGGGCGGCCTCGAGGTGCTGCCCACCGTGCGCGACGTCGGCGTGCAGGCCGGTCATACGGCGTCGTACTACTACGTCGGCCTCAGCCCCGTGCAGCAGTTCGGCACCGCCGTGCCGTTCGGACTGACGCAGCGCCAGCAGAACGCCTGGCTGTACAAGGGCGGCGGCCTCGACATGCTCAACGAGTTCTACGCCGAGGAGCATGGCGTCATCGCCTTCCCGGCCGGCGGCACGGGCTGCCAGATGGGTGGCTGGTTCACCAAGGAGCTCAATTCGGTCAGCGACCTGCAGGGCCTGAAGATGCGCATTCCCGGCCTTGCGGGGCGTGTGCTCGAGAGCCTCGGCGGCGAGCAGGTCACCTTGGCGGGCGGGGAAATCCTGCCTGCGATCCAGCAGGGCGCGATCGACGGCGCCGAGTTCGTGGGACCCACCGACGACCTCATCCTGGGCCTGGACCAGTTCGATGGCGATCTGTTCTACTACCACCCGGGCTGGTGGGAACCTGGCACGGCGGTGGAGGTGCAGTTCCCGCTGTCGCTGTGGAACGACCTGCCGGCCGAATACCAGGCAGCCATCGAGATTGCGGCGGCATCGGCGAACATCAACACGATTGCCGACTACGACGTGCGCAACCAGGCCGACCTGCAGCGTGTGAAGGAGTTCGCCAGCATCCGCGAATTCCCGGCTGAGCTGATGGCGGCGTTCAAGGAAGAGACCGAGAACGTGCTGGATGCGGTGGCGGCGGACGATGCTCGCTTCGCCGCCATCCTGGCGCCGTGGCGGGAGTTCCGTGACGGCATCGCCGAGTGGCACGGCCTGGCAGAGCGTTCCTTCCTGGACCAGCAGACCCAGATCTAGCCGGACCTCAGCGGGTCTCGCCGCCGGACCGACCGGCGCCGGGTGCCGGCGCCGGCTGCGAGCATCGCCGTCTCGTGCCGTTGACACGCGACCGTCGTCCCGAGCAGATCGGCGGCGCGTAGGGTGCCGCCGTGCGACCGTTCAGATTCGGCGTCCAATACGGCAAGCCTGAGAGCCCCGCGGCATTCCGCGAGATGGCGCGCAAGGTCGAGGATCTCGGCTACTCGACCCTGTTCTGCCACGATCATTTCTGGGACAGCTGGTCGCCCATCGTGCATCCCGCCGTCGCTGCGGAGATCACCACGACGCTGCGGGTGGGGACGCTGGTGTTCGCTGCCGACTATCGCCACCCCGCAGTGCTGGCGAAGGACTTCGCCACCCTCGATCTGCTGGCGGAGGGACGCACCGAGTTCGGCATCGGCGCCGGCTGGCTGACCGAGGACTACGAGCAGTCGGGCATCGCGCTCGACCGGCCCGGCGTGCGCATCGACCGCATGATCGAGGCGTTGGAGGTCATCAAGGGCCTGTGGTCCGGCGAGCCCTTCGACTACGAGGGCGAGCACTACCAGATCGCCGGCATGGTGGGCCGGCCGCTGCCGCACACGCCGGGCGGGCCGCCGGTCATCATCGGCGGCGGCGGCAAGCGGGTGCTGAGCGAGGCAGCCCGCCTTGCCGACATCATCAGCCTGAACCCCAATCTCCGCTCGGGCACCGTGGGCCCCGATGCAGCACGCAGTTCGGTGGCAGACAAGTTCGTCGAGCGCCGCCAGTGGATCGCCGACGCCGCCGGCGACCGTTTCGCCGGCATCGAGATCCAGCTCAATACGTTCATGGCGCTGGTGACCGACGACGCCGACAGCATCTTGGAGCAGTTCGCGCCGGGCTTTGGGCTGACGCTGGAAGAGGCCCGTGAAGTTCCCTTGGTTCTGGCCGGCACGGTCGACGACATCTGCGAGCAGTTGCATCACCACCGCGAGACCTACGGCGCCAGCTACATCATCATCCACGACCCCGAAGTAGATGCCATGGCACCGGTGGTGGCCCGCCTCGCCGGCACCTGAGCAGGACGACGACGCCGCAGGAGTGAAACTCGGCACTGTTGCTGTCACACCCCTGACGTAAGTTCGCTGGAGTGCGGCAGATCTCGTTCCGACTAGTCGGCTATGGAGGGCCGGCCTGCGACGAGCTTGAGGCAGTCGTGCGCGATGTCAAGGTCGATGATCCGTTCGCGCCGGTCACGGTGGTGGTGCGCACCAACTACGAGGGTGTTGCACTTCGGCGGCAGCTCACGCGACAGCGCGCCGAATCGGCAGGCCCAGAGCAGACCCACCGCGGGCTGGTCGCCATCGAGTTCTGGACCTTGCAGCGGGTGGCCGACGAGCTGGGATCCGCTGACTTGCGGGAGCGGGGGCGTCAGCCGGTCAACGACCTCGTCATCGCTGCGGCGATTCGCCAGGAGCTGGCCGACTCCCCAGGCATGTTCGCCGACATCGCCGATCACGCGGCCACCGAGGTCTCACTGGCACGGGCATTCGACGAGGTGCGCTCGCTGCGCCGCGACCAGCGAGAACGGCTCGGCACATCCGACTCCGCACGGGTACGCGAGGTGACCCGCTTCATCCAGCGAGTCTGGGGGCGATTGGAAGCACGGAACTACTACGACCCGAATGGTCTGCTCGAACACGTCGTCGGCCTTTTGGGAGATGGCGCCGACGCTGAAGCGGAGCGCGCGCGGCAGCGGCTGGGTCGCATCGTGCTCCACCTGCCGCGAGACCTCTCGCCGAACGAGATTCGACTGGTGCAGGCGCTGGCAGACGCCACCGACATCGTCGTGCACCTCGGCATCACCGGCAATCAGGTGGCGGATCGCCCAGCGCATGAGCTTCACGCGGCCCTGAGCGCGTCCGGCACCGAATCGGCGGTCTCGCAGCTCCTCGCCGAGGCCGGAATCGACGAGGCAACCGCCCACCGCATCATCAGCGTGACCGATCCCGACGAGGAAGTGCGCACCGCGGTGCGGTCGGTACTCGAAGATCTGAGCGACGGCATAGCGGCCAACGAGATCGCGGTTCTCATTCCCGCCCGTGATCCGTATGCGCGTTCGCTCACCGATCAACTCGAGGCGGCGGGCATCGCGTGGAATGGCGACGCTGCCCAGTCGCTCTCGGAGTCCGTCGTCGGGCGCTTCGTGCTGAACCTGATGCGGCTGGCTGTCGATCAACGGCTGCGGCGTGTCGACGTCATGGCAATGCTGGCCGAAGCGCCCGTGTGGAGACCCATCGAGACGGCCGACGGTACGCGGAACCGTGCACCTGTGCCGGCAGCCGCTTGGGAACGGCTGGCACGAGCCGCCAACGTCGTCGAGGGATCCGACTGGATCCCCTCCGAGGGCCAAAACGCTCGATCCGGCGACCCGGCCACCCGGCTCGGCCGCTACATGCGCTTGCTCGATTCCCAGATCGCCGCCGAGGAGTCCGACCCCGAAGCCCGCGATGCCCGGCTCGCTCGCCTCCGGGCAGACCGGGAGCGCTGCGGCGACCTGGCCGAGTTCGCCTCCAATCTGTCCCAGCGCATCAATCGTGCCGTATCGCTGCGCAGCTGGAACGACCTCTCCGCGTGGCTGCGCAGTCAGGTGACCGCCTTCCTCGGTCGCACGACCGACGACGACTGGATGCCAGGCCTGCCCGCCGGCATGGCCGGCGCCCACCGTCCCCACGACGTCAGCGACGCCCGGACGCGCTGGGATGTCGAACGGGCCGCTGCTCAGAGAATCGATCACATCGTCGAAGGGCTCAGCAACCTCGGCACCATCGAGCCGGCCGCCGATGCATCCCTGTTTCTGCGCACGCTGCAGTCGCAGCTGGCCAGTCCGCATGGGCTGAGCGGCCGGGTCGGCGTCGGTGTGTTCGTCGGCAGGATCGGCAGCCACCCCGCCATTCCCCGAAAACGGCTGTACGTCCTGGGCTTGGCCGAGGGCATCTATCCCAACCGTCAGCTTCCGGACAGCCTCATCGGCGATGCGGACAGGCATCGAGGAGCGCTGCGGACCCGTTCGGAGCGCACCGATGCACAGCACCGCGATCTGCTGGCGGCGCTGGCGTGCTGCACCGGGCGCAGCACCGTCACCATCCCACGCGGCGACCTGCGCCGGACGGCCGAGAATGTGCCCTCGCGCTGGCTGCTGCCGACCGTGCAGCAGCTTGCCGCTGCGGCCGAGCAGCCCAGCGATGACTTCTCCGGCGGCTATCTCGACGCGGAAAACCTGACGTCGGCGGCAGCGTCGGGGTCTGTCGGCGGGCTCAGCGTCAGCCATTCGTTCCTCAGCGGTTTGCTGCATGCCCGATTCCCTGCGACTGCGGCCGAGTTCGACAGCCGCGACCTGCTCAACGCAGCAGGCGGAGGCGACACGGGCAGCCATTGGCTGTTCGCCGACGAGACCGAGCCTGCATTCGCACGCGGCGTTGCGCTGTGGCGAGGGCGCCAGAGCCGCCGCTTCACCCGTTTCGACGGCGACCTCGGCGACGTCGTCGTCGGAGGCGGCGGCTTCACCCAGGTCTTCTCAGCCAGCCGCCTGGAGACGTGGGCCACTTGTCCGCGCAAGTACTTGTTCTCGTACCTGCTCGGCATCGACGAAGTCGTCGAGCCGGAGTCCGTCGTTCGTCTCAGTCCCATCGACCGGGGACGGCTCATCCACGAATCACTCGACGAACTGCTGCGCGAGCTGATCGATGCGGCCCCGACGCCTGACGATCTGCCCGGTGCGCGACGCCCCTACAGCAGCGCCGACCGCAATCGTCTCCTCGAGATCGGCGCCGCCAAGGCAGCAGAGTTCGAATCGGCCGGCGCCACCGGCTTTCCGTTGCTGTGGAGCTTCGACCGCGAGACCGTGCTCGCCGACCTCGTCGAGGTGCTGGCGCGTGACGAGCAGCGCGCAGTCACGCCTCATGCCGCACCACGCGGCACGGTCGTCGCTTCGGAGCACTGCTTCGGACTCGGGCCGCCGGCCTCTGGCGAAGGAACGAACGCAGCCGTGCCCTACGACCTCGAGCCAGGACGCGTCCTGCAATTCCGCGGCGCGATCGACCGGGTCGAACTCCTCGATGACAGCGCGGCAGGCAGCTCCCCAGGCGAGCCCGGCCGCCTGGTCGTCATCGACTACAAGTCCGGCTCGGAATCGCCCTACGTGGGCATCCGCAAGCCGTCGATACGCGCCAGCCGGGGAGACGACCCCACGCTGCGTGGCACCAAGCTGCAGCTCGGCGTCTACGCACTCGCAGCCGCGCACCACTACGCACCCGGCACCGCGGTGACCGAAGCGGTACGCGAAGCGGCCTACTGGTTCGTCTCGGCGCGCGCGGGCTGGGCGTGGGTATCGCGCCCGATGGACCAGCAGTACTTCGAACGCTTCGACGAGGTCGTGAAGTCCGTCACCGACGGCATCGACGCGGGTGTCTTCGTGGGATATGTGCGCGCGGGCGACGACCGCGCAGGCTTCACGCCCTGCCCGTACTGCGATCCCGACGGGATCGGCACCGCCGACATCTCGCGGCAGTGGAAACGCAAGCGCGCCGACAGCGGGTTGGCCGGTTTTGTCGGGTTGGCCGAGGCCTCTGTGAGCGAGGCCGAGTGATGCTGTCCGACCAGAACGAGCGCGATCTGATCGCCACCGAGTCGCGTCGGCTGCTCTTCGTCGAAGCGGGCGCCGGCACCGGAAAGACCACCGTGCTCGTGAATCGGATCGTGTCGATGGTGACCGGCACGGGCAGCTTCGATCCGGTGCCGATGTCATCTGTCGCAGCCATCACGTTCACGGACAAGGCGGCCGCCGAGCTCCGCAACCGTGTGCGGGCCGAGCTGAACAAGGCGCTGCAGGCCGCGTCGGGTGCCAAACGCGATCTCGTGGTCGCCGCATTGGGCGAACTGGACGGTGCCGCAGTGGGCACCCTGCACAGCTTCGCTCGCCGCATTCTGGCTGAGCACCCAGTGGAGGCCGGCCTGCCTCCGTCGTTCGAGACGCTCGACGAGATCGCTTCGGAGGTCGCGTTCGACGAGCGCTGGGACACGTTCCTGTCGGAGCTGCTGTCCGACCAGTCGATGCGCTGGCCGATCGGCATGCTCGACGCGGTTGGCGTCACTCCGGCGCACCTGCGCGATCTGGCCCGAGCGCTCAACGCCAACTCTGACCGGCTCCATTGGCCTGCCCATCTGCGGGACAGCGCGCCACTCGGCGTGGCGCACATCAACCAGCTCGCGACGCGCCTTCTGGAGCGTCGCAGAGAGTGCACCAACCCCGGCGCCTGCAAGCTGTACCTCTCGTTCGGCGCGATCAGCGGTCTGGTCGAGCGTCTCGCGAACACCCGCAATGACCGCGAAGGCCTCCGCGTGCTGATGCGCGCCGATGTTCCCAAGGTCGGCAACAAGGGGAACAAGCGCGACTGGCCCGATGTCGCGGACGTGCGAGCTGACTTTGCCCGGCTGTCCGACGAGATCGACCGCGCAGTGGCGTCGGTGGTGGCTGAAGCGCTGGCCCAGGTCACCGAACGGCTCCGTGCGTTCACCACCGATGGCGTCATGCACCGTCGGCGCGTCGGCAGCTTGGAATTCCATGATCTGCTCACCCAAGCGCGGTGGCTGCTGCGTGACAGTCCCGCGGCCGCCCAGGTGCGCTCTGCGCTGGCAGCCCAGTACCAGCGGCTGCTGCTCGACGAGTTCCAAGACACCGATCTGATTCAGATCGAGCTGGCACAGCTCATTGCATTTCCAGACGGCGTCGACGCGGCTTCCGCCCGGCCTGAGCGGCTCTTCTTCGTCGGCGATCCGAAGCAGTCCATCTACCGCTTTCGCCGAGCCGACATTGCGCAGTACCGGTCCGCGCAGGCGAGTCTCGGCGAAGAACTCGGATCAGTGCTCACCTTGAGCACCAACTTCCGCACCCTGCCGGGGATCATCGATTGGGTCAACGAGGTCTTCGGCAGCCTCATCGCCGAGGTGCCTGCCCTCCAACCTCCGTACCGCGCGCTGAAGGCAGGGCGGCAACTGCCTGACGCCGTTCGGGCAGCGACCACAGAGAGCATCGGCGCCGATTTGCAGCGTGTCAGCGGACCTCGGGTCAGTGTCTTGGGACTCGATCCGCATGCCCGCAGGTTGCCGATCGGCGAGGTGCGCGAGGCCGAGTCCGCAGACGTTGCGGGCTCGATCGGAGCAATCTTGAGCGAACGGTGGATGGTCATCGACCCCGACACCAGCGAGGCGCGGCCTGCCCGTCCCAGCGACATCGCCGTGCTCATTCCCAAGCGGACGGGCCTGCCCCAGCTCGAAGACGCCCTGTCCGACGCCGACATCTCATACCGGCTCGAGGCCGCATCATTCGTCTGGCGAACGCAGATGGTGCGCGACCTCATGATGTGCCTGCGAGCGGTGTCGGATCCCACCGATTCACTGGCAATCGCCAGTGCATTGCGGACGCCCGTGTACGGCTGCGGCGACGACGACCTGTACGTCCACCGGGTGAGGCATCAGGGCTCGTGGAACTACACCGACCCACGGCTGGGCGACGCGGAGCCCACACCGGCAGTCGACGCGCTCAGGCACCTGCTGTCGTTGCACCAACGCAGCACCACCTTGGGCCCAGCTGCGGTCATCGACGCACTCGTGCGGGAGCGACGGCTCTATGAGCAAGTGGCGACTCGGGCGCGGCCGCGTGACGGCTGGCGTCAGATCCGATACCTCGCCGACCAGGCGCGGGCATGGTCCGACAGCCAGCACGGCGGCCTGCGCGGCTTCCTGGCGTGGGCGAAAGGGCAGGCAGCAGAGAACTCGCGCGCCACCGAATCGATCCTGCCCGAGTCCGACGACGAAGCGGTGCGCGTGATGACCATTCACGCCGCCAAGGGCCTCGAATTCCCGATCGTCATCGTCGCGGGTCTGCAGGACAGGCCCCGCAGGCGAGCCGGCGTGCAGGTGATCATCTCGCGGGAGGGCTCACCGCCTGAGATCCGCCTACGAGGCGAAGTGAGCTCCCTTCACTTCGAGGAACGCAACGAAGACGAGGTTGTGGCGCTTCATTACGAACGACTGCGCCTGTTGTACGTGGCCTGCACCAGGGCGCGCGACCATCTGATCGTCTCGGTGCACCGCAAGGAACCGCCCCAGCGCTCGAGCGGTGACCACAATCTTGAGAGCGGGGAACTGCTGAGCGCTGCGTTGAGCATCTCAGGCAGCGCTGCCGCGGACGAGCCGCTGAGCGGGATCACTTGGCGCGTGGACGACTTCCGGCCCGATCGCGAAGATTCCGACGCATACGCGCTCGACGAGTCCGACGGTTCGGGCAGTCGGGCCTCAACCCTCGAAGCCGCTGCGGATTCAACTTCGATTCGTGCACGCCGCGAAGAATGGCAGCAGCGGCATGCGGCAGCCGTGAAGGCGAGCAGGACTGCGTCGCATCTCAGTGCCTCGGCCCTCGCCAAGCATCACGCCGCAACCATCGTCACCGAGGGCGGCGCGAGTGGTGCAGGTCCCGACGCAGAGCTGGACGCAGCGGGGTTGTCCAAGGACGATGTGGTCACCGACACCGGCGCTGCTGTAGCCGGTGCCGGCAGCGAGGATGGCTACCGCGCCCGTGGCGAACCGCTGGCGCGCCAAGGCCGTTACGGCACCGCCCTGGGCAGCGCCGTGCATGCGGTGTTGCAGAACATCGACATATCCGACACCTCGTCACACGACTCCAGCACGCTGCGAGCGCTCGCGGCCATCTGCGCGCGCGACCACGGTCTGACCGGGCAGACGAGTGAGATCAGACGTCGGGTGGAAGCTGCGCTTGCGAGCGGCACGGTGGCAGAAGCTGCCCGCGGGCGCTACTGGCAGGAGGTGTTCGTCACCGCGCCGCTCGACGACGGGCTCGTGCTCGAAGGCTTCATCGACCTGCTGTACGAGACACCCGAAGGGCGACTGGTGGTGGTCGACTTCAAGACCGACGCCATCACCGACAGCAGTGTTGTCGAGCAGAAGACCGGCTACTACCGCCTGCAGGGCGCCACCTATGCCTGGTGCGCGCAGCAGGCCACGGGCATGGAGGTGGAACGGATCGTGTTCCAGTTCCTGGCCCGTGACGATGTCGTCGAGGGCGTGATCGAAGGCGAAGATCTCGCCCAAGCAATCGACGAGGTGGCCGCTGCCGCTCAGAGCGCGCGGGGTGGGGGCTGGTAGCCGCCGGTGAGCTCGCCGATGCGGCGGGCCAGCGCCATCGTGGTGCGGTCGCCGCCGTAGGGGCCGACCACCTGGAACCCCACGGGCAGGCCCTGAGTGGTGAGGCCCAGCGGCGGCACCGTGGCGGGCAGGTACGACATGCCGGTCAGGATCGTCCAGCGGGTCATCTCGATGTAGGGCCGCTCGATGCCATTCGCGGGGATGCGGCGCTCGGCGAAGGATCCTTCCTGCATGTGGTCGAAGGGCGGGTGGAAGCTCACCGGCATGAGGATCGCGTCGTAGCCGGTGAAGAAATCGGCCCACTTGCTGCGGCATTCCTCGCGCGCCATGTGGCGCTCGAGCCACTCGCGATGGCCGGGTCCTTCGCCGCGGCCGGCCAAGGTCATGGCGGCCCGCACCAGCCAGAGGCCGGTCTCCCACGCCGGCAGCGGGTCGATGTCTGGTCGAGCTGCGTGGTCGACGCTCACGCCGCTGGCCTCGAGGGCGCCGACAGCAGCGTTCATCACCTCCACTACGTCGCCGTCGACCGGGCAGTACTCGTCGTCGAGCCACGCCGCGACGCGCAGGCCGCCGACGTCATCCGGCGCAGGCGGCAGCCGCGGCACCCACGGCTCTTCGCTGCGCAGCAGCACGTCGAACAGCAATTCCAGGTCGTCGCAGCTGCGCGCAAGCGGGCCGAACACGTTGATGTCCGGCTCGGTGGTGCCGCCGCGCACGTGGTCGAGATAGCCGGTCGTCGGGATGACGCCGAAGCTCGGCTTGTGGCCCCAGATGCCGTTGTACGAGGCCGGGAATCGGATCGAGCCGCCGATGTCGGTGCCGATCTCAAAGCCGGTGAAGCCCATCGCGGTCGCTGCTGCGGCGCCACCCGACGAGCCGCCGGGGACCTTGGTCAGATCCCATGGGTTGTTGGTGGTGCCGAACAGGTCATTGAACGACTGGTTGTCGGCTGACCAGCGCGGCAGGTTTGTCTTGCCGATCACGATCGCGCCCGCTGCACGGCAGGCAGCCACGACTGCCGCATCGGTGTCGGGCACGTTGTCGGTCAGTTCTCGCGCCCCGCCGGTCGAGCGGATGCCCGCCGTCATCAGGGCGTCCTTGGCAGTGAACGGAACGCCGTGCAGCGGCCCGAGCGTGGCTCCGCCCGCCTGCGCAGCATCGGCCGCTGCCGCGCGCTCCAGCGCCGCCTCGAAGTCGCGGGTGACCACGGCGTTGATGTCGCCGTCGAGCCGCTCGATGCGGTCAATGACGTGAGCAGTCAGCTCCCGGCTCGACAGCTCCCCCGCGGCCACTGCCGCAGCCTGCTCGCTCGCACTCCACAGTCCCGGGTCATCGCTCGCCATCTCGTCCCCCCAATCCCAGGCGCCGAGACAGCCCCGACGCTGCGCCGACGTTAGTTCTGATGTCGCAGGCGGGTTCTGGGTCGAGCGCCGCCGCGGCGGAGACAGCGTCAGTGCTTAGGTGGCGAGCTGCCGGTAGGCATCGATCACCGTTGCCAACTCGGCAGGCGTTGCGCCGTGCATGAGCACAGCGTCGCAGCCGAGGTCGATCTGGCGTCTCACCGCAGCAGCGCACTCGGCGGGCGTGCCTGCCCCCATCGGAGCCAGCCATTCGTCTGGCAAGAGCGTGCCGATGTGCTCGAGCTCGGCAACCGTGGCCGTGCCATCGATCGGGGCGAGGAACCTGGCCACCACCTCGTCGGCACGGAACTGCGCCAGCACATCTGGGTCCCAGCGGTTCACCCGCACCAGCACATCGCCGTAGTACTGCAAGTAGGTGGCCAAGCGCCCGACTGTCTTGCGCAGCCGCAGCTCTGGCGGCACCTCGTCGCTGACCACCACGAAGCACGACCACACGTTGACATCAGCCGGATCGCGCCCGGCCTGATCGGCCGCCGTCGTGACCGCATCTACCGAGCGCACCACGGTCTCGTCGGAATAGAACGGATGCAGGATGACGTCGTCGAAGCAGCGTCCGCCCAGCGCCAGCGTGTTCGGCCCCATCGCCCCCAGCGCCAGCGGCAAGTGTTCATCCAGCGTCTGGTCGAGCAGCAGGATCGGAACGCGGCCGGTCGGACCGTCGTAGTCGCCGACGATCTCGCCCCGGAACAACCGGCGCATCACTAGGGCGAAGTCCTCCAGATCGGCCGTGGTGACGGGCTCCAGACCCATGATCTGCTGCGCCACAGCGACGCCGCGTCCGAAGCCCATCGTGAATCGCCCGCCGGCCAGGCTCTGCACCGTGAGCGCAAGACCTGCCGTGAGCGTCGGGTGGCGGGTATTGATGTTGGTCACCCCCAGCGTGATGCCGATGGATTCGGTGACGGCAGCGGTAGCACCGCAGATGGCACCCGCTTCCTTGCGATTGGGCCGCTCTCCGAGGAATGCCCTGCCGAGCCCCATCGCTTCGGCAGCTCGAACCTCGGCGAGGGCATCCGCTGAGTCGAATGCGTCGCCAGGCAGCATGTAGAAGCCCAGCTCGGGGAATTCCTGTGTGACGCTCGTGTGCTGAGGCATCCGGTCACACTAGGACCGGCCCTGCGACAACGGCAGCTATTCGGTGCGCTCGAGGAGGTACAGCTGCTGCTCTGGCGTGCCGACGATCACCGCGAGATGCTCGCCGGCCCAGCCGACCTCACCGTGTGCAGCGTCCACATCGGGGATCGGGCACACCTCCCAAGTCTGATCGCCGTGGTGCAGCCACGCCGTGCCGTCGGAGACTTCGACCTTGGTCACCACATCGAGGATCGTTGTCTCGTGCAGCGAGAACCTCGCGTCGTCACCTCGCCGCTCGAGAGAGTCTTCGAGCTCGACGGCTGGGACCGTGAGCCTCGGCGCGACGGTGTGAATCCAATCGAGATCTGATTCGCGAAGTGCAGCGGCGTGTGCGTCGTCGTGGGCGATGCGCAGCCAGTGTCCGGCAACGTCCGGTTCCAGCGGTACCGACAGCCAGCTCTGCCGGGTCACTTCGCCGAGCAGCTCAAGGTCCTCGAGCAGGCCGGCAACTTCCGCGGACGGCGCAGTCTGCTCGGTCCCATCAGCGCATTCCTCCCAGAGCGACAGGAGCTCGGTCCGCTCCACCTCGATTGCATTGTCGAGGACGCGCACCTGGGCATCGAGCAGCACCGAGTGCACGATGGACGGGGTTCCGTCCTCGATGCGCGCGAAGCGCCACCCTTCGGAGGTCTGCACGCCCACGATGTGCTCGACCGCGCACGCCAGCGGCCGTACAACGCCCAGGATCGCGAATCGTTCCGATGCGGACAGGTCGACAGCGGCCACTTCCAGGCTGGCGGGCACGCCGAGCGTCTGCCAATCGGTGCCGTCATAGGCGTACCAGCCATCGGACGCCTGGGCGACCGCATGTCCGCCGCTGAACGAGTAGCTCATGGTGCCGCCCTGGGCCTGCGGCGGCGGCTTCACTACCGACACTGCGGTGGCGAACACCGCCGCCTTCGGGCTGCCGTCGTCAGACTGGGCGCTGTTCCAGTTCTCGGATTCGCCTGAGACCGCCGGCTCGACCGTCTCGCTGACGGGGGGTTCCGTCGTGACCGTCTCGGCGCCTCCCGACGGCTCCGGTTGGTCCTGCGAGGTCACAGCGCTGCCCGTCACTGTCGCAGTGGCGGGCTCCTCCTCGGCCATCTCCTCCTCGGCCATCGCCTCGATAGCCATCTCCTCAACCGATTCGCTCGCCGCGGCAGCAGCCGCCGCGGTCGTCGCGGGCATGTCGTCGGCTGCTTCCTGCTGTGTCGCCACCGCGGAGTCGGTGAATTCACCTGGCCCGCCGTTGCGCAGCGACACGATGCCAACGAGCGCGACCGCCACCAGCGCGAACGCGCCCGCCCCGCCGCGCATCGCATTGCGCCGGCGCTGCAGCTGGGCAGCGCGCGCCTGGACGCCTGCTACCGAGCCGGAACCCACCGGCATTCCCGATGCCGCGCTGTGCAGCCGGTTGCGGAGGCGGTCTTCGTCGGTCACGACCCCTCCCCTGCATCAGGTGCTGCTTCGAGCACATCGCGAAGCTGGTCCAGCCCCCGACTGAGACGGCTCTTGACCGTGCCCGTCGCGATGCCGAGCGCGGCGGCGGTCTCCGCCACCGACCAATCGAGGTAGAAGCGGGCCACGATGACTGCACGGTGAGCATCGTTGAGCGTTGCGAGTGCACGCTCGAGATCCAGATCGGGCGCCCGGTCCTCGGTCGCCTCCGACTGGGCCAGCAGCGGACGGCGCTCTCGCTCTCGCCGCACCCGTCGCAACCATGAGCGGGCCCAGTTCAGCCCGACCCGAAACACCCAACCCTGCGGATTCGCATATGAGCTGACCTGTCCCCAGCGCTGGCAGGCCCGCGCGAACGCCTCGTCGGCGGCTTCAGCTCCCAGCGACGGATCACGCAACGCCAGCCCGATAGCCCGCGCCATCTCGTCGCGGTGGGCCGCGTAGAAGTCCTCGAACCGCAGCGCCACGACATCGATCGGGCCAGAGGCAGCCTGCGGCGCTCCCTCAGCGGCGCTCACCGTCAATCCACAACGGATCGTGCCCGAACCCATCAGCTCCGAGCCCACGGGCCCTGAGCCCACGAGCCCCGACCCCATCACAGCCGAATCCAGCCGCGAAACGATGAACGGCAGACCTGCGTCCAACGACGCCGGATTCATCACTGCGATAGGCGCTCCGGCCATGCCACGTCCCCACGAAGACTGCCTGCCACATCAGACCTCTGCCGGACTGTTTCGGTTCCATGAAGATCACGAATGCCCGGTTGCGCGCCCTTCGGCCGCGAACTGGTCCTCGGCGAGCACACCCGCTTGGCGCAGCGCGTCGACTTCCGCACGGCCGGCGCCCAGCCATTCGGCCAGCACTTCGGCGTTGTGCTCGCCCCGGTACGGTGCCAACGACTCCGGGGTCACCCCCGAGACCGCCCCCGATTCCGCTGCGGCACCCGCAAATCGATACGGCGTCTGGGTGACGCGCCGCGTGCCGCCGTCGCGAGCGTCGATCTCGACCGAGGAGCCACGGTGCACTGCGGTGGGCGACCTATGCGCCTCGGCCGTCGTGCGGATGTCGCCCCACGCCAGGTTCGCCTTGTCGAGGGCCGCCAGCATCTCAGCACGGGTCGCGAACGAGCTCAGGAACGCGTTGATCGCATCGGTGCGGTGCGCCCGCTTGGTCGGTATGTCGGCGTCGGGGGGCGACGGGTCGGCGAGCCCGTGGGTCTCGCTCAGCTGGCGCCAGATCCATCGGAAATCGCCGGCAGTCAGAACCGGCCCGTCCACGCCGTCCCACACGAGCCCGCCTTGGGATGTGTAGTTGCCGCCGTCAAGTCCGGACTGGCTGCCCTCATCGGTCGCCAGGAATGCTTCGAGCATCGCTATGTCGATGTGCTGGCCGTGCCCGGTCATCTCTGCGACACGCAGTGCTGCGAGGACGCCGATCGATCCATGAAGCGCTGCGTTGGTATCGGCAACTGCCAGGTACGGCTCTTGGAGCGGCTGCTGGTGCATCGTGGCGGTTCGAGCCATCCAGCCCGATTCGCCGTGAAGCACTGCCGCATAGGCGGCTCGCTGCGAATCGGGGCCCTCCTGCCCGAATCCGCTGATCGACAGCATCACCAGGGCGGGATTCACCTCGCACAACTCGGCAAACGACAGGCCATGGCGAGCCATCACGCCAGGCCGGAAGTTCTCGACGAGCACATGGGCGTGCGCGACGAGCCGTTTCACCGTCTCGGCGCCTCCGCCGGCACGAAGGTCGATGCACACGTTTCGCTTGCCCACGTTCTGCTGGGTGTAGAAGCCGGCGAGCCCGGCCCGGTTGACGCCCCACAGGCGCGAGATGTCGCCCTCGGGCGGCTCCACCTTCACGACGTCGGCGCCGAGGTCGCTCAGAATCCGTCCGGCGAACGGCCCGGCCAGAACGCGGCTCATGTCCACCACGCGGATGCCCGCCAGCGGTCTCATCGCCATTCGTCCAGCCTCTGGTCGCCTGCGAGTCGACTCAGCGGGGCCGATCGCCGGCGATCGTCACCCGGAGCATGTGTCGACGCTGCCCGTGGTAGTCGTTCAGCGCGTAGTGCTGGACGCTGCGGTTGTCCCACATGGTCAGCGTTCCGGGCTCCCACCGGACCCGGCACGTGAACTGCTCGCCGACCGCATGGTCCCACAGCATCTCCAGCAGTGCCTTCGACTCGTGCCGGCGCATGCCCGAGATGGCCTCGGTGAACGCCCGGTTCACGTAGAGCGCTTTCGCGCCGGTCTCGGGATGGGTCCGCACGACCGGATGGGTCAGCTGCGCATGCGCCTCGTCAGACACGTTGACCGTCATCGAACTGCGCTGGCCCGCGTACCGGTCCGAATCGCCCCGCCGCCCGTGCTGACGGGCTGCTGAGTGCACTGCGGTGAGGCTCTCGGCAAAGCGCTTCATGGTGTCGGACAGCCCCATGTAGGCCGCCTGCTGGTTCGCGAACAGCGTGTCGCCGCCGAAGGTCGGCACTTCCACCGCATACAGCGCCGTCGCCATGGGCGGGCATTCGAGGAACGACATCTCCGAGTGCCAGCCGCCGCCGAAGTTGACAGTTTCGTGGGGTTCCTTGATGACCGGGACCACCTCGGGCTCCTCGGCGGTGCCGCCGAGGTACGGGTGACGCTCGAGCTCGCCGAAGCGACGGCCGAAGCGCGCCACATCAGCGATGTCCATCTGCTGACCGCGGATCACTACGACCTGGTGTTCGCACAGCGCCTCACGGACCGCCGCAGCGCCCGCGGTGTCGAGCGCGTTGACGTCGAGCGGCTCGCCGCCCTGAGCCCAGAGCTCGGCGCCGAGCGCCCCTGAAATCGGCCGGATGTCCAGCATCTCGGTTGTCGATTGCGGCCGCGATGCTGCCGTCGTGCTCATGTCGAGTCGCTCCCCTGCTGCGCTGATCCAGCGGTGGCCGAGACTGCCAGCGGGTCAGCCTGTCTCAGCCGTCGTGCCACTTCCCCCGCAGCCAGTATCGCCTCGAGGGGGTCCGATCCGCACGGTGTGAGGTTCACATGCCGGCAGCCCGCGTCGAGGTACGGCAGGAAGAACTCCACGACGTCGTCGACAGTGCCGTGCGGGGTGTACTTCTCGAAGCTTGCGAACGGCACCTTGTAGAAGCGCTCCAGATCAGGTCCTACGTAGCTCGCCGCCTCTGCACGGCTGTCTCCGAAGCCGACCCACAGCTGCAGCCCATGGTCGGGCACGTCAGGCGGCGGGCCCGGGACGGCCCGCTCGGTGGCGGCTGCCTCGGCAAAGATCTCGGCTGCTTCCCGGTAGCGGCGGACAGAGCACCAGGCTGCAAGCCAGCCGTCGGCAAACCGGCCGGCACGGCGGACGGCAGCGTCAGATCGACCGCCTACGTAGGTGGGGATCGGCGGGTCTGGCGCCGGCGTGATACGGGCCGTTTCCAGCGAGAAGAACTCGCCCCGATGGTCGACGGTCTCGCCGGCCAGCAACCGCAGCACGATTCCCAGCGACTCGTCAGTCCGGCGGCCGCGCGTGCGGGGATCCACGCCGCACACCTCGACCTCGTGCCGATCGTCGCCGCCGATGCCGACGCCGAAACGGATCCGCCCCGGTGCCATCTCGGCAAGGTTGGCGAGCTGGCGTGCGACCGGCACCGGGTGGCGCAGAGGCAGCAGGTACACCGCCAAGTACACCCCGAGATCCGGATGCAGATTCACCAAGCCGGCGGCTGTCACCATGCCGTCATGGCCGTGGCCGGTCCGAAAGCTCACGTGATCCGCGAAGAACACTGTGTCGAAGCCGGCCTCTGCGACATGCGCGACGATCTCGCGCCGTTCAGCCAGCGACCGCTCCCAGAGTGCGATGTCGGGCGTCACGCCGATCCGCAATGGCGGCACCGTGGCGCCGGCCGGGTTGCTCACTGTGGACCGTCCCTGCCGCTGGCAGGCACATCCCAGAGCACCGGCAGGTGCTTGAAGCCGTGCTGGAAGTTCGACAGCAGGCGTTCGGGTCTGCGGGCCGGGTCGAGGCGCAGGTTCGGCATGCGCCACAACGACTCGGCGAACATCGCGGACATCTGGCGGCGAGCCAGGTGAGCGCCCAGGCAGAAGTGGGGCCCCGCCCCGAAGGTGAGGTGGTCGTTCGGGCTGCGCTCGATGTCGAACCGGTCGGGCTCGGAGAACACGGCTGGGTCCCGGTTGGCCGCCACGTGGAAGACGACCACCTTGTCGCCCGCACGCACAGCGCAGCCGCCGAGTTCGACATCGCGCGAGGCCGTGCGGCGGAAGTGCACCACCGGCGGGATGAACCGCAGCATCTCCTCGATGGCGCCCGGCAACAGCCCAGGGTCCGCCCGCAGCTTGGCGAGCTGATCGCGATGCTGCAGCAACGCCCAGAGCCCGCCGGGGATGCCGTTCCGCAGCGTCTCGTTGCCCGCCACGGCGAACAGGAAGAACATGGTCTCGAATTCTTCGTTGGTGATGCCGCCCTCGGCGTCGTCGGCAGCCAGCAGGATCGACACCACATCGGAGCCCGGGTTCGCCCGCTTGTAGGTGGCGAGGTCGTGCGCGTACCCGTACATGTCTGCGAGACCTTCGCGCGAGCGAGGGTCAGGCATGCGACCGTCGGGGCCGGGGCGGATCTGGTCCCGCACGTCGCAGGCGCGCCGCGCCATCTCTGTTCCAGTAGCGGGATCGAATGCGTCCGACACCGAGTACTCGGCGTCCTGGTAGCCGATGACCCGGTTGGACCAGTCGAACAGCAGCATCCGGTCCTGCGACGGCACGCCCATGATGTCGGCGAGCGTCAGCAGCGGCAGCTCGGCCGAGACCTCCTTGGCGAAATCGGCGTGCCCGCGCTCCACCACAGCACTCACGAGCCGCTCGGCCCGAGCGGAGATGGTGGCCTCCAGCTCGGCCACGGCGCTCGGGGTGAACGAGCGCATGAGCAGGCGCCGCAGCCGCGTGTGCTGCGGCGGATCCTGGTTGAGCATCATCCGCTGGACGAATTCGAGCATCGCAGCGGTCTGGGGGTCGCGGATCTGCGTGCCGCCGAGGTGTGACGAGAATGTCCCTGGGTCGCGCAGCACCCGGTTCATCAGCTCGTGCGTGAGCACGGCCCAGAAGCCGGGCCCCGCCTCCCACCCCATGAGCTCGGGCTCGGGCACCCAGTGCACCGGCGCCTGGGCCCGCAGGTCGGCAATGAGATCGTGCGGCACACCGTCCAGGTAGGTACGCGGATCGAACAGCGGCGCCGGGTCGAGCCCCGCTCCGCGCCCAGTTTCAGACGCAGTGTCCGAGCGGACGGCTCCCATGGCGCTCAGCGTGCCACTTCTTGCTGTCGCTGCGGGACGGTGGTGGTGCCGGTCGTGCGCTGCGGGGGGCTCGGGGGCTTGGTGATCACGAAGAACAGCATCCCGGCTGCGGTGATGACAGCCAGCGCCACGAATCCGGTGACGTAGCTGCCGGTGGTGTCAGCCAGCCACCCCGCGGCGAGGGGTCCGACGATCGGCCCGATCATCACGATCAGCGAGCTCACGCCCATGATCGCAGCGAATGCCGACGAGCCGAAGTAGTCGGCGCGCAGGGCTTGCATGAGCGGGCCGCGCGCTCCCCACGCGAGGCCATGGAAGATCACGAACAGCACCACCACAAATGCGTTGGGCGCCCACGCGAGCAGCAGGATGCCACCGGCATGGCCGAACATGGCGACCGACGCTATGAGCCGCTTGTTGATCCGGTCGCCGAGGTAGCCGCCCACCGCCATGCCGGCCAGCTGCATGAGCGGCAGCGCAGCGGCGAACAGGCTGGCGTGCTGCAACGAGTAGCCACGCTCGGATGTCAAGTAGAGCTGCAGGTGCGCCATCACAGCGCCGACGACGAACAGTGCGCTCAGGTGACCGAATGAGATCGTCCAGAACGCTCTCGTGCGCATCGCCTCCTTTGCCGTGAAGTGGACGTCGGTGAGACCCTCGGCGCGCACCGTCTTGCCGTTGGCAACGATCTTGGCCCCGCCGTCGACCTCTTCGCCGAATTCGGCGGGGCTGCCGTCGAGGTACTTGGCCAACCACCACGCGACAGCGGCGCCGGCGACGCTGGTGACAGCAGCGGTCGTACGCCAGCCGAACCACGTGAACGACAGCACCACGAGCGGCACGCAGACCCCTCCTGCGGCCAGTCCCATGCCACCGAGCGACAGAGCACGGGCTCGCAGCCGCTCGAACCACCGCACGATCGCAACGGTGACCGTCAGGAATCCGCAGAACGCGCTGCCGACGGCCATGACCAGGAAGGCGCCGTAGAACTGCCACAACGAGTGCAGCTGGCTGAACCACACGAAGCCGACCGCCATGCACACCGCGCCTGCTCGTGTGATGGCCTTGGGCCCGAACCGGTCGATCAGCCAACCCTGCGCCGGCCCCAGCAGCGCCGTCTCGGCGCGATTCACTGCGAACGCGCCCGACAGGGCCGTCTTGCTCCAGCCGTATTCGCGCTCGATCTCCACCAGGTAGGCACCCAGCGAGTGCATGACGAATGCGCTCTGCAGCCCCTGGATAACTGCCCCCGCCCCCACCACCTTCCATCCGCGGAAGGTGGTGGTGCGTCCCGACATCGTTACATCCTGCCTGATGAGGCCACTGCTGCGTCGGTTCAGGACCCCTCTGCGGGCTGATCTAGACTCCTTTTTTTCCTCCAGCCACGCACGAGGGACTTCCAAGAGAGCGAGGAGGGCACAACATGGCACGCACGGTGACCGCTGCGATATCCCAGACCGCCTGGACCGGCGACAAGGAGTCGATGATCGAGCTCCACGAGAAGTACGTGGCCGAGGCGGCTGCCGCCGGCGCCCGGGTGATGTGCTTCCAAGAGCTGTTCTACGGGCCGTATTTCTGCCAAGTGCAGGATGCCGAGTACTACTCCTACGCCGAGGCGATTCCCGACGGCCCGACCACCAAGCGCTTCTGCGAGCTCGCGGAACAGCACGAGATGGTGCTCGTCGTGCCCATGTACGAGCGGGAGCAGGCCGGGCTCCTCTACAACACCGCGGCCGTCATCGACGCCGACGGGACCTATCTCGGCAAGTACCGCAAGAACCACATCCCGCAGGTCAAGGGGTTCTGGGAGAAGTTCTACTTCCGGCCAGGCAATCTGGGCTACCCGGTCTTCGAGACCGCCGTCGGGACGGTCGGCGTCTACATCTGCTACGACCGGCATTTCCCCGAGGGCTGGCGTGCGCTCGGGCTGGCCGGCGCGGAGATCGTGTTCAATCCCTCGGCCACCAGCCGGGGGCTGTCCGCCTACCTGTGGCAGCTCGAACAGACATCCTCGGCGGCGGCGAACATGTATTTCGTCGGGGCCATCAACCGGGTCGGCATCGAGCCGCTGGGCGACAACGACTTCTACGGCACGTCGTACTTCGCCAACCCCCGGGGACAGATCGTGGACAAGGCCGCATCGGACCATGCCGAAGAGCTGGTGGTGCGCGAGCTCGACCTCGAGATGGTCGATGAGGTCCGCAACCAGTGGGCCTTCTACCGGGATCGCCGGCCCGAATCGTACGAATCGCTCGTAGCGCCCTGAAGCGGCGATCGGGAACGCGCTCGGGCTTCGCAATTCACGACCAAGGGGGGCACGACAATGACGACGTTGATCACGGGGGGCACCGTTGTCAGCTCGACTGGTGCCGATCCGGCCGACGTGCTGATCGACGGCGAGCAGATCGCTGCCGTGCTGCAGCCCGGCAGCGACATCGCCGCCGCTGCCGCCCAGAACTCCGAGATCGTCGACGCCACCGGCCGGCTGGTGGTGCCCGGTGGCGTGGACGTGCACACCCACATGGAACTGCCCTTCGGCGGCACCTACGCCTCGGACACCTTCGAGACCGGCACGCGGGCGGCAGCGTGGGGCGGCACCACCACGATCATCGACTTCGCTGTGCAGCGCTACGGCGAGAACGTGCGCGAGTGCCTCGATGAGTGGATGGCCAAGACCGAGGGCAACTGCGCGATCGACTTCGGCTTCCACATGATCATCGGCGGCGTCGACAACGACTCGCTCAAGGAGATGGACCTGCTGGTCAACGAGGGCATCACCAGCTTCAAGCTGTTCATGGCCTACCCAGGCGTCTTCTACTCCGACGACGGGCAGATCCTTCGGGCCATGCAGCAGGCGGCCGGCAACGGCGGGCTGATCATGATGCACGCCGAGAACGGCTTGGCGATCGACGTGCTGGCCAACCAGGCATTCGAGCGGGGGGAGACCTCGCCGGTCACCCACGGCTACGTGCGCCGCAAAGAGCTCGAGTCTGAGGCCACGCACCGGGCGATCCAGCTGGCCAAGGTGGGTGCGGCACCGCTGTACATCGTGCACCTCTCGGCCTCCGAGGCCCTTGAGCAGGTGACTCTGGCACGCGACGCGGGCATGAACGTGTTCGCGGAGACCTGCCCGCAGTACCTGCATTTCAGCTTGGAGGACCACCTCGATCGACCTGGTTTCGCCGGTGCCGCGTACGTGTGCTCGACGCCGATCCGCTCCCGCGAAGAAGGCCACCAGGACGACTTGTGGAAGGGGCTGCGCACCAACGATCTGGCCGTCGTGTCCACTGACCACTGCCCGTTCTGCATGAAGGAGCAGAAGGAGCTCGGACTCAACGACTTCCGGGCCATCCCCAATGGCATCGGCGGGGTCGAGCACCGCATGGACATGATCTACCAGGGGGTGGTGACCGGCGAGATCGGCTTGGCTCGCTGGGTCGAGCTGTGCGCCACCACCCCTGCTCGCATGATGGGCCTGTACCCACGCAAGGGGATCATCGCCGCAGGTTCGGATGCCGACATCGTCATCTACGACCCGAACAAGCAGTGGACGATCAGCGTCGACAACCACCACATGAACATCGACCACTCGGCTTACGAGGGCGTCGAGGTGACCGGCCATGTCGACACGGTGTTCTCGCGAGGCCGCAAGATCATCGACGACGGCCAGTACCTGGGCCGTGCCGGCGACGGCCAGTACCTGCGCCGGAGTCTCTGCCAGTACCTGCAGTAGGGGGCAACACCATGGCCCGACGCAACGGCGCGTTCGGGCATCGAAACGGATCGGAGGACTGAGAACATGGAATTCGGCGTTGTTCTTCAGACCGATCCGCCCGCGTGGCGAGTGGTGGACCTCGCCCAGCGAGCAGAGACGCTGGGGTTCGACTACGGGTGGACCTTCGACAGCCACGTGCTGTGGCAAGAGCCCTACGTGATCTACAGCCAGATGCTGTCAGCCACCAATCGCATGATCGTCGGACCGATGGTCACCAACCCGGGCACCCGGAACTGGACGGTCACTGCGTCGCTGTTCGCCACGCTGAATGACATGTTCGGCAACCGGACGGTCTGCGGCATCGGGCGCGGCGACTCGGCGATGCGGGTGCTGGGCCACCGTCCCACCAGCCTGGCCACGCTGTCGGAGTCGATGACGGTCATCAAGGGACTGGCCGAGGGCCGCGAGGTGATCTACAACGGCACCCGCCAGCAGATCCCGTGGTCGTCGGGCAGTCGGCTCGACATCTGGATGGCCGCCTACGGACCACGGGCGTTGCGGCTCTGCGGGGAGCAGGCCGACGGCTTCATCCTGCAGCTTGCCGATCCCCAGATCACCGAGTGGACCGTCGCCGCGGTGCGCCAGGCCGCGGCCGACGCCGGACGCAGCCCTGACGACCTGTACATCTGCGTGGCGGCGCCGGCCTATGTCGGCGACGACCTCGCCCACCAACGCGACCAGTGCCGCTGGTTCGGCGGGATGGTCGGCAATCACGTGGCTGATCTCGTCGAGCGGTACGGGGACACCGGCGGAGGGGTGCCCCAAGCCCTCACCGACTACATCGCCGGACGCGAGGGCTACGACTACGCCGAGCACGGAAAGGCCGGCAACGTCCACACCGACTTCGTCCCCGACGAGGTGATCGACCGGTTCTGCATCCTGGGCGACGCGGATCATCACGTCTCGCGGCTGTGCGAGCTGCGAGACCTGGGCGTCGACCAGTTCGCGATCTACCTCATGCACGACGCCAAGGACGAAACGCTCAACGCTTACGGCCAGCGCATCATTCCGGCGCTGAGAAGCTGAGCTGAGCGTCGTGCCGGCTGACACCGCCTCGGGGGCCGCCAGCGCGTTGGCCGAAGACGACCCCGTCGTCCGCGACCAGATGATCCGCCTGCAGGCGGCCCGTGAGCGCCGCCGCGCTCGCACGCTCCGCATCGCTCGCCAGGTCGTCGTTCTGGTCGTGTTCGTGTGCCTGCTGAGCCTGGCGTACACCGGATACAAAGCAGTGGGGGCCGCCATCGACGATGCTCAGTCCGGCTGGCCTGTGATCGGGTCGTTCCTGCCCGAGACCACCGACCTCAAGATGCCGCCCGTGGGCGACATCCTGGCGGGGATCTTCGAGGAGCCGCGAGGCTCGGGCGAGGCCTTCTGGTCGATCGTCGCCTCCGAAGCAGCGTTCACGCTGCGAGAAGCGGCGGTCGGGTTCGCCATCGGCGTCGTCGTCGGGCTGGGCATCGCCATCGCACTGACCACCTCGGGGCGCCTGGAGCGTGCGCTGGTGCCCCACGTCATCGCCAGCCAAACCATCCCGCTGATCGCGATAGCGCCTATTATCGTGATCTGGGGACGCAAGAGCTTCGACTTTCTGCCGTTCGAATGGCAGGACTGGATGTCGGTGTCCATCATCGCGACGTACCTGACCTTCTTCCCCGTGACGATCAACGGCCTGCGGGGCCTGCAGTCGCCCCGCCCCGAGAACCTCGAGCTGATGGACTCCTACGCCGCACGATGGGGCCAGACGCTGTGGCGCCTGCGCCTGCCGGCATCGCTGCCATACCTGTTCGCTGCGTTCAAGATCGCGGCGACCGCCAGCGTGGTGGGCGCCATCGTCGGCGAGATCTCCGCCGGCGTCAAAGGCGGCCTCGGTCGCCGGGTGCTGCTCGAAGCCCAGCGCTACACGACGGGACCCGAGCGCCTCTATGTCGCCGTGCTCGGGGCGGCCGCATTGGGGATCTTCGTCTTCCTGGTGATCTCGACGGTCGAGTATGTGCTGGTCGGACGCAAGGGACGGGAGCCAGAACAAGGGCAGTACGGGACATGAGCAACGGCTTCCCGACAAACGGTCCTGAACCCCCAGATGGCGATCGTGACTGCGAGGCCGTCGTGGCCGCCGTCGAGGTGGCGGGCGTGGACAAGGTGTTCAATCCAGGACGTTCCAACGAGGTCCACGCGCTGACCGGGATCGACCTGCGGATCGCAGCCGGCGAGTTCGTCACGCTGATCGGTCCCTCGGGCTGCGGCAAGAGCACCTTGCTGCGGCTGATCGCCGCGCTGACCGACGTGAGCGAGGGGTCCGTCACCGTCAACGGCAAGCCTGCGGACCGGGCACGGCTCGACCGCGACTACTCGATGGTGTTCCAGCGGGCGGGCCTGTTCGACTGGCGCAACGTGTCGCGCAACATCGAGCTGCCCCTCGAGCTGATGGGCTGGAATGCGGCCGACCGACGGCAACGGTCCGCCGAGATGCTCGAACTGGTGAAGCTGAGCGAGTTCGCCCGGCACCATCCTGCGGAGCTGTCGGGCGGCATGCAGCAGCGGGTCGCCATTGCCCGGGCGATGTCGTTCGACCCGAAGCTGCTGCTGATGGACGAGCCGTTCGGCGCGCTCGACGAGATGACCCGCGAGCACATGCAGAACGAGCTGCTGCGGATCTGGAACGAGACCCAGACCACGGTGATCTTCGTGACCCACTCCATCAGCGAGGCCGTGTTTCTGTCGACGCGGGTAGTGGTGATGTCGCCCCGACCGGGCAGGATCTCGGCCGTCATCGACACCGACCTGGGTGAGCGCAGCGAGGCGACCCGCGACCATCCGGAGTACTTCGCCAACGTGACCGCAGTGCGCAACGCGCTGCGAGGGGACCACGCCTCGTGACCGCCGCGAAGGCTGTGCTGCGGGCGTGGCTGCCTCCTGTGGTGGCGGCGGCGATCATGTTCGGCTGCTGGGAAGCCCTGCTGGCCGTGCTGAACCCCGACGGCTTCGTGCTGCCGCCTCCCTCAACCATCGTCAGCGCCCTGTTCGGCGACTTCGACGCGATCTCGACCGCGACCGGCATCACCGGGTTCATCATCGTCACCGGCCTGATCGCCGGCGTGGTGGTGGGTGCACTGGCGGCCGTGCTCGTGACCGCGTTCCGATCGGCACACGAGACGCTCACGCCGCTGGCGGTCGCGGTCAATGCCGTGCCGATCATCGCCCTGGCGCCAATCTTCAACGCCTGGTTCGGGATCCTGTCGCCCCGCTCCAACCAGGCAGTCGTGGTGGTGCTGGTCTTCTTCCCGGTGTTCATCAATACCACCCGGGGGCTCGGGCACATCGAACCGAGCCAGATCGAGCTGATGGAGTCCTACGGCGCGGGCAAGTGGCGGATCATGCGCGAGGTGCGAATCCCCAATGCGATGCCGTACTTCTTCACCGCGCTGAAGCTCGCAACGTCGCTGGCGGTGATCGCCGCCATCGTGGCCGAGTACTTCGGCGGGCGGCAGGACGCTCTCGGCAACATCATCACCAACTCAGCCGGCCTGACGCGTTACGACGACGCGTGGGCCGCTGTTCTGGCCGGATCGCTGGTGGGCATCGGCCTCTACGCGATCGCTGTCGTGCTCGAACGGCTCGTCATGCCGTGGTACTTCGCAGCACGGAGGGCGCAATGACGTCTGTTGGGGTCGTGGGGTCCTATAGGAGAAACCAACCTGGGGAGGGTTGACATGGGGACCAGGAAATTGACATTGCGGCTGTTGACGCCGCTGCTGGCGCTCGGCCTGCTAGCCGCGGCCTGCACCGGCGGCGACGACGCGGATGAGCCCGAATTCGAGCCCATCTCGGAGGTGTCGCTGCAGCTGCAGTGGTTCACCCAAGCACAGTTCGCCGGCTACTACGCGGCGCAGGCACTCGGCTTCTACGAAGACGTCGGACTCGACGTGACCATCCTCGAGGGCGGTGTCGACATCGTGCCGGCCTCGGTGCTGGATTCGGGTGCTGCGGAATTCGCTGTCTCGTGGGTGCCGAGGGGCTTGGTGCCACGCGAGGAAGGTGCCAACATCACCAACATTGCCCAGGTGTTCCAGCGGAGCGCCACCTTGCAGGTGTCCTTCGTGGACTCCGGCATCAACTCGGTGTCCGACCTCGAAGGCCGCACCGTGGGCAACTGGGGATTCGGCAACGAGTTCGAGCTGCTGGCCGGGCTGCGCCGCAGCGGGTTGGACCCGGATTCCGACATCCAGCTGGTGCAGCAGAACTTCGACATGCTGGCGTTGATCTCCGGCGAGATCGATGCGGCGCAGGCGATGATCTACAACGAGTACGCGCAAGTGCTCGAGACGATCAACCCGGCGACCGGCGAGCTCTACCAGCCGTCCGATCTCAACATCATCGACTGGAACGACGAGGGCACGGCGATGCTCCAGGACGCCCTGTGGGCTGATGCCGACCGCCTCGATGACGATCCTGCGTACTACGACGCGGCGGTCCGGTTCGTGGAGGCGTCGCTGCGCGGCTGGATCCACTGCCGGGACAACACCGAGGAGTGCGTGCAGATCGTGCTCGACAACGTCCCGACGCTGGGCCAGTCGCACCAGACGTGGCAGATGAACGAGATCAGCGCGCTGATCTGGCCGTCTCCGCTGGGTGCGGGCATCATGGATCCCGACCTGTGGGCACAGACGGTTGACGTGGCCACCAGCGAGGGCATCCTGGCTGCGGAGCCTGACGATGGTGCGTACCGCACCGACATCGCCGAGGCGGCGGTCGCGAATCTGCGGGACGCGGGCATCGATGTCGTGGGCGACGACTGGGAGCGGATCCCCGTCGTGCTGCTCGAGGGCGGCGAGTAGCCGCTCGCACGCCGACCAGACCGGCTGGGGTGGCGGCGGTCTCGCTGCCGTCACCCCGGTCGGCTATCTCCAGCGCCGGACTGGGTGCGAGCCGCACGATGGCGGCATCTGTTCGCCGGGACCGTCGAGCGCGCTGCGCGTGGGCCACATTGGCCTCGCCGGCGGACATGATGGAGCCATCAATTCGCCGAGACCGTCGAGCGCGCGGAGGCCGACTCAGATCGGCATGACATGAGCCGTGGCGCGTTGCTCACCGCCCGGCAGGTCGATGTGCTCTTGGCCGCTGCGGCGATCGTTGCAGTTGGCACGGGTTTGGCGTCGTGGGCGGTGGGCACCGGCTGGGGCCGCTGGCTGACCGTCGCCCACGCCATTGCCGGCCTGAGTCTGCTGGCGATGGCGCCGGCGAAGCTCCGGGGCTCGGTGCGCACCGGGCTCAAGCGCCGTCGCGCCAGCCGGTGGCTGTCGATGCTTCTGGGGGCTCTCGTCGTCGCAACGGTCGTGCTCGGCGTGCTGCACGCCACCGGGCTCTGGCACGGCGTGGGCTACTGGTCGGCGCTGTGGACCCATGTCCTGCTGGTCGCGTTCGTGGCCCCGCTGCTGCTGTGGCACATCGCCAGCCGGCCGGGGCGTCCCGGCATCACCGACCTCGACCGCCGGGCGTTCGTCGGCGGTGCCATCGCGCTGGCAGCCGCGGGAGCTGCGTACTGGATCCAGCAGCTGGTGGTGGGCGACAACCGGCGGTTCACGGGCTCACACGAGATCGGCTCGTTCAACCCCGCCGAGATGCCGACAACGATGTGGCTCAACGACCGGTCGCCCCGGGTGGACGCCTCGGACTGGGAGCTCACCGTCGCAGGCGAGCCAGTGAAGCTCAAGACCTTGTACGACCACGCTGCGCCGGTGCAAGCCGACCTCGACTGCACCGGCGGGTGGTGGAGCCGCCAATCGTGGGATGCAGTGCCGTTGGCCGAATTGCTCGGTGACACCGACGCGCCCACGCTGGAAGTCACGTCGCTGACCGGCTACAGCCGCCTCTTCCCCGCCCGCGACGCTGCCAACCTGTACCTGGCCGTCGGCTACGGCGGGGAACCCCTGCGACGGGGCCACGGCGCCCCGGTACGGCTGGTCGCGCCCGGCCGGCGAGGCTTCTGGTGGGTCAAGTGGGTGACCCGCGTCGACGCCGTCAGCCGCCCCTGGTGGCTCCAGCTCCCCTTCCCCGCCGAATAGCCAGCGGCTATCCAATGAGTGACCGGCTGAACTTTCGGTCAGGTAACGCGCCGCTGGCATCCAGACGGCATTCACGACACAACTCCAAAGAGGGGCCGATCAATCAATCGGCCAACACCAAATCGGTAATCCGCGAGTTCACGGCACAATCACTTCAATGAAGGGCTAGCCAATTGGCCAGCCGAGTTCGGTGCATTACAACCGGATTGTCGGCAACCACGTCGAGCTTCAATGAAGGGCCGATCGATAGATCGGCCAAATGTGCTGCGCGTCGCAGCCTGGGCGTTCGACTGGGCCGCGCTTCAATGAAGGGCCGGAGACATCCCTGGCCAAACGGTTCCCAACCGAGTGGGACGACTACGCGCCTACGGGCTTCAATGAAGGGCCGGAGACATTTCCGACCAAACTGGGTGATCTGCTCGCCCTTCTTCGTGGCAAGGAACTGGCTTCAATGAAGGGCCGGAGATATCTCCGGCCAAACCGTCACACCAGCCGCGACGTGCAGCCGTGCAAGCACTCGCTTCAATGAAGGGCCGGAGATATCTCCGGCCAAACCGCTCTCGAAATCTACCGGCTCTGACCAGCGGCTTTGAGAGCAGTTGCGAGCGCTCCCTGTGTAGGAGTGCTCGGGAAGCATTGGATTCTGTTGTCAAGGTGCATATCAGGCCCGTACTTCAGGGTTGCGAGCGCTGCCCGGGCATCGGAGCCTGACTGGACCGCTCGCATCAGACGATAACCGGCCCGGATTGTGGCAGTGGTGGCGCTATTCCGAGAAAATCAAAGCACTCTCGGCCGCGCTCTGTTGGCATTCCTAGGTCGACGAATGCAACTGTGTCTTCTCCATGGTGGATCACTTCTCCAAGTTCGAACTTGAGGTCGATCAGTTCAATATTGTCAAGATCGCTGATGAACACGCTGTAATGCATGGGCCAACCGTACGCCTTCATGGCCTTGTGGACTTTGCGCAGCCGCTTCGGATCTCGGATGTCGTATGAGACCAAGTATCGGCGTCGATCACTCATGGCTCTACCTGGTCATGAAGGGAACGTACTCGGGGATCTCGCCGAGCATGCTTGCCGCGAGCATCCGTGCCTGGACCTCGAGAACGCGACGGTAGGTGATCTTGTAGCCGTACGTCGGGTGGGTGACCTCGTGGTCGAGGCGCCGCTCGTAGGCGGCGATGACTGCTCGGCGCGCCGGCTGCTCGAGTGCTACTCCCCCGGCCCGGACGACAAAGCCGTTCTCGGCCACTTCGCCGTTGTTCACGGCGTTCACAACGACTGACTCGGCGATGATGGGCCGGAACTCCTCGGCGAGATCGAGTGCGAGCGCGGGCCGCCCGAATCTCGGTCGGTGATACACGCCCAGGTAAGGATCGAAGCCGATCGAGAACGCCACCGCCGTGAGGTCCTTGACCAACAGCGCGTACAGGAACGACAGCAGGCAATTGACGGGGTCGCGAGGCGGTCGCCGGTTGCGGCCGTTGAAGTCGAAAGTGCCGAGACGGTCGTCCTTCAGCATCGACGCGAAGCTGCCGAAGTACGATCGCGCCGCAGCGCCTTCGAGTCCGAGCAGCGACTCCACCGAGTCAGCCTCGGCAGCCTTGCCAGCGAGCTCCTTCAGCTGCCCGACGGCCGCATCCACCGGTTCACGAGAGTTGCGCATCAACAGGGTTCGGGAGTTGCGGATCTTGCCCACGATCATCTGCCGCGCCAACGGCAGGCCAGCCTGAGCCGCCACCGCGACCTGGCGCCGCCGCAGCTCCACATGCTTGGACGGCAGGCCGTGGGCCATCCCTTGGAACCATCCGCCGTAGCTGAACCAGCACACCGGGATGTCCTCCCGGAACGCTGCATTCAGCAGCTGAGTGGATACCTGAACGTTGCCTGTGAGATTGATCTGCGAGACATCGATCAGGCGCTCGCTGCTGACCACCTCGCGATTGACCTTCACTTCGACCCGACGCTGACTGATGCCGAGGCGAGCGCCTTGCTGGCCGACATACAGCGGCCGCGCAGCCGAATCGCGAGGCGTCAGGCGTCGAGGCGTCCCCTCGACTCGCCCGGTGTGGAAATTGGTCTCGTCGGGAAGGCAGATGCCCACCAGCGAACAGCGCGGGCACTTCGGGCTGTCCACCAGCGGCGGCGGCGGATCATCGGCAGCGGCGACCTGGCGCAGCCGATCGACGGTGTCGAGCGTCCGGTCAACCAAGCGGCTATCGAACTCGACGGTCGTGCGTTCTCGCGACGAGGCGAAATAGAACTGGCCGTTCTCGCAGTCGTAGCCGTTGTCGCGCAAGATCAGCCCGATTGCGGCCAACTGCACCAGCTCAGGTTCCCATGCGGGACCGTGCTTCGGCGGCCGGCCCCGCTTGACCTCCACAGGCACCACCTCGCCGTCGGATCCCTCGACGATGTCCGTCTTCGCAATAAGACCCAGACGCTCCGAGCTCACGAGCACAGAGCGGGCGTCGCGAACCGGATCGTCCTCCGACGACTCGCCCATCCGACCGCCGCCCTTGTCCACGTTGCGATGCACATAGCGACCGTGCACCGTGTCGGCGTTGTCCTCGAATCTGGCCTGCACCCATTCGAGATAGAACAGCCGCGGGCAGTACACGAACTCGTTGACCATCCGGGCCGGCACAAGCTCAGGTACGTTAGGCACGTCGCCAGATCACCCTTGGCGGCCCGAAGCGCCCATACTTGCTGGCCCGGTCGATACTCGACGTCAGGATCCGGGTAATCCCCCAGCCAGCGAATTGACGTGTCCGTGCGACGTATGGAGCTGAATCAACGCTGACCGCATCGGACGGCGGGATCGATGCATGCGCTATGTACGTCCTGGACACTCGACTCGGCGCGGGGCGCTCCCATAGTGGCCATGAGAAGCATCCTTGGTTCCACGTCCCGTGACACGCCGTGGTCGCCGTCTTCCGGTAACCGCGGAACACCGGGAAATGGAACATGCCCAAAATGGCGAGGCAGTGGGCACCCGCGCACGAGAGCTTCGGATTCCTCGCGGTATCAGTCGGATCGAACGCTTCAAGCGCATATTGGCGGTCATCGATGACATCCCAGCCAAGCGACGGGAGTCGCTCGTCGTATCGCCACGCCCCCGACAGGGTCTGCGCAATGTCCTCTGGACCTGTCTCAGAGAGGATTCTCCTCATCATGTCGAGGAGCTTCTGGTTCCCGGACGTGAAGTCAAGATCTGTCGGCTTCGCCTTCGTTCGAGACATCGCATCGAGACTGTTCTCCGCGACGAGTGACGCCGCCAGAACCCCGTTCCTCGACATGCGCGATTCGGCTAGGTAGTCCCGGATCGCGCTTGCAGGAAACTTGACGTCGCCGCGAGACGGAATTGGATTCAGCGCTGCTCCTTCGGACCAGCCCTTCGCCACCGAATCGACACGCGAAACGATTTCTTCCAAGTCGAAGACGGAGTCGACAATCGCCACCGGAGTGAGCGAGTCGGCCCACCCGAGATGCAGTTCACAGCCGGTCTCGGCGAGTGCGACCTGCACTCCGAGTCCCGCCAGAAAACCGAGCGGGCTGTCGCCCGACAGCCCAGGGAGCTCAAGTTCCGGCATCAGCGAACCTCCCGATCAGGGTCAGCAGGCCCCTGTGCTTCGGCTTCGCTCTGGCGGTGATCGGCGAGACGGAGGATTGCTTCGAGCCACGCGAGGCCGTGGTGCCCGTACTTGGTGCTCAACCGCCAGAAGCGATCGGCCATCTCGAGGGCGAGAGTCGATTCGCTGAACTCGGATCGGGCACGCAGCGCATGGCCGTCGTGTTGATAAGTCAAGTCCTGGGGACAATCGTCGGAAACTATCGATGGCAGCGGGCGACTGTGACCGTGGTGCGTCGCTACTAGGTGCAGCACGAGGTCTGCATCGTGGGCTCGCTCCATCAGCGCCGTGGAGGACTGCGCCATCGCAACGCTGGCGATCTCGTGTCGCACGGGCGGCCATGAGTGACGACGAGTACGAGCGCCCTGAAGCGACTTGGCGAGCGGCTCGTCCAGCAGTTCCAGCTGGACTCGGTCATGCCCGACCATCTGCGCCTGAAATCTGCGGTCCACTTTGCCAAGGTCATGCAGCTCGCCAGCGAGCCGCAGGTCGGCAACTAGCTCGGCACCCAGGCCGAGGTTCTTGGCGAATCTCTCGGCCCGTGCGCCGACCCCTTCAAGGTGGCGACGGAGGGGAATGCCGGTGCCGGTCAACGACGCATCGTCGTCTTCGCGGGACGCCGAGATGTCGGGCGACCTCTGCAGGAGGACGTAGTAGTCACCGTCCCCAGAACTACGGCCGATCGGCTTGACGTCGTTGTCCGAGTCTGAGACCAAGCTCCATGTACGTCGAGAGGGATCCCTGAGGCGATCCAGCGCGCCAGCACCGTTGTTCCGGTCAGAAGCCGGGCTCTCGAACAGCCAACGCAACTGCGTCGGCACTGCTTCGCGATCATGATCGAGCAACGCCTCGATCCACTCATCGATCTTCTCGTCGGGCGTGCGAGCGTCCCCGCTGGGGTCATCGCTGTCGGCGATTTGATCGCCATGCGGTCTGGGCAGTCGGGGCGCCTCGTCGCCGAGCCACGTTGCAATCCACTCCTGGAGCTGACCGTCGAGGCGGATCGTGCAGCGCTTCCCGTAGGCCCACTGAGCCTCGTCACCGAGATCAGCAACGGCCTCTTGCACCGTTGCCGCTTCTCCGCTGTCAGGCGAACTCGACTCTGCTGCAACGACACCGTGCGGATCCCAGGTTCCGCCCGACAACCCACCTCGTGACGGGTCGACGACGATGACATCGCCCGGCTTAAGCTCGTCGATGTCGACCTCTTCGATGACTGCATCGCCGCCGAGGTACCGGCAAATTCGGCGTTGGCCAGCTGTTGCAGCCCCGTCGCCGCTTGCGTGTCCCGGTATGCCATCGGGGGCGGGTGTGGCCACATCAGCCATCGGCGTCTCGTCGTTGCGCTGCAGCCATGCGCGAGCGGCGGATATCGGCACCGTCAAGTACTCCGCCTGCCGCGGACGGACAGCCAGCAGGGCGTCGCGTCGCAGGTCCCGGCGCCACACGACGGACACCTCCGGCTCGGGCGGATTGTCGTCGAAACCGTGCAAAAAGTCGCTGATTTCCGGCTGCACAAGCGGCTCAGGTCGGGTTTGTGACCACGCCTCAATGTGGGTCGGCAACAGCAAGGGTGCTTCCATAGTCGGGGCACTGGCGTCAGATGGCATGCCAGCCAGCGCTTCGCTCGAAGATCCGATGTCTATGTGCCCACCGACGGCTCGCTCATCCAGTTCCCGCCACGTGACCTTGACGGCTTCGCCATAGATCGGATCAGATCGCTTGCCTTCGACATCCGATTGCAGCCCGAGGACCCAGCAGCGCGCAGGCTTGCCCGTGTCCGCGGCGAGCGAGCCACGCCGATCCAGGCGACCGACGCGCTGACGCAAACTGTCCACCGGACACGCTTCGACGATGAGTGCGTCAAAGCTGAAATCGGCACCGACCTCGATCGCCTGGGTGGCGACCACGACTGTCCGACCTGCATCGGAGTCTCGGTCGTCAGGATCGACAAGTACGTCTATCTCTCGAAGCCGTCGTGCTCGATCCAGCGGGCGCATGCGGCCCGTGATCAAGTGTGAAGTGAAACCCGCGCGCCGCAATGCGCCATCGACTTCCCGCGCCGTTCGCACCCGGTTCACGACTACACCGATGCTTCGCTCGTGGGCTTCGAGGTCTTGCTGGAGAATCGTCGTGATCTTCTTGGGCAACGCCACATGCGCTGCGGACCCTGCGATGGGAACCAGGCTTGCCCGCTTGGCTGCGCGAGCTATCTGGCGGAGCCGTCTGCTCGGTTTGCCGAGACCACCGAGGTCAGCGGCCGGCTGCAACGCGAAGCGGCGGCGGTCCCCGCAGCGAGGCGTGGCGGACATCTCGACGATGCAGCCGCGCCTCGGCAGCAGCTCTGCGTTGAATGAGTTGACCGTCGGCTCCATCCCAATATCCCGCAGCGTGTCGACGAAGGGCCTGCTCAGATGCACCTCGTCGAGGATGGTCAGACAGTCGTTGCCGGCGAGGCCAGCATGAATGGGCCACATGCCTTGGCTGACCCCATAGCCGCGGAACAGCAGCTTGGAGCCGAACTGGTCCACGGTGGACACCATCACCCACGGCTGATCGGGCCGAAGCGACCAATCGTCGTCGATCGGGACACCGCCACGCAGGGCGGATGCGCCGATCGGATCTGTCAAGTCATCAGCGAAGTCCCCGAGTACTGAGCGCATCCGGCTGAGCACACCGTTCTCGGCAGCACGGATCGAGTCGCTGATCTTGCGGGCCCGCTCGTAGACCTGATCGACCACGATGCGACGGTCGATCACGAAGACGACACGCCGTGGAAAGACATCTGGTCGTGCTGCGAGCGTGAACACGGCGGTGTCGAGGACTGCTGTCTTGCCCGCGCCGGTCGGCAGGTCGATGACATCTGGCCATTGCCCCTCGGCGAGCACTTGGCCCGTCAGACGCTCCTGCCATGGGTAGGGCTGGTGGCCGTGCACCGACGTGAAGTAGGCGGCAAAGTCCTCAGCAGACAGTGACTCGGCGCTCATCGGCAACCTATTCGTCGCCTGAGCCATCCGGTGATGGGTCCCAATCAGGAACCGGGCGCATCAAGCCGAGACCGAGGAATCTGCCTGAGCCCACGGTGAACGGTCCCTGGATCTCCTGATCGAATAGCACCGCGGCATGTACGAGGCGCCGACGCACGCCGTCACCGCGCCGGGTTCCCTGCACGAATGCGGGGTAGTCGCCAGCGGGTCGCGCGCCAGCGATCAACGGATCAAGCGAGATCGCGACGACCTCGGGTTCGGGCAACCCCACATGGGCACACGACTGTCTCACCTGCTCTTCTGCTGCGGCCCATGACTTGGCTCTGGAGCTCGGCGATCCGCGCGTCAGCCGGCCGGGACTCTTGGGCAAGGCGATCGGTGCTGTGCTCACCCAGCAGCGCGATGGCTGTGCCCACGTCCGGTGCCGCAGGCTCAAGAACTCGAAAGGGGACTGCCTGCGCTGCAGGTCAAGCACATCTCCCCCAGCCAACGTCAACCGGCAGAAGCCGCGTGGCTCGGCCCGCTCCCACATGCCGATGGCGCGATAGGCAGCCCGAGAAGCACGCTCGTCAAGCTGATCGGGAAGCATGATCGCCAGACCCATGAGACGGCCATCCGCGTGGGTATGGCCCACATTCGGAAGAGCAACGAACGCGACATGGGGGTCACGGCTGGGCGAACCGCTGGGCCGGTGACCGCTTAGTCCTTCAGGCAACGGATCCTCGGCATGGTGGAAGACAGCGCCACGCAGGGCTTCAGTCAGTTCCACGGTGCGGGTCATCGGCATACGGCGCTTGTCCGCAGGGATCTCGAAAACAACGAAGTCGCCGGCGATGTCCGGCCGTACGACCGAACCCACCTCCACCTCACTGTGAACCTGCGAATAGCGCACACCGACGAACGGCAACGCCCGAGGGCGCACGCCTAAGTGCTGCGAGTGCGCCTGCTCCAGCGCAGCGAGCTGACCACGCTGGGTGCATCGCAGCACCATCGACCCATCCCCAGGAGCCATCGTTGGTGACGGCGGCGACTCAACCAGCCGGCACGACACCAAAGACGACGAGTGACCGACACGCGTGACCCTGCTCAGCAGCCCGTCGAGTGCCGCGGTGAGGTGGGGTTCGGGGGTTTGATCCCAAGCGAACGTCACCACTGGACAATCGGGAGTGACCGACGGAAACTGTCGTTCCTGCTTACCGCGACCTTCTGGAAGAAGTGCCTCAGCGGCCTTCGGGTTGGTCGCGCCGAGCGAGTCGACAAGCAATGCCACATCACGCTCCTTGTCGATCTTGTCTCGTAACCGCTCAACCTTCCGTGTTACCTCGCCTCCAAGGGAGTCGAACAACTGATGGTGTTCATCTTCCAAGTCAGCGATCCGACCGGCGCGGTTTCGATACTGCGCTCCAGATATCACCGCCGCGTCATTCACAGGCACGAAGTGACTCACCGGGCGCCGCACCGAGACACCATCCGGATGAGACGCCGTTATCGCCGGTGCATTCTGGCCTTCCAACCATTCAATTGCGGATCGCTCGTCCGGGTCCGCATCCTCGTCATCGGCCCACGTCGCCACGAGCGCCGAGAACAACCGAGCCGGATGCGGCGGCCACTCGTGACTCCTGCGGTCATGGTGCGCCGTAGCGACGTACCGACCGGTCAAGAGTGTGACCTCGATGGCGGTCACGCAGCCTCCGTGACACCCTCGCGTGCCGACATCTCGCGGCTGCGTCGAAGCAACTCGACGAGCTTCGGCGCCGGCACCAACCGCATCTCATCGGTCGTCCAGCCGAGTCCGGCCGCAGCTGCTTCATGCGCCGCCCGTTCGACCAATGCGGCACTTGAGCCACGATCGATGCTGATGGATTCGGGTTCGGAGCCATCGCGCAGCACCAACTCAGCAGACAATGCGTGCTCGGGCACAAGCAGGCAACGCGACCGCAGGTCATGGTCCATCTCATAGCCATAAGCGATCGCCGCAACGCCTAGCGCGGCCACCGCGGTCCGAGCCGCCGTGGCCGCCTCCCTGCTCGCACCGGCGAACCTGAGGCGACGCAGCGCGGCGAACGAAATGACCGTCGTCTGTCGAGCGGACGAGATCGTCACGCCACCAGCGAGCGCATCAATCGACGGCGCGATATTGCCGTGGTTGATCTTGGAGGGCTGACCTGCAGTTCCGCTCTCTGAACCTCGTGTCGCAGCCTCAGGCTCGCCATTCTTAGCTGGAACGGCTTCGTCTGGATCAAACGTCCAAACCTCTTCGGGGTCACCGTGGTTGTATGCGATCTGATCAGGCGGCAATTTCTCGATCTGGAGCGGGTCGATACGGCTGCTTACGCTTGCGCCGACCCTCGCATCGAGCCCCACAATCTCGGAGACAAACGCCCGCTGGAACTTCGCCCCCAAGCCACCTTTGGGTCCCGTCGAATCCCATTGGCCGAACAGCAATGCCGTCGGCGAGTACCTGAACATCGCAGTCGCATTCCTCGGCTGCGCTTCCGTGATCGCCCGACCCACATCCGAGAGTCGAAACAGAGTGCCGCCCAACAGGCTGTCCCGAAAGATCGCATCTGCAATGCGATGCGGGGCCTCCAAGACCGTGAGCCGACCAAGGTCAGCGACACCGTCATCGCCGGTGAAGTCCACGTAGGCAACCGGGAATCGAAGCTCCCCAGCCTCCCATCCGTCGAGCAGAGCGAACTCGGCCCGATTCGCTTGCGAGGCCACTGAGTCCAGCAGCACGGTCGAAACAACCCGGTCACCCACCTGCCGCTCCTCGACTGCGTACTTGTGTGCTGCGCCGGGCCCGGCCAAGTAAGTCGGAGGGAAGACCTTGCCTCCTTCGCCATCCGCCGGTTGCAAGCTCATGATCGAGCGCAGCGCCACTGCCCCGCCCGACACGGCATCTCGCAACGTTTCGTATGTCAACTCAGCCACGTCCGCTCCTTCGCGCTATGCGTCTCGTTCATTTCTCTGTGCTCCACTCGCGAACGTAACTTGACGGTGTTACATGAACGCGGATGGACGCCGCCGTGGCAATCCGCGACAGTCGAGTTGTCGTGCTGCGTGGCCTTCGGTTCCGCCTCGGCGTCGATACTTGTGACACCCCCTTCGTACGGTTGTTCTCATGGAAACGGACGGCTGCGACCGGGTTGGCGGTAGCGACTCCTCTGCTGCAGATGCCGCACATGAGACACCTGTCGGTGTCGAGGTGCGGGCCGATGCGGTGGCGGTGTCCGAACTGTCTGATGCTGCGTTGCATCGCCGGCTGGCCGAGATCGGCCGGGCGACGTCGGCGCTGGCCGCGCTGCGCAGCGAGACGCTGCGGGAGCTGACGCGCCGTACTGACGCCGCTACGGCCGAACAGATGGCCAAGGACACACTGAGAATTCCGGGGCGAGCGGCGCGCAGCGATGTGAAGAACAGCGTGGCGCTCGGCGACCTCGACGCGACTCGCAGCGGCTTGGAGGAAGGCACGATTCCCGACGGGCACGCTCAGCTGATCGCCCGCGCGTCGACCGAGGGGCCCATCGACGAGGCATGGTTGGCCGATCGGGCTCAGCGCGAGGGATACGACCAGTTCCGCCGCACCGTCGCCCGCCACCAAGCCGAGGCGAGCTCCGATGACGGCGCCTCGCTGCTGGAGCGGCAGCGTCAGGCGCGCTCAGGGAAGATCTTCACCAGCCGGCACGACGGCATGGTGGTGCTCAATGCCCAGTTCGACCCCGTCACCGGCGCCCGACTGGCGACCGTGATCTCCGCCGCAGAACGACGCCTCTACAACAACGAAGACCCCAAGTCACGACCGTCGCACCCCCAGCGCACCGCAGACGCGATCACCATGCTGATGCTTGAGCCCGACGCCGCACGGCCCGCAGGCACTTCGCTGCTGGTGGTGGCCGACTACGACGCGGTGAACCACCAGCTCACGAACGCCCGACTGTCAGACGGCACCCCCATCCCCATCGGCGAGATCGGCCGCATCGCCGCCGATGCACAGGTGCTGCCGGCGATCTTCAACCACGCAACCGGCGACCTGCGCATGGGCCGCAGCCGCCGCACCGCCACCGAACTGCAGCGTGCCGCGCTCGCACTCCGTGACCAGGGCTGCATCGGCTGCGACATGTCGCCCGACTACTGCCGAGCGCACCACATCATCGAATGGCAGCACGGCGGCCGAACCGACTACGACAACCTGGTGCTGGTCTGCAACGACTGCCACCACAAGATCCACGACCACGGCCACACCGTCGAACAAGCGCCCGGCACCAACCGCTACGAACTGCGCTCTCCCGCAACGCCGCCGACGGGTGACAGCACAGCCCCAAGAGCACCGCCCGCATGACAACCGGGGCGGCGGGTGCGGGTCGATCGCGGTCGGAAGCGGCTACAGCTTGGGCACCGGAGCCGGAGATGGCGGGATTGACGCCACTGTGGCTCGGCTCGCTGGACCGGCACCCAACAGACCTGGCTCGCGGGAGGCGGCATTCGACAGCGAACGACGAGGCCCCGCCGTTTCAGGTCATCCGCGAGGCTTCCGAGAATATGAGGAGGATTGGGAATGGCCCCAGCAGCAGCGTGCTGTGCTCAGACGCGCATATCCGGACCTTGTTGTAGAGCGTCGAGAAGGAGCTCGGCGTGGGATGTCAAAAGTGTGAGGCGGCAGGTCTTCGGCTCGCGAGTGCCAGCGTGGTGCAGATAGGTCACACGCAGGGCCGTGCTGCCGGTGCCGCCCAGCAAGCGGTTGTTGCGCAGGCCCTTGTGCCACCAGCCGCCGAACTCCCAGAACGGTTCCACTTCGACGATCTCTGCGCTCACGACCGTTCGGGCATCCACGCGCAGACTGCGGAACGGCCGCACACGGGCCGTGAAGCCACCATCGTCGATCTGCAGTTCCAAACGCATACGGCTGAACATCCACGACGCACAAACGAACGACATGACCAGCGGGACCGTGACCCACAATCGGGCTGTACCCGTCAAGTCATCGTCGGGGACGGCGGTGACGAGCGTGCCCAGCCCGGCCGCCATCACCAGCAGCGCCACTACGAATATCTGCTGTGCGCGCCGGCTCTTGCCGTCGAACCGCTCCACGAGCTCGCTCGGCATCACCGCTTCGCCTCGTGACACCATCACCCCGCGAAGCCTCCTGCTGTGAGCCGTCGGTTGTGGCGCAGCCAAGCGCTCGGGCGTCATGTCAATCAGGTGCGCTGCCAGCCGCTGTCGAGCATAAGCACCATCGGCGACGCGATAGCCCAACTCGTGACTGGAGTTGGTGCATTGGAGACAGTTCCTTTGGGGGACTTCGAGACATCAACTCCAAGGAAGTCGACGCTGGCGCCCGTTCGCGGCTTCAGATGCCGACGCGGATCTGCAGGTTGCGGGGGCCTCGGATCTGCGAGCCGCCCCATTCAGCGCTGCGGCCGTCGGCGTCGGTGGCGAGCTCGAAGTTGGGGAAGCGTGCGAGCCACTCTTCGAGCGCGACCTTGAGCTCCATTCGGGCCAGGTTCGAGCCCAGGCAGCGGTGGATGCCGATGCCGAAGGCGACGTGGCGGTTGTGGGCTCGATCGATGAGGACCTCATCGGGACGGTCGAACATGGCGGGGTCGCGATTGCTCGCACCGAACGGCAGGTACACCTTGTCGCCCTTGGGGACCGGGCAACCGCTGATCTCGGCCTCGTCGGTGGCGCTGATCCGGGCCATGGTCACCGGTGCGTAGGCCCGCAGGAACTCCTCGATCGCCGAATCGAGCAGTTCCGGCTCGGCCAGCAGGCGCTCGCGGTCCTCGGGATGGGTCGCCAGGTGCAGCAGGCTGGCTGAGATCGAGCTCCACGTAGTATCGATGCCGGCCAGCAGCAGCAGGAAGCCGACACCGGTGATGTGGCGGTTGGTGAGCGGGTCGCCGTTCGGCAGCCGCATGTCAATCAGCTTCGACGGAAGATCATCTGCACGTTCTTCGCGGCGAGCGTCGACGAGATCGCCGAAGTAGCTCAGCACCTCGCGAGTTGCGGCAGCGCGGTGGTCGTGCTCCTCTGGTGTGGCCTGCAGCACGGCGACAGCCCAGCGGGTGAACATCGGCTCGTCCGACTCGGGCAAGCCCAGGATGCGGGCGATCACCCGAACCGGGATGTACTTGGAGAAGGTTTCTGCTGCATCGATCACGCCCGAGCCACCCCGGTCCCGGCTGCGATGACGTCGAGGCGCTCCCGGGCGATGCTGCGCGTCACCTCGACAAGATCCTCCACTGCCTTGGGCGAGAAGAACGGCAGCAGCATCCGGCGGGCGTCGGCATGGAATGGCGGATCGGAGGTGATCGGCGGGGCCGAGATGAACGACGCACCTTCAGGCGTCTGCGCCACCGAGCTGTCGCGTGAGCTGAAGTTGTCGGTGTCGTAGGCCACCGCCGCGATGTCGTCCCAAGTGGTGGGCATCCACCCACCGCCGTTGCGCTCACTGTGCGCGACAGGGCACTCGGTGCGCAGTTGGTCCCACACCACTGATGGGTCGGCGATGTACTCGTCACTGAAGATGTCGAAATCGCGCTCGACATCACCGCGCTCGGCTCCGGTCATCGTGCTCACGGCAGCCCCCTCACCCGAGGCTCGGCAGTCCCAGACGCTGCCAGCGTAGGCCAGGCGCCCAGCCGAAGCCGCGTGCGGGTCATGAGTAGTGTTATGAACTATCGACATACATCAGTGTATGGAGAGCGTTCTACTCTGCCGGTATGTCACTCCCGCGACCATCCCAACCCCGTTTGGAACCCTTGGAGTGGGCCGCCGAACTCGCACGTGAAGCGATGAAATCGTCGCCGGCCAACGTGGTGAACATGCGGGCGACGATGGCCCACAACCGCCTCGTCTCCAAGGCCATGGGGATGTTCTCCCAGACCATCCTGCTGAAGTTCGAAGACGAGCTCACGCGGCGGGACGTGGAGATCGCCGTGCTGCGGACATGCTGGAACTGCGGCTCGGAGTACACCTTCGGCCAGCACGGTCTCGTAGCGCTCGTCGACGGCGTGACCGAAGCAGAGCTCTACGACGCGACGCGCCCCATCTCCCAGGGTCACTGGACGCCCGCTGAAGCCGCCATGCTCCAGCTCGTCGACGACCTGTGCGCCGACGATTGTGTGTCGGACGCGGCCTGGGCCGCAGCGTCGCAGCACTACGGCGCCGCCGACATATGCCAGCTTCTCGCCGTGTCGGGCTGCTACCGCATGGTCTGCGGTTTCAACAACAGCGCCGGGGTGCAGCTCGAAGAAGGCGTGCCCGGCTGGCCCTCGCCGCCCCACACACACCAGTCCTGAGCTGCCCGGCCAGACCACACCGCCGGAGGCTCGCCCGAAGCACGTCAGCCTTCAGTCGCCCGGCCGCCCTAGCAGCCATGCGACCGGGCGTGCGCAGCTAGCGTCCGCGCCATGAACTCCGACGTGGGATCGGCTGAGGGCACTCGGACAACCGGCGAGCCCGAGCCGGTGGTGCTGTACGACGAGGTCGACACGGTCGCGTTCATAACGCTGAATCGGCCGGAGCGCATGAACACCCTCACCGAGAGCGTCATCGCCGGGGTGGCAGACGGCGTCGACCGGGCGACGGCCTCCCGCAACGTCCGCTCAATCGTGATCCGCGGCAACGGCCCCACGCTCACGGCCGGCTACGACCTGAATCCCGGCGGGGGCACCCCGACGGCGTCGGGGCAGACCTCGAGCGGCGGGGCGCACGACGAGCTGTACGACTCGTGGGGCAGTCCCTACAGCGCCCCCGGCCCCGAACCGCGCGAAGGCGCCTGGGACCCGGTGCGCGACTGGCAGTTCATGGGCCACAACGTGAAGCGGTTCATGAAGATCTGGGAGTGCCCCAAGCCGGTGCTGGGCCAGATCCACGGCTGGGCGATCGGCGGCGCCACCGACATGATCCTGTGCTGCGACCTCCTGTTCATGGCCGAAGACGCCCACATCGGCTACGCCCCGTCGCGCATCTACGGCACGCCCACCACGATGATGTGGGTGTACCGGCTGGGCCTCGAGCACGCGAAACAGTTCCTGCTGTCGGGCGATGCCATCGACGCCGAAACCGCCCACCGCATCGGTTTGGTCGCCTACGTATACCCGCCCGACGAACTCGGCGGGCACGTCGAGGCATTCGCCCGGCGGCTCGCGCACATCCCCGCCAACCAGCTCGCGCTCAACAAGCTGCTGGTCAACCAGGCCTACGAGAACATGGGCCTGCGCACCAGCCAGCTGCTCGGCACATTCTTCGACGGTGTGACCCGTCACACCGAAGAGGCCTACCGCTGGGTGGAAGACTTCGAGACGAAGGGATTCCGCCAAGTGATCGCCGAGCGCGATGCTCCCCATGGCGACTACGGAGAACGGACCCGATGAGCACTCAAGACCGGCACGGCACTGCCCGCAGCCGCTGCAGACAGATCCCACCGCAGGTCGGGCGCCGCGATGGCTGAGCAGCCGGTTCTGGTGCTGCTGCACGGACTCGGCGCCAACCGCCATGTGTGGGACGGCGTTGCCGAGCTACTCCGCGATCGCGGCACGTCAGTGCTGACGCCCGACTTCCGAGGGCACGGGCGGGCCGCGTGGACCGGCCATTACTCGTTCGGGGCGATGGCAGCCGACGTCGCAGCAACGCTGCACAGCGAGTACCCAGCGCAGCCCTACGCCGTCGTCGGGCACTCCATGGGCGGCGCCGTTGCGCTCGCGCTCGCGTCAGGCTGGTTCGGTCCCGCCCCGGCATCGGTCGCCACGATCGGCGTCAAGATCCGCTGGTCCGACGAGGAGCTGGCCCGCATCGACGGTCTCGCTGCCCGGCCGCCGCGAGGGTTCGACGACCGCCAGGCCGCCGCTGAGTGGTTCTTGAAGCTGTCGGGCCTGTTCGGCGTCATCCCGGCCGACGATCCGCGCCTGGGGGCAGCGATCGACGCCGGCGTGGCCAACGACTCGGGCCAGGAACTGCCCTGGCGTGCGTCGCAGGATCCCGCCACCGTGAGCGTCGGTCCGCCCGATCTCGCGGCATTGCTGCCGGCGGCGAAGTGCCCGATATCCATGGCGATCGGTGAGCATGACCCGCTGGTGGCTGGCGACCAGCACCTCGATCTGGCCGCAGCAGCGTCAGCGAACCCGCTGGCGGCAGGCGTCACCGACCCGCATGTGTTCAGCGGACTCGGTCACAATGCGATGGTCGAGGATCCCCGCGCAATCGCCGACTGGCTCGCGACGTTGCCGGGGTTCGCCGGAACTCTCTGACCGGCGACCCGGCGCAGGGCCAGAGCAGGCCGGCTCAGCCCTCTTCGAGCGGCAGCTCTCCGGAGATCTTCACGCACTCGCCACCGTCGATGTCCATCACATGGCCGGTCATCCACGAGCCGGCAGCAGACAGGAACAGCGCTGCTTCGCCGATATCGGACGGCTCGCCAAGCCGCTTGAGCGGCAGCTGGTCGGCGATCATCTTCCCGCGAGGCCCATCCCAGAGCACACGCGCGAAGTCAGTGCGGATCAGCCCTGGCGCAATGCAGTTCACCCGCACTTTGGGCCCCATCTCGGCTGCGAGCTGGCGGGTCATGTGCATGAGCGCGTCCTTGAACATGCAGTAGACGCCCAGCGCCTCAGACGTGTGGTGCCCCCCCACCGAGGCAATGTTGATGATCGAGCCGCCGTGGGTGCCCATCCACTTGTCCCAAGCGACCTGCGACCACTGCAGCGGCGCGCGCAGATTCACCTCGTAGGTCTTGTCGAGACGGGGGATGTCGCAGTCCATCATCGGACCGGCCCACGGGTTCGTGGCCGCGTTGTTGACCAGCATGTCCAGCGACCCATACCGCTCGATCGTGCCGTCCATCACCCGCTCGGCCTCGTCGAGGTGCCCGATGTGCGACGCGATGTAGCTCACCTCGCCGCTAGCCGTCTCAGCCAGATCGGCCACGGCCGCCTCGCACTTGTCGGCCTTGCGGCTCGTGATCATCACGTTCGCGCCCGCATCGGCGAACGACTTCGCAATGCCCTTGCCGATGCCGGCCGAGCCGCCGGTCACCAGCGCCGTCTTGCCGTCCAGTCGCAGTTCCATGGTCGGTCCCTCTCAGTCGTAGGTGTGCGCGCGTGCGCGCCTCGCTCTTACAGGTCGTGCTCTGCCCGGATCAGGTCTTGCCGATCTGGTTCCACGGGCCGCCGTCGGCACGCGGTTCACGCGGCAGCCCGAGCACCCGGTCGCCGACGATGTTGCGCTGGATCTCCGACGTTCCGGCATAGATCGTGCCGGGACGGGCGCCCATGAACGTCTGCACCCACGCCAGCGATGAGAACTCGACACCGACGGCGTCGGTGTTGATGCCGTGTGCAGCGGGATGACCGCTGGGCGCGGTCGCTTCCATGCCCAGCAGGTCCATCGACAGCTCGGTGACCCACTTGTGGTACTCGCTCCACAGCAGCTTGTGCAGCGACGACTCGGGTCCGGGAGCATTGCCCGCCAGCACGTTGGTGACATTGCGCTGGCCCATCCACCGCATGATTTCCACCTTGGTGTGAGCTCGTGCCAGATCCTGCCGCATGAGAGGATCGTCGGTCGCGCCCCGCTCGACGGCCTGCGCCGTGATCCGGTCGAGCTCGTCACGGAAGCGCAGCGCATCGGTCGTAGCGCCATGGCCCCGCTCGAAGCCGAGCAGCACGTTGGCCACCCGCCAGCCGTCGTTGACATCGCCGACCACGTTCTCCTTCGCCGTCTTGGCGTCGGTGAAGAACACCTCGTTGAAGTCGTGCCGGTTGTTGATGTTGATGATCGGGCGCATCTCCACACCGGGCTGGTCCACCGGCACCAGCAAGAACGAAATCCCGCGGTGCTTGGCCTCGGTGGGGTTGGTGCGGCACAGCACGAAGATCCAGTTGGCGGTGTGTCCGCTGGAGGTCCAGATCTTCTGGCCGTTGATCACCCACTCGTCGCCGTCGAGCACGGCGCGTGTGCCCAGGTTGGCGAGATCCGAGCCGCTGTCGGGCTCGCTGTAGCCCTGGCACCAGCGGTGCTCGCCCGAGATGATCTTGGGCAGGAAGTGACGCTTCTGCTCCTCGGTGCCGCACTCGATGATGGCGTTGCCGACCATCGTGATGCTGAAGCCGTCGTTGTTGCCACCGGTGGGGACGCCGGCTTTGGCGAATTCCTCGGCCAGCACGATCCGTTCGACCTCGCTGAGCCCGGCTCCGCCGTATTCGACCGGCCACGACACCGCGAGGAGCTGGTTCTCGGCCAGCAGCGCTCGCCACTCCTCGACGAACGTCTCGCTCGCCTCCTCGGAGAGCCGGCCCATGCCGCCCCAGTTCTCCGGCAGGTGCTCGGCCAGGAATGCCTGGATCTTCTCCCGGTAGTCCTCGGCCTCGTCGGTATAGGTCGGATCCATGGGCGCGCTCCCCTGCTTGCGTAACAGCTCAGCTCGCCGCTGAGTCTGCCACGCGACAGGAATGTTGGCTCAGGGGCGATTGGCCCAGTGATGGTCGCTTCGGCCCCGGCCTACGGCCGGTAGCCCCTGTGCTGGTCGCTTCGGCCCCGGCCTACGGCCGGTAGCCGAAGGTACTCGGCCCGGGCCGGAGCGAGCGGCGGGCCAGATCCACCCACTCGCACAGCACCGGACGGGTGTCGCGGGGGTCGATGATCTCCTCGATCTCGAAGAACTCGGCCGAGCGGTGCGGCGAGCGCACGCTGTTGAGCCGACCCCGGATCTCCTCCAGCAACTCCTCGGGGGTGTCGCTGTCGGCCAGATCCTGCTTGTACGCCACCTCGAGGCCGCCCTCGATAGGCAGCGAACCCCAATCGCCCGAGGGCCATGCCACCCGGAAGCTGCGGGCGCCCGGCTTGTTGTTGGCCGCACCCGCGACGCCGAATGCCTTGCGGATGACCACGCAGGCGAACGGCGCTGTGAGCTGGCCCAGTGCGGCCAGCGCCGCCGAGCCGAACCGGATTGTGCCGCTCTCCTCGGATTCCTTGCCGATCAGGAAGCCCGGGCAATCCGCCAGGTGCACCACCGGCAGGTGGAACGTGGAGGCGGTGTCGAGCAGGCGGATGAGCTTGCGGCAGCTGTCCGCAGTCCAGCCGCCGCCGTATACGTAGGGATCCTCGCCGAAGATCGCCACCGGCCACCCGTCGAGCCGTGCCAGCCCGGTGATGATCGATCGCCCCCAGCGACTGCCGATCTCGAAGAAACTGCCCTGGTCGCAGACCGACTCGATGATCGAGCGCATCTTGTAGACGCGCCGTGGCTCGCGGGGCACGATCGAGATCAGCTCGTCGTCTCGCCGCTGCGGGCTGTCGCCGCTCAGCACCCGCTCGGGCAGCTCGTCCACGTTGTCGGGCAGATACGACAGGAAGCGGCGTGCGCGCTCGAACGCCTCGTCCTCGCTGTCGACCACGTCGTCGATGGCGCCGTTGGCCGTGTGGATGTCGGCGTGGCCGAGTACTTCCTTGCCGTGGTCGCCCAGCGACGCCTGCTCGACCAGGGCCGGCCCGGCGATCATCATCTGCGCGGTGTCGCGCACGATGACCGAGTAGTGCGCAGTCGCCACCCGGGCGGCGCCGATGCCCGCCACCGAGCCCAGCGCCAGCGATACCGACGGCGCCACCGAGAGGTGGTTCACGATGACGTCCCAGCCCCGCAGCTCGGGAATGTAGGTGCGGCCCGCCATCTCGATGGACTTGACCGAGCCGCCGCCGCCCATGCCGTCCACCAGGCGGATGTGCGGCAGCCGCATCTCATACGCCATGGACTCGGCGGCGTTGCGCTTCTCGGGGATGGTGGCGTCCGAGGAGCCGCCGCGCACGGTGAAGTCGTCGCCGGAGAGGACCACCGGCCGATCGTCGATGCGGGCGAGGCCGAAGATGAAGTTGGACGGCGTCAGGTGGACGAGATTGCCGTCATCGTCGTATTCGGCGACGCCGGCGGTCTTGCCGATCTCGTGGAACGAGCCCTTGTCGGCCATGGCATCGATGCGTTCGCGCACCGTCATCTTGCCGAAGAAGTGCTGCCGTTCGACCTTGTCGGGCCCGCCCAGCGCCTCGGCGAATGCCTCGCGCCGGCGCAGCTCTGCGATCTCGGGCTCCCAGCTCATGTCGCCCCCCGTGCCGGATGGCGCAAGCGTACGGCCGGATTGCTCAGCCAGCCGTGGGATCGACGAGCAGCTTGATCGCCGTGTTGCGCCTCGTCGCAAGGTCGTCGATCGTCTGCGGCAGCTCGTCGAGCGTGATCGTGCCCCCCACCAACGGGGCGACGCTGATGCGGCCGTCGGCAACGAAGCCGGCCGCGGCCCGCATCTCGTCGAGTGTGAACGCCAGCGACGTGTCCACCGAGATCTCCTTGAACAGCCAGCGGTTCGGCCGGATCACCGCGTCGCTGCCGGTGACGCCGACGATGCAGACTGAGCCGCCGAAGCGCACCATGTCCACCGACTGCTGGATGGTCTGGGGAATGCCGGCGCAGTCGAAGGCGATGTCGGCCCGCAGGCCGCCCGTGGCGTCGTTCACTGCTTCTCGCGTCTCCGCACCCGGTGCGACTGCCACATCGGCGCCGGTCTCGAGCGCCAGGGCTCGACGCTCGGCGTCAGGCTCCACGGCGATCACCAGTCCGGCGCCGGCGAGGCGCGCGCACTGGGCGGTCAGCAAGCCGATCGGGCCACAGCCCACGACGCACGCCACGTCGCCGGTCCGCAGACGGCTGCGACGCACAGCGTGCAGCGCCACCGAAGCGGGTTCGATGACTGCCGCATCGACGTCAGCGAGCCCGTCGGGCACCCGCACCAGCCGGTTGGCGCTCACCGCCATGTACGGGGCGAACCCGCCCGAGGTCGGCGCATCGGGGCCCGAGTAGAACGAGCGTGCGGTCGAGCAGTACTCGGCATGGCCCGCGCGGCACTCGGGGCAGTCGCCGCAGCCGGGCGCCACCGCACCGGTGACACGGTCGCCCATGCCCACCACCTCGACGTCGGCATCCACGGCGACGATGGTGCCGACCCACTCGTGACCGCAGATGCCCGGCGCGTAGGGCCAGCCTTCGGCGTAGGCGTGCACGTCGCTGCCGCAGATGCCGCAGAGCGAGATCTCCACCAGCGCCTCGCCGGATCCGGGTGTCGGCTCGCCGACTTCTCGCAACTCGAATCGTTCCTTGCCGGTGACCAGTCCCGCTCGCATTCCACATCGTCGCGCACGACCGGCCCGAATGCGCTGGGCCGCGGTGGCGGCAGTCCCGTCAGAACACGGGACAGCGCCGCGAACGAGCGCGGGACAGCGCCCAGAAATATCGTGCGCGCATGGAATTGAGACTTGACGGCCGCACAGCGCTGATCACCGGGGGCAGCCGGGGTCTGGGGCGAGCGATGGCCGAGACGTTCGCTGCTGCGGGTGCCGCAGTGGCGGTTGTGGCCCGCGATCAGGCCGTGCTTGATGACACGCTCGCGGCACTTCGAGATGTCAACCCAGACAGTGCCCATGCGGCGATCTCGGCCGATGTCCGGGTGGCTGAAGAGGTCACGCGGGCTCACGCCGAAGCCGTGGGGGTCTGCGGGCCGGTGGACATCCTCGTCAACAACTCCGGGACGTCGCACGCCAAGCCGTTCTTGGACATCACCGACGACGACTGGCACGACGATCTCGACCTGAAGCTGTTCTCGGCGATACGCCTCTGCCGGCTGTGCATCCCGCACATGCGCAGCCAGGGCTGGGGGCGGATCATCAACTCGCTGAACGCCGAGGCCAAGGCGCCGAGAGCGCAGACGTGCCCGACATCGGCGACCCGCGCCGCGGGCATGGCGATGACCAAGGCGCTCGCGTCGGAGTTCGCATCCGACGGCGTGCTCGTCAACGCGCTCAACACCGGCCTGCTCGTGACCCACCAGTGGCAGGCTCGCTGGGAGCGGATGCAGCCCGGCGAAACGTTCGAGGAGTACACCGCAGCGGTCGGCGAGCGCATTCCCATCGGCCGCATGGGCGATTCCCAGGAATTCGCCAACCTTGCCCTGTTTCTCGCCAGTGACGCCGCCAGCTACCTCACCGGCGCCGCGATCAACATCGACGGCGGCCTCTGCCCCGTCGTCTAGGAGACAGGCGCCATAGCTGCGGAGGCGGCAGGGAACTCTGCGACGTTGCGACCAGTCCCTCGCGGGGGCAGAGGATCCTGCCGCCTCCGCAGCGGGCGCGCCTACAGGTTCGAACCCCTAGCCCGGGGCGAGTGCGTCGAACTTGTCCATGAGTCCTGGCGGCGGGCGGCGCGGCTTGCCGTCGTTGTCGCAGATGGCAGCGGTCAGGTTGCCCTCGACCAGCACGGCATCGTCAGATTCGCGGATGATCCGCTGCTGCCAGCGGGTGCTCGCACGGCGACGCTCGACCAGCTCGGTCTCGACGCGCAGCGTGTCCCGGGCGGTCGCAGGCGCCCGGAAACGCACTTCGAGGTTGGTCACCACGATCTGCACGTTCTGATCTGACAGGTCCGGCAGCGCGAGGTCGGCAGATTCCAGCGCCAGGCAGCGCGCCGCCTCGAAGTACGACACGTAGACCGCGTGGTTGACGTGGTTGTAGGGGTCCAACTCGCCGAATCGCGGAACGACCTGGGTCTCGTGGGTCGTCATCGGCGGAACGCTAGTGGGCAGTCGCCTACTGCCATCTGCTGCCATCTTCGGTGACGGCGCGCTCGCCCTCTAGCGTTGCGGCACGTGAGCGTCATCGCAGCGATCGACGTCGGGACGAATTCGTTTCACCTCGTCGTCGCCGACGTTGACGACGAGGGCCACTTCGAAGTTCTGACGCGAGAGCGCGAACCGGTGCGGCTCGGCTCGGGCGGCGAGGACATGAAGGTGCTCGAGCCCGAAGCCATCGAGCGCGGCATCGCGACGCTCGGCCGGATGCAGCGAATCGCCGTCCATGCCGGCGCGCAGAGCATCACCGCGGTTGCCACGAGCGCCGTGCGCGAGGCCGACAACCGCAACGAGTTCACCGAGCGCGCCCGCGTCGAGGCCGGCGTGGACATCGAGGTGGTCTCCGGTGTCGAAGAGGCCCGGCTCATCCACCTCGGCGTGCTGGCGGCGGTGCCGCTGCTCGACAAGCGCCACCTGCTCATCGACATCGGCGGCGGCTCCACCGAGTTCATCATCGGCGACGGGTCCGAGCCGCTGTTGTTGCGCAGCCTCAAGCTGGGCTCCATCCGGCTGACCGACCGCTTCTTCCCCGGCGGACGCACACGCAAGCGGGCCGTGCGCGAGTGCCGCAATTACATCCGTTCGTTCCTCGGGCACCTGCCCGCTGAGGTCGCAGCGCTCGGCTTTGAGACGGCGGTGGGCTCCTCGGGAACCATCACCGCGCTGGCACGCATGTGCGCCATCCGCCGCGGCGACCGCGACAGCCGCACCGGGAGGCTGTCGTTCACCGCCAAGGAACTCAGATCGCTGACGGGCGACCTCACCGATGCCGCGACTCCCGCCCGCCGTCTCGGCATCGAGGGGCTGGAAGAGCGGCGGGCCGACATCATCGTCGGAGGCGCGCTGCTGCTGACCGAGACATTCAAGCTGCTGGGCATCAAGCGAATGGAGGTCTCGGACTACGCGCTGCGTGAGGGCATCCTGTTCGAGCAGTTACGCCGGGCCGCGGCGCCGGGGCTGGATCCGTTCCATCGCTTGGAGGACCTGCGGCGCTCGGGCGTGATGTACGTGGCCAACAGCTACCACGAGGACCTGCGCCACGCCGAGCACATCACCGATCTGGCCCTCGAGATGTTCGACGGCCTGTACCCGCTGCACGGGCTCGACGACGAGGATCGGGAGCTGTTCGAGGCGGCCTCGTTGCTGCACAACGTGGGCATCTTCATCTCCCACAGCGCCCACCACCGCCACAGCTACTACATCATCCGCAACAGCGAGCACCTGACCGGATTCACCGAGCGCGAGATCGAGATCATTGCCCAGGTCGCCCGCTACCACCGCAAGAGTGCGCCCAAGTCCAAGCACGCTGAGTTCGCGTCGCTGAATTCGGCCGACAAGAACCGGGTGAGATGGATGGCGGCCATGCTGCGGATCGCCATCGGCTTGGACCGCTCGAATCGTCAGGTGGTGACCCGCGTGCGCGTGGCAGGCAACAACGCTTCCGCGAAGCAAAACGGGGAGCTCCGCCTGGTCGCACGGGTCTCGCCCGACGTCGACACCTCAGTGGAGTTGTTCACCGCTCAGATCCGCAGCGAGCTTCTCGAAGCGATCACCGGACGCAGCGTGGTGATCGAGCCTGAAGTCGCCGTGACCGGCAAGCCGGGTCACCCCACCAACGGGCTGGGCTGCGGTGACGCCGACGAGTCGAGAGCCCAGCCCGAGGACACCCTGGCTGCGAGCGCCGGCACCTGAATCGGCGTCGACGCCCGCGCCGTCGCTGAGCGATCGCCTGAGCGATCGGCTTATGACGGGATGCGCAGCACCCAGCCGATCCGGATCAGGTTCGGGTCGGTGAGCGCGCCGCCGTCGGCTTGGGGGCGACCCTTGTTCGCCTCGAAGATGGCCGGCCAGCGTGCCCCGTGGCCCAGGTGCGCCACCGCGATGTTCCACAGGAAATCGCCGGGCTGCACCGTGTAGAGCACGTAGTCGTCGGCGGCGGCCTCGTCCTCAGATTCGTCTTCGCTCTCCTGCGCCATCACCCGCTTGCCGCCGTCGACGGGAAACTGCTCGGCGCTGATCATGCCGCTCAGATCCTCGGCGATGTAATCGGCCAGGGCCTGCTGGTAGGTCACGCCCAGCCGTGTGAACGAGAGGTCGCCGAGCGGGTAGCAGTCGCCGCCATTCGCCAGGAAGTCGACCGTTGCGAGCGCCACCGCATCGCCCGGCACCACCTCACCGCCGGCGACGATCTGCGTGCCATCGTCCAAGGTCACCTCGCGCAGACGTGTTCCGTTGGGCTCGATGAGACCGCAGTCGCCGTCGCGGTCGATTCCCTGCCCGACGCCCTCGGGGTCGTACACGACCGTCATGCCCGAAACGTGAGGGAATTGTCCCGACGCTCGCGGCAGCGCGCTCAGCGCCCGTTCGAGCAACTCGGCCAGCGTGGCACGCGGCACTTCGGCGGTCACCAGCACGTTGTTGAACGGGGCGATGTCCCAGGTGGTGCCCACGCTCACCGAGCCTGCACCGATGACCGAGTCGTTGCGCAGCCCGCCGCCGTTGGCCACCGCCACCTGCGGGGCCGCCACGCCGAAGCCCGGGGCGAGATGCGCGCCGCGCACCCGCAACGCGTCGGCCATCAGGCTGCCCACGTTCGTGGACTGAGTGCGCAGGACAGGCTTGCGGCCTTCGAGTTCGACGTCGCTCGCACCGAGGGCGGTGCTGTCGACCAGTACCACCTCAGCAGTCAGCGGTTCGACCACATCGGCCTGCACGGCGGCATCGGGATCTCGGTCGAGCTCGACCCCGATCGAAGAGCCCACTGCCGCAGTGACGTTCCCGTCGGCGTCGAAGGTCACCTCCAGCTTGCCGATGCAGCGATAGCCGCCGGGAGCGGTCACCACCGGCACCCGGCTGCCCGCGGCATTTTCGATCCACGTCGGGTAGGGCGCCACCGGCTCATCGTGGGGCTGGCAGGTGTCTCCGGGGTTCGCCAGCAGGTCGTCACCGCCGCCGGCGATGACCACGTCCACGCCGGTGAGCTCGACAGCCAGCGCTTCCTCTTCCCTCACGTCTTGGAGGTGGCTGACGAGAATGATCTTGTTGACGCCATCAGCGGCCAGGCGATCAGCTTCTGCCTGCACGGCGGGCAGCACTGCGCTCACCACCGCCTTGCGCGGACTGGAGATGTTCGGCAGCCACGGCGTCACTGCGCCGATCACGCCGATGCGCTCGCCGCGGGTCTCGATCACCGTTGACGGTGCGACCAGTCCGCGCTCGGCCAAGGCAGCCAGCGCAGGTTCGGCCGAGACGTCGAGGTTGGCGCTCAGGAACGGGATCGGCGGGTCGAAGCCCTCGATGAACCTGGCCGTCACGTCGGGCCCGAAGTCGAAGTCGTGGTTGCCGAGCGCCATGGCGTCGTAGAGACCGCTGAGCGCAACCGAGTCGTACATCGGCCCGTCGCGGTCGAGCGAGACGCCCAACTCCAACGATGCCAGGAAGTTGTCGCCAGACGTCAGGGTCACCACGGGTCCCGTTTCGGCGGCCGCAGCCTGCAGCTTGCGCATCTCAGCCACGAACCTCGCCACACCAGGGAACCCCGACTCGACGTCAGGCAACAGCTTCGACTCGCCGTCGTTGTTGTGCAGGATCGTGATCGTCACCGGACCTGCAGAGATCAGCGTGGGCGTCGCACCTCCGTCACCATTGCCATCGCCATTGCCGTCGGCCTGAGCGCCCAGCGGGGACGCGCCCAGCGGCACCGCCGCGAGTATCACCACGGCAATCAGGGCCGCTCGCAGGCGTCGTGCCCTGCGCCGGGGCGTCACCAATTCGGTCCTCGTCGTCGTCACAGCCACTGGCTGCCTCCTCGTGTCATGCAGCGTGCAGTGTCGCAGCACGGTGTGACGGAAATGCCGCGGGCGGGAAACGTAGAGGGAAACGCTCATCACTTGCTGAGCGAGCAGTCGCCGCGGTTCCGCCGTCCGCCGGCTCGCAGCATCGCCTGCGCGCCGCCTCCCGCGCTGCGGCGGTAGCTTGCCCGGCTGATCCCCGAGAGCGATCGGCAGCGGGCGCGGGGCGTGACGCCGACCCACCGCATCGCTCACTGTCACAGAAGGATGCCGACCATGTACAGCGCGCTCGGCCAGTGGTGCTTCCAGAAGCCGTGGCGAGTCTTCGCAGCCTGGCTGGGGCTTGCCGTCGCAGCCGGGCTGCTGGCGGGACTGGTCGGGCCGTCATTCGGCGCAGCGCTCAACACCCCCGATTCCGAGAGCGACCGCGCCGCCGATGTGCTCGACGCCCACTTCGGCGACCTCGGCTCCAACATCGGCGGGTCGATCGTGGTCAAGTCCAGCTCCGGGGTGGACGACCCTGCCGTGCGATCGTCGCTCACCGAGCTCTTCGTTGCCGTCGACGCCCTCGACGAGGTGACGGTCAGCTCGCCCTACGACCCCGGCGGCCGCCAGTTCATCGCCCAGCAAGGTCCCCATGCGGGCCAGATCGCCGTCGCCGAGGTCCAGATCAGCCGCTCGTTCAATGTTGACGAGGCGGGCAGCCTCGGCGAGCACATCTCCGAGCTCATCGACCGCAGCGGCGTGCGGGACATCCCCGGCGTCGAGGTGGAAGTCGGCGGTGCGTGGCTCGCCGGCCAGGAGCCTCCCGAGACCGAGGCCATCGGACTGGCGTTCGCCGTGTTCGTACTGATCGCCGCTGTCGGCTCAGTGGTCGCCATGGGTGTCACCGTGGGCACCGCGCTCATCGGCGTCGGCATCGGCGCCCTCACCATCACGATCCTCAGCAACCTGGCGACAGTGCCCGACATCGCGCCGACGCTCGGGGTGATGATCGGGCTCGGCGTGGGCATCGACTACGCGCTGATCATCCTCAACCGCTACCGGGAATGGGTGCGGAACGGCTTCGGTCCGCTCGAGGCCGTGGGTGCAGCGCTCGACTCTGCGGGCCGTTCGGTGGTCTTCGCCGGCGCGACCGTGGTGGTGTCGCTGCTGGGCCTGCTGCTCATGGGCCTGCCGTTCGTCGCCGGACTGGGGCTGTCCGCGGCAATCACGGTTGCGATCGTGATGGCAGGCTCGATGACCCTGCTGCCTGCCGTCCTGGGGCTGATGCGCAACCGGATGGCGACCACCCGGGTACGCGGCATGCTCGCCGCGTCGCTGGTGGCGGTGGCGCTGCTGGGATTCGGCCTCGGCCTGCGCCCGCTGCTGGCCGCGTTGCCTGCGGCTGCTGCCGTGCTGGTGGCAGGGGCGTTCGGCGGCGCCCGCAACCCGCTGCGGCGCATCCTGCACCACCGCCAGCCCAAGCCGCTGCGCGACACCGCCTGGTACCGCCTCAGTCGGATCGTGCAACGCCGGGCGTGGCTGTTCGCTCTCGGCGGCACTGCCGTGCTGGTACTGGCCGCCGCCCCGGTCTTCGCCCTGCGGCTGGGCTTTTCCGACGAGGGCAATTTCCTTCCCGACACCACCACCCGCAAGGCCTACGACCTCATCGCGGAGGGCTTCGGCCCGGGAGCGAACGGCCCGCTGCTGATCGTCGCCGAGACCGACAGCCGCCAAGACATGCTCGATCTGCTGCAGCTGACCGACGCGCTCAACCGGACCGAAGGCGTCGTGGCCGCCTCTCCCCCGTTCCCCAGCCCCGACGGCCAAGCGGCGATGATCCGGCTGCTGCCCTCGACCGGTCCCCAGGACGCCGCCACCGAAACGCTCGTCCACACGCTGCGCGATCAGGTCATCCCCGCTGCCCTCGACGGCACCGGCGTCGACGCGCTGATCGGCGGCGTCGTGGCCTTCCAGATCGACTTCAGCGACTACTTGGCTGGGCGCATGCTGATCTTCTTCGGCGCAGTGCTCGGGGCGTCATTCCTGCTGCTGATGGCGGTGTTCCGCTCGCTGGTGGTGCCGCTCAAGGCGGTCATCATGAACCTGCTGTCGATCGGCGCCTCCTACGGGGTGCTCGTGGCCGTGTTCCAGTGGGGCTGGTTCGGCAGCGTGCTCGGCATCGAGCCCGCACCGATCGAGCCGTTCATCCCGATGATGCTGTTCGCCGTGCTGTTCGGGTTGTCGATGGACTACGAAGTCTTCCTGCTGTCACGCATGAAGGAGGAATACGAGCGCACCGGCGATCCGGTCAACTCCGTGGCCGACGGACTGGCCGCGACGGCGCGTGTCATCACCGCGGCGGCAGCGATCATGATCGTGGTGTTCGGCAGCTTCGTGCTCGAAGAAGAACGCGTGGTCAAGCTGTTCGGCATGGGTCTGGCCACGGCGATCGCCATCGACGCCACCCTCGTGCGGATGCTGATCGTGCCCTCCACGATGGAATTGCTCGGCGCCCGCAACTGGTGGCTGCCGGTCTGGCTCGACCGCATCATCCCCAACCTGCGAGTCGAAGGCGAGCTGCCTGACACTCAGCAGGCCGATGACCCCGATCTCGAACCCGAGCAGCCCGAGTACGCGGACTGAGCGCACGCGGGCCCAACGCGCGCAGGCTGAACGCGCGCATGGCTCATCTGGTCGTGATCAGCGTGAGACGAAGTCGGCTGCCTTTGCGCCGCTGGCTCGCAGCAGCTCGTCGGGGGTCAGCTCGAAGACGGTGTCGGGCGTGCCTGCCGCGGCCCACACCGTGTCGTAGGTCAGCAGCGCCCGGTCGACGACCGCCCGCAGCATCCGCTCGTGGCCGAACGGCGGTGTACCGCCGATCGCGTAGCCGGTGGCCTCACGCACGCCGTCGGCGTCGGCCCGGGCGATCTTGCCGCCGAGCAGTTCGCCCAGCCGGGTGGTGTCGACACGGTTGGCACCGGAGGTCAACGCCAGCACCGGCTGACCGTCGCACAGGAACACCAGCGACTTCACGATCTGGCCGAGCTCGCAGCCGACTGCCGCAGCCGCCTGCTCAGCCGTGCGCGTGCCCTCGGGAAAGCGCAGGATCTCCGGCGTCAAGCCCAACGCTTCGGCCCCCGCCAGGAACCGCTCCCGAGCACTCATGCGCGATCCGGGCGCGACTTCGCCACCCATCAGCAGCTCGTGCCGGGCTACTCGGCCCAGGCCTTGATCTGGGAGATGACCTCGAGGGGGTTCTCGGTTTCCTGCGGGATCGAGATGTCGAGGTATGACACGCCTACTGAGCGGTACACCTCGATGCGTTCCTTCACGCGCTCGGGATCGCCGGTGAGGCTGGCCCGGTCGACGTAGTCGTCGGGCACCGCCGCGAACGCCTCGTCCCGCTTGCCGGTCAGGAACAGGTCCTGGATCTTTTCGGCCTCGTCCACGTAGCCGTAGCGCTTGAACAGGTCGTTGTAGAAGTTCTTGTCACGAGCGCCCATGCCGCCGACATAGAAGCCGACGTTGTCACGCACGCCCTTGCGGACCCCCTCGACCATCGGGCCCGAGCCCATCGCCACGGTGCCGCCGGCCACGATCTGCAGGTCTCCCAGGTCGTCGGAGCGCTTGGCGCCGCCCGCCGCCAACGCATCGCCCCACACGTCGTTGAACTTCTCGGGCAGGAAGTGGATGGGCTGCCATACCTCGGCCAGCTCGGCGGTCATCTCCACGTTGCGCGGGCCGATCGACGCCACTGCGATCGGGATGTCGCGGCGGTGCGGCTTGGCCATGAGCTTGAGCGGCTTGCCCAAGCCCGTGCCCCCGTCATAGGGCAGGCTGACGGCAGCGCCCTCGTGCACCACCCGATCGCCCGACCAGACCTTGCGGCAGATCTCGATGACGTCGCGAGTCCGTCCCATCGGCTTCGAGAACGGCACGCCGTGCCAGCCTTCGATCACCTGCGGCCCCGAGGTGCCGAGCCCCAGGATGAACCGGCCCTCGGACAGCGTGTCGATGGTCATCGCCGTCTGGGCGATGATCGCCGGGCTGCGGGAATAGATCGGCAGGATGCCGGTCATGAGCTGGATTCGCTCGGTCTTGGCGGCAACGTACGCCAGCGTCGACACCAGGTCGAATCCATAGATCTCGCCGCCCCAGATCATGTCCACGCCGGCGGCTTCGAGATCGGTCACATGCTGGGTGAGCCGCTTGGGGTCCAGGCTCGCGCCCGCTCCGATCGCCATCGATATCTTCATCGTCGTACTCCGTCGTGCTCGCTCGTGTGGTGACCAGGGCGAATGCTAGGAGCAGCGCAGCTCTGGTGCCGCAACCGGCGCCGAGCAACCGTGCCGGGGACTGTCGAATCAGCTGCGCGGGCGCTTGTTGTCAGGGTCGTATACCGCACCGGCATGACGCTCGGCTCGACAGTCTGCGCCGTAGCCGTCGATCGTGAAGCCGTGCTTGACATCGGCAAAGCGGCCCTCGACAAAGCCGAGACAGACTCGCTTGCCGGTCCGGAATCCCATCGCGGCAGAGGTGACGTACCCGACCGCTGCGCGGTCAAGCCGGATCGGGGCCGACGGCGGCGGATCGCCCGCAGCACCGTCGAGTTCGCTGATGTCGACAGTCCAGATGCCGTAGGACCATTCCGGTGCCCGGCCTGCCGCGGCCACTGCCGCTTCGCGGCCGATGAATTCGGCCTTGTCGAGCTGGACGAAGCGGCCGAGACCGGCATCGAAGGGTGTGTACTCCACGCCGAACTCGCTGCCCCACCCGTGGTAGCCCTTCTCGACTCGCATCGAGTTGAGTGCAAATGAGCCGAAGTCGGCCAAGCCAAGGTCGGCACCCGCATCGCCAACGGCGGCGTACAGGTCGACCAAGTCGGCGTCGTCGACATGCAGCTCCCAGCCGAGTTCACCGACGAAGCTCACCCTCAGAGCAGTCACGGCGATGCCGGCGATCTTGATCTCTCGCAGCGACATCGTCGGCGCGGCATTGCGCGAGAGGTCGGCCGCAGTCAATCGGGACAGCAGCTCGCGCGATCGGGGTCCCATCACCATGAGAGTCGAAGTGCGCTGGCTGCCGTGCTGCAGTTCGACGCTTCCGTCGGCGGGAAGATGACGCTCGAGCCAGTCGAAGTCGCGTTCGCGCGCGGCGGTCGGACCCAGCAGCAGAAAGTGGTCCTGCGCGATGCGTCCGATCGTCGCCTCGCTCCACACGGTGCCGTTGGGACGCAGCATGTAGCCGAGCCGGACTCGACCATTCGCGGGAAGGCCGGTGCAATAGATGCGATCGAGGAATGCGGCAGCGCCGGGGCCCGACACCTCGTAACGGGCGAAGCCGCCGTGGTCCATGACGCCGACGCAATCGCGCACGGCGAGGCACTCCGCCGAGACTGCGTGGTGCCACTGCTCGTCTCGGTAACTGAGCGCGTCGTGGCGGTAGGGCTCGGCGCCGAACCAGAAGGCCCGTTCCCAGCCCGCTACCTGTCCGAAGCGGGCGCCTTTGCAAGCCAGCACGTCATACAGCGGGCTCTGATTCACGGGCCGCGCCGACTGCCAGACACGGTGGGAGAACGGTGCGGCGTACTGGTGTTCGTACAGCTCGCGAACCCGCTTGTCTGCATAGCTGTCGCTTCCACGGCGGCACATCGCCCACTCGCCGAAACGACGGGGGTCCCAGGGCCACACATCCCACTCGGTGTCGCCGTCGACGATCATCTCGGTCAGCACCTTGCCCACCGCGGCTGCTTGGGTGACGCCGATCTGGACGCCCACTGCCTGGTAGAAGCCGTGAACCCCGCCCGCCGGACCGACCAGCGGGTTGGCATCGGGCGAGTACGTGATGGGGCCGTTGACGAACTCTGCGACACCGACCTCGCCAAGCAACGGCACGTGCGCCATGGCCTTTGTCGCAACCTCGGCGATGTCGTCGGTGGAGGGGGCGAAGAGCGATGAGTCGAATTGTCCTGGCGGGCCATCCAACCACGGCGTTCGCCCCGGGTGGCCGTAGTTGCCGAACAACAGACGATCCTGCTCACGGCGCAGGTAGAACATCAGCTCCGGGTCGCGCACGAGCGGGAAGCTCTCGGAGATGCCCGAGAGCTGCGGCACTGGCCCGGTCAGCAGGTACTGGTGCTCGAGCACGGCGAGGGGCGCATCGATGCCGGCCATCGCGCTGATCTGCGCGCCGTAGAAGCCGGCGGCGTTGACGACGATGTCGCAGTCGATGGCCGAGCGCCCGTCCCGTTCGCCGTTCTCGCTCTCGACGTGTACGCGCCACCCCGCGGTGGTCCCGCCCCCCACAGCATCGATCGCTACGACCCTGCAATGACGACGAACCTCAGCGCCGAGCGCCCGCGCCTGTCGGGCGAACGCGTGAGTCAGGCCGCTCGGATCGATATCGCCCTCATAGGGATCGAACAGTCCTCCGATCACCGTTCCGTCGTCGCGCCAGAGCGGATGCAACTCCTCCATCTCGCGTGGCGACACCATCCGCAGGTCATGCCCGAGACCCGTGGCTATTCCCATGAGATGGTGAAAGTGGTCGATGCGATCGCTGGTGTGTCCCGGCCACATCGCACCTGTGTGCCGGTAGGTGATGGGATCGTCGTGATCGGCCGCCAGCACCGAGTACAACCGCCACGCGTAATTGCCGGCTCGCTGGCCCAGCCAGCTGTTCGAGAACGTCGGCACATTGCCCGCCGCATGCCACGTCGATCCCGCGGTCAGCTCGTGCTTTTCGAGCAGCACTGCGTCGGTGCGGCCGGCGCGAGCCAGATGCCACAGGACGGACGCGCCGACGACGCCGCCGCCGATCACCACAATCTCGAAGGCCGCGTCCGGGTTGCCGGTGGTGCGGGTGCTCATGCGACGGTGGGCAACCGGATCGGAAATCGCGACCGGATCGCTGCTTCAGCGCTGGCCGGCAAGTGCCCCGGACGGCCTGCGGCAATGATCTCGCAGACCCTGCTGCGGGCCCGGTCCCATAGCTGCGGCCGGCCCGCGGCAACCCACTCCTCCACCGAGGCCCGGTTTCCCAGCTCGGGGTAGACGTATTCGCTGCGCATCAGTTCGAGCGTCTGGGCGTGAGCGAGGTAGTGGCCGTCGCCGGTCACCACGCTGTCGACCATTGCGAGGTCGAGATAGCCAGGGGCTACCTCGATGCCGCGGACTGAGCGCAAGATTGCGCCGCACATGTCGTCATCGACCACCAGCGCTTCGGGGCTCGCCACCATGATCGAGCCCAGCATCCCTACCGAGAGCTGCACCATGTCGGCCCCGGCGTGCGCAGCCAAGGCCACCGTGTAGCCCTTCTCGTATCCGGCTTGGCAGTCGGGCGCCTTGGAGTCGGTGATGCCAGCCGACACGGCGTGGGGAATCTCGAGTGCCCGCAGGAGCTGCGCTGCAGCAGCGCTGGCGATGGCGGCTTCACCGCTGCCCCCGGTCATGGCGCCGCTGCGAAGGTCTGACACGAATGGCATGAATGCGTGGATGCAGGGATGGCCGGGCTTGATCGCATCGGCCAGCACCACCGCAGCCAAGATCTCGGCCAAGCCCTGCGCCAGTGCTCCCGCCAGCGACGGCGGGCTGGTGGCGCCCGCCTGGCCGGCTGAGCAGGTCTGCACGATCATTCCCCGCTCGATGGCCCGCGCCATGATCTCGCAGCCTTCCGCCGCGAACCGAAGCGGAGGCACGACATGCACCACGACGGCCATCGCGAAGGGCCGGCACGCGAATGGCTCGTCGCCGCCCAGGGCCAGCTCGAGCATGTCGACCACGGGATCCACGCTGCTGGCAGCCGTGAAGCTCACGCCGATTGGCTTCGCCGTCGCCGCCGCAGCAGCGAACGCCGTATTGAGATCAAGCTCGAGATCGTCGGCAATGTCACGTGCCACGACGGGGCGCAGCCCGTAGTGGATGCTGGCGCACTCGTCGACCACGCGCATCATCGTCCACAGGTCGGCCAGCGTCGAGTCGCGGTACTCGCCGGTCTCGGTGTCAAGCGTCTGGGTGGCGGCGCCGCCAGTGCCGATGTGTACCCCGCGGCGCCCGACGGTGATGCCGCGGTCGGGATCGAAGCCCGGAACCGAGACCACCGCCGGGGCGCGTTCCAATGCGGCTTCCACCATTGAACGCCCCAGCAGGAGACGGCCGTCGTCACGAAACCGCGCACCGCGGTCGACCAGCAACGCTGCGAAGCGGTCGGGAGTCGCGGACATACCGATGTCAGCGAGCATCGCGAACGCGTGATCGACGACGGCATCGAGATCGCCCGGCGTCAGCGGCATCAGTGCGCCGCCACGCGGCGGCGGAGTGCGAGACACCAGCCGTGGCGGGGCTTGGCGGCGGGATCTGCCTCGGCGAGACATCTACGAGATCGCCAGCATGGCCGAGCGCAGCGTGATCCCCACGCCGTCAGCTGGGCTCGATGCGTCTCCGCCGACCACGTCGTCTTGGATCACCTGCACATTCTTGACTGGTAGGCGTCGGGCATCAATCACCCGCTCCCGCTGCCGCTCGCGGCGGTGCGGCTCGGCGCACTGCTCGCGAGCGCGTTGCAGCAGCGGCGGGCGCTGTGGCCGTATCGTCGGCCACGGTTCGCACCGTTGTGGCGACACCGGTGCGGCACAGCGATGGGCGCATGGGCGCTCAGGGAGTGAGCCCGATGGACACCGTGCCTGCCAATCGGATCGGCGACGAAGTTGCCGACGAGATCATCGACACGCTGCGGCGCTGGGTGGACGAGGTGGTGGTGCCCGAGTCGTCCGCGCTGGAGCTCGCGGATGAGTACCCGACCGCGATGGCAGGACAGATGGAGGAGTTCGGCCTGTTCGGGGCGACCATTCCCGAATCGCACGGTGGGCTCGACCTCGACCATGTGACCTACGCGCGTGTGATCGAGGAGCTGTCGCGGGGGTGGATGTCGCTGGCGGGGATTGTCAACAGCCACCTCATCTGCGCCAAGCTCATCGACCGTTTCGGCACCGACGACCAGCGCGACCGGTTGCTGCCACCCATGGCCACCGGCAAGCTGCGCGGCTGCTTCTCGCTGTCTGAGCCCGACAGCGGCTCGGACGCGGGCGCGCTGCGCTGCCGTGCGGTGCGAGACGGCGACGAGTTCGTCATCAACGGCACCAAGATGTGGGTCACCAACGGCGAGCGGGCGGGCATCGTAGCGCTGCTGGCTCGGGTGCCTGAAGGCGACCCGTCGGGCAGCTCGGGCATCACGTGCTTCCTCGTCGACAAGACGCCGGGCAAGCACTCAGGCGGCATCACGGTCAGCCGCAAGATCGACAAGATCGGGTACCGCGGGCTGGAGACCGTCGAGATGTCCTATGTGGACCACCGGGTGTCTGCGGACCGTGTGCTGGGCGGCGACGGCCTCAGTGGAGATGGCGGGATCGGCAACGGCCTGCGCTGGGCACTCGCCGCGCTCGAGCTGGGCCGCATCAACGTGGCGGCGCGCGGCGTCGGCGTGGCCCAGGCCGCCTACGACGCCGCCGTCGCGTACGCGAAGCAGCGCGAAGCCTTCGGCAAGCCCATCGCCAAGCACCAGGCGATCGCCTTCAAGATCGCCGAGATGGCCACCAAGCTGCACGCCGCCCGGCTGATGACCTACGACGCCGCCCGCAGGGCCGATGCGGGCGAGCGGGTCGACCTGGCTGCGGGCATGGCCAAGCTGTTCGCGTCGGAAACTGCCGCCGAGCTTTCGCTGGATGCCATGCGCATCCACGGCGGCAACGGCTTCTCCACCGAGTACCCGGTGGAGCGCTACTACCGCGACGCGCCGCTGATGATCATCGGCGAGGGCACGAGCGAGATCCAGAAGCTGGTCATCAGCCGCGCCCTGCTCGCTGACGACTGAGACGATGCTGGCGTAGGTTGACGAGCACGCACGTGGAGGCATGAGCAATGGCAGACCGCAAGTCGTTCTGGGCCTGGTGCCTGGAGTCCGAAGAACCCAGTGATGCCGAACGGGCTGAGCTGGCCAAGAAGCTCTCGGCACAGTACGGCACCGAGATCACCGCGAAGCCGGTGCCGTCGGTGGACGACGCCGATCTGCGCCCGCCTCGCATCGCGATTCCCGACACGGTGGCCGGCTGGTGCTCCACCAGCACCTACGACCGGGCCCGCTATGCCTACGGCGCACACTTCACCGAGCGGGTGCGGGCCTTCAACCTGGATTTCCCGAACCCGCCCGATGTGGTGGCCCACCCCCGCAACGACGCCGAGGTCGAAGCAACGCTCGACTGGTGCGACGCCAACGGGTATATCGCCGTGCCTTATGGCGGCGGCTCGTCGGTGGTCTGGGGCTTGACGCCGCCCGAAGACCGCGGCCCCACGGTGGTCATCTCGCTGGACCAGCTCGACCAGGTGCTCGAGATCGACGACGTGTCACGGGCCGCCCGCATCCAGGCGGGCGTGTTCGGCCCGCACCTCGAGGACCAGCTGCGTCCCAGCGGGCACACGCTGCGGCACTTCCCCCAGTCGTTCCGGTTCTCGACCCTCGGCGGGTGGATCGCCACGCGCTCGGGCGGCCACTACGCCACCAACCACACCCACATCGACGAGTTTGTCGAATCGACCCGGATGATCACGCCGTCGGGCTGGTGGGAGTCGCGCCGGCTGCCCGGCTCGGGCGCGGGCCCTAGCCCCGACCGCATGGTGATCGGCTCCGAAGGCATCTACGGGATCATCACCGAGGCATGGATGCGCATCCAGAAGCGCCCCACGTTCCGAGCGACGGCCGGGGTCACGTTCCCGTCATGGGAAGCCGGCTACGACGCCGTGCGGCACCTGGTTCAAGCGAAGCTGTGGCCGGCCAATCTGCGGATCTTGGACCCGGCCGAAGCCGGGCGTGCCGCGGGCATGGACGGCGAGCACGCGCTGGTCATCGTGTCGTTCGAGTCGGCCGAGCTGACCCAGCGCCACAACATCGCCCAGGCAGTCGAGATCGCACGTGAGTGCAACGGGCACGTGCCCGACGACGAGATTCAGATCGACGACGGCACCGGCACGCCCACCGGCCGCGGCGGCGCAGTCGGCGCATGGCGCAACGCGTTCATCGGCGTGGGCAACGGCGTGGAGACCTCGCTGGGGCTGATCAACGACACCTTCGAGACCGCCATCACCTGGGACCGGTGGCCCGAATTCGACGCCGTGGTGCGCGAGAAGGTGGGCGCCGTGCTGGCAGAAGTGTTCGGCGATCATCACACGCTGTCGTGCCGCTTCACCCACGTCTACACCGACGGCCCGGCGCCGTACTACACGTGGTCGGGCATGGGCACGCAGGGCGGCGAGATCGAGCAGTGGCAGATCGTCAAGGACGCCGCCAACGAGGCACTCGAGGCAGCCGGCGGCACGTGCACGCACCATCACGCCGTGGGCCGCATGCACCGCCCCAACGCGTACGACCGCCAGCGCCCCGAGCTCTTCGCCGAGGCGATCCGGGCTGCCAAGAAGCGGCTCGACCCCAACGGCATCCTCAACCCCGGCGTCCTCATCGACCCCTAGATCGGCGGTTGACAGCCCCCGAACGCGACGAGCGGCCGCCGCTGCCGAGATTGCTCCCGGCGGCGACGGCCGCCCTGTATCGCTCAGTCGGGAAGGATCAGCGGCAGCCGCCGTTGTCCTTGTCCCAGGCGCAGTTCGGCGAACCGCCGTTGACGTCCACGATGGCGCCGACGATGTTCCACGTCTGCTCTGTGGCGTCGTACTGGCTGAAGTCCGAACCCTCGACGTAGTAGCCGTCCACCGCGCCGTCGGCTGCGAAGCTGATGCCGTCCAGCAGCAGCGGGTGGTAGATGTCGAGCGACCGCGCAGCCAGGATGAAGTTCGTCCTGGTCAGCCCGCCCGGCAGCTCGGCGGCCACCCGGATCGCCTCGGTGTGCGGGTACGCGAAGTAGTAGCCGGTGCCCAGCAGCGAGATCTCGGGATCGAGACCGCGATCGGCCAGCTCGTTGCGCAGGAACGAGATGAACGGCTCGTCCACGTGCTTCGGGTCGGTGGTGTCCTTGACGCCGCCGCCCACGATCCACCAGTCGTCGGACGAGTCGCCGGCCGGTGCCATGTATGCCGCCACTGCCTTGCAGACCGACGGCGTGAACGCCACAGACAGGTCGTCGAGCAGACCTGAGGCATCGACCTCTTGGATGGCCAGCAGGCAGGGGTTGCCCGCCGTCATCGAGATGAACACGTTCGGGCTCGCCGCCGCAATCGTCGTGACCTCGTTGGTCAGCGTGGGTGCGGCCGGGTCGTGGCGCACCGGGATGAACTCGCTGACGACATCGGGATTGGCGTGGGCGTAGGCCTCGAAGCCCAGCTCGTAGGCCAGGCCGAAGTCGTTGTCCATCACCAGGCCGGCAACCTTCACCGGCAGCTCGTCGGCCAGGTTCTGCTTGATCCAGTTGCCCCACAGGATCGCCTCGGTCGAGTACGACATCTGCAGGCCCGTGGTCCACGGGTGATTCACCGGGTCGCCCCAGGCCGGGTGGCCCGTCGCGACCATCACCTGCGGGATGCACTCGTCGTTGATCTGGTCGTACACGGCCAGCGTGTTCGGCGAGCCCAGCGTGTGCAGCGCGAAGACATTCTCCGACTCGATCAGCTCGTCGATGAACTCGATGGTCTGTGCGGCCACATAGCCGTCGTCACGGGAGATCAGCACCATGTCCTTGCCGGCGACTCCGCCGGTGGCGTTCACGTACTCGTAGTAGTTCTCCCAGCCCACGGTGATGTCGCCGTATGCAGCCAGGTTGCCCGACTTCACCGTGGTCTGGCCGATCCGGATCGTGTCCTCGGTGATGCCGGTGGTGTCCGACCAGTCAGCCGGGCACTCGTTCATGTCGATCTCGAAGCCTGACGGACCGCGCAGGATGCCGTCGTCTCCGACGCCCCACTCGCCGGCTTCGATGCCTGCGGTGAGCTTGCCGACAATGGCCGCGCGCTGTGCCGCGGCCAGCTCCCAGATGCCGTCGATGGTGGACAAGTCGAAGTCGGCCGGGTCGACGGCCATCATGCCGTCGTCGGCCATGTCCTCATCGGCCATGTCCTCATCGGCCATGTCACCGTCGTCTTCGGCGTCTTCCTCGAGCGCCTCCTGGGTGATGCCGCCGCCGATCGAGCCTTCGTCCTCGGGCTCGGCCTCGTCGGCCATCTCCTCATCGGCCATCTCCTCATCGGCCATGTCCTCGTCGGCTGCCTCGGTGGCAGCGTCTGTCGTGCCGTCGTCGGCGTCGTCGTCACCGCCGCCGCAGGCCGCGGCGACGAGCGAGAACGCGAACAGCAGCGCCAGCAAGCGCCATAGCCGTCGGTGTGATCCGGTCATGAGTACTCCCTCTGTCGACCACCTCGCGGCCATGGACCTGTCGTCCACAGATGCTCAGCGGTTCGGGCGACGCTAACTCCCCCCGCTCCGGTCATGCAAGACAAGTGCGTCCGCAGTGCCACACAGGTGCGCGCACTACGCGACGAGCGGCCGCCGCTGCCGGGAGCGATCCCGGCGGCGACGGCCGCCTGTGGGGTTCAGTCAGGCTCTCGACGCTGACCTCGCGCCAGCCCCGAGTCAGACCATGCGCCTGCCTAGCGGCAGCCAGCGTTGTCCTTGTCCCAGACGCAGTTGCCCGAGGCACCGTTCACGTCGATGACGTTCGAGACGATCCAGGAGTGCGTGGACGAGTCGTACTGGCTGATGTCCGTGCCCTCGATCGGGAAGGCATCCGCGTTGCCGTTCATGGCAAACGTGATGCCGTCCAGGAAGATCGGGTGGTGGATGTCGATCGCCCGCACGGCCAGGATGAAGTTGGCCCGGTTCAAGCCGGCCGGGTTGTTCGCACTCGCAGGCAGCTCCGCGGCGATGCGCAGCGCCTCCACGTACGGGTAGCCCAGCATGTAGCCGTTGCCGAACATCGAGATGCTGGGATCGAGATCATTGGCCTCGAGGCTCTCGATGATGAAGTCGATGAAGGCATCGCTGCCGATCAGCGCGGGGTCGGTGGTGTCCTTGACACCGCCGCCCACGATGTACCAGCCGTCGCCGTCATCGCCTGCCGGGGAGACCCAGCTCGCGGGCGCCTTGCACACCGACGGCGTGAACGCTGCCGAGATCTCATCCTTCAGACCTGACGCTGCGACCTCCTGGATGGCCAGCAAGCAAGCATTGCCCGCGGTCATCGAGATGTACACGTCCGGATCGCTCGCGGCGATGGTCGTGATCTCATTGGTGATCGTCGGCGAAGCCGGGTCATGGCGCACCGCGACGAACTCCGACACCACGTCGGGGTTGTTGTGGGCGTACTCCTCGAAGCCCAGCTCGTAGGCCAGGCCGAAGTCGTTGTCCATCACCAGGCCGGCCACCACGACGGGCAGCTCGCCCGCGAGGTTGTCCTTGATCCAGTTGCCCCACAGCACCGACTCGGTCGAGTACGACAGGATGCTGCCCGTCGTCCATGGGTGCACCTCTGGATCGCCCCACGCCGGGTGGCCCGTCCACACGAACGGCTGCGGGATGCACTCGGCATTCAGCGTGTCGTACACGGCCAAGGTGTTCGGCGAGCCGAGCGTGTGGATCGCGAAGACGTTGTCGTTCTCGATCAGCTCGTCGACGAACTCGATGGTCTGTGCAGCCACGTACGCGTCGTCGTAGGACTTCATGACCACATCGCGGCCTGCGATGCCGCCCTCGGCATTCACATGCTGGAGGTAGGTCTGCCAGCCCAAGCGAGCATTTCCGTACAGCGCCAGGGTGCCCGACTGCGGGCCGGTCTGGCCGAGACGGATCTCATTGTCGGTGATGCCCTCAGTGTTGGACCAGTCGTCGGGACACTGATTGAGGTCGATCGTGAACCCTTCGGGGCCGCGGAGGATGTTGTCGTCGCCGACGCCCCACTCACCGGACTCGATGTGGGCGCTGATGCGCTCGACAACTCTGGCCCGCCGGAATTCGGCCTCTTCGAAGATTCCCTCGATGGTGGAGCGGTCAAACTCCATCATCTCCTCTTCTTCGGCCATCTCCTCGTCGGCCATCTCCTCCTCTTCGGCGGCTTGCTCGATGACTTCCTGGCTGAGACCGCCGGCCTCTTCTTCAGGCTCGTCCGCGGCCATCTCCTCCTCTTCAGCCATCTCCTCTTCTTCGGCCATCTCCTCTTCTTCGGCCACGGCCTCGGTGGTCTGGGTCTCGCCGGCGTCATCGTCGCCGTCGTCGCCGCCGCAGGCGGCGGCCACGAGCGAGAACGCGAAGAGCAGCGCGAGCAAGCGCAAGAGCCGATTCTTGGATAGTTGCATGGGTCCCCTCCTCGGTGGAACAACATGAGCGGCAACGTCCCGAGATGGCGGGCGAGAGCCTTGCTGGCGTCCGTCCCCCGAGGACCGCTGCGGTAGCGCGCGAGAGTAATCGCGCTGACCTGCACCGTTCTTGGCTCGGCTGCGACGATTGCATGACAATCCCCATGTGCCGTCTTCGACTGCGGCACCCCATGTGCCGTCTTCGATTGCGGCACCCCATGTGCCGGTGGGCTCTGCACGTTCGAGCACGAGCGGCATAGCGTGTCGGCCCATGGAATGGGGAGTCACTCTGCCGCATCTGGGCCGCGTCGGTACTCGCGACGGGCTCATCACGTTCGCCTCCGAGGTCGACCGGCTCGGCTTCGCGTCGGGCTGGGCGTCCGATCACGTCTGCTGGCCCGCCGAACTGGTCTCGCAGTATCCCTACAGCGACGACGGCTCGTTTCCGGCGCCGCCCAAGACGGGATGGCTCGACCCGATCGGCACGCTGCTGTTCGTCGCGGCGGTCACCGACAATCTGCGGCTCGGCTTCAGCGTGCTGATCCTGCCGTACCGGCCGCCCGTCGAGACTGCCAAGCGCCTCGCGACCATCGATGTGCTGTCGGAAGGCCGGCTCATCCTGGGCGTGGGCGTGGGCTGGATGCGCGAGGAGGCAGAGGTGCTGGGCATGCCATGGGACCGCCGCGGAAAGCGCTCAGACGAACAGCTCGAGGTGTTCCGCACGCTCTTCAGCGAGGACGAGCCCAGCTTCGACGGCGAGTTCTACTCGTTCCCCGCTGTCGGTTTCGAGCCCAAGCCGGTGCAGGACCCCGTGCCGGTGTGGGTCGGCGGCAACACTGCCGCCGCGTACCGACGGGTGGCACAGCATGGGCACGGCTTCCATGCGGCTTTCGAGACCGTCGAAGAGGTCGCGGCGGGGTGGCGCCAAGTCGGCGAGGCGTGCGACGCCACCGGACGCGACCGCGACGAGATCACGCTGTCGCTGCGCTACTACCTCGATCCTGCATCGGCCATGAAGCCGGCGGTATCGGTGGCCGGCAGCACCTCCCAGATGATCGACAGCGTCGGGCGGGTTGCCGAGGCCGGCGTGACGCACCTCGTGCTCGACCCGGTGGCACGAGGCGGCATCGAGGGTCGCCTCGACGCGCTGCGGGCCTTCATGGCCGATGTCGCGCCGCACTTCTCATAGCGCCTGAGGCGAAACTCAGCCGCTCGATCGGGCGGCCCTGCGGCAGACTCGCTGCGTGCTGTGGGGTTCTTCGCTGGGCAAGTCGTACCCGCCACGGCGGCTGTTCGCCGACGTGGACGTGCAGCTCGCGCCTGCGAGGCGCATCGCCTTGGTGGGCGGCAATGGCATCGGCAAGACGACGCTCCTCGAGATCCTGGCCGGCATCAAGGAGCCGGATGACGGCGAGGTCCACCGCCAGAGCGGGCTGACGATCGGCTACCTGCCCCAAGAACTCGACGACATCACCGAAGGGACGGTGCTGGACGCAACCCTGGCAGGGTCCGGGGACATCACCGCCATGACGACGGAACTGAGATCGCTCGAGGCGCGGCTGGCCGACATCGATGCAGCAGATCACGACGAGGTGCTCGCCCGCTACGGCGAGTTGGAGGCGCGTTTCCGCCAGATCGGGGGGTATGGCTTCGAGGCGGAGGCTCACCGGGTGCTGGCCGGGCTGGGCTTCGCCCCCGACGACGCGCAGCGGCCGGTCGCGCAGCTCTCAGGCGGGTGGCGGATGCGGGTTGCGCTCGCACAGCTCCTGCTGGCCAAGCCCGATGTGCTGCTGGCCGACGAGCCCACCAATCACCTCGATGTCGACTCGGTGGCCTGGCTGGAGGATCAGCTCGCCGCCTGGGAGGGCGGGCTGCTGTTCGTCAGCCACGACCGCGACTTCATCGACGCCGTCGCCAATCGGGTCATCGAGATGGACGGCACGACCACCCACGAGCACGTCGGCGGCTTCGCGGAGTTCGTCGCGGCCCGCGAAGAGCGAGTCGCGGCTGCCGAAGCGGCGGCGGCACAGCAGGCGCGCCGCCGGGCGCATACCGAGCGATTCATCGAGCGCTTCCGCTACAAGTCCTCCAAGGCCCGCCAGGTGCAGAGCCGGATCAAGGCACTGGCGAAGATCGAACCGGTCGAGGTGCCGAGCCGCAAGGAGCTGGCCGCACGCTTCGGCTTCGGCACGCCGCGGCGTTCGTCGCGGGTGGTCATCGAGCTGATCGACGCCACGCTGGGCTACGCCGACGGCGACGAGCCAGTGCTCGGAGGCGTGAACCTGGTCATCGAACGTGGCACGAAGGTGGGTGTGGTCGGTCCCAACGGCGCCGGCAAGACGACGCTGCTGCGGGTGCTGCAAGGCGAACTCGGGGTGCTCGGCGGCGAGCTTCACCGGGGCCGCAACGTCGACATGGCCCCCTTCGAGCAGCATCTCACCGAGGTCATGGATCCCCGCCGCACGGTGGTGGAGGAGTTCACGGCGTCGGTGGGCGACCAGCCGGGTCGCAATGTGCGCACGATGCTCGGCGGTTTCGGGTTTCCGGGCGACGCGGCAGACCGCAAGGTGGCCGACCTGTCGGGTGGCGAGCGCACACGGCTGGCGCTGGGCATCACGATGGCCAACCCGGTCAACCTGCTGGTGCTCGACGAGCCCACCAATCATCTCGACCTGCCGAGCTGCGACCTGCTCGAGGATGCGCTGTCGGTGTACCCGGGCACAGTGCTGCTCGTGACCCACGATCGCCATCTCATCCGCAGCGTGGCCGACTCGCTGATCGTGGTGCGCGACGGCACCGCCACACTGCACCCGGGCGTCGACGAGGACCTGCTGCGGCCCCCGGGACTGAGCACGCGACGGACCGCTGGCGGCAGCACTACAGGGAGCACCGGCGCCAGCGGCAGCGGCAGCGGCAGCGGGCGCAGCGCCGACAGTCACGCCGGCAGCAGCTCGATCACGAGCGACCCAGCGTCCGCACCTACAACGACCCGTGCCAGCGCAGTGCAGCGACGCCGAGACGCCGCCAGCAAACGTCAAGCAGCGCACGACGCGACAGCGGACCTGCGCCGGGAACTCGCTGCGGCCGAGCGGGCCTGGGAGGCCGCAGAGCATCGCGTCGCCGAGTTGCAGGCGTTGCTGGGCGAGCCCGCCACCTACGACGACTCCGAACGTGCCCGCCAGGTCGCCGAGGACTACGGAGCGGCCAAGTCCGAGGCGATGCGCCACATGTCCGAATGCGAATCCCTCCAGCGCCGCATCGACCGCGCCGCCGGAATCTGAGCAGGCGACCGAGCTGCAACCAGGATCTGACCCGCCCACGCGAAGGAATGGAACCCCCGGCAGAGGCGTACGTCGCTAGGCGCAGCCGTCGGGCGGCGGCGCGACCGGCACATGATCGACCGTGACGGTGCCGGGGCTGCCGTCGACGCACCGGGAGAAGGTGGCCAAGCAGGCAGTTCCGTTCGACGGCATGCCCATGGGCGCACCGGGATACCACGCAGTCACCTCGCCCACCGAGACATCAGTGGTGACATGCCAGTGGCCGAGTGCCACGTAGTCGGCCCCGGTGGCCTCGATCTCCGATGCCGTGATCGGCGAGGAACGATGCTCGTCCTCTGCTGTTCGCAGGAAGTGCCCGTGACCGGCGGCGATGAACCAGCCGTCATCGGGTCGCTCTGGCACGCCGGCGAGGGGCCGGTAATCGACGTCGTGGGACTCCATGGCTCGACCCCACAGCGTCAGATCGTGCTCGCCGAAGTGCAGCGTCGCGCCTTCGGGATCGTCGAGGAAGATCACACCTGCGCCCGTCACCTCGAGACGGTGCTCGTGGTCGGCATGAGTGCCCCAGAGAGACCGCTCGTCGTGCACGTCGTGGTTGCCGGGAATGATCACCACCGATGCGTCGACGTCGCCGAGCAGCTCCATGGTGTGCGCCACATCGGACCGCTTCAGCCGGGCGTGGTCGAACAGGTCTCCCGCGATCAGCAGCACATCGGCCTGCCAGGCGGCCGCCGTGCGCGCGAGGGCGTGTATGGGGCATTGGCACACGTCGCGGTGCGGGCCGTGCGGTCCACGTACATGTCCGATGTGCACATCGGATGTGTGCAGGACGCGCAGCGATTGGGTGAGCGCCCGCAGCCCAGAGTCAGCCGATCCCTCCACAGCGAGACAGCTTGCCACGACACGCTGCCCGAGACTCCGGGCAGGACCAGAGGCCGCTCACCGGGCGTGAGCCATGCGTCGGCAGGGCGTCGGCGTTGCGCTGTCCCTCGTTCGCGTGGGGTTCGTCCTCGCTTCACCTGCGGGCGGTACCTTCGGCACGGTGCGCATCCTGGTGACCAACGATGACGGAATCGAGTCCGAGGGATTGCACGTGCTTGCGAGCGCGATGACCGCGCACGGCGACGTTGTCGTGGTCGCGCCCGATTCTGAGTACTCGGGCGCTGGTGCCGCGATCGGGCCGCTGCACCTGATGGATCCGCAAGTGCACAAGGTGCGCTTCGAAGGCATCGAGGATGCGTGGGCGGTATCCGGGGCGCCGGCGCTGTGCGTGATGTTCGCCCGGCTCGGCGCTTTCGGCCCCGTTGATCTCGTCGTGTCGGGCATCAATCCCGGTGCCAACGTCGGTCGGTCCGTCTATCACTCGGGCACCGTCGGCGCTGTGCTGACCGGTCGCAACGGCGCCATCCCCGGCTTGGCCGTCAGCCAGACCGTCGAGGGATTCGGCGTCGAGGGCCAAGGCTGGGAAGATGCCATCGCCGACCAGAAATGGCATTCGGCGGCCGAGGTGGCCAGTGTGGTGCTCAGCGGCCTGCTCGCAGACGAGCACGACAACGCGTGGGCAGTCAATCTCAACGTGCCCAATCGCGAAGTCGCCGACATGAAGGGCTGGCGGTTCACCGATGTGGGCACCCTGCCGCCGCGTTCCATCACCTCGGTCAGCCTCGAGCCGCACCCCGAGAACGAGGACGCCTACCGGGTGGCGATGCAGTGGGGCGACGCTGTCGACATGCCGGTGGAGGTCGACACCGGCGCTGTCATGCACGACTACATCTCGGTGACGTTCCTGTCGCGCCTCACGGCGCAGCCCGCGACGGGTGACTCCAAGCTCGCGACCTGCCTCGACGGCCTGTTCTGATCGAGCCGTACCGGGCAGTCTGCACCGAGCACGCGCCGACGGCCGCGGCTCGTCTCAGCCGTTCGTGCCCGGCGGCGTGGCCGATCAGGCAGTGAAGCGCCGAGTCACCCGGAAGTTCCGCACCAGCATCACGGCGGCCGCAATGCCCAGCGCTACGGCCACCCACGCGCCCCAGCTCGCCAGGTCGGCGTAGGAGCGGTGTTCCACCGCCAATCCTGAGCTCACGCCCGCGGCGGCACCGAGTGCCGTCATCAGCACGTCCGCAGTGGCCTGCACGCTGACGCGACGCTCGATGGGAAACGACGCAGTCAGCAGCGAGCTGGCGGCCACCACGCAGCAGCTCCAGCCGATGCCGATGAGAAACAGCCCCAGCAGCAGGCCGGTGGCATGTTCGGCGTCGGTGTTGGCGGCCATGACTGCTCCGACCGTGAGCACGAGCGCGCCGGCGACGATGAGGACCTGGCCGCCGACGCGGTCCACCAGCCAGCCCACGTACGGCGAGAAGGCGAACATGCCCGCTATGTGCAGAGAGAGCATGACGCCGATGATCAGAGGATTCTGGCCGCCTTGGGACATGTGGATCGGCGACACCGTCATGACGCCCACCATCACGGCCTGCGACAGCATCATTCCGATCAGCGCAATGGACGCCACGGGATGGGCCAGGATGCGTCCGGCCTCGGCCAGGCTCGGCAGCTTGATCGCTGTCGATCCGGCATCGGCGGACACCACGTGCAGCGGATCGGGACGCAGACGGCGCCAGATGTTGAGTGCAGCGAGGCCGAACAGGCCGAGTGTCAAGGCGTAGGGCAGCGCGAAGCCGCTCAGCCCCTCGGTGTCAGCAAACGTGCTCTTGAGACCGAGCGCCACGGTGGGTCCCAGCACCGAGCCGACGGTGCTGGCCCACAGCACCAGGCTGATCGAGCGGGCCCGGTTCTCGTCGGTGGCCAAGTCGGCGCCGGCGTAGCGGGCGGCCAGGTTGGCAGCCTGACCGGTGCCGATCAGCACCATGCCTGCCACGAGCACCGAGTAGCGACCGACGAACGCAGACAGCAGCGCCAGCGTTCCCCCGATAGCGCCGGTGAAGTAGCCGGCAGCGAGCCCGGCACGGCGGCCACGGCGGGCCATCAGCGCGGCCAGCGGGATGCCGGCGAGCGTGCCGCCGATGCTGAGGCAGACGGCGGCCAGCGAGGCCTTGGTCTCGCTGCCGGTCATCTGGTCGGCAAGCAGGGTCGATGCCGAGAACGACGCCGTCATCGCCAGCCCGCCGGGGATCACACCGAGCTGCAGCACCCCGATCGTGCGGCGCGCCAGTTCTTCGCGCTCGGGCGTGCCGGGCAGGTAGCCGGCTTCGCCGTCGCCCGCCGACAAACTCTGCACCATCGACCTAGCCTCCGGATCGGCCTGCCGGCTTCGCGGCGAGGCCGACTGCGAACGCTACTGCGGGTCACCGGAGCGCGCCGGGATGACCCGACGGCCCGCCAGGAGGACTGCAAGATGCGAGACATCACCGGCTGCGTGGCGATGATCAGCGGCGCCAATCGCGGTATCGGCGAAGCCATCGCCGCTGCTTTGCATGCCGACGGATGGGCGCTGTCGCTGGGTGCGCGCGAGCCGGCCTCGCTGGAAGCCTCAGCGGCTGAGTACCGGACCGACGACGGCGGCCCCGCAGTGAGTCTGCACCTCTACGACGCCACCGATCCCGAGGCCGCCGAGCGCTGGACCGCCGAGACAATCGCGGCGCACGGCCGGATCGACTGCCTCGTGAACAACGCCGGCGTCGCCTATCCCGACGCCTTCGAAGACCTGACCGAGGACACGCTGGATGAGATGTGGGAGGTCAACGCGAAGGGGCCGTTCCGCATGCTCCGCGCCACGCTCGACCACCTGCGAAACAGTGGCGAGGGCCGCATCGTGAACGTGATCTCAATGTCAGGCAAGCGAGTACGCGGCACGTTCGCGCCCGGCTATGCGATGAGCAAGCACGCCGCGATGGCCCTGCACCACTCGGTCCGGCACCTCACCTTTCCTGACGGGATCCGGTGCACCGCCGTGTGCCCCGGCTACGTGCAGACCGACATGACCTCGGGTTTCGGAGTGGACCCGTCGATCATGATCCAAGCCGACGACCTGGCCCAAGCGCTGGCCACCATCCTGCGCCTGCCGAACACCGCATCCGTGGCCGAACTGCTCGTCAGCACCGAGCCCGAGACCATCGCCTGAGCGGCCTTTGCCGACGAGCAGACTGCGAGGCGGCAGCGAGTTGTGCCGCCTCCCGTTGGAGACCGTGGTGACCTCGAACGGTGCGAGACACCTAGCGTCGTTGAGGTGAGCGGCGAGCCCGGACCTGGGTCTTCGAAGGACGCTTGGCGCCGGTGGATCCGAGATCAGCGGCAGCTGGTCACAGCAGCGTCAACCGCTGCCGTGGTCGCAGGGATTCAGGCGTTCATCTCCGAGTTCGACGGGCAGTCGGCTGGCGTCGCGGGGCGATCCGCGCCGCCGGGCGCCAACCTGATCCTCTTCTACCGGGCGATGCCCAACGAGCTGTCGCTGGAGGGGCTGGCCGATGCCATCGGCTGGCAGCGCTTTGCCGTGACGCGCACTCCCCCGGACGGCCCGCTCACGCTGCACCCGGCGATCGGCGCGATGGAGCAGCACCGCTACGGCTTCCCCCAGCCCACTGCCGAAGCCTTCGAATTGCAGCCCCGGCATATCTCGCTGGCGCTGGTGCCTGGCGTAGCTTTCGACCGTCACGGCACACGACTCGGCCACGGCGCGGGCTATTTCGACGAGCTGCTGGCCAGGCTGCCCGAGGATTGCCCGCGGGTCGGGATCGCAAGTCGAGACCTCGTCTTCGACGCGCTTCCATCGGAGCCCCACGATGTGCCGATGACCCACCTCGCCACCGAGGACGGCGTCGTCGATCTCGGCTCCGATGGCAGTTAGTGGTGCGCATCGTCGAATCGCGCTAGCAATAGCGGTGACGCATCACACCGAGAGGAGCCGGCATGGCGACACAACTGCGCCGCTACGACGTCATCGAGGGCCAGATGGACTCGCTGCTCGAGTGGTTCCCCAACATCATCGCCGTGCGGGAGAAGTTCGGCTTCAAGGTCGAGTTCATGTACGCCGACCGTGAGAACAACCAGCTCGTGTGGGCCGTGAGCCACCCCGGCGATTACGAGGCCGCGTACGAGGAGTTCGCCTCGTCGCCCGAGCGGGCTGCCGTCTTCGCCGGCCAGCCAGATCGCGTCAGCGGCATGCACCTGTCGATGGTGGACACCGTCATCGCCCCCGGCGCCGACTGACACCCAGCCTCCGGCCCGCTCGTCGCCGCAGCCGCCGGCGTCACGGATCCATGCCGCCGGCCGCGACCGAAGCTCAGCTGCTCAGCGCTGCCGGTCGTTCAAGCGCTGCACGCGCGGCCTCGATGACCGGCCGACGGTGGCAGCCTTCGAGGTGGTCGTTGACGATGCCTGAGGCCTGCATGAGGGCGTAGCAGGTGGTGGGGCCGACAAACCGCCAGCCCTGCTTGCGCAGTGCCTTGCTGAGCGCTGTCGAGTCGGGCGTTGAGGGCATCGAGGCGAGCGTGCGGTAGTCGATGACCGCCGGCCGATCCTGCGGTGCCGGTTCGAACGACCAGAAGAAAGCGGCCAGGCTGCCGTGCACTTCGATCGTGTCGAGCGCAGCTCGGGCGTTGTTGATGGTGGCTTCGATCTTGCCGCGATGGCGCACGATGCCTGCGTCGCCGAGGAGTCGCTCGACGTGGGCGTCGCCGAAACGGGCCACCACCTCGAAATCAAACCCGCAGAACGCGGCCCGGAAGTTCTCCCGCTTGCGCAGGATCGTCAGCCACGACAGCCCGGATTGGAAGCCCTCGAGACACATCTTCTCGTAGAGGCGCACATCGTCGGTGACCGGCAGACCCCACTCAGTGTCGTGGTAGGCCGCGTAGTCGTCGTGGCCCTCGCCCCACCAGCACGCCAGCGTCCCGTCGGCTCGCCGCCTCAGCCCCTCAGGCACGGCGGCCTGCTGGTTCATGCGCCGCTGGCAGCGGCGACGGCTTCGGCGATGGCGTCGTTGGTGGGTGGCGGGCCGTAGAACATCATCGTGGTGCGGTCGGCGAAGGTGTTGCGCTCGGCGATCTGTGCACCCACTGCCGACGGTGTGCCGGACACGACGATGAGATCGAGCAGGTCATCGTCGATGAGGTCGCTCATCTCGCGCCAGTCGCCCTGCTTGGACAGCGTGTTCAGGCGGGGCTGCAGGTCGCCGTAGCCGTGGTGGTCGAGCGCGCCCGCGTAGGCCGGCGTCGATCCGTAGAAGGCGAGCTGGCCCGCGGCGGAACGGCGCGCCTTGTCGATCTGCTCGTCGTTCTCGCCCATCGCGACGATGGTCAGGCACGCAACGGTGACGTCGCCGACGTCGCGTCCGGCCGATTCGGCACCGGCCGCCATGGCCGGGAGCGTGACGTCGGTCATGAATTGGGCGGTGTGGAACGGGTGCACGAAGAATCCGTCCGCCGCCGCACCGATCACCTCGACCATACGAGGGCCGACGCCGGCCACGTAGATCGCCGGCGGCGCCATGCCGATCGGGCCCGGATTGAAGAACGGCGTCATCAGGGTGTGGGTGTAGAACTCGCCCCGATGGTTGAGCCGCTCGCCGGTCTCGAAGGTGTGCCAGATGGCCCGCACCGCCTCGATGTACTCGCTCATCCGCTCGGCAGGGCGTGACCACTGCTCGCTGTAGCGCTTGGTGATGTGGGGCTTGATCTGTGTGCCGAGCCCCAGGATGAAGCGGCCGCCGCTGTGGCGCTGCAGGTCCCATGCGGTGATGGCGCATGTCATCGGGTTGCGGGCGAAGGCAACGGCAATGGCCGTGCCGAGCTCGATGCTCTCGGTGCGCTCTGCTGCCAGCGCCAACGGCAGGAACGGGTCGTGGGACGCCTCGAATGACCACGCCGCCGACAGTCCCATCTCCTCGAACTGCGCTGCTTCGTCGGCGCAGCCTCCCGGTGTCGACGCGGTCGTCGCCCCGTCAATCCGGTGCTGTGCTGTCTTGCTGGCATTCATGTGTGCAATCTCCCCGGCTCGGTCAGGCAGCGTCGGCAGGCCACGGCGGCCAGCGGGCACGCAGCATCTTGCACCAGGCACGCATGCTTCGCTCGGCCGCCCGTGCCTCGCTGACTGCGTCGAGCGCGAAGCGGGATCCCGCTGGCGGCGTTGCATGAAATTTGCATGAGAGTATGATTTGTGCATGACATCGCTGCAGATTCGCGACATGCCGGATGAGCTTCATCGCCGCCTGAAGGCGCGCGCCGCCTTGGAAGGCCAGTCGATGTCGGAGTACGTGTTGCGCGAGCTGCGCCGTTCGCTCGATATCCCGACACGGCAGGAGATGCTGGAACGTCTCGCGGCGCTTGACCGCATCAAGGTGACCGAGTCGCCTGCCGACGCGGTGCGCGCGATACGCGACGCGAGGTGATCGTTCTCGATACATCGGCCGTCATCGCCTGGCTGCTTCGCTTGCCGGAAGCAGCCGACGTCGAGCGTCATGTGATGTCTTCCGATTCGCTGCACGCTCCTGCGCTGCTCGCAGTGGAAACTGCCCATGTGCTGCAGCGTTACGTGCGACGAGGGGATCTCTCGGCCGAGCAAGCGCAGCATGCACTGGACGAATTCCCGCGGCTCGGCATCGTGGCCCATCCACATGAGCTGCTGCTGCCGGTGATCTGGCGGCTGCGCGAGAACTTCACCGCCTACGACGCCTCGTTCGCCGCGCTGGCCGTCATGCTCGACGCCCCCTTGGTGACGCTCGACGCCCGCACCGCACGCGCACCCTGGCCAACCGATCTGCCGCCGCCACGCATCGACCTCATCGCCTAGCTGCGCTTCATGCCAAGTCCGGACTTGGCCAGGAACTCGTCGACGTTCTCAGCGATAGCGGGATCACCCCACCCTTCGCTGAACAACGGGGTTGTCGGTCGAGATTCACGCCGCGTCAGTGCTTCGGTCAAGACCTCGCGTACAAGTTCGGCCTCGGTGCACTGGGCTTTCGCTGCTACGCGGCTGAGCCGTTCTGCAAGGTCCTCGGGCAGTTGAATCGTCATCTCCTTCACGACAATCACCTATAGCGCGTCCAGAGCCAGCGCCCTCGTCGCGCAGCCAGGTCAGGATCATCGCATGCGGCAGGGCGACGGCGGGAGTGGTTTCTAGGCTGCGGCGTTGTGCGGCATCGGCCTGATCGGCTCTTTCTGCTGACGGGGGGCGTGCAGGGCCTGGCCTTCTCGTGGGGCCTGCCGGCGATGGTGTGGTGGGTGGTCGATCTGCGGCTGTCGCCGTTCCGGCTGGCGGTGCTGGGCACTGCGCTGGTGCTGTCGATTCTCGTGACCGAGACGCCCACCGGCGTGGTCGCCGATCTCTACAGCCGCAAGTACTCGGTGGTGGCCGCGTACGTCGTGATGGGCACGGCCATGGCGTTGACCCCGGTAACTGAGTTGTTCGGCGTTCTCGTTATCTGGCAGGTGCTGTGGGGTGTCGGCTGGACGCTGCAGAGCGGCGCTGCCACGGCGTGGATGACCGACGAGATCGCCTACCACGCGTCGCATTCGCATCGCAGTGCCGCGGTGATGCCCGTCGAGCCTTCGACCTCAGTAGCCGACTCCAGGGCTGACGATGGCGGTGCGGCTGACGGCGACGCCGGGGCTGACGATGGCGGTGCGGGTGGCGACGCGGCCGGCAGCGATCCCAGCCGCCAGGTGGACGGGCTCATCGTGCGCCATGCCGTCTTCCGGTCCGTGGGCGTCATGGTCGGCCTCGTCGCCGCCACCGCGATGGGCGCGTGGTCGGTTCGAGGGTCGATGGCGGTGATGGGCCTGCTTGCGATCGCGGCGGCCGGGTACCTGGCCGTCACGATGCCTGAAGCCGGCTTCGAATCACCCCGGCGGCGGGCCGGCGGCGCACCCAGGCAGGCGCGCACGAGCGCATGGAAGGACGCGATCACCCTCTGGAAGCGAGGCGCACGTCTTGTCCGTCGCAACCCATCGCTGCTGGCGGTGACCCTCTCGGCCGCCGTTGCCGCCGGCGCGTGGGAAGCCAACGACCGGCTCTCGGTCTTGCGGCTGTTCGAACTTGGCCTTACCGAGCTGGACGGCCGTGAGGCCGTGCTGTTCTTCGGCGCAACCTGGTTCGTGATGTCTGCACTGGCGATACCGATGATGACGTGGCTGCGTCGGCATCTCGAGCGCTCGCAGATCGACCAGCGAAGCACCCGGCGCGACGCCTTCCTGCTGGCGCGATTCCTGACGATCGCCGCAGCAGGCGCGCTGGCGTTGGCGCTGAGCCCGTGGTTCACGATCGCCCTCATCGGCTGGGCGATTCTCGACGTGGCCGGCGAGACGGCATATTCGCTGACCGAGGCGATGGCGAATCGGCATGCCGACTCGTCTGTTCGGGCCACCGTGGTCTCGTTCGTCGGACAATCCCAGGCAGTGGGAGAAGTGTCCATCGGCCTGGGGCTGGGAACGGTGGCGCAGATCGTCTCGGTGCCGTTCGCGCTGGCCATTGCCGCAGCGCTGTTCGCCGTTTCCGCGGCGCCCGCGGCAGTCGTCGGGTGGCGCACCGCGACGTCAGGGGACTGAGCCACGCGACAGGGCACGAAGGGCGTCGGCGTCAACACCGCGACGGAGGCGTCGTGCCGCGGCTGATCCAGACTCCGGCGTGAGATCCCGAGTGGGCTTTGTCGGAACCTGTCAGCCGTCGGCCATCTCGGCCATCGCGGCTTCTGATCGGCGGGCCATCTCGTCGGGATCGACGTCTTCGATGTGGGTGGTGAGGTTCCAGCGATGGCCCCACGGGTCCTCGATCATGCCCGAGCGGTCGCCGTAGAACTGATCCACGACAGGGCGCACTTCGGTGGCGCCGGCTGCTAGCGCCGCCGCGAATGTGGCGTCGACATCTTCCACGTACACGCTCATCTGCACGGGCGAGCCGCCGTAGTGCTTGGGCGAGTGGAACTCCATCTCGGGGAACTCGTCGGCCACCATGATGAGCGAATCGCCGAGTTCCAGCTCGGAGTGGCCGATTCTGCCGCCCATGTCGATGCGCATCCGCTCGGTCATCCCGAGGACCTCTGTGTAGAACGCGATCGCGTCGGCGGCGCCGTCAATGCTCATCGACGCCGAGATGCGCGGGTAGTCGTCGGGAATGGGGTTCACCATCGCCATGTGCTCCTGAGTTGGGGAAGCCCGGCACAGGCGCCGGAGCGTTCGTCGGTGCGGCCTGCCGGTCTGCGGGCGCAGCCCGAAGCTAGTGCGCTACCAGCACCCTGACGGCCTGCTCCACTGCCGTTTCGGCGCGGGCTTTGAGCCCTGCTGCGTCCGCGCTGGCGATGGGATGCTCGATCACGGTGAACGGGTGGTCCGGCACGCCCTGCACCCGGGCCATCAGCTCAGCGGCGTCGATGAACGCGTTGGTCATCACGCTGATCGCGGGCACGCCGACCCGTTCGGCGGCGACGGCGTCGTGCAGACTGCACGACGAGCAGCTGCCTCAGTCGCCGACGCCTGCGAGCACCGCGTCCCAGCCCATCGCCTCAGCTAGCAGCTCGTGCTGCGCCGGAGCGCTGTAGTTGGTCTTGATCCGCCGGATCACTTTGGCCACGCCATGGCGGTCGCGCAGCAGGCGCTCGACATGGTCGAAGAACGGCTTGGTGTTCTCCTTGCCGTTGGATATGACCCCGACAGTGGCGCCCTCGAGGGTGGTGAGCCGCGCCGGCGCGGCGAATCCTGCGGGATCTTGCTCGTGGGTCGGGTCCAGCAGTTCCACGCTGCCCTCCTTGATGGCCTGAGTCCACAGCTTGCTTCCGCGAGCAACGGTCGGCTACATGCTGCCACGGGTCCGCGTCAGCGGCACAGCCCTTGGTCACTCAGCCGTTGATGCTGTCGAAGCCTGCGTACAGGAATTCGAACACGGCGCCTGCGGGGTTGCTCGCGGCGATGATGTCCGCGTACCGCAGCGATGCCCCGCCGAACGCATCATCGTTCCAGTAGGGATCGCTCCGATCCACCTCGCCCCAGGGCCCCACGTAGGCATACGGGTACGGGTGCGCAGCATCGCCGGGCGACAAACCAAAGGTCGCCCGCGTGCCGGCATCAACCTCGCCGATAGCGGTTGCGATGTCGAAGTGGCCGGGCCACAGCTGGATCTCGTCGGGCTCCGCCGCACCGGGAAGTTCGTGCAGTTGGCCCAGCGCGTGCTTGCCGAGCCGGAACCACGCCGCCAGGTGCGCGCCCATCTCGGGGCTGACGCGCAGCCAGCGATCGACATCGCCGAGCTCTGGACTGTCATGCTCACGCGCCTCGGTGCCCGGCGACACTCCGGCGAAGTCGGCGGCTGCGGACAGCGTCGTGATGTGGGCGCTGCGCAAGGCGCCTCCTTCAGTGGCGCACAGCTCGTCGCCGCCGATCCACACCTGGCACTCCATCTCACCGGCGCGGCCCATCGTCACCTCAAACACCGGCGTGCCGAAACCCGCGTCGAGGCTCCGCAGCCCGAACCTGCCGGTCGCCACCCGGCGCGCCTCGCCGACTACGGCGTAGGCCAGCCGGTGGTAGTCCTCGACCGAGGCGAGGTATCCATCAGGCAGCTCCGCCAGCAGGCCGCTGTGGGCGCCCCCGGGCCGTGCCGTACGGGGATCGTCTTCCATGTTCGGAGTCTTGCGCGGCATTCAGATCAGTCGGTCGCGGCCGGCGGGTTAGCTGATCTCGCAGTCAACGCAGGCTCCTACGGCCACCGTGGCTGCGTGGCTGCGAGTGCCCAGCCACGGCGCTATCACCGCAGCGAAGCCGCCTGCCGGCCCGCCTGCGGCAACGATCAGCAGGTCCTCGGGCGATTCCAGCGCGGGGTACTCGCGCTCAGCCCGGTCCTTCACGATTGCTCCCTTGCCAACGGTCGCCCAATCGCCCCGTCGCACTCGGGCCCGTTCGAACACGCAGTCGGCGATGTCGGCCTTCGACCAGCCAGCGGCATCGAAGTGCGTCCGAAGCTGCGGCGGCAGCACGATGACGTAGTTGCCCGGCCAGATGGAATAGTTGAGCTGGCTCGCCCGGATCTCCGCGGCGAGGGATTCGCACAGCTCGGTGGGGTCCGTCGTCCACTCGTTCATGATCTGTCGGGGCGCCATCGAGGCCACTGCGGTCACCGATGACACATGGCCTCGCTCGGCGGGCGCGGTTCCGAGCCGCTGATCGCCGAGCGAGATCCAGCCGGTGGCCTCCTCGTCCTCGGCGATGCAGTAGCCGAGCTTGCCGGGATGGCCGAGCGTGGAGCGATCGATGCCGCCGGGCTTGACGTCGAGCACGTTGGCCAGCACCAGCCGTACTGCCCGTGCGATGACGGCGCGCGACCGGTCGGCTCCGCCGAGCACGCTGAATGTGGCGTCCATGGCCAGCTCGTGCCGGATGGGGCCGTTCACGATCAGCAGCAGCGCGCAGCCTCCGGTGGACGCCGTGGGGCCGTGCAGACCGAATCGGGGCTGCAGCAGCGCCGTGAGCGCAGTCACGACGACCGGGAAGTGCGGCGGCAGGCACCCTGCCATGACGGCATTGACGGCCGCCTTCTCCGCGGTGATGGCCCGTGCCCGTACCGGTTCGATGCCGATGAGGTGTTCGGGCGACAGCATCGCCCAATCGAGGCACGCCGCCACCGCGTCGTCGGTGGGTGGCACTACTGGCAGGCCGTCGGTCCACCCACGTGCGTGAAACGTCTCTTGGGCCTCGATGTAGTTGTCGACCCTGATTCGACTCGAGGTCAGCTGCACGGCCATGACTGTAGGGCCGGGACGGCGAGCCGCGTCAAGCGGATGTGCCAACCATCGTCATGGGTCGGCAACGTCTGTTGGCCGGGCTACGGGGTCGTCAGCTGCGCTCGAACATCCCCGAGAGCAGGCCGCGGGAATCGTCCGACATAGGCCCGGCGGCGTTGGCCAGCACCCGCGACGACAGCCGCTCGAACGGCAGCGACTGCAGCCATACCCAGCCGGTGCCCGAGACCGTCGCCAAGAACAGGCCCTCGCCGCCGAAGAACATCGACTTGAGGTTGCCCGCGCGCTCGATCGTGTAGTGCAGCGAGGGTTGCAATGCCACGAGGCAGCCGGTGTCGAGCCTGATGGTCTGGTTGTTCAGCTGTACCGCCTTGATCGAGCCGCCTGCGTGCAGGAATGCCATCCCGTCGCCCGACAGGCGCTGGAGGATGAATCCTTCGCCGCCGAACAGGCCGGTGCCGATGCCGCGCTGCCAGGCGATGTCGAGCTTGGTGCCCATCGCCGCGCAGAGGAAGGCGTCGCGCTGGGCAATGATCTCGCCCCCCATCTCTGCGAGATTCACCGGGATGATCTTGCCGGGGTAGCCCGCTGCGAAGCCGACCTTCGCCTTGCCGCCGGCACTGGTGTTGGTGAAGTGGGTGAGGAACAGCGATTCGCCGGAGATGACGCGCTTGCCGGCGCCCTTGAGCTTTCCCCACATGCCCGAACTCGGCTCGGAGCCGTCGCCCATGACCGACTCGAACGAAACACCGTCCTCGATGAACATCATCGTGCCCGCTTCGCCGACGACGGTCTCACCGGGATCCAACTCGACCTCGACGAACTGCATGTCGTCGCCAAAGATCTGGTAGTCGACTTCGTGGCTCTGCATGGCTGGTGGCTCCTCGCTGGTACGCCGCTCGCGGGCGCGCGCGGCGCTCCTCGCCCAAGGTACCTGTCGGTCTGATGCAGTTCGGGGCGCGGTTGAGCCCGATTGCGGGGACTGTCAGCGTTGCCGATTTCTCTGTTCCGAAGGCGGAATGGAACGCCGGATTCAGGCTGCGTTGGCCGCCAGACGATCGCCGCCGACAGGCAGTTTCGACAGGTCAATGTCGTACAGCTCGGCCGAGTTGTTGCAGAGGATGTCCTGCTGCTGCTCGGGCGTCAGATTGGCCGAGTGCTCGTCGAGCAGTTCCTGGCTCCATGGCCAGGTGCTGTCAGAGTGCGGGAAATCGTTGGCCCACAGCAGCCGCTTGTGGTTGACGTCGTTCACCATCTTGAACGCCACCCAGTCGTCCTGGAACGTCGTGTAGATGTGCTCGCTGAAGTACTCGCTGGGCAGCTTGGACAGCTCCTGGCCCGGCGGCAGCCAGTACCGGTGGCGCTTGTAGGCATGGTCCATCCGGTACATGTAGTGCGGCACCCAGCCTGCATCGGCCTCGACGCACACCACCCGCAAGCCCGGGTTGCGCTCGAACACGCCGCCGAACACCAGCGTGCCCATGATGTCCTGGTTCGCCCGGATGATGGTCATGAAGGCGTTCGCCTTCGGCCCCCGGGGGCGGCCTTGGCCGCGGCTGGTGAGGATGTGCCACGACACGGGCAGGTTGAGGTCGACTGCGGCCTGCCAGAACGGGTCCCACTGGGGGTCGTCGAAGTCGAACTCCGTGTGGGGGTTGCCCGACATCATCACGCCGCGCATGCCCGCTTCGGCCATGGCCTCGATGTCGCTGATGGCCTCCTCCACTGAGCGCAGGGCGGTCTGGCCTACTGCCAGCAGCCGGTCCGTGTCCACCGAGCAATAGTCGGCGATCCACCGGTTGTAGGCGTCCATGGCCGCCTTCTTGTAATCCGGGTCGGAGTGGTTGCACAGCACCATGCCCACCGACGGGTAGATCACCTCAGCCGACACGCCGTCACGGTCCTGGTCAGCAGTCCGCGTGGCCGGGTCATAGCTGCTGATGGGCAACTCCTCGTACGCCGCGCTTCGCTTGAGCTCCTCGGGCTTCTGGCCTGCGGCCGCAATGAGACCCATGTCGATGGTGCGCTTCATGCCGTCGATGACATACACATCGCCGCGTTCTTCGGTCCACTCGACCCGTGGCGCCACATCGCGCCACTTGGGGTCGATGTAGTCGACGTAGGTGTTGCGTGCCTCAGCAATGTGCGAATCGGCCGAGATGATCGGATAGTCGACGTCCACGTTCCCCTCCAGGTCTGTCCCCGCAGCGGATCGTACTGTCCAGGCTCCGAGCACCGCCCGACTCACACGGTCGCCGCTGCCTCAGCCGCAAGCGCCGGGACCCGTCTCACCGCGAGCGGCGCCGCATTCCCTCCTCGGCCTCGCGTACGCCTCCGAAGAAGTCGTCGTTGTCGGGCGTGAGGCCCACGGCGGAGTGCATTGTCCGCCGCTCGCTGTACGCCCGGCTCACCGATGCGAACGCCTCACCGACACCTTCATCAGACGCCTCGTAGTTCTGCACGTTGCGCTGATCGACGCCCAAGCGAGCACTCTCGGCGTAGGAATCCTGATTGGCGCCCATGAATACGAACGCCCAGCCTTGTCCGCGGCGCTTGCTGATGAGTTCGTGAATGTCAGCCGCCGAGTAGTCGGTGCTGGCGTTCTCGTACCCATCGGTCACGATCACGATGGTCTGATCTTCAGGCTTCTTGCCCGCCTTGTGCCGCTGCTTGACCCGACGGTCGGCACATCCGATCAACCTCCCGACTGCGTCGAACAGCGGCGTCAACCCGCGTGGCTCGTAGCACTCGAGCGAGTGCGGATCGACCTTCTGCACCGAGACGTTGTCGACGAGCACTTCGAATGGCGCTTCCGAGTCAAATTGGGCCACTGTGAGCCGGCACGTGCCCGCTTCAGCCGCCTGCTCGCTGATGAAGCGGTTTACACCCTTGACGACGGCGCCTTCAAGCCCCGACATCGAACCGGATCGATCCAGCAGCATCCACACTTTGGACCGGTCAGACGTCGACCCCTTGCCGCCCTTGGCCTTCTTGGAGCCGTGCGCCTGCGGTGCGTCGCTTGCCGAGCCGGCGCCTTCGCCATCGCGCTCCCACGGTGCCGTACTGCTTCGCTCCAGCTGCCCGTTCGCAGTCCCGTTGGTTGAAGTTGAGCCCACTGTCTTTCCCTTTCTGCAGACCCCGACCCACCCGGCGTGACTGCCAGACGGGCCGGCGGTGGAGCCGCTGATCGGCCTCCACCTCACTGATGTCCAACGTAGAGAGGGGGTGTTACACCCAAGGAGGCAAGGTCCTCGCGAATCGATCGCAAGTGCCGCGTCGACCCTCGTCTCGACAGCGCTGACCGCAGGAGAGCCCGTCCAGTGCTCAGCGCTTGGAGTCTGCTCTCAACTGCTCCAGAGAATTCAGCGTCCTGATCGTCTTCGCTGCACTGAGATTGAAAATTACTTAAATCACTTAAAAGTTTCGTTCTAATCAAATGCAGATTCGCGGGTGCGCACGTTCACGAATGACCCGCTGCCTGCTCGCAGGGCACATGCCAACCTGCCGGTATGGTGAGGTGGATCCTCTCATTCGGCCTTCGGCGCGCAAGCACGGCGTCAACGACGACGACATCCTTCATGCCTACCGAAACGCATTCGATGCACACGAATCCGACAACATGACGATCATCATCGGCGGAGACCGCTCGGGACGACCGCTCGAAGTCGGCGTGCAGTCTCGCGGGCCAACCCCCGAGATAGTTCATGCAATGCCGGCGCGCCCGAGGTACCTGCGGCGTAGATGGAACGGTGCATTGTGACTGAGCCAACTCTCGACGAGCTCATGGACAAGGGCGATTGGGACGAAGTCGCTCGACGCTACGAGAACTTCGATTTCGAACGGGCAGTCCGACGCCCCATCTCCGACTGGTGGCTCCGCTGCGCTGCGAGCAACCCCAAGAGCACAGATCAATTGGTGCGAGCCAAAGTGACCGCAGCTCGCGTCGACGGTGTCTCGTGGCATCGCATCGGCGAGCTGCTTGGCATCCCGCAGGACGAAGCCCAGCAGCGCTATGACAGCCCCGCCGAACCCTCATGACAGCCGCAACCCGAAGGCGCTGATGCTCGGGGGAAGCTGGGGTCAGTAGATCTTGGAATCGGCACCTGTGGCGGCTTCGGCGGTGCCGGATTCGCGGGCGGTGCGCAGGTCGCGGGCCATGCCGCGACCGAGTGCCATGGCATCGCCTGCCACGGTTTGCATGCGGAAGCCCTTGCCGCGGCGGTCGGCCGACAACGCCGCCGTGGAGTGGATGCCCGCCACCACGCCGTGTGCGGCGCACCGCTCGGCGATGTGCTCCAGCGCTGCCTTGTAGTCGGCGTTGTCGTCGGTGTAGCCGGGGCCGTAGCCGTAGCTGATCGACAGGTCGGCAGGGCCGACATAGATGGCGTCGACGCCCTCGATCGCCAGGATCTCATCCAGCGCGTCGACCGCCTGGCGGGTCTCGATCATGGGTATGCAGGCAGTGGTGTCGTTCGCCACCTCGAAGTAGTTCTCCCCCGCCGCGGCCCGGCCAGCAACCAGTATCGGGCCGAAACTGCGGGCGCCCAGCGGCGGGTACTTGCAGGCAGACACGGCGGCGTGGGCCTCGGCAACAGAGTTCACCATCGGCACCACGACGCCCCGCGCCCCGGCGTCGAGCACTCGCCCGATGATGCCTGGCTCATTCCACGGCACCCGCACGATCGGTGTGCCACCGCCCATCTCGATGGCCTGCATCATCTCCACCGCGACCTGGTAATCGGCCACGCCGTGCTGCATGTCGACACAGACGTAGTCGAAGCCGGCACGCCCGGCGATCTCGGCCGAGTGGCTCGACGCCATCGACAGCCACGTGCCCAACGTCTCGTCGCCCGCAGCCCAGGTGTCCATCATCGTGTTCGGCATAGGTGTGCGCTCCAGCTCAGGTCTCGAAGATGTCGCGCAGCATCACGTTTTCCTGGATCTCCACCAGGGGCGCGATCTCCCTGACGAACTCCAGCCACTGCGGGTCTTCGAACAGCGCCTTGCGCTTCTGGGCTCGCTCCTCGAGATTGTCGTAACGCCACAAGTGGTAGATCTCGTTGATGCCGCCGAACTCTGTGGTGTAGTAGCCCACCGGTTCGCCCAGGTACTTGCGCTGCGCTTCGTAGCCCTTCTCGAAGTATTCCTTCACCCAGCGTTCAGGGGCTCCCACCTTCAGCCGGTAGTGCCGCATCTCCACAAAGCTCATGACTGTCTCCTTCGGCTGCGCCCAAGCCGTGCTCCGGCCCGGCTCGACCGCAGCACCGTAGCGCGCCCCCGATGTGCTCAGCCCCGGAGGTCTCGGACTCGCTGGGCTTTGCCTTCTGAGCGGGGAATGCCGTCGGGTTCGACGGTCCGCACGTCCACGGAGATGCCGATGCGCTGGCGGACCGTGTCGGCGAAGTCTGCGGCGATCGTCTCGTGGTCGCCGGCGCCGGGCTTGGGCTCCACCACTGCGGTGATGCCCTCCATGCGGCCCGCAGAGTGCACTTCGAGAAAGAAATGCCCGGTGAGTCGAGGATCAGCCGAGACCAATTCCTCGAACTGGCCCGGAAACACGTTGACGCCGCGGATGATCAGCATGTCGTCGGTGCGGGCAGCCACCCGGCCCATGCGGCGCATCGAACGGGCCGTGCCCGGCTGCAGCGAGCAGATGTCCCGTGTCCGGTACCGGATCACCGGCATCGCGACCTTCGTCAACGACGTGAACACCAGCTCGCCTGTCTCGCCTTCGGGCAGCACCTCGCCCGAATCGGGGTCGATGACCTCGGGATAGAAGTGGTCCTCCCAGATCGTGGGCCCGTCCTTGGTCTCCACGCACTCGTTGGCAACACCCCCGCCGATGACCTCGGAGAGGCCGTAGATGTCGATGGCGTCGATGCCGAAGGCATCCTCAAGCTCGGCCCGCATCGCCTCCGACCACGGCTCGGCGCCGAACAGCCCCACCCGCAGCGAGGTGGATGCGGGGTCGATGCCCTGGTTGCGGAACTCGTCGGCCACCACCAGCGCATACGACGGCGTCGCGCACAGCACATCGGCGTCGAAGTCCACCAGCAGCTGCACCTGCCGGGCCGTCTGGCCGACCGACGCCGGCACCACCGTGCAGCCGAACTGCTCGGCCGCGTAGTGCGCGCCCAGCCCACCGGTGAACAGGCCGTAGCCGTAGGAGACATGCACGACATCGCCGGGCCGTACACCAGCCGCGACGAGCGAGCGCTGGTACACGTGCACCCACATGTCGATGTCCGACTGCGTGTACCCGACGACGGTCGGCTTGCCCGTCGTGCCCGAGGAAGCGTGCACACGCACAACCTGGTCCCGCGGCACCGCGAACATGCCGAAGGGGTAGTTGTCGCGCAGCTCGATCTTGGTGGTGAAGGGGAATCGTGCCAAGTCGTCCAAGCTGCGCAGATCGGAGGGATGGACGCCTGCGTCGTCGAACAGGCGCTGGTAGGCGGGCACGTGCGCGTAGGCATGCGCCAGGCTCCAGCCGAGGCGCTCGAGCTGGACGGCCCGGATCTCAGCGATCGGCGCTTGCTCGATCGGATGCAGTCCCCGCCCCGCGGCGGGCTCGAACTTGGCCATATGGCAGTTCCTCGTGTCGTGGGCGGCCGGCAGCTCTCGACCGATGCCGGCCCCGATGATGCCCGCTCAGACGATGGCAGGTGCGCCCGCTTCCTAGTGTTGACGCCTGCGGCGCCGCTCCCGCCCGAGACAGCACCGCCCCTGTTGCACAATTGCCCGGAGGCCGGCCGGCCGATGTTCCATGACTGACTTCCGCTTCACGATCCTGGTCGTGCCGTACATGCGCCGCCGCGACGAGCAGATCGGCCTCGCCGGTTCGATGCCCGAGCGCTGGCAGACCCTCATGGACCACGTGCGCACCCAGATGCAGTTCGCCGAGTCGGTCGGCTACGACGGCTTCGCGATGACCGAGCAGCACATGCAGGTCGAAGGCATCGAGACCACGACCAACCCGCTGTTCTGGGACTACTTCGTGGCCCAGCACACCGAGCGGATGCGGGTGGGCCAGCTCGGCATGAACCTCACCGCAGTGAACCCCATTCAGCTCGCCGAGAACCTCGCCATCCTCGACCACTTCACCGGCGGCCGCACCTTCGTGGGCTTCACCCGCGGCAACACGCCGCGCTGGACCGGCACGTTCGGCCAGCACCTGGGCATCACCTCCACCGAGTCCGACAAATCCGATGCCGACCAGCGCAGCCGCCGGGCCCTGTACGAGAACTGGCACCTGGTGAAGTCGCTGTGGACGCAGGACAAGGTGTCGATCCAAGGCGAGTTCTGGGAGGCCCCGCCCGAGATGGAATGGCACTTCCCGCCGACCGACGACTTCGACCCGACGGCGGTCGACGAGAACAAGACGCTGCGCGAGATCGGCATCGTGCCCCGGCCGCTACAGCAGCCGCACCCGCCGGTGTACGCACCGTTCAGCTACAGCATGGAGACGTCGAAGTTCTGGGCCCGCGAGGGCGGCAAGATGGTCAGCTTCGTGGCACCCGAGCGGCAGAGCTTCATCGGCACCGCGCTCGACATCTACCTCGAGGAGGCGCACAGCTCGGGGCGTGACACCACGGCCGCTGACGCGCTGGCGATCGGCGGCCACCTCACGATGGGCCGCACGCCGGCCGAGGGCGCCGATCTGTACGCCGGCTTCGAAGAGCTGTTCAACTGGGCCTACAACGCGCCGCCCTACGTGGTGCCGATGGGGCGTTTGTGGCGAGGCAGCCGGGAAGAGGAACTCGACCACGTCGCCTCGCTGCACGAGGAGTTCGGCGTCACCGAGTTCTTCCTGTGGCACCACGTCGGCTACTTCACCCAGGACCAGGAGCTGGCCATGCTCAACGAGTTCGCCGAGGGCGTGATCGCTCCCCTGCGAGCAGGCTCCTGAGCCCGGTCTCGGAACTGTGACGAACGCAACCGGCGACAGCCAGCCGACCGGCGTCGCAGCGCTCGACAGCCGCCGCCGTGCCGTCGCCGTTGCGATGGCGTTCAAAGCGGCGATGGCGCTGTGCTTCGTAGTGGCCATCGCCGTGCCGCTCGATCACCTCGAAGGCAAGGGAATGGCGTTCCGGTTCCCGCTGTTCATGCTGTCAGCGGTAGTGGTGCCGCTTGCATGGCGCGGGCGGTTCCGGCCCTACCCAGCAACTGCCGACATGCTCATCGTGGCCCCGTTCCTGATCGACACGCTCGGCAACCTGGCGTACGTCTACGACACGTTCGACGCCACCGACGACGTGCTCCACACGCTCAACTGGATCCTGCTCGTCGGCGCGTTCCACGCGTGGCGCTACCGCCGCGGCGGCGCCGCGAACCGCTTGTCCCGCGGCGATGCCTGGCTGCTCGGCGCCGGTCTCGGAGCGCTCGCCATCGTGGGCTGGGAAGCAGCCGAGTGGATCGTGGCCGAGACCGGCGCGGGCGGCGGCCTCGACCTCACCTACGACGACACCGTCGCCGACCTTGTCCTGTCCACCACGGGCGGCATGATCGGCTCCACCCTCGCCGTCACCCTCTTCGGCTCCCGACGCGCTAGAACCGCAAACCATGCCTGAGCCACCAATCGACGAACTCATGGACAACGGCGATTGGGATGAGGTGGCTCGACGGTACGAGAACTTCGATCTTGATCGAGCCGTCCGCCGCCCGATCTCCGACTGGTGGCTCCGTTGCGCGGCAAACGACTCCAAGAGCCCAGACGAGTTGATTCGCGCCAAGGTGACCGCAGCTCGCGTTGACGGAGTCTCGTGGCAGCGCATCGGCGAACTGCTTGGCCTGCCGGAAGCAGAAGCCCAGCAGCGCTACGACACACCAGCCCAGCCTTCCTGACAGCAGGAGCCACCCGAGAAATGGGGCACTGATTTGGAAGTCAAGGCTGCTCAGCTTGTTGCTGCTTCTTGCCGTCGGCCGACTTGAACTCCGAGCACCTTGCAGATGAACTTCACGGTGGTCGCAGCACTCTTGGCGCCGATGCCGTCAAGCAGTTCGGTCATGCATCTGAGGCTGGCGATTTCGTCCTCCGTGACCTCCTGTCGGTAGGCGAAGTGCGCCCAGTCATTCCTAAAGCGGCGCAATTGGTGGAAGTCATCGTCGGTCAGCGGCAGCAAGGAGCCCCGCACGATGCTCCAGTTGCTTAGGACAACGCGGAGCCAGTGCCCGGGATCGTGAGAGAACGTCCCGAGTGGAGGATCCAGATAGCGGTCGCTCCGAACCTCGTCCCCATAGGCATCTCTTATCAGAGTCGTCGTTTGAACCTGTCCGAAGCTCCTCGCGAAGTGCCCTTGCAACTCCGCTCCGAGGATTCGCAGCGCCCGTTCGATGAGATCGCGTTCGTCGTCGACGAGCGAGTAAGGCCAGACCGACACGATGGTGTCGCGGCGCATCCCGCCGATTGGCGTGCCGTTCTGATCCTCACCCATCCATGCCCTGTGCACATCGTCGGGCGCTGGACTGGCCTCGAATGCCCAGCGGAGACGCTGACCGTCATGCTCAAAGCGGCGCCAACGCTCGTCCTCAATTGGTCCCGATTCCAGTCCCTCCCGCGGGTCGACGCGGAGTGTGTCTACCGCTTTCTTGTGATGGTCGTCTCCCTTGAGACCAGCGACCCAACGCCAGCCGTTGATCTGCACCACGGCCAGGGTGCGCCCCTGGTGGAAGGCGACCGCGTACCCGACGCCCAGCGCCTGTTCGTCGTGCAGAGCCTGCACATCGTCACCGGCGATCTCCCACCAGCCGCGCATCGAGTCGACGACCGGCTGCGGCCATTCTCCGTCTTTGTCGCCCTCGCGATATCCGCTCCGGTACTTCTTCTTCGTTCGATGGCTGAGCCGGAACAAGACGGCGGGAAACCTGTTGCGGAGATCGTTCCAGTCGTTCTCTGCAACCACGATTGCCCAAGACCTCCTCGATCGGCCCGGATGAGATTCGCGAGCGATTCAGGTGTTCCTAGTCCGGCCGCGCATGGTAGGGCTACGCGTCAGGTGCCGGGTTCCTATTCCCTGTAGTCGGCTAAGGCCGACAAGAGCTGGGGAATTCTGTTTTCGACGACATTCCAGACTCGGTCGCGGTGCAGCCTGAAGTACTCGTGCGAGATGACGTTGCGGAGACCCTTCGCCTGTCGAATCGGCAACCTGTCCTCGTCTCCGAAGAAGTCCGTCGACAAATTGGCCATCGCTTCGCCGATGATCTCGAGTTGTCTCTCAGCGGCGCTCTGGAGAATCCAGCTTCGGTCGTATTCCGCGCGGCCCAGCGCCGCAATCTCGACCAGCTTGTCGCACGCATCGAGAATGTCGTGAACACGCTCGGTGTCGCTACGGGTCACAGGGGAATTGCGTCCTCGAACATTCCCCGGTGGCTCTCGCGCACTGCCGAGGAATCGACAACGTCCACATGCTGGCCGAGCAATTCGGTCAGGTCCACTTGAAGACCCGCAATGTCGAACAGATCGGCGTCTTCGTCGAACTCGACGAGGAAGTCGTAGTCGCTCCGATCAGTGTCCTCGTTTCGAGCCACTGAGCCAACCAACGATATGGATCGTGCCTTGGCGCGTTCCGCGGCGACTCGGATCGCTGTCCGATGAGTCTCGAGCACCGCGTCGCGACGGGTCACATTCTCGACTGTACCGGTGCAGTTGCAGATGATCGCCCGCTGCCGAAGCAGCTCATGGCAGCACCGCCACTCGACATTGTCCACGGCCGGTGCGCAGTGACACAGCGAACCGGCCATCGTGCAGGCCGGTCAAGTCAGGGTGCGGAGGCGCTCTATGGCTGCGTCGAGGACGTCGTGCTGCTTGCAGAACGCGAAGCGGACGAGGTGGCGGCCCTCGTGGACGTTGTCGTACATGACGACGTTCGGGACCGCGGCCACGCCGATGCGTTCGGGCAGGCCCCAGCAGAACTCGATGCCGTCGTCGTGGCCGATCGAGCGGATGTCAGCCGTGATGAAGTAGGTGCCCGACGGCTCGAAGACCTCGAGCCCCGTCGAGCGCAGTCCGGAGGACAGCCGGTCTCGCTTCGCTCGCAGGTCATCGGCCTGGGCCGTGAAGTAGTCGTCGTCGAGGTCGAGCCCCGCCGCGATCGCATGCTGGAATGGCCCGCCGCTGACGTAGGTCAGCCATTGCTTGGCTGTGCGCACGGCGGCCACCAACTCGGGGCAGGCGCACACCCAGCCGATCTTCCATCCGGTGACCGCGAACGTCTTGCCGCCGCTGGAGATGGTGACGGTGCGGTCGGCCATGCCCGGCAGTGTCGCGATCGGGATGTGCTCGCCGTCAAAGGTCAAGTGCTCGTACACCTCGTCGGTGACCACGATGAGGTCTCGCTCGATCGCCACCGCAGCGACGGCCTCCAGCTCCGCCCGGCTGAACACCTTGCCGGTGGGGTTGTGGGGGCTGTTGAGCACCAGCATCCGGGTGCGCGGAGTCACCGCCGCGGCCAGCTCGTCAGGATCGAATCCGTAGTCGGGCGGGCGAAGCGTCACCACCTTGCGCACCGCCCCCGCCATCGAGATCACCGCGCCATACAGGTCGTACCACGGCTCGAAGGTGAGCACGTCGTCGCCCATTTCGGTCAGCGCCAGGATGCTGGCTGCAAGGGCCTCGCTGGCACCAGCGGTGATCAGCACCTCGCTGTCGGGATCGACCTCCATGCCCCAGAAGCGCTTCTGGTGCCGGGCGACCGCATGACGCAACTCACCGATGCCAATGCCCGGCGGGTACTGGTTGGCCGTGCCGCTGCGGATCGCTGCAACCGCCGCTTCGAGCACCTCGGTCGGCCCGTCGGTGTCAGGGAAGCCCTGGCCGAGATTGATGGCCCCGGTGCGCACCGCCAGCGCCGACATCTCGGCGAAGATCGTCGACTGGTAACCCTGCAGGCGCGAACTCAGGTACGGCAGCCGTGCCATGCCGCGGAGGCTAGAGGCTGAGGTGAAGGCGGCGGCCTACTGGTACGACACGAACAGGGGCACTGGCGTGAGCGCCAGCACCTGTTCGGCGGTGGGCGTCGGCGAGTCCTCGTCGTAGAAGTTCTTCCAGCCCCACCAGAAGCGGTCGGCGTCGGGCTCGCCGGTCAGCGCATCCCAGGTGCTGTACTTGGTATTGATCGGGCCCTGACCGTCCATGTGGACCAGCACCGCCAGCTCCGGCGGCGTCTCGATCAGTTCGCGGTTGGTGATCATCGAGAAACGGAACTGGTGCAGCACCAGCAGCTTCTGCGGGAGGGCCTCGGTGCGGACGAGATCGGCCAGCCAACGCACGACCTCGTTGATCTCGGCCGCATCGACCGTGCCGATCTGGCGCAGGTGGACCTGGCCGGGCTTGAGGCGCCACTCGGGATCGAGCGCCAGCCCGACATGGGGAAGCCGCAGCAACTCCTCGTACTGCTTTGCCTGGCTGAGGAAATCGGTGCGGCCCGGCTGCAGGTCCAGCACTACGTACATGTCGTTCGCGGCCGCTTCCGCGATCCACGGCCTGATGTCGTCGAGGGCGGTCTCATTGGAATAGTCACCGTCACGGCCCGCCTGCGCAGAGGCGACGGTGGCGATGATCTCGAAGGCGAGCACCACGTCTGCCCCGTCGGCGTCGTAACCCTCGGCAATGGACCGCAACCGCGCCACTCCCTCGGCTGGGCCCTGCTCACCGAGCACCCCGAGTTGCGACGTCGACGGGTGGCCGTACATGGCCACAAACCGGCGCACGCCGTCACGGTCGAAGATGAGCAGGCCGCCGCCAGGCAGTTCAGCGCCGCTGCGGACAACCTCCATCTGCCACCGCGCATCGGGCCCCAGATCGGTGTGCACCTCCACGCTCGCCGCGCGCCGCAGCATCTCGCGTTCGACTGGAGCCAGGGCTCGCATGTCTCCTTCCGCGGCAAGCGCTGCCCCGCCGAGGGGTCGAACGAGGGCTCCGAGCACGGCCGCTTGCTCGGCGCTGCCGACGATCCACAAGCGCTCGTGCGGCACATCGCCCGGCGGCCGCGATGCCGACAGCTCGACCGGAACCCGCTCGATGTCGAAGCCGGCGAGCCGTCGTTCGAGGATCTGCTCGCTGAAGCCCGCTATCACGATTCGCTCAGGAGCCAAGCGGCGGATCTCATCGATCAGGTCGGCCGAGGACCACGACTCGACGAGCAGCAGCGGCCCCCGAAGATCGTGTGCGGCCAACGCGACGATCGCTTCGGGACTCCGGACGAGCGCCAGTCCGACCTCGTCGGCGCAGCCGTAGAGCGTGCGCGCTATGTCGAAGCTGAGCGTCACGGCGTCGGCGGTGTCGAGAGCAATCTCACCGGCGCTGGCCCGGGGCGAACAGTCACGGACCGTCGTGGGCGGGGCGGGCACCTCGGTTGTCGCGGCGGTCCCGACAGTCTCGGTCGTACTGGCCACCTCAGAGGCGCCTGTTGCCGCGCCGTCCGTCGTCTCGGCGGCGGGATCACCCGTCTCCGCCGGCGCGGAGGGCTCCTCGGTTTCTGGCTGCTCCAGCAGACGCAGCGAGCACGCACCGCACGCCAGCGCGAGGGCGGCGCACGCCAGCACCGCACCGGACCTGATCGGCCGAGCGTCGTGCCGCCTGGCCGGCGAGGGGTTCATCACGCCGGAGAAACTATTGAGTGAGGCGGCAATACTGGCGGCTATGCCAACGCCAGAGCTGAACGCCCATGTCCCTGCCCGCTACGACACGGCCGAAGTCGACCTCGCATCAGTCGACGGGGTGCTGTCGACCACCCGGTCGGTGCGCCTGCGGCTGGATCTGGAACGCGACGTCCCCCATGACGTCGTCCTCGACTGCATCGACGTGGCCGAGCAAGGGCCCGGCGGCGGCAACCAGGCCAGCCGGCGCTGGCTGCTGATCCGCGATCCCCAGCAGCGTCAAGCCATAGGCGACATGTACAACTCGATCGTCGGCGCGTTCATGCAGCAAGGGCGCGACGCGACGGCGGGAACCGGGCACCCGATGGAGCAGGTGATGAAGTCGGCGTATCACCTTGCGGAGCACCTCGCGGAGGTACCGGTGATCGTCATCCCGTGCGTCTGGGGGGTGCACGACGACAGCGGCAAGCCGGGCCTGTTCGATTCGGTGCTGCAGTCGGCGTGGAGCTTTTGCCTCGCCGCCCGTGCCCGCGGTCTCGCCACGGCGTGGACCACCGCCATCTTGAACAAGGATGACGAGCTGCGCGAGGTGCTCGGCATCCCCGAAGGCGTCACGCCGGTGGCGCTGCTGCCGCTCGCGTGGTCGAAGGGCACCGAGTTCGGCTCGGTCCCGCGCCGGCGTGCCAATGAGATCGCGTACGTGGACGGCTGGGGTCGTACCTGGGAGGCACGAGGCGACGAGTCGGCCGCCCGGTCGCTGAGCGAGGGGCCCGGCGCCACGGTCGAGGTCGACATCGACGCACCCGCCGAACGCGTGTGGGAGATCGTCAGCGACATCAACGCAGGGGCTGATTTCTCCGAGGAATTCGTACGCGCCGAGTGGGCACCGGGCTACGACGGCCCGGCCGCTGGCGCCAAGTTCATCGGCCACAACCAGCACCCCGCCATCGGCGAGTGGAATATCGATCTCACCGTCACCGAGTACGAGCCGAACGTGCTGTTCGGCTGGGCGACCGGCGAGACCGAAGAAGTAGCCGGCGCCCGGTGGCGCTACGAGATCGACGTGTTGCACGGCCAGCGCTGCCGGCTGCGCCACACCGTGCGGATCGGTCCGGGCGAATCGGGCCTCTCCGTGGCGATCACGGCGATGCCCGACAAGGAGCCGCGCATCCTGTCCCGCCGGCAGGACGAGCACCTGGCGAACATGGCGCGCTGCGTGGAGGGCATCAAGGCCCTCGCCGAGGGCAGCGCTTGACCGCAGCCGCTACCCCACACCCGACAGTCGGTCGCTGGGCGCCGAGCCCGACGGGCGACCTGCACCTGGGCAACCTGCGCACCGCACTGCTGGCCTGGCTGTTCGCCCGCTCTGCCGGCGGACGCTTGTGGTGGCGCTTCGAGGATCTCGACGGCGCAGTGCGACCACAGTTCTACGACTCGCAGCTGCGAGATTGCGCCGCGCTGGGCCTGGACTGGGACGGCGAACCGGTCAGCCAGAGCGATCGCCTGGATCTGTACCGCGACGCGATCAGCGATCTGTGCCGGCGCGGGCTCACCTACGAGTGCTTCTGCACGCGGCGAGAGATCGCGGAGGCCGCCGCAGCACCGCACGGGCCGTCGCCTGAAGGCGCCTACCCGGGCACCTGCCGGCGGTTGACCCATGCTGAGCGAGAGCAGCGACGGGCCGAGGGCCGACCGCCGGCGCTGCGACTGCGAGTGGGCACGGACGGCCCCGAGCACACCGAGGTGACCGTGGTCGACAGCCAGCTCGGCGCTTATGCCGGCACCGTCGACGACTTCGTGATCCAGCGCGGCGACGGCACCCCGGCCTACAACCTCGCGGTCGTCGTGGACGACGCAGCGCAGGGTGTGGATCAGGTCGTGCGGGGCGACGACCTGCTGCCGTCCACGCCGCGCCAAGTGCATCTGGCGCGCCTGCTCGGACTTGATCCTCCGTCCTACGCCCACGTGCCGCTGGTGCTCGGCCCAGAAGGCCGCCGCCTCGCCAAGCGGGACGGCGCCGTCACCTTGCGGGATCGGTCGGCGCTCGGCGAGACGCCAATCGACATCGTCAACCTGCTGCTGAGGAGCCTCGGACTCGACCCGATCACTCGCCTCGATGATCTCGCCGAGACAGCGCAGCGCTTCGACCCGACGACCTTGCCACGAGAACCCTGGGTGCACGAGCCCCCTGCGGAGTCGCAGTGAGTTGGCTCGGCGCTACTCCATGACCCGGAGCTGGCCCGGAATGAACATCTTCTTCAGCTTGCGACCAGGGAACAAGGGCGCCAGCGCGATGGCGGCCAATGCCACCACGAACGACACCGCCATTTCCCACCAGCGCACCGACACGATCATGCCGACATCGGGGACAGCCGTCGGCATCTGGAACAACGCCATCCACAGCAACAGGGCGTAGCCGAACAGACCGCCGAGCACGACGGCCACTACGCCCAGCAGCAGCCCCTCCACCGAGAGGTTCGCGATCACCCGCCGCACGGGTATGCCGTAGGCGAACATCGTGGCGTGATCGCGGGAGCGCTCGTCGACATTGATGTTGGCTGTGTTGAACGCGATCAGCATCACCAAGAAGATGACGAAGATCCGCGTGATGACGAACACGCTGCTGGACTGCTCCAGCGAATCCTCCAAGGACTGGAACGTCTCGTTCAACCCCTGCACCAGTGCCACGCCCGTGCCGCTGCCGAAGAGCGCTCGCTTCACGTCGTTCAGGCTGCTGCCGTCTGCCGGCACGCCGGTCACGATGTTGGCGAGACCGCCGAAGCCCCAGGTGGACACCTGCGAGAGATCCATGTAGGCGTTGAGCCGCAGCGGATGCGGATGGATCGCCGCGACCCCCACGGTGCGCGTGCTGTAGGTGAACGCCCCGTCGACGAGCGCCGGATGCGTGACGATGACATCGTCGCCGACCCCCACACCGAAGTCGCGAGCGGCCTTGTCGGCGAGCACGATTCCCGGCGATCCCCGCGACAGCGCTCCCTCAGTCGCGGTCGGCGTCCACACGGTGCTGCCGAAATCGACAAAGCGGACTGCGAGGTCCAGCTGGATCGGGTCGGCGGTGGCTTCTGACGTGGCGGCGGTGACATTGGCCCCGAGCACCATCGCCGGCTCGCCGTGCTGCACCGTCGGATTGGTGAGCACGTCCTGGACCTGCGGTGAGTTCACCGGATAGAACGAATCCAGCTGCACCGTGAAGCGGTCGGGCTCGCCGCCGAGCAGTTCTTCGTTGCCGTCGTCGAGCGTGGCCGTGAACGTGCTGCCCAGCCCCAGCATGGCGAACATGATCGCCAAGCTCATGGTGAAGGTCAGCAGCGTCAGGAACGTCCGGCGAGGCGCCCTCATCAGGTTCCGGAACGGCATCCGCTCGAGGCTGCGGCCCGGCAAGGGGATGCGGCTGATGATGGGCCCAAGACTGCCGCCCCTCGATGCCAGGTGACTTGAGCGAATCGCGTCGACCGGCCGCACCCTGACGGCGCGCAGGACAGGCCAGAGCACGGCAAGCACCGGCACTGCGAATCCGAGCGCCATGGCCTGCGCGTAGATGCCTGCCTGGAAGGGCTGCTCGAAGATCGGCAGCCACGCCACCTCCTGCACGACGGTCACCGTCTGGAAGGCGATCGCGTAACCCACGGCAACGCCCAAGATCATGCCGATGATGCCGATCTGCAGGCCGATCAGCAGCGGCCGGATGACGATCGTGCGGGGATGCTCCCCGATCGCCATCGAGTTGCCGATCTCGCGCCGCTGCGCTTCGACCATGCGCGCCGAGAAGTTGAGCGCGGCGAACGCAGCTCCGACAAAGAGCAGGAGCGAGATGGCGTTGTAGATGCCCTGGTCGATCTCAGGTGAACCGGTCAAGCCGATATACGAGGGCGTCGCCTCTCGGGTGAGGACGTCCAGCAGTACACCGTCCTGCGACGCTGCGGCTTCGGTGAGCTGCTGGGTCACCGCCGCTGCGTCGGCACCGGGCTCCAGGGTGAGCACGAGGTCGTTGACCACGCCGGACCGGCCCGAGATGTCCTGCGCCGTGGCCAGCGGGGCGAACAGCACGGCCAGGTTGGTCTTGCCGAGAGATCCGTTGCCCTCAATGATGAGGAAGAACTCGGGTGACACGGCCTGGCCGACATGTTCCACGGCGACGTCACCGCCGACCGTCAGCGTGCCGCCCGGCGGCAGGTCCCAGAAAGTCGCGAATCCGCGGTTGATCAGCACCTGCGGTGTTGCGCTGTTCGAGACCGGCCGCGCAGCATCGTCGATCAGGTAGACGTCATTGACGACGGGCTCGCTCCCCGACAGGTCCATGCCGACGATGCGCCCGTGCACCAGCAGTTCTTCGCCCTCGACGACGGTCTCCACCTGGGTGTCGAATAGGAGGCGTTCGTTGTAGCGGTCGATGCCGTCAATCTCGCTGGCAATGCGAGCAAGCGAGCCGACGGGCACGTCGCCGCCCTCGCCGACCGTCGCTCGCAGGTCGTACATGCTGGTGGCCTCGAGGCTCTTGTCGATGGAGGTGAGCCTCCATTGCGTGACGCTCGAGAGACCCGCGTACAGCCCGATGCCGATCGCCAGCGTGAAGCCGATGGCGACGATCTGGATCCAGCGTCTGCGCGCGTCCCGCAGGGACCACCGCAGCCGGAACAACCCCATGCCCGCGGGCCTACCAGTGCAGCTCGGACAGCGGAGTCTTGCCGCCCTCGGGCGGACCGTCGCTGATGATCTGCCCGCTGCTCATCTCGACGACCCGGTCGGCCATCCGGGAGATCTCCCGGTTGTGGGTCACCACGAGCACTGCCCGGTCCTGGTTGGCCTGCTCGGCGAGCAATTCGAGAATCTGGGCACCGGTCTTGAAGTCCAGCTCGCCGGTGGGCTCGTCTGCGAGCAGGACCGGGTTGCCGGTGGCGAGTGCTCGCGCGATCGCGACGCGCTGCTGCTCGCCGCCCGACAGCTCATGCGGGAAATGACCGAGCCGGTGGCCGAGCCCGACGGAGTCGAGTATGTCGGCGGGATCGGCCGAGCCGCTCTTGCCGGAGACGTCCATGCCGAACTCGACGTTCTCGGTTGCGGTCAGTCCCGGGAAGAGGTTGAAGCTCTGGAAGATGAAGCTGACCGTCTCGCGCCGCAGCGCGAAGAGCTCGCTGCGGCTTGAATTGGTCAGGTCGCGTCCGCCGACGGTCACCTTGCCGGACGACGGTACGTCCAGGGCACCGATGATGTTGAGCGTGGTGGTCTTGCCGCTGCCGGATGCACCAAGGACCACGACGAACTCGCCGGTATCGACGTGCAGGTCGATGCCGGCCAGCGCAGTCACCAGCACAGGGCCGACCTCATAGTGCTTGGTGACGCCTTCGAGATCGATCACAGCTCAGAACTCCTCGTCCACTGAGCGAACCGGCTGCGACAACCGTACGCGCATTTCAGGGTCGCCTTGGTGACAGCGCGCCGTCAACAGCTTGGCCAGTAGCTGAGCGGGCGCTGCTCGGGCGGCGGCACCGGCCGATTGGCCAGCATCCGGATGTCCGAGATGAGCACGCTGCGGGTGTCGGCGGGGTCGATCATCTCGTCGATACGCATGGTGCCGGCTGCCTCGAAGGGGTTCGTCGCCTCCGCAACCTCGGCCACGAGCTTCAGCCGCTCGGCCTCGCGCTCGTCGGGATCGGCGATGCGCGACAGCTTCGAGCCGAACGCCACGTTCACGCCGACTTCGGGATCCATGAAACCGACCTCTGCACCAGGCCAGCAGTAGATGCCATGGCTCGGCATCCGGGAGCCGTTCATGGCCTGCCAAGCCATGCCGAATGCCTTGCGCAGGCACACCGTGAGCGTGGGCGTGGACGCATTCTGCAGTGCATGCATCATGCGAATGCCCCAGTGGAGCATCAGGTCGTGCTCGACGCGCTTGCCGACCATGAAACCCGGCACGTCCACGAGGAAGATCATGGGGATGTTGTACGAGTCGCACACGGTGGCGAGGCGAATGACCTTGTGGCAGGCCTGCGGGTCGAGGGTTCCCGCCTGGAACATGGGGTTGTTCGCGATGACGCCTACGGGGTACCCGTCCAGCCGGGCGAGGGCGCACACCACGTTGCGGGCATAGTTCGGCTGCATCTCGAATACAGAATCGGGGTCGCAGATGCGGGCGACGACGCGTCGCATGTCGTAGCCGCGGGTGCGCCGGGCCGGCACCATCTTGGCCAGCTCGGGATCGGGCCCGTCGCCGCCGCGTGGCTCGGCTCGAGGCGCCGGCTGCCAGGCATTCGAGGGCATGTACGACAGCCAGCGCCGGATGGCCTCGTACCCCTCCTCGTCGGTGTCTACGCCGAGATCGATCTGCCCGGTGATGCGAGAGTGCACGTCCACGCCGCCGACGTCCTCGAACGAGATGACCTCGCCGGTGGCGATCTCGAACACTTTCGGCGAGGTCACGGCGAGGCACGAGCCGCGCACCATGACGACGTAGTCGCTCATGGCCGACACGAACGACGAGCCGCCGAACGACTGGCCGCAGATCATCGTGGCCATCGGGATCCGGTGACGCCGCTGGGCCATCTCGAACATGGCACCGGGCTCGGAGATGCCTTCGGAGCCCATGAGATCGGGAATGCGGCCGCCGCCGGTCTCGCCGAAGTGCACGACAGGAATGCCCATGGTGAGCGCACGGTCGTAGAGACGGGACTCCTTGCGGGTGCCCACGATCGAGCTCGAGCCGCGCAGCACCGTGATGTCGTCGCCGAACACTGCCACCGGCCGGCCGTCCACATTGCCGTGCCCGCCGATCTTGCCGTCGCCAGGCGTGATGTCGCGCATCTCGGGGCGGAGCGACCGGCTGAACGTGCCGATCTCGCGGAACGAGCCGTCGTCGAGGAAGGCATCGATGTGCTGGCGGATCGTCCGGTCGCCTTCGGCCTCCATGGCGCGGACCTTCGAAGCCCCGCCCATGTCCCGCCGGATCACCTCGGCTCGGGCCTGCATCTCGGCAACCCGTTGCTCGTGGCTGATCGCATCGCCGTCGCCGTACTCAACCATTGGCCGTCTCCTGCACTGTCATGCCTCTCTTGATGCGTGCGCGAGTTGGCGCACCTTCTCGTCTCGCTGCCATTGCTTCCCGCTCTTGTTCGCTGCGCTCACGGGCCGCTCGGGCCACGGCTTCGCCCTGTGCTTCCCGCTCTTGTTCGCTGCGCTCACGGGCCGCTCGGGCCACGGCTTCGCCCTGTGCTTCCCGCTCTTGCTCGCTGCGCTCACGGGCCGCTCGGGCGCGGGGCTCAGCCTCATGCATCCGCGTAGTCAGCGAGGATCTGCCCGTAGGTCTCGCCGAGCTGGGGCGGCCGTCGCCCCGGCACCATCACCTGGCTGACGCCGAGCTCGACGAGCTGATCGAGGTGGGCCCGGTCGGTCGCGCCGGTGGTCCACATCTCGACCGAGTCGGGGTCGCGCCCCGCGGCGTCGGCATAGCGGCGCGCCGAGTCGAACAGCCCTGCCAGCACCTCGGCAGGCCGTTCGGCCGGGAAGAACACGTCGCCGAGTTCACCGGCGCGCCGGGCTGCGCGGTCGCTGTGGCCGCCCACCAGGATCGGCACCGGCTGTTGGATGGGCTTGGGCTGGCTGTACACCGGGTCGAAGTCGACGAACTCGCCGTGGAACTCGGCTTCCTCTTCGGTCCACAGCACGCGCAGTGCCGCTATGTACTCGTCGGTGCGGGCACCCCGGCGGTCGAAGGGCACGCCGAGTGCGTCGAACTCTTCGCGCAGCCATCCCACACCGATGCCGAAGTCGAAACGACCGCCGCACAGGCGATCCAGCGAGGCGATCTCCTTGGCCAGAATCAGGGGGTTGCGTTGAGGCAGGATGAGAATGCCCGTCGCCAGCCGGATGCGGGTGGTCACTGCGGCTGCATACGCCAGCCAGATGAGCGGATCTGAATGGTCGAGCTGACTGGCGCCCTTGAACAGGCGCCCCCCGTCGTCGTAGGGATAGGTGGAGCTGTACGACTTCGGCACCACGACGTGCTCGATCGCCCACAGCGAATCGAAGCCGACTTCCTCAGCGGTCTGGGCGGTCTCCTGCGCTGCAGCGCCATCGACGTTGCCCATCAGGTTCGCGGAGATCAGGCCGAATCTCATCTGGGAGCCCCCGTCCGCCGCGCTCGGGCGGCGCGGCGGCGAACATCATGGCCGATCAGCGCCGCCGATTCCCGCGAACCGAGATTCGTTTGCTGCACATTGCCAACTGGGTTGGTATGGCAACCAGTGACCGACCAGGAATTCCTGCGCAGACTCCGACGCTACGCTCGCAAGAGTGGGCGGCAGATCGAGTGCCGGGTCGCCCTCGGTCTGCAACTGGTCAGCGAAGTTGCCCCGCTGGAGCAGTGGACGCCAAGCGAGGAGCCCTCGACAGTCGCCTGACGCGAAGTCCCCGCTACTCGTCGGGATTGTGGAAGCGCGCCGCCTTGGCCAGCTCGCGCACTTCGGCGCGCTCGTCGGGCGTCAAGCACTCGAAGTCGGGTGCATGCAGCTTGTCGGTGAGCGACTCGATCTCCTCACGGGCATCGCCGAGATCGCTGACGTCGGGGTAGGGCTTGGGCCAGCCGAAGAACTCGGCATTCCACTCTCCGGCAGGACCCGACAGGATCGCCTCGAGCGGCCCCATGCCCAGCGCCTGCACGGCAACGGCGTGCCGGCCGAAGCGCAGCTCGCGCATGATCTGTGCCATGAAGAACGCATGAGCCGGGCCGGGATCGGCGGGCCGGGGCATGTCTCGCCAGCCGACAAAGGTCGGCGCACCTTGGGGGACAGCGGCGTCCACGACCCGCTCGAGCAGCTCGCCCAAGCGCGCCGCGCCCTCCATGCCGGCGAGCCGCTTCTCGCCGTACTCAGTGCAGATGTCGGCCCAGATCAGTGCCCCCTGCGACGGGTTCATCACGGCGCGGCCCGCTTCGACGGCCGAGCGCATGGTGTCGGGATTCCAGAAGAACGCCGCGGCGACGACGTTGTCGACCGGGCACTCGCCGAGCACTCCGAGCCGGCCGGTTGCGTACGCACCGAGGCCCTCGGCCATGCCGCGTTGCGCCGCCTTCTCCAACGTGGAAGGGTCCATCAGCCAGTCCATCGCCAGCATTCCCACTGAGCCGCGCATGCTGCGCGCTACCGCCGCCGTTTCCATGACCGAGTTCTCCTGGTTCGAATCGGTGGTGACGCTAACCGTCCGACCCCTCGTCATGCATCGGCCGACCCCTGGACAGTCACGACTGCGCAGCCGCGGCCGCCCGAGAATCTGCCTAACATTAGATTTTGGCCGCGAAATCGGTGGCCAGACCCAGGGGGCACGTCATGCATGTCGGTTACTCGGCCGTCTTCCAGAATCCGGAGAATGCACTCTCGGACCGTGAGGTCTGGGAGCAGGAGATCCGCATGGTCGAGGAAGCCGAGGATCTCGGCTTCGATTCGATCTGGACGGTGGAGCACCACTTCACCGACTACACGATGTGCCCCGACCCGGTGCAGTTCCTGACCTGGGTCGCCGGCAAGACAAACCTGCAGCTCGGCACCGCGGTCATCGTGCTGCCGTGGCACGACCCGATGCGCGTCGCCGAGCAGGTCACGATGCTCGACAACCTGTCCGACGGTCGGCTGATCTTGGGCATCGGCCGCGGCCTGGCGCGGATCGAGTACGAGGGCTTTCGGGTGGACATGAACTCCAGCCGGGAGCGGTTCCTGGAGTACGCCAAGATGCTCATCGAGGGCCTCGAGCAGGGCTACGTGGAGCACGACGGCGAGTTCGTCACCCAGCCCCGCCGTGAGATTCGCCCCCGGCCGGAGCACTCCTTCAAGGGACGCACCTACGCCGCTGCCGTGTCGCCTGAAGGCATGCCGCTCATGGCACAGCTCGGCATCGGCCTGCTGGTGATCCCCCAGAAGCCCTGGGAGATCGTCGAATCCGACTTCGCCGCGTACCACGGCGAGTGGGCGAAGCACCACACTGCACCGCCGCCCCCGCCCCTGTCAGGCGGCTTCTGCTGGGTGGACACCAACGCAGATCGTGCCGAGGAGAAGGCGATGGAGCACATCGGCAACTACTACGGCACGGTGATGAAGCACTACGAGTTCGGGCCCAAGCGGCCGCACGAAGGAGTCAAGGGCTACGAGTTCTACGAGGGCATCTCGAAGTACATCGACCGCCACGGGGCGCGTGGCGCTGCTGAGGATTTCACCCGGCTCATGCCCTACGGGACGCCAGATCAGGTGCTCGAGAAGCTGCAGGTCATCAAGGACAAGATCGACATGGCGGCGTTCTTCCCGAACCTCTGCTACGCCGGCATGACCTGGACCGAGGCGCGCCGCAACCGCGACCTGTTCGCCACCGAGGTGCTGCCTGTGCTCAAGGAGTGGGACGCCCCGCCCGTGGGCCTCGCCGCCACCGAACCAGTCACCGCAGCTGCTTAGCAGACGGCTGACCGTGCTGCGGCGCTCAGTCGGCGAGCAGTTCTTGGTGCTCGCCCAAGCGTGGTGCCCGGGTCGCGTGCCACGGCGTGGCTGAGAATTTGAACGGGGCACCCGGGTAGGTGACGGCGGCTCCGTCGTGATCGATCTCGACGGCAAAACGGCGGGCCTCGAAGTGCGAGTCGGTCAGCATCTCCTCGGGCGAGTACACGATGCCGCACGCCAGCCCGATCCTCTGCAAGCCCACGAAGAGCTCGTACGCGCCGAGCCGTTCGGCCAAGAAGTTGACGGTGTCGCGCCCGGCACCGAAGACCTCGGCGGCCAGCGGATCGGCGTCGAGGTGCAGGATGTCGATCAGCTCGTAGCTCTCGCCGAGCGCCAACAGCTCGGTGTAGGGACACTCGTCGAACAGCCCGATCTCGGCGACCCACTTGGCCAGCGCCGCGAACTCGGGGCCTCGGCGGGGCGGCACGCCCGTGTTGAGCCAGCGGCCGTCGGCGCACTGCACCTGGGTGGGCTCGCTGATCTGCGGCAGCGCGTGGCGACCGGTCTGGCGCTGCACCTCGATCTGCTGGTTCAGCCAGAAGTAAGTCGCGAACTCGCAGGTCGCGTTTGCCGCGGCCAGCATCGACACATCGATGAGCTGGCCCCGGCCCGAGTGCTCTCGCCTCATCAGTGCCGCCATCAGCGCGATCACTGCGTACTGGCTTCCCATGTGCAGGCCTTGATTCCCGCCGCCGCGCACGGGCGGGATCGAGTGATCGTCGTAGCCGCACGACCACATCGGCCCGCCCTCGGCCAGCACCGTCAGATCGGTGGCCGGCGGGTCAGGCCCATTGCGCCCGTTGTGGGTGATCGAGACCCAGATGAGGCGATCGTTGCGTGCGGGTGCGGCTCCGGTGGCGTCGCCCGTGCCGCCGAGCTGGTTCCAGTCCAGCCCGAGGCTGTCGAGTCGGCCCAGAGGCTCGGCCTCGATCACGGCGTCGGCAGTGCTCGCCAGGCGGCAGAAGTCGTCCGCGCCCTGTGCACTGTCGAGGTCGACCACCACCGAGCGCTTCGATGTGTTGTAGTGCCACCACCACAGCGCACCCTCGGGATCGGGTCGGTCGCCGGCGAAGGGTTCGTAGGCGCGCATCGGCGAACCTGCGGGCGGCTCCACCACGATCACATCGGCGCCCATGTCTGCCAGCAGCTTCCCGGCCAGGGCGCAGCGCTCGGAGGTCAGCTCGATCACCCGGAGCCCGTCGAGCGCACGCGTGGCAGTCGGCGCCGACATCAGATGACCCCCGCAGCGGCAAGTTCGGCGATCTCGTCGGCGCTGTGCCCCAGCAGCTCACCGAGCACGTAGTGGTTGTCCTCGCCCAGGCAGGGCGCGGCGCGGCCGATGGCCCAGTCGTTCTCGGACAGGCGCATCGGCAGTCCCTCGACGCGGGTGTCGCCGAGGGCACTGTGCGGCGCGGTCACCCACATGCCCCAGTCGCTCGTGCGGGGATCGCCGTCGATGCGCTCGCTCGGTCGCAGCACCGGCGCAGCGGGCACGCCGGCCGAGACCAGCTGCTCGGCGACCTCGGCCTTGCCGCGCCGCTCAGTCCATTCGCCGATCAGATGCTCGAGGCGGTCCTCCTCAGCGAGGCGCCCTGCGAGGCGGTCCCAGCGTTCGTCTGTGGCCCACGGCTCATCGACTGCGGCGGCGAACCGCTGCCAGTCATCGTCATCTCGCACTGCGATCGCGACCCACTCGTCGGTGCCCCGGCAGGCCCACACGCCGTGCGGCGCCATCGCAGGCGAGCGGGACCGGTTGCTGTTGGGCATGCCGTCACGCCGAGCCGGTCGGCCGTTGACAGTGAAGTCCAGCGACGCCGCTCCGTGCAGCGTTCCGGCTGCTTCGATGCAGGCGAGGTCAACCCACTGTCCCTCGCCGGTCCGGCGTCGGTGATAGAGGGCCATCAGGATCGCCATCGCCATGTAGTACGCGCCGGTGTGGTCCATGAACGAGTAGCCCCACCCGGCCGGCGGCAGATCGGGCAGGCCCGATTGGAAGGTGAGACCTGACACGGCTTGAGCGATCGGGCCCCATGACCTGAAGCTGGCGTAGGGCCCGTCGGCGCCGAAGCCGCAGTTGGAGACGTACACGATGTCGGGTTTGATGGCGCGCTGGGCCTCGTAGCCGAATCCGAGCCGCTCGAGCACCCCGGCGGCGAAGTTCTCGGTGACTGCATCGCTGACTGCGATGAGCTCGGCGAGCAGCTCTTTGGCCCGGTCGTCGCGCAGGTTGAGCGTGATGCCGAGCTTGGCGGCGTTGTGGTTGTTGAACGATCCTCCGGCTTCGATGCCGCGGTGCTCCCCGATGAAGGGCTGGGTACCTCGCAGGATGTCCCAGCGGCCCTGGTTGGTCGGGTCCTCGATGCGGATGACCTCCGCACCGAGCGCAGCCAGGATCTTGGTGGCACCGGCCCCGGCGAGCTGTCCCGTGAAATCGCAGATGCGAATGCCTGCCAGGGCACCCGGCTCGTCGGGATTCGGCCAGTTGGGCGGGCAGTGGTCGGGATCGATCACGGCACGAGATCGCGCATGGGCGTGCGGGCGCGGCCGGGCTGGTTCGCCAGTGCCCGCGCCCGCTGCTGGCAGACCTCGAGGGCATCTCGCAGCGTTGCCGTCCATGCCGTCATGTCCGGCCGCCTGGCACGGCCGCCGTCGGCGCCGGTCGGCGGGGCGAGCGGCTCCCCCACCACGATCGCGACCTGCGTCCGCTTCGGGAACTTGGCACCGCTGGGCATCGCCTCGCGTGTGCCTGCGATGCCCACCGGCAGCACCGGCGCGTCCGACTTCGCAGCCAGCCATGCAGTGCCATCGAAGACTGGGCCGATGTCGTCGGAGGGCTGGCGTGTCCCTTCGGGGAAGACCAGCATCGCCTCGCCGCCGGTCAGCAGACCGAGGGCAGCACGCATCGCGTCGAGGTCAGCCTCGCCGCGGCGCACGGGAAAGACCCCGATCGAACGCATGAACCAGCCGAGCGGCTTGGGATGGAAGAGCTCCTCCTTGCCCAGGTACCGCACGCGGCGGTGGGTGAGACCGCCGATCAGCGGACCGTCGAGGTGGCTGCGGTGGACCGGGGCGTAGATGACGGTGCCGTTCGCCCGCAGACGCTCCTGACCGGTGGCCCGCACCCGGTAGACGCGAAACAGCAGGATGCGCACCAAGCCCCGAGCTGCCCGCCATGCCAGTGTCCCGGCAAGCCCGTCGTCGGCCAGCAGCCCTCCTGCACCACGCAGCTTCCACCGGGGGGCTCGTGCACTCACGCCCCCGATTCTGGCGTCTCGCAGGCAATCCGCGACGACCCAGAATCTGCCGTGTCACTACGCTCGAAGCCATGCCGGTTCCGACAGACATGGTGGGCGAGACCATCGGGCCCATTTCCCATCACGTAGACGAGCGCTGGACGATGGCCTACTCGGCCTCGCTCGGCGACACGCACGACTGCTACTTCGACACGCTGGGCGACGACGGCGTGGTGGCGCACCCGATGTTCGCCGTGTGCCCGGAGTGGCCGGTCATCGTGGCAGGCCGCGACATATCGGACCGCTGGGGCATCACGCCCGACGAGGTCCGCCGCTCGGTGCACGCCACCCACGACCTGACGGTCCACCGGCTGGTGCGCCCCGGCGACCATCTCACGACCAGCGTCACCTACACCGGCGTCGAGCAGCGCAAGCCGGGCACCTTCCAGACGATGCGGATCGACACCGTCGACGCCGACGGCAACCCGGTCGCCACGACGTACCAGGGCGGGATGTATCTCAACGTCGAGACCGTCGGCGGCAACCGGCCCGATCCCGACGCCCCTGCTGAACCGGACTTCGGCGAGCTGCCTCCAGAGCCGCTTGCCGAGATCGGGGTGCCGGTCGCGCACGGCGCAGCCCACGCCTACACCGAGTGTGCTCGCATCTGGAACCCGATCCACACCGACGCGGCGGTTGCGCGCAAGGCCGGGCTGCCGGGCATCATCCTGCACGGCACGGCCACGCTGGCGTTGGGCGTTTCGGCGGTCGTCGACGCCGTCGCCGACGGCAATCCGCACAGCGTGCGCCGGATCGTCTGCCGATTCCGGGCCATGGTGCTCATGCCCTCGACGATCACGGTACGCATCTGGGACGTCGTGCCCACGAACGGCGACGGCGGCGCCACACGGGCCGTCCGTTTCGACGTGCTCAACGCCGAAGGCGGCCCTGCCATCGACCGCGGCGCCGTCCTGCTGGGCTAGCCGACGATCAGTCCAGGGTGGTGGGGATCTCGGGGCTGTAGAGCCACGAGGCGAGCAGGGCCACGGCGTCGGGGCCGGCGTGCTGGGCCACGATCGCCATGAAGTCGGGCGTGGTTGCCGTGCCCCCGTCGGACCGCTGGTAGTGCTGCCGCAGAATCTCGAAGAACGTTTCGTCGCCGACGTGACGGTGCAGCGCGTACAGGGTCAGCGTGGACCGCTGGTACACGGTCGGGAAGTCGAACAGCTGCGCCACGGTGATGCTGCCCGGAGGGCCTGCATTCGCATTGCGTGCTGCCTGCAGCTCGTTGGCCATCAGCGCAGCGATGTCGTGGCCCCCGTAGTCGGCGAGATACAGGAAGGCCAGGTAGTGCGCGAAGCCCTCGTTGAGCCAGATCTCGCTCCAGTCGCCTGGCGACACCGCGTTGCCGAACCACTGGTGCGCAAGCTCGTGGGCGATGATCAGAGGGATCAGCGTCCGGTCCCCGTGGAGCGAGAGCGTCTGGTTCTCCATCGCGAAGCCGATGCTGAACGGCAGCACGAGCGTGCCGTACGCATCGAAGGGGTACGGGCCCAGCAACTCTTCGAAGAACTCGATGGCGCCTGGCGTGACCGACAGGGCTTCGAGCGTCGCTTGACGCTGCTCGTCGGTGAGTGAGCTCGGGATGTAGTCGCGGATGATCAGGCCGTCGCGCGTCTCCTGGGTGTGCCGCTCGAACTCGCCGATGTATACGGCCGCCAGGTAGGTCGCCATCGGGTCGTTCATCTGCCAGGTGAACGTGCGGCGACCGTCGGCTGCAGACTCCTCGACGAGCACTCCCGTCGATGCCGCTGTCGAGTGCTCGGGAACTGTGATGGCGATGGTGAACGTGGCCTTGTCGGTCGGATGGTTGTTGGACGGGAACCATGACATGGAGCCCGACGGCTCGTTGGCGGTGAAGATCACGCCGTTCTGGTTGAACCAGCCGATGCGAGCGAACGGCACACCCGGGTCGTTGATGCGTTCGGGCGTGCCCGAGTACGCCACCTCGACGGTGAAGCCGATCCCTGCCGGCACAGGCGTCGCCGGCCGCACGATCAGCTCGGCCTGTTCGCGCGAGAATTCGGCTGCGACGCCGTCAACCGTGACTGAGCTCACGTCGAGGCCGGACAGGTCCAGGTAGATCTTCTCGAGCTCGCCGGTGGACACCCCGTGGACGGTCGTGATGCCGTCGAGCGTGTTGGTGTCCGGATCGACATCAAGTTTGAGTTCGTAGTGAATTACGTCGTAGCCGCTATTGCCGAGCCACGGGTAGAAGCTGTCGCCGATGCCTGCGCCCGGCGGCGGTGATACGTCGGGGTCCGCGGCCGCATCCGCAACCGCATCGGTGGTTTCGGCTTCAGGCGCCGTCGTTGTCGTGGACTCTGGCGCCGCAGTCGTGGGCGGCAGCGCAGTGGTCTCGGGCGGAAGCGCCTTCGTGGCCGGCGAGGCGGCAGTCGTCGTGACGGCCGGGGACGCGTCTGACGGCAGTGTCGTCGCTGCCGGGACCGCATCATCCTCACCGGTGCTGCAAGCCGAGAGTGCCAGCGCGACGGCAAGCACGGACGCGGCTGCCTTCATCCATCCGTGCATCGGCGTCACTCTTGCAGAAGTGCCCAATGAAGCGTCGTCGCGCTGTCACTCGGCTCGTGGGCGCTCGGCGACGCCCGGACCGGTGGCGCCGGTTCAGCTCAGGTGTTGAGCGAAGTGATCCAGCGTGCGCTGCTTGGCCAGCGCCGCTGCTTCGGGATGAAAGCTGGCACGCGCGTCGCAATTGAAGCCGTGATCGGCGCCGTCGTAGATGTGCACGGCGATGTGGTCCCAGCGCTCATCGATGGCGTGCACGTTGTCGAGCGGGATGCCGTGGTCCTCGGTGCCAAAGTGCAGCAGCAACGGGGCGGTGGGCCGCTCGTCGAGGTGCGGCATGATCTGCCCGCCGTAGTAGCCCGACGCCGCAGCGATCTTGTCGGCCAGGCGGGCTGAGGCCACGTAGCACATCGAGCCGCCCCAGCAGTAGCCGACGATGCCGACCTTGCCGCCCTCGGCAGCGCAATCGGCCGCCGCCGAGATGTCGTCCATGACCTGGTCGACGGTGAGGTCGTCGAAGGCGATCTTGCGGCCCACGTCGATGCCCTAGGCGTCGTAGCCCAGCTCGACGCCCCCCCGCACACGGTCGAACAGCGCCGGCGCCACCGCCAGGTAGCCATCGGCCGCATAGCCGTCGGCGACGCTTCGGATGTGGTCGTTCACCCCGAAGATCTCCTGCACGACCACCACACCGCCCTTGGGCGGCCCCGAAGGATCGGCCCGGTATGCGCTGAAGGTCACGCCGTCTGAAGCTGTCAACGAAATCGTCTGTCCCATGCCGCCAATGTCTAGCGGCCCCGTCACCGTCGATGTCAAAGCTGCTGCAGGTGGATTTCCTAGGGTGCTCCCCATGGAGAACGTCGGCGCTGCAGGTCGCGAGCATGACCTCGTCTCCGAGCGACGCCGTTGCGAGCGGTGGTTCGTTCGAAGAGGACTGCCGCACCTGATACACGACTACTCCGCTAGCTCAGACGTGCTCACCCGCGCCGCACCATTCCTGGCGTTCGTGGTGTTCATTGAGTTCTTCTTCGTGTTCGGGGACCGATGGACGGGCTGGGCCCAAGCGGGCGTTTTCGTAGTCGGCCTCAGCGTTATGGCAGGCGTCGTGGCACTCGTGAACCGGATCCGGGGCCGGCGCCTGTGGCAGCTCCCCGATCGGTTCGGTGCCTGGGAGGTGCTGGCGTATCTCGTGCTCGGCGCCGCCTTCGCCGGGCTGGGTTCCTCCGATTCGATCATCGTCGATGCGGCACTCGCCGCGGGCTTGAATGCCGCGCTGCTCGTCGGCGCGTACGTGGTGACCAGCTGGGGCCTGCTGCCGATGGTGCGATGGTCGGTAGGCCAACTCTGGCGTCAGGTGGGCCAGATGATGACGCTGCTGGCCAAGTCGCTCCCGATCCTGCTGGTGTTCTCGGCATTCATCTTCCTGAACGCGGAGATGTGGCAGGTGGCCAACGACTTCACGCTGCCGTTCTTCGGAATGGTGGCCCTGCTGCTCGTGGCAGTCGGGGCGCTCTTCGTCATCATCTCGGTGCGGCGACTTGCGGTGGACATGGCCCGCTTCTCGTCGTGGGCCGATGTGCGGTTTCGCTGTGCGGACACGCCGGTGGCGCAATTGGTGCCTGCCGAAGACTCCCCACCGCCGGACTCACCTCAGCTGGGACGGCGGGCTCGCTTCAATGTCAGCCTGCTGCTGTTCGTAGCCCAGAGCATCCAGATCGCGCTGGTTGCGGTGATCGTGACGTGCTTCTACGTGCTCTTCGGCGTCTTCACCGTGCGCGAGAGCACGCTGCTGCAGTGGACCACGCTGAGTCAGCTCACGTGGGAAGGCTCATGGGTCGTGCGTCTTCCGCTCTGGAGCGGGGAACTGCTGTTCAGCCGCCAGCTGGTGCTGGTGGCCGCTTTCATCGGGCTGTTCTCCGGGCTGCAGTTCGCCGTGTCAGTCGTTCTGGACTCCAGCTATCGCTCAGAGTTCGCCGAGGACATGACCGAGGAGCTGCGCGAGGCGTTGGCTGTCCGAGCCGTCTACCACCGGGCCCTGGTCACCGACACACCCTGAGGCGCTTGCAGCCCGGAGCTCACTCAGCCCATGCCGTGCCTGCCCACCTCAGCCTGACCGCTTGATCAACGACCCGATCTCCTCGGCAGCTCGGTAGCGGGACGCGAAGCTCGGCAGCACCATCAGCTGATCGAGACCGGCAGCCTCAAGCTCGGAGATCTTCTCCACCAACTGATCGGCCTGGCCCACGATGCAGGCTGCTTCGATGAGCTCCGGAGTCGCGAACTGGACCTCGTCGGGGTGCAGATACGTGCCGTGACCAGCATGGATGCGATAGTGGCGTTCGGCTTCTGGGCTCTGCTCCACCAACGCGACATAGTCGTCCCACACGCTTCGGAGGTGGGGCGGCGGATCGACCCCGAACTGGCGGAAACGCTCATAGGCATAGTGAAGGCCCATCACCGCCATCGGTCCACATTGCTCGACGACACGATCCGAGGTGAGGTCCTCACCCGGCTCGAGCACCGCCACCGCCGTCAACGTCGTCAGCTGGAATCTGTCCTCGTCGAACTCGCGACCGGCACCGGCGGCGCCGCCTGCAGCATTTGCCAGGCAACGCTCGACTGCACTGCGCTGGGGTGGTACCGCTGCGATCAGACCGTCACCGTACGCACCGGCGAGGGCCTGCCCCTTCGGCCCGAACGCCGAAACGTGGATCGGCACCGGATCGTTCACGTTGACGAACCCCAGCTCGGCCATCTGGAACGCGACGTCAGTGGTCTTGCCCCCGTGGGTGAACGGTGCTTCTTCGCCCCTGAGCAGTCGACGTGTGGTGTCGAGGAACGCCTCGAACTCGACCAGGCGTGCTGGCTTCCGTGCCATCAGCCGCCACGCCGTGAAGCCGTTGCCCACGCCCAGGAACGTTCGACCGGGAGCCAACACGTTGATGGTGGCGATGCTGTGCGCTGTGACCGGCGCGACCCGAGTATCGACGACCGATACACCAGTACCCAGCTTGATGCGCGTGGTGCGGTCGGCTGCCAGTGCCATGCACGAGTAGCAGTCAGACCACAGCATCTGTGAGTCGGCGAACCAGGCCGCATCGAAGCCCAGGTTCTCGGCCCGGACCACCAAGTCGATGTCGTCGATCTTCGAATGCAGACAGATCCCGAATTCCATTGTCTCCCCTCTTCGTGATGCTGGGTGTGATCGGTCGGTCAGTCTTCGGAGCCGAAGGGCCGTACCGGGTTTTCGACGAGGATGCAGTGGAGCGATTCCTGGCCCGGTTCGTAACGGTAGAGGAAGTCGACGAGGGCCTCGTCGCCGCAGCCGACTACATGCACCGAGTGCTCCTGCGCGAACGAGACCGCGCGCGCGTCGCCGAGGCGCCGGCCCCTGAAGACCCGCTGGAGTGCTTCCGCAGGCTTGCCGAAACGTTTGCCGACGCCCGAGACCCCGAGATCATGGCCGGCGCGTGGCGGTGACAGAGTGGCTCATTGACACCTCTGCGCTAGTGCTGTGACCACAAACGTTTGCGCGCTTTGGTCATGCGGCTTTTGGTGTGGTGGGGCGTCCCCATCGGTGGCCGCGTTCGGATCGGACGCGGGCTCGTTCTCGTCGTTGGGCGGCGAGCAGGTCGGGTGAGCGTTT
>JAJEEO010000004.1 GCA_022820925.1 Acidimicrobiia bacterium | reverse complement strand
ACCGGGATCGACCTGGTGCGCGAGCAGATCCGGGTGGCGGCGGGTGAGCCGCTGTCGTTCAGCCAGGCAGACATCGCGTCGGTCGGCCACGCCATCGAGGCACGCATCAACGCCGAGGATCCCGCCGGTGGGCGGTTCCTGCCCTCGCCCGGAGAGCTGAGCGCACTGCGGGTGCCCGACGGTTTCGGCATCCGCTGGGACGGCGGGTACGAGGCCGGCGACACCGTCAGCCAGTTCTACGACAACCTCATCGGCAAGCTCGTGGTGTGGGGCTCAGACCGTCCGACCGCGATCGCCCGCATGCAGCGCGCGCTCGGCGAGCTCGAGGTCGGCGGCGTCGCGACGACGGCTGCCGCGCACGCAGCGATCATGGCCTCGGAGGACTTCCAGGCCGGTACCCACAGCACGAAGTGGGTCGAAGAGCGACTCGATCTGAGCGGAGTGAGCGGCAAGGCCGACGCGGCACCGGATGCCTCGCTCGACGGCGAGGCCGGACCGCGCGTCCGACGCGATGTCGTCGTGGAGGTGGACGGCAAGCGGTACTCAGTGAGCGCGTGGGTGCCCGAGTCGGCGCCTGGCGCGAACTCGGCGGCGACGGCGACGGCGACGCGGCCGCGGCGCTCAGCCGGCGCCGCATCAGCGGGTGCCGGCACGGGCCAGGTGACGGTGCCCATGCAGGGCACGATCGTGAAGATCCTCGTGGAAGTCGGCCAGGAGGTCACCACCGGCGAGGGCGTGGTGGTGCTCGAGGCCATGAAAATGGAGAACAGCATCAACGCCGACCGCTCGGGGACCGTCACCGAGGTCAAGGTGGCGCCCGGTGACACCGTCGGCGCCGGCGACGTGGTGGTCGTTATCTCCTAGAGGTCCGCTTCGAGCGACTGGGGGTCTTCCGCGGCTGCTCGTGTCTTGAGCGTGCCGACATCGAGCTCGATGGCTCGGACGCGGCGAAGCGTTCGTTCGGCGATGACCCGGTTGGCGCGCAGCAGGTCGGCGAGCACGCCGAGCATCACGAGTTGCATGGCCACGAGCAGCGCGACCGCACCGATGATGAGCGACTGCACGTGACCTGAGCCGCCCGACGTCACCCAGAACCAGCCGAAGCGGCCGAACAGGAACAGCCCGACCGCAGCGAACAGTGCCGCAGGCACCGCGAAGACCCGCAGAGGCTCGTGCATGGCATAGACACGGGCGATCGTTCCGGCCGCCCTGCGCACGTACTGGCGCTTGGACTTGAACAAGCGCGACGGCCTGGTGGTGGCATTCACCCGCACCTCGACATCGGTGACCGCAAGGTCTGACTTGCCCGCCTGGATCACCGTCTCGAGCGTGTAGGTGAAGCGCGAGACGACGTTGGCCGCCAGCGCGGCTTCCCGGCTGTAGGCACGGAATCCCGAGGTGACATCGGCGACATCGGTGCCCGAGGCCTGTCGCACGGTCCACGAGCCGAGGCGCTGCAGGCGTTTCTTGAGCGGCGAGAACTCGGGGTGGTTACGGATGTCGCGCGAGCCGATCACCAGATCGGCTCGGCCGGCCACGATCGGCTCGACCAGGCGGCTGATATCGCCAGCGTTGTACTGGTTGTCGCCGTCAGTGTTGACGATGACATCGGCACCCATGCGCAGGGCCGCGTCGACACCGCTGGCGAACGCCACGGCGAGCCCCTTGTTCTGCGTGAGGCTCACCACTGCGTCAGCACCATGCGTCCACGCCACGTCCACCGTGCCGTCGGTGGAGCCGTCGTCGATCACCAGCCACAGCACCTCGCTGAAGCCCTCCACCTGCCGTGGCAGCTCGCTCAGGGTCTGTCCCAGGGTGTCTGCCTCGTTGAGGCAGGGGATCTGTATCACCAAGCGCACCCGCACATTGTGTCGGGTACTCCCGGCACAAGAGAACTCAGTGTCGGGTCAGTCCACGTCGATGTGGCGGAGTCGCACGGTGGCGAGCGCCAGGCTGACCGCCGACACGCATGCCAGCACGATGACGGCGGTGACGAGCCGGTACGTCGCGAAGCCCAGGTCGACGTCAGCGATGCGGGCGAGCAACGTGCGGGCATAGCCGCGCAGCGACAGCCGCTCGGCAAAGTCGCCCAAACCCACCGCCAAACCCTCCCACAGCAGGATGTAGGCGATCCCCCACAGCACGGCCTTGCGGAACAGCAGGCCCACCAGCACGAACAGGCATGAGTACGCGATCGTTCCCAGCGCCGCGGCGGCCAGCGATCCGAGCGCGACCCGGCCCGAACCGGCGACGAAGTCGGTGGCTAGCCAGCCGCCCAGCACCGTGGGCACGACGCACAGCGGCAGCGACACCGTGACCGACGCCAACGCAGCCGCAGCCGCGAGCGGGGCACGACCCATCGGACGCAGCCACAGGTACACCAGCGTGCCGTCGTCGCGTGCATCGCCCAGCGAGGCCGCAGCGAATACCAGCGACACGATGGGCACGATCACGATCAGGCCGAATCCGTCGGCGTAGCTCGCGCCGTCGAAGATCATCCCTGCTGTGCTGCTGCCGTTGCGGCTTGACGAGCTGCCCACCACCCAGCCGACGACGATCATGGTCGTCCCCAGGGCGCCGAGCGCTGCGATGCGACCCATCGAGACGATCTGGCGGATCAGGACCCGGTAGCAGAGCACCGTCGCACGCACAGCGCCGACGCGCCGTCGCACGGCCGTTGAGGCTGCAGCGGCCGCCGGGGTGCTCATCGCCGTTCCACCAGGTAGCGGAACACCGACTCGAGGTCGTCATCGAGCGGCAGCACGGTGCGCAGGCGTGCGTCGAGACGGCGGGCCAGGGGCGCGATCTCGCGGCCGAGCCGATCCACGTCCAGCGTGTCGGCGATGACGGCGCTCCCCTCGACACGGACTGCGACGGCGGTGCCCGACTCCACCAGCGCCGCGGCCAGGTTTCGGGGCTTGTCGGCTTCGACGCTGACCTGATGAGGACGGTCGTCCATCAGCTCGCGCAGCTCGCGGTAATCGCCGCTTGCCACCAGCCGGCCCTGGGCGATCACCAGGATGCGTGACCCCAGCAGGGCAACCTCTTCGAGCACATGGGAAGACACGAGCACGCAACGGCCCTGCGCGCCCAGATCTTCAAGCACGTCGATCATGCGGCGCCGCTGGAGGGGATCGAGGCCGTTCAGCGGCTCGTCCAGGATGAGCACGTCAGGGTCGTGCACAAGCGCGGCGGCCAGCTTGGTGCGCTGCCGCATGCCCTTCGAATACCCCGAGACCGGACGCGGATCGTCCGGATTCAGTTCGACGAGCTCCAGCGCCCAGCGTGCAGCGTCGACGGGGTCGGCGACGCCATGTGTCTCGGCCGCGATGTGCACGAAATCGAGCGCATCAAGCCGGTCGAACAGGGCGTCCTGCTGCGGCGACAACCCGATCCGGCCTCGCACGTCGCGGTCCAGGCGTGCGTCTGCACCCAGGACGCGCACCGATCCGCGGGAGGGCGACGTCAACCCGCACATCATGCGGAACAGCGTCGACTTGCCGGCGCCGTTGGGTCCGAGCAGTGCAGTGACGCCCGAACGCACCGCGAAGGTCACATCCGACACCGCCACCACGTCCCCGAAGATCTTCGAGACGCTGTGCACTTCGACCATGCCGGCGGGCAGATCGGGTGCCCCCGCCCCGTTCGCCTCGCCTGCCAGCTCGCTCGAGTATTTCCCGCCGACCGCTGTCGAGCCGGCCGGGGGCTCCGGGGCCGGCATCGGGCGGGGGCGAGGGCTCACTGCGTCGCCTCGATGCGCCGGTAGCGCCACCAGACCACCGCGCCTCCCGCCAGCACCCACGCGGCGTTGGCGCTCAGCACGAACCATGTCGCCAGCTCGCTCAATCGTCGCCCCGGCGCGCCGTCGCCATCGGGGAACTGCAGCGGCGGACCGATGCCGTAGATGCGGTCCTTGAGCGCGGCGCCGATTTCGAAGAGGTTGAACGCGTACAGGCGAGAATCCAGCTCGGCAGTCTCCACCAGCGAACTCGTGACGAGAGAGCTGCCGAGCAGCAGCAGGATGACGCCGATGACGGCGAAGGCCCGGCGGTCGGTCAGGCTGGAAATGGCCAGGCTGGCCGCGGTCATCGTGGCGGCGATGGCGATGCCAGACCCCAGGATGCGAACCAGCACCGTCAGCCAGTCGCCGATCCCGGCCGGTCCCGATCCCTCCACGGTGTAGGCGACGAGCAGGAACAGCAGCGGCCCCATGGTGATGACCGCCAGTGTCACGGTCACCGCTGCAGCCTTTGAGGCCAGGTAGCTCCACAGCCGCAACGGCGTCGACAGGTACAGCGGCAGCATCCCGTTGCGGCGATCGGCCACCAGGATCTCGGGCACCACGATCCCGCAGAAGAAGAACAGCGCCGCTTGGATGCAGCCGTAGTACTCGTGGTACTCGGGCAGGATGTTCTCGCTGATCAGGTCGATGTCGAGCACCGTCGCGATCCCCACGAACACGATTGCGGGCACCAAGGCGACTACCACTGCCAGCCACGGCAGGAACTTGTGGCGGGCCGGGCGCCCCAACCCGAGCGTGAACCGCATCGACGAGACAATCACCGCACGCATGGCGCCGGCAAGACCGTGCCGGGAACCGTCGTAGGGCCGGTAGCGCTGATCGAGAATCTGTGCGGCACCGTCGGCTGCCGCGGCGCCCGAGGGGGTCGAATCGGTCGATTCGCTCATGCCGCCGTCTCGAACAGGTCGGCCAGGGTGCGACGGCGAGTCTCGAGCCTCCGGATGCGTGCACCGGCGTCGGCCACCGCATCGCGAGCTCGGTCGCACAGTTCGTCACGCTCCAGGCCGCCGAGTCGCAGCGTCGAGCCGACGCGCTCGAGGGCGACTCCCGCGGCACGCAGTGCACGCTCGACAGCATCCACCGAGCCGGCCGGCTGTGCGACATCGACGAGTTCGAGCGTGACGCCTTCATCGTCGCCGATGAGGTCGCTGAGCGGTCCGCACGCCACCAGCCGGCCGGCATCGAGCGCCACGACGTGGTCGCACACGCTCTCGACCTCATTGAGCAGGTGCGACGAGAGCACCACGTTGACTGAATGCTCGTTGCTGATCTCGCCGATGAGCGTGAGCATCTCGCTGCGCTGGGTCGGATCGAGCCCCGAGGTCGGCTCGTCGAGCAGCACGAGCTGGGGATCGGACGCGATCGCCTGCGCGAGCTTGACCCGCTGGCGCTGGCCGGTCGACATCGTGCCGAGTGTGCGGGTCCGCTCCTCGCCCAGCCCCACCAGCCACAGGCTGTCCGAGGCCCGTGTGCGGGCCTCGCTGCGAGGCAGCCCGCGCACCTGCGCCAGGTGGCGCACGAAATCGACGGCTCGCATCTCGTCGGGCAGCACATCGCGCTCGGGAGCGAATCCGACTCGGCTCCGCAGCGCGGGGCCTTGGCTGCGGGGATCGAGCCCGAGCACGATCGCTGAACCCGACGTCGGGGCCCGCAACCCCAGCAGCGCATTGATCAACGTCGTCTTGCCCGCGCCGTTCGCCCCGACCAGTCCGGTCACGCCCGGCTGCAACTGGACATCGATCGCGTCGAGCGCGACGGTCGGTCCGAATCGTTGCGTCAGCGCCGTCGTCGAGGCAATTGCCGTCTCGGCAGCGTCGCTCACGCGCTCAACCTAGGGGCGCGGACCGCCAGAAGCCGGTCACCCCCTCAGCGGGCGACTAGTGATCCGCTTCGGCGAGGCCCGCGACGGCCAGCGCCTTGCGCTTGGCAGCGTCGAGGTCGTAGTGCTTGCGTGTCACGATGCGCTGCGCGTACAGGCCGCCGCCGGCCTGCAGGTTGGTCACGAACTTCCACCCGCCGTAGGAATCAGCCGTCAGGTCTCGGATGGTGTGCATCAGCCGGGCCCGGTACTCGCCGTCCACATCGTGGCCGGTGGACATGTATTTGCGGGCCAGCGGGCCGACGTCGGGATTCTCGAAGTCGGCCGGCACCGGCGATGTGAGCACCGCACCGCCGGCGATGTCGTGCAGGTGGCGCACCATGGCGCTGTAGTTCGCCGCCGCCTGGAACTTGCCGGCGTTGGTGTAGAGCTCGTTGGGGAACGCCGCCCCCTCGGGCCCGATCGAGCAGTGAGCGATGGCCGCTTCCAGCGCAGCCCGGATGAGCGTCGCGTGGATGATCAACTCGGAGATCTTCTCCTTGACGTGGCCGATCCCCGCCGTGCCGTTGGCCTCGGCCACGAGCTGGGCCAGCCCGACGAGCTGGTCGGCTTCCTCCACGAATGCCGACAGCCCGCCGAGGCGCTCCCACAGACCCAGCGCATGCGCGAACACCGCGGCATAGTGCGTCTCGCCGTCAAGGAACACTCGCTCGTGAGGCACGAACACCTCGTCGAAGATCACGAAGCCTTCGGGATGGTGGTGCTCGCCCGACACCGGGAATGCCCGGGAATCCTCGTGGCGGGGCGCGTAGGTGGTGTTGATGATCTTCACCCCGGGGGCGTTCACCGGCACCGAGCAGCCGATCGACCAGTCCTCCTCGCCTGGCTTCATGGCCTTGGTGGGGATGGTGAGCAGTTCATGGCCGAACGAGGCACCGGTGATATGCAGCTTCGCACCGCGGATCACGACGCCGTCGCGCTGGCGATCCACCACGCGCACATAGGAGTCGAGGTCGTCCTGGCGGGCCGGCGGCCGGCTGCGGTCGCCCTTGGCGTCGGTGATGCACTGCGTGATCCGCACGTCATCACGCTGTGCCTCGTCGATGAAGGCATCCATCCGCTCGATGTAATCCGGCTTGGAGTCGACCATGCGGCCGGCGGCGGTCTTCAGCGTCTGGATGGACGTGTAGGTGACGTGGGCCATCATCCCCGCCGAATGCAGCAGCGGGATCATCTCGCGCAGATCGTCCGCACTTCGCGGCACGGTCATCAGCGGCGACATGGCGTCGGGCGACGGGTCGTAGAAGCGGTCATAGCCCTCGGCCGTGGAGTCGACGGTCTGTCCGAGGATCGGGTGGGTCTCGAGGTCGTCGATCTGCTTGCCCTCGAAGTACGTCAGGCGTCCGTCTGCAAGCGATTCCTTGTACTGCTGGCCAGTGCGCATCGTGAGGTCCCCATTCGTCACAGTTGCCGGCGCGGGTGCGGTGCGGGCGGCCGTAACGCTAGTTCTCTGGCCCCGGGCGATCCCGTTGCCCCGTCGGGCAGCGGGCAAGGACCCGACTGGGGGCGGTAGAACGGAGGACATGGACGACGCTTCTGCTCCCTCACCGCTGAACCCGGGCGCGGTGTCCGCCCCGGCCGACATCACGTCCCCGACAGCCGCCGCGACCTACAAGCTCGACGGCCACATCGCCACCATCACCTACAACCGGCCCGAAGCGCTCAACGCCATCAACGGCGAGATGCGAGCGTGCCTGAACGCCGCGTGGCTGGAGTTCTACAACGACCCCGACGCCTGGGTGGCGATCATGACCGGCACCGGCCGCGCCTTCTGCGCCGGTGCCGATATGCGCGACCGCACCGGGGGCTCGGCAGGCATCTGGTCGGGCACGTTCTTCGAGACGCCGACCGTCAACAGCTACGAGAGCGGCCTGGAGCTGTGGAAGCCCACGATCGCGGCCGTGAACGGAGCGTGCATCGGCTACGGCCTCACCGGCGCGCTGGTGGCGGACTTCCTGATCGCTTCGGACCGGGCGATCTTCGGCATGCCGGAGGTGAAGATCGGTGTGCCGACCATCGTGGGATCGATGCGCATGCCGCCCAAGATCGGCTGGGCGAACGCCATGGAGCTGCTGCTGACCGGCGACAACGTCGATGCCGAGCGGGCCCGCGAGATGGGCCTGGCATGGAAGGTGGTGCCGCATGACACGCTCATGGACGAGGCCCGAGCGCTGGCCGAGCGGCTCTGCCAGGGAGCGCCCCTCGCAGTGCGAGCCGTCAAGGAAGTCGCCTGGCGCAGCGCACGGATGGGCTGGACCGAGGCTGTCCGCATGGGCGAGTCGCTGCGCCGCCTCGTAGCCGCCAGCGACGACGCCACAGAAGGCGGCCGTGCCTTCGCCGAGAAACGCCCGCCCGAATGGACGGGTGCCTGAGGGCGCAACCTCCGAACGGATCTATCCGGCGAGGGTGAGGCGGGCGACGAGGTCGGTGCCGAAGCCGGTGAGGATTGCAAGGTAGAGCAGCCCGGTGGCCGCCATGACAGCCGCGTACTGGCGCTCGCGCAGCGCCGCCATGGCCACGGCTGCCAGCGCCACGGTGGTGACCGCGCAGGCGACCCAGAACCAGCCGAGCAGCCCGCCGTAGCCGTCGTCGATCGAGCCGTTCAGCACTGCGATCATGCCGGTCGGCACGAGCAGCAAGCCCACTTCCAACGGCCAGACCGCCCCGAGATGCCGCACAAGCTCGCGTAGCGGCTCACGACGCAGCCCAGGCTGCACCAGGTACCAGTGCCCGAGCAGCATCGAGTCGCTCACCACACCGAGGAATGCAGCGCCGACAACGACACGCGCGAGGTGGAGCGCCGGTGCGATGTCGCCGCTCGCGCCGAGTCCCGCAGCAATGACCCCGACCAGTCCGACGAGAGGCGCCACGAGATCCCAGCGCGGGTCGAAGGCCTCGATCGTCCTCCTCGGGGAGGACTCAGCTGGCGCCCCGCGGTCGCTGCCGGAATCGTCGGTCGGCACCTGGGACTCTGCTTGGTGCACGTTGGGCACGGCCGAGCGCACGAGTGTCGCACCGGCGCACAGTGCCATCGCAATACAGGCCATGTCACGCACGGCGTTCGGCTCAAACACGAGGCCGGTGACAGCCCCGACTGCGGCGATCACCCCGTACAGCGAGCGCAGCAGCCAGCCGTAGCCGAGTCCGACTTCCCGCCGGCGTGTGGTCACCCACAGGTACGCCAGCCCCCCTGCGGCCCACTGGCACATCACCGTCGCCACATCCACCGGTGCGCCCTCAGCCATCGCCGCGATGCCTCTCGCTGACCGGGGAAGCGCTACGCCGGGACGGGGCGGACACGGGCGCTGAGATCCACGGCTGCGGCGGATTCGGCGGCGTGGTAGCTCGAGCGGGTCAGCGGGCTCGACTCGACATGTGCGAGACCGAGTGCGGCGCCCACCTCCCGCCACCGCCCGAAGGAGGCGGGCGGCACCCAGCGGGCGACGGGAATGTGATGGCTGGTAGGGCGCAGGTACTGACCGATGGTCACGATGCTCACCCCTGCTGCCGCGATGTCAGCCAGGACGGCGTCGACTTCTGCGTCGTCCTCGCCCATGCCGACGATGATGCCCGACTTGGTGACGTGTCCCGCCGAGGCGCTGCGTGCGAGCAGGGCCAGGCTGCGGGCGTATCCCGCTGATGGGCGCACGGCGCGCTGCAGGCGGGCGACGGTCTCGATGTTGTGGTTCAGGACATCGGGGCCCGCATCGAGCACAGCGTGAAGCGATGCTGGGTCACCGCCGAAATCGGGCACCAACACCTCGACCGTCGTGTCCGGCGATCGTTTCCGGATTGCCGTGATGGTCTCGGCGAACGCAGCCGCTCCCCCGTCGGGCAGATCGTCGCGGGCCACGGCGGTGACGACGGCATGGTCGAGCCCCATCTCGGCAACTGCGTCGGCAACCCGGCGGGGCTCACCTGGGTCGAGCGGGCCGGGCTGGCGGGTGTCGACCAGGCAGAAGCCGCACGCTCGCGTGCACCGCTCCCCGTTGAGCATGAACGTCGCGGTGCCTGCGCCCCAGCATTCGAAGATGTTGGGGCAGCCCGCCTCCTCGCACACCGTAACGAGGTCGTGCCGCCGCATGACCTGGCGCAGTCGCAGGTAGCCGTCGTTGAGATCCATGCGGGCGCGCAGCCACGATGGCTTCCGATCGGCGAGGTGCAAGCCGCCGTTCACACCCGCCTCGCTGAGCCGCGCCCGGCTGCGAGGCGGGGCCACCTCGACGGAGCCGGGACCCAGACCCCGGCTGAACGCACTGAGGTCTGACGTGCGGTGCCGCCACGCCACCTCGGCCCGCTCGATGCTCCCCTCACCCCAACGTTGCGCGGCGTGCCGAGCCACTGCGTCGACCGCCTCGCGCATTGTCGCCGCGCAGCCCTCGGCCCGAAGCGACGTCGGCCGGTACTCGCTGATGCCGCAGGGAATGATGCGATCGAACCACGACAGGTCTGTGTCGATGTTGAGTGCGAAACCGTGCATGGTGCGACCGCGGCTGAGCCGCACCCCGATGGCGGCGAGCTTGCGAGGCGTGCCGTCGAGATCGGTCCACACACCGGGGTACCCGCGCAAACGGCCGCAACCACCCAGCCCCAGGTCGGCCAGTGCGTCGATCAGCACCTGCTCCAGGTCGCACACGTAGGCCGCCGTCTCGGCCAGACCGCCGCCGCGGCGACCGGGCAGCGTCAAGATCGGGTAGCCGACGAGCTGGCCAGGACCGTGATAGGTGAAATCGCCGCCACGGTCGATGCGCACGCAGTCGGCACCGACCTTCGCAGGATCGACCAGCAGGTTGGTGTCGTCCGCGCTCGGTCCCGCGGTGAACACGTGGTCGTGTTCGAGCAGCAGCAGGTAATCGTCGTTGCTGTGCGAGAACAGCCGCCGCTGCAGGTCGAGCGCCTCGGCGTAGCGAACCCGCCCCAGCCAGCGCATTCGCAGCATCGGTGGCACCAGCCTCAGAGCTCCGCTCCCCAGTCGTGCTGTTCGAGCATCTGGCGGACGTGCCCCAGGAACCCGGCGGCGTAGCTGCCGTCGAACGCCCGGTGATCCCAGCCCATCGCCAGATGACCCACCGAATGAATCACGATGCTCTCGTTGCCGAATCGGTCGGTCACCACGACCGGGCGGCGGGCGACCCCGTCGGTCGACAGCACCGCGACTTGGGGCTGGTTGATGATGGCAGCGGTGGTGTAGGTGCCGAATGAGCCGTTGTTGGAGATCGTGAACGTGCCGCCGGTGATGTCATCGGGTGTCAGGCGCTTCTCCCGTGCACGACCTGCCAGCTCGTTCATGGTGCGAGCGACGCCGCGCAGGCTCAGCGAGTCTGCATCGCGCAGCACCGGCACGATGAGCCCGTCGTAGCTGAGATCCACTGCGACGCCTACATCGCGGCGCCGCCAGAGCCTCAGGCCGCCTTCTTCGACGGAGGCGTTCAGGCGGGGCCAGTGACCCAGCGCGTCGGAGACCGCCGACACGATGAATGGCAGGTAGGTGAGGCTGAAACCCTCCGATGCCCGCCACGCTTCGCGATGTGCACGGCGTACTTGCTCGACGTTCTCGTAGTCGACCTCGACGATCGTGAGCGCATGGGGCGAGGTGGCAACCGAGTGCACCATGTGCTGGCCGGTCCGACGTCGAATGTTGTTGAACGCTTCGAACCGGGAATCGCCATCGGTCCATCCCGCCGCGGCAGCAGCCGCCACGGGTGCCGGCACTTCGGGCGGGCTGGGCGCCAGTGGGCGCTCACCGGCCGGCTGCCCGGTCGGCGTTGCGGAGGCCGTCGTTGCGGCCGCGGAGCGCTGCTGCTCGTCGATGGCGTTGAGCACGTCCGAGCGCGTGATGCGACCGCCCACGCCAGTGCCCACGAGCGCTGCAGGGTCGAGATCGTGCTCTCGCACCAGGCGTCGGACGACGGGCGACAGCAAGTGGCTGCCATGGTCGGCTGCAGGCCCGTTCGGTGCACCGCCGGCGGGTGCACCAGTCGCTGGCGCAACGGCGGGCGCTGCGGGCGCGACGACCGGTGCCGGCGCGGCTGCAGGAGCAGCAGCGGGTTCCGCCGGCGCGGCACTGGGCAGCGGGACGGCTGCATCGGGCGGCGGCGCGACGGCCCCCTCGGCCAGTTCGACGATCGCCAGCACCGTCCCGACGTCCACCGTCTCGCCTTCGGGGACGCGTATCTCGGTGATGACGCCCTCCATCGGCGAAGGCACCTCGCTGTCGACCTTGTCGGTGGAGACCTCATAGAGCATCTCGCCCACAGCGATGGAGTCGCCCACTCCCTTGAACCAGCGGGTGATCGTGCCCTCGGTGACTGTCTCGCCGAGCTGGGGCAGCACCAGGTCAGTCATCTCGCCGCCCCGTCCGGCATACGGCGCCCGATCCCGCGCTCATCCGTGCAATCCCCGTCCCGTGAGCGACAGCATCGTCTCGCCGAACAGCTCCGAGAGCGTCGGATGGGGTTGCACCAAGGCAGCCACCTCTGCGACGGTGGCCTCCCAGTTGACCGCCAGGTAGCCCTGGCCGAGCTGCTCGGTGACCCAGGGACCCATCATGTGGACGCCCAGCACGCGCCCGGCAGTCCCGTCGGCCTCGCGCTCGGCCACGATCTTGACCAGGCCCTCGGTGTCGTTGACGATCATGGCGCGCGAGTTGCCGCTGTAGCGGTGCTTAGAGGTCACGACGTCGAAGCCGGACTCACGGGCAGCTGCCTCGGACAGCCCCGCGAAGGCCACCTCGGGATGGCAGTAGATAGCCCACGGCACGTTGGCGTAGTCCACAGGTGCGGGTTCCTCGCCCAAGATGTCCTGCACGGCCACCATGGCCTCGGCGAACCCGACGTGGGCGAGCTGCGGAGTGTTGATCAGGTCTCCGACGGCGTAGACCCCGGCCATCGACGTGCGGCACCGCTCGTCGGCAACGACGAAGCCACGCTCGTCCACATTGACCTCGGTGTCGTCGAGGCCGAGATGGTCTGGGTACGGCCTGCGGCCCACTGAGACGACAACGGCGTCCACCTCCACTTCGGCCGCCTCGCCATCGCTCTCCGACGACCCGCCGGTCGTGTACTGCACGGTCGTGCCGCCGCCCTCGAGCGGCGTGTGGCCGGTGACCTGGCAGCCGGTGAGCACCTTGATGCCCCGCTTGGAGAACGCCCGCGTCAACGCCTTGGCGATATCGATGTCGACCCCGGGGACAATCTGGGAGGCGTACTCCAGCACCGTCACCTCCGCGCCGAGGTCGGCGAGCATCGACGCGAACTCGCATCCGATGGCCCCACCGCCGATCACTGCCACACGGCCCGGCACTTCGTCGAGAGCCAAGACCTCGTCGGAGGTCATGACCAGCGAGGAGTCGCGCTCGAAGCCGGGCAGCGTGATCGGCACCGAGCCCGCGGCAAGCAGAACGAAATCGCCGGCGATGGTCTGCGAGCCGGACTCGCTGCTGTCCACCACGACGGACCGGTCGGCTGCGAGCCGGCCGGTGCCCTCGAAGACGGTGATCTTGCGGCGGCGAAGCAGGCCCTTCACACCGGTCTCGAGGCCGTCCACGATGCGCTGCTTGCGTTCCTGCGAGACGCCGAAGTCCAGCTCCGGCGGTGCGACATTCACGCCGAATGTGGCTGCCTCGCCGACGGTGCGCCAGACCGCTGCGGTCTCGAGCAGTTCCTTCGCTGGGATGCAGCCGCGGTGCAGGCACGTTCCGCCCAGCCGGTCCCGTTCCACCAGCGCGACCTTCATGCCTGCGGCCCCGCCATACAGCGCCGCTCCGTAGCCCGCCGGCCCCCCGCCGATCACGACGAGGTCGTAGCGAACCGGGGCGCTGGTCTCGCCGTTCATCGCTTCATCTGCCATCGCGCGACGAGGGTACGCCGCCTTGGGAGCCCGTTTGCACCGGGAGCGCTCGGCCGCCGTGACCACCAGCGATTAGGGCCACGTCAGCACACGGACGGCGAACGCCACCAAGATGACAATGCCGGTGGCGAGTGCCAAGCCGAGCAACGCCCGAGTGCTCACTCCGCTGAATGTAACCCGCTCGATCGCGAATGGGCCCACGGCTAGGCTCGCGCCGTGACACGGCTGCAATCTCGGGTGGCTGTCGCAATGGCGGCGGCATTGCTCGTCTTCGGCTTCGTGAGCGGTTGCGGCGACGATGGCACCGTGACCCAGCAGCCGGCCGCGGACGAAGCCGCCTCAACGACTGCTGCCGCCGGTGCGACTGAAACGACCACTGCTACCGCGGCACCCGCGACCGCTGCTGCTGCCGCAGCAGCCGAGACACGAGCCGAGATCCTGCTGCTGGAGGGTGCGCTGCTCGACGGGCAGCAGTTCGATCTGGCTGCGACCGCCGGCAACGACGTCCTGCTGTGGTTCTGGGCGCCCTGGTGACCGGCGTGCAATCGTGAAGCGCCTGCGGTCGCAGCGCTGAAGGCAGAGCACGGCGACAACCTGGTGCTCGTCGGGGTCCCCGGGGGCGACTCCCAGGACTCCTACCGGAACTTCGTCGCCAAGCACCAACTCGGCGACATTCCGCAGGTCTCCAACGAGGACGGCGATCTGTGGGACCAGCTCGGCAACAGCTACCAGCCGAGGTGGATGCTGGTGCGGGTCGACGGCAGCATCGAGCGCGGCAGCGGCACTCCCCCGCCCGACATCGTGTCCGACGCCCTGTCGCCCGCGTAGACGCCGCCGTGAAGCGCACTAAAGAGCGCAGCGTCAGCGTCGAGCGGTTCATTGCCGCTCCTGCGGAGAAGATCTTCGCCGTGCTCACTGATCCCAGCCGCCACCGTGAGATCGACGGCTCGGGGACGCTGGCCAAGCTGACCACCAGCAACGCGCCGCTCACGCTCGGCAGCACGTTCTCGATGCGCATCAACGTCGGCATCTCCTACACCGTGAAGAACCGCGTCTTGGAATTCGAAGACAACCGCCTGATCGCGTGGGCGCATTGGCAGGGGCAGCGTTGGCGCTACGAGCTTGAGCCCCACGACGACGGCACGCTCGTGCGCGAGACCTTCGAGTGGGGATCGGCGAAGCTCCCGCGCAGCATCGAATTCATCGGGGCACATCGCAAGAACGTGTCGAATATGGAGAAGACGCTCGAGCGGCTGGCGGCGCTGGTCGAAGACCCTTCCGGCGACGACTGATCGATGGGCCCCGTCGGGCGCCCGAATGTGGCTGGGCGGCGATCAGTCCTCGGGTTCGATCACCCAGACATCGCCGTCGAACGCCACCTCGAGGCGCCGGTGGAGGTCTGCCATCGTGCGGTCGTCGCCACGCCGCACCAGCACTGCTTCGTCGCAGTTGCGCATGAACCAGGTGTCGCGTCGGCGCATCGCCTTGCCGAACGCCTCGCCGTCGGCCGGTGCCGCCGAGGCCAGCACGAATTCCTGCGTTGCCTGCTGGCGCAGCTCGGCAAAGCGGCGCCGTGACGGAGCGGGCCAGCGGGTCTCAAGACCCTCAAAGGCGAGCACCACGACATAGGGCACCCCTGCCGCAAGCGCAGCCTCAGCACCCATCGTCTCGGCGCCGAGAGCGAGGCCGCTGGCGACCACGAGATCGGGGTGCATCTCACGCTTGGCGGACAGCACGTCGCTGAGCTGGCGCAGCACCCTGCGAGACGTCGGGTTCTCGTTGTACCCGCCGATCTCGGGCGGCCGGTGGCCCAGCACGGCAAGGCCGTGGCCGGTGATCTCGCGGCTGGCGCCCGAGCTTGCATCGTCGCGGGCCGCCCCGGCGGCGGGTTCACTCGGGTTCGATCGTCGATCGGCGAGCTGATCGAGCACGCCATCGTCGAATCGATCGCCGCGCAGCCCCGCCCCGGCGCCTGCCGCATGCACGGCCAAGGCGTCAGCGGCCGAATTCAGCCGCTGGCCGGCATGGCCCTTCACCCAGGCGAACGTGACATCGCCGCGTGCCGTCACCGCATCGATGAACGGCTCCCACAGATCGCGGTTCGCGACGGGTTCCTTCTTCGAGTTCAGCCAGTTGCGGCGGTGCCAGCCCTTCCACCACTCGTCGGTGAAGCACCTGACCACATAGGTGGAATCGCTCACGATGCGCAACGGACCGTCCAGCGCGTCGACGGCACGAGCCGCGGCCGTCACCTCCATCCGCTGGTTCGTCGTGGCCGGCTCGTAGCCGCATTGCCAGGGCCCGCCGTCGACCACGAATGCCCAGCCGCCGGGACCCGGGTTTCCCAAGCAGGACCCGTCGGTGAAGACATCTCGCGCTGTCGCGTTCGGTTGTGGACTCATCCAAGTGCGACACTAGAACCCATGCTCTTCGACGGGTTGCATGAGCAGATCCCCGACATCGACCCCGATGAGACCGACGACTGGCTGCAGTCCTTCGCCGCAGTCGTCGAGGAGCGGGGCAAGAACCGGGCGCGCTTTCTCATCCGGCGGCTCATGTCCAAGGCCCGTCAGCTGCAGGTCGACTTTCCCGCCACCGTCTCGACCCCGTACATCAACACCATCGCTCCCGAGCACGAACCGTGGTTCCCCGGCGACGAGGAGATCGAGAAGCGCCTGCGGGCCTTCATCCGCTGGAACGCCGTCGCCATGGTGACCCATGCGAACTCGTGGGCCGACGGCATTGGCGGTCACCTGTCCACGTTCGCCAGCTCGGCGGCGCTGTACGACGTGGGTTTCAACCACTTCTGGCACGGCAAGGACGACGGCGAGCCCGGCGATCACATTTACATCCAGGGCCACGCCGCGCCGGGCATCTACGCACGGGCCTACCTCGAAGGCCGCCTCGACGACACCGACCTCGAGCACTTCCGGCGCGAGATCGGCCGCACCGGATTGTCGTCGTATCCCCACCCCCGTCTCATGCCCGAGTTCTGGGAGTTCCCGACGGTGTCGATGGGACTCGGGCCGATCATGGCCATCTACCACGCCCGTTTCAACCGGTACCTGCACAACCGTCGCATCGACAACACCGCAGCATCGAAGGTGTGGTGCTTCGTGGGCGACGGAGAGACCGACGAGCCCGAGACGCTCGGGGCGCTGCATCTCGCCGCACGGGAGCGGCTCGACAACCTCATCTTCGTCGTCAACTGCAACCTGCAGCGGCTGGATGGACCGGTACGAGGCAACGGCAAGATCATCCAGGAGCTCGAAGCCAACTTCCGCGGCTCGGGCTGGAACGTCATCAAAGTGATCTGGGGCGGGCGCTGGGACGAGCTGCTGGCCCGGGACCGCGACGGCGTGCTGCTCAACAAGATGAACGAGACCATCGACGGCGAGTACCAGCGCTATTCGGTGGAGAGCGGGCAGTACATCCGTGAGCGTTTCTTCGGGCCCGATCCCCGGCTGCGGGAGATGGTCCAGCACCTCTCCGACGAGGACCTGCAGACGCTGCCCCGCGGCGGCCACGACTACAAGAAGCTCTACGCCGCGTACCAGGCGGCCGTGGAGCACGAGGGCAGCCCGACGGTCATCCTGACCAAGACGGTGAAGGGGTGGTCGCTGGGGCCCGATCTGGAGGCGCGCAACGCCACCCACCAAATCAAGAAGCTGAACCGCACCCAGCTGATGACGATCCGCAACCGGCTCCGCCTCCATGAAGAGATCGACGCGGAATTCGATCCCGACGACCCGCCGTACTGCCGGCCCCAGCCGGGCAGCGCCGAGCACGAGTACCTGATGGCTCGCCGCAAGGCGCTCAACGGCCCGTTGCCCAAGCGTGTTCGCAACTGGTGCCGCAAGGCGTTGCCGATGCCGAGCTCGAAGCCCTTCGACGAGTTCGCCGCGGGCTCGGGCGAGATGGCGGTGTCCACCACCATGGCGTTCACCCGGATGCTGCGCGCCATGACACGCGAACCGGGCTTCGGCGATCGAGTGGTGCCGATCATTCCCGACGAGGCCCGCACGTTCGGCATGGACTCGCTGTTCCGCGAGCTCGGCATCTATGCCAGCCAGGGGCAGCTGTACGAGCCGGTCGACCACGACCTGCTGCTGTCCTACACCGAGCACATCGACGGTCAGATTCTCGAAGAGGGCATCACCGAGGCGGGCGCGCTGGCCAGCTTCACCGCTGCTGCAACGTCCTACGCCACCCGCGGCGTGCCGATGGTGCCCTTCTACACCTTCTATTCGATGTTCGGCTTCCAGCGAGTGGGCGACATGATCTGGGCACTGGCCGACATGCGCGGGCGCGGATTCCTGATGGGCGCCACCGCGGGCCGCACGACGCTGATGGGCGAGGGCCTGCAGCACCAGGACGGGCATTCCCCGCTGCTGGCCTCGGTCGTGCCGCCGTGCCAGGCCTACGACCCCGCCTTTGCGTACGAACTGGCAGCGATCGTGCACGACGGGATCCGGCGCATGTACGGCGTGGGCGAGGACGTCTTCTACTACCTGACGATCTACAACGAGAACTACATCCAGCCGCCCGAGCCCGATGACCTCGCAGTCGAAGACCTGCTGGCGGGGCTGTACCGCTATGCGCCCGAAGCGCCGGGCCGTGCGCACGGGGGCACGATCCTGTTCTCGGGGTCGGCTCAAGGTGCCGCCCGGGCTGCGGCTGATCTGCTGGCCGCCGAGCACGACGTCGCCGTCGATCTGTGGAGCGCCACCTCGTACAAGGCGCTGCGCGAGGAAGCGCTGTCATGCGAGCGCTGGAACACGCTGCATCCCGATGAGCCGCAGCAGGTGCCGTTCGTCACCCGCCAATTGGCTGACGGCACCGGACCCGTCATCGCCGTGACCGACTTCATGCGAGCCGTGCCTGATCAGGTGTCCCGCTGGATCGGCCGCGACTACACGTCGCTCGGCACTGACGGCTTCGGACGCAGCGATACACGCAGCCGCCTGCGGGAGCACTTCGAGATCACCGCGGAGCACATCACGGTCGCCGTTCTGTGGCGCCTGGCCGAACTGGGAGAGATCGACTCGACGTCGGCGGCGGAGGCCATCAAGCGCTACGGCTTGGACACCGACAGCGCCGACCCCTGGTCCTCAGCAGCACACTGAGCTTCACGGGCGACCGACATGTCCTGTGATGTCCGGCTCGGGTCGCCAGACTGTCCCGGTGCCCAGCGACATCCCCTGCCCTCAGCGATGGTTCGACGACTACGAGGCCGGCGAGCGGTTCACATTCGGAACCACGACGATCGACGAGGCCGAGATCATCGAATTCGGCCGCAAGTTCGACCCTCAGCCGTTTCACATCGACCCTGACGCCGCCCGGGAGTCGATCTTCGGCGGCCTGATCGCCTCGGGCTGGCACACCGGTTCGATTGTCATGCGGATGCTCAACGACGAGTTCCTCGGCCCGTCCAGCATGGGCTCGCCGGGGCTCGACGAGCTGCGCTGGCTAGCGCCCGTGCGTCCCGGCGACCGCCTCACGCTGGTCGCCGAAGTGCTGGAGGTCGTCCCGAGCCGTTCGAAGCCCGACCGCGGGATCGTGAAGATGGCCCACGAACTCGTCAACCAGGACGGCACCACGGTGGTGCGCTCAGTGGCCAACATGATGATCGCCCGCCGCCCCGAATCAGCCCGATCCACGAGCGCTTCGCTCGGCTAGGCGTACTGGGCGGCTGCTTGACGCTCGAGCCAGCCGAGCAGGATGGCCACCGCCCGGGGGTCGTGGCGGATGCGGTGGTCGGCACCCTCGATCAGGCGCAGCTCTGCGCTCGGATGCCTCGCGGCCAGGTGGCGGGCCTCTTCGTAGGGCACCTGCCGGTCGTTGATGCCGTGCAGGATCAACAGCGGCCGGTCGGCCAGCTCACCAACGGCGTCCATCGCCCGGTTCTGCTTCAGCTCACGATTCCAGGCACCCGTCGAGCGGGGGAAGCCGTCTGAACGGATGACTCCCACGTTGCGGCAGTGCTGCAGGAACGCTTTGGGATCACTCGCCCAGTCGTCAAAATCCGCCCTCGGGGCCATCGCCGCTACGCCGCGAATCCGGGCGTCGCGGGCGGCGGCCAGGATCGCGACCGAGCCGCCGGTCGTCGAGCCCACCAGCCATACGCCCCGGCAGCCTTCCGAGAGCACATGGGTGACCGAGCGGCCGATGTCGTCGATCCAGCCGAGCAACGAGAAATCGCCGTCGGACTCGCCGCAGCCGCGCATGCTCACGGCGAGCACCGTCCAGCCTTGGGCCTCGGCGATGCGCTCGGCGAAGAGCTGGTAGGTGCGGTTCGGCACCCCGGGCCGCTGCATCGACGGGAACCCGTGGCAGAGCACCACTGCGGGCCCGCTGCGGACAGGCCGTTTCGGGCGCACCAGGATCGCCGCGAGCCCCGGGCTGCCCTCGATGGTGGTCTCGGTGACGTCGGTGCTCACGTCGCTGCGGGTTGTCGACCGAACGCCGCTCGCGCTGCCGTCGCGGGGCGCACCGTCACGACCTATCGGCAGAGCCGCGACAGGCGGTAGCCGCGGTTGCGTGCCTCGGGCAGCTCATCAGGTCCGAACGTGGCGTAGGACTGAGCAGCCACGATGCCGGCCACGGCGACAGCGATCTGCTCTGCTACCGCCGGATCGTCGGGCTCGGATTCCATGTCATAGACGATCTGGCTGCGCTTGTCGCCCACGAACCGGCAGCCGGCGAGCTCCCTCGGGATGTCCATGACTCACATTCTGCCGTCCGGCGGCGACACGGCGGGGCTCAGCCGCCGTCGCGGCGCACAGCGGCGAGTGCCCCGATGCGCTGCAGGTACTCCAGGTGGGCCGCGCTGACGGAAGTGACCTGCTCGAGCGTGACTTCGAGACCCTGGCGTCGGAGCGTTCGGTACAGGTCGGTGGTGAACGCGCGATCCTCGAGCACCGACGTGGCGCCAGCATCGGACCTCGCATCGAATTCAGGATCGGGCGGCGGGGAGCCCTCGTCATGTGCCGAGGGCTGCAGCCCGAACTGCAGCTGATTGAGATGTGCCCGCAAGAGCACTTCGAGTTCTTCGGCGTTCAGACCTGCAGCGATGTCGTAGGGCAGCAGGTCGCTGACGTACGCCGCTGCCTCAGCGAGCCGCCATACCGGCTCGCGACGTTGGCGGCCGAGCCGCTGAGCCTGCGAGCCCACCACGCCCGCGGCGACCACGAAGCCGATCACCAGCGAGATGATGAGGACCGCGAGTATCACGAGCAGCTCCCAGACTGCCGATGTGCGGCGCGGCGCACCGGCCGCTCCTCGGTTGTGTCCTGACGCCTAGAGGCCGATGCGCTGGGCCAGCTTCTCGCGGTGGTACGCAGGATCGCCGAAGATCAGCTCGGAGCTCTTGGCGCGCTTGAAGTACAGGTGGGCGGGATGCTCCCAGGTGAATCCGATGCCGCCATGGATCTGGATGTTCTCTGCAGCGCAGTGGAAGTAGGCCTCAGAGCAATAGGCCTTGGCCAGCGACGCCACCGACGGCAGCTCGTCGTTCATCTCCGACGCGCACCAAGCGGCGTAGTAGGCAGCCGACTTGGCCGACTCCACCTCGAGCAGCATGTCGGCGCACTTGTGCTTGATGGCTTGGAACGAGCCGATCGGGCGGCCGAATTGCACCCGGTCCTTGGCGTACTGCACTGCCATGTCGAGCACGAACTGCGCACCGCCGACCTGCTCGTTGGCGAGCGCAACCGCAGCCAGGTCGAGCACCTTGTCGATGTAGGCGAAGTTGTCGGTGTCGCACAGGTGCTTCGCCGGCGTGTTGTCGAAGGTGATGCGGGCCTGCTTGCGGGTCTGGTCCATCGTGGCGAGGTTCTCGCGGCTGAGTCCGGCCGCGTCGCCCTCCACCGTGAAGAGATGGATGCCGCCGTTGCAGCGCGCTGCCACCACGAACAGATTCGCGGTGCCGCCATCGGTCACGAACATCTTCTCGCCGCTGATCGTGGCCGAGTCGCCCGTGTCGGAGGCCTCGACCTCGACGCCGTCGGCGTCCCAGCTGCCGCTGGCCTCGGCCAGCGCCAAGGTGGCGATGATCTCGCCCGAGGCGATGCCCTCGAGCAGTTCTTCCTTGGCCTTCTCGTTGCCCGAGTGCAGGATGGCGTTGCCGGCCAGCACCACTGTCGAGAAGTAGGGCGAGCACAGCAGGCTGCGGCCCATTTCCTCGAGCACGATGCCGAGTTCCACGTAGCTGGCGCCCTGGCCCCCGTACTCCTCGGGGATGATCAGCGCCTGCAAGCCGAGCTGCTCGGCCATCTGCGACCAGACAGCGGGGTCGTAGCCGTCGTCGGTCTCCATCAGCTCCCGAACGGTGGCCTCGGACGACTTGTCCTCCAGGAACGAGCGAACGAAGTTGCGGAGCTCTTCCTGCTCCTCGGTGAATGCAAAGTTCACGGACACCCCTCCGGGCCGATGCAGCCTGAGCGCCGGTGCAACTTCAGCACCAGCGCAATAGTCAGGCGAAGTTCTATCACCCAGACGAAGAATCGGCTCATCCGCGCCAGATGGGAATGCGTGGAACCCCGCAGGCGGGTCGAGCGTTAGCTTTCGTGACGGGCAGCCCTCACCGGGGCACACCGGTTCGACCCCCCAGCCGGTGCCCGTCCAACTCGACCAACAGGCTGAGCCGACTTCAGCTGCCGGCAACCAACATCTCCAGCGAAACGGGCAGACATGAGCGACAGTTCCCACGAGGGCACGATGGATGCGCCCTCCCATGCCGAGGCCACGAGCGGCCGGGGCATCGGCCGGCTCATCCGCCGGCCCGGATCGATCGCAGGGCTGCTGGCAGGCGTAGCGGGCGCCGCCGTCGCACTGGCGTTTGGCGAGTTCATCGACGGGTTGGTGGATTCCATTCCGTCGCTGGTCGTGGCGGTCGGCGAGGCGTTGGTGGACTATTCCCCCGACTGGGCCGTCAAGCTGAGCATCGAGCTGTTCGGCGAGAAGGACAAGGCGGTGCTGGCGATCGGCATCGTCGGCGTGTCGCTGATCATCGGCGGCCTGCTGGGCGCCTGCGCCATGGCGCCACGACGCCGGTGGGTGCCGTTCGCAGGATTCGCCGCGTTCGGCGTGATCGGCGGCTGGACCGCTGCGCGCAACCCGATGAGCCCATTCGTGGGCTCGTGGGTGGTTGCCCTCGCGGCCGCTGCGCTCGGGTACCTAACGCTCAGATTGCTGTTGCGGATAGCCCCCGCCCGCAGCGCCCAAGCCGCAGAAGCACCAGCGATCCCCGAACCTGGAGTCGCGGCGACGCCGGAGACGGCTCCCGACGCGGGCCGCAGAGCGTTCCTGCTCGGCATCGGCGGCGCCGGTGTGGCTGCCGTTGGTCTCGTCGCACTGGGCCGGGGCGTGCGCGGTCCCTCAGCAGCAGAGACTGCCCGAGCCGGCATCGACCTCGGAGCGGCGAGGCCCCCGTCGACCACCGCCGCTGCGGGCACTGCCGCTGCGGAGCCCACAGCCACCACGGCCGCCGGGCCCTCGGTCGCCACCCAGGTCGCCGCGCTCGACACGCTCGACGAGGTCGTCGGCATCTCGAGCTACGTGACCCCCAACAACGAGTTCTACCGGATCGACACGGCGCTGACGGTGCCGCAGGTCGACCCGGCCAACTGGAAGCTCAGCTTCACCGGCATGGTCGACAATCCTTACGAGCTGACCTTCGACGAGATCCTGGCGATGGACCTCCAGGAGCACGTCGTCACGCTGTCGTGCGTCTCGAACCGGGTCGGCGGCAACTTGGTCGGCAATGCCGTCTGGACGGGCGTGCCGCTGGTGGACCTGCTCGAGCGAGCGGGGGTACAGCAAGGGGCAGACCAGGTGGTCGGCCGATCGGTGGACGACTGGACCGCCGGCTTCCCCACCCCACTGCTGTATGACGGCCGCAACGCCCTGCTGGCCGTCGGCATGAACGGCGAGCCGCTGCCGACCCGGCACGGCTTCCCCGCTCGCTTGATCGTGGCGGGGCTGTACGGCTACGTCTCGGCCGTGAAGTGGATCGAGGAGATCAACTTGACCACCTGGGACGCCTTCGACGGCTACTGGGTGCCGCGGGGGTGGTCGAAGCGCGGGCCGATGAAAACGCAGAGCCGGATTGACGTGCCGGCCAGCGGCGACCGTCCGGTGGCGGGGACCGAGACTGCCATCGCCGGCATCGCCTGGGCGCCGACGCGGGGCATCAGCGCAGTCGAGGTCCGCATCGACGACGGCCCCTGGCAGCAGTGCGATCTGGGCGAGGCGCTGGGCGACGAGAGCTGGGTGCAGTGGTACCTCCCCTGGACGCCCACCTCAGGCACGCATTCGCTGCAAGTGCGGGCCATCGACGGCACGGGCATGACCCAGCCAGAGGGCCCCAAGGACGTGCGACCGGACGGGGCCGAAGGCTGGCACCGCGTCGCCGTGCGAGTGGACGCCGCCTGATTCAAGAACACCGCCGCCTTCGCAGCGGGCCCAGCTGTCCGAGCACGCTCTTAGGATGCGGCTATGGCTCTGCATTGGTCCGCAACCGGCATCGAAGTCCACAAGCACGTCGTGCGCCCGCTCGAGGGCAACCTGCCCCACGGCTTTCCCGACGACTTCGACAACAACGTCTTCACCATCCGTTGCACCGAGACCGGCGAGGCGATGCTGATCGACGCTTCGAACGAGCACGAGCGGCTGCTGGAGGTGTGCCAGAAGCTCGGCGTCGTCACGGTGGTGGAGACCCACGGCCACTGGGACCACATCCAGGCCGTGCCTGCTGTGCGCGATGCCGGCATCGAGGTGGGCATCACCGCCGAGGACGCGACGATGCTGCCCAGCTACGACTACATCCTCGAAGACGACTCGGTGATCGAAGTGGGCCGCCTGCGGATCCGCACGATTCACAACCCCGGTCACACCGCCGGCTCCATGAGCTTTCACGTGGAGGGCACGCCGCTGCTGTTCACCGGCGACACGCTGTTCCCGGGCGGACCCGGCGCCACCAGCGGCGGCGGCGACTTCGATCAGATCATCCGCAGCATCGAGGACCGGATGTTCTCGGCGTTTCCCGCGGACACGATGGTGCTGCCCGGCCACGGCCTCGACACCACGATCGGCACCGAGTCGCCCCACCTGCAGGAGTGGATCGACCGCCGCTGGTAGCGCCTGCCTGCAACCTGGGCTCAGCCCGTCGCAACTCGACGCGCCAGCGACCTGAACGCCATGAAGAACGTCACCACGGCGAGGCCGAGGATTGCCGCCGCGCCCTTGGCGAGCGCAACGCCGTCCCAGCCCGTCGACAGGATCGTGCGCATGCCCTCGAGCAGGTAGGTGACCGGGTTCCAGGCTGCAACTGCGCGCATCCAGCCCGACATCAGCTCCCTGGGCAGGAAGGCCGGCGTCAGGAACGCGAACGGGAAGAAGATCAGGAATGCGGAGTTCACCGCGGCAGGGTTCCCGGTGCGCAGCGCCACGGTGTACGGGAAGCCGGTGAACGCAAGGCTCCACGCAATCGACAGCAGCAAGAACACGGCCAGTCCCAAGACACCGGTCTCGAACCACACGCCGAAGGCCAGCCCCATGACGATCACGAACAGCGCCAGCCCCAGCGCCATCACGATGTCGGCCACCATGAGGCCGAGCAGCAGTGTGGACCGTCGAATCGGCGTCACCAGCATGCGGTCGAGATAGCCGGACTGGATGTCGATCACCAGCACGCTGGCGCGTGAGATGCCGGTGACGGCGAAGATGATCGCCACTGGCAGCTGGAACGCCCGGTAGTCGGCCACGCCGCCCGACATCGGGCCGGCCCCTGCGCCGGCCGCAGCACCCGCTTCCACGAACGGCTCAAGCGCACCGACGTTCACTACGAAGAAGAAGACCGGGATGATGAGCGCCGGTCCCACGAATTCGGGTTCGCGCAGCACGCTGCGAACCGCCCGCCGGGCAATGGTGGCAATGTCGGTCACAAAGCCGACCCGCCGGGTGAGTCCGCCGCCCGTCAGCGCAGGGGCCGTGGTGTCGGTCATAGCGTGCCCTTCGTCGCTTCGTCCAACAAGCGGCTCGGATCGGCGCTCTCTCTCGTTGCGGCACCCGTTGCTTCCCGCTCTTGTTCGCTGCGCTCACGGGCCGCTCGGGCCACGGCTTCGCCATGCGGCTCAGCCTCTCGGGCGGCTTCTTCAGCAACAGCCATGCGGTACCCGGTGGCCTGCAGGAACACGTCGTCGAGCGTGGGCGTGCGTACCGTCAGCGCAGTCGGATGCACGTCGGCGCTCGCCAACGCCACTGCCACAGCGCCGATGAGCCCGGCGCCGTCGGATGTCGCGATGGTGACGCCGAGCCGACCCGCCGTCACGCCGTCTGCGCCCGGCACCGACGACGCCACCTCCGCTGCCCGGCTGATGTCGCTCGGTTCGAGATCCACCACGATGACGTCGGCGCCGACGCCTCGCTTCAGCTCGACAGGCGTGCCCTGCTCCACGATCCGGCCGTCGGCCAGGATCGCGATCCGGTCCGCCAGCGCATCGGCCTCCTCCAGGTACTGCGTGGTCAGGAACACCGTGACGCCCAGCTCGCCGTTCAGACGCCGCACCTCCTCCCAGACCTGTGCACGGCTCACCGGGTCGAGACCGGTGGTGGGCTCGTCGAGGAAGATCACTTCCGGTGCATGGATAAGCGACGCCGCCAAGTCGAGGCGTCGCTTCATGCCGCCGCTGTAGGTGCTGACACGGTCGTCGATGGCATCGCCGATGTCGGCAAGATCGATGGCCTGAGAAATGGACGAGGCCCGGTCGGCGGGGCGCAGCCCGTACAGGCGGGCCTGCAAGTCGAGGATCTCACGGCCGGTCTGCTTCTCGTCGAGGGCGGCCTCCTGCATAGCCACACCGATGCGGACGCGGACCTCGCCCGGATTCTTGGCCACGTCGTAGCCGGCCACCCGGGCTGAGCCCGCCGTCGGTGCCAGCAGCGTGCACAGCATGCGCACCGTCGTGCTCTTGCCCGCACCGTTCGGACCCAGGAAGCCGAAGATCTCGCCCTGGTGAACGAGCAGGTCCACCCCGTCCACCGCCCGCTTGGCCCCGAACTCACGCACCAGCCCGTGGGCCTCGATCGCCGTTACCGGCGCTACGGAATTCGATTCGGACACCGGCGGCAGGCTACCGAGTAGCCGGCGCCGGAGACCCGGGAATTTAAGGCAACTTGCTCGCTAGCCGGGAAGCTGTGGCAGGACGTCGATGTGGCGGGTGGCCGACTCCCAGGCGTGAGCCAGCTCGAGCACCGAGCGGTCGGCACGGTGACGACCGACCAGCTGCAGGCCCACGGGCAGGCCGTCGGCGGTGAATCCGGCCGGCACCGAGATGGCGGGATGGGTGGTGACGGTGATGTCGCTGCACGAGCGCATCCAGTCGATATAGGTCTCGAACTCGACGCCGTCGATCTCAGTTGGGTACTCCACCTCGACGTCGAACGGCGGCACCTGAGTAGTCGGGCATGCCAGGAACTCGAAGCCGCCTTGGTCAGGCGACATGAAGGAGTCGACAGCGGCGAACAGTTGGGAGTGGCGGCGGCAGGCATCGGCGTACTCGCTCATGGTCATGTTCAGGCCCTTGTCGATATTCCAGGCAAGCGTTTCCTTGAACTGATCCCGGTGCTGTTCGAGCAGCTGGCCGAAGCCGACCGCCATCACCCAGGCCCTGCGAGCCTGGAATACCTGCGGGGCGTCGGACAGGTCGGGACAGGCTTCGACCACCTCGCAGCCCAAGTCGGAGAGCACGTCGGGCACGTTCGCCGTTGCCGCTCGGACGGCGGGATCGACGGGCAGTCCGCCAGCGTCGGGCGACCATGCCACGCGCACGCCGCGCAGGTCCCGCTCCAGCGAACCGGCGAAGACCTCCGGCGACTCCTGATTCGACACCGGCGAACGGTCATCGGGGCCGGCCAGCGCCTGCAGGAAGAACGCCACGTCGCCGACCGTGCGGGCCATCGGGCCCTCAACGGCCAGCGGGAACCAGGCATCCATTGCCGTGGTCGAGGGCACCCGTCCCGGTGACGGCCGGAAACCCACGATGTTGCAGAATGCAGCCGGGTTGCGCAGCGAGCCACCCAGGTCTGACCCGTCGCACAGCGGCAGCATCCGGGCGGCCAGCGCCACCGCTGCGCCCCCGCTGGAGCCGCCGCAGGTCTTGCCCGAGTCGTAGGGGTTGCGGGTGATGCCGAACACCGGGTTGAACGTATGCGAGCCGGCGCCGAACTCGGGCGTGTTGGTCTTGCCCACCGTCACCGCGCCGGCTTCCCGCTGGCGCTCCACCACCAGCGCATCGATGTCTGGCACGAAGTCGGCGAACAGCGGCGAGCCCATGGTGGTGCGGATACCGGCGGTCAGCGCCAGGTCTTTGTGGGCCACGGGCAGCCCGTGCAGCAGACCCAGCGACTCGCCGCGGGCGTGCGCCTCGTCGGCAGCGGCCGCACGTTCGGCCGCTAGCTCCGGCGTGAACGTGACTATGGCGTTGAGAGCGGGGTTGACCTGATCGATGCGCTCGAGATGTGCCGCCAGCAGCTCTCGCGCCGAGATCTCTCCGTCGGCCAGCATGGCTGCCATCTGTGTGGCAGGCAGCCCGCAGATGCCTGCATCGTTCCCAGAGCCCGAGTTCATCGGGTCATTCGACCACAGACGCACCCACTCCGCCGCGCAACAACGCGCCCGGAGGCCAACCCTGCCGTTGCAGCAGCTATTGCTTCCCGCTCTTGTTCGCTGCGCTCACGGGCCGCTCGGGCCACGGCTTCGCCTTCGGCTCAGCCTCTAAGTTGCTCCCCATGAGCCAGTCATTCACTGCTGGGACCAGCGACGAGAACCGTCGCACCAACCAGACCGTCGATCTGCTGCAGACTTTGATCCGCAACGAATGCGTCAACTACGGCACGCCCGAATCCGGCGGCGAAGTCCGTAACTCCGACGCCATCCAGGCCTACCTCGAAGGCGCCGGACTGGATCTCGAAGTCTTCGACGCGGCGCCGGGCCGGCGGTCACTGGTCACACGCATCGAGGGCAGCGACCCGAATGCTCCCACCCTGTGCCTGATGGGTCACACCGATGTGGTGCCGGTGAATCGTGACGGCTGGAGCCGCGATCCGTTCGGCGGCGAATTGATCAACGGCGAAGTCTGGGGCCGCGGCGCGGTGGACATGCTGAACCTCACCGCCTCGATGGCCGTGGCGTTCCGCCACCTGGCCGAGACCGGCTACCGGCCCAAGGGCGACCTCATCTATTTCGCCTGTGCCGACGAGGAAGCCGGTTCGAACTACGGCGCCCGCTGGATGGCCGAGAACCACTGGGACGTCATCGGCGCCGACTATGTGCTGACCGAGAACGGCGGCCTGCACTCGGGATCGCCCGATGCGCCGTTCATCGACATGAACATCGGCGAGAAGGGCGTGGCCTGGCGGCGGCTCCGAGTGCGAGGCGTGCCCGGACACGGCTCCCGCCCCTTCCGCCAGGAGAACGCCCTGGTGAAGGCGGCAGCGGTGGTGCACCGGATCTCGCAGTACCGGCCGCCGCCGCGGTTCCATGAGCTGTGGCGCGAGCAGGTCGACACGCTGGGGGTCGACGACGAGACCCGGGCGATCATGCTCGACGAGGCCCTGATCGAGGATTGGCTCGACGCTCATCCGAGCGCATCAGTGGCCGCACACCTGTACTCGTGCACCCACACGTCGTTCTCACCAAACGTCATCGGCGCGCCCACCTCCATGAAGACAAACGTCATCCCCGACCACGTCGACATCGAGGTGGACGTGCGGACGCTGCCTGGCGAGGGCGCCGCGGAGGTGCAGGCCCATCTCGACGAGGCGCTCGGCGACCTGGCCGGCGATGTCGAGGTGGAGATCATCATGAACGACCCGGCGTCGGTGAGCCGGGTCGAGACGCCGCTGTGGGATGCGCTGCAGGCAGCGGTGGGGCGGCGCTTTCCCACGGCCCGGCTGACGCCGCAGCTCATCATCGGCTTTACCGACTCCCGGGTGTACCGAGACATGGGCGCCATCGCATACGGCGCCGGCCTGTTCAGCCCCGAGCTCGACGGCGGCGAGTACGGCGCCCGGTTCCACGGGAACGACGAGCGCATCGACATCGAATCGCTGGCACTCACCACCCAGCTGTGGCTCGACGTCGTCGACAGCCTCTGGGGCTGACGGCGGCACTTCCGGACTGACGGGCCCACATCGGGGGCGCCGGTTGAGGCATTTGGGGCCAGCCATACACTGCGGTTGATGGCACAGGGCGACACCGCGCCGCAAGGCGCGACAGCCAGCACAGGGCCGGACGCCGCATCAGGTACACCGCTCTTCGAGATCGACGGCTTGGGCGTACGAGCAGTCGACGGGCCGCAGATCCTGCGCGGTGTGGATCTGGTGGTCCACGCGGGCGAATGCCACGCCATCATGGGCCCCAACGGGTCGGGCAAGTCGACGCTGGCCACCACGATCCTGGGCTCGCCGGAGTACGAGGTGACCGGCGGGGAGATCCGCTACCGCGGCGACGACGTGGCCGAGTGGGATCCCGACGCCCGCTCGAAGGCCGGGCTGTTCCTGGCGTTCCAGTATCCGCAGCACATCCCGGGTGTGTCGGTGCGCAACTTCCTGCGCCAGGCGGTCTCGGCACGGCGCGGCGAGGACGTGTCGGCCATCGAGATCTATGTCGCCATGGGCGAGTGGATGTCACGGCTGGGCATGGACGAGTCGTTCATGGACCGCTACCTCAACGAGGGCTTCAGCGGCGGCGAGCGCAAGCGCAACGAGATCCTGCAGCTCGCCCTGCTCGAGCCCGACGTGGCTGTGCTCGACGAGACCGATTCGGGCCTCGACATCGACGCGCTGCGGGTGGTGGCCACCGGTCTGCAGCAGGTTCGTGCCGAGCGGCCGCACATGGGCGTGGTGCTCATCACCCACTACGAGCGCCTGCTGGGCGAGATCGAGCCCGACTACGTCCACGTGCTGGTCGACGGGCAGATCGTGGCCTCAGGCGGCCCGGAGCTCGCCGCCGAGCTGGAACGAGACGGCTACGAGCCGTTCGAGCAGAAGGCGGCGGCGTGAGCGCCCGGGTCAGCCCCGAGATCGACGGGGCAGTGAAGTCGCAATTCCCGCTGCTCGAGCGCAGCGTCCACGGCCGTCCGATCGTCTATCTCGACTCTGCGGCGTCGTCGCAGAAGCCGGCGGCGGTGCTCGACGCCATGGACGACTACTACCGCACGGTCAACGCCAACGTTCACCGCGGCGCGTACGAGATCGCCGCGGCCGCGACCGAGCTGATGGAAGCTGCGCGGGCAGACGTCGCCCGGTTCATCTCAGCCCCCAGCGCCGACGAAATCGTGTTCACCAAGAACGCCACCGAGGCCATGAACCTGGTGGCCCGCTCGTGGGGCGGCTCGAACCTCGGCCCGGCCGACGCGATCGTGCTCACCGAGATGGAGCACCACGCCAACATCGTGCCGTGGCACATCCTGGCCGCCGAGCGCGGTTGTGAGATCCGCTGGATCCCGATCACCCACGACGGCTGCTTGGACCTCACCGACCTCGACCGCCTGCTCGATGGGGCGAAGCTGCTGTCGGTGACCGCCATGAGCAATGTGCTCGGCACGCTCAACCCGATCCCCCGCCTCGCGGCCGCCGCTCACGACGCCGGCGCACTGCTCAGCGTGGACGCCAGCCAGTACGTGCCGCACCTGCCCACTGATGTGGGGGCGCTGGGCGCCGACTTCATGGTGTTCACCGGTCACAAGATGTGCGGCCCGACCGGTGTGGGCGTGCTGTGGGCTCGCATGGAGCTGCTCGACGCCATGCCGCCGTTCCTGGGCGGCGGCGAGATGATCCTCGACGTCACCAAGGAAGGCTTCCGACCCAACACGGTGCCGCACAAGTTCGAGGCGGGCACGCCGCCCATCGCCGAGATCGTGGGCCTCGGGGCTGCGGTGAGATACCTGGAGGGGCTGGGCATGGATGCCGTGCGAGCCCACGAGGTCAGCCTCACCGGCTACGCCCTGCGGACGCTCACCGATCGCCACGGCGACGACATCACCGTGCACGGTCCGTCTGAGCCGGCGCAGCGCGGCGGCGTGCTGTCGTTCGTGTACCGCGACGTCCACCCGCATGACATCTCCCAAGTGCTCGACCAGAGCGGCGTGTGCGTCCGTGCCGGCCACCACTGCGCCAAGCCGCTCATGCGATGCCTCGGCGTCACCGCCACGACGCGAGCCTCGCTGTACGTGTACAACGACACTTCCGACATAGATTCGCTGGCCGAGGCGCTCGACGAGGTCGGCGCGCTGTTCGGCCGCTAGAGGCGACGGACCGGGACGAAGCAGGATCCGATGGCTGGGCTCGAAGACCTGTACCGGGAGATCATCCTCGACCACTACCGGAACCCGCGCAATCGCGGCGAGCTGGAATGCCCGCCGGCGCACCGCAGCGAGGGATTCAACCCGCTCTGCGGGGATGAGGTGGTGCTGACCTTCGAGATGGACGGCGACACCGTGACCGACCTGCGGGTGGGAGGACAGGGCTGCTCGATCAGCCAGGCCTCGGCGTCGATGATGTCGTCAGCGGTGATCGGCAAGTCAACCGACGAGATCCGCGACCTCACCCGGGCCTTCAAGGCCATGATGTCGATCCACGAGGAATCGATCGGCGGTGACGGCAGTGAGGCGCTTGACGGCGCATCCGACGCTGCCGGCGCCAATGACGGGACGTTGCGACTCGGCGATCTAGAGGCACTGCGCGGCGTCGTGAAGTTCCCGGTGCGCATCAAGTGCGCCACACTCGGCTGGAACGCGCTCGCCACCGGCCTCGACGAGACGGTCGGTGCGAGTTGAGGGCCCGAACGCATCGGCTCGCCGGGTCGCGTCGCTAGACCTGCGCCGAATCTGCGGAGCCTGCTTCTATGGGGACTGTGTCTGAGGAGGCCGAGCGACGCGGTGAACTCGTCGAGCGAGCGCGGCAGCTCGCGCCGAAACTGGCTGCCCGGACAGCGGCCGACCCCTGGGCTCGCCGTGTGGAGCCCGACGTCATCGACGAGTTGCGCGGCGCCGAGCTGATGACGATCGGCCAGCCGAGCGCCAACGGCGGACAAGAGCTCGACTGGATCACCTACCTCGAAGTGAATGCGGCACTGGCTGAGGGCTGCCCCTCGACTGCCTGGCACGCGTGCGTCGGCAATGCGCACGCCTGGCTGGTGGGCCACTGGCCCGATGAGTGCCAAGGCGAGATCTACGGCGACGGACCCGACGTCTACGTGGCCGGTGTGCTGGTCGACCGAGGCGACGCGGTGCCCGTCGACGGCGGCTGGACGCTGAGCGGCTTTTGGCCGTTCGGCTCGGGCATCGATCACGCCGGCTGGGTCATCCTGGGCGGCCACTTCCCATCACCAGATGGCGACGGACTGGTCTCGGGCATGTTCGTGCTTCCCGCCGACGATGTCTCGGCACTCGACGACTGGCACTCCAGTGGGCTGCGGGCCACCGGCAGCAGCAGCATCGTGGTGAAGGACGCATTTGTACCCGAGCACCGCTTCATTCGCGGCGATGTGCTGGCGTCAGGCCAGACGCCGGGCATGGCCCGCAATCGCGGCTGGATCCAGCGCAGCTCGCTCATGCCGACGCTGGCATACGCGCTGGTGCCGCCAGCTCTGGGCGCCGCTCGGGCGTCACTGTTCGCATTCGCTGAAGAAGTTGAAGGCAAGATCATCAGCCACGTCGACGTGCTGCAGACCGACTGGCCGCTGACTCACCGCCAGTTCGCCGAAGCTCACGCACTCGTCGACCAAGGCGAGCTGCTGATGCGCCGCACCGCCGAGCTGTTGATCGACACCGCACGCAACGATGAGGCTCTGGAGCTGCCGCTGCGGGCAAGGGTCCGTCTGGACTGCGCGTACGCCGTCCGCCGCTGCCTCGAAGCCGTCCAGACGCTCTACCTGGCCACCGGCGGTCGCGGCGTGCGCGATTCCAACCGCATTGGCCGCCTCCAAGCCGACCTGCAAGCCATCAACATGCACGCAATCACAGCGCTCGACCCCGCCCTCGAGGCCTACGGCCGCATCCTCATGGGCCACCCACCCCGCACCCCGCGCCTCTAGCAGTCCGGCGGAGGCCAACGGCGCTACCAGCGGTGGCCGGGGGGGACTCCTGTCATCCATTCAGAGATGCGGCGTGAGGTGCCTGGTGTGGTGCCTGGAGGCAGTTCGCCGGGTGGGAAGAAGGCCACCTCGGCGATCTCGGGCGAGACCGACTCCTCGACACGCCAGTCGGTCACCACGAATACGACGATGTGGTCGCTGCGGTTGCCATGGCGCGAGGAGTACACGCCGAGCACGTTCTGGGGCGTTTCGGCGACCACGACACCGGTTTCCTCGCGCAGCTCCCGCGCCACCGCCTCGACCAGCGCCTCGCGGGTCTTGACGCCGCCGCCGGGCAGGAACCAGCCGTCCCGATAGGTGTGGCGCACCAGGCAGACGCGGCCCTTGTGGTCGACCACTAGGCCGCGCACGCCGAGCGTGACTCTCGCAGGTCGCAGCCGCACCCAGAACTCGAAGAGCTGGTGCAGCATCCGGCGCACGCCCGGCTTCGACTCGATGGTGCCCTCCACGACGGGCGCGGGCGCGGGACGCTCGGGGCGGTCCGATATGGCGCGCCGCTGGAGGCGTGGCAGTCGCATCGAGCGCCAGTCAGCCCGCGGCGCCCGCTAGGCCGTCCATCGCACGGGCCAGCGCGGCGTCCAGCTCGGTCACGCCGCCGCGGTCGTGCGTGTTCAGCGCGACCTCCACCGTGCTGTACACGTTCGACCAGTTGGGATGGTGGTCCATCTTCTCGGCCACCAAGGCGGCGGCGGCCATGAAGCCGAACGCCTCCACGAAGTTCCCGAAGCGGAAGGTGCGGCGCAGTTCGCTGCCCGACACATCCCAAGCTTCGAGCTCGGCGGCGAGTTCGCTCAGTTCGTCCTGCGTCAACAGCTCTCGTGCCATCGGATCACCCTCCCCAGGATTCCCCTTGCCCAGTCAACACCAACCGGCGCGTACATCGAAAGCTCAATATGCGCTGTCGGCGAGGGCAGGCGCCGAGCGATGCTCAGCCGCGCTCAGCCCAACTCGTCGAGCGGGTCTGCCCAGGGATCGGCAAATGGATCGTCCGGAGCAGATGCCCCCGTACCTGAAGCGGGCGTGCTGCCGAGCCCGCCGATGGACACCGCCACGCCGGCATCGGGTTCTTCGGGCAGGTAGGGCGTGTAGCCGTCGGCCTCGAGCGCCTCGGCAAGCTCGGGACCGCCAGAGTCCACGATGCGACCGTCCACGATCACGTGGACCTCGTCGGGCCGGAGGTACTCCAGCACGCGGGTGAAGTGCGTGATGGCCAGCACGCCCAAGCCGGCTTCAGTCAGCGCCTCGATGCGGTTGGCGCAGGCGCGCAGCGCGTCGATGTCGAGACCGCTGTCGATCTCGTCGAGGATGGCGATGCGGGGCTGCAGCACGGCGAGCTGGACTGTCTCGTTGCGCTTCTTCTCGCCGCCCGACATGTCGACGTTCAGCGGCCGCGCCACCAGCTCGGCCTTCAGCCCGACCGCGGCCGCCTCGGCTTCGAGCAGGCTGCGGGTGCGCTCAAGCTGGTCATCGCTCGGGCCGTCATCGCCGGCCCGCAGCGCAAGCGCCTCGGCCAGTGCCTGGGCGGCCGAGACGCCCGGCACCTCGGTCGGATGCTGCATGGCCAGGAACAGCCCGGCCTGCGCCCGCTCCCACGGCGCCAGGCTCAGCACGTCGACGCCGTCGAGGGTGACCGATCCGGCAGTGACCTCGTAGCCGGGGCGACCCATCACGACGTGCGCCAGTGTGCTCTTTCCCGAGCCGTTGGGCCCCATGACTGCGTGAACTCGCCCGGAGGACACTTCGAGATCCACGCCTTGGAGGATCTCGGTGTCGCCCGCCGATGCGTGCAGTCCTTCGATGCGCAGCGTGTGCGCGGCCTCGGCGGTCGGAGCGCTCATGGCAGCACCACCGCCACGCCGTCGTCGCCGCTGCGAATCTCATACACCGGGACCGGCTGGGTGGCGGGGAAGCAGTTCGGCTGGCCCGTTCGCAGGTCGAAGCTCGACGAGTGCTGGGGGCATTCCAGCGCGCACTCGTCGGGCCACACCCAGCCGTCGGCCAGCGAGTAGTTCTGGTGGCTGCACTGGTCGCCGATGGCGTAGAAGTCGTCGCCGATGCGTGCGAGCGCGATGCGGTGACCCTCGACATCGAAGCGGCGGGCCTCGCCGTCGGGCACGTCGTCGCGCTGGCATAGCACGACGCTGCGGGCGTCGCCGGTCCCGCTCATTGCACCGCCCCCATGCCGGTCGAGCTCATCACAGCGCCGCCGCGAAGTCGGCGTCGGAAACCAGCTCGTCGATGCGCCGGCGCACCGACGCCGAGATCTGCTCAGACGGCAGCGCATCGAGGACTTCGTCGAAGAAGCCGCGCACCACGAGTGCCTCGGCCACGTCGGTGGGCACGCCCCGGCTCTCGAGGTAGAAGCGCTGGTCGGCGTCGACCGGCCCGATCGACGAGGCGTGGCTGCACTGCACGTCGCTGTTCTCGATCTCGAGGTTCGGCACCGACTCGGCCCACGCATTCGGCGACAGCTTCAGGTTCCGGTTGGTCTGATCGGCCATGACGTTCGAGGCGTCGGCCTCGATGCGGATCAGCCCGGTGTAGACGGCCCGGGCGTAGTCGTCGACCGCCCCCTTGAACAGCAGGTCAGATGTGGTGTGGGGTGCCACGTGCGTCTGGAAGGTACGGAAGTCGAGCGTGGAAGTGCCACGGCCGAAGTACACGGCGTCGATCTCGCTGTGACCGCCGCGGCCGGTCATGTCGATGCCGATGCGGGCCCGGGCGTAGTCGCCGCCCATCGCCACATGACCGATCCGCAGGTTGGCGTCGCGGCCCGCGTCTGCGCAGAGGTTGGCGATCTGCCAGGCGTCCTCGCCCAGTTCCTGCACCGTGACGTGACCGAGGTGTGCGCCGTCGCCCACACTCAGCTCGGTGAGCGGGCAGATGAGTGCGGGCGTGTTCCCGCCAGTGTGGTGCTCGATCACGGTGGCCTGGCTGGTGCGGCCGGCCATCACGACGAGCCGGGGAAACCATGCCAGCCCCTCGACGTCGGTATGGACGTGCACCACCACGGGAGCGGTCAGCACGGCCTTCGGATCGATGCTGACCGCCACCGGAGCCGAGGCGAGCGCGAGGTTCCAGTCGCCGAAGACATCGGGGCCCTCGGGCGCCACCGTGCCGATCAGGTCGTCGGCTCCGCTGCCGAGCGTGTCCACGCGGACGCCGTCGGCTCGCACCGACACGTCGAGGACAGCACCGTTGGCAATGTGAACGACCGCTGCGGCGCCGTCGTCGACACCGCTCAGTAGGCCAGCGGGCCCCGCGGCGCCGCCCGGCGCCGCGAAGGCATACTGCGCTGGGTCGAGATCGTCGATCGGGGTGTAGCGCCACACCTCTTCGGTGAACGACGGCTGGCCCCTCGCGACTGCCCGATCCGCTGCCGCGCGGCGCCGCTTGGCCAACGCGTCGGAACCGTCGAGCGCGTCGACGAGGTCGGGGCTGAACACGCTGCGGAGGCTACCGGCGCGCCCGTCAAGGCCTAGGGCTTGATCAGACCTCGCCGTCCTTGCGGTCGTCGCGGTCGCGGCGACGCTGGGCACGCCGGGCCTTCTTGGTGGCCTTGCGCTTGCGTGCTTTCGCCCGGAGGCCCTTCGGCCGAGCACGCTCGGCGGCGACCTCTTCGAGAATGCGTGGCCCTGCCTCATTCACGATGTCCTCGGCGGCGTCGAGCAAGGCGGCGATGGAGTCGTCCTCTCCGATGCTCTCGGGCTCTTTGGCGAAGTTCTGAACGCCCAGCGATCCATGCTGCCAGCCGGCATCGAGACGCCGGGGCGAGTACGACGGGCAGTCTTCCGGGCAGCGCCACGGGGCCTCGGGGGCGAGATCGAGATTGCACTTGCGCACCGTGTCGCCGTTCGGGTACGTCCGGCTCTCGTAGTGACGGCAGTTCGTCCGCATCGGCATGGCAGCTGCCTCCCTCAGCGCTGCGCTATCGCGTCGGCGAGCGCAATGGCCCGCCGAGCTTCATCCACGTGAAGATTCTCGACCATCTTGCCGTCTACGGTCACCACCCCACGGCCATCTGCCACCGCCGCCTCGAATGCCTCGATGACCTGGCGGTGGAAATCGAGTTCGTCAAGGCTTGGGGCAAAAGCCTCGTTGGCGGGGTCGACCTGGCTGGGGTGGATGAGCGTCTTGCCGTCGAAGCCCAGGTCGGCGCCTTGGCGGCACACGGCCGCGAATCCGTCGGCGTCGCGGATGTCGTTGTAGACGCCGTCGAGGGCGGTGACGCCGGCCTCCCGGGCGGCCACCAAGCAGGTTGCGAGGTGCGGCACCAGGGCAGCCCGGTCGGGCGTGATGGCGGCGTGCAGTTCCTTGGCCATGTCGTTGGTGCCCATCACCACCGCGTCGGTTCGCTCGAAGCCGGCGATCTCGCGGGCGTGGGCGATGCCCGCAGGCGTCTCGATCATGGCCCAGATGCGCACCGAATCGGGCGCGCCCGCGGTGTCGAGCAGGTCGGACACGGCAGCGAGATGTGCGGCGCTCGACACCTTGGGAATGACGACGGCCGAGGGAGCTGCCGCACCCGCGGCCCTGATGTCGTCGCGACCCCACGGGGTGTCGAGCCCGTTGCAGCGGATGGTCAGCTCGCGGTAGCCGTACTCCCCCGATGATGCGGCGGCACACGCACCCTCGCGGGCTGCTTCCTTGGCATCAGGCGCCACCGCATCCTCGAGATCGAAGATGAGTGCGTCGGCGCCGATGGTCTTGGCCTTCTCCAGCGCCCGGGCGTTGGCCGCCGGCATGTAGAGCACCGATCGGCGCGGGCGGGGGCTGGCGGCGGCAGCGCTCATATGGAGTCCAGACTCTCTCAAGCCGTCTCGAGCCCGTAGGCGGCGGCCAGCTCAGGGTCGGCCGCCGACAGGTCACGGGCGAGCTGCAGCACCACCCGGCACTGCTTCACCGTGGCGTCGTCCTGCATCTTGCCGTCGATCATCACGGCGCCGGTGCCGTCGCCCATTTCGGTCACCACCCGGTGCGCCCACGCCACCTCGGCGGGCTCGGGGCTGAAGACCCGCTTGGCGATGGCGATCTGGCTGGGATGCAGGCTCCACGCGCCCACGCAGCCCAGCAGGTAGGCGTTGCGGAACTGGTCCTCGCAGCCGACGGGGTCGGCGATGTCGCCGAACGGCCCGTAGTAGGGCAGGATCCCAGCAGTGCCGCAGGCGTCCACCATGCGCGCCAGCGTGTAGTGCCACAGATCCTGCTGGAAGGCAGTGCGAGCATCGTCGCCCGCGTCGCCGTCACCCTCGGGCACCGGGTCGGTGCGCACCAGGTAGCCGGGATGCCCGCCGCCCACCCGGGTGGTCTTCATGCGGCGGTCGGCGGCCAGGTCGGCCGGCCCCAGCGACAGGCCCTGCATGCGGGGGCTGGCCAGGCAGATCGACTCCACGTTGGCCACGCCGCGGGCGGTCTCGAGGATCGCATGCACCAGCAGCGGCTGCTCGATGCCCACCCGGGCTTCAAGCTGAGCCAGCAGCCGGTCCACGTAGTGAATGTCCTCGGGGCCTTCCACCTTGGGCACCATGATCACGTCGAGCTTGTCGCCGATCTCGTGGCACAGCGCCCAGACATCGTCGAGGAACCATGGCGAGTCGAGGCTGTTCACCCGGGTCCACAGCTGGGTGTGACCGCGCTCCCACGCCTTGCCCACCTCGATCAGCCCGGCCCGGGCAGCATCCTTGCTGTCGGCCGACACGGCGTCTTCAAGGTTGCCGAGCAGCACGTCGACCGTGGGGGCGATATCGGGCACCTTGGTGCGCATCCGCTCATTCGACGGGTCGAAGAAGTGGATCATGCGAGACGGCCGGAACGGGATCTCGCGCAGCGGAGCAGGCGCCCCGAGCGCCAGCGGGGCGAAGAAGTCTTTTGGACTGCGCATCAGCCGATCGATCCCTCCATCTGAAGCTCGATCAGCCGGCTCCATTCCACGGCGTACTCCATCGGCAGCGTGCGCGTCACGGGCTCGATGAAGCCGTTCACCACCATGCCCATGGCCTGCTCGGCCGACAGGCCGCGGCTCATCAGGTAGAAGAGTTGCTCGTCGGCCACTTTCGACACCGTGGCCTCATGGCCGATCTCGGCGTCACGCGAACCGATCTCCTGGTACGGGTAGGTGTCCGAGCGGCTGTCCTGGTCGAGCAGCAGCGCATCGCACTGCACGTGGCTGCGGCAGCCGCTCATGCCGTCTTCCACCCGGACGAGGCCGCGGTAGGTGGTGCGCCCGCCGTCCTTCGAGATCGACTTCGACACGATCTTCGAGGTGGTCTCGGGCGCTGCGTGCACCATCTTGGCCCCGGCGTCCTGGTGCTGGCCGTTGCCGGCGTAGGCCACCGACAGCACCTCGCCCGAGGCCTTGGGCCCCATCAGGTACACCGCCGGGTACTTCATGGTGAGCCGGGAGTTGTGGACGATGAAGCCCTCCGACACGAAGTTGCCGGTTCCTTCGACCTCGATGTCCCACGTCGGGACAAGCTCGGCGTCGGCCTCGTCCTCGATGCTCACGGGCCGGATCTCGACGCTGTCCGGCAGGACGATCTGCGAGCGGCCCACCCGGCGGAAGTGTTGCAGCGCACTGGGCTGCTGGCGCAGGGCGGCTTCACGCAGCGCTGGCGAGACGAGCGGCAGCAGCCGGGGGTCGCAGCGGAATTCGATGCGGTGCGATCCGCGTGCAGTCGCGTCGTAATCGAGGATGCGGACCGTCCGCTCGCCGCTGAATTCTGTGTGCACGCGTGACGAGATGCCCAGGCTGGTGAGGATTTCGCCAATGCCGTCGAGCAGTTCGCGGTTGACCGACTTGATGGAGAAGCCTCGCCGTCCGCTCGGTGCGCAGCCATCGGAGTCGAGGCAGCCTGCGATGAACTCGAGACGCTGCGACTCGGGCAGGTCGATCACCCAGTCGGGCACCCGCTTGTGCACCGCGCCGCTGACGAAGCCGTTGTGCTCGAACAGGTCGGCGAGGTCGATGCTGCTCCAGGTCAGCGTGACGCCATCGGCCCGTTCGGTGGGCGCAGCGCCGGGCATCAGCGTGCCCATCACTTCGACGAGGCGCTGGCGGGCACGGTCGGCGCTGGGCACCGAGAACACCACCTTGGCCCACCGGCGGCCTCCCGAGGCTGACGGCATCGACTCGATCGATCCGTCGCCGGTGAACAGACCGAACAGCCACATCAGGTCGTCGGTGGTCTCCTCGCCGACGTCGAGGCGGTTCGGCCTGCGGCGGACCGCATCGAAGCCGTCGCTGTACTGGTTGCTGCTGGCGAACACCGTCTCGGCGTCGGGCAGCGTCAGCTTCTGCGCAACGCCGTAGTCGAGGCTCGACACCGGCACGATCGCCTTGTCGAGCTCGTCGGCCCGCGCGTACGCCAGCTCGTAGCGGCCGAGCTTGCGAGGGCGGGTGGGGTCGTAGGTGTAGGAGTAGAAGGGGTGGTTGTCGGTGACGCGCAGCTGCCGCGCCCCGGCACTGACAGCCCGCACCGGCTGCATGCCCGAGTAGCGCTTGGCGGTGACCCGGCGCCAGCACAGCTCGCCGGCGGCCTCGTCATAGGAGAGCACCTGGTCGCCCGGCACCACGGCCTCGATCGGCTTGGTGCCCGCCGGCGTCGTCACCCGCGAGCCCTCTGCGAGGCATCCGATGTTGCCGTCGATCCATTCCACGTGGGCCTCGTCGTAGGCGGCGGCCCGCTTGGTGACCAGGTTGAACACGTTGTTCGACCAGTTCTGGATGGTGGTGTAGGTGATGCGCCCGCCGGGCAGCGCCACCAGCTCGACCACGGCCGAGTGCAGCGAGTCGGTGGTGTACACCGGCGCCGAGCAGCCCTCGATGTAGTGCACCGTGGCGCCCTCGTCCGCGATGATCAGCGTCCGCTCGAACTGGCCCATGTTCTCGGCGTTGATGCGGAAGTAGGCCTGCAGCGGCATCTCCACCTCGACGCCGGGCGGCACGTAGATGAACGACCCGCCCGACCACACGGCCGAGTTCAGCGCTGCGAACTTGTTGTCGCCCGGGGGGATGATCGTGCCGAAGTAGCGCTGCACGATGTCGGGGTATTCCTTGACGGCGGAGTCCATGTCGCTGAACAGCACGCCCTGGGCTTCGAGGTCTTCCCGGTTGCGGTGGTACACCACTTCCGACTCGTACTGGGCGGTGACCCCGGCGAGGTACTTGCGCTCGGCCTCGGGGATGCCCAGCTTCTCGTAGGTGTCCTTGACCGAGTCGGGCAGTTCTTCCCAGGCGTCGACCTGGCCCTCGGTGGGCTTGATGTAGTAGTAGATGTCGTCGAAGTAGATCTCCGACATGTCGCCGCCCCAGTTGGGCATGGGCTTGCGCAGGAAGGTCTTGTAGGCCCGCAGGCGGAAGTCGAGCATCCACTGCGGCTCGTTCTTGAGACTCGACATCTCGCGGATGATCTCTTCGTCCAAGCCCTTGCGCGGCTTGAAGACGTAGTCCTCCTCGTCGCTCCACCCCAGCTTGTACTTGCCGAGGTCGATTCCGACGGTTGGCTCGGCGATGTCGGTCATGTGTTCAGCCTAACGCCGCAGCGCAGACTGTCGATAGGCAGTTCAGCGACCGGCTAGGCCGCGAACGGCGCTCGCGCGAATGCGGAATTCCTCATCTCAACTAGCGTCCGCTTCATGCCGAGAGGGGGCCGGTTGGCGGCCTGGAGTGCCGTGGTCTTGGCGACATTGCTGCTCGGCGTTCCGGCTGGTGCCCAATCAGCACTCCAGAGTGTGAACCAGACAGCCACGACGGTCCAGACCGGGGATGCAGAAGAACCTGAACTGGAGCCCGCCGAGGCAGACCCGGACGAGGCCGTGCCAGCTGTGCAGGTGGTGCGGTACGACAGCTCGGACCCATATGCGATGTCGATCGAACTGGCTAGGGCGTTGGTGGACGCTCGGGGCGGCTCCTCGGAGTGGGTAGTGCTTGCGTCGGGCGAGAGCTGGGCAGAAGCTGCGGCCGCTGGGCCGCTGGCGGCGTCGCTGGGCGCACCGGTGCTGCTGGTTCCGCCCGGTGGCTTGCAATCGGCGACGGCCCGGCCTGACTTGGTCGGATTCTTGGAGTCGTCAGGCACGCGGCGCGTCATGATCGTGGGCAGCCCCGAGGTCCTGCCGAACCATGAGCCGTCAGTGCTGTACGGATTGGGGATGCTGCCCCGCAACATCGAACGCGTCCACGGCGACGACCCGGTGGGGACGGCCATTGCGGTCGCCGAGCGGATGGGAGCTGCAGCGGAGTTGGGAGAACTCGGCCGCACCGTGATCATCGCCAGCGACCAGAGCGTTGCTGACGCCGCGGCGGTCGGGCCCTTGGCGGCTGCGGGGCCGTTCCCGCTGTTGCTCACCGCCCCTGACGCGCCCGACCCTCGCATCACGGCATACCTCGCCGAGCATGAAGTCGCCCACGTGGTGCTGGTCGGCGGCACCGCCGCAATCGCAACGGCCGTGCGCCACGCGATTGAAGCCGCAGACGTCACGGTCACTCGGCTCGCTGGCCAGAACCGCTACCACACCGCTGCCTTAGCGATGGATCTGCTCGCCGAGGCCCCACGCTGCGCCGATGCCGCAATCAACAGCGTCGGCCTCGCGCTCGCCGACAAACCGCGTCTGGCGTTGACGGCGACCCACCTGCTGGGCCCCCAATGCATCCCATTGCTGTTCACCGACACGGATCGGTTGGCGCCGATCACCCAGAACTATCTGTACCTGTTCCGGCACCGCACCGGCGTCGAGCCGAACTGGCATCTCATCGGCGCTGACATCACTATCGACCCTGCAGCGATCGAGCACCCGCCAGTGCGCATGGCCACGGTCGTCGACAACCCCGACGGCGACGGCCAGCACATCGTCGTGCTCGACGAACATCACCGGCCCACCCGCTATCTGCTCGAGGCAGGCTTCAGCTGGATAACGGAAGTCCAATGGTCTTCGGATTACCAGGCCATCGAATTCTGGGGGAACCGAGACGACCAGTCAAAGAAATACCTGTTGGATCCTCGGACTGCTGAGATACGACATCCTCCCCCGAGGCCTCAGGCTTGGTACTCCGCCATAGTCCAAGATGACTGGATTGACCCGCTGTTCTCCGCGGGTCGCAAGTACATCTTGTATCACGCTCCTACTGAGCAGCACACTGGCCGATCAATCTTCGTCCATGACGTTGCGGCGGGCTCTTCACGAATGGTCACGCACAACGGCACTGACGACTCTCATCATGTTCTCCAAAGTCCGTGGTTAAGCAATTTCCGTTACTTCTACTTTCGGCAGTCCATCCAAGAAGACGAGTGCTACGGACAACCAAGCTCCGAAATCGGCATCCTCGACATCGACGAAGGTACGACAAACAAACTCCCATTTGACGGCTTTGTGATCGACCGAGACGTCAGTTTGTCTCGCGAGAGAACCCATGTTGTACTACTCGCCTATCCCGAGTATGCATACGCGCCCCCGGTAGACCTGTTCAACTTCTGGTTCTGGGGATGTGCCTATTATGGCTTGGGAATTCCGCAACTATTGGTTTACGATATCTCCGGTAGCCAGCCCGAACTGGTATCGGAGACGCGGATGGACGGCTTGGAGCCTCGGTGGTCACCGGACGAGCGCTACCTCGTATTTCAGGCACCATCTGACGGATACTCCGGCCACTCGCTGTTCGCTCTTGAACTAGATACCGGTGATTTGCGTCAGGTCACAAGAAATGATTCGGTCGAATTTCACCACGTACTGCTTTACTGGCTTCCAGGTGGAGATCGGTTCGTATACGCGCTTCAAAAAATTGAGGAACTGGAAGGGTCCTGTTACGGCTTAGTTCCGGAGCAGCGGCGGCGGTACAGTATTCCGTCTGTAGCCGCTTATGTGGCAGATCTTGCTGAGCTGAAGTCAACGAAAATCCCCTTCAATGGTATCGCTTCCCCAATCGATAGAGGAGAAATAGTTGACAGTCTGCCCGGAGGCAACTACATCGACTGGCGTCCAGATGGCGACTACATTTATTTTGAATCGCACACTGACTATTACCTAGATGAGACTCAGGCCAACTGCTCATACAACTTTCAGTCGCCGCCTATTGCATCGTATGCATATGATCTTAGCGGAGACACTCCAAAGGCCGTGTCACTCGACGGGCTCATCACCGTTTCTAGGTGGTCATCGCCAAACAAGAGGTATACCACCTATCGGACAGGGCGCACAGGTTATCTGATACAAGACACACATTCCCATTCGATATGGTCGATTGATCCCAGCGATACCTTCGGACCTGATGCACGGCTGTCCTACTTGGCCTGGTCGAAGAACAGCAGCCACATCATCTTTCGCGTGACCTATTCTGGAAACTCAGATGCTCCTGAGACTCGTGCGGTTGCAGACGTCGAGCAGCAAGTCCTATCGGCATTGGATTTGGTTGAGCGTTCCGACAGCCAAATCGAATTTGGGGGATTCTCGCCCGACGGATCGCAGGTGATGCATCAGGATGACGGCCGATGGGTTCCACAACGATGGAAAGAGTACCCTCGCAACGCAGGGCTTCTGTACATAAACAGCGTCGGCCCAAGCGGCACTCTGATCAACACATATAACCTGTTCAGTGCATCAGATCCTGCAGAACCTGTGTATCATATTTTCGCCGATGACTTTGGCGATACGGAACGGCACTTTGCTTTCGATTCGACCTGGACGCCAAGTGGCATCTATGCGGCGGGCCATTACTACCTCGATAGATACTGGGACTTCTAACTTGCCGTGCAGGGGCGATTTAGCTTTGGAGACCCAGTGATTGGGCGGCACTTCCCGCACGGTCGTTCTGTCAGAGCCGAAATGCGTGCGGTCGCGGTGCTCGCTGCGGCAGCAGGTCTCATGGCATCGCTGTTGCCAGCTTCTGGGGCGGGTGCAGCAGAGAATCCCGCCGCAAGCGCAGACGCTGCAGTGTCGAATGCCGCCGAAACGTTTTCCGATGCCGCTCACAGTGGTACGGAGGTGGTGCGGTACGCCGGCTCGGATCCTTATGCGATGTCGATCGAGCTGGCCGGGGCGCTAGCGCAAGCTCGGGGCGGCTCTTCGGAGAGGGTGGTGCTCGCGTCGGGCGAGAGCTGGGCCGAATCCGCGGCAGCGGGGCCGCTGGCGGCGTCGCTCGGCGCGCCGCTGTTGCTGGTGCCTCCGGGTGGGCTGCAAGCGTCCGCGGCGCGGCCCGACCTGGTCGAGTTCCTGGAGTCGGCCGGAACGAGGCGTGTGGTGATCGTCAGCAGCCCAGAGGTGCTGCCGAACCACGAACCGTCGGTCTTGTTCGGGCTGGGGATGCTGCCCCGCAACATCGAACGCGTCCACAGCGACGACCCGGTCGGAACCTCGATCGCGGTCGCCGAGCGGATCGGCGCTCCCGCGGAGTTCGGGGAACTGGGGCGCACGGTGATCATCGCCAGCGACCAGAGCGTTGCTGACGCCGCGGCGGTCGGGCCCTTGGCAGCTGCGGGGCCGTTCCCGCTGCTGCTCACCGCCCCCGACGCGCTCGACCCACGCACCACCACGTACCTGGCCGAGCATGAAGTCGCCCACGTTGTGCTGGTCGGCGGCACCACGGCGGTTGCGCCCTCGGTGCAGGAAGCGCTCGAGGCCACCGGCATCAACGTTTCCCGCCTCGCGGGCCGGGACCGCAGCGACACCGCACGCCTCGCGGCGCACCTGTTCGACGACCACACCTCCGATGACCCGAAGTGCAGTGAAGGGCCGATCCGGGTCGGCCTCGCCCCCGCCCGACACCCCGAACAGGCACTCACCGCCGGCCCCCTACTGGCCGAGCAGTGCGCGCCCCTGCGCTTCACCGAACCCGACCAGCTCCCCGCGGATCTGCGCAACACCCTCTACCTGGCCAGCAGCGGCGGCAGTCCATCTGAAGTGCATGTGTTTGCCGATGATCGGCAGATGCCGATGAGTTCGCTTGACGTGACAGCTCCGCCTGCATTGATCGCCTTCGTCAGCCGTTGGCCTCAGGGTCATCCCCGCTATGGGGAGCCGGCTGCGGTCGTCATCGCTGACGAGATGGGCGAGTGGCGTCGCTACTCGGCCGGGAGTCCGGCTGTGAAGGTTGACCCCGAGGAGTTCCAGGCCAGCGGTGGTGATGTCTTCGAGTGGCCGCCGGACGGTCGCTACCTGGCACATGCGGACGGCACGCGGCTGTTCGTCGCCGACACAGTCACGCACGAGATGCACGAGGCCGATTTCGGTGATCTCGAAGTCACCTTCAGCATCTGGCACCGACCTGTGTGGTCACCTGACGGCACGAGACTCGCGATCTCTGCGTTCACCAACGACGACTCGACGTGCCTGGACATGGATTGCGGTTACCACCCGTTCAGCACCTCTACGAATCACGCCGCCGAGATCTTCGTCTTCGACATGCGCGACCAGTCTGTGAAGCGTCTGACCCACAATGCGACGAGCGACGAGGTGGTCGCATGGTCCCCGGATGGGACCTCGCTGGCCTTCACTCAAGCGTCGGTCGACGAAGGCCTCTTCGGTGCCTATTGGTACACCACGTCACTCGTCATCGTCGACATCGACACTGGTTCGATGACCGAATTGCACGACTGGGCACAGGTACCGGCACGCGACTACGTGGCTTGGGCGCCCGACGGGCTGCGTCTGGCGTTCATCGGCACGGTCGCCGAAGACACGCCGTATGACCCGTACGACCAGCGTGTCTTCGTTGTGAACCGCGACGGATCAGGGCTCACACAGCTGACTGACGAAGGAGCATGGGGCTGGATTCGGGGTTGGGACGACAGTGGCCGCAGGCTTCTCTACACCAGCTATGACCCTTCGAATCGGGGGGAATCGGAGCGACGCATCTGGGATGCCGTCACGGGCACGGTTGCGGTGCTCGATCTGGACCACCTCGGGCAGGGCAGCTTGCGCGCCTGGTCCCGGGTGTCAGGCAAAGTCTTGTACCGCATCGGCGAGACGCAGAGGTCCTATGAGCCGCTCCTGCGTGTCGACCTCGGCTCAGGCGAAACCGAACCACTCTTGAATGCCCGCATCGAAGGCAACTGGTCAGAGTTGCACGTCTTGTCCGTTGACGAACGACAATTGGCCGCGATCGTCGGACCACAACGGCTCGTCGTCTACAGCGACGCATACCCGCAGGGCCGAAGCATCATCGACTTCCCCGACAACGTCTTCTGGGACCCCAACGGCTCATGCTGGGGCATGTGGACCGCATCGGGCATCCGAGGCGGCTGCGAATACTGGCGAGATGTCTGAGCACCGGCGTCCGATGGCTCGCGCGTTCTCCCCGCTTACTCGTGGCAGCTACGCGCTGCTCGCTGCGTTGGTGCTGGCCGTACTGACGGCGGGCACCCCTGCGGGCGCTGGCGCTACTGCAGAGGAGGTTGATGGACAGCAGACGAACACGGACATGGGGACGGCACCCTCATGGCCGTTTGTCGGCATCGTTGCAGTGCAGAGCGACAAGGACTCGGGTGAAAGCACCGTCGTCCTATATTGGGATTCCGAAACTGGTGCCGTGAGTGAAGTGAGCCTCGACCAGCGATCATGGTTCACAGAGTGCCCTTCTCACGTTTCCGCGAATCGGCACAGAGTCCACTATTCGCTCTACTCCTTTGGCACCGTCCTGGAGTTCATCATCCCGTGGGGCGATCGCGCATATCCGGTGCTCCACTCAGAGAGATTCGTCGACTTCTACACGCCCGTCGACGACGGGTCAGCGATCGAAGATGATGACGGACAACTCGATATAGGCATGCAAAACGGAGTCCTCAGGGTGGAGAATTCGGAGGATGTTGCCTACTACCGGACCATTGGCGAGCGCCCGCCCGGAGAAACACGGCTTGAGCGCATCGACTCACAACGGGGTGCGCAGGCTTTCGAGGCCGAGGAGGATGAGGATGAACGCTTCTGGGGGTCCATCAGCTGGGAACTCGGTTCTGCCGGCTTCCACTACGGCTTCAATGAGCGACATTCGGAACCGGCCTGTCAGGACGAAAGTGCATACATCATCGACGGTCGCACGGGTGAACTGGTTTGGTGCTTCCACTCTTGGGGCGGCCCCGCGCCGATCTTTGTCGGGAAGTCTTGGCTTCAGACTCTCGAACTTCCCCAGCGCTCCTCCAGCGCAGTGTGCGACGGCTTCGGCTCGGACACGCTGACGCCGGGCACGGCACCCGACGGAGTAGCTGATTGATGCCCAGTGCGTGGGCGCACGCTGCCCCGATGCTGCTTGCGCTGGCGATGCTCAGCGGCTGCACGGGAGCCGAACCTTCCTCGTCATCACCTGTGACCACCCGAAGCGGCAGCTCTCAAGCGCCGATCGCGACCGGAACCGAAGTGCCAGCGTCGTCGCCGACCACGACGGCGCAGCTGCCGACGACGATTTCTGCTCCAATTCCGAGCGACGACGCGGGTGAACCCGAGACCGCGGAAACGGCACCCGCCACAACGACATCTCTGAACGTTTCGGATGACGCCGCGGACGGCAGCACCGGCGCCGAAGACGCACCCGAAGAACGAGACATCCCTCGGTACCCGCGTGAACCGCGCTTTGGCACGCACCGCGCACCCGAATGGCCGTTCTCGGGGCTGATCCAGCTCTGGTACGACTTCAACTGGTCCAGCGACTCGCACTGGTACCTCCGCTACTGGCACTGGCCGACGACTGGCACCGTCGACTCTGCGGTATGGCTGCCCGGCTTCGACACGGACTGCCTCGGCCAGGCAGCGGCCGTGCTACACGGTTCAGACGGCATCGAGATCGGCGTCGCCGGCGGCACCAGCCCGATCACGTACCGGGTCCCGTGGGATGGCGGGGCACGAACCACAGCACAGCCAACCGAACGCTTCACGGCCGAAGTCGCGGCGCGGCCCTCCAACATCGAGATCCGCGCCGAAGGCGACCTCCTTCACCTTGCGGCCGGCGAACAATCACAGACCTACGCTCTGCAACAGCCCGCCCGAACCGACGGAGAGTGGTGGATCGCCCAAGCCCGCCACGACGGTGACGTGCTGATCGTCACTGTCCACCCAGCGCACCTGCCGTGCTTCTCAGGTGTGACCTGGCTCAGCGACGCGCGCACCGGCGAACTGCTCGGCTGCGGTGCCAGCAGCCACGTTGTTCGCTTCGTCTCGCCGACGCCGGTATCGCACGACAGCGTCGTCCTTCCCGATCCACAGGCATTCGACGCGATTCTCTCCTGCGCGCCACCGCTCGACTTCCAGAATGTCGCGCTGCCGAGCCGATGACGCTCCGCGCTGCCCTCATGACGGGAGGGAGCCGGCTTGCGGCGTGGAGTGCCGTGCTCGTGGCGACATTGACCCTGGGCGTTCCGGCTGAGGCCCAATCGGCGCTCCAAAGCGTGAACCAGCCAGCGGAGACGGTCCAGACCGGGGATACAGAACCACCTGAGCCGCAGCCCACCGAAGCGGATCCGGACAATGCCGTGCCGGCCGTGGAGGTGGTGCGCTACTCCGGCCAAGACCCCTACGTGCTCTCGTTGAGGGTGGCGCAGGCGCGGGTGGACGCCAGGGATGGCACTTCGGAGTGGGTAGTGCTCGCGCCGGGTGAGTCGTGGGCTGACGCCGCGGTGGCGGGGCCGCTGGCGGTGTCGCTGAACGCCCCGGTGCTGCTGGTACCGCCAGGTGGTCTGCAGTCGCCCACGGCGCGGCCTGATCTGGCTGCATTCCTGCGCTCCGCTGGCGTGCGCCGGGTCGTGATCGTGGGCAGCCCCGATGTGCTTCCGAACCACGAACCGTCAGTGCTGTATGGGCTGGCGATGCTGCCCCGCAACATCGAACGTGTTCACGGCACCGACCCGATCGGGACATCGGTCGCTATGGCTGAACGAATGGGCCTGCCCGCGGACATGGGAGAGCTCGGTCGCACCGTGATCATCGCCAGCAGCCAGAATGCTGCTGACGCTGTGGCGGTCGGGCCCTTGGCGGCTGCAGGGCCGTTCCCACTGCTGCTCACTGCGCCCGACGCGCTCGACCCGCGCATCGTTGAGTACCTCACCGAGCATGAGGTCGGCCATGTGGTGCTGGTCGGCGGCGAAGCTGCGATGGCCCCGGCGGTAGAGGACGCCATCGGGACTGTTGGCGTGAAGGTGACCCGGCTGGCAGGCATCGATCGCTACCACACCGCCACGTTGGCAATGGACCTGCTGGCGGAGTCTCCCCGCTGTGCCGACCAGGCAATCGGCGACATCGGCCTCGTGCTGGCCGAAGAACCCCGGCTCGCCTTGACTGCGGGCCGCCTGTTGGGTCCGCAGTGCATCCCGCTGCTGTTCACCGATGCCGACCGGCTCGCGCCCGTCACCCAGAACCACCTGTACCTGTACCGGCACCGCACCGGCATCGAACCGAACTGGCACCTCATCGGCGATGAGGTCACCATCGACCCCACGGCCATCGAGCGCCCGTCGGTGCGCATGGCCACCGTCGCAGACAATCCCGACGGCGACGGCCAGCACATCGTGGTCCTCAACGAGCACCACCAGCCCACCCGCCACCTGCTCGACGCCGGATTCGACGGGATCACTGAAGTGCGATGGACCTCAGACCGCAGATCCATTGTCTTCGTCGGCGTCCGGGACGGGGCTCCGATCATCTATGAGCGACTCATCAATGGAGACTGGAAGCTCTTCGAAGGCATCGAGGGCGGAACCCAGAGCACCTACGAACTCGACCTTCGCAGCGGCATCGCGCGGCCCCAATCACCATTCCCCTCTTGGTACCGACGACCAGTCGAAGACACATGGGTCGACCCCCTGCCCTCGCCGGATCGCAAGTACATCGTGTTCCGTGCCCCCGCCGAGGACTATGCGGGACACTCGCTGTTTGCCCTTCACGTCGACACCGGCGAAGTGCAGCAGCTTACTCACAACACCACCGACGACACCCACCACGTCGTGAGCTCAGACTGGCTGTCAGATGGTCGGCGTCTCATCTACACCCACGTGACCATCGCGCAGCTCAAGAACCCCGTGCCTCCGGAGTTTCCGGACGATCCGGAGCGCGCCTACGCCTATGCCGAACCCAGACAGTTCGGCGGCGAGTGCGGCAATGTTCCGCAGCAGCGGGCTCACATCGTCGATGTCGCGACGGGGCTCGCCAACCCCATGCCACACAACGGTTACCTCGTCGATCAGCCGCTCCTGGCGTCGCCCGACGGCAGGTTCATCGCAATCAAGAGCTACCAGGACTACGAGTTCGCACCCGAGCGCAATATCCACCGATTCTTCTATTGGGGCTGCACCCATGACGGCATCGGCTTGCCCTCGATTTCGGTGTATGACGTCAGCGGCCCTGAGCCCCGCGCGGTCACAGAGGCCAGCCTGAGCGGTTACGACCCGACATGGTCACCCGACAGCAGCTTCCTTGTCTTCCGAGCGCCGACCGGGATGCACGCCGGACACTCGCTGCTCGCCGTCGATGTCGAAACGGGCGATGTGGCCCAGGTCACCCACAATCAGTCAGATGTGCATCATCACATCGCGCAGCAGTGGCTGTCGGACGAGAGCAGGATGCTCTACACGGTGCAGAGCATCAAGGTGCTGGCAGAGCCGTGTCACCACCTGTCCCCCGAACAGCAGCGGCCGTTCGGTGTGCCGCACGTCGAAGCTCACATCGTCGACGTGCAGCGGGGGCACTCAGTGCCGCTTGAGTACGACGGCCTCGTCTCGGGCGGCTATTCCGGCTCGGGATTCAGTGTCGCGCCCGACGGGCGTCACGTCTCGTTCGTGGCCGACTCGTCGTACCTGCCGGTGAGTAGTCAAGCCAGCTGCGGATACGTCGGTTCGGGGGACAGTCGCTTCTACTTGTACGACATCGGCATGCCGTCGCCGCGACCAGAGGACTTCAACGGTGAACGTGCGTCCACCAGATCCTGGTCCCCCGACGGTCGATATCTCTCCTATGTGCGCTACGAAGTCTCCCGCGGTGGGAATCGCAGCGCGGTGCATTCGATTCTTGATACCCGAAACGGCTCTACTTGGGCCGTTCCCGCCGACGAGCTCTTCGACATCGAGGCCAGTCTGAGTGTCGTGGCGTGGACTCCGGACAGCACCCGGATCCTCTATCACGCCGCAATTGGCGATTATCGAAACAGGACATACGCGATGTTGATCGCAGATGTCGCGGCGAAGCAGGCCCTCACACTTGCAATGCCCGAGGATTACCGCATTTACCCCGATTTCTACGGTTTCTCTGCCGACGGACGGGCCGTCATCCACAGCACCGACTTCCGAGGCACAGCTGAGACCGGCGAAGTTCTTGTCCACGATGTCCACGACGGTGCTCTGATCGGGATCTACGACATGTATGGCGCCACGCCGCCGGCTGAGCCTGTGCTGAGCAACGATGAGGTCTACGGTGAACTCTCTGAAGGGTTCCGCTACTCGGTTGAGTGGTCGGTGGACGGCATATACGCCTCCGGTGAGTACTACCTCTGGTTGTACTCCGACTTCTGACCGTCGACCCAGCTCAGCACGGCGGGGCGCGGTGGCGCGCACCGTCGAAAGGCGTGGAGCGACGGCAACGAGGTCGATGTCTGTCCGCTCAGTCCGTATCTGGATCTGACAGGCCGGTCGTTCGACAACCTCCGCAACGACCGCGTCCCTGCGGGAAACACGTCGTTGGGAAAGCCCGGCGCCCGAAGCCCGCCAAGAGCGGGACACGGCCGAGCTGTAGAGTCAGCGCCGGGGTCTGGTTCATTGTCTCGATCACGAGCGCTCATGTGCATCTGGGGTGCTCGGCCGAGGCGCCTGCGGTCGCGGTGCTTGCTGGTCGGGGCGGCTTGTCTGGCCGCGTCGCTGTTGCCGGTGTCAGCGGCAGCCGCCGCTGAGGAGCCCACCGAGGCACCGCACGAAGCATCGATCGACGAATCGACGGGCGGTGTCGAGGTGGTGCGGTACGACGGCTCGGATCCCTATGCGCTGTCGATCGAGTTGGCGGAAGCTCGGGGCGGCGCTTCGGAGTGGGTGGTGCTCGCCTCAGGCGAGAGCTGGGCCAAGGCGGCGGTCGCCGGGCCGCTGGCGGCGTCGCTGAACGCACCAGTGCTGTTGGTGCCGCCCGGCGGGCTGCACTCATCCGCAGCGCGGCCTGATCTAGCCGAGTTCCTGGAATCGACCGAGGCACGACGCGTCGTGATTGTCGGCAGCCCTGGGGAGTTGCCGAACCATGAGCCGTCGGTGCTGTTTGGGCTGGGAATGCTGCCCCGCAACATCGAGCGCGTTCACGGGGACGACCCGATCGGAACCTCGATCGCGGTCGCCGAGCGGATCGGAACCCCTGCGGAGTTCGGAGAGCCAGGCCGCACGGTGATCATCGCCAGCGACAGCAGCGTTGCTGACGCTGTGGCGATCGGGCCGTTTGCTGCTGCGGGGCCGTTCCCGCTCTTGCTCACTGCGCCCGATGCGCTCGACCAACGCATCGCTGAGTACCTCACCGAACAGGAGGTCAGCCACGTCCTGCTGGTCGGCGGCACTGCCGCAATCGCACCGGCCGTGCAGCAGACAATTGAAACCTCCGGCATCACGGTCACCCGCCTCGATGGCCGTGACCGTGCTGATACTGCACGACTTGCTGCAGAACTGTTCGAACAGCACACCGACGGCGACCCAGCGTGCACAGACGGCCCGACCCGGATCGGATTTGCCGCCTCCGAGCAGCCCGAGCAGGCACTCACCGCCGGCTCCCTGCTCACCCGCAAATGCGCCGCCCTGCGCTACGTCGAACCCGATCGGCTTCCATCGAGCCTGCGCAACACTCTCTACCTCGCACGACAGCAGCCGCACGGCGCTGAGTTCATCATCTTCGGCAGCGAGAGCGCCATCCCAGCCGCTGCCCTGGATGTGTCGCTGCCTCCGGTGCGACTCGCCTTCGTCAGCGTCGGCAAGGTCGCTGATGGTCGCATGCTGAGCACCCAGATCGCGGTAGCAAATGAACACGGTGCGATCCGCCTGTATTCGCAAACCGAAGTCAAAATCCCGGTTTGGCCGTACTCGAGCTCTGAACGTGTGTGCAGGCTGCGCGATCTGGCGTGGTCACCCTCCGGTCGGTTCTTGAGTTACCGAAGCCTGTGCACCTCAGAGATCTTCGTGCTGGACATCGAGACCGGCGAGGCGTATCAAGTCGTCTCCAACGATTCAGAGTTGGTATTCGAGGATCTGTCAGTAGAGGACAACCGATCCTGGGGCAACTACCGCATGGGTCCGTTGTGGTCGCCCGACGGCAGCGCCTTCGTGTTCACTGCATTCCTCGACGACCCATCGACCGTCGGCACGTGGCAGGGCAATCCGCTGCACTATGCGGAGCTCTTCGTGCACGATGCCATTTCGCGCACAACGAGGCGACTGACGGAGAACACCGTCCATGATCTCGTCGCAGCATGGTCACCAGACAGTCGAGCCGTCAGGACTGTTCAGCACGGAGAGCCTGGTGCTTCCGACCCGTACTACCGCGTGCCCCTCGAGGGTGCCACCATCGCCGTCAGTGATGCAGCCGGCTCGCGACGAACTCGGTGCGGCTTCGATGCAGAAGCGGCCTGGTCACCTGACGGCGCCCACGTTGCCTACTACTCCGGCGGGTGGTGGACACGCCAGATAGCTGTGTGCAGCGCAGACGGCGTCGGCGACAGGCAGTTGACACCGGTCGGCTGCAGCGAATGCATCGAAGGCCACCAGCACCACGGCGCCGACATCCTCGGCTGGAACCGCAGCGGCTCGATGCTCGCGTTCTCCGACACCGACTTCGCACGGCGAGACGGTGAGTTCGACTCCGAGACATACGACTACGAATCGGAGACAACCGCGGACTACGTATTGGACGTCGAGTCCGGAGAGGTCAGAAAACTCTTCGAGTTCACGCACGAAGCGTACGAACCGCCTCCGCTCGTTTACCTGGGATGGTCCCCCAACGACGACGGCCTGCTGTATCTGCGGTTCTACGAGGATCGGTCTGGGCCCCGAGAACTCGTGTTGCTGGACGATGTCACCGGTGAGAACACCCCCCTTCGGGACATCCCGCAGCTCCAGCTGCCTCTGGACTCACCGGTTCAGCCACGACTGCTGTTGCCACCAGACCAGAGCCAATTGCTGCTCATCTACGACGGCTGGTGGCACAGAGGCATCGTGCCCCGACAGGACGGCGGCATGTGGCTCGCAAGCGTCCAAACGGGTGATGCGACGCCGCTGATCGACTTCGGCCTCATGATCTCCATGGCCAAGGGCGACACCGCCGGAAACTGGCGCAGGGCACGAACTGAGTGGCGGTGCGCGACCGAATGGTCCGCCGGCGGAGTATTGGGCATCTGCCGCTGACGGGAACCTGTGATGACCTCTCGCATAACAGTTCCGACACCGGCGAAGAACGACTGGGCAGTTTGTGTTGCGCAATATGCGCAACATCGGCTTAGGCTAAAGCTGTGACGCAACCGACGAACATCGTTCTGGATCCTGGCCTTCGCGCAGCCGCTAAGCGTCGCGCCAGCGAGCGGGGCATCAGCGTGTCTGCGTACATACGTGACCTGATCCGCGAAGACGATGCACGCTCGAGGGCGCCGGCCGCCGACATCTCGTCGATCTCGGGCATTCTGGGCGACGGCGGCGGACCGACCGATATGGCCCGCGACAAGCACCGCCTGATCGGCGAAGCCGTGTCAGCTCTCCACGACGAGCGGGTCAAGGCCCGCGAGGCCCTCGACTGAACGCCGCGTGACACCGGTCTTTGTCGACACCAGCGCTTGGTTCGCGATCGGGTCCAACGCCGACGTCTGGCATGCGCGGGCAGATGAGCTGCTGAACATCCATGCCGGCCGGTTGACGACCACCGACCACGTCCTTGTCGAGACATGGTCTCTCGCTCGCGTCCGCACCAACCGTCATGCGGCCGACTTGCTCGTGAGCAACATTGTCGAAGGCCGACTCGCCGAGGTACTGGCTGCCACACCACAAGACATCAGTGCAGCGCTGCGCATCGGCAGCGAGTTCAGCGACCAGGACTTCTCGCTCGTCGACCGCACAAGCTGGGCTGTCATGGAGCGCCACGGCATCGAAGAGGCCATCTCGTTCGACACCGATTTCGCCGTCTATCGCTACGGGCGCGACCGCCAAAGGGCATTCACCATCCACCGCTGAACGCGCACGGAAGCCTGTACTGCACCAGCCAGCGAGGAATCCGGCGCATGGTCGCCGGACGACGCCCGCGCGAGTGCAGATTTCCTCATCCCAACTAGCGTCCGCTTCATGCGGAGAGGGGGCCAACTGGCGCTGTGGATGGCCGTGCTCTTGGCGACATTGCTGCTGGGCGTTCCGGCTGGCGCCCAATCACTCAGTGAGAGCGGCAACCCTCAGGCCACAGCGTCCGAGGATGAGGATTCCGAGGCGACTGAGCCGGAGCCCGCTGAGGCAGATGCGGGCGAGGCCGTGCCAGGCGTGCAGGTGGTGCGCTACGGCGGCCAGGACCCCTACGCGCTGTCGATTCAGGTGGCGCGGGCGCTGGCGGACGCCGGGGATGGCACTTCGGAGTGGGTGGTGCTCGTGTCGGGAGCGTCCTGGGCCGATGCTGTGGCCGCAGGGCCGTTGGCGGCGTCGCTAGCTGCCCCGGTGGTGCTGGTGCCACCAGGCGGGTTGCAATCGTCCACAGCGCGGTCCGATCTGGTGGAGTTCCTGAGATCGGCCGGGACGCGCCGAGTGGTGATCGTGGGCAGCCCCGCGGTCCTGCCGAATCATGAGCCGTCGGTGCTGTTCGGGCTGGGGATGCTGCCC
>JAJEEO010000005.1 GCA_022820925.1 Acidimicrobiia bacterium | reverse complement strand
CGGCGCTGTGGGCGCCAGCCGACTGGCTGGGCACGGCAGGAGGCTGGCTGGCTCGGCTCGTGATCGGCGTGGGCGCGGCCGCCGGCCTGGTGACGCTGCCCTGGACCTTGGCGGGCGCCGCTGGGTGGTGGCGCCGCGTCGAGGCGCTGATGCAGCGAGCGGCAGTGCTGCGATGGCTCTCGGGACGCGTTCCTCCGGACGCGCTCACCGCCGAGCGGCCAGGCGTCTGGCGTGCGGTGTTCATCTACGGACTGGCCGTGGCACAGCGTCTTCTGGCCGCGGCGCTGCTGGCCGCCGCTCTGCTGGCCGCCGGCGTCGATGACATCTGGCTGATCGCCGGCGCCACCGCCGCCGGCATCGTCGTGGGCATGGTCGGCATCACGCCGGCGGGGCTGGGCGTGCGCGAGGTCGTGGTTGCTGCCCTGCTGGCCGAGCGCTTCGGGGTCGGCGATGCCGCGGCGTTCGCGATCGCAGTGCGTGTGCTCGAGTTCGCCCACGAATTGGTGATGCTGCCGCTCGCGGCGGCAGCCGGAGGACGCAAGCCGACAGTCGCCGACGACAGTGTCGGCTGAGCAGACCGGCGTCGGGGGCGGCAGGCTGTAGCGGTGTCGCAACTGGATTCGAGCGCCGCGGACACGGCCGCGACGGCTGACGTCGACCTGTACGACTTCGGGCTGTTCGACCCTGCGGTCCAGCAATGCCCGCACGCCTACTACGCCAAGATGCAGCAGGAGGCTCCAGTCTTTGCGGCCGCCACGCCGGGTGCAGAGCTGTACTTGATCACCCGCTACGACGACGTGGTCGATGTGGTCCGTGACACCGACACGTTCTCCTCGCAGTTCGACACCAGCAGCCACATGAGCAGCGAGCTGGCGAAGCGCATGGCCGACCTGTACCGCAGCGAGGGCGGCTACCCGCCGGTGCGGACCATGCTGACCGCCGATCCGCCGGCGCACACCCGCTTCCGGCGCCTGATCAGCAAGGCGTTCACACCCAAGGTCATCTCTGATCTTGAGCCGACGATCCGCGACATCACCACCGGGCTCGTTGACGAAATGCTGGCCGCAACGGCTGACGGATCGTCTCTCGACTTCGTGGAGGCGTTCGCCGTGCCGCTGCCAGTCACGGTGATCGCGAAGGCGCTGAACGTTCCCGACGACCGGCTCGCCGACTTCAAGCGCTGGAGCGATGCCTCCATCGCCGGCATCGGCACCGACATCAGCATCGAAGAGCGCCTTGACGCCGAACGCGAAGTGATCGAGTTCCAGAAGTACTTCGCGCAGGAACTCGAGAGCCGCCAGACGTCGCCGCAGGATGATCTGCTGACGGATCTGCTCAACGCCCGGATCGACCGGGACACCGACGGCATCGACGACGTAGATCCGCTGACGATGGCCGAGATGCTGAGCATCATCCAGCAGCTGCTGGTTGCCGGCAACGAAACCACGACGAAGATGCTCACCGAGATGATGCGCCTGCTGGGCGAGCATCCCGGCGAGTGGCAGCACTTGCGTGAGGATCCCGAGCGTGCCCGATCGATCGTCGAGGAGACGCTGCGCATATCGACGCCGGTCCAAGGCATGTTCAGAGTGGTGCGCCGCGATACGACCGTCGCCGGAGTGGACATCCCTGCCGGTGCCCGAGTGGTGTTGATGTACTCCGCCGCGAACCGTGACTCAGGCGTGTTCGACGAGCCGCAGTCGTTCTGCCCAGAGCGTGACGGGGCCACCGATCACCTGGCATTCGGCCGGGGCATCCACTACTGCGTCGGGGCGGCCCTGGCCCGGCTCGAGGGAAAGGTGGCCCTCGAGGAGCTGGCCCGTCGCCTGTCGTCGTTCGAGCTGGACGCCGCGAACACCTTCGAATACCACCCCAGCTTCATGCTGCGTGGGCTCAAGCGGCTCGACGTGAGCCTGACGGCCGCCTAACGGCAACCCCGGCTCAGCCTTCGGCAGTTGCTCCGGGGCCGCGCCGCAACGCGCGGCACGAATGACTCGGAGGGATTCGGGTTCCCTCAGCCCATGCCGTTGGCGAGCACCGCCCGGCCGTTCGTGGTCGCGCCCAAACGGATGCCCACGACGGCTTGGTAGTCGTCCGACTCGTACGCGGCCCGGGCGGCCTCCATCGTCGGGTATTCGATGACGACTGTCTGCGCTCCGGCGTCGCCTTCCTTGATGACCGACCCTGGGTCCAGCACGAGGAGCTTGCCGCCTCCCGCCATGATGGGCGCGGCGCCGCGTTGATATTCCTTGTACTTGTCCGGATCGACGACGTCGTAGTTCGCAATGAGATACGCAGGCATCCGCCCGGTCTAGCAGGCCATGCAGTTCGTCGCCGGGTGTCACTACGGTGAACGAGAGCGCAAAGCACTCGAGCCGACCGGCACCAACGCCGGCCGCCGCCGCTGCCGAACGGAGTCACCTCATGGCCGAGCAATCGTCGGAGGCCCATCCCGAGGAGAACTACGAAGACGTCACGGCGTTCGACCTCGATGCCGACGTCGAAGAACAGCTGCTGCTCGCGCACAACGAGTGCACCTTCATCTGGGCGAACCGTGAGGGCTGGCCCGTCGGCGTGATCATGTCGTACGTCTGGCGGGACCGCCGCTTCTGGCTGACAGCGTCGAGCCAGCGAGCACGCATCAGCGCCGTGCGCCGTGATCCGCGGGTGTGCATCGTGGTCACCAGCACCGGCTCGCCGATGCCGCGCAACAAGGCGATCACGTGGAAAGGCACCTGCACGGTGCACGACGACGCCGAAACGAAGGCGTGGTTCTACCCGGCCCTCGCCGAGGCGCTCTGGCCTGGCAACGAAGCGGGCCAGGCCGCGTTCGTCTCGTTCCTGGACTCGCCCCGGCGGGTGATCCTCGAGGTGGAGCCAACCCAGCGCATCGGCTACGACGGCTCGAAGATGGCCAAGGCCACGGCCGACTGGCTCGCCACGCGCAGCTAGCGCTGGCTGTGCTTTCGCTTCCAGCTAGCGCTGACTGTGTTTGATGCTTCCAGCTAGCGCTGGCTGTGCTGTTGCTTCCAGCTAGCGCTGGAAGGACACCTCAGCACCGGCGAAGAGCTGGGCGAAGTCGTCGTCGGTCTCCGCAGCCACGAGGCGATCGACCCAGCCGTGGAAGCGCTGACCGCCGGCCTCGTTGCGACCGAAGAAGAACTCAGTCTTGGCGCCGGTTTTCACCGCCCTTTGGATCCGGTTGCCGTTGTAGTAGTCCTCGTCGCGCACCACATGCAGCAGGAAGGCCTTCTGGGCCTCGATCAGCCCGTCGAGCTGCTCGGAGAGCTCGAATGTGGCGAGAAAATGCTGGACCGTGCGGGACGTGTCGGGCGTGTCGCCGGGGAACAGCGTCGAGATCATGTACATCCGCCCGCCGCCGGGAACGCCGTCGGCGCTCACCTGGAAGCCGGCGACCGAGGCGTGCGGGAAGATCGTCCACACGCCGTCGGTCAGCAGGTCGGCGGGCCAGTCGTCTTCGGGAAGATCGTCGAGCGCCAGGAACCGGCGGTCGGGTGAGGTCACCCGCTGGTGCGGACCCCATGCGTCGTAGATCGCCTTGTTGGAGTAGCCGGGCCCGAACGACTCCCGGTGCAAGATCGGCAGGTGATAGAAGTCGAGATAGCCGTCGTAGGCCACCTTCCAGTTCGGCCCGTCGACGGTCTGGCTGCCCACATAGGCACAGCTCGCGAACTCGTGATGGGCCAGCATCTCGCCGTAGCCGCAGAGGTAGGCGTCGATGTCGAAAGGCGCCCGTGGCGTCAAGGCGCCGAAGATGATGCCGGCTCGCTCGGCGACGGGCAGCGGCGTGAGGCCATGACCGTCGGGGTCGAGGTCGCCGAATTCCTCACGGTCGAGGATGCCGACCAGCCGACCTTCGCTGTCGTAGCTCCACGCGTGGTACGGGCACGTGAAGCGCCGTGCCGTGCCGGTTCCTTCGGGGACGACGATCGAGCCGCGGTGGCTGCACATGTTCACGAATGAGCGCATCTGGCCGTCGGCGCCCCGTGACAGCAGGACGGGCACTCCCGCGACCTCCAGCGCCTTGTAGCTGCGGGGCTCGGGCAGCTCGCAGGTGAAGCCCAGCGCCAGGGGAGTGCGCTTGAACACCCGCGCCATCTCGAGTTGCCAGCGATCGGGGTCGTAGTAGTTGGCCGCCGGCACCCGTCCGATGTCGCCGGCCAGCGGCACCGTTGCCGCGCGGGCGTGACCGAGCGTCCTGCGTGTGAGTTCGACAAGCGTCTCGCGGCTCATCCGGACACCCCCTGCGCGAGTATGGCCGGGTTCGGGAGGTCAATCCGATGATCGACTACCAGCGGCTCTTCCACACGGGGATCCGGGTGCCGGACCTCGATGCGGCGATGGCAGAGATGGGCGAGACGCTGGGCGTGAGCTGGGCGTCGGTGCAGCACAACGCAGCGCAGCAGGTGTGGACGCCGCAGCACGGTCTCCAGTCGGTCGAGCTGACCTTCACCTACTCGTGCGAGGGACCACAGCATCTCGAGTTGCTGCAGGGCCAACCGGGCACCATCTGGGACGGCTCGGACGATCCGGGCGTCCATCACGTGGGCGTGTGGGTCGACGACGTGGCTGCGGAGACCGAGCGCTGCCTGCAGGCCGGCTGGCACGTTGCCGCAGCGGCTGCGCCGCCCGATGACGGCTTTGGCGTGTTCTCCTACGTCGTGCCCCCGAGCGGGCCGATCGTCGAGCTGGTCTGGTCGGCGATCGAGCCGCGCTTCGAGTCGTGGTGGTCAGGCGGCAAGCTCGGCAGCGAGCGCGACTGAGAGCTCAGTCAGCGCTGCCGTTCTCGCGCGTGACCACGCCCACGGCGCTTTCCGACACAACAGCCACCGCACCCGTCGAGCGGTCGATCTGGGGCCCCAGCCTTGCGAAGTACAGCTCGTAGAAGTGGCGGATCTTGGTCTCCTGGTAGGAGGCGAAGATCACCTCCTGCTGCTCCTGGGCTCGCAGGCCCTGCTGCACCAGCGGCAGGTTGAGCGAGTCCTGCTGGAAAATCTTGGACAGCGGCCCCAGCTCGGGCGCCAGGGTCCAGTCGTCGTCGAAGCCGAGGTGGCGCACCTGCGCCGGGGCTGGTCGATCGGCCGGATCGGGCGGGGCCAGGGGGAACAGCATCACCTCGAAGATGCACTCCTGGGGGTTGTCGCCGTTCGGCCGGAACCGGTACATGATCGGGTTGAAGCAGCCCCACGGCGACCAGTTCGGGAACACCGAGAAGAAGATCGAGTCGATCAGCTCGGCGTCGCTGACGGCCTCGACATCGATGGCGTCGCCCACCTGCCGTTGCACCTGCGCCCGCTTGCGGTCCGCCAGCCAGCCCCGCACGTTGGTCACCTCCGGCGGGGGATGGGGCGTCATGAGCGGCATCTCCTCCAGGCCCGGCGGCAGCGGGCCGCCGATCCACTTGCACAGGTGCGGGTCGGCCTGGGTCTGCACGCCGTCGAGGTGGTTGCCGTGCTCGTCGAAGGTGCTGACGCTGCCGTCCAGGTCGGTGACGGCGACCTGCCCCTCGGCGTTGCGCTCGTAGATGTGCCCGCTCAGCGGGTGCCGCCAGCGGCCGTACTCCTTGCCGTCGTCGATGCGCTCCCAGCGGGGCTGCCCGTCGAGATGCGGGCTGGGCACGCCCGTCGCGGTCATCGCCCGGCTGTAGTTGCCGAAGATGTCGTAGCGGCTGTTGGCGTCGCCGAGGGATTCCATCAGCGTGGGATGGGTCGCCACCACGTGGTAGCTCTCCATGAAGGCCTCTTGGCAGGTCTTCCAGTTCATCGGCATGAGCTTGGAGACGTGTGCCGCCTTGTACCGGCGCTCGAACGGCACGAATTCGAAGTGATCGGCGAGGTCGCCCAGGTAGTCGGCCAGCGGCGCGGCGTCGCGGTCGGGGTTGATGAACACGAACCCGTGCCAGGTGTCGACCAGGGCCTCGGGCAGCCCGTAGTCGGCCATGTCCACATCGGGGAAGTCCCACTGGCAGGGGATTTCCCGCAGCGAGCCGTTGAGCTCCCAGCACCAGCCGTGGAAGGGGCAGCGAAGGCTGGAGGCGCCCCGTCCGTGGTTCTCGCGCAGCTTGCGGCCCCGGTGCAGGCAGGCGTTGCGGTAGGCCTTGATCTGGTCGGGGGCGGTGCGGACAATCAGGAACGACAGGTGCGCGATGTCGTAGACGTGGTAGTCGCCGACCTCGGAAATTTCTTCGGCGAGACACGCGAGCTGCCACACGCGGCTCCACAGCCGCTCGACTTCCAGATCGTGGACGTCCTGCGCGTAGTACACGCGGGCGGGCACGCGCGTGTTGCCCGGCAGGTGCTCGCCGACTCGCCGCAGAACGTCCGACACCGGGTGCGTGTCTTCGTCGAACAGCTCGTCGTAGCTGATCCCAGCCGAGCGATCGGTGCCCGTCAGCGTTTCGGTCATGGCAAGAACGTAGCGACCGGTGAGCGATCCGCAGTCGGCGGCGGCAGGCTGTAGCGGTGCCGCACCGGGACATGATCGTGATCGGGGCCGGTCCCGCCGGTGCGGCGGCGGCCATGCGTGCTGCAGGAGCCGGCATCAAGGTGACGGCGTTCGAGAAAGCTCCTGCGGGGCGCGACAAGGTCTGCGGTGACGGCCTGACGCCGCGGGCGGTGGCTGCCCTGGACGAGCTGGGCGTGTCGCTGGACGAAGCGCACCGCATTGCGGGGCTGCGGATGATCGCCGGTCGGCGCGTGCGCGAGCTGGACTGGCCGGCCAACGGGCAGTTCGGCCCCTACGGAGCGGTGTGGCCCCGGCGCCGCTTGGACAGCGCCCTGTGCGACGGCGCGGCCGCCGCCGGGGCCGAGTTGTGCTTCGGCACCGAGGCGCTGCCGATCATCGAAGACGGCCGGGCGGTGGGCGTGACCGCCGGGGGCGAGCGCTGGACTGCCGACCTCGTGGTGCTGGCCGCTGGTGCCCAGGGCCAGGCCGCCCGCATGCTGGGCGCCCTGCGCGACCCCGACGAGCCGTTCGGCCTGGCCATCCGCACCTATGCCGAGACGCCCCGCCATGCCGAGGAGTACCTCGAGGCCTGCTTGACGCTGCGTGACGCCGAAGGCACTGCGGTGCCCGGTTACGGCTGGCTGTTCCCCGCCGGCGACGGCACGGTCAACATCGGCGTGGGGGCCCTCAACACCATGAAGGGCTTCGCGAACCTGAACTTGAACCGGCTGTGCGACAGCTACCGCGACCTGGTGGCCGAGAGCTGGCAGCTCGGCCCGTACCTGGAGCGGCCCCGGGCGTGGCGCCTGCCCATGAGTGCCACCAAGCGGCACGGCCCTGGCTGGGTGGCCATCGGTGACGCAGCGGGGCTGATCAACCCGATGAACGGCGAGGGCATCGACTACGGCCTCGAGACCGGGATCCTGGTGGCCGACCTGTTCGCCGAGGACCCGTCCGCGGTTGCCGACACCTACGACCGCATCGTCGCCGAGAAGTTCGACGCCTTCCTGCGGACGGGTCGGCGTTTCTCGTTCCTCATCGGCCACCCGCGCATCCTGCGAGCAGGCCTGCGACTGGCAGTCGGCACCGACGCCATCGCCCGCCTCACCCTGCAAGTGATGGGCAACCTCATCGACAACGAGACCCCCGGCACGCCCGGCCGAGTCCTCGCCGTCGCCGACCGCGCCCTCGCCGCAGCCTCGCCCACCCTGCGACGCGTGCACAAACGCCGTACATCCCGCGCTCGCAACGCGAATTCCCATGACACGCGTTCAGGCCCGAGCCCGGGCCCGACAACTCTGGCGCCCTGACAGATGGCCGTCGGCCCGATCAGCTAGCGCTCCTGTCCAGCTTCGACCGAGAACGCATGACGGCAAGCGTCCGGGCGCAGCGCTACTACGGTGGCAGCCCGTGACTGCGGTGCTGTTGGACGGTCAGGCGCTGGCCGAACAGATCAAGGACGACCTGCGAGAACGGATTGCAGCCGACGGCCTGCAACCGGGGCTCGGCACGATCCTCGTCGGCGACGACCCGGCATCGCACAGCTACGTGGGGGCGAAGATCCGCGACTGCGGCGAGGTGGGCATTTCCTCGATCCACGAAGAGCTGCCCGCTGACATCACGCAGGCCGAATTGGACGCTGTCATCGAGCGCTTCAACAACGATCCCGCCGTGCACGCGTACATCGTCCAACTGCCCCTGCCCCGCCAGCTCGACGAGGAAGCGGCGCTGCTGGCCATCGATCCCGACAAGGACGCCGACGGCCTGCACCCGGTGAACCTGGGCAGGCTCGTGATGGGCGTGGACGGACCGCTGCCGTGCACACCGCGGGGCATCCAAGTGATGCTCGAGCACTACGGCGTACCGGTGGAAGGGCGCCACGTGGTGGTGGTGGGCCGCGGTCTCACGATCGGCCGCCCGATGGCGCTGCTGATGGCGCTGAAGCGGCCGGTGGCGAACGCGGCGGTGACCGTCGTGCACACCGGCGTGGCAGATCTGGGCGCCTACACCCGCGAGGCCGACATCGTCATCGCCGCGGCCGGCGTGCCCGGCCTCATCACGCCCGACATGGTGAAGCCCGGCGCCGCGGTCGTCGGCGGCGGCATCACGCGCGAGGGCCGCAAGATCCTGTCCGACGTGGACGAATCAGTCGGCGAGGTGGCCGGCTGGGTCACCCCCCGACTCGGCGGCGTCGGCCCGATGACCCGCGCCATGCTGCTGGCCAACACCGTCGACGCCGCCGCAGCCCGCTAGATCAGCGCGGCGACGCGCTCGTCATCCGTCGGGGTAGAGCAGCCACAGCAACGACAGCGCCACCCAGGACGTGACGATCAGCCAATACGTGACCGGATCGCCTCGCCGGGTGACCCGCTGTATGAAGCTGCTCTCGCCCGTGATGATGTCGTAGGCGGCCCAGCCCAAGAACAGCACCGACCACATCCAGTACGCCCCGGAAAACGTCAGCACCCACAGGGCGGCCAGCCCGGCCCACGTCATCCAGGGACGCCGGAGTCGGGTCGCTGGCGGATCGTCCCAGCTCTGGATCATCGGTTCTCTCCTGTGTCGGGGGCCGTGTGCACAGCCGGTGGCTCCACGCCGTTGAGGCGCCAGTTGAGGTAGTGCCCGAAATCGGCGACCACCCGTTCGATGGGAACGAGCGGGCCGGGAGCGAAGTCGCCGATCGCACCACGCTGTCCTCGCTCGCAGATCGCCTTGTCCTCGGGCAGGAAGTCGGGCAGCCCGTATGAGGCGCCGGCTGTCCAGCGGCTGAACCAGTTCGCGATCCGGCTGCGAGGGCGGGTGCTCGATGCCGTGCCCCAGGCGGCGCCGGTTCTCACGGCGCACCGTTCGGCGTCGATGGGGTGGACGGCCTGCCAGAAGAAGGCTCCCGAGTTGAACGCGCCGACGAAGCCGGGAGGCAGGCTGACCAGCAGGTAGTCGTCGCCGGAGGAAGTCGAGCCGCCGGTGGCAGTCGCCCGAGCCGAACCGGCGATGTAGTAGGCCCCTTTGGTCGGCGAGAACGGCTCGAGCGTCTCGGGGTGCACCCGGAACAGGTGGTAGCTCTCCATCGCGTTGAGGATCGCGAGCTTCCAGTTGCAGGCCCATTCCTGCGTTTCCTGCTGGTCTGACCGGTGTGCCACGGCGTCGAGGCCGTATGCGGCGACGTGAGGCTCCACCGCGGCGAAGCGCTCGGCGAGCGGCTCGACATCGGGGTTCAGGCTGACGAAGATCAGGCCATGCCACGACTCCACCCGGTAGACCGGCAGGCAGTGCGCCGGCTTGTCGACGGCGTCTCGCGGTGCGTGCGGCACCGACAGCAGCCGCCCGCCGTCGTCGTAGGTCCATGCGTGGTACGGGCACTGGACCCGTTTGGCGTTGGACGGCCGGTCGACCAGCAGCGTGCCTCGATGGGCGCACAGGTTCGACAGAGCGGCGAGATCGCCGTTCTGCTGGCGGATGAGCAGCACCGGCTGCCTGCCGACGATCACCGGCAACTGGTCGCCGGGATTGGGCACGGCATCGGCGGTCGTGACGAACACCCAGTCGCCGTGCCAGATCGCATCCAGCTCCGCGGCAAAGATCGCGGGGTCTCGATAGGCGACGTTGGGCAGTGCCGAATCGGGGTCGAACACCATCTGGCCAGGGCTCATGCGAGCAGCATACGCGAAATGGCGCACTAAATCTACGGCCGTTGATAATCTGCGGCATTAGAGCAAGGAGTCAGCATTGAGCGATCACGCTGCGGAGGAGCAGATCTCGCTCCCGACTCGCGCACTGGTGCTGTCGACAGTCGGTACTGGCGGCGCACTGCACGCCGAGCCGATCTTCGTCATGTCGGCCTTGCTCGGCCACAGCGACAAGGCGGTGCGTGACTGCCTGGCTCGGCTTGCCGGCGAGGGACTCCTCGTTCACGATGCAGGGCGGGGCCGCGGCGCCAGCTACCGCGTGACTGCTGCGGGCCGTGCGGCCATCGAAAGCGACATCGGCTGGGCGGCCTACGCGCACCGTGTCGATGCGGGTCTCGAACCGTGGGACCGATGGTGGCATCTCACGGCCTTCGAGGTGCCCGAGCGGCGCCGAGCTGCTCGCGATGCACTGCGTCGCTTGCTCATCGAGCTCGGTGCTGCGCCGATCCAGTCGGGGCTGTACGTGCACCCGCACGATCTCTTCGATCTGGTGTCCCAGCTCGCCGAGCATCTTGAGGTGCCCGATGCGGTGCGCAGCTTCGTCACGCCGTCGATCCGCACGGGCCTCGTCGCGGCCCAGGGCGGCGAGCCCGCAGACGACGATCCGGCGGAGTTCGCGGGACGTATCTGGCCCCTTGGTGAGCTTGCCGATCGCTACGGCGCTCTCGAACGCAGGCTCACATCGATCGAGGCCGATGCCCACTGCCTCGGCGACGCTCAGCTTGCCGCTGTCATGTTTGCCGCCACGGCGGAAACGGAGGCAGTCCATCGCGACGATCCGCTGCTGCCCGCCCAAGCACTGCCCGACGACTGGGCGGGCGGCCGGGCGCGCCGGGCGTTCATGGCCGCTCACGCCGCAGTGAGCGCCCGCAGCGAGCTCTACCGCAATTCGCACTCGATGTCGTCATTCGTCGCCGAGATCGTCCGGTCGCTCGACGAAACGTCAGAGCAGTTCTGGCAGCGCTGGTGGCCCAGGTTCCTCGATGCCTACCGGGCCAAGCTTCCCCCAGCCGCTACCGGTGAGTCCCGGCAAAGCTGACGGCTTCAGCGGGGTGCAGCAGGAAGGATGCTGCGCTAGAAACGCACGCGGCCGGGGCGGGTGCCCGGCACGTCGATTCAGGAGAGTGCAGTGAACGATCCCGCCAAGAAGGATCCAGTTCGGGTTGCGGTGACCGGTGCAGCGGGTCAGATCGGCTACAGCCTGCTGTTCCGGATCGCCTCGGGGGCCATGCTCGGCCCCGACCAGCCCGTCGAGCTGCGGATGCTGGAGATCCCCCCGGCGATGGGCGCGCTCGACGGCGTGATGATGGAGCTCGACGACTGCGCGTTCCCGCTGCTGGCGTCACGCACCGGCACGTCGGATCCCAACGAAGCCTTCGAGGGCGCCGACTACGCGCTGCTGGTGGGCTCGATGCCTCGCAAGGCCGGCATGGAGCGCAGCGATCTGCTCGAGGCCAACGGCGGCATCTTCACGGTGCAGGGCAAGGCGCTGAGCGATTCGGCCAACCCGTCGGTGCGGGTGCTGGTGGTGGGCAACCCGGCCAACACGAACTGCCTGATTGCGATGCGCAATGCGCCCGCCATCGCCGACGGGCAGTTCACCGCCATGACCCGGCTCGACCACAACCGGGCTGTCGCCCAGCTCGCCGCCAAGGCCGGCGTGTCGGTGAACGACGTGACCCGCATGACCATCTGGGGGAACCACTCCGCCACCCAGTACCCCGACATCTTCCACGCCGAGGTGGGCGGCCACAACGCCGCGGCCCTGGTGGACGACCAGGCGTGGCTGGAGGACGACTTCATCCCCACCGTGCAGCAGCGCGGCGCCGCGATCATCAACGCCCGCGGCGCCTCCTCGGCAGCGTCGGCCGCGTCGGCGGCGGTGGATCACATGCGCGACTGGTCTTCGGACACGCCCGGCGGCGACTGGGTGTCGATGGGCATCCCGTCCACGGGCGACTACGGCGCCCCCGAGGGCATCATCACGTCGTACCCCGTCACCGTCTCGGGCGGCCAGTACCACATGGTGACCGGCCTCGAGCTCGATGACTTCAGCCGCTCCCGGATCGAAGCCTCCTGGGCCGAACTGGTCGACGAGCGCGACACCGTCGGAGGCATGGGCCTCCTCGGCTGACCCGACCGCCGTTCAGCTCAGCTGGATGTGATGAACGGCAATCCCAAGATTCGGTGCGCGGGTGAGTCTGCCGTCGGCCGTGAGCAGCGGTGCACCCCTGGTGACAGCTACGGCGACATACATGGCGTCGTAGGCCGTGACGTTGTCGCGGTAGCGCCATGCCGTCCGTGCCAGGAAGCGATGTGAGACACGCTCGATAGGAAACGCGGCGAGGTTGTCGAGCAGCGCCTCGGCGCGCGCTACGGAGATGGCTTCGTTGGCCACGAAGCGGCGCATCGCCGAGACGACTTCGGCATCGAACAGCTCGGGCGCAGCCAACGAACATTCCGCGATCGTGTCCGCAAACACGAGTCCTGCAGGAGTGCGCAGCAGGTACTCAATCGCAGCGGACGAGTCAACTACGTAGGTGTCCAAAGAGTTCCTCATCTCGCTCGCGACGCACTTCGTCGAGGGTGGCGACGACGTCGAGTTCGATGTCCAGCGGAGGAATCGACTCCCATCGTTCCTGCCACTCGGACCACTCGAGTTCGCGCTTGAGGGCCTGCAGCACGACCGCGCTCATCGAACAGTTGCGCTGCTGAGCGCAGCGCTGCAGCCGCTCATGGAGTTCATCGGGCACGTTCCGCACTTGAAGATTCGCCATTGCATGAATCTAGCATGAAATATTCATGCACTATGCCTGACACCTTGTCTGAAAAAGCAGAGAAAGTAATGAAATTCATACCTGGAGCATCACACGCGCCGCCATGCAGCACCAAGTCGATTTCGTGAAGCTCGCTGATTCGGCGTTCGGAGCGCGTTCTTCCGGTCGTGCCCACACGTCGACGTGCGTAGGGCAGAGTGCGTTGTTGGGTGAGCTTGGGGTTGCGATGTGCCCATCGATGGCCGGCGCAGCGGCCACCTACATTCGCTGGCCAGGCGGTCGAGCCGTCCCGGCGGAAGGATGTGCGTGAGAGAACTGACCCTCGACGACATCGACGACCTGGCGCTCGGAGCAACGCTGCTCGGCACCGGCGGCGGGGGAGATCCCTACGTCGGCAAGCTGCTGGTTTCTCAAGCCATCGCGGACCACGGACCCGCCCGGGTCGTGAGCGCCGACGAGCTCCCCGACGACGGCCTAGTGCTGACCACCGCCATCATCGGCGCTCCAACGGTCATCTTGGAGAAGATCCCCGCCGGCACTGAGTTCAGGTCGGGCATCCAGGCACTGGCGGCCTACCTGGGCGAGGACCCAGTGGCGCTCATGCCGATCGAGGTGGGCGGCGTCAACACTCTCGTGCCGATCGCCACGGCTGTCGAGATGGGCCTGCCGGTGGTCGACGCTGACGGGATGCGCCGGGCCTTCCCCCAGATCGAGATGACCGTCTTCACCCTGCACGACCTGCCCGCCGGCCCGCTGTCGATCGCGGACGAGAAGGGCAACATGTGCGTGTTCGAGGCGAACACCAACCAGATCGCCGAATCGCTCGCCCGCGCCGCTGTCATCCAACTCGGTCTCGCCGACGCGATCAGCTGCTACCCGATGAAGGTGGCTGACGTGCGACGAGCCGGCATCGCAGGCTCCATGAGCTACTGCACCGAGGTCGGCAAGCGGCTCGCTCACGTGAAGCGGGGTGCCGAAGGAGCGTGGGACGAACTCCTCGACTACACCGATGCGGCCCACGTCTTCAGTGGCAAGGTGATCGACATCGACCGCCGGACCACCGAAGGCTTCGCCCGCGGCACGGTGGTGCTTGAACACCTCGACGATCCCGGCCGGACAATGCGCGTCGAGATTCAGAACGAGAACCTCGTTGCGTTCGAAGACGGCGACGCCGTGGTCACCGTGCCCGACTTGCTCTGCCTGCTCGACTACGAGTCGGCCGACCCGATCACCACCGAGGGACTGGCCTACGGCCAGCGCCTCAACGTGCTGGCCATGCCGTGCGCACCCGAGTGGCACCGCGACGGGATGTTGGATCTCGTGGGACCCAGGGCCTTCGGATACGACATCGACTACGTCGACTTCCGGGAGCGTGCGCGATGCGGAGGCTGAGCCGAACGGCGAAGCCGGGGCCCGAGCGGCCCGTGAGCGCAGCGAACAAGAGCGGGAGACAATAGGTGACTCAGCGAGAAGATCCTTCGATCCGCGTTTCCTCGAAGGACCTGCGGCTCGGCGTCGACGTCGGGGGAACGAACACCGATGCCGTCGTGGTGGACGGCAACGGCCACATCATCGTCGAGACGAAGACCGCGACCACCCCCGAGCCCATCGACGGCATCATCGATGCGATCACCACAGTCATCGACCAGATCGACGACACCTCCCGGCTGGGCAAGGCCATGCTGGGCACGACGCACCCGACCAACGCCATTATCCGGCGCCGCGACCTGGACCGGGTGGGTGTGCTCCGGCTGGCGGCGCCTTCATCGCTGGGCGTACGGCCCAGCGCCAACTGGCCCCAAGACTTGCGAGATCTGGTCATCGGGCGCAGCCAGATCATCGAGGGCGGCTTCGAGTACGACGGCACGCCGATCGCACCTCTCGACGAAGACGCCATCCGCCGGTTCGCCGGCGAGTGCGCGGGAGACGTCTCCGCCATTGCCGTGTCGTGCGCATTCAGCCCGGCATGCACCGACCATGAATTGCAAGCCGCCGCGATCATCGAAGCCGAATGCGGAGCCGATCTGCCAGTCTCGCTGAGCCACACGGTCGGGTCGCTGGGCCTGCTCGAGCGTGAGAACGCCACGATCCTCAATGCATCGCTGCTGACGGTCGCGAGGCGGGTGGTGAACGGCTTCCGTGACACGCTCGCCGACCTCGGACTCGACGTCGAGAGCTTCCTGACCCAGAACGACGGGACGCTGATGACGGTAGAGGAGGCAGATCGCTACCCAGTGCTCACCGTCGGCTCAGGCCCGACGAACTCGATGCGCGGCGCGTGCGCGCTGGCGGGACTCACCGATGCGCTCGTGATCGATGTCGGCGGCACCTCGGCAGACATCGGCATCTTGGTGAACGGCTTTCCTCGTGAGTCCACTGCCGCGGTGGAAGTCGGCGGTGTGCGCACCAACTTCCGCATGCCCGATCTGATCTCGGTGGGCCTGGGCGGCGGCACCATCGTGCGGCACGATGGCGAGGCCGACGGCGGAGGTGTGACGGTCGGTCCGGACTCGGTGGGCTACCGGGTCATCAGCGATGCGATGTGCATGGGCGGTCCCACGCTGACACTGTCCGATGTGTCGCTGGCCGTGGGACGGCTGGATGGGTTCGGCGATCCCTCGCTGCTGGGCGGCGTCGAGAACGAGATCTGCGAGGCGGCGATCACCTGGGTCGACGAGCGGATCGCGGTGCTGGGCGAGCGGATGAAGGCATCCAGCACACCGCTGCCGCTGATGGCAGTGGGAGGCGGCGCCCACCTGGTCCCGGCGGAGCTGTCTGGTTTCAGCGAGGTCATCTGGCCGCCGCATCATTCGGTGGCGAACGCGTTCGGCGCGGCCATCGCCGAAGCCGCGGGATCGATCGACAAGGTGTACAGCTACGACGCCACCAGCCGCGAGGACTGCCTGCGCAGCGCCCGGGAGGAAGCAACAGACGCCGCCATCCGCGCCGGTGCCAACGCCGGCGAGGTGCGGATCACGAGCGTCATGGAGATCCCGATGACGTACGTTCCGGGCGGCGGGTGCCGAGTCATCGTCAAGGCGGTCGGGCCGCTCGCCGCGTGAGCCACGCCGGGGTCCGCGTCGCCGACGCTCACAACGACCTGCTGCTCGCAGTCCTGCATCAACGAGAACGCGGCCGCTCCGACCCCTTCGGGGACTACTGGCTGCCCCAGCTGCGCTCGGGCGGCGTGGACCTGCAGTTCCTGCCGATCTTCACCGAGGACCAGCACGTCGGTGAGGGCGCCTTGCGGCGGGCCTTGCTGCTGCTCGAAGAAGCTCGACGCATCGCTCACATCCATGCTGCCGATGTCGCCGTCGTCGAGACCCCATCCGATCTTGAACAGGCGCTGGAATCCAACCGGATCGGGCTGCTGCTTGCCCTCGAGGGCTCCGAGCCGCTCGGCGCTGATCTCGAGCTCCTCGAGACGTTCTTCCGGCTGGGCGTGCGCAGCATGTCGATGACGTGGAACCGTCGCACGATGATGGCTGATGGCGTCGGCGAGGCCGCCACCGACGCCGGGCTGACCAGCCTCGGCACTGACGCTGTGGCCGAAATGGAACGCCTCGGGATCATCGTCGACGTGAGCCATCTCTCGGCAGCCGGTGTGGCCCACGTGTCCGCCATCGCCACCCGTCCCTTCGTGGCGACCCACTCGTCGTGTCAGGCGCTGTGCGGCCACCCGCGCAACCTCAGCGACGAGCAGATGCGCCAGATCGCGGTCGCTGGCGGCGTCATCGGCATCAACGCGTTCGGCGGCTTCCTCGCTCATGAGCAGCCTGCGCTGGCCGACTACGTGGCGCACATTGCCCATGCGCTCGACGTCGCGGGCAAGGGGGCAGTCGGTCTGGGCCCGGATTTCATCGACGATCTCCTGCACACGATCGACCCGATTCTGGGCGCAGGCCTCGTCGATCCTGACCGCCTGCCGCTGGTGGACGAGCTGCGCTCGTCGGCCGATCTGGCGTCACTCGTCGAGCTGCTGGTGGCGAAACTGGGCTCCGAGATCGCGTGCCGTGTCGCGGGCGACAACTGGATCGACTTCGTCCTGGCCAACCTGCCGTCCCGCCGACCGCACGAGGTCGCGGAGAATAGAGCCGCCGGGGCTGCCTGCGTCTAGGAGCCAGAGTGTTGCAATTCAGCTCGCAAGCTCGACCGTTGACCCTGCGGCAACTGCTGGCGGCAGGCGTGCTCGGCGAGTCGCATGTGGTGGCCGGTGCCAAAGGGCTCGACAGTGTGGTTGCCGATATCGCCGTAACCGAGCGCTGCGACCGCACGACGCCGATCTCCAGCGGACTCCTGGTGGTGCTGGACGCGAGCTCGCTGGCGCCGAACTCCTACGCGCTGGACATCGCTCTGCGCGCCGTGCGCGACGGCAGCGGTGCCGGACTGGTGGCGGTCAACGCCGTCGCAACACCAGGACTCGCCACGCGGCGATTGGCCGATCGCTTCTCCACGGCCCTCGTCGAGGTCAGCACGCCCGATGTGCTGTCGATGGCCGCTGCGGCACGCGAACTGCTACTGCAGCCCACCGTCCGTCAAGCAGCGATGGTGTCCAAGCTGCTGCATGGCCTGATGGGCACCAAGACCGTGCCGGACACGCTGGCGCTTGTGGCCGACGTGCTGGGCCGACCGTGCTCGCTGGTCGAGGCCACCGGTGCGGTGGTTGCCGGTCCTGATGTCGCCGTCGAAGCCGGTGCGCTGCGCCAGAGTGCCTTCAGCTCGCCCCGCGTGGGCGGCGACGGCGCACCCGGGATGACGTGCCCCGTGATCGTGGTGCCGGGTGAGCCGGCCCGCTTCTGGCTGGTGTGTGTGCTCGACGCAGCCGACGAGGCCTTCATGGGCACCGGGCTGGAGCTGATGGGCGTGGCGTCTTGGGCGGTCGGCGCCTACCTGGTCCGCGACCGGTTGGTGATGGAACGCGATGCTCGTCACCGGTTGGCCCTGCTCAACGAGATCGTGGGCGGCGGCGAATTGCCCGATGAGACCGTGCTGGCGCAGATGGCCACCGTCGGCTGGTCGGCCGCGGGATGGGTAACCGCCTTCCACGTCGAGGTGTCCGGCGCGGTCGATGCGGCATGGGTGCTGGTGAACACCGACACGCTGGGCGAGCTGTTGAGCGCCTGCGGCATCGACGGACCGCTGATCGAGCGCACCGACGGCTGGTCGGGCTGGGTGAGCTCCCGCTCGGAGCCACCCGTCGAGGAATACCGTGCGATGACGCGCCGGCTGCGGGACGCGGTCACCCAACTCACCGACGAGGCAGCCGATGTCATGGCACACGGCGGGGTGGGGCGGCCGGCGACGGGACTGCCGGGCCTGCGTGCCAGCTTGACCGATGCGCGCCAGGCCGCAACCTTGGCTGGTGCCGGCGGCCGGCGGGTCGCAGTGCGCCACATCGACGAGCTCGGCATCCAGCGGATCATGCTGGGTTGGTACGGCTCCGCTGATTTCGGCCGGGTGGTTGACGCATTTCTGGCACCGCTGGAGGCGACCGATGCCGATGAGACTCTGCTGCGGACGCTGGAGGCCTACTTGGACTGCCAGTCGTCAGCCACGAACACCGCGGCCATGCTCGGCGTGCATCGCAACACGGTGATGAAGCGGATCGACCGGATCTCCGAGGCGCTCCACGTCAATCTCGCGGATCCCGATCAGCGATTGGCCCTGCAGCTCGTGATGCGCAAGCACCGGTTGGACCGGACCCAGCAGTGACGGGCCCCCAAGACGGGGCCGATGTCGTGGTCATCGGCGGAGGCATAGCGGGCATCTCGGCTGCCTTTGAGCTCGCGGGGACCGGCCACGAGGTGGCGCTGGTGGAGCGCGAACCGACGCTGACAGCGCACAGCACCGGTCGTTCCGCAGCCCAGTTTCTGGCCTCGTACGGCGAAGCGACCAATCGACGGCTGAGCGCGGCCTCACGGCAGTTTCTGGACTCGAGGGCCGATGGACTCGCCGACAGCGATGTGCTGCTGCCGCGCAACGTGCTCTGGATCGCTCCGGCACGGCACGAGGCTCATCTAGAGGAGCGGCTGCAAGCCAATGCCACTACCGGCACGCCCTGTGACCGGCTCGACGTCAGCGAAGCGCTGCGGGTGTGTGGGGTACTCGACCCCGAATGGATTGCCGGGGCTGTGCTGGAGCACGGTGGATTCGACATCGACGTCGCGGGCCTGCATCAGGCATACGTGAGAGGCGCCCGCTCGCGTGGGGTCAGGATCTTGCGGCAGCACGGCGTCCGTGGCCTCGACCCGGCTGGCGATGGCTGGCGGGTGCGCACCGAGGCGGTCGAGATCCAGTGCAGGGTCGTCGTGAACGCAGCCGGCGCCTGGACCGACGAGGTGGCCGCACTGGCAGGTGCGCGCCGACTCGGCATGCGCCCGCTCCGCAGGACCGTCTTCACCTTCGCGACGAGCCATGACTGCGACGACTGGCCGCTCGTTATCTCGGCCGACGAGAGCTTCTACTTCAAGCCCGAAGGGCCAGGGCAGCTGCTGGGATCTCCGGCCGACGAGCACCCTGACCGACCGGGCGATGCACGGCCGCGCGAGGTCGATGTCGCGCTCGGCATCGAGGCCGTCAACCGGGCGACCACGCTCGCCATCCGAGCCGTTCGCTCGACATGGGCGGGACTGCGGACGTTCTCGCCCGATCGCGTCCCAGTCGTCGGATTCGACCCGCACGTGCCGGGATTCTTCTGGTGCGCCGGCCAAGGCGGGACCGGAATCCAGACAGCGCCGGCTGTTGCCCGGCTCACGGCTGAGCTCATTGGGGGCGAGATTCCTGCGGGCCACTTGGGGGCGCTCGAGTCGCAACTCAGTCCAAAGCGCTTTGCTGCCGTCTAGCTGCCTCCCTTACGTGAAGCCCCGCCTCGGGCATGCGTGATCTGCACCACTAGGGCCTCCAATCGCAGCGATCTGCCCATTGAGGGGCGAAGTCCTCCTCCTTACGTTCGCCTCCACAGGCCGGAACGAGGCCCTGAGGGGGGATCCGATGAAGGCACGCACCTTGATGAGACTGCTCGGCGCGGCGCTCGCGCTGATGCTCGTTGCCGCCGCATGCGGCGACGGCGACGACGACGGCGGCGCAACGACCGAAGTCACCGCAGCGCCCACGCAGACCGCTGCGGAACCCGCGGCGAGCGACGACGAGCCCGACGCCACCAGCGACACCGCCGCGCCTGAAGCAGACGACAGCGCCCCGGCAACGACCGCGGCACCCGCCGAACCGGCCGACGAACCCGATCCCGAGCCGTGGCGCATCGCGTACCTCTCAGCCAGCTCGGCGAACACGTTCCTGCTGGCATCAGTCGGCGAGATGCAGCGGCTCGCGGACGAGAACAACATCGAATTGGTCGAGTTCGACGCCCAGTTCAACGCCGAGCTGCAAACCACCCAGCTGCAGGACGCCATCGCCAGCGGTCAGTACGACGGCATCATCCTGGTAGCGCTCAATGGACCCGGGCTCGTTCCCGACGTCGAGGCAGCGCTCGCAAGCGGCCTGCAGGTCGTGCTCTTCAACCAGATCGTCGGCGACGATCTCTCGACGAACGAGCCGCAAGTCGACGGCATCGCAGCCTCGGTGATGGCGCCTCCGGTTGTGACCGGCGAACGCGCCGGCCGACTCACGATCCAGGCATGCGAGGGACTCGACCCCTGTCGCGTCGTGTACCTGTTCGGCATCCGGGGGATCCCGCTGGACGTGGCGCTGCGACAGGGCTTCGACAGCGCCGTTGCCGGGCACGCCAACATCGAAGTGGTCGCTGAAGGCGAGGGCCTCTACCTGGGGCCCGAGGGCGGCATCAACGCCATCCAGGACATCCTGCAGGCGCAGCCAGAGTTCGACGTCGTGGTCGGCGCGGATCAATCGCTGCAGGGCGTCGAGCTGGTGCTGACCGACGAGGGCAAGCTCGACGGTGTCGCCCTGATCGGCTTGGGCGGCTCCTCACCTGCGATCGAAGGCGTGCGCGACGGGCGCTGGTTCGCCACCGTGTACTACGCGCCAGCGAGCGAAGGCCGCCTGGCGATGGAGGCGATGATCGCCGCCCTGCGCGACGGCACCATGACCGGCGGCATCGACCCCAATGCCAACTTCCTCGATGAGGGTCTGGTCACTTCCGCCAACGTGGATCAGTTCACTGCGGAGTGGGATGGGTGATCGTCGAGCCGGCTCAGGGCCCAGTCCAAGCACCGGTCCACATTGAGCTGACGGGCGTCTCCAAGCGATTCGGATCGACGCAAGCGGTGGACGGCGTGAACCTCGCCGTCCGCCGCGGCGCGATCCACGCCCTCGTCGGCGAGAACGGTGCGGGCAAGTCCACGGTCGGCAAAGTCATCTCGGGGCTGTACGGCCCCGACAGCGGTTCGGTGGCTGTGAACGGTCGGCCGGTCCGGTTTCGGTCGCCGCGGCACGCCGTTGACGCCGGCATCACGGCCATTGCCCAGGAATTGGCGCTGGTTCCCGACCGCACCGTGGTGGACAACGTGTTCCTCGGCGTGGAGGCCACCCGGTGGGGATGGGTGCGACCCCAGGAGTCGCGCAGGAGGTTCCGGGCGCTGGCTGAGCGCACTGGCATCCACGTCGATCCCGCCGCGCGGGTGGGCGACCTCAGCGTCGCCGACCAGCAGTGCGTCGAGATTCTGCGAGCAGTTGCGCGCCGTACCGAGTTGGTGGTGATGGACGAGCCCTCGGCCCGGCTCTCGATTGCGGAGCGCGATCAGCTTCACCGCTTGGTCCGTTCTCTGCGCGACCAAGGCATCACCGTGCTGTTCATCTCGCACTTCCTGGACGAGGTGCTGGCGTTGGCCGATGAGGTGACGATCATGCGCGACGGGCGGGTCGTGCGTACCACGACTCCATCGTCGGAGACGGCTGATTCGCTGGTCGAGGCCATGATCGGCCGGGAGCTGGACGCGACGTTCCCGCCGAAGCCTGCGCTGCCTGACCTCGCTGGCATGCCCGCGCTGCGTGTGCGGGGACTGCGGTGCGCAGGTTCGGGCCGCGTGGGCTCGCCGGCAGGCCTGGATCTCGACGTGGATGCCGGTGAGATCGTCGGCATCGCCGGATTGGTCGGCTCAGGTCGCACCGAGTTCTTGCGAGCGATCTATGGGGCGGACCCCGGCGATGGCGGCGAAGTGGTGGTTGGCACACAGTCCCTGCGGGGTTCGCGTCCAGACCGGGCTATCCGAGCGGGTGTGGGCCTGATCCCTGAGTCGCGCAAGGACCACGGGCTGCTGATTGAGCGCAGCGTCCGCGAGAACGTCAGCCTGCCTCATCTGGAACGGATGACCCGAGCGGGCGTCGTCAACCGCATCGCCGAGCGCCGCTTCGTCCTGGCCGCAAGCACCGATGCCGGGGTGCGCGACGGCGGCATGGAAACCCCCATGCGGCTGCTGTCAGGCGGCAACCAGCAGAAGTGCCTCTTCGCACGCTGGCTGGTGCCGGGGCTGCGGGTGCTGATTGCCGACGAGCCGACCCGAGGCGTCGATGTGGGCTCCAAGCGCGCCATCTACGACCTCATCGCATCCGCTGCCGCAGACGGTCTCGCTGTACTGGTCGTGTCGTCCGAGCTGGAGGAACTGGTGGGCCTGTGCCATCGCATCTTGGTGATGCGCGACGGCAGCTTCGTCGGCGAGTTCACCCACCCTGACCTTGACGAGGCCGAGTTGCTGCGCCATGCCTTCGGCGAAGCCTCCCTGAGCGCAGCGACGTGAGAGCCGGGGGGCCTGCCGTGGCCGATGCCGCAGTATCCGTTCCGTCGACATCGGGTGCCAGGCACCAGCTCAACGTGCTGGCGCGTTTCGGCATCGTCTGGGTAACCCTTGCGCTCTTCGTCGTGCTGGCCATCACGACAGACGGCTTCCTGACTGCTCCGAATCTGCGCAATGTGCTGGATCAGCAGGCGACCCTGCTGATCGCAGCCTCGGTCGCAACGCTCACCATGATCGCCGGCGGCTTCGACGTGTCGATCGCCGCAGTGGCGGTCGTAGCGCCGCTGGTTGCGCTGCGGGTCGAGAACGCCACCGGTTCGGTGGTGGTAGCGCTGATTGCCGGGTGCGCCTTCGGTCTGGCGGTGGGGCTCGCCAACGGGTCGATCGTGGCGTTCGCACGCATCAACTCATTCATCACGACGCTGGCCATGTCGTTCATCGTGTTCGGACTGGGCTACATCGTGAGCGAGCGCAGCATCCTGAGACCGGTCAGCGAGAACTTCCGGGACATCGCACGGACTCGGGTGCTGAGCCTGACCACAGCGACCTGGATCTCGCTCGCCGTGGTGGCAGTGGCGTGGATTGCGCTCGCAGGCACCCGCTTCGGCCGTCACGTGTACGCAACAGGCGGGAACGCTGAGGCGGCACGGCTCGCAGGTGTGCGCACCCGGCACATCGTGGTGTCGGTCTTCGCCCTGTCGGGGCTCGCAGCCGGCCTGGCCGGTGTCGTGGCGGCCTCCCGCACGATCAGCGCCACCCCCTCCGATGACTTCAGCTTCGTCTTCGGCGTCATCGCCGCCATCGTTGTCGGCGGCACATCGATCGCCGGCGGCACCGGTGCCGTGTGGAGGACACTGCTCGGCGCTCTCTTCATCGCCTTCATGGTCAACGGCTTCAACCTGCACCAGGTCGACCCGATCTGGCAGCGAGTCATCCAAGGCGTTGTGATTCTTGTTGCGGTCGCCGCTGACGCTTGGTCCCGTTCGCGCCGATCCTGATTTCTGACTCTTCATTGCATACGAAAGGACTCACCATGAAGATCCACATCGTCGTTCCGATCACCTCGGACACGTTCAACGAACAGATCACCCTTGAAGCTCGAAGCTTCGTCGGGCCGGAGATCGACATTGAGGTCTCGAATCTGCGCTACGGGCCGGCTTCCATCGAGTCGTTCTACGACGAGGTGCTGGCGGGCCCAGCAATTGTCGAGGAGGTGCGCCGCGCAGCCGACTCCGGGGCGGACAGCGTGTTCATCACTTGCTTCGGCGACCCGGCTGTGTCTGCGGCCCGCGAGCTCGTGGACATCCCCGTCGTCGGCGGTTTCGAACCGGCCATAGCGACAGCGCTCACTTTGGGCGCTCGCTTTTCGGTCATCACCGTGCTGGAGAACGTTGTGCCCATGATCTCGGATCTCGCGACACGCATGGGCATCCGGGAGCGCATGGTCTCGGTCGAGGTGGTTGACACGCCGGTCCTCGAATTGCACGACGGCGACGCCCTCCTCAAGAGCCTTTCCCAGGCCTCACACCGTGCCTTGGATCAAGGTGCGGATGTGTTGGTGCTGGGCTGCACTGGCATGCTCGGCGTGGCAGCGGCACTGCAGTCCCAGCTCGCAGCGGAGCGCGTCAGGGTTCCCGTTGTCGACCCGACCGGTGCTTCGCTCGGACTCCTGCTCACACTGCACTCGATGGGCTTGAAGCCGAGCCGGCGTACCTACATGCCGCCACCCGACAAGGAGCGCATCAGCGCCTGAAGGGGAGTTCAGGTCTCACGCCTGGGCGCTGTGGCCAGTCTGTGACTCATCAATCACTGCTTCGAGCCAGTCGAGTTGGCGACGTCCCAAGTCTTCGTCGGGGAACACCTTGCGGACGAGTGCTGCGATGTCGTCGATATCGGCGATGCCAGTGATCTCCATGAGTCGCATCGCATCACTGATGTCGGTGCGACGAGCCGCTCGCGCCTTCATCGCCAGCATGTGCTCTGGGCTCGCGGCGATGACCGTCAAGTACGGATGTTCGAACACCTCGCGCCCGTGCCGCTGCTCGGCCTTGGGCATGTACGGCGTTGCTTGTTCGTTCAGCCAAGTTGACGGCCAGCCTCGCTCGCGTGCCATCTCAGCGGCGATGGACATGACCGCCTCGTAGCCGTCGAGAATGGCTGTGTCGATGTCGCGGGTGGCTCGATCGGCGTCGTACGCCAGCACCATCGCGGCACCGCCGGCAATGTAGAGGCGTGCATGCGTTCGCCGACGCTCAAGTCGCTCGGCGAGCCCGCTGAGGGCGGCGCGGATCTCAGATTCAGCGAGCGGGGTCACCGTCAGACGACCGCTAGCTCGCTGCGAGGAAACCAGACGCCGTGTTCCTCGAAGGCACCGGGCGTGGTGACGATGGTGCGCACTCGATCGAAGGCGTAGCAGCCGCCGGCGTACCAGAAATCGGGCAGAATCCTGCGCTTGGACGATGTCCATGACGGAGGCGTTATGGCTGCGGAGCGTGCGAGGTGCTCGGCATAGGCGGCCAGGAAGGCGTCCCAGCGGGGGTCGAACAGCTCTGGCTCGTCGGCAATCAAGGCAGCTCGCTCGTGTGGGCCGGCTTCCTGCCAAACGAGTCCGAAGTCGTGCAGCAAGAGACGCAGCCGAAACTCGTCATCGCTGGCGCGCAGAGCCGGCACGTAGTCGGCCAGTGCGTTCGGGGGCCGGGTGGATGAAGTCATGGCGGCGCCTGTAGTTCGCAGCGTACCGACGAACAGGCATCCGCTCGGCTGTCAGCGGCAGCGGGTCAGCCTGACGGGCCGTAGGTGTAGCGGCCTATGGCGTCGAGCGTGAGCTGGCGCAGGGTGTTGCAGCTTCCGATCCGGATGATGAGCGGTTCGTTGGCGATCATGGCGAAGGTGAGCACGTCGCCGTTGGCCGCAGTGCTGACCCCGGCGATGGCCGAGCTGTCGTTGAGCTGACCGCCCTTGGCGAAGACTGTGTTTGCCGGGCCCTGCCCGTTTCCGGGAGACCGCGGCCCGCAGCTCTGCAGCGTCGGGGTTCGGCCCGCGATCGACAGCGAGGTCACGAGGCGGGAATCGCTGCCGGCCAGCAGCAGCAGCCGCACGGCGGCCTCGCAGCTCATGCGGTTGTGCACCGACAGCCCCGAGCCGTCCACCAGGACGATCTCGTCGGCCGTGGTGCCCAGGAGGCCGCTGAGCGCCGCGGTCGCCGCTGCCGCCGAGCCCGCACGGGACGAGTCGCCGCGATGCCGGCCGATCTGCTTGAACAGCATCTCCGCCGGCGTGTTCTCCGAGTAGCGCAGGATCCGCACCAGCATCTCGGCGTTCGTGGGCGAGACGATGCGGCCGAGAGCGGTCGAGTCGTTGGCCGCGGGGGCGCTGCCCGATCGGGGCCGATGGCGGATGACCAGGCCACGTGCTTCGAGCAAGTCGTCGAAGTCGGAAGCTGCGGCCTGCACGGGGTCGACGCTGCGGGTGTGACTCCGGCGGTCGATGGTGTACGGCGAGTAGCCATCGTTGATGATCAGGCCCGACAAGACGCCCACGAAATTGCCTGACAGGTACGACTCCTTCCACACCGCCGGGGTCTCCGATGTCGCTCCAGACGGGAACTGCTCGGTATAGCCCCGCTCGCCATCGGCGAACCACGATCCGTCGCCGACGATCGCGCCATCGATGGTGTCGATGCCCGCGGCATCGAGTTCTGCCATCACGCGGTCCGCCAGCTCGCTCGCGTCGGTGTAGGGGCGCGCATCGGCGATGCGGTTGATGTAACCGGGAGTGGCCAGCACCGGGTCGCCGCCGCCGATCAGGTACAGGTCGCCCTGCAGCACGCCGTCGCTGGCCGCAGCGAGCTCGCTGGCGTCGGCGACCACCTGTGTGGTGAACGTCGCATCCGCGCCGAGTTCGCTCAGCGCAGCGGTGACGGTCGCGAGCTTCATGAGCGATGCCGGCAGCAGCGGCATGTGGGGCTCGTGCTCGAAGATCGGCTCGTCGTTGCGGTACAGCGACATGCACATGTCCTCGGGCGCTTCGCTGGATTGCAGAGCGGCCGAGAATTCGGTTGTCAGCCGCTGCTGCCAGGCCGGTGCGCTGCTGTCGGGCTGAGGCATGGCGTCGGCGGGATCCTCGCCCGCTGCGAGCGCTGCAGCGACGGCGCCCACAACGGCTGCGGTCTCCCAGCGATCCGCGCCGTACACGCGGGTCATGTCGCGGTTCGGCAGCTTTGCCACCGGCACCGCTGCGGGCCCGCCCACCACATATCCGCCCGGAGCGGCCGCGGCCAGCCGCTTCAGCTGATTCTGCGGGAATGGCTCGTCTCGGCCCCCGGCCAGCACGATGCAGCTCGCCGCCCCGAGCACACCCTTGAGCGTGACGGCCGAGTAGATGTCGGACTGTGCGTCGGCGTCGGATGCCACGATGATCGGCACCGCATCGGCGCAGTCGCCCAGCACCTCGGGCGGTGGCAGCGTCGCCGCTCCAGCCGTCTGCGCGCCCGCTGGACTTGCGAGCGGCACGATGAGCGTTGCCAGCAACACGACTGCCGCGATGACCGCTGTGCAGCGTTGCCGCCGTCTTGGCGTTCCCACGTTCTGCCGACCTCCGTTCAGGTACGCGCTCGTGCCGGCTGCGTTTGATGGCTTCATCACTGGTGGCGCCTGTGCCTGATAGCTACGGCACTAGTGCCGTCCGCTTTCAATGGTTCCGCCACTCTTCAGTGGCGACTGCGTTCAATGGTTTCGCCACTAGTGGCGAAACTGCCGCTCGCCGGTGAACAGCATGGCAAGGCCGAGATCGTTGGCTCGGGCAATCACGTCGTCGTCTCGGAGGGCGCCGCCCGGCTGCACCACCACGGCCACACCGGCCTCAGCGGCGGCTTCCACGCCGTCGCCGAAGGGGTAGAACGCGTCGCTGGCACACGCGCCGCCGGCAGCCCGACCGTCGGCTTTCGCGGCAGCGAGCTGGCCCGACTCCACCCGGTTCTGCTGGCCGGCGCCGATGCCCCAGGCTGTGCGGTCCCGCGCCAGCACGATCGCATTCGACATCACATGCCCGCAGACCCGCCAGGCGAAGCGGGCATCGGCCAGCTCGCTCGCCGTGGGCTTGCGCTCAGTCACCACCTGCCAGTTCTCAGGTGCCGATGCGAACGTGTGGGGCGACTGCACCAGCCACCCGCCGTTGATCTGCCGCAATGACAGGCCGGCCTCGTCGGGCCGCGGCGCCTCCAATACCCGGGTGTTGCGCCGCTTCGCCTCGAGACGCTCCACCACGCCGTCCTCGTAGCCGGGCGCGATGATCAGGTCGGCCTGGGCGGCGGCTTCGATGCGCTCGACCGTGTCGAGGTCGACGATCTGGTTGAACGCCACGATGCCGCCGAACGCCGAGCGGGCATCGCAGTCGTACGCCCGCTGGTACACGTCGGCGAGATCGTCGCCGGCCGCGGCACCGCACGGGTTGGCGTGCTTCACGATCACGACGGCCGAAGACCCTTCGGCAGCGCCGAGGTCGTGCACGATCCGCCATGCAGCATCGGCGTCGAAGAAGTTCAGGTAGCTGAGCGCCAGCCCGCTGTGCTGGTAGGCGTGGTCCCACCAGGTCGACTCGCCGACCGGCCGGTAGCGGGCGCCGAGATGGTGCGGGTTCTCGCCATAGCGGCATTCGTCCACCCGTTCCAGCGCCAGGTGCACAGTCGGCGGCAGGGGAGCTGGTGATTCATCGGACCCCGCCTCGATCTCGCCCTCGACGGGCTCGTCCAGCCAGCTCACGATCGCCGCGTCGTAGGCAGCCGTATGTGCGAAAGCCGCCCGCGCCAGCCGCCGACGCGTCGCCGCGCTCAGCCCGCCAGCACCCGCATCATCCAGCTCGGCCAGGACCGCTTCGTAGTCGGCCGGGTCCACCACCACGCCCACGCCACCCGCATCGTCACCGTGGTTCTTCGCCGCCGCCCGCACCATCGCCGGCCCGCCGATGTCGATCAGCTCGGGCCCCGGGTCGGACCGGAACGGGTACAGGTTGCACACCACCAGATCGATCGCCGCGATGCCGTGCTCGTCGAGCGACGCCAGGTGCGCCGGCTTCGACCGATCCGCCAGGATCCCGCCGTGGATGCGCGGGTGCAGCGTCTTCACCCGGCCGTCGAGCATCTCGGGGCTGCCGGTCACGTCTTCCACCGCCAGCACCGGCACGCCGGAGTCAGCCAGCGCCGCAGCGGTCCCGCCGCTCGAGACGATCTCCCACCCGAGGCCCGACAGGCGGGCCGCAAACTCCACCACGCCGGTCTTGTCCCACACCGAGATCAACGCCCTCATCTGGTCTGTCCTTCCGGGATCCGTTCTTGGGTGCACCGCTCGAGAAACGCCGCAATCGTCGCCGGGTAGAGCTCGCGTTCGGTCGCCTTGATGCGCTCATGCAGCGTGGCCTCGTCGTCGCCCGCCAGCACCGGCACCGCCTGCTGTGCCAGCACCGGGCCGGCGTCCACCTCGGGAATCGCGACGTGCACCGTGCAGCCCGACTCGGAGGCCCCGGCATCGAGCGCGTCGCGCACGGCATGCCAGCCCGGGAATGCCGGCAGCAGCGACGGGTGGGTGTTCAGCACCCGGCCCCGGTAGCGCCCCTCGTCCCATTCGAAGAACGAACCAGACAGCACCGTGCCGAAGCCGGCCATCGCCACCACGTCGACCCCTCGCTCAGCCAGCACGGCGGCCAGCTTGCAGCTGTAGTCCTCCCGATCGAAGCGCCGCCGGGTCTCATCGCCGGCTCCGCCCGTCCAGTCCGAACGTGGCACCAGCACGGTCTCGATCCCTGCATCGTCGGCAATGCCGAGTCCCCGGCACGGCCGATCGGCCCCCACCAAAGTCACCGGCAGCCCGCGGCCCAGCATCGCTTCGAGGATGGATCCGGTTCCCGAGACCAGTACCGCCAGCCGCACGGCGCCGAACATACGCGCCCCGTCCGACAAACCGGCGGTCCGCCGCCTGCTGGCACGACGCGCCCCAGTAGCCTCGCTGCCGTATGCGTCCCCCCGAGGACATGCCGCCTCCCTCATCCGAGCAGCCTCCCGGTTCGGGGGGTCCCCAGCGACCGCAAGGCCCGGGAGGCCCCGGCAGGCCAGGCAGACCCGGCAGGCCAGGCCGCCCACGGGGTCTCACTCGCTTCCGGCTGATCATCGCGATCATCGTCGCGGCGGGCTTCATCCTGCTGCTGTCGGTACGCGGCCTCGCCGGCTTCTGGACCGACTACCTGTGGTTCGACAGCCTGGGCTACGCCTCGGTGTGGTGGAAGGTGCTGTGGGCCAAGATCGGCCTCGGCCTGCTGTTCACGGCGATCTTCTTCGTCCTGTTGTGGGTGAACCTGTTCATCGCCGAACGTCTGGCGGGCCGTGCCGCACCGGCGGGCCCTCCCGAGGACATCGCAGCCCGCTGGCGCCAGATGAGCGGTCGCCGCCGCGGACTCATCCGCATCGCCGTGGCGCTGATCCTGGCGTTGATGGTCGGAGCGGGTGTCTCGGGCCAGTGGGAATCGTGGCTGTTTTTCGTGAACGCCACCGACTTCGGCCTCGAAGACCCCCAGTTCGGCCGCGACATCGGCTTCTACGTCTTCCGCCTGCCGTTCTTCAACTTCCTCGTCAGCTGGGCCTTCGCGGCAATCCTGGTCACGTTCATCTTCACGGCGATCTGGCACTACCTCAACGGGTCCATCCGAGTCCAGGCGCCGGCAGGCAGCCGGGTGACGCCCCAGGTGAAGGCGCACCTGTCGCTGCTGCTGGGCCTGCTGGCGCTGATCAAGGCCGTCGGCTACTACTTCGACCGCTTCGAGCTGACCCTGTCCACCCGGGGATTCGTGGACGGCGCCACCTACACCGACGTGAACGCTCAGCTGCCGGTGCTGCAACTGCTCATGGTCATCAGCGCCTTCAGCTTCGTGCTGCTGGTGGTGAACATCTGGCGGCGGGGCTTCACCTACCCGGTCATCGCGGTGGCGCTGTGGGCCGTCGTCGCAGGCCTGGCAGGCGCTGCCTACCCCGCCATCATCCAGCGCTTCCAGGTGGAGCCGTCCGAATCCACCCGCGAGGCGCCCTACATCGAGCGCAACATCGAGATGACCCGCATCGCGCTGGGGCTCGACAACGTCACCCAGAGCGAGTTCCGGTACGAACCTGAGCTGACCGCCGAGGACATCGAGAACAACTTCGACACGGTGCGCAACGTGCGGCTGCTCGACCCGGCCGTCATGCAGGACACGTTCCAGCAGACCCAGGGCATCAAGAGCTTCTACGACTTCCGCGACATCGACGTCGACCGCTACGAGATCGACGGCCGGGTGACGCAAATCGTGCTGGCGGCCCGTGAGCTGCGGCCCACCGAGCTGCCCACCGACACCTGGGAGACCGAGCACGTCGCCTACACCCACGGCTACGGCGTGGCGGCTGCACCCGCGAACGGGGTGGATGCCAACGGCCGCCCCGCGTACGTGCTGGGCGATATTCCCGGCGTGACCGAGCCGGGCGCCGAGACGCTCGAGCTCGACGAGCCGGGGCTGTACGTGGGCGAGGGCCTCGCCGGCTACGCCATCGTCGGCGCCCAGCGTGCCGAGGTCGACTTCCAGGACGACGACGACCGCACCGAGACCACCCGCTATGACGGGGCGGACGGCGTCGGCCTCGGCGGCATCTTCCGGCGGCTGGCGTTCGCGGTGCGTTTCGCCGAGCCGAACCTGCTGGTGTCGGGCGAGATCCAGGGCGACAGCCGGATCCTCTACAACCGCGACATCGAGGAGCGGGTGCGCCTGCTGGCCCCGTTCCTGTCTTATGACAACGACCCCTACCCGGTGGTGATCGACGGGCAGGTCAAGTGGGTGCTCGACGCCTACACCACCACGACGCAGTTCCCGTATGCGCAGCGGACCAACCCGCGGGCGGCAACGCTGGGCAGCGATCTGCGCGAGACGATCAACTACGTGCGGAACTCGGTGAAGGCCACCGTGGACGCCCACGACGGGACGGTCACGTTCTACATCGTCGACGAAAACGACCCGATCGTGCAGTCGTACAAGAAGCAGTTCCCGGATCTGTTCGCGGACGGGCCGCCGCCGATGGAGTTGCAGGAGCACTTCCGCTATCCCGAGGATCTGTTCCGGGTGCAGACCGATGCGTGGGGCCGGTACCGCCTGAGCGACCCGTCGGAGTTCTACGACGCCGCGGGTGCGTGGGCGGTGGCGCAGGACCCGGGCGACTCGATCGGCCAGACCACCGTCGAGACGGTGCGCGACGAGACCACCGGTCAGGTGATCGCCACGGTCGAGGCCCGCATCTCGCCGCAGTACCTGCTGTTCCGATTGCCGGGCGACGATGCCGAGTCGTTCGTGATCTTCCGGCCGTTCGTGCCGTTCTCCGAGGACGATTCGCGCAAGAACCTCGAGGGCTTCATGGTGGTCCACAACGACCCTGACCGGTATGGCGATATCGAGGTGTTCGAGATCCGCTCGGATCAGCCGATCGACGGTCCGGCGCTTTTCAACTCGAACATCCAGACCGAGGAGGAGATCTCCGAGCGGCTGACGCTGCTGAACCAGAACGGCTCGGTGGTGCGGCCCGGCAACCTGCTGCTGATCCCGGTGGAGAACTCGCTGCTGTATGTGCGGCCGCTGTTCATCGCGGCAACGGGGCCGACGGCTGTGCCCGAGCTGCAGCTCGTGATCGCCGGCATCGGCTCGAGAGTGGTGATCTCCGAGACGTTCGAAGGGGCGCTCGAGAAGGCGATCGGCGGGGCCGAGATCGACATCGGCAACGGGACGATCCGATCGACCACTGCGGCGCCCACGACACCCGACGAACCCGAGGACGAGCCGGCCGCAGCCGTGCCCGACGACGAGCCCGACGAGCCCGACACGGCACCGGACACCGACGACGTCGGCGACCTGCTCGAACGAGCCGCGGGGGCCTTCGACCGTGCCGACGTCGCCCTGCGAGAAGGCGACCTGGCCGCCTACCAAGAGGCAGTCGACGAAGCCGAGCGTCTCATAGCCAGAGCCGCCCGAATCCTCCAACAAGCCGCCACCGGCTAACCCGGCACGTCGCCGCTGATGGGGGCTTCGGCCCTAGTCAGGAGGCGCGTGCTACAAGCCGAATGTCGGCATCGAGGGCGTCAGCGATCCGCTGAAGCGTGCGCGCCGTCGGGCTCGTGGAGCCGCGCTCGATCCTGCTGATGTCGGCTTGATTCACACCGCAGCGTTCGGCCAGCTGGCCCTGGGTCAAGCCGTGCTTCTCACGCAGGTCCACGACCTGCATCGCAATCTCGTACGCCCGCGCGAACACCTCGCCTTGAGCCGCGACCTCAGGGGCAAGTCGTGCCCGGCGTGCTGAGACGACCTCTTCGTAGGGAAGTGACATAGGTAGGCCATCCCTCCTCAACCCATTATGGGGAATTCACCATAGGGGTTGCCAATGGGAGAACCGCGACCTTGCTGGCCTCGGGAGGCCGCTGGTAGTGTTGACGCTCTCGCCGCGGGGTGGAGCAGTCTGGAAGCTCGTCGGGCTCATAACCCGAAGGTCGCAGGTTCAAATCCTGCCCCCGCCACCAAGGGGTCTTGGCCAGTGCACCCCATTTGTGTTGGCCAGTTGCACCTAGATCGGGCCTTTTTGGCCCGATTTTGCGCGTTTCGGCCCGTGTTCAGGGCTTGTTTTGGTGGTGGTTTGCCGGTTCGCGTTCGTTAGGCGGTGAGGTGCGTGTGGACGCACGCGACGAAGCAGACGGCTTCGTGGCCGTCTGCTTCGCTGGCGGGTCGCCGGTCCGCTATGGGGGTGGTCGTGCGCGGAAGTCGGGTGCCTCGCCGGTCGGCGGGCTTGAGGCCGGTTGGTCGGTGTCCGGCTGCTGTTGGGGTGTGTTGTTTGTGGGTTGTGTCTTGTTGGCGGCTCGTCGGGCCTGTTTGGCGGCTGTGAGTTCTGCTTCGAGTTGTGCTTCGCCGTTGCGGGTGAGTTTGAGGTTGTACCAGACGGCTTGTGCGAGGCACATGATGTGGCGGGCGGCGATGCCCATGATGCGGTTGACCTTTTTGGAGAGGCCGTTCTCGTCTTTGATCTGGGCGAAGATGTTCTCGGCGGGATTGCGCTGTCCGTAGACCTGGTCGTGCAGCGGTGTGCCCCATGGTGGCCACTGGAAGTAGTCGAGGTCTTCGACGATTGCGGTGATGAGTCCTTGGTGGAGGATGCCTTGGGGGAGGTTCTTGAAGATGCTGGTGAGATCTGCCGGCGGCGGGTACAGCGGCTGTTGACTGGGTCCGGCGTTCTGGTCGGGGTCGATGTTGAGCCGTCCGTCTCGGGTGGGCGACGAGAGCCGCTTGGCGCCGCCTTCGATGTGCGCGTGGACTCGCAGCGCGAATCGTTGGGCTCGTTCTGTGTAGAACTGCTGGAGCTCGTCGCCTTTGAGTCCTGGTGGGGGTTTGCGCCAGCTGCGCGGGGTGCAGGCGTTAATCGCCAATCACCGAAGGCAGGCCAGGGGGCGTGCCCATATTCGAACTACTACGGTCTACGACATGGCTGAGAACGCTGCGGTGGTCATCAAGGGAGCCACGATCGTGTCGATGGACGCCGAGATGGGCACGGTCGTGGGCGACGTGTTGATCCGGGACGGTTCCATCAGCGCGGTCGGGTCGGTCGACGAAGCCACAACACGTGATGCGGAGCGGGTTGACGCTCGCGGGATGATCCTCATCCCAGGGCTGGTCGACTGCCACCGTCACGTGTGGCAGCTTCCGCTGCGCAGCGTGACGGCGAACTGGTCGCTCATGGACTATGTGATCGGCATTCGCACCACGGCCGCCGACGCGTACCGGCCCGAAGATCTCTACATCGCGCAGTTGGCCGGGGCGCTCGACGCGTTGAGCTGCGGCGTCACGACGGTGGCCGATTACAGCCACAACATCTTGAGCCCGGCCCACGGCGCGGCCGCATTGCGGGGCCTTTCCGAGTCCGGGATCCGCGCGTGGTGGGGAGCGGGGTTCAACGTCCCGCCGGGAAGCGCAGACCGCTACGGATCCAATGCCGACCGGGCGGCGCGGCTCGTCGATCTCGCCGCCGCGGCGGCCGACCATCCGCTCATCACGATGGGCATCTGCCCCGAGGAGTTCGGTATAGCGCGGCCCGTCGACGTGCCCGATCAATACGAGTTCGCCCGATCCAATGGGCTGCGCATCATGCATCACGTCAACAGCACCGCCGGCGGCTACGAGGTGGGCAACCACCTCGGTCCCCGGGGGTTGCTTGGCCCTGATGTCTTGCTCGTCCACATGAACTTCAGCACCGACGAAGAGTGGGAGACCGTCGCGGCCTCCGGTGCGTCGGTGGTCTTCACCCCCGAGACCGAACTCCAGATGGGCATGGGCATGTCGTCAACCGAGAAGGTCCGATCCGCCGGCATGGCGCCGACGATCGGCACCGACATCGTCTCCAACAACAACGGCGACATGTTCTTCGCGGCCCGGCTCGCGCTCCAGGTCGAACGGGCCCTGGCCAACGAGGCCCGCATCGCATCCGGCGAGATGTTCAGTGGCACCACGGTTGCGGCCGGCGACGCGCTCGCGTGGATAACCGTCAACGGTGCGCGAGCGTGCGGCCTCGAGGCAACCGTCGGCCGTATCGCCGTGGGTATGGCTGCCGACCTCGTACTGCTCGACGGCACCGACATCTCGATGAGCGGCTGGACCGGCGCCGACGCGGCCGGCCACGTCGTGCTTCAAGGCCACCCCGGAGTCGTCGACTCGGTCATGGTCGGTGGCACGTGGCGCAAACGCAGCGGACGACTGACCCACGATCTCGAACAGGTACGCGGTCTCGTGACCGACACCGCCCAGTACCTCCGGCAATCGATCGACGACGCCGGCGGATTCCTCAACGCCCAGTCGTTCGAGGCGATCGCCAACCAGCTCGCCATCATCGAGGGCGAGTAGAGCCAGAAAGGTCAGCTCATGCACACGAGACGCGTCGTAACCGGCCACAACGAACAGGGCAAGGCCGTCTTCACCATCAACGAGGTCGTAGAACCGATCGCGTCCGCCGTCGCCCCCGGGTACGAGTTCCGCCGCATTTGGGGCGCCGACACCATCCCCGAGTTCCCCGACGCCGGCCAACCACGACCAAGTCACGACTACTTCCCGCCGACCGGCGGGATCCGGTTCGCGACCTTCACCGTGCCGCCGACCCAGGTCGTCGACCTCGACGACATCGACTTCGAGGCGGCCGCGGCGGAGATGGAGGAGCGCCTGCCCGGCCTGGCCGGCCACATGGAGCCCGACAACCCGGGAATGCACACCACCGCCTCGATCGACTTCGACTACGTCGTGTCGGGTCGCGTCGTGCTCGAACTCGACGACGGAGCGGCCGTCGAACTCGGCCCTGGCGACGCCGTAGTCCAGAACGGCACCCGGCACGCATGGCGCAACCCATTCGACGAACCCGCGGTCATCGTGGTCACGCTCATCGGCACCACCCACAACGGCCTGCCTGGGTAACGCTTGGGTAACGGACTTCTCACGATTCGCCGGCACAGCCCGGGACCAGCCGGACCCCCCCCTCCGCGGATTCCCGCAGAACTCAGCACAACCCGGCACTCGACGGGAGCGGACCGCACCGGCGGGCGGGAATTCCTAAACCGTGCGTCGCAGGTTCAAATCCTGCCCCCGCCACCAAGGGGTGGGAGTGAGTTGCTGCACGTCCCCACCGGGTCACGGCGGGGGAGCGTTGCCTCAATCGCCGGGTTCGGCGAAGATCTGAGCGAGGGGGCAGCTGAAACCGGGCAGCACGTCGTGCCCGTCGAGCGAAGCCTCGGGCGCCAGCAGTTCGACCGGTCCGTCGAGCCGGTGGACCCGGGCCGAGCGTGACTCGGGATAGATCACCCACACCAACCGCACGCCGAAGCTGAGCCACATGCGAGCTTTGTCGTGCGTTTCGCCACGGCGCTCGCTGGGCGAGGCCACCTCGACCACCAAATCCGGCACGACTTCGGCGTACCCCGCCAGCTCCTGCCCGACAGCCAGCCGCCGTGCGGAAGTGAACGCGATGTCGGGCTCTCGCACTGTGTCGGGATCGCGTTCGAGCAATACCCCCGAATCAGAGCCGACCACGGTGCCGAGGCCAGCAGGCGCCACGAAGTCGACCAGTCGCGCGCCTAACCGCATGACGATCGCTCCATGCATCTGGCCCGCCGACATCGTCTCGCAGAACACCCCTTCGATGAGTTCGCCACGTATGCCGGAGCCGTCGAGCCGCAGCAAGTCGGCTGCGGTCAGCAGCGCCGTTTCAGCTCTCGCCTCGGTCATCGTCATCGGTCTCCGCGGAACCTAACCCTGTCCAATCGTAGGTCCAAGCGATTATCGGCCAGTCCCACATAGTGTCGGGTGCGTGGGGACCGGGCGCTCTTGGTGGCGCAGCTTGGCCGCATTGGTCGTGGTGGGCGGATCGTTGGGCGCCTTGGTCACGGGTGCCGTCCGCGGAGCGTTGGCAGTCGACGATGCCGAGCAGTGCAGCGACATCTTCAGTGTGTACGAGGGATCGATCTGGACTACCCGATCCCGCGTCGATCAGCATGAAGCGATGATCGCCAAGCCACCCCCTGATGCGGGTGCCTACCTGGGTTGGGAGTCCACTCGATCTGACGATCCGAGGGAGTACATCGATTGGATGCAGGGGTATCAGCGCAGGGTCGATGAGTGTGGGTCAGTCATCGCCAAGTGGGAGGACACGAGTGCGTCGGAACTGGCTCAGATGCGGGAAGAAGTCCGAGTGCTATCGGAGTGCATCAATGCGTGGAGCGCTGTTCAGCCAGGTGCGTGGCCGCATTCTTCGACGCAATGCCGGCCATGCTCTGAGGGTTCCGTAGTCACCCAGTCAGATGAGCTGCGGGCTCAGGCGGACCGGCCGGATTCATCTCGTTGGTGCGTGAGCACGCTGGACTCGTAACGCTGGCTAACTGGTTGTTGCTGGCGATGGCGACCGGAATGTGGCGTGCGCGCTTGGGCCCGTTCAGCGCTACGTGCGCTCATCGATGTGCTGGTTCGCAAGCAGGGAGTTGGCCGTCTAGCGAGTGGGGATCATGATTGTCCCCGCTAGCTGGTCCGGCCACCCTCGGCGATCAGTGCGCATCAGTGCGCTGCCATGCGTCAGCAGCCACATAGGGACTCCCACCAGGACAATGGCCTCGGCCGCGTTCCATGGGCCGAGGAATAGCGCAACGCAGTAGGCCAAGGCCGAGGTTCCTATCGGCAACAGAGCGCGCGTCGCTGACTCAAGGGCGCTTGGTGGTTCTCCGTCAGCGAATCGGATCAGTCTGATGCCGCCTCGGCCTCGGCGGTCCTCCCGGCAATCGCGGCAGTTGCGCCACGTTTCGAAGATGACTGGCAGCAACAGTGTGAGGGCCAGCACGACACCTGCAAGCGCCACGGCAGTGCGACGATCCGCAGTTCGGCTGGCCTGACCGAGGCTCCAGCTGCCCCAGTATCCGCTCACGAAGAACCAGATGGCCATGGCGACGAGTTCTGCGACGACCAGCCCCGCGACCACCACGGTTTCGATCAACCGCACAGTGAAGCGTTCTGACAGGTTGGCCAGTTCAACGACTTGACCGTTGCCCAGCGTCGCCGTGCGACGGGTTTCGGAACCAGGCGTACGAGGTCCGCTAGAAGCCGGGGCGGGTTGGGCAGGACGAGGCTTCTGCATACAGGATTAGTGCCAGAGCGGAACTCGCCCGAAGACTACGTCCCGATTCCGCATGGCCGGGCCGAGGCCATGATGGGCATCGGTTCGAGCTCCATCGAGGCGCAGGCCGTGATCTGGGGCATGTGGGTAGCACCTGCATTTCGGCGCCGGGGGTACGGAGAGCAGTTGCTTGCAGCCGGCATCGCATGGGCCCGAGATCTCGGGCTCGAGTCCATCTCGCTCGAGGTGTTGCCTGCGAACATCGCCGCGGCAGCGCTCTACCAAGCAGCGGGCTTTCGTGCGGTCGCGGCAAACGATGCACCGACAGACTCCAGTCAGGCTCTGACGCTCGTGCTGTCACTCGACTCCCTGCAATAGGGACACGACTGAATACTGCGAGCTCAGCGCAGAGACCAATCGGCCTCGGGAGCAGTCAGACGCTGCGGGCTGGAGGCGCTCAGAAGTACCTCGGGTTCGCAACTGTGGGGTCAGTGCCGTCGAAGAGTGCAGATGCCCCTATCGATCTTTACGGCGAAGCGCTCGATGATGTCCATGCCGACGAGCACGTCGAAGCCCTCGGGCTGTCGCGGCATCTGCCAGTACGTGCCGAAACCTCCTCCGAAGCCGGGGTCACGGTCGAGGCTGTCGAAGCGCAGCCCCATCCAGAGCCGATATGCGGGAGTCCTGACACTTGCGCCACCGAGCGAAGCAACCCGCTTGTAGCTGTCCGGTGCCAGCGGCGACGTTGCCGCGAGCTGCTCCACCACGCGCTCCGATACGCCTGACTCCTGCGTGCCGGTGTCGATGAGCCCTCTGAACCGCACGCCCTCCCCGGGCACAGCCGTGGCGATTTCGATCTCGGTGACGATCTGGCTCCGGTGGATCTCGACGACCCGCTCGCTCACCCCAGCTCATCGAGGCTGAGCGCGCTGACGAACACAGGCTCCGCGCCGATCTCCTGGAAGGAGAACTCGCCTCTGCGGTACTTCTCCATGCCGGCCGCGAACGCGGACTCGCAGTCGCCGTAGATGCCGACGACCTCCTCGTCGTGCATGAGCGCGACCTTGCCGTTGTGCTCGGGTTCGAGCTCGGCGCGATGTCGCGCTTCGTACGCATCAAAGTTCTTGAGAGCCTGAGTGGCCATGGATGATCTCCGCGTCTGTGAGGAATCGACTGGCGCCCAGCCGGGCGCACGCGAAGGTAATTCCAACGATACGCGCGCCCATCCTTGTTTTTCTGTGACCTCTGATTCTTCGATGTCGCGCATCACTCGGCGGCGGCGGACGTCGGGAAAGGCCGATAGATCGGCACCATGAAGTTCACGCCTGCTGGGCACATCGGGGCGGTGCGGCGCTCGCTGTCTGCGACGAACCGTGATGGCCGGTTAGTCGTCCAGCGGGATGATCCGGATGGCGCGCAGGTCGGCGAATCGGCCGACCACCTCGACCATTTCGGCGAACTCGTCTGAGTCCAGCCATGACGCAGCGGCGATTTCGTCGGGGAACTCGATCACGAGCGGGAGCGTGCGGGGCCATTGCCCCACCACGGGTTCGGTCCGCCCGCCCCGGATCAGGATCTCCCCGCCATAGTCACGGGCTGTGTCAGACGCCGCCACCCACTGCGGCGCTTCTGCCTTGCAGGCGGCCGGGTCGGTGACGACGGGATCGAAGAGCAAGAAAACTGGTTTCATTTGGTTGGGTCCTTTCGCTAGGGAGCAGGTCAGGCTTCGCCGATCAGCGCGCGCCCCTCTGACACGCGCCCGCCCTCACGCCAGCCCGTGGGCATCGAGGAACTCGACTGTCATCGCCGCGGTCAGCTCGGGGTTCTCGAGCTGCAAGAAGTGCGTGTGATCCGGCACAAAGTCGTAGCCGACCGCGATCAGATCGCTCATGTCGACCGTCGGAAGGAATGAGAACTGCACGGCCGGGTCGGCGCCGATCACCTTGACGGGCATGGGCAGCGAGCCGAGGAGGCGCGGGATCTGCATTGTGAAGCCGAAGAGCCACCCGAACAGTTGCGCCTCGTGCGCCGGCGGGCACCGCAGCCTCCAGCCGTCGCTGCCTTCTGTCAGTGCGGCCTCGGCGAAGAGCTGCAGCACCGGTTCGGTCATCAGACGGAACATCGGCGAGCGGGCCAGTCCTTGGGCGAGATGGCTGGGGTGCTCAAACGTGTCACGCCGCCCCTCCGCGGTACGCATGAATCGCTGCGCGACGCCTTCGAGGTCGGCGGGGCTGCCGTCGGTGGGCTGCACCGGCGGGTCGAACAGCACCAGGCCGGCGAAGTCGGGCTCCTCGGCGGCATGCAGCAGCGCCACGATGGCCGACAGCGAGTGGAACACGCCGATCGTGGGCTTGCTGCCGAACTCGGCCTGAAGGGCGCTGAACACTGCGCGACTGTCGGCGACCAGCGTGGGCACGTTCAGCGTCTCGAGCGCCCCGGGGCTGCTGTGGCCGTGGCTGCGCATGTCGTACACGACGATCTCGTAACCATCCGCCAACTCTGACCAGAACGGCGCATACATGTCCGCCGCCAGGCCGCAGCCGTGGCTCAGCAACAGCCGGTGGGTGCTGTCGGGGTTGCCGTGCTGGCGGACGCTCAGCCGCACGCCGTCGGGGGCCGCCGCCCACGTCGCACCGAGCGGGCGAGGCACGACCAATGGTTTCACCGAGCGCGCCCTACTGCCGTGGCCGTAACGGTTGGAATGGCTGTGGCATGAAGTTCTCGCCTGCTGGGCACATCGGCGCAGTCCGGCGCTCGCTGTCGGTGACGGGGCGCTGTTGCTCGGCTGTCCGCCGTCGAGTGTGGCTCATTGGCGTCCAATAGTAGACACTATAAAAAAGCGACATCGGTCTCTTGACTTGGGGTTCGGGGCTGCCTAGTGTCGAGCGCACATCGATCTCGGTCGGTCGAATGCGACAGCCGGAGACCGGCCCTGGCGGCCCAAGGAGCGGCTATGCCTAGAACCCGGCCCCGCAACCGAACGCGACCTGCAGCAAAGTGGCGATTGCTGGTGGTACTGCTCGCCGTAGCCGGCCTGCTCGCGGCCGCATGCGCCGACGACACAGACACCGACTCAACCGCCGACGCCGAAGCCCTCCAAGAGGCACAGGACGCCGCGGCAACCGCCCAGGCGGAAGCCGAAGCGGCCGCTGCCAAGGCCGAAGCAGCCGAGGCAGCCCTGGCCGAGGCCGAGGCCGCAGAAGGCGTCGACCCCGAAGTCGTCGCCGACCTCGAGGAGCAGCTCGACGAGGCGCGCGAAGCCGCCGCAGCCGCCGAGGCGGAAGCCGAAGCGGCCGCCGCCGCAGCCGTCGACGAGCGCAACTGCGTCGACGAGGTGGTCATCGGCACGGTGTGGCCGATGTCGGGAACCTTCAGCTTCGTCGGCAGCGCCGAGATCGCCGGCGCCAGCAAGGCAGTGGAGGACATCAACGCAGCCGGCGGCATCGAGTCGCTGTGCAACGCCACGCTGCGGCTCGCCATCTACGACGCGGGCGGCTCTGCCGAAGAGGCAGCCACCGCCGTCGAGCGCCTGCTCGACGACGAGCCCGACGTGTCGGCAATCGCCGGATCATGGCTGTCGTCGTTCAGCCTGGCTGCCACCGAGGTGTCCGAGCGAGCCGGCATCCCGTTCGTCACCGAGAGCTTCGCCGACTCGGTCACCGACCGCGAGGGCTTCACCCACGTGTTCGGCTACTCGCCGCCGGCATCGGCCATCAAGGGCCTCATCCTCGACGCGATCCAGCCGGGGCTCGACCAGGCGGGCATCACCATGGAGACCGTGGCAGTGGTGGGCTCCACCTCGGCTGCAGCCGTGCCGCTGCAACAGGCACTGCTGGCCGAGTTCGCCGATCGGGGCATCGAGGTTGCCGTCACCGACACCTGGGCACCCGGCGGGCTCGACGATCCCTCGGGCGTGGCCACCAAGATCGCCAACGCCGACGTGGACGTCATCTTCAACATCGCATTCGCCTTCAGCGACGTCAGCGGCCTGCAGAACGAGCTGATCGCCCGAGGCGTCACCGCACCGGTGATCCAGAACGGCGGCCAGGGACTGCTGCCCGCATGGGCCGACCTGGGGCCGGAAGTGGCCGGGCTGTCGACCTTCGTCTACGCCAACCCGCTGGCTGGCAGCGACGCCTTCGACGAGTTGGCGGCCGCCATCGACCAGCCCTACGCCCGCCAGGACCACATCGGCGGCTACTTCGTGGTGCACCTCATCGCCGCCGTGCTGGAGCAGTCCGGCGACCCCTCGCCGGCCGCAGTCGCCAAGGCGTTCAACACCGTCAAGCTGACCGAGGGCGTCGCAGTGGACCTCATGCCGGCGTCGGCCATCAGCTTCAGCGCGACCGGCCGCGTCGACCAGCACTTCGGCGTGCTGGCCCAATGGCAGGAGGTGGACGGGAGGCTCATCCCGTGCACCGTCTATCCGGAGGAGTTCGCGATCTGCGAACCGGTGTGGGAGTAGCGCCGAGCTCAACCCCGCCCACAGATGACTGAATTCCTGCAGTTCCTCGTACCGGGGATCCTCATCGGCGGCGTCTACGCGCTGCTGGCCTCGGGGCTCGGCCTGATCTTCGGCGTGATGCGGGTGGTCAACTTCGCCCAGGCCGACTTCATGATGCTGGCCATGTACCTGTCGTGGGCGCTGTTCGCGGGCGGCATCGGCATGGACCCGTTCGTGGCCATGCCCGGCATCTTCGCCGTGTTCCTGCTGCTGGGCATGGCGATCCACTGGCTGTTCATCCGCTTCGTGATCGGCCGGCACGAGAACCACGACGCCCAGGTCATCCTCACGCTCGGGCTCGGGCTGATCTTCCAGAACCTCATCCTCATCAGGTACTCCTCGGAGCCACGCGTCGTGGCGCCGTCGTACGCCAACACCGGCGATTTCATCGGCGACATCTTCATCAGCCGGGCGCGCCTCTACGCCTTCCTGCTCTCGCTGCTGGTGGCAGCGCTGCTGTTCCTGTTCCTCAACCGCACCGGCACCGGCCGCGCCATCCGGGCCGCCTCGGAGAACTGGGAAGCCGCCACCTACATGGGCATCAACATCGACCGGACCAACCGCATCGCGTTCGGCGTGGGCGTGGCGCTCACTGCTGTGGGGGGAGCGGCTCTCGTCACGTTCCAGAGCATCACGCCGTTCGTGGGCCTGCGGTTCGTGGTGGTGATGTTCGCCGCCGTCGTGCTCGGCGGCCTCGGCAGCGTCAGCGGCGCCTTCGTGGGCGGAGTGCTCATCGGGATCATCCAGTCCGTGTCGCAGGTCTGGACGTCGGCGGCGGTGAAGAACGTCTGGGTGTTCGCGCTGTTCCTGCTCATCCTGTACGTGCGGCCCAACGGGCTGTTCGGCAAGGTCCAGCGGGCCATATGACCCGACGCCTCCTCCCGTTCGTCGTGCTGGTGGCTGCCGTGGCGCTGCTCAACGGCTGGCTGTACCAGCGGTTCCATGTGCGGGTGCTCACCCTGGCGGTGGTGTGGGCGCTGGCCGGCGTGGCCTGGAATCTCATGGCCAAGGCCGGGCAGATCTCGCTCGGCCACAGCGCATTCGTCGGCATCGGCGCGTACGGCTTCACCGTGCTGCTGCGCGAGGGCGGGACGTCGCCGTGGACCGGCATGGTCATCGGGATGGGTGCTGCCGCAGTGGTGGCCTTCGTCATCGGCCTGCCCACGTTCCGGCTGAAGGGCTTCTATTTCACGCTCGCGACGATCTCGTTCCCGCTGATCCTGGAACTGCTCGTCTCCCATTACGGCGAGCCCGAGCTCACGGTGCCGTTCCACCCGGAGAACCAGTGGAAGTTCATGGAGTTCTCAAACGCGCACACCTACGTGTGGGTGGGCCTGGGGATGCTCATCGTGGCGCTGCTGATCAGCGAGCTGATCGATGTCACCTCATTCGGATTCGCACTGCGAGCCATCCGCGACAACGAGGTGCTGGCACGTGCGGTCGGCATCCGGACGGTGGCGTGGAAGTCAGCTGCCTTCATGATCTCGGCTGCGCTGTCGGCGGCCATGGCCGTGCTGTGGGTGAAGGCCGTGCTGCGGGTGACAGTCGCCGAGGAGGTCTTCGGCATCACCGTCGTCATCGTGATGCTGTCGGTGGCGTTTGTGGGCGGGGTGGGGTTGACGTGGGGGCCGGTCGTGGGCGCGGCGTTCCTCATCCCGCTGGCGATGTTCCTGGACGACTCGATCGGCGAGGCTGTGCCCGGCGCGCAGGAGCTGGTCTATGCCGCCGCGCTCGTGCTGGTGGCGCTGCTGATACCGCGCGGGATCCTGCCCGCTGCGGGACGGGGCTGCCGCTGGCTTGCAACACGGCTCTCCCCGACGCCGGGGTTGCCGGTACGGCAGTTGCTGCAGCGTGTCGTGGCGCCCCCGCCACGGCCGTCGCCGCTGCTGAGCGTGCCGCGCCGGCCCCGGCGACCGGTGGTGCTGGCGCAAGCGGGCGAGGCGCCGGTGCTCGAAGTGGAGAACGTGGCCAAGAGCTTCGGCGCCAATCGCGTCCTGTCCGACGTGTCGTTCACGGTTGACGCCGGCACGCGGGTCGGCATCATCGGCCCCAACGGCGCCGGCAAGACGACCTTGTTCAACATCATGACCGCCCACCTGCGCGCCGATGCCGGGCGGATCCGTTTCAAGAGCATCCCGATCGACCGGATCCGCGCCCCGCGGCGCTACGAGCTCGGCATCTCGCGCACATTCCAGGTGCCGCAGGGCTTCGGGGGAATGTCGCCGCTCGACAACGTGGTCGTGGCCGCCATCGGCGCGTCGGTGCGGCACCCGGTGGATGCGTCGATGGCGATGCTCGAACGGGTCGGCCTCACCAGCAAGGCGCTGGGTCAGCTCAGCGCCCTCACCGTCGCCGAGATCAAGAGTCTCGAGCTGGCCCGGGCCATGGTGAGCGACCCCGAGCTGCTGCTGCTCGACGAGCCGCTCGCAGGACTCAACGAGGCCGAGCGTGATCGCTTCTTTCAGATCGTCGACGACCTCGTTGCGCCGCACACGGCGATCGTGGTGATCGAGCACTCGGTGAGGTCGCTGGTCCGCTACGCCGAATCGGTGGTGGCGCTCGACGAAGGCCGCATCATTGCCCACGGCTCGCCCGACGACGTCGTGTCCGACCCCCGTGTGATCGAGGCCTACCTCGGCTCGAAATGGATGGAACGTGCTCGAGATCAGTGACCTGTCCGCCGGCTACGACGGCATCCCCGCGCTGAGATCAGTCGACTTCCGCGTCGGGTCCCGCGAGCATGTGGCCGTCCTGGGCCCCAATGGCGCCGGCAAGACCACCTTGCTGAAGGCCATCAGCGGCACCGTCGTGCCCGACTCCGGCTCGATCAGTTTCGATGGCCAGGATCTGCTGGCCCACGCGCCGCACAAGCGGGTCGAGGACGGCATCGTGCATGTGCCGCAAGGGCGGATGATCTTCGCCTCGATGACCGTGGCCGACAATCTGCGGCTCGGCAGCCACCGCAGGGCCGCGCAGAACCGGTACGACGAGCGCCGCGATCTCGTGTTCGAGATCTTTCCGGCACTGGCCGAGATGCTCAACCGCGACGGCGGCGCGCTCTCGGGCGGTCAGCAGCAGATGCTGGCGGTGGCGCGCGGGGTGATGGCGTGTCCCCGGCTGCTCATGCTCGACGAGCCGTCCATGGGGCTCGCGCCGCGCGCAGCCGACGACATCTTCGAGGGCGTCACGCGCCTGATGCAGAGCGAGACGACGGCGATGATCGTGGTGGAGCAGCGGGCCCATCAGGCGCTCGAGGTCTGTGATCGGGCGTACGTGCTCGAGTCCGGAGAGGTGTCGCTGGAGGCAACGAGCAGGGAGCTCCTCGCCGACGAGCGGCTTGCGGCTGCCTACCTGGGCTCAGAGCTCTGAGATGTTCGCCGGACGTTCACCGACCTGCGGAAACCGCAGCAGCGCTGTCGACCATGCTCTCTCAGGTGCCGTCGGGCCTGCCGTAGAAGCTGCGGTACCAAGCTCGCGTCACTACTCGCGCCACCGTCTCCACGTCAACCGTGGTCGTATTGAGCGCAGCGTGGGCGAACGTCGTGTACGCGGTCTGCTCGACCAACGAGGCCATCGCCCGGGCCATCGTGGTCGGGTCGAGCCCATCGAGCTGGACACGGTCGTCGTTTTCGATCGCATGCACGAACCGGGCCACGTGACGCTCGCGCATGGTCCACCAGATGGTGGTGAAGCGCTGCTCCACGGTGGTCGCAGCGATGAAGGCACCCATCACGCCGCTGTTGTCGTGGTAGTGCTGCAGGTATCCGAGGTTGGCTTCGAACAGCGCAGCCTCAGGGTCGTCGCTGATCGGCGTCGACGATCGGCTCCGCCGGAAGAGCTCCTCGTGGATGTCGCGGATCACGCTGCTGAACAGGTCTTCCTTGTTCTCGAAATACCGGTAGAGGCCGCCGAGCGAGAGACCGGCCTCGGCTGCGACATCGCTCATGCGGGCGTCGACGTAGCCGTCCTTGGTGAAGACCGTCGACGCTGCGTCGAGGATCGTCTGCCGTGTCCGGCGACCCTTCGGAGTGGTGGGTTCAATCGCCATGGTCGCTTCAGTGGCCCGAAAGCCTGCAGCGGGCAAGCCTATCCGCGCGGCTGGCAGGCACTAAAAGCAAAAGCGAAGTCGCTCTAATGAACACTCGGCGAGCCTGCAATACTCCCGAGAACGGACGCCGCCGCGAACGGAGGAGCGCCGTGAGCGACAACCGGGCGCAGCGCTACCGCCTCGCCGGATGGTGGACGGGTGTCCGGCTGATCGATCGATTCGAGAGCCACGTCCGCGAGGACCCCGACCGGCTTGCGCTGGTCAGCGGCGGCATCGCCAGGTCACGGGCCGAGCTGTGGAACGCAGCCGGCGAGGCCGCCGAGCAGATCCGCTCCCTCGCCGGCACCACCCGGCGGCCAGTGGTGATCCACCTTCCCAACTGCGCGGACTGGATGGTGATGTTCCTGGCCGTGCTGCGGGCCGGCCATGTTCCGGCCACCACGCCCGTCACTACGCCCGAGGCCCACCTGTGTCACATCTTCGGGCTCATCCAGCCGGCCTTGGTGGTTTGCGACAGCCAGAGCCGTGGCAGCCGCGCCGCAGACGCCGTGCGGCGAGCCGCCGGTGCGTCGGCCTGCGGGCACATCGCGGTGGCACCGGCGCAAGGGGGCCAGCTGACGCCCGACGGCCCGCCGACACCACCGACTGCCACCGCTGAGGTACCCGAGGCCACCGCACACCTGATGTTCACCTCGAGCACCACCGGGCCGCCCAAGGCGGTGAGCCACAGCGAAGACTCGCTGGCGGCGCTCAACATGCAGTTCGCCGAACGCTTCGATCTCCACCAAGGCACGCCGGTGTTCATGCCGTCCCCGCTCGGCCACAGCGTCGGCGCCATTCACGGCTGCCGCCTGTCGCTGTACGTGGGCGCGCCGCTCATTCTCCAGGACGAATGGGACGCCGGGGCGGCGCTGGAGCTGGTGGCCCGCCACCGGGCCGACTTCACGGCAGCAGCCACGCCGTTCCTGCTGGATCTGGCGAATGCCCACTGGAATGGCAGCGAGCCCAAGCTGGCATCCATGCGCAGCTTCCTCTGCGGCGGCGCCCAGGTGCCGCCCGCCCTCGTCCGGCGCTGCCGCGCCGAGCTGCCCAACACGTTCGTCACCCCGCTGTGGGGCATGACCGAAGGCGGCCTCACCACCTGTGTTCGGGCGTCGACCGAATCCCAGGTCGAGACCACGGTGGGGGAGGGACTGCCCGGGTTGGAGCTGCGCATCCTCGACGCCGGGGGCGCGCTGCGCGATGCGGGCAGCGGCGAGCTGGCGATGCGCGGACCGGGCGTGTTCAACGGCTACTACGGCCAGCCCGAGCTGTATGCCGCGGAGATTGTCGGCGACGGTTTCTTCCGGACTGGCGATCTTGCCCGCATCGATGCCGACGGCTACGTGTCGATCACCGGACGGCTCAAGGACCTGATCATCCGCGGCGCTGTCAATATTTCTCCCGTGGAGACCGAGAATGCCATCGCCGCCCATCCCGACGTGGTGGGTGTGGCGGTGATCGGATGGCCCGACGAACGACTCGGCGAGCGCATCTGCGCTGCTGTCCACGCCCGCGTCCCGCTCGATCTCGGCGAGGTGCTCGCCTTCTGCGCAGAACAGGGCCTGCCACGCCGGTACTGGCCTGAGCGGCTGGTGCAGGTCGACGGCTTCCCGCGCACAGCAGCGGGCAAGATCCGCAAGCAGCAGCTCCGCGACGAGCTCGTGGCCGCCGCCAGCACTGCTGAGGTAACGGCCGGCAGCAGCGCCGGGCCCGATCGGGACTCGAGCCGATGAGCACCGTCGAGCTGGGCGACATCACTGTCAACTACGCCTGCCGGGGCTCAGGGCCGCCGGTGGTGCTGTTGCACGGGCTGGCCGAGGATCATCAGTCGTGGGACGGCGTCGCCGGCTATCTCGGCGGTTTCACCGTGTACGCGATCGACCTCCGCGGTCATGGCCGGACGACAGCCGGCGAGGGCACCGGCACGCTGTCGCAGCTCAGCGGCGATCTCGCCGCGTTCCTGCGCGACGTGACCGGCCCGGCCGCAGTAGTTGGCTACTCGTTGGGCGGCACCATCGGGCTCCGCGAAGCGACAGAGCCGGACACCCTGATCGGCCACCTGATCGCGATCGCCACCTCGTCGGTGGTGGGCTCGGCTGCGGCGGAATTCTTCGCAGGACGCATCGCGCAGCTCGAAGCCGGCGACACGATCGGCTTCGCCGCCGGACTGCGCGACGACACGGCCGCCCAGATCGTGACGCCGGCCGACGTCGACGCGGTAACCGCACGGCGAGTCGCGGCCGTCGGCGACGGCAGCGGCTACATCAACGCGGCCCGGGCGATGATCGGCATCCGGTCCGAACCGCTCAACCCGTTGCTGGAGAACATCGAGATTCCCGTGGATGTCATCGGGGCCTCGGACGACGTCTTCTGCCCCCGCCGGGCATCGGACATCATCGTCGAGCGTGTCGTCGGCTCTCGATACCACGAGATCGCCGGCGCCGGCCATCTGATCTCGGTGGACCAGCCCGATGCCTACGGCACGCTGATCGCCAGGCTCCTGGGCGAGAGGCAGTCAGCATGAAGCGCCGATACGGGATCTCGATGGGCGTCAGCCCGCGCGAGCCGCTGAGCCGCGCGGGCGAACTGGCCCGAGCAATCGAGGACAGCGGCTTCGAGGCGCTGTGGTTCATCGACTTCCAGCTCGGGATGAAGGACGTGTACGCCGCCATGAACCTGGCTGCACTGTCTACCGACAACGTGCTCATCGGGGCGGGCGTCACCAACCTGGTCACCCGTCACCCCACCGTCACCGCCAACGCCACCGCAGCCCTCGACGAGCTGTCCGGCGGCCGTGCCGTGCTGGGTCTCGGCGCGGGCTGGTCAGCGGTGCTCGGTGCCGGGGGCACGCCGTCCAAGGTGGCCGAGCTGCGCTCGGGAATCGACGAATTCCGGCAGCTCTTCAGCGGCGAGCCATGCGATCTCTACGGCAGCCGGGTTCGCCTGGCCACCGCGACGCGCCAGATCCCCATCTACCTGGCCGTGTCGCAGCCCGCCATGCTGCAGCTCGCCGCACAGACGTGCGACGGCGTCGTACTCATGGGCGCCGCCGATCCCGAGTTCTGCGCGTGGCAGCTCGAGTTCATCCACCAAGGGCTCGCGGCAGCCGGTCGCGACCGATCAGAGCTCACCGTCGACCTGTTCGTCACCATGTCGATGGACGACGACCGCCAGGCCGCCCTCGACGACGTGAGGGCCTGGGCCGTCAGCCAGGCAGCCACCTTCCATCCGTGGAAGCGCATGCCGCCGGCGTGGGAGCGGTTCCGCCCCGAGTTCGAGCGCGCCGCAGACGCGTACGGCCTGGTCGACCACCTGTCGCTCCAAGCGGAGCACAAGCACCTCGTGTCCGACGAGTTCGTCACGTCGGTGGCGCTGGCGGGCGACAGCGACACCTGCGTCGACCGGATCCGCGAGCTCTGGCAGCTCGACATCGACCGCATCACGTTCGCGCTGCTGTCGGGCGGCCGCCGCCGACGGCTTGCGCAACTGGCCGACGATCTCATCGCCAACGTCGAAGCAGGGGGAGAAGGCTGATGACAACGGATCCGCGAGTGGCGCTGGTGACCGCAGCCGCCGGTGCCGGCATCGGGGCCGCAGCGGCGAGGCGGCTCGCCCAGGACGGCTTCGACGTGGTGGTCACCGACGCCCACGAGCGCCGGTGCCACGAGTTCGCCGACGAGCTCGCCGGCGAAGCTGGGAGGCAGGTGAGCGCCTACCACCTCGATGTCACCGACCACGCCCAGGTGCAGCGCGTCATTGCGGAGGCAGCGGCGGACAAGGGCAGGCTCGATGTGCTGGTCAACAACGCAGGCTGGTCGAAGATCGAGCCGGTGGCCGAGATGTCGGTGGAGACGTGGCAGCGCTGCCTCGACGTCGACCTGACTGGCACGTTTGTGTGCATGCGTGCTGCGCTCCCGCACATGATCGCCGCAGGGAGCGGCTCGATCATCAACATCTCGTCGATCGCGGCCTGGGAGATGTCGGCCGAGCACGGCGCTGCGTATTCCGCTGCCAAGGCCGGCGTGCTCGCGCTCACCCGTGTGGCCGCCGCGGAGAATGGGGTCCACGGCATTCGGGTCAATGCGATCGCCCCGGGCCTGATCTACAACGACTTCCTGCGCAGGATCTACCCGGAAGAATTCTTCACGAGCTACCTGGCCGAGAAGGCGTTCCTGGGTCGCATCGGCCAGCCCGACGATGTCGCGGCCATGGTGTCGCTGCTGGCCTCGGATGAATCGAGCTATGTCACCGGCGAGGTGTTCACCGTCTCGGGCGGCGTGTCGGCCCGTGGATGAGGGACCCCTGTGGTGGCCGGTGCGCCGGCTCATCGATGCGTACCGCAGCGGCTCGCTGTCACCGGTCGAGGTGTGTGATCAGGCGCTGGAGCGCATCGCCCAGCTGAACCCGTTGCTGAATGCGGTCGTCCTCTCCACCTGGGAGCTGGCCCGTGGGCAGGCCGTCGCCGCCGAGGGGGCGTATCGCAGCGGCACTGCCGGCCCGCTCGCCGGCGTGCCGGTCTCGATCAAGGACGCGTTCCACATCGAGGGTCACGTCACCACGCTCGGGTCGCTGGCGCACGCCGACGATGTGATGCCGCACGACTCGGGCGCGGTTCGTCGGCTGCGCCACGCGGGGGCGGTCTTCGTCGGCAAGACCAACGTGCCGGAATTCTGCCAATCGGCCACCACCGACAACCTGCTGGGCCCAGACACGGCAAATCCCTTCGATCCTCGCCGCACCTCCGGCGGTTCCAGCGGCGGCGCCGCCTCCTCGGTCGCGGCGGGCATGTGCACCCTCGGCTTGGGTTCGGACGGGGGCGGATCGATCCGCATTCCTGCGTCGTTCTGCGGTCTCGTGGGGTTCAAGCCCACCTACGGCACGGTCCTCGACGAGGGAGGGTTCCGTGCATTCAGCCCGTTCATCTCGGCCGGCCCGCTGGCGCGCTGCGTCGCCGATGCCCGCCGCATGCACGAGGTGCTTGCCGACGGTGGCAGCGGCGCCCTCGGCGACGCAGCACCGCGCCGCGTCGCCTGGTGCGCCAAGCCCGAGGGTCGGCCGATCGATGCCGGCGTCGCCGACGCGGCCGCGGCCGCGGTAGATGCGCTTGCGTCGTGCGGGCACGACGTGCACCCGGTGGATCTCGATCTCGGCGGCTGGGAGGAGATCTTCAGCCCGCTCGTGCTGGCCGACGAGGGCGAGCGCCGCGGGCATCTGCTGGGCGGCCCCCACGAGCTGACCTGGTATTGCCGCCGGTCGCTCGAGGCGGCGAAGCGACTCGATCCCGCTGTTGTCTCGGCGGCCCGCGCTGCCTTGGCTGCGTACCGCGAGCGCGTGGACCGCTGGTTCGGTGACTACGACGTGATCGCCACTCCCGCCACTGCCACCACAGCGTTCGAGCTCGGATGCCGGCCGTCGGCCATCGCCGACGAGCCCGTGTCGAAGCTGTGGGGGGCTTTCCCATTCGCCGTGCCGTTCAACGTCTCCGGGCATCCCGCGGTGGTGCTGCCCGCGGGGTTCGTCGATGGGCTGCCGGCGGCGATCCAGCTTGTCGGGCGTCACGGAAGCGATGACGAGCTGCTGGCCGTCGCCGAACAGCTCGAAGCGGCGCTGGACGTGCGCCCCTTCACTCGCCCGCCCGCCATTGCGGCAGCAAGCGGCGCAAGCGTGCCGTAAGGCCTGAAGTTCCGGTTTCGCCAGCGCCTAGGAGGCGCCGGACGTCAGCCAGTCGGCCACGTGGTTGGCGGTGCTCTCGCCGGTGCTCAGGGCGCCATTGACTGACGGGATGCCCATGTAGTCGCCTGCCAGGAACAGGTTGTCGATGCTGCCCGCAAGCTGGCCGGGCACGTCGGCCAGGGCGGCGAGCATCCCGGGCTGGCCCATGCACAGCGCTTCCTCCCAGCGGTACACGCGGAAGAACACCCCCTCGTCGTCGCCGGGAAGGGCAGAGCCCGGAGGCGCATTGCGGCGGGCGGCGGCGAGCAGCTCTCGCTTGATGGTCTCGTCGTCGAGCGGGATCAGCTCCTTGGCACGGTCGCGGCCGATGAGCAGGTCGAGAATGCTCTTGCCCGGCGGCGCACAGTCAGGCAGGAACTTGGACCGGTCCATCAGCAGCGGAGCGTCGTCGTCTTCGGGGTAGAGCGCGCCATGCCAGCCCGCCGGCAGCGGCGAGCCCTCGACGCCGATCACCACCCGGCAGCCGGTCGAGTAGTCGATGGTGCTGAGCGCGCTGCGCACCGCCGCCGGCAGCTCCGGCACGAGCCCGGCGACCTTCGTGCCGGGCACGGCGCAGATGACTGCGTCGGCCTTGATCGTCTCGCCATTGGCGACCACGCCGGTGGCCTTGCCGTCGTCGACCACGATCCTGCTGACAGGCGCGGACACCCGGATGACTTCGGCGCACCTGGCGGCCAGCGCTGCGCTCAACGAGCCGATGCCCCGCTCGGGCATCGACACCGCACCCCCGCTCAGCATCGTCTCGCCGATGTAGGCCCGCATCAGCGCCTGGCCGGCCGGCATCGGGTCGCCCAGCACCATCTTGAGCGGCCCGCTGAGCGTCACCTGCAGCTTGTGGGGCACGCCGAGCCGCTGCAGGTAGTCGCCGAAGGCCTCGTCGTCGTCGATCTCGGCGAGCGGGCTGTCGCCGGCGAAGCTCATGTACTCCGACTGGCGATGGATCTGCCGCATCACCTTGGAGCCCGACAGGAACCCTTTGGGCGACATGAAGCCCAAGGCGACGGCCGCAGGCAGCTGCCGCACGAAGCTCCCCAGCGACCCCTCCGGCGTGGTGGTCACCCAGCGCCCGCCGCGGAAGTGGCCGAACTTCATCTGCGAGCGCACCAGCGGCAGCCCCAGCTCCTCGCAGAGGCGGAACGCCGTGTCGTAGGTGGCGGTGAAGACGAACGCCCCCATGTCCACCGAGAATCCGTCGAACTGCTCGCCCTTGCCGCGCCCGCCCGCACGCTCGGAACCCTCGAGCAGCAGGGGAGTGATGCCCCGCTTCATCAGCGTGTAGGCGGCGCTGAGTCCCGCGAATCCGCCGCCCACGATGACGGCCCGCTGAGCGCTCAACTTTGCAGCTCCACGCCGGCCTGCAGATGCATCCCCGCACCGTAACCGTCTGCCGATCGGCGCCCTTGCCGCGCCGGCAGCCAGGGGCATATGGCCCGGATCCGCACGGGGCGTACACCGGTGAAGTGCTCTGCCCGCGCTGCAAAGGACAGCTTGCGCGGTGGAAATTGGCCTAACTGGGGTGTGATAATCTCTAACCACTAGGTCGCGCAGCGCTCAAGGGAAACCAGGGGGGAGCACATGCCGGACGACCGGGAGCTGGCTCGTCGCCATCTCGTACCTCACTTCACGTCTGCGGGCACGTGGAACGCCGACGATCTCGTGGTGATCGATCGCGGCGAGGGCTGCTATCTCACCGACTCCGACGGCAACGAGTACCTCGATGGGCTCGCCGGCCTGTTCTGCACCAATCTCGGCCACGGCCGCAGCGACCTGACCGCCGCCGCCGCCAAGCAAATGGACCAGCTGGCGTTCTACTCCAATTGGGGGTTCGCCCATCCCTCCGCGATCGAGGCGGCGTCGATGATCGCCGACTTCGCCCCCGACGGCCTCGACCGGGTGTTCTTCGTGAACTCCGGATCCGAGTCGGTGGAGTCGGCGATCAAGCTGGCCCGCTGCTTCCACCTGGCCAACGGCGAGGAGCAGCGCCACAAGGTGATTGCCCGCAAGATGGCGTATCACGGCACCACCCTCGGCGCGCTCGCGCTGACCGGCATTCCCCGGGTGCGCGACCCGTTCCTGCCGATGATCACCGACACCGTCACCCATGTAGCCAACACGCTGGACTGGCACCTCGAACCGGGGCAGTCGGTCGCCGACCTGCCGTGCGTGACCGAGGTCGAGGAGGCCATCGTGGCCGAAGGCCCCGAGACCGTCTCGATGGTGATCGCCGAGCCTGTCCAGAACGGCCGCGGCGCGCTCGTGCCGCCGGAGGGCTACTGGCAGGAACTGCGCCGCATCTGCGACACCTACGGCGTGGTGCTGTGCGCCGATGAGGTGATCAACTCCTTCGGTCGCCTCGGCTACTGGTTCGGCAGCGAGCGCTTCGGCGCCGAGCCCGACATCATCACGTTCGCGAAGGGTGTCACCAGCGCATACGCCCCTCTGGGCGGCATCGTCGCCCGGGACTCGCTGGTCGAGCGGGTGTGGGACTCGCCGCTGGCGATGTTCACCCACGGCTCCACCTTCGGCGCCCACCCGGTCGCCACCGCAGTTGCCGTGGCCAACATGACCGCCATGCGCGACGAAGGCGTGTTCGCCGGGGTGCTGGCCAACGAGGCGCACCTGTCGGGCGGGCTGGCAGACCTGATGGACGCCCATGCGTGCGTCAAGGAGATCCGCGGCGCCGGCTACTTCTACGCGGTGGAGCTGATGCACGACCGGGCGTCGGGCACCGAGCTCACCGAGGAGCAATTCGCATCGCTGCTGCCCGGCGGCGTGCTGGACGGATTCGTCCGATCCGAACGCGTGCTGGTGCGGCCCGACGCCCGCGGCGCCGCCATGATCATGGTCGCGCCGCCGCTGGTGGCCGATGTTGCCGTTATCGACGACCTGCTGAGCCGGGTCGACAAGGTGCTGGACCGCACGAGCGGTTGGCTCCGTGCCTCAAGGTGAGGCAGAACACATCCATCAACATGGAGGGACCCCAATGAATGGAGGGACCCCAATGAAACGACTACTGGCATTGGCCGCAGTGCTCGCGCTTGCCGCTGCCGCGTGCGGCGGCGATGACGCACCCGAGGAGCTGAACGTCGCCTACTTCTTGGAGTGGCCGACGGCCAACCAGGTAGCCCAGCTCGAGGAGACCTACGACGACGAGCTCGGCGTCACGGTGAACTGGATCCCGTTCGCCTCAGGCGGCGACATGGCCCAGGCGATGGAGGCCGGAGACATCGACATCTCCTATTCCCAGGGCCTGACACCGTTCGCCAACTTCGTGACCGGCGGCTCTGACCTGCTGCTGATCGGCGTGGCAGTGAGTTACGCCGATGCAGACAACTGCGTCGCCCATCCCGACTACGGCGTCAACGCCGACAACGCAGCCGAGACGCTGGCAGGCCAGAGCATTTACACGCCGCTGGGCAACGTTACGCACTTCAAGCTGCTGAAGATGCTCGAGCATCTCGGCGTCGACACCTCGACCGTCGAGCTGATCCAGTCCGAGGGCGGCCCTGCAGCCGTCGCGGCCCTGGACTCGGGCGAAGTGGCGATGGCGTGCGCATTCGGCGGAGCCGTCAACGAGATGATCGCCAACGGCGGCAACCTGGTGATGACCGGGTCGGAGCAGGAGGCCATCGGCATCCGCGTCTTCGACATCATCTCCACCACCGGAGACTTCGCGGAGACCTATCCCGACGTCCTGACGACCTTCCTGCAGGTCACCGAGGACGCCAACCGGGCCTACAACCGCGATCGGGCGCCGTTGATCGACACCATCGCCGAGGCTGCGGGCATGGACCGCGCACCCACGATCGCCCTGCTGGATGCCTTCTCGTTCCCCGAGAAAGACGTCCAGCTGTCTGAGGCGTGGCTCGGCGGGACCGTGCAGCAGGTGATGAAGGACCAGATGGACTTCTTCGTCGCCCAGGGCGAGATCGCCTCGGCACTGTCCAGCTACGACAGCTTCGTCGACACGAGCTTCCTCGAAGGGGTCGAGTAGCCGAGCAGGTGATGGGCGGGCGCCGTCCCTCCCCAGGCGCCCGCCCATATCTGCCGCAACGGGCATGATTGCTCAGAGCCGCCACTCACACAGCGGATTCAACGGCACGGTATGGACTCAATAGTCGACGTACTCGCAGACATCTACGACGGCATCACGTATGTGGTGGCGCGGGGTGCCTACTGGATCTCGATCGTGTTCCTGTTCGTCGCCGGCCTCGGGGTGGCGGCCATGATCGTCGACCTGCTCATCACCCCCTCGCGGCGTTTCAAGCAGGCGGACCGGGCGGCGCATCCCACCAACGGGATGATCTTCATCGGCCAGCTCATGGCCGGTGTGGCGTTCGCGGGCGGGGTGGTGCTGATCTTCCGCGACACGGCATCGCCGTGGCAGCCAGCGGCGGCGCTGGTCGGCGGGGTCGCGTTGATGGCCCTGCTGGTCGTCTACCGGCGGGCCGACGAGGCACGCCAGGCGGCGATGGTCCGCTACCTGTGGCTGTCGCTGGCCGCGAGCTCCGCCGTGGCCGTGGTGCTGGCGATCATGCAGATCGAGGGCAGCTCGATCGTCTACCTGGGTCTGCTCGCCGTAGCGTGCCTGCAGGCCCGGGCCTGGCTCGTGCTGGCCCGCCCCGAAGTGCGCTTCGACGCCTCCGAGGTGGAGATCACCGAGGAGTCCCGCACCGAGACCCCGCTGGTCGTGGAGCACCTCGGGATGGTCTACGAGCTGCCCGACGGCGGCACCGTGGAAGCGCTCAAGGATGTGTCGTTCACGCTGGAGCCGGGCCGGCTGCTCACGCTGCTGGGCCCGTCGGGGTGCGGCAAGACCACGCTGCTCAACATCATCGCCGGCTTCCTGGCGCCCACATCGGGCGAGGCCAAGCTCGGCGACACGCCCATCACCGGCCCGAGCCAGGACCGCGGCATGGTGTTCCAGCAGGGCGCGCTGTTCGAGTGGCTGAGCGTGAACGACAACGTGGGCTTCGGCGCCCGCATGAACGGCCGCTCCCGGCCGGCCTCGCGTGAGGCCGTGCAGGAGCTGCTGCGCATCGTGGGCCTGTCGGAGTTCGGCGACAAGGCCGTCTACGAGCTCTCGGGCGGGATGCAGCAGCGGGTGGCGCTGGCGAGGTGCCTGGCCAACGACCCCACCATCATCCTCATGGACGAGCCGCTCGGGGCGCTCGACGCGCTGACCCGCGAGAAGATGCAGAGCCTGGTGCTCAACCTGTGGAACCAGACCGGCAAGACGATCGTGCTGGTGACCCACAGCGTGGAGGAGGCCCTGTATCTCGGCGACCAGCTCTTCGTGATGGCACCCCGACCGGGTCGAATCGAACGGGTCTACGACCTGCCGTTCGCCCAGCAGGCGCTCACCGCTGATGCCCGTGAGCTGAAGGCGTCGCCGGAGTTCATCGAGGCTCGCGAGGAGATCCTCTCGCTGATCTGGGAGATGGAGGAGCAGATCATGGGCACCACCGAGGGCGGCTGATGGTGGAAGGACCCGGCGGGCACGCACTCGACGACAACATCGACCAGCAGAACCGGCTGGCCAACTGGCCGTTCAACTGGTTCTTCTCCAAGCGCGGCCAGAGCACTCGCAAGACGGTCACGTTCGGCGACGCGGCCGAGGTGAGCGGTGCGCTGAGGTGGACCGTCGTCAGCCTCATCGTCATCTTGGTGCTGTGGTTCATCTCCACCACGGTGTGGGGACTGCCCCAGGAGTGGTACGACCACGCTGACGAGGTGCGCGCCGGGCTGTCTGCCGACGAGAGCTACGGCCAGCGAGACCTGCTGCGCGACTGCGACGCCGCCGAGGACGATCCCTCGCTGTTCCCCGAACTGCCGGCGTGCTCGTACACCCAGTGGCTCAGCGAATCCACGCTGCCCAGCCCGATCCAGGTGTGGGATGCCTCGTGGGACTTCGCCCGCAACGGCTACAGCGGGTTCACGCTGTGGCAGCACCTGTGGCTGAGCTTCAGCCGGCTGGCCAAGGGATTGTTCTGGGGTGTGGTCATCGGCGTTCCGATCGGCTTGGCGATGGGTCTGTCCAGCCGCTGGCGGGGCATCTTCGACCCGGTCGTGGAGCTGCTGCGGCCCATCCCGCCGCTCGCGCTGATCCCGCTGTTCATCGTGTGGTTCGGGATCGGCGAGGAGGGCAAGGTCAACCTGCTGCTGTTCGCAGCCATCTGGATCATGGTGATCGCGGCACGATCGGGGGTTCTGGCCGTCAACACCACCAAGGTCCACGCCGCCTACTCGCTGGGGGCGTCCAAGGCGC
>JAJEEO010000009.1 GCA_022820925.1 Acidimicrobiia bacterium | reverse complement strand
GCCGTCCGTGCCGCCCACTCCGTCCGTGCCGCCCACTCCGCCGCCCGTGCCGCCCACTCCGCCGCCCGCGGCGCCCGCGCCGCCGCCCCGTCGATGCCCTTCAGAACCGTCCCGCAACATGAGAACAACCGTACGCGGGAGGTGTGACAACAAGCGCTGACGGGTCAGCATTTCGGGCAGCGGCGTGTGACCTGGCTGGTACGTTCGGGATGGCACAACGACACTCGGAAGTCCCTCATGGGCACGCATATCAGGCGCTCTGTTGCAGTCCTCGGACTGCTGGTCGCATGTGCCGTCGCGGTCTGGATCGTGGGCGCGGTTGTTGCCGGTGACAGAGACGGCGACGCCAACGAAGCGGTCTTGTCTTCGCCGCGTCCGATCGACGCCGATGACGACGGCGGCGACGACGATGACGATGACGATGACGAGGACAACGACGTGCCTCCGACGCCGCTCCGCAGCGGCGAATCTCCCGATCAGGCGACGCTGACCACGCGAGTCGTCGTCAAGGGCGGCGACGACGATGACGAAGACGGAGACGGGTCCAGCGTCGGCGACAATCCTCCGACATCGGAGCAAGCGGCCCCACAGGACGGCGCTGTCGTCCCCGCTCCGCAGCAATCTCCCAGCGACGGGAGTGCGGCTGCCGACGAGCAGGCCCAAGCAGCGTCCCAGGCTTTGCTGCAACGAGGAATCGACGTCGATACGCCGACGCCGTCGCCGCTGACTCCCGACACCCCGACGCCGTCGCCGCTCACCCCCGACTCCCCAGACACTCCCGACACTCCGCTCACCGATCCCACCGAAGTCAGCGACATCACTGACCTCAGCAACAACGCCGACGACGGCGCTGACGGCGTCGTGACTCGCCCGCTTGCCCGCAGCACACAATCCACAAATCGCACACGACGGCCACGGCGCGCACCCCCACCGGGCCTGCGGCTGACCCCCGAGGTCGAATTCCCCGACGACCCGGCGTTGCCGCAGCTCGGCGGCCTGTTCGATCCGGCGTGGATCTGGGATGTCTCAGCGGACTGCCTCAGCGACACCGCGCCAGATCCGACGCGGCTGCACGTACGCCACTTCAGCCACTCACCGGGCAAGGCGGCAACGGCCAGCTACGAAGCGCTGCGAGCCGGCGACGACTGGATGCCATCAGTGTTGTTCAACGTGACTGTCGGACGGGGAGCCAAGGTGTCGGTGACGCGCTTCCCCCACGACGACGCCCTGCCCGGGCTCGCCCCTGCGGTCGACCCAAGCGAGGCCCTGCGCCTGGTGGACCGCCACGTGTTCACGGTGCCGCGCCGGGTCATGGCAACCGAAACGGTTCGCTACCGCCCCTCGAGCCGGGCCGTGCTGCGACACATCACGCGCCGATTCAAGTTCTATGCACGCGTCGTGCGCCCCGCAGCACTGCCCGAGGTGCTCGCCGCTGCGCAGATCGTCAGCAGGTCACAGTTCACCGTCCCGCCCGTGGTGGGCTGCTGGAACGAGGGCGGGGTGCTGTGGGTGCCCGAGGTGCCCGGAACGAACCTGCGAGACAGCGTCCGCCTGGGCACCCCCGTCGATCCAGACCGGCTGCTCGCGGATCTGCACTCCATATGGTCGCTGCCCGCCTCGGCGGCCACGACACGCCCGTTCAACCTGGCAGGCGCCTTCGCCCGGGCCCAGCGCACATTCGGCCACGCACTGCGCGACGACCTCGCAGGGCAACGCCTGCTCCGCGCTGCGACCGAGACACTGGGCGGGTTCGTCGCCGCATGGGAACCCAGTTCAGCAGCGCACAACGACTTCTACGACGACCAGCTCATCGCCATGGCCGACGGCCGCATCGCCCTGGTCGATTTCGAAGAAGCCGGGCCGGGCGACCCCATGCTCGATGTGGGCAACTTCTTGGCCCACCTCGCCTGGGCGGCGGCCGACTCGCCGCTTGTCCCGTCCGACGCACGACCGCGTGCCTACGACGACGTCAAGCACGCAGCGCTGGAGCGGTTCGGCTGGAACCGCCACGATCTCGCCATGCGGGAAGCCGTGTGCCTGTTCCGGATCTGCACCAACACCGTGCGTCGCATCAAGCCCGACTGGGCACAGCGCACCCGGGACGGTCTCACTCTCACGCTCGACACCGTCGGCTGACGTCGCCATTGCGACGCCACGCTCGGCGCCACCGCAGGCGGCGGATGTCGAGCTCCAGTTCCAGGACGCCAAGAGCACGGAGGGTCGATCCTCAGCGGCAGCCACCGCACCGCCAAACCGCCCGCAACAGCCCCCACCAGCACAGCCGCCGCAACGCAGCAGAAGTTCAGAAGCACCGGCCGCACCACCCCGCCTCACCAGGGCGTCACAGAAGCGCCCCGGGAGCCGCTCGCGAGGTGGCTGCTCGATGCGACGCAACGGCAGCGAGACGACGGCAGCGGGCCGTTTCTCCAAGTGATGCTTGTCGCGGCTTATTGGGCTTTTGTTCTGAAACCAAGAGCCCTATAAGCCTTGCAAAGTCGCGAGCTCGACTCCTCAAGCGACGCCGGCTGTGATCCTGATCGACGAATGGTTCAAGATGAGACGGTTTCCCGGCATCGTGTTTCGTGACGGGCCGACCGGGCGTCGCGCCGGGCTGGCCAGAGGGCCCGACGTGTGGGAGATCGTGCGCGACCTCAAGCGGCACAGCGCCGAAGATGATCCGATCCGTCTTGTCGCCGAAGAAACGGGGCTCGCAGCCGAGCTGATCGATCTGGCGGCCGATTACTACGCCCTCTTCCCCGACGAGATCGACAGCCGCATCGCAGCCGATGCCAGGGCCGCCGAAGAATTGCGGGCGCTTGCCGACCGCCGCCAGCGCCTGCTGTCGGTGTGAGGTGGCTGGCCGGTGAGACTGGCAAGATGCTTGAGCTATGAATCCTGACGTAGCCACCTTGGGACATTGCGTCGAAGTCGTGCGCTCCGGCGAGTGGTGGGCGATCACGGTTCCGTCGCTTCGGGGCGTCTTCTCCCAAGCGAGACAGCTCGACGAGGTGCCGGCGGCCGCTCGTGAGGCCATCGCCTTGATGTTCGACGTCGCTCCCGCCGACGTGGGCCCGATCGACGTGCACGTTCAGGAGCAAGGCGGAGCTGAGCTCCAAGCCGAGTAGCGCCAGCACGGCCGCACTCGGCCACGACGCATCGCCGTCTTCACAAGCTGGGAGCAACCACGAGACCCGGTTAGCTTCGGCCGAGGTGCCGAGAGATGCGTGGCTCAACGTCTTGGGACAGGCAGGCCACAGCAGGAGTTCGCGATGAAGCTGACCTACGCAGTCGTCATCGAGCAGACCCCGAACAACTCGGGCGCCTACGCGCCGAATGTTCCGGGGTGCATCAGCACCGCCGCCACCCCCGACGAGATGCTCGCGAACATCCGCGAGGCGCTCGCGTTCCACATCGACGGCCTGGTCCGCGGCGGCGATCCGGTGCCGGCGCCTGCGATGTCCATCGACGACGCCATCGCCTATCACAGCCAGTCTCCCGCCGACGTGGACGCGGAATGGCTGGCTGCGGGTGGCGACATCATGGCGCCACTGTCGGCCCGGTTCGAAACGGTCGAAGTCGAGATCCCGGCAACGGTCGCCTAGGTACCGGCGTCGTATGGATCGTCTTCGGTGCGACCGTAGGAGCAGTCGGGCTATTGATGATCCACTGGTAATCGTCTAAATCGCCGTCGGCATCCAGTGACCTCTGGGCTGGCCTCTGCAACCTGACCAGCGGTTAGGGTTCGAGCGCGTTCCAAACTCAACCTAAACACGTTCCAGATTCGGCACATCCGCGTTCAGCGCGCTCTCAGCGCAACGCTGTGACCTGGGCCTTTACCCAATCGCGCCAACCCCACGAGGGCGGGGACTCCCTCGAAATGTACTGCTGGCCCTGAGCCGCCGGACTCGGGGCGTCACCGCGTCGAGGAGCGGGGCTGGGCGGCCCCGTCGGGTTCACGGCCCGAGGCCCCGGTGGGCTTCAGGGGGCTCGGGCTCGTCGCTTGCCTCGACGTGGCGTGGGCTTGGGTTCTGTTTCTTGGACGGTGGTCCAGGTGCCGTCAGGCTGGGGGACCATCTTGTGGCCGTGCTGGTGGAGGAAGTGGTGGTGCCGGTGGCACAGCAGCACGAGGTTGTCGAGGTTGGTGGGCCCGCCGTCGATCCAGTGCCAGATGTGGTGGGCGTCGCAGCGTGATGGCGGTTCGTGACAGCCGGGCCAGCGGCAGTGTCGGTCGCGTGCGATCAGCAATCGCCGCAGCCGCAGCGGCACGGTGCGGCGGGAGCGGCCGGCGTCGGCTGCTCCGCCTGGGCTGCCCAGGATGATGGGGATGATCTCGGCGTCGCAGGCCATGCGTCGCACGATCTCGGGCGGCAGTCCGACCCCGGCGTCGGTCAGGCCCATCTCATCGGTTTGCCCTCGAAGCGCATCGAGACCGATCAGCACGCTGATCTGCGCCGGCGGCAGCTGCCGCCCAAACGTCAGGCCCTCGTCGTCGACCGCATTGGCCTCGGGAGCGTCGTTGTCAGGCTGCTCGCATTCGGCCGTGGTTCGCTCGGCCGAGCCATTGCGGGGCGTGGTGCGCCGGGAAGGGGGAGGATCGTCCCGCAGGTTGCTTCGGCTGCGGCGCCGGGATGGTGGCGGGTCGCCTGGCAGGTTGTCGCTGCGGGTACTGGCGCGGGCGTGGAGCCGGCGGACGGCTGCTGCGTCGGCGTCGGTGTAGGTGAGGCCGGCGAGTGCATATGCGAGCACGTCGGCGTCTCGCTGGGCAGGGGTGCGCCGCCCGTTGCGTACTTGCTTGTCGTCGTTCCAGTACTCGCGGCACAGCGCCTCGAGCGCGGCCTCGACCTGAGCGCCGGTGTCGGGGTCGAACTTGGCCCACAGCCGCAGCATCCCCTCGTGATCTCGCCGCCACCCCGCGCCACGGGCCGCCCGCTGACGCTCGAATCGTTCCATCGAGTTCTCGACCGAATGCTCGGTCTCGGCGCGCTGCACCCGGCGGCGGGTGGCGTCGGTGTCTTCGCCGGCGGCGGCCGCGACCAGTTTGGCCCGCACCGGTTCGGGCACACGTGCGTCGCACAGCGTCTCGGCCTGTGCGGCGTTGATGTCGCCGTCTGACAGCGCCTCCAGCACGGTTTCGTGCTCGCGAGTCTTCTCCGCTGCACGAAGCATCCGGCGGGCGTCACGCTCGGACACCCCCGCCGCGTCGCGCAGCGACAGATGCGGGCTCGCATCGGGTGCCGCACCTGACTGGTTCAGCGCGTCCAACGCACCCAGCACTTCGGCTCGGTAGCCGTCCAGCCGGTTCGTCAGCCGCTCGATGTCGCTCAGCACGCTCAACAGCTCGCCGCGCCCGAGCCCCGCCAGCGCCGCAGCGCTCAACCGGATCAGTGACAGCGGACCGGACGGGTGAGGGGTGGCCAGGTCACCGCTGGCTCGTTGGTCGCCGGTGGGACTGGCGTGGGTGACCGCAGCGCTGCGTTCGGTGTTGTGGTGGTCGACGGCAGCGTCGTCATCGGGACGGAGGAGGCTGGAGGTGGGGTGGGCGGTGGCCAGGTCAAGGGCGGCGCTGTGGTCGGGGGTGACGTGGTTGGGGTGGGGAGTGGCGGGGCCTGTGGGGTGGTGCTTGGCGCGGGCTCGGTTCGAAGGGGTGTGATCGGCGCAGATGAGCTCGGCGGGCCCATCTGCGGTAGTACCGCCGTCAGCGCCGAGAGCGCCGGCGTCGACGTTGCGCCTGACCCCGTCAGAACCGTTTCTCAACATGAGAACAACCGTACGAGCGGGGTGTGACAAGCAAGAGGCAGAGCGCCGACGTCGTCGCTGCGCCTCGTCGCCTCGGAACCATCCCTCAACATGGGAACAACCGTACGAACGGGGTGTGACACGCATCGGCAAGCGTGCAGCCGCAGCGGAGTCGGAATGAGCCGCTGGCCGGTTCGACGCCTCCCGCTCGCCGCCGCCAGCATCGTGTCGTGAAGGCCAGCTCTCCCTGCGAGCAGGCCAATCCCGCCGGAGGCGTCGCTCTCTCTGCCTCCAACGGCGCTGAGGCGGCACCGCAGTCGAGCGCCGGCGGCCGTTCGCCGATGGACAATCGCCGGAACTCACCCGAGCTCGGCCGGGGCCGCCATCACCCAGCCCCACTGCCGCCGCCGCTGGGCACCAGGTCGATGATCCCGATCGACGGCCGCACGCCCAGTCGCAGCTGCGGGGCGTTGCCTCGCTCACGCCCCACGCCGGTCGACACATAGATCGGCGTGCCGTGCAGTTCGTGCAGCCCGCCGGCCGCAACGTGCCGGGGAACGCCCGTCAGCGTCAGCGGCGGCCCCAACAACGGCAGCGACACCTGCCCGCCGTGGGTGTGGCCGGCAATCACGAGATCGACGGGCGTCGCTCGCACCAGCTCGATGGCGTCGGGCTTGTGCCCGATCAGGATCCGCACCCTGCCCCGATCATCCCCGTCCGGCCCCACCAGCCGCGCCGCCATCCGCCGAGCAGCCGCCTCGTCGCCGAACAGCGTCGTGCCGCCCACCCTCACCGGCACGCCCCGCACCTCGAACGTGTCGATCTCGTTGTCGAGCACCCGTGCGCCCGACCCCCCGACGATCCGCCGCAGCCCCGCCACGGTGTCGGTGTTGCCGCTCACCAGGTACACGTGCGGCACCTCCCCGACAATCCGCTCGATCAGCCAAGCAAACCCCGGCGCCCGCTCGGCAAACACAGCAGCGTCGAACTGGTACAGATCGCCGGGCAGCACCACCACATCGGGCCCGAACCCCAGCAGACGCTCCACCGCATCCCGCTCGTAGTCGCCGACGCCCGTGGTCTGCAGGTCGGCCAGCACGCCGATCCGGATCCGCCCATCGACGCCGTCCACCCCGTCCACACCGCCGACCCCATCGACACCGCCCACACCCTCCACCGCCAGCATCGCCGGCACCGCCAGCTCCACCCGGTCCACCCTCAGCCAGAACGGCTCCACATAGGTCGCATAGACGCCGACCGGAACGGCCGCCAGCGCCAGCACACACACCGCAGTGACCACCCGCGGCCGAGCCCGGCCCCGGGCTCCCACCAGCACGATCCCGCCGGCCAGCGGCACCCCCACGGTCCCGACCACATAGGCCACATGGATCAGCGTGAACCCGTCCACCCCGGTGATGAGCAGCCCCCCGGCAGCCAGCACCGCCGTGCCCACGAGTCCCACGCCCGCAGCACGCCCCACCACCCGCCAGCCGCCCACGCCGCCGCCCGCAGCACGCAGCCAGCGCACCGCCAAGCCGCCCGCAACAGCCCCCACCAGCACAGCCGCCGCAACGCAGTAGTAGTTCAGAAGCAACGGCCACACCACCCCGCCTCAGCAGGGTGTCACAGTCGCGCCCCCGGAGCCGCACGCGAGGCGGCGAAGGCCCGCTCCGTAGCAACCGCGAGCGATCACTTGGCATTCTCTGGGGCATGTCTGAGCACCGCCGCGAGCAGCACGTGCGGAAGGGGAGCTCTGCAATCGATTTCCTGATCGAAAAAGAGCGACTGGAATCGGTATCGGAGGAAGGACGAGACAGAGCCGCTGATCGGTTGATTCACGACGCGTCGAAGAGGCTTCGTTCGGCGCGCAGCCTGCTCGGTTCGGACAGCGGGTCGGCATTCTCGTTGGCGTACGACGCGTATCGAATGGCCGCGGACTCGCTCTTGGCTCGGCAGTGTCTACGGGCTACAGGCGGCGAAGGCTCGCATCGGACGGTCGAGGAAGCGGTCTCGAGTCAATTCGGCGATGTGATACCAGCGTTCTCCAAGCCGGAGTTCGAGCAGTTCCGCCAGATGAGGAACGCCTCGCAATACCCGGACTTCGAATCTCCGGAGCTGACCCACAGCGATGCTCAGTGGGCGGTCAGCCTTGCCGATGATGCGCTGTCGGGCGCACAAGATCTCACGAGCGCTGTCGAACTCGGTCCGTACCGCGCGACTTCTTGATCTCGATTGCGACGACTGGGCGTTCAGTGACGGTCGCGTGGAAGCCGCCTGACCCGTCTTGCAGCCATTCGGAGTCTCGGATGACGACGTTGACAGGGCGCCCCAGACGCTCCTCGACGCCGCTGAGTGCTCGGTAGAGCTCTCCCCGGTCGGGTTCGCCCAGCACCAGCACGTCGATGTCATTGACAGGCCGCCTGCCCGAGACGCCGTGCAAGCGCGCCGCCCACGAGCCGAACACGTACGCGGCCTCGATCCCGGCGACGCCGTCGAGCGCCTCGGCGAGCACGTGCGGCGGCCCGAACGCTTTGACCAACAGGTCAGACAGGCTGTCGTAGTAGGGGCTGTCGGTGTCTGCCCGTACGAACCTGGTGTTGCCCAATCGGCGGCTGGTGACGATGCCGGCCGCCTCTGCGCGCTCGACCTCTCGGTGCACGGAGCTGAGCGGCACCCCGACACGGTGGGCCAGTTCGCTCATGCTGGTTTCCCGATCCGGGTCGCACATCAGATAGGTCAGCACTTCGCCTTGCTGACGCGATCGCAAGATGGGAAGCAGACTCGGAGCCGACTTAGTTTCCATTCATTGGAAATTATATACCGTTCAATGGAAATTGAGTTCCGGTGGCTGGCTGCGTGTCCCGAGCCATGGTCTCGGCGACACATTTTGGCCGGTGTTGATGTGGCTCGACTGCCAAATGCGCATGTTGGACCAGCAGGTGCTTTCCGTCCGACAGCGCACGCTCAGCTTCTCCATGGGACATCGCGTCGAAGTCCTGCGGACAGGCCTCCCGTTCTGCGCGCCAGGTGCGCTAGAAGGGCACTTCCTCGTCGATGAGCCCCAAGTACTGCAGCACCCGCATCTGCACCTCGTTCAGCTTGGGCCGCGGGACGCTGCCGGTGAGGTCTTGGAGATCCGACTTGGGAATGGCTTGCAGCGCAGGCACCCGTATCCAGCATTTCTCGGGCACGTTGCCTTCGCCGGCTGCCAGCTTCACGCAGAGCTCGGTGCGGAATCTGGTGGACTTCGAAATCGGGCAGCCGAGCACGACACGCCAGTCGTCCTGATCGTTGTAATCGGCAGCGCTGAGAACGAGAAACGGACGGCGGGCGTCGTGCACATTCCGGTGCTTGCCGTCATCCAGCGAGATCAGTTCGTCCGCGACCAGATAGATGCCGCCGGTGACAGGCCGGGCCACAGCTAGTCGTCGAGCAGGATCCGGTTCGCTCGCGCTCGGCTTGCTCGTAGCGGGTTCAAGATTTCCGGGCTGCAGCCGGGTGGTGCCGGCTCTTCGTCATCGACGTGATTGTCGAGCATGCGCTGGAAACGGCGCAGTGTCGCAGACGCATCGGGGATGTAAGGCGAGTCCCCCATGTCGAGGATCACGTTGCGTTCGCCGTCCGCCTGGGCTTCGCGCATCGGCTCGGTCTCATAGGTGAGGTCCTTAAGCTCGGTCGGGCTGAGGTCACCGTGCTCGGAGAGCACGGCGTCGAGGTGCACCAGAAAACGATCTGCCTCGTCCAGGCTCGTCGTCTCGGACGCGGCCCGCAAGCGGTACTCAGGGTTGCCGAAGAAGTTGCTGGTCTCGTCGATGACGATGTCGCCGTTCGCGGCCAGTTGCTTCTCGACGCTGTATAGGTCGTCCGAGAACGGCCCGTAGTGGTGCCACTGCCACACCACACCGGAGCCCGTGACGCCGTCATATTCGACTGAACGCAGATCGGCCAGATACAGCAGCTTGGCGTACTTGGTGCGTGTTATCCACAAGTTCCGAGCCGCTGCAAGCCCCAACAGCGCCTTCATCGCCTCCGATGTACGAGACACATCGGTACGCAGACGGGTCACACGTCCAGCGTATCCACCTCCCGAGGACTGGCCTCGACAACCCGGCTTGCTCAGCACCATCACAACCCCTGCTCCTCGTACTCGACTGCGGATAGGGCGACATCCTCGCGAAGGGGTGTGACAAGCACCGTGGACAGCCGCTGGACAACAGCCACGCCGGTTTGCCGTCCAGACGAGCCGGGCACCGCCACCAGTACGGCTAGCTTCGGCCGAGGTGCCGAGGGGCACGCGGCTCAACGTCTTGAGACAGGCAGGCCACAGCAGGAGTTCGCGATGAAGCTGACCTACGCAGTCGTCATCGAGCAGACCCCGAACAACTACGACGCCTACGCGCCAGACGTTCCGGGATGCATCAGCACCGCCGCCACCCCCGACGAGATGCTCGCGAACATCCGCGAGGCGCTCGCGTTCCGCATCGACGGCCTGGTCCGCGGCGGCGACCCGGTGCCGGCGCCTGCGATGTCCATCGAGGACGCCATCGCCTTCCACAGCCAGTCCCTCGCCGACGTGGACGCGGAATGGCTGGCTGCGGGTGGCGACGTTATGGCGCCGCTGTCGGCCCGGAGCGAAACGGTCGAAGTCGAGATCCCGACCCCGCAAGCGACGCCCGCCGGCTGACGCCGACCCGGTCACTGCGCCGCCGGTAACCGCCTGCGCTAGCCGGGCTCCTTGCCGCCTTCCGCGTAGAGATCGCCAGCATCCACGAATGCAGCGCATCGGTCCAGCTGACAGACCTTCCAACACAGAACGAGGGCCCATTCGGGCCCTCGTCATCTCCTCAGAGGAGGAGTCAGCAGATTGATCAAAGACTAAGCCCGGTTGGCCACCGCACAATGCGGTGTCTCGGCCGGGGTGTGCGGGCCACCCGGCTGCGTACGGTCGGCCTGACGGGCGTGGTCCTCAGTCGTTCTTGGAAGAACTGCCTGACCTGTCGCCGCTCTTCGGCGGCGGTGGCAGCGTGCCTTTCGGGAAATCCTTCGGGCCGGTGCTGTTCTTCGGAATGTAACCGTGTCGCTTGACCGTTGGCCTCGACCGCCGATTTGCTCGCTTCGACATGGTTGCCGTTCTCCAAGGTTCCTAATCCGAATCCCAAGCAGGCCAAGTTTGGCCATTCAACCAAGATCCCGGTGCCGGCCTCAGGCGGGGAGGTTGGGTATCGACGCCGCCGCTGGGATCGCCCACGCGACGTAGTACCAGACCAGAGCCGGTGCTGAGGCCACGGCGATCACGACGACGAATCGGCGTCGAGTCAGCAGCGCCAGCCCGAGAATTGCAGCAATCGTCAGTGCGATCACGCTCCAGCCCGCCACGTAGCGCTGTTCGCACGGAGCGTCCCAATCGAAGCCGCAGAACGCACTTCCGAAGGTCCAGACGCCAACAAACCACATCAGAGCCAGCGATCCAAACAACCAGGCCAACAGGTCCATGACGGCGAAGGCGCGCTCGTCGAGCGGCTTGGTTGGCGGTCGAGGCGCCAAGTCCGGAAGCGGCCGCATCGTCGTGCCGGGCCGGCGCGCCATGGGTCAGACTCTCTGCCATCTCGCCGGGCCACGAACTCTCACCGTTGAACCCTCCAGATCGTCGGAGCACCAATGCTGCACATGGTTAGGCGGCGAATCGAAGACGGCCGCACGCCAGCAGTCAGCTAGCTGTCTGATGTCACAACCTCAAGGCGGGCACCGACTCTTCCGACTGCCGCCGCGGTCGAGAGCAACAGGTGATCGAGACGGCGAAGACGCTGTACGTCTCCGTGGACGCTCTCGTCGGCTCTCGCCCGAGCCCTCTCCAATAGAGGCTTCGTTACATGCGGCTGAAGGATCTTGGCGACCACTTGGAGGTTTGCGCGTGGTTGTTCAATCGCCTCAATCAGAGGCTCGACATCGGATGCGGGCTCGCCGTCGTACCAGAGCGGGCCAACTCGGTTCTCTGCATCCCGGAGACGAAGGTCACCCATGAGCGTCACAGGAGACAGGGGTCGGATGTTCTTCGCTACCTGTGCACATACTTGCTCGTACGGCACCACAGCGACGGAGCGTTGTGAGCTAGATCCGCAAGCCTTGACGTGCCAGACCGAAAGACGTCCTTCCATCGGGTCAAAGTGCATGAGGTCGAACAGCTCATTGGGGCCGTCGTCGCAGAAGAGCCAACCAGATCGGAAGGTTCGAATGATCCAGCCGAAGAGCGATCGGTCGTCGTCCTGGCCTCCAAGGCGCAGGATGTCGGCCCGGTTTCCGTCGCCGGGCTTCTCGGTACTGACATCGGTGTCCCCGAGCGATTCGAAGTTCCAGCCGCCGAACGGCGTTTCGGCGAAGTGCTCAGCGACGATCCCCTGCCGGCTCACGGTATGCCCAGATCCGTAGTACATGATCGGTTCGACGCGAGCGAGCGCCGCTTGGAATTGCCGGCCCACGCGTGCGTCTCCCGGGCCGATCGTTGGGTTGATTGCTATGGACTTCCCTTGCCGGTCTGGCTTTATCACAACCGTGCACTCAGCTACACCGTCCCCGTGAACACGTATCCGGGCGGTGCGCCGGCCAGACGCCTCGACGCCAGCGATGTGCTGCGACAGCCATTCGTAGGCGTCCATCGCTTCATCGGACGAAACTTGGCCAGGCACCGCGTCCGGCGGAACGAACGAGATGTCGTATGCCATCTCGAGTTCGTCGATGGCGTCGACATACCGAGCGAAGATGACAAATCGCTCCTTGCCACCACCTTCATTCAGTACCTTGTTGATCGCTGACAGGATCCTCGCTGTGATCGCAACGAAATCCGACCAGTTCTTGGCCCGGCGGAGCCAGAAGCGTGATCGCTCCAGATGGGCGCCGATCACTCCCTCGCCAAGATCGCCGAGCAAATCCTTGCCTACCGTGGCCCGGGCACCGGAGAGCGTGTAGCGCTGGTCGTCGACCTCGTCGATCGAGTCCTCCAAGTGGTTCCCGTAGTGCGTCTTGCTCCTAGGTCCCCGACGGCCGCGACCTGCAGTACCTTCGCCCATCCAGAAAGTAGCGACGTCGCCCTGCAAGAGAGCCGCCTCCAGGGCTGGCCGTGCGATGAGCCCGACTCCGCCGAGCTCCAGCTTCTGCTGCAGGCTTAGGAGCTGATCACGAACGCGGTCATCGGTTGAGTGGACCGCAATGAGCCCCTCGTACTCGAACACGATTGTTAGATGGAGACTTGACTCGGATTCCTCCGCATTTTCGGCGGACGACGACAATCTGCCCCATGGAGGGAAGCGCTGCGTCCGATGGGCGATGCACAGCGATAGCTCAAGCGAATCCGGGGTGCCTCCCGAGAATCCACCAAGCCCGTCGGCGACCAACTGAGATCGCCCGTCCTCGTCGATGTACCGGCGGATTGCCTTGCAAACGAAGTCGATCGATGCTCGTTCGGTCCGTTGGGCGAAAACCGTGAATGAGATGTATGGCTTGAGCCACTGGGCCGGCAGTTTCGGAAGACGAGAGGGCACTCAAACACTCCACGTTCTTGGCGATCGTCGCCAGTCAGTTCCGCGCGATGAATTGGTCTGGCGTAGTGGGTGAGTCCACTGGGCCGTCGCCCGCGAGGCTTGCCACGGGTACAGCCGGCGCAGAGGTTCGCTGGCGGCTAACCATTCGCAGCTCGCTCATCTGCTTGCCTCTCGCCGATGCGCCGAGAGCCTGGCCAAAGCCAAGTCACATTCATGACATTTGCCATCGCCCCAAGCTATGGATGCACTGTGACCAGCGCAAGCGCGCGTTTTGGCGGTGCCAGGAACGTGACCTCGTGATTGACGTGAAGCTCGAGCCTGCGCCCTCGGGGGCGGATCGCGGCGCGGCGGTGACGACGACGAGAACCCCTTTGACGCAGCGGAACCGTCGGGCGAGCATCAGCCATGTGAAGAAGCGTGACCTCCTGCGTCAGCTCACAGAGATCGCTCGTGCCGGAGGCGTGGATTTCCGCTTGCTCCGCGAAGGACGGAATCACGAGATCTGGGTGTTGGGAAGCGAGCGCTTGGTGATACCTCGGCACCGGGAAATCAACGAGCACACGGCGCGCGGCATCCTCGCCGAGGCTGGCAAGATGGTTGAACCATGAAACCTGACGTAAGCACCTTGGGACATCGCGTCGACGCGGTGCGGTCTGGCGAGTGGTGGGCGATCACGGTTCCGTCGCTCCGGGGCGTGTTCTCCCAAGCGAGACACCTCGATGACGTGCCGGCAGCTGCCCGTGAAGCCATCGCCTTGATGCTCGATGTCGATCCTGCCGACGTCGGTCTCATCGACGTGCACGTGCAGGAACAGGGCGGGGCTGACCTCTTGGCTGAGTAGCGCTAGCACTGTTGAGATGCTCGCGTTCAGTTATGGGCGCTGTGCCATGCCGTTTCTGGACTCCTTGGTGGCCGAGTTGCTCGCAGACGTGGCAACGCTCGCCGCGGGAATTTCAAAACCCCTTCCGCCGCCATGTCGCGAGGCGGCAGACTCACGGTCGTGAGTCTGCAGTGCGCATCGTGCGGCAGCGCTATGGCGCCGGAACCGTTTGGTCCGTTTCGATTGGGCATCCGTCATCTTCGCAACCTGCAGCAGGTAACCGTCATGGTGAAGTGCACGGGATGCGGCAAACAGCGCTTCCAGCTGAATGTGGCCCCCGGGCAGCCAGGCTTCAGTGCCCTAGTCTGGGAAACCTCTCCGCTGCCATCGAATGGTCGCAGTTACCGCTCGGGGCATATGAGCGTTGGTCGAGTCCCTGGCGACGTGCGGACGTCTCTCAGTTTCAACTTTGCTTGCTCTAGTGGCAGCGGAACTGCCTGGCCCCTCAGCGACGCGACGGTTCAGGACGGAACGGTCATCGACCAGTACGGCGACCCGGATCGTATGGTCGAGTTCGCCGAGGAGTACCTGAAGCAGCACTGGAAACTGATGCGGTCTGGCGAGCTGCCGAGATCGTTAACGGAGTTGATGCCAGCGCTTCTTCTGTTGGTCACTGCTGCAGAACTTGTGCTCAAGGCATTCGGTGTCCGCTCGGAGGTGCCGCAATCCCGCAGTCACAGTCTCGTGGGGTTGTATCAGGGCATTCGCGTCGATCTACATGCAGACATCGAAGGGAGATTCGCTCGCACCGCCGGAGTGGCCGCACTGACCGCCCTAGGCGCGCCGACGCCGAGTGTGGAGAGTGTTTTGGGCACCTATGCGGACATCTACGGCGGCGGTCGTGGCGTCCACACCGAAGCTAGGTACTACGCCGAGCCGACGAGCATGCTGCCGAAGGAGAGCGATCTCCAGAACGCGAATCTGGTCAAGGGCAACACGCCGTACCCGGTATTCATGCCTTGCCTGGTCGAAGTGCTCATTCAGAGTTATAGGTACTCGTCAGGTCTTCAGCGCCTGACTAGGCGGGGCGGAGTTATTCGAGAGCGCACGAGAGACTCGACCAGCCGCGGTCATGGCGAATGGGAGCTACAGCCATCGTCGTTGGGGCTCGCCGCAGTCGAGATCGGCCAGCAGGTCGCTCTGGACGAGTCCCACAACGAACGCGTCGAGTATCGGCGCTTCACTGCAACCCATCCCCGATTCCATCTCATGGATTGGATGTACGGAGGCAGCAAGATCCTCTACTACGCCGCTGCCAAGACCCAACGCCGAGACGGTGTCGCTGTCATAGGCGGGATCGAGTGCCATGTCACCGTGGAGGATTTCATCGGCATTCACACACGCGACTTGGAAAAGCTCGCAGACCTGCTCGATCAGGTCGACGCCGGAACCGCCGCGCTCGGGCCGCTCCCGTAACGCAAGCGCGCCTACCGACCGACGGTCACCCGCCGGAACCGTCACGAGCGCGTCAGCCTCCGAGTACCAATAGCCGGCTAGGGCATCAGGAACGCGCGTGTGCGCAGTCGGGTTGCTGGGGTGATGAGGAACGGTCAAATCTCTCGGTCGAATGCGGGCCAAATCATCAAGAAAAACGCCCATTGAGGGCTTGTTTCGGTGCCCTCGCACGGTCAAGATCGCAGCGGGGACAATTGCCGTTATCCCCTAAGTTCTGCCGTTCGTATGACTACCTGCAGGTGTGTGGGCGCTGCATACCGCCAGTGCCGGTCACGACGATCGTGCGCTCGCGGTATCGGCCCATGACAGCGCCTCGTGGGCGGGTTTCTGACATGGAGCTGGTGGCCAAGGACCAGCCGACACCGGCGGCCGAAGCCGTCCTTCTCACCGCGCCCGACACACAGAACCTGGGCGGCCTCTCGCGCCACGAGGTCACTCACAACACGATCCGCTGCTACAGAAGCCAATGGCGCAGCTTCGTCACCTGGGCCGCCGCCCGCAGCATCCCAGCAGTCCCCGCCCAGCCCGAGCACGTCGCCGCCTACCTAGCCGAGCGCTTCGAGCAGCACGGGCACAAGCCGGCCACGCTGCGCGTCGCGGCCGCTGCGATCGCCTACGTCCACAGCAGCTGCGGCCTCCCCAATCCGTGCAACCACCCAGATGTCAAGCGAACCCTCAGGGGAGCGACCCGGGTGGCCGGCAAGGCTCAGAAGCAGGCGAAGGGCCTCACCGCCGACGCACTCGACGCCATCGAAGCCATCGCCTGCCGACCACGCCTCGGCAAGAACGGCAGACGAGAGAGCGCACAGGCCGCCGCCAGGCGAGGCAGCGTCGACATCGCCCTCGTGAGGCTCATGCGCGACGCGCTGCTGCGGGTCTCCGAATGCGCTGCGCTGACCTGGAGCGACATCGAGTCGGTGCCCGACGGCAGCGGGCGGCTGCTGATCCGGCGCTCGAAGACCGACCCCGACGGCGAAGGCGCCGTGCTGTTCGTGTCGCCGCAGACCATGGCGGCCCTTGCGTCGATCCGCAATGGCGCCCCGGCGGAGCTCCGGGTGTTCGAGCTCAGCCCGAATCAGATCTCGCTGCGGATCAAGAAGGCAGCCGTGGCGGCCGGCCTGGGCGACGGCTTCAGCGGGCACTCGCCGCGTGTCGGCATGGCTCAGGACCTCGCACGCATCGGCGTCGAGCTGCCCAGCCTGATGACCGCGGGACGGTGGCGTTCCCCGACGATGCCCGCCCACTACACCCGCAACGAGACCGCCGACCGGGGCGCAGTGGCGCAGTTCTACAACCACCTGCGGGGCTCCCGCGAGCCACCTCGGACGGCCTGATCCGCACAGCGGGGCGCGGTCTCAGATGGCCCTCGAATGCGTTGGTACTCTGCGGAACCGGCCTGCCAGGGGGACTCAAGGTGAGGGATAACGGCAATTACACACGGCACCGCCGGGAGGCCGCACGGGGCAGCCGGTGACCGAGCAGGAGCTGGCGGGGCTCTTGAAGGAGGGCGATTTCGATGCCCTGTTTCGCCGGATGGGTTGGGACAACCCTGGGTCGATCGAGGCCGTGCGCGTGGAGGACAGCGAGCTAAGGCCGGTGGCGGTTGCCGATAAGCGTGGTGTGACCGCATGGCGCGTGGAATGTCCAGCTGGCGCGCCGCAGCGTTCGGAGCAGCACCGCGTGGTACGGCGGCTCAAGCGGTTCAGCCGTGACCAGCTCGTGGTGTTCGAGTCACCGGGTCAGCACCTGTGGCTGTGGCCGGAGCAGCGACCCAGCGGGGTCGGGTACCGACTCGTAGACCATGTGTACCCCTCAGCGGCGCCTACCGAGGCGGTGCTGCAGCGACTCACCCGAGCGAGCTTCACGCTTGAGGAAGAGGATGGGCTCACTGCCACCTCCGTGCTCGCCCGGATCCGACGTTCGTTCAACGCCGACCAGGTCACCAAGTCGTTCTACCGAGAGTTCCAAGAGCACCACAAGGGCTTCGTCACCGAGGTTGAGGGCATAGCGGCTGTGGGGGACCGACGCTGGTACGTATCGGTTCTCTTGAACCGTTTGATGTTCATCTACTTCATCCAGCAGAAGCGGTTTCTAGACGGGGATCAGGAATACCTACGGAGCCGGTTGCGGTCCGTCCGCGAGCAGTTCGGCGCCGACGGCTTCTACGCCTACTACCGCGAATTCCTGTTGCCGCTATTCCATGAAGGACTCGGCAGCCCGCGCTCCGACTACTCGGGAGCTGAAGCAGGTGATCTCATCGGTGATGTCCCGTATGTGAATGGCGGCATCTTCGAGCCCCACAGGCTCGAGAAGACGTATCGGATCGAGATACCGGACAAGGCGTTCGAGTCGCTGTTCGACTTCTTTGACCGCTGGCATTGGCACTTGGATGATCGGCCGATAGGCACATCCAATGAGATCAACCCGGACATCCTCGGGTTCATCTTTGAGCAGTACATCAACTTCACAGATGCGGGCCAAAAGGAGAACGGCGCGTACTACACGAAACCGGACGTGACCGGCTACATGGCAGCGTCGACAATCCTGCCAGCAGTTGCAGATCGTCTCGTTGACGCCGGGCTGGATGACCCGGCGCTGCTACTGGCTGGCTCAGGTGACGCCTACCTCCACGACAGCAACGCCCATGGCATGGCGCTCCCGACGTCAAGCGAGCCTGACGGACGCAGCGACGACGACCTGCCGCCTGTCGGGGATGCGTGGCCGTGGCAGTAGCACAGCGGCGACCCGACCGAGTACGTGGAGTTGCCGCCTCCGGGTGACCCTCTTGCGCTGCCCGGCGAGCGCTGGTGCGATGTGGTGCACCGACGGGAGCGCTTCCGACGTCAGGTCGCGGAGCTGACCGACCCACAGCGGGCATGGACCATCGACGACGCGATCACCGAGAATCTCGATCTCCCGGAGCTGCTGCGCGACTACCTGAGCCAGCTCTCGAACGCTGCCGAGTGCGATGCCGCATTTGAGGCGCTGCGTTCGCTCACCATCTGCGATCCGACGGTGGGCTCTGGGGCCTTCCTGTTTGCGGCGCTCGACGTGCTCGAACCGCTGTACAGCGAAGTGCTGGCACGCGCCGCCGAAATCGAGGCTCGCGGCTCACCCGTGCCTCAGTTCTTGGCCGAGGCACGCGCGCACCCCAGTAGCCGGTACTGGCTGCTGAAGACGATCTGCCTGCACAACCTGTTCGGCGTTGACTTGATGCGCGAAGCGCCGGAGATCGCCAAGCTTCGGCTGTTCTTGAAGCTCGCCGCTCAGATCGACGACGCGCAGTACTTGGAACCGCTGCCCGACTTGGACTTCAACATCAAGTGCGGCAATCTGCTTGTGGGCATCGTCGACGCCGAGGACGCACAGCAACGCCTGTTCAGTCACAGGCTCGATCATGTGACGCAGCTTCAGCTGGTTGAGGAGACAGCGCAGCACATAGCTGACGCCTTCGACGCCTACATCGCTGCTGAGAGAGACGACACTGGCCAGCTTGACCACTCAGTCCCGAAACAGCAACTCCATATCAGGCTTCAAACCGCCCGCAGCATGGCCAACACGCTTTTGCACGAAATGCGAGACGAGGATGGCGAATTCGACGATTGGGTGAGCTCGCACCAGCCGTTCCACTGGTTCATGGAGTTCCCCAGCGTGTGGCGACAAGGTGGGTTCGACGTGATCATCGGCAACCCGCCCTACATCAAGACCTCGAAGGTCACCGGGTACCGCTGGGCCGGATACGCAACACAGAAATGTCCCGATCTCTACGCCGTCTGCATGGAGCGGGCAGCCACTCTGCTGAACGATCGTGGCCGCTTCGCCATGATCGTGATGCACAACCTCGGCTTTCGATCAGGATTCGCCGAGCTCAGATCGTTCTTGCAGCAACAGCTTGCCCGCATTTGGGTCTCGGCATTCGCGAAGCGTCCGGATCTGCTCTTCGCGGGTTCTGCCGATGTCCGGAACATCATCCTGGTGGGGTCGATGCGGGGAAGCGAGGGGCTTGCCGTCACCAAGTGCAACCGCTGGCTCTCGGAGGCGCGTGACCGACTCTTCGACTCGCTCGAGTACGGGCAGCTTGAGTCGAGTCTCTGTAGTTGGGGCAGCGACGCTCAATGGCCGCTCGTTGACCCAGGTGCCATGGCTCGCGCATTCGTGGAGTTGAGCGAACGCCAACCTTTGGACGCCGTCCTGGAATCCACCTCGCCGTACCCCCTGTACTTCAAGAAGGTGGCCCAGTACTTCCTCAGCGCCTACGTCGATCGGCCACCGATCATCGACAAGAGCGGCAAGGAATCGTTCTCGCCGCATGACGGAGTGCTCTATTTCCAAGAGGAGCTGCACAGAGACATCGCGCTGGTGACGCTGCTGGGCCGCTGGGCCTATCTCTGGTGGATGATGTACGGAGACGAATTCAATGTCACCCGCCGCACGCTTGCAGCGTTTCCGGGTGACATTGAAGGGCTGGCGCGCCATGCGCTGTCTGCGGGCAACCCTGCCCCGGGTGACATGGAATTCGAGAGTTTACTGAGCTTGTCAAGATCGCTTCAGAGCGAAATGCCCAAGCACTTGGCATGGCAAGTGAATGCCGGAATCACGGTCGGCCGTTACAACATGGCGAAGCTTCGGCACCTGACCGACCGGGCCGACTGGATTCTGGCCCGGGCTTGGGGTATCGAGGATGCCTTTGAAGCAGCGGGGAACCTGCGCGACCGCATGATCTTCGGCAACAAGGAGTGACGACTTGCCGAAGATCGTCGACAACATCGATCTTGACGCCGAGAGTGAGTTGCTTGACTCGCTTTCGCCGTCATACCGGTTGGACGCAGCGATCGGCTACTTCAACTTGCGCGGTTGGGGGCTGTTGGCCGCGGCGGTAGATGCGCTACCGGCGCGGGCCGATGGGCCGAAGGCGCGGATTCTTGTCGGCATGCATGAGGCTCCGACCGATGAGATGGCACGATTGGCGCGTCTTGAGCAGGCCCCTCCGATGGACACTGCCGGTGCTGCTCGCGTGCGGAACGAAACGGTCGGGGAATACCGGGAGCAGTTGCAGGTTGGCTTGCCGACCTACGGCGACGAGGAAGCGTTGCGGACTCTGCTGCGTCAGATCGAGTCGGGCGCTGTCGAAGTCAAGGTGCACCTGGCTCATCGGCTGCACGCCAAGCTGTATCTCTGCCATCGCGACGACACCGCGGCGCCGCGTGTGGCGTATGTCGGATCGTCGAATTTGACGACTTCGGGGCTGCGCGAGCAGGGCGAGCTCAACGTAGATGTGCTGGATGGCGATGCCACCGCGAAGCTCTCCCGCTGGTTCGAGGACCGCTGGAACGACCCGCTCAGCGCAGACGCCGCACCCCAGCTAGCGAAGGTTCTCAAGGAGTCGTGGGCATCGGAGGAGCCGCTCGACCCGTACTTGGTCTATCTGAAGATGGCGTTCCACCTGTCGCAGGAGGCACGCGAAGGGCTCATCGAGTACGGCCTGCCGGCGTCGATGCAGAACGAGCTTCTCGACTTCCAGGCGGCTGCGGTGAAGATCGCCGCCCGGATCGTGATGCAAAAGGGCGGCGCCATGATCGGCGACGTGGTCGGCCTGGGCAAGACGCTCGTCGGCACTGCGATCGCCCGGCTGCTCCAAGAGGAGCAGGGCTTCGAGACGCTGGTGATCTGCCCGAAGAACCTGACCGACATGTGGGAGTCGTACCTGCACCACTACGAGGTGCGCGGCAAGGTGGAGTCGCTGTCGATGGTTCACAGGAACCTGCCTGACTCCCGCCGCTATCGGCTGGTCATCATCGACGAGGCACACAACCTCAGAAGCGACAAGCGCCGCGACCATCAGGTCATCAAGGCCTACATCGCCGACAACGAGTCGCGGACGCTGCTGCTGACTGCGACCCCGTACAACAAGCAGCTCGGCGACCTGGCGTCGCAGCTGTCGCTGTTCATTCGCCCCGACGCCGATCTGGGCATACGGCCCGAGGAGGCGATCGCCGACGTCGGCGAGGGCGACTTCTCCCACCAGTGCGACGGAAAGACCTCTTCGCTGCCGGCGTTCGCCCGGTCGGAGCACTTGGAGGACTGGCAAGCGCTCATGTCCCAGTACATGGTGCGCCGCACGCGCCGCTTCGTGGAGGACAACTATGCGCTCACTGACGAGCAAGGACGGCGCTATTTGGAGTTCGGCACGGGCACGCGGTTCCATTTCCCCGAACGCACGCCACTGCCGGTCGACTGGGAGCTCACCGAGGACGACCCGGCGCACGAGATGACTTCGGATCGCACGCTCGACGCGATCCGCGACCTGCGGTTGCCTCGCTACCAGCTCGGCTACTTCATCGACGAGGACTTCGAGCCCGCCGACCGGGCCGAGCAGCAGTTGGCTGACGACCTCGAGAACTCTGTGCAAGGCAACTTGGCCGGTTTCACCAGGATCACGATGTTCAAGCGGCTGTCGTCATCGGGGCCAGCGTTTGTGGCGACCCTTCGGCGACACCGGCTGCGGAATTTGGTGGCGGCCCATGCGTTGGCGAACGGCTTGGACATGCCGATCGGATCGGTGGACAACGCGCTGTGGGCAGCCGAGACCGACCAAGAGCCCGAGGACAGCGGCGAAGACGACGACAGCGACGGTGCGGCGCTATTCAGCTCGGATGCGGACACCGCAGCAAGTGCGTACGACAAGCTGCGCGCCAAGGACCCCAAGGCGATCCGTTGGGCGCCTCCGCACATGTTCAGCGACGATCTCGTCGACGAGCTGCGCGCCGATGCCGACATCATCAGCGATCTGCTGGACCGCTTCGGAGACTGGAACGCGGACCGAGACGGCAAGATCGCAGCACTGATGGACGTGCTCACGGTCCAGCACCCGCACGCCAAAGTGCTGATCTTCACCGAGGCTGCGGACACCGCCCGCTACGTATGGGACGAGCTGCAGCGGCGCGGTGTGGCCGATGCCGGGATCGTCACGGGAGACACCGACGATCCCACGGCGGTGGCGCAACGATTCTCGCCCGTGTCGAATGACGTCGGTGTCGACGGGAACCCGGTTCGGGACGAGCTCCGAGTGTTGGTGTCGACCGATGTGCTGTCGGAGGGCCAAAACCTCCAAGACGCCCACATCGTCGTCAACTACGACCTGCCCTGGGCAATCGTCAAGCTGGTGCAGCGCGCCGGGCGCGTCGACCGTATCGGGCAGCGATCAGCAGAGGTGCTGGTGGTATCGCTGATGCCCGACGCCTCGGTGGAGAAGGAGATTGAGCTGCGCGAGCGCGTGCTGCGCCGGCTAGGGGAGAACGCGCAGTTGCTCGGCTCTGACGAGGCGTTCTTCGGCCACGACTCCGAGCGGCAGGTGATCTCCGGGGTGTTCGACGAGTCGTCAGGCTTCGGGCTGGGCGCTGGCGTGGAAGAAGTGGACCCCGTGTCGATGGCATACGAGATCTGGCGCCACGCAGCCGACGCCGACCCCGACTTGGCCGAGCGAGTCGCGAAGCTGCCCAACGTGGTCTACGCAACGAAGGCGCTGGCCGACAGCCCCGCTGATGCGGTGCCCGGCGTGGTGATCCACACCCAGACCCACGCTGGCGCCGACGCATTCGCATTCATCCAGCCCGACGGCACCGGGCGGCGCGTGACCCCCCAAGAAGCCCTCCGGCTCGCCGAAGCCGAACCGACCACGTCGCCGGTGCAGCGGCTTGACCGCCACCACGACCTCGTTGCCGACGCGCTGCGCGGCGCTCTGCGCACGCCAGCGGGCCGCACCAGCGGCGCCCTGCAAGGCGTGCGCGGCAAAGTGTGGAATCGCTTCGACGGTCAGCTCGACAACTTCACCGACACGCTGTGGGCCACCAGGACCGACCTCGAATCCGCCCTGGATGCAATCAACGAACGCCCCCTGTACGAGTCAGCCACCCAACGACTCTCCCGCGCACTGCGAGATCGCAGCGACGAAGACCTCGCCGCGCTCATCATCGACCTCCACAAGGAAGACCGACTCTGCGTACCCCCCGTCCCCCAAGGCAACCAAGCCGAACCCAACATCGTCTGCAGCCTGGGCCTCCGCTCCATAGACGCGTGATACCCGACCGAAGCTCTCTGGCTCGACCGCCAGAGCGCGGCCGGATGGCGCGGCGTTGATCCACTTCGGAAGCGATAGACCGGGTTGGCGGGGGTCCTTGCCCTGGACCCCACTGGACCGGCTATTGGGTCCCCGTCACTGCGGTGTGGTACTGAACTTCGGCCAATCGACAAGCTCAAGTGATCAAGCAAGGAGATGCGCATGCGCCTAAGTGAGGTCCACATCAGGAAATACCGTCGTTTCGTCGACTTGGCTGTCACCGGCATCTCGCCTGCGGCTCGGCTGATTGTGCTGCTAGGGCCGAACGGTGTCGGCAAGTCGGCCTTTTTGGACGCGCTAGTGACCTACGGTCAATATGCGTCACGAGGGGCAGCCGATTGGGACGACGACTATCACGCACGCGATAGAGGGCACGACAGGGCCCAGCGCAGGCAGAACATGCAGAGTGCTGTGCAGATGTCGTTTCACGACCAGCCGCAACCGAATCAGAACAAGCTGGTCTATGCGCGCTCTGCGTACCGCATCGAAGCCTCATTCAGCATGAGCCAGCTCACGCAACAGCCGAACCCGCTGCAGAGTCCAAGAAGCGGACGCATGATCAATGTCGACGCCGCGGTGAGCCGGAACTACCAGCGTCTCGTGGCCCAGATCGTCGCAGGAGTCGCACAGAGTGCAGGTGATGATGTGACGCACCAGAGCTATCACGAGGCCATCGCGTCGATCCGGGAGCCTCTTCAGCGCATCTTTCCGGATCTAACGCTCGAAGGCATCGGGAATCCGCTGGAGAACGGAACGTTCGAGTTCACGAAGGGTGATGCCACGAACTTCAAGTTCCTCAATCTGTCCGGCGGCGAAAAGGCTGTCTTCGACCTGATTCTCGATCTCGTTCTCGCGAAAGAGAACTACAACGACACGTTGTATTGCATTGACGAACCCGAGGGACACCTGCACGCACGCTTGCAGTCCAGTCTGTTGGACGAGCTCTACGCGTTGCTTCCGCCGAACTGCCAGATGCTCCTGGCGACGCACTCGATCGGGATGGTGCGTCGTGCCCTTGAGCTGGATCGCGCGAATCCAGGTTTGGTGTGTTTCCTCGACTTTGGCGGCAACGACTTTGATCAACCGCAGAGAGTCGTGCCGGCTCAACCGTCGAGGAAGTTCTGGAAGCAGCAATATGCAGTCGCGCTCGGCGACCTCGCGGCGCTGGTCGCTCCAGGCACCGTCGTGATCTGTGAGGGCCAACCGCAAGGCACGCCGGGTGCGCGGCACCCCGAGGTCGACGCCCGGTGCTACCGGGCGATATTCGCGGGAGAGTTTCCGGATGCCGAGTTTGTTTCCCTGGGAAATGACAACGATGTTCTCAACGACCGCATAGGGCTCGCCGAATCCCTCGAGCAGCTCATGAGTGCCGTCACTGTGATCCGCGTTCTGGACAGAGATGATCGTGGGTCACAGGAGACCGCAGCGGCTCGCCAGTCCGGCACGCGAATCCTGTCGCGTCGCAACCTAGAGGAATACATGTACGACGACGAAGTGCTGGAGGCTCTAGCACTAGACACCTGTGGCGAGGACCATGCAACCCAGCTCATTGAAAGCAAACGGGCAATCATCGAGCAGCTTGCGCATCGAGGACGCGTCGATCTCAAGGACGCGGCAGGTCAGATGTACAACGCCTGCAAGGACATCCTCGGTCTAAAGCAGTGCGGCAACAACGCCGTCGAATTCATGCCCGAAACGCTCGCCAATCACATCAAGCCCGGAATGGCCGTCTACGGAGAGCTCAAGGACGACATCTTTGGCGCATGAGCGACTGTCGCCCGTAGCCGCAGTTGGTGCAGTAGACGAGACTACGCGTTCGGGTCGGCGTTGCCGATCCCCAACGCGGTCTCGACCGTCGTGATCGTGTGCTCGTCGCGCAGTTTGCACACGATGAGCTGGGATGCAAAGAGACCCGGCGCGGACACCGCTTGATCGAGCGGCACTTCGGCGAGCCACTCGACGGGCACCACCCGCTCTCTGATCTCCGGGTCTTTCGAGAGGGCGCGTTCGCGCATGGCTTGGCTGACTTCGGGCTGATCGATGAGGGCCTGTTGTTGACCGTCAACTTCAACGGTCGCGTCGCGAGCCTCGATCATGGTGCCGGTGACGCGGGCGATGCCCACGTATCCCGCGCCACCGACATAGGCGAATACCCGCGCTCCAGGCTTGAGGTTGCGAAGCGGTTTCCAATACCACGATCCGCCGCCCGCGCTTAGGTATCGGTGCTTGTGGGCGATCTGGTAACGCTCGGCTTCGTTGTCGACCCGGCCCAGGATGGAGTAGTGGTCGCGTCCGTTCCACGGTCGACGCTTGCTGCGCGATGTCCGCACCGAAGTGGTGTCGGCGGGCTGGGGATCACGTAGCCAAGTGCGCGCGAGGTAGTCGCGGTTCTCGTCTGCGAAGTGCCGGAAGAAGATCGCGTTGACGGGCACGCCGTAGGAATCCGCGAGGAATTCCACGATGCGCTCAGAGGTCGGGTCCAGTTCGGACGCGACGATCGTGAACTGCTGCTCAGCGTTCACTACCTCGGGAAGCGGGCTGCCGAACCGCTCGGCGAATGCGTCTTCCAGGCTCGCGTCCTCGCCTCGGTACTCCGTGAACAGGTGCTCGATGTCGCCGAGGCTGAGCGACTCAGCCCAGGACCCGTAGTCGAGCACCTGCGCGACAACATCACGGGGAGTGCGGTCGCGTTTGAGTTCAAGCACATGCACTCGGCCTTCGGAATCCAATCCCAACAGGTCCACGACCCCGCCGAAGCTGGTCGTGACCTGTCTGGCGACGATGAGCAGATCGATGCCGATCATCGACGGTGAACGTTCCAGCATGTCCTCCAAACGGTGCTCGAAGTCCAACCGCGACGCCGCCAGCGGCTGTAGTTCGCTGTCTGTCATCCGCCAAATTGCCATCTCGACAGGCACGTCAACTCGCTACCTCCGGCATTCACCGGCGCACTGAAGACGGGCCGACAGTCGGCCTCGACCTGAAGCACCGTAACATACGCGCGTTCGCCTGCGTCTCGACAATGCCCGAGTCGCTAGCTACAGGAATGGAACACGCGGCCGGGGCTGGTCAGGCCACATTGTTGGCATCGCTCAGCGTGCTTGACACGGGGCCCAGATCAGTCCGCAGGGGCCAGGAGCCTTGCGCCCATGGATAGAGGCGCGGTCGTGAGGGTGGTCACTGGGCGATGGCTCGACTCCCGTACCGTTCTAGGTTCAACTCACCTCGCGTCCACCTTGGTGCCATGCGGTGCAGGCACCGCACGCACGCCCCAGTTGTCGTGTCACAGCTCTGTGGAAAGCTGATCTTGATGCGACATCTCGGCGACAGCTACCGGTGCAGCCTCGCGAACAGCATCCGCGATGCGTTGCTTCAGCATTCCTATGCTCCAAACAGTCGAACTGAGTTCTCGTCGCTAACCAATTGTCGGACCACTCAAGAGCAATAGCAGTGAATCCGATAGGAATTGGCCCGAGTGTCCCGCACTTGGGACCCTTGGCAATAAGCAAGCAAAACTGCCTCTCTAGATGGATAGGAACCACGGTGGTAGAAGAATCAATAGTCCACATGCATACCAATTGTTCAACGAAGCCTGAATCTTGGCGGAATCGCGTCCGCGATCAAGTATCAATAAATTCAGAGGTGCAGCATGATTGAGACATATGCAGCGCGCAGGCATCTGACTAGGATTCACAACGACTTGAGAAGTCAGGGACTTAACCCGATCGAAGCACTTGATGAGCTTGCTCTCCGATTGAGTGAGGTCGCGACTCACGACGGTCTTCCCGGTATCGAAGACTCGCCCGCGGACCTGATCTCCCTCGTCTATCAAGAAATCCTTGCTCCTGGTGCGCGAAATGGACTCGGTCAATATCTTACGCCTCTACCTGTTGCAGACATGATGGCGCATGTCGTAAGCGTTCTGACGGAACCGCAGGACGTTCTGGACCCGTTCTGTGGAGTGGGGATTCTCCTCGACCGGATAGCGGCTACTTCGCGGACTGCTCGCTTGTGGGGAATTGAGATAAGTGAACCGGTCGCCCGCATGGCCACCTCGTTGTCTGATGTCGGGGGTAACCCGATTTCGTTGGAACTGCGGGACACGTTTTCGGGCTTGGCCGACGGATCTCTGCCGACCGTTGATGTCGTTGTCTCGAATCCTCCATTCGGCGCGACTGTATCGCAGTCCAAACTCGATGATCTCGACATACCGTCTTCGCTGCATTCACTCGGCAAGCTGCCCGCAGAACTCCTTGGTCTAGAGGTGTGCATCCAGTGTCTGAAGCCCGGTGGACTCTTGGCCATCGTGCTCCCGCAGAGTATTCTCACTAATCGACGTTGGAGCCGGTATAGATCAGACGCTCTCGCTCGTTTGAGAATGCATGCGGTTGTGTCCTTACCCGAGGAAACTTTCGGACCGTTTCGTGGCGTTGCCAATGCGTGTGTTGTTTTTGGGACCCGTCTGGACACGACTCCGTTACAGGTCTTTCCCATGTATATTTCTGAGTCCGTTGGCTATTCGGCAACCGGGCGTCAGGCGGATGCTTCCGACCTAGAACAAATCGCCAAGCGAGTTGTCTTGGGCGAGGATGCGGAGCGGTACGTCAGCGTAAGTGAGTTGGGAGATGCACAGATTGACTCACAACATTCGCTGGGATCCGATGGACCAAAACTAGGCGACATTGCGGACGTATTCGTTGGCAAGAATCCACCAAGGTCCCAATACGTTGCCGAGGGTCCTTGGTTGCTCAAGGTAGGTGACCTCGCTGGTGCGGTCGTGCCGTGGCGAGTTCGGCAGAACAACCGTGTTTCTGACGCGTGGTTCAACAAACAGCATCGGGTTCATCTCCAGCGCGGTGATGTGTGTTTGACAGCTGCCGGGCATCGGCCAAAATACATCGGACTCAAGGTTGACCTGATTGACGAGCTGCCGGTCGAGGGTGCCGCGCCTTCGGGAGAAGTAATGGTAGTACGCTTGCACCCTGGTACAACCGTTGAGCCCGAGCACTTACTCTTCTATCTCAGAAGCAAGGCCGGGTACCGCTCCGTTCAGGAACTTGTTAGAGGCAGCACCGGGCATCTATATGCACAAGACCTCGCTGACATGCGGATTCCAAGCCTCCAAGATCTGTATTCTCCTCTTGCTGTTGAGGCATTTCGGCAAGCAATCTCGCACTTTCGCGAATACCGCAAGTTTGAATCTAAAGCAGAGAGAATGCTCTCAGAATCTTCCGAGGTTACCTAAGCCTGCAGCCGACGCACGTGTTTGCTAACTTCGCGCACTATGCCAAGCGATTCGCAACTCGGGACACCAAGTGCTGCTGAAGCACTGCTCCTTGATCTCTATGTCGATCTCCGCCGGAAAGTCAGGCACTGGTCACAACTGACACGTCAGTCGCCTCAGGCCCGTATGGGTTATGTGGGGCAGCATCTCGTGAGCGTCGTGACCGGATTCCAAGGTGGCCGATCAGGCGCGCGTGGCAAAGATCTGATTCTGCCCAACGATCAACACGCGGAGATCAAGACCTGTTATCGCGTCGATCAACTGGGCGTGTGCACTGTTTGCGGCGCGGTTGTAACAGCCATCGAAACGGAGTGTCCAAACTGCGGTTCAGAAGCCGTCAAACGCAAAGATGATTCCAAGTGGTTGATCGTGGTCAGAACGCACAAAGAGCTTATTGAGCTATTCGACTCAACCTACTTCTATCTTGTGCTCTTCGACTTCGTGGACCTTAGCAGTGACTTGGACATATATGCCCGCATTTGGAGAGTTAGCCCACGGACAAAAGCGTTCGCTTACTGTATGATCGATTACTACCATAACATCCGAAGCGGCTCAAGTTCAGGTGCGCCATTCAACTTGTGGCCGTTTAAGCTAAAGTTCGACCTCTTGTTGAGTGATCTTATCTTCCAAGCGAGAATCGGACAAGATGACAATATTACAATCGAGACATTTGAGGGCGAGATCGGTAGCGCCACTCGGCACCGCTTGCCTCCATTGAGCAAGTATGCTCGGTCGGGCGGCAGTGAATTGAGCGTCACAGCTATCCGATCTGTCGCCCAACATCTGGATCTGACACTCTACGCATCTACAAAGTCGGAATTGCTCAGCGAGTTGGAGGAAGACAGACTCTCTCGGTCAATTGCCGACGAGGTGCTCGCTGAAGCGCTATGCGACATTATGTATGGCGCACGGATTAGCGGTCATTACGATGATCTACCTTCAGGCGTGTCACCGCCTGCAATTTGGACATAATGCAGCAGGTGTGAATAACTTGGCCAATGGCGCATCGGCGCCACTCCGCTGGCTGTTCGCTGGTTATGCATCGCCCGCCAAGGTAAAGGAGGGCTGAGGCGTCGATCATGTTGAAGATCAGTCATTCCCTAGCGCTTTGACCTTGGCCGACCGGTGAGCGGAAGTATTGCCGAGTTCCAAGCACAACAAACAGGAATGGCAACCCGATGATGATTCGGCCCAGCAGGTCGGCAGCGGCAGGCTTAAACACAGCGCTTGCCTCTGTAGCGCCGAGGCGGAGGTAGCCAATTGGCAGCAGGAGGATCTCGATGAAGCGTTCGATCCATTGCCATCCGAAGCTGATATCGGCGGCGTCGCCGGCATACCCGCCGAGCCATGCATAAGCGAGACCGACAAGGGCGGTAGCGAGCCAGGTCTGCAGGGCTGGGCGTGGCCGGTATCCGTAACCCATCGTGCGATAAGCCGCTCGAAGTGGTCTCTCGATCGACCATCGGTTCACCCCGCGGTGTTGGAGCCGTGCAACGGCCCAGTGCAGCCAAGCACGGGATGCACCGGAATTGACTTTGCCTCCGAGGATGTCGGCGAGTTGAGCGGCAGTCTCGGCGCGGGCCCGAACTTGGTCTCGTGTCAGGGACTTCAGAGCGTTGTCATCGGTCTCTCTTCGTCTCATTCGGAGCAGCCAGCGGCCCGGCGCTACGAAAGTGCTCCGAACCCGTGTTCGTTCACCTGCCAGGCGCTTGAGGGAACTCCCGGACACCTCGAGCACCCGAAGGTTCTTGAGCAGCGGGATCTGATTGTCGGGCAGATGGTTGACGTTGACGTTGGTCAGATGCCCGTCACCGCTGCCCGATGATGCGACGTGTTCTGTTGTGAAATCGCGCTTCGGGTCGCCGGTGATTCTCGCTTGGAGATGATCGAGGCGGCAAACCCCGGATGCCCTCGCTACAACGATTCCGGGGTCGAGCCTCAAACGTGGTGCAGGGTTGGCCTCTTCGGCTGCCGCCTCGGGTGTGTCGGGTGGCCACGCAGCAGCCGCTAACTCGTCGATGTGCATCGAGCTGCCGAACTGCAGGCGGCCGGTGAGATCAACGCGTCGGAGCCGAGCCGATGTGGAATCGTCGGCAAACCTCACTTCGCCGTCGCCCAGGATCGACACCATGGGAAGGTCGCTCAGGCACTCGAGAACCTCGATCTTGGCCGGGCTCGCGATTTCGAGTGAGAAGCGGGGCGTGCTTTCGGCGAGGCTCAGCTGGAGCGTGTCTTGAGCCAGCCGCAGGACAGTGCCGTTGCGTCCCAAGTGCAGCCCAATTGCTGCTCGCCGATCGGACTCCCTAGAGGCATTGTCCCGCACTATCGCAATCGTCATCTTGGGCACATCGGCGTGAAGCCCTTGAATCTCCGAGCCCTGAGCTAGGTGCAGCTCGGGAGGGGCGCCACCGGAGCCTGCCGCTTCCACGAAGACGAGCGGGATCCGAGCATCGGGATGTCGGAACTCAAGGCGATTGCCGGTTCCGTTCGGATTCCAGGTCAACGAGTTGACGCCAGACGGGTCTCCTTTGATCTCGATGTTGCCGCTGCCTAGCAGCCTCCCGCAATCGACGTTCTGGTGGAAAGCAATGTCTCCGCCTCCCTCCAGTGCACCGCACTTCGCATTCTTGCGAATAGCGATGTTGCCGCTCGCAGTGACTTCGCCCGCCGTGAGGGAATCGCGGCAGTCGAGCGTGCCGACGCTTATCGTGTCGGCGCGTACTACGGGGCCTTCGACCTGAAGCTCCTCGCACTGCACCTCGCCGACCGATTCCAGCGCGTCGCTCAAGCGAGCGCTCTCGCAGCGCAGGCTTCGTTGCCCGAGGCGGACTGGGCCCATCGCCCTGAAGAGCCCGCCGATGCTGATCTCGCTGTTGGCGAGCTCGCGGTGCACTTCCAGAGCGCCGGCTACCTCGACGTGGCAGTCGGACGTCGCGCCGAGGGCCCGTACGTTGCCCTTGCCCGAGATGAGTACGGATTGCAGCCGTCGCCGGAAGCTAGCGGTTCCGCTGTGCACTTCGACAGCCGCGTCGGCTTCCAAGTCCATGCTGTATTCATGATCGCCGTTGCTCTCGAGCGATGTGATCGGCACTGAGCTACGGATGCTGAGGGACTCGTGAGCGTTCGTGGCCTCCAACGAAATTCCGGCCACGCTTACGCCAGGTTGAGGTTCAATGTTCCAGTGGTCGCCATGGATGGTCAGGTGCGTCGGGCCGGACAGAAACAACGTGTGTTGGACTAGGTCCGCTGCTAACGAAGCTGGTCGTGGACCGCAGACAATCCTCCGGGCAGGGATGCGGATATCGCACTTTGCAGGGACTCCAGGCTCTGTGCACAGACGCAGGGTGAAGTCATCGGGGAGGTCCACACCGTCGGAGATCACGATGGTGAACCGTCGCTGGACGAGGACGACCAGCTCGCGGCACGACGGCACCTTCGTAATCTCGGCCGAGACATTGGGATCTTCCCAAGACAGAGTCTCAATGCTTCCGTCGTCGGTATCGAGCCTCCCTGAGAATGCCGGCGCATTAAGCCAGTCCAAGCCAGGCAACTCGGCATCGGGCTCTGCGTCGTTCTCGTTCGATGTCATGCCACTGTTCCCGAGAATCTGCATCGGCCCCGGTGCATCGAGGCCCACGAATGGTCGCGCGCGGCCGCCGCCTGAGCGCGTCAATCGCCGAGAGCATGGATTCTGCGGCTAGGCCTCGACGGCTGTACAAGTCCTCCTGGTCGAGGTTTCGGTTCAACTACGCGATGTCGCGTCTTGCAGGGAGCATCGATCTCATCCCAAGATGGCCGCGCTGACGCGGTCGCACCAGCATCGGCCCTTCAGAACGTTGTTCATGCAGGGACTATCCACTCTGTGACCGGCTCAACCTCCGTGGCTGCGATCTCGATCAACCGGTCGATCGGGTCGCTTGCCGGTCGATGCCCGGCCTCGACCCTGGCCTTCCAGCCGATGCCGCCGGCGATTGCCTTGGCTAGAGATCGATCGCCGATTCCGTTGGCTGCGCTTCGCGCGCTAGCGAGGTCATGCTTGGTCTCGCTAAACGGGCGAGGGTCATCCATGATGAGTTCAAGAGTCTGCACAGCGAGCGCCTTTCGGACTTGTGCCGTCGTGAACGCCGGTGTGCCATCGATCGTGGCTTGATGCCACGCAAGCCAGAACGCAGTCGAACGAGCAACCTCTCCCTCGAAATGCGACCATTCCTTGAGTCCGCGGACCGGCAGCTGAATTTCGTGCTGGGCGTCATCGGTAGCCAGGCGAATGGTGAGATGCTCGGCATCGCCGACGAACGATGCGAGCGTGCCGACTGCCGCGAATTTGACAGGCGGGGTGCAGCGAGCATCGATGATGACGCCATCTTCGAGTTGATGGAGCGCGATCTCTTCCCACTCCAAGAGACCATTAGCGACGGTGCGGAGCAGGAACGGGGATGCCCCCTCGATCGGATCGGTGACACTGTGGCCAGTGACGAGCGCGTACGCCATGTCCATGGCGCCACAGGCTTCGCTGATGGCCAACACCGCGTCGCATAGCTCTTCCGATGACACCACCGGCACCAGACGGCTCTGCGTACTGTGCCTCGATGGGCGCAGTTCGATCAAGCCATCGCTTCGGACTGAGTAGTCGCGATGAGCGAACGCGTTTCGGATGTCGGGTCTGCCGAGCAGTGAGCCGATGCACCAGTTCTTCTGGTCGGCGATCTGGATCAGCGCTTTGACATCGCGGCTCTGCGTCGATCCGAAGGTCCAGTCCGTTGTCGCCGCGCAGGCGATGCCCAAGTGCAGCTTGAGCGGTTGCTCGACAAGTCGATGGCCAAAGTCCAATAGATCGGTGGCTGACTGGCGTTGTGACTCCGGGTCGCCTTGGGTGATTGCTACGCGGGCTGCGTGCAGCAGATCGTCCAGGGTGTCAGCGGCCCGCTGGCTGAAGGCATCGCTCTCGGTGATCTCGATCACCGCATCTGCGTGAGCGGCTAGTAGAGCATGGTGACTCGACACCAGCTCCCAGAAGGCTTCGTTGTCCGATGTCGACTTCGCGATTAAGTCCCACATCAACGCCAGAACGGCTGCACCGTCGTGCGCTGATGGCAGCCCATGACTCTCAAGGAGAGCGGCTCCTCGCGATGCCGCGGACGCGAAATCAACGCCTATCGCCAGGCTCATCCACGCCGCAGCCGGGTTCTCCGAAGACCACAACTCTTCGATTCGATTGATCAGCGTGCTGCACTCACAGATAGCGCCGGCCGCGGCGTCGGCATGCCGTTGCAGGTTGGGCTCGACTTGCTGTGCCCCGGCGATGGTGGGTGCTTCGAGGATTTGGACCGTTGTGTCAAATAGCCCGATCAGATTCTCGATGGCGAGCTTGACGTGTCTCGCGAATGAACCCAGCGGCCTCAGCTCAGGGGTGTCACTGAGCCAAGCTTCTAGATTCGCAACATCGCGCGCCACTTCCTGCAGCTCACCCGACCGGGCATGTTCTGTACAAGAGATCGCGTTCGCGCCGCTCTCAATGCGATCCAGAACGCTCTCGAAGAGCGGCGAGGCCAGCATGTCGAGTGGTGACTCGTCGGGTGCTTCGCCCGGTGACCGCCGCAGACGCTTCACGGGCTCGAGGGCGCGCAGGCGGCTCTGAAACTGAAGGTCAACCTCAGTCACGGCCGGTCGCGCACCGCAGTCTGGGCAGACTTGCCCCCTCTGCCGGTTCTCACCGCAGCCATGGCATCGAATCGAGTCGAACCCGAGGCTGACCTGCACGACGACGCACGCTACCGACGACCACGGTGCCCCTCGTGCTCAAGCCGCAGCTCGCTACAACAACGCCGTGTTGGGGACGATCACGACCCATCGCAGATCTGATGACTGCGTCGAGAGACTCGGCTCCGTATGTCGGTAGGGTGCCCCGGATGGGCGGCGAGAATGACGGAGAAGCCGAAGGCGGCGACTCATCGAAGCACAAGCCGGGAGCTCTCGCTCAGGAGCTAGCCACCAAGTTGGGGTCCCGCGCTCGGCATGTCTGCATGCTCGTGGGGGCAGGTGCAAGTTGCGCGGCGGGGTTGCCGGCGCTCGAACAGCTAGAGAACAAGGTTCTCGCCCGCGTTGAAGATGATGTCAAGTCCCAACTAGCCGAATTGCTACGCGGTCGAGATCTTGAGTCCGCACTAAGCCGACTACGGCGGATATCGAGATTCTTGGACGATGGTGAGCAATTCGGTGAGTTGACGAAGGCTTCAGCCGCGGAACTCGACAGAAAGATCTGTGAAGCGATCATGGCCGTGATCGACGAAACCAGTGCAGATCTTGACTGCTTCAAGCGACTGGCCTCGTGGGCTGGTCGGATGGATTACGAACGTCCATTGGAGCTATTCACGATCAACTACGACCTCTTGATAGAGAAGGGTCTCGAAGCGGTGGGTGTGCCCTATTTCGATGGTTTCATTGGAACTCATCGAGCCCCATTCATGTCGGAGCTGATCGAACCTCGCGACGCTCCGGAGCGTTGGGCCTTGCCTGCCGGATTCGCGCGTGTATGGAAGCTACACGGCTCGACGAATTGGCGACTTCGCGACGAAATGCCTTCCGCGATCGTGCGAGTCGGATCCGGTGATAGCAGCGGATCAATTGCAATCTATCCATCAGACGAAAAGTATGATGAGTCGCGGCGCGTACCTTTCGTTATATTGATGGACCGCTTTCGGCGAGCCCTCGTCGAACCTGAAACGGTCACTATCACCATCGGGTTCTCTTTCGGCGACGAGCACTTGAACGAGATGCTGTTTGACGCAGCCGCGCGCCATCCTAGGTGTGAAGTTCTTGCTCTCTGCTATGCCGACATTCCAAACGCCGTAGCAGAGAGGGCATCAAGTCTACGGAACCTGCTGGTCCTTGGAAAATCCGAGGCGATCGTTAATGGGCATCGGGCTGCCTGGCATGATGAGTCAGAGATTCCAGGGGTTTTTGAATCTGGCAGTTTCCTCCTTGGTGATTTTGAGCATCTGTCGTCCTTCCTCGCTCGACAAGTCGAACCGCTGGATGAGCTTCTCTAGCGATACGCGCATCGGGCGCGTACGACAAGTGATCGGCGCTACTGTGACCGTAGAGTTGGCGCCGGAATTGGCCGGGACAACGCCGATGTGGCGTGGTCGTTTAGTGTCGGTCGGCCAAGTTGGGTCGATCGTTCAGATCCCCCATGGTTCACTTACCCTTTTGGGCTCAGTCATACTGGTCGGAATTTCCGAACTATCGTCACCGCCATCGCCAACGCAAGTGGTGGAGCAAGGTAAACGATGGTTACAGATCCGGATGTTGGGGGAGGTCGACGCGTTCGGCAGCTTCCAACGAGGGGTTAGCATATATCCCGGACTCGACGACGATGTCCACTTCTTGACTGCAGATGATCTGGGCACGATTTACCCCCCTGTGGGTGCCGATCACTTGGCTATCGGCACCTTAGCCGCTGCATCGGAAGTTCCCCTCACGGTGCAGGCTTCGAAACTCGTTACACGCCATTGCGCCGTCGTGGGCTCCACAGGTTCAGGAAAGACGAGCGCGGTCGCTACCTTGCTGCAGAGATTCCGGGATGAGTGGCCGTCTGCCAATATCGTGGTCGTCGATCCACATGGTGAGTACGCATCTGCTTTCAGCGACACAGTTTATGTTCGATCAGTGAGCTCAGATGCGATTGACAAACTAAGAGTTCCGTATTGGGCGCTGCCTGCCTCTCGTCTCCTGTCAGTTCTGTGCGACGTTGATGGCCGTACGGTATCGGATCGGTTTATGGAACTGGTCGTTGAAGAACGCCGCTCGTTTGCAGCTAGTGCAAATTGGCTTGACCTAGACGAAGATTCAATCACGGCCGATTCACCGATTCCATACGATTTGCGCGAAGTGTGGTATAAGCTGGACCATGACAATCGAGCCACAGTCGCAGACAGGCAAACAGGAGAATTGGCGTTAGCCAGCGAAGGCAACCCGGCAGAACTAAAGAGAGCTACGTTTGACCCTTATGCACCGGGGAGTCAAGCGCCGTTCAAGGGATCTACGTTTGGGCACTACAGTCCCGCTCCCGACCGGCTGCGGTTGCGATTGGCTGACCCTAGATTCGCCTTTTTTCTGGCGATTCCCGACCCATCACAGCCTGACCCGCTTCCCATAATCGCTTCCGAGTGGCTGGGTGAAGGACGCCCAGTCTCGATTCTCGACTTTGGCGGAGTTCCGTTTGAAGTAGCTGATGTTGCGATCGGTCTGGTGCTGGACTTGCTCTTCGAGCTCGCCGTGCGAAGCGGTGAAGATGGAATTGGCCGCGCCCATCCCGTGCTTCTGGTGCTTGAAGAGGCCCACCGATACCTACGAGGCGGTCTCGCACATGAAGCCGCTGACCGTATCGCTAGAGAGGGCCGGAAGTACGGTGTCGGAATGATGATGGTAAGTCAGAGGCCATCTGAATTGCCGGAAACGTCGCTTGCACAATGCGGGACGATCCTTGCTCTGCGGTTGACTAACGCTGCGGATCAATCAGCCGTGCGCAATGCGCTGCCGGACACGGTCACCGGCCTTTCAGAGGTCCTCCCATCGCTCAGAACCGGCGAGGCGCTGGTGTCAGGCGAAGCAGTGGTACTCCCCACTCGAGTTCTCATTGACCGGCCTTCTCCGGAGCCACGAGCCAGTGACCCGTCGCTAGAGTCTTGGAAGTCGCAAACCGCCGATAAGGTCAACATCGCAAAGGCTGTTGCTGATTGGCGTCGCGGAGTCGCACCGATTGAAGGGATTGAAGATTGATCGATTGGATACCTACGCCCGATTCGAGGCGCACGGAAGCGATTGCCTATCTTGCTGATGAGGAAGTGATCCTCGCGAGGTTCCCCGGTGGCCCTGAGTGGCGCTACGAAGGCTGTCCGCCCCACATTTGGGAAGAGTTTTCGGACCCTGCAACCTCCAAAGGTAGGTACATCCACGAGCAACTTAACCATCACTCGCACGGTCCATTCACCTCCTAGCTTCTGCTGGATCGAAACGCCTTCAACTACAGACTTCAAGAGCCAGCTGGAACACACGGAACCAGCGGTGAAGGTGCATCTCCGACTGGTTCCGAGGCCTCGGTGCAGCAGCTGCTCGTCCATCTCGAGGAGGCCGGATTCGGCGGCGCTCCCCGGTATCTCGGTACCGAGCCTGACGGGTCGATGGTGCTCAGCTGGGTCGAGGGGTGGGTGCCCGCCGATGCCGAGTGCTGGCGGCTGGACCCAAGCGAGCTTGCCTCGGTGGGGGAGCTGCTGGGGTCCTATCACGACTGCGTGGCGGGGTTCGCTGCGCGCTCGGGCTTCGCCGAGGGCCCCCAGGCGGTGGGGCCGGGACAGGTGGTGTGCCACGGCGACATCGCTGCGCGCAACACGGTGTTCGCCGGCGGGCGGGCGGTGGCGTTCATCGATTGGGACGCGATCTTCGTGGCGTCGCCGATGTGGGACCTCGCGCACGCCGTGTGGCAGTTCGCGCCGGTGTGCGGCGATGCGGATCGGTGGTTGGAGGGCTGGCCCGGCGCGCCTGATCGGTCGGCGCGCATAGCGGCGTTGGTGGGCGGCTACGGGCTGGGCGCCGGCAGGGCCGATGAGCTCGCCGACATGGTGGCCGAGGTGATCGCCGGCTGCAGGCGGGCGGTGGTGCGCAAGATCGCTGCGGGGGTGCCGGCGTTCGTCCAGATGGAGCGCGAGGGGATCCTGGCCACACTCGACATCCAGCACCGCGCCGCCGAACAGCTCCGCCCGCTCATCGCCCACGCCGCCGCTGCCGGCAGTGCCGAGTCACCCTCGGGCGGCGGGTGACTGAGGCTCCCCCAAAGGACGTAACCCCGGCCGCTTGCCGAAGCAGGGACGGTTCCGGGGCTTTGAGGGACCACTCTACTGACGTGACGGCCCTCGCATCGGGCTGGGTCAGCGTGCTCGGCGAGATCTGCGGACTGCCCGCACTTCGGTGACGGCGATGTCGAGTGCTTCGTCCTCGGAAAGGTCTGGGTTGTTCGCGGCGCTCGCAGCGAGGTCAGCGCTGATGGCAGCAGCGTCGGCTGAGTAGAGCGCCCAAGCGGACTGTCGAGTGATGCCCAGGGCCGTGCCGATGGCTTCCCAGGTCACGCCCGCTTCGCGAGCCGCTGCGACCGTGCCGCGCTTGAGTTCGTCGCACTCGTCGATGGTGCGCACGAGCTCTCGCAGCGCGTCGATGGGCTGCGCCGGCAGGCGATCGTGAGCTAGAAGGCTCATGTTTGTCAGTTTAGCCTGACGAGAAGGGCCTGAAACCGTGGCACCACTGCGCGGCACCCCGGCGACGTTACGTCTGGCGCCACTTCCCGCCAAACGAAAAAAATGGGACCCCCAGAGGGGGTCCCAGCTGGACCTCGACAGAGATCCCTAGCAAAGCGGGTTCCACCGGAACCCGGACCAAAATGGTGCCCAACGGGCCAGATCAACGCTAGCGCCGCGACAGCGCCCTAAACCTTGCCGGCTGACGCAACAAAACAATTTTGTGTGTCATGCGCTTTCATCTATTTTCGACTCATCATGTGACGCGGTGAGAGCGGGAGCGACCATGCCGAGAACCGTTGAGCAAATGGAGTCCGACGCTGATGCCGGGGCGACTACTGAGGCGACCACGGTGCGTCTCGATGACGAGGACCGTGCGCTGCTCGACGAGCTCGCGTCCGAATTCGGCGGTCGTTCAGCAGCGATCAAGCAAGGACTGGTGATGCTCGCCGAAGAGCATCGCCGTCGACGTGCCCTGGCGGACTTCATGGCCGAGTGGGTAGCCGAGTCTGGGCCGCCAGGCCCCGACGGGGTGGCTGCGATGCGCGAGCGCCACTTCAGCCAACGGTGATCCTCGACACCGGCGTGCTCGTCGCCTGAGAGCTGCACTGCTGCACCGAGGCCGAGATGCGACTGAGGTTCACGCTCCACGCACGACAGCAGATGGAACGGCGAGCGATTCCTTGGTCATGGGTAGAGCGAATCGTGGCGTCGCCGTCTCATCGCGTGCGGGACCCGGACGACAGCACAGTGGAGCGCTTCTATGGGCCAATACACGAGCGTGACGGCCGAGTGCTGCGTGCGGCGGTGAACACGTCGTCAGATCCGTGGCGAGTGGTTACGGTGTTCTTTGACCGCGGAATGCGAGGTGAGGCATGAAGCTGCGAATCGACAAGGAGGACGACGCGCTGTATTTCCATCTCGATGATTCTGCGATCGTCGACTCGCTCGAGGTCGCGCCCGGGGTGGTGTTGGACTTCAATGCAGCCGAACAGGTGGTCGGCATTGAAATGCTGAATGTGTCGGCCAGATCGCCAGATCTCAACCTCAACTCGCTCCAGTTCGAGACCGCGTAGCCCCGCATCGACGTCAGCTTCGGCTGCGGACGGCGCGGTGTCATAATCACTGGCGTGTCAGTGCGGGGCTGGTTGCCGCGCAGCCGTGCCCGCAGGGCGAACCCGGTCTGCTGGGCGCTCGCCGCGGCGCTGATCCTCTTGGGCGCATGCAGCAACGGCGCGGGCCCAGACGGTAGGTCAGGCCAAACGGGGCCGGCATTGTCGTTCGACTCCGTGACGGTCGGTCAGGGATTCGCGTGCGGCCTCGTCGACGACGGCTCGGTTGCGTGCTGGGGCGACAACTACGCCGGCCAGACCGACGCGCCCGACGGCGAATTCACCGAGGTCGTGGCGGGAGCGAACCACGCATGCGCGCTCAGTACCGACGGATCCGCGGTCTGCTGGGGCAGCGACGGCGCACGGCAGGCGTCGCCCCCCGACGAGGAGTTCGTCACGCTGTCGACGAGCGGCTGGACCACCTGCGGCGTCACGACCGATGGGGCGGTCACCTGCTGGGGCAGCTCGTACTACGACAGCGGCGCACCGCCGACCACAGGTGCCGTTGCCGTCGATGCCGGGATCGACCACGCCTGCGCCCTCGCCGAGGATGCGACGTTCGCCTGCTGGGGCGGCGGCGTGTCCACAGACGATCCGTTCATCGATCCTGGCCGCCGCTTCGGCGCCATCGCGTTGGGGGAGAGCTTCACCTGCGCTCTCGACGAGAGCGGCGAAGTCGGCTGCTGGGACCACTACCAGCAACGCCCGTTGAGCGTCCCCGAGGGCGCATTCGACCAGCTCTCTATCGGCCACGACCTGGCGTGCGTTCTGGACGATGACCAAACGGTGAGCTGCTGGGTGCCCGACAGCCAGCAAGACATCGCGGAAACCGTGACGCTGGGCACGGGCGTGGTGTCGATATCGGTATCCAGCCCGACGGTGTGCGGCGTCCGGCCCTCGGGCGACATCGTCTGCTGGGGCGACGATCCCGCAGCGATCCTCGAGGTTCCCGGCGGCGAGTTCACAGATGTGTCGACTGCTGCTGCACGTGCGTGCGCGGTGGCCGCCTCCGGCGAGATCGTCTGCTGGGGCAATCAGTTCCCGCGGCTCGGCGGCATCCCCGAAGGCAGATTCGCCAGCGTCTCGGTGGGCCTGTGGCACAGCTGCGCACTGCGCACCGAAGCGACGATTGCCTGCTGGGGACTGACGTGGCACGCCAACGACGCGGCTGCGCCTCGTGTAGACGTCGGGGAGTTGTGGGTGCCCGACGGCGAGTTCACGGCCGTTGCTATGGGCGTCCACCATGCCTGCGGCATTCGACCGGCCGGCACCGTCGAGTGCTGGAGTTTCGAGGATCCAGACGCCGATCCCTACGTCGATGCCCCAGAAGGGTCATTCCAAGCGATCAGCTCCACGCTCAACAACTCGTGTGGGATCCGCGATGACGGATCGCTCGAGTGCTGGGACATCTACGGCCTCGGCGACGAGTATCCCGAACCGATCCTGGACGTGCCGGCCGGGCAGTTCTCACAGGTCGCCGCCGGCTTCATGGGCTCGTGCGCGTTGCAGACCTCGGGAGCGGCCTCGTGTTGGGGCTCGTTCTCGGGCGAAACGACCGAGGTCGAGGATCAGACATTCAGCGACATCTCGGTCGCCAGCGGTTTCGCCTGCGGAGTGCAGGCCGACAAGCACCTCGCCTGCTGGCCGATCGAGGACCGCGGGACGGACGGGCTTGTGGGGACGGACCAGCTCGTGCTCCAGGTCGGCGGAACCAAGATCGGCATCCTCAGTCCTCCCGAAACGATGCCGGGCGAGCTGCTGAAGGTGTCGGCGGCTTCCACGCACCTGTGCGTGCTCACGACAGAGGGGACGATCGACTGCTGGGGCGCCGTAACCCCAGCACCGAACGGCGTGGCCTACGAGCCGTTCCCGCAGTCCTTCACCGAACAGCGCATGAGCTCCGCATTCGGGTTCTGAGCGCTGACCCATCGGTGGGGTCGGGCAGCCTCGGGGCGCGTCGTTGCGCTGGTCCTCGGGGACGCAGATTTTCTGGCCGGCTGTAGAACTCGAGTTCCTCCGCCGGCGTCATGCGCCTGGCGGTTGGCTCAGAATCCACAGTCCGGCAGGTCGAAGACCGTGGATTCTGGGGTGTGCACAGGTGCATGCCGTCCGCAGTCAGCATCGGGGTAGCGCGTGTACTTGCGGCATTGCTCGCCGTCGCGTCGCAGCCTGCGGCACCGCACCTTCTCGCGTCTGCGCACACGGTCAGCTTAAGTGCGGCCGGATGCTCGGGGGCAGACTGGGCTGTCTGGGAGGCGCGTCATGTCGCAGGCTTTCGCTGTTGAGGAGATCATTGGTCAGCCGGTTCCGCGGGTGTGGGCCGCGCTCACCGACTGGCCGAACGCTCACCGCTGGATGCCCGGGATCGACACGATCACCGCCGATGGTGAGACTGCCGAGGGCACCCGGCTGACGTTCCGGGCTCGTGGCAAGGATCGCTCCAGCACCATCGTGCGATGCGTCGACGGGCAGTCGCTCGTGCTGAGTTCGGTTCAGGGCGGCGTGACTGCGGACTACACCTACGAGGTCCACGGGCAGGATGACGGCTCGTCACGGGTCACGCTGACCGCCGACTGCCAGAGCACCGGCGTGCTGTGGCGGCTGATGTGGCCCCTGCTGCGCATCGCCATCCGAACATCCGACGCCAAGCAGCTCAAACTCCTCAAAGCCATGATCGAAGACGCCTAACCCCCGCATCCCGGTGGGGCAGGTCGGTGGGTAGCTTGCGCTGATGGGTACTGCACCGAGTCTCGATGGGCGCACATTTGCCGGTGTCTCGAATGATCCTGCGGGCGATGTGGGCTCGGATACCCGCTTTGAGTACCACGAGGAATCCGACGGGGTCGTGTGGGCCCGCTATGAGGGCGGCACTGTGCGGCTCGGGCATCTCGTCGGGCGGCGCGACGGCGACGGCTTGGACTTCCGGTACTCGCACGTGACCACGAGCGGCACCACAGCCAACGGGCACTGCCGCAGCCGCATCGTCGTGTCAGCCGACGGCCGGCTGGAGCTGCACGAGGAATGGGAATGGGAGAGCCAGCCCGGCAGCGGCACCAGCCTCGTCCGCGAGATCGATGACTGTGCAGCCGTCCGGGACTGAGCCTGTGGCTGAGCCTGCAGCTGAGTCTGGGCTCACGATCCTCACCCGGCAGGGCCATCCCGACTATCTGGATCTGCCGTGGGACCGGCCGCTCGCGGAATGGCACGACGTCACCGAGCGGCTGATCCGGGTGCGGCGAGGGCTCAGCCGCCACGTCGTGCGCATGGTGCAGTACGACGGCCGGGTCTATGCCCTCAAGGAGACCGAGCAGGCGCTGGCCGAGCACGAATACCGCGTGCTGCGCCACCTCGAAGATGAGCGGCTGCCGGCGGTGCGTGCCGTGGGCGTGGTGAGCGGGCGCCGCGCCGCCGACGGCTCGTCGCTGCAGTCGGTGCTCGTCACCCGCTTCTTGGACTTCGCCCTGCCGTACCAGTACCTGTTCCGCACTACGTCGCCGTCGCTGCTGCGCGACCGGCTCCTCGACGCAGCGGTGGTGCTGTTCACCAGGCTGCATCTCGAAGGCGTGTACTGGGGCGACATCTCGCTGGCGAACATCCTGTTCCGGCGTGACGCGGGCGCCCTGATGGCGTACCTGGTCGACGCCGAGACCGCCGAATGCCGCCCCGCTCTCACCGATGCGCTGCGCCGCCACGACCTCGCCCTCGGCGTCGAGAACATCACCGGCGGCCTGTACGACGCCATTGCGGGCGGGCTGCTCGAAGACGACGTGGACCCGGTCGAGATCACCGACGACCTGCTCGACCGGTACCACCGGGTGTGGGCGGAGCTCACCCGCGAAGACGAGATCTCCGCCGACGAGCGGTGGCGCATCAACGAGCGGATCGGGCGCCTGAACGCGATGGGCTTCGACGTGGAGGAGCTGTCTGTGGTGCAGTCGTCCGACGGCTCGCGGCTGCGCATCCGGCCCGTCGTCGTGGAGGAGGGGCACGCCCACTTGCGCCTGCGCAAGCTGACCGGGCTGGAAGTGCAGGAGAACCAGGCCCGCACGCTGCTCAATGCGCTCGACGCCTACGGCCTGTCGCTCGAGCACGACGCCGGCGGGCCGCTGCCCGAGGCGGTGAAGGCCTACCGCTGGCTGTCGGAGCGCTACGAACCGGTCATCGCCGCGATCCCGGCCCGTTATCGCGACCGGCTCGACGACGCCCAGCTCATCTATGAGTTCATCGAGCACCGCAACGAGCTCTCCCGGGCCGCCGGCCGGCAGGTCGAGAACCCCGAAGCCCTCGTCACGTTCGTCAGCGACGTGCTCGAAGCGCTCCCCAAGGAGAAGGCCATCATCGATTCCGAAGACGACGGCGATCCCTACGACGCCTTCCTCCGTCGAACCGGCGAGTCACGGAGCACCTGAAGCGGCCGTCGCCAGTTGCCCGGTTCACGCATGCGGGCGACTACCACCTCACCGGCACCGAGGCGCAGGCGCTGACAACCGCCGCTTCGGCGGAGCCGTCGCTCAGGGTGGGGCGGTGATGCGGCTGCCGCGGCTGGTGTTGAGCCAGTTCATGCCGTCGCGGACGTACTCGCCGGCGGCGTTTCGCTGCGGGCTGTAGTCCCACCAGTCGATGCCGGCGGCGTGTGCCGCGGCGCTCACCACCCGCCGGGAGCGCTGCGACGCGAGCACCTGGTCGCGCAGCGCGGTGCTGTCCCAGCGTTCGGCGGTTTCCGCAGCGAACGCGGCGACCAGATCGGCGTTAGCAGGGTCAGCCGCCAGGTTGTTGCGCTCGAGCGGATCGTCGACCAGGTCGTACAGCAGGGCCGGGTCGCCCTCGCAGTGGATCCACTTGTGGCGCCTCCGGCGGATCATGAACATCGGCTGGGTGGTCAGCACCGCCGTGTACTCGCCGATCGCCTCGCCACCGTCCTCGCCGTCGCTGCCACCGCCACCGCCGCCCGACGCCAGCTCCCACAGGCTCCGCCCCGCCGGCGGCGTGCTCATCTCAGGCCAGCCCTCACCGCCCCCGTCGGTCGCGATGTCGAGCAGCGTCGGCAGCAGGTCGACCAGCGAGCACACATCGGGAACGGCACGGTTGGCCACGCCCGGCCCGGCCATCACGAACGGCACCCGCGCCGCCCGCTCGAAGAAGCACATCTTGAAGAACGTGCCGCGGTCGCCCAGCATGTCGCCGTGGTCGCTGATGGCGATCACGACGGTGTCGTCGGTGCGGCCCGTCTCGTCCAGCACTTCCACCAGGCGCCCCACCCACGAGTCGAAACAGCTGGTGTTGGCGTAGTAGCCGTGGCGGGCGTTGCGGCACTGCTCCTCGGTGAAGCCGACGCCGTCGGCCCCGATGCCCCGGCGCAGCCGCCGGGTGTGCGCATCGACGGCGTCGGGAGCGATCGGGTCGGGCAGGTCGATGCTGTCGTGGTCGTACAGGTCCCACCACTGCGGCCGGGCCTCGTAGGGATCGTGGGGATGGGTGAACGAAGCCACCACGAAGAACGGCCGCTCGTCTGGGGCACGGGCCAGGTCATAGAGGTGCCGCACCGCAGCGAAGCCGACCTCCTCGTCGAAGTCGTGCTGGTAGTTGGTCACCACCGGGCCCGCTTCGGACAGGGTGGCCATGGTGTACCAGTCGCTCGGCGGCCCCGACGCCGCATCCCAGTCGGGCGTGAGCGCAAAGCCCGAGGGATAGATGTCGGTAGTGAGGCGCTGCTCGAAGCCATGGAGCTGGTCGGGGCCGATGAAGTGCATCTTTCCCGACAGCGTCGTGCGGTAGCCCAGCAGTCGCAGGTAATGCATCAGCGTGGGCACCGACGCAGCGAACTCGGCGCCGTTGTCCCACGCCCCGATCGACGCCGGCAGCTGGCCCGACAGCATCGAGAACCGTGACGGGGCGCACAGCGGGAAGTTGCAGTACGCCGCATCGAAGCGCACGCCGCGCTCGACGAGCGCATCCAGCGCCGGGGTCTGCACCACCGGATGGCCGTACGCACCCGTGAAGTGGGGCGCCAGCTGATCCGCCATCACGACGAGGATGTTCGGGCGTCGTCCCGAGCGCGTCACCGAGCGGAACCTACACCCAGCCCAGGCACCGGTTGGATCAGTCGAAATCGGCTGGGCTCGGGGGCCTGACGAGTACGTCGATTGCCGTCCACAGCGTGCGCGACACCGGGTCGAACAGCACCGGCATGCCGACCCCGACAGGGGCCGCGATCGCCAGCAGCAGGCCGCGGCTGACATCGGTGCCCCAGACGAGCATGGCCACCACGACGGTCAGGATCACCGCCGTTGCCGACACCACCGTGTTCACCGCCACGGCGCCCAGCCAGTGACCTTCCATGCGCTCGAACTTGAGGCCACAGCTCGGGCACCGCTCTCGCATGGCAAACAGCCCCCAGCGCCGGAACAGACCGCGGCCGCCGCACGACGGGCACGCCAGCGTCAATCCGCGCCACAGAACGCGCACCCCCGCAGTCTGCCCGCCCGACATTGCGCCGCCGAAGCAGGCGCTCGCCTACCGCAATCAGCGGCAGTTGTCAGCTCGCCGGAAATTCACTTCTTGGAGGGCGACCTCACCGGCTAGTCAAACGCCATGAAGGAATTCGACACGACCGAACCATCACGAGAAATGGGCTCGACTCATCGCGTCGCCGTCATCGGCGGTTGTCCGGGCACGAAGCGGTGTGGCTATGCTTGTGGTCACAAATCAATCCACCGGCGCAGGAGGCGGCTCAGATGAGGTCGGTAGGTGTGCGGGAGTTCCGCGACCATGCGACGAAGCTGATCGGCTCCGGCGAGACGCTCGTTATCGAGAAGCACGGCGAGCCGGTCGGCTTCTTCGTGCCGATCGTCGCCAAGGACCGGCGCGCTGGGGCACAAGCACTCGAGCGCCTGGACGTTCTGGTCACCGAAGTGCTCGAAGAGCGGGGTCTGACCGAGGACGAACTGGTGTCCGAGATCGTCGGTGCCGACGACGGCCGCGACTGGAGAATCCAGCTGCACTCGGCTCGAGTGAGCAATGACCCGTTAGAGGGGGTCGTCTATTCGACCGCGCACTGGGTCCCCCAACCCGATGAGGCTCGTCGTTGACACCAGCGTTCTCGTCGGCGAGCTGCTGCGCGAGGCCGGACGGGAACGCCTGCGTGACAACCGCCTCGACCTGTTTCTCCCCGAACGCATGTGGCAGGAGACGCAGTGGATGCTCCCTTCCCGAATTGAGCGATTCGGCGAGCAGCACGGGCTCGCGCCGACGACCCAGCGTGACCTGGTGACGGCTTGCCTGGAAGCGGTCATGGGAAGCGTCGACGTCGTCGCCGAGCCGATCTACTTGGCACGTGAAGACGAGGCGCGGGCTCGTTCGTTGCGCGACCCGGACGATTGGCCTGTCGTGGCGTGCGCGTTGTCGCTCGGCGCCGGAGTGTGGACCAACGACAACGACTTTCTGGGCACCGGCGTGCCGACGTGGATGACCGCAACACTCGACCTCTGGCTGCAACGAGCAGATCCAGCCGACGAGACCTAGCGCCCCGGTACTCGTTGGGAACCGCGGCGACCGCCCGCGAAGTTGTGAGTTGAAGCTCATTCCGCTCATCGAGTCCTGATCTGGCGAAGCAGGGCGCAGCCGTCGACTGCGTCACCTGCCGTAGAGCTCTGCCAGCAGCTCGAACGCAAACGCCGCGGCGTGATCTGCAGCGACCCGCTGGCCTCCGGCGGCGTCGGCGGCCTCCTTGCCGTCGAGAAGATCGGAGATGCCGCGGATCGCCAGGCACCGAATGCCGGCGAGCTCAGCGGCACGCGTCACGCCCACGTCCTCCATCGCAACCGCCAATGCGTCGCTGCATGGGTGTCTGACGCGCCGGGCGTCGGTCGATCGGCTCGATGCGATCACTCGCTCGCCCACGGCGATCGGCGCCACCCACGCCCGTGGAGCCGGATCGTCAGGACCGAGAGCCTGGCAGCGAGTCTGCCAGGCGTCGTGGGAAGCGACCGCTCGGGCGCATTGCACGAGCTCGAGCGAGACGGGCCCGAAGTCGGGCCACGTGATGTCGAGATCAGCTTCGCTCCGGCCCGATTCGGACCAGTAGATCTTGTTGGACGCGACGACATCGCCCATCGCGACGTCCTTGAGCCCGCCGGCGACCCCCACCACGAGCACCACCGAGGGCCGCAGGCACATCACCGCTCGGGTGGTGTGCGTCGCCGCGTCGATGTTGCCCGGCCCGACTTCGATGACGCCGACCTGGATCGCTTGCCCGCCGGGCTCGGCAGGGCCGGGATCGAAGGTGCCGACGTCGACGGTGATCCCCTCGATGTGGCGGGAGCATGGGTTGCTGAGATGATTCCGCACAGCACGCCGCTCCGACTGCAACGCCGTGACGATCAGTGCTGCGAGCGGGTGGACGACATCGCCTCTGATGCGCGAGTCGGGCATCAGCGAATCGCGGGCGAACAGCAGCCCGGCCAGCGACTCGACATGGCTCTCGAGTGCCCGTCGCAGTCGAGTCTCTCGACGAATAGAGGCGCTCAGCGCGCTCCAGACCAGATCGATCCGGGCCCGCGCCAGCGTGCACAGCTCCTCGCATGACGACCAGATGCCGTCGTGGTCGTCGAGGCGCTCGCACTCGAGGCCGTGGCGACGGTCGTAGCCGTCTCCGACTCGAATGTGCTCGGGATGCACCGGGGGAATCCTCAGCCTCGACCAGTCGGGTGACTGGTGCTGAATCTCACGGTAATCGCAGGTCGGGCGATCCGACATTCAGGACCGAGTCGTCACTGCGGCAACTTGGCTGCCTGTGCCGCGGCGGATTCTGCAGCTTTCGGGGCGTCTCGATTTCTGAATGCCGCTGACGGGCGTGTTCGGATCCGGCGAAGCCGTGCCCTGCTCAGCGTGCGGCGCGCAGGCGCAGGCGTGATGCGGCGGCGTACAGCAGCCAGCCCAAGCACCAGGCGGTCACTGCCAACAGCAGCACCGTCTCGCCGCGGGCGTCCAAGCCGGGGGCGTAGAACGGCTCGACGAAGTACTGGGAGATGAAGCCGCCCCGGTACGGCGTGTTGCCCGCGAGACGCCAGAGATCCTTCTCCCAGACGGTCAGCGGGCACGGCAACCCGGGCAGGTTGATCGCGGCGATCGGCGCGAGCGCCACGAGGTACCAGCGCATCAGCCGGGGACTGCGTGCAGCCAGCGGTGCGCCGACCACGATGAAGACGGCCAGCAGCCCGTGGGCAAGCGCCACAGCGGCCGCCAGCAACGATGCGACCACACCGCCACGCTACGCCCGCCGAAGGGCCTAGGGCACAAGCAGCCGGCGCGTCGAGGTGCCGCTGCCGCTGTGCGGGGGTCAGGTGTTGTTGCCGGTGTGGCGGTGGGCTGTGAGGTCGCTCAGGCTTGCCCACTCCAGGGTGCGGGCGTGCGTTGACTCCAGCACTATGGGGGGCGCGACGCCCGCCTCGAGCGCTTCGGTCCAGCGTGAGGCGCACAGGCACCACTGGTCGCCCGGTCGCAGCCCGTCGAAGCCGGTGGCCGGCTGCGGCGTCGACAGGTCGTTGCCGGCCGACTTGGAGAATTCCAGAAACTCTGCGGTCATCACTGCGCACACCGTGTGGACGCCGAAGTCGCCCGAGTCGGTGTTGCAGCAGCCGTCGCGGAACCAGCCGGTGAGCGGGTCATAGGAGCACGGCTGCAGTTCGTCTCCGAGAACGTTCTGGGCCACGCATCCCAGTCTCTCAGGTCGCCGGCATCGCCGGCTGATCTTGTTGTCGGCGATTCGCTTTCTGAAGCTGCACGAGCTGGCGAGGTGATCGAAGCCTGGTCTGCCCCATGAGCGGCCGTATTGACGGCCAACCGCTGACGGAGAAAATGTATCTCTAATTTCATAGAATTTCACATAGTGTCACTATATGACACACTGCGACGAGGGTGGACGGAGCCATGGCGACTATCGTTGAAGGCATGGACGCCGGGGCCGGGGCCGCTGCTTCACCGCAGTCGATGGCACCTGTGGTGCTTGACGACGCCACGCTGGAACGGCTCGCCGCCTTGCTGCGTGCGGGCCAGCAACCGGCCCGCCCGGCATGGCAGATGTCGCTGCTGGTGACACTTGCGGGAGCGCTGATCGCGGCCGCCACGGCCGGCTATCTCTCGCTGCGCGGTGACATCGCGTCGCTCGGTGTCGGCGTGAGGGCGGAAAACGCAGCCCTTGAGACAGGTCTGCGTTCGGAGATCGCTGCGGTGGAGGAGAGTCTGCGCTCCGAGATTGCTGCGGTGGAGGAGAGTCTGCGCTCCGAGATTGCTGCGGTGGAGGAGAGTCTGCGTTCGGAGATTGCGGCATTGGGGGAGAGTCTGCGTTCGGAGATCGCTGCGGTCGAGGGAAGTCTGCGAACCGAGCTGCGAGAGTTCAGGGCCGAGTTCAACGAGGTCGCCTTGGATCACACCCAGCGCCTAGCGCGCCTCGAAGCCGCTCACCCCCACCCCGCTGCCCAATAGCCCTCAGGTGCGCTGAGCCGACGCAGGTTGCGTCATCAGCTCATCCGGTTTTGTGACCGAGATCAGCGCTGCTGAGGCCGCACGGGAGTTTGCGGCATACCGCTGACGGCGGGCTCGGCTTCAGCTGACACAGCGCTCCGCTCAGCGGGCGCGGCGCAGGGTCAGTCGGTCGCCTCGGGGCGCAGGGCGTCGATGAGGCGGGCCATCAGGGGGTTCCAAACGTCATCGTCGGGCCTCGGACGCTCGGGGACCTGCGAGCGCATGGCCAGATAGGTCCCGAGACCCAGCGATTGGCACAGGAACACGACAGCATCGGTGCTCAACGACGGATCGATGGCGCCCTCGGCCTTGCCCGCCTCCACAATCTCGGTGAGCTCGACGGCCTCGGTCTCTTGCGCCTGGGTGATCGAGTCGTGCAGCATGCTGTCGCGGCTGCCGCTGACGCACGCCTCAATCCACAGGTCGCGGGTCTGGTCGCGGGCATCGGTGAGCAGATTGGAGCCGAGCATCGCGAGCTTCTCGGCCGTGGTCGCGTCGATGTCCTTGATCAGCAGCAGCATCCGCTGCGCGGAGGCGTGTTCGACGGTGGCCACGAACATCTCGCGCTTGCTGGCCCAGCGTGCATAGATCGCGCCGGTAGTCAGGCCGCAGTTACGCGCGATCTCCGAGACAGTGGCCGCCTCGAAACCGCGCTTGCCGAACACGATGATCGCCGAGTCCAGCAGGCGTTGTGTGACCTCTTCGGGTCCACGCCCGCGGTCGCGGATGAGTCTCGACGCATGCTGTTCGGGCTGTGGAACCGATGACATTGGCCGCTCAGCGTAGTTCCGTCGGCCGGTCGCGCATGTCAGTTCGTCGGCCTGTGAGCGTTTCTACACAGCGATCTCGTGTCGCACGCCGCGCACATCCATCTCGTAGTCGAGATCTATGACCGGCGGCCGCGACCGGTACCAGCGCAGGCCATGGCGGGTCGCGGCGCCCATCGCCCCGATCACGGCGTCCTCGAGCAGCCCCTGGTGCATGAACACCGTGTACACGTCGGTTGTGGTGACGAGATCCCAGCCGGCGCCCATGGCCGCCAGACGTGAACCCATGGTGGCGGTCACGAAGGCCGCCTTCTCGCGCATGGCCTCGGGATCGGTCTCGCCCTTGCGGATGATCTCGTTGTCGTCGAGCGTCGCCTCGGGGATCTCCCCCGCGCCCGAGACCACGAACGTCGTCGGGGCGTCTGGCGCCTCGACGGTGTAGGAGAACGCATGCAGGACCGGCTCGGCGGGCGGAAGGTGCGCAGGAGCCACATTGGTGCGGGCCATCGGGTTGTGATCGCCGACATAGAGATCCCATGACCGGACGAGCTCGATGTAGCCGGCGTTGAATTCGATGAAGTCGGGCATCGAATACGGCGCAGGGCAGCGCAGCTCGATGGCGCACAGCGCCTGGCGCTCACGGCCGATCTCGCTGAGGCGGGCATCGATCAGCTCGAAGCCCTCCCGCCACGGCAGATACGCGCCGAGCGTGGCGTGAATGATCTCGTGTCCTGCCGCGGCGACCACGCCGCTCGAGAAGGGCGAGATGCCGGTGAGGAAGCGGTACCCGCCCCGGGGATTGTCGATCAGCACGTTGGCCTCCTTGAGCGCTGCCACAGGACTGCCCGGACAGTAGTGATCGGGGCGGTCAGGCCGCAGCACGAAGGCCCGGCTCAGCCGCTGGGCATGCTCCAGCTCAACACCAGCAGGCAGCCGGCGAGCGCTACGGCGATGGCAAGCAGCCAGTCGCCCGTACGGGATCGGTTCTCGGTTGATGGGATCATCGTGAAATCTCTGTCTCTGTCCACCATGCTCTTCACATGCGTGTTGTCACTGGTTCATTGCACCAAGGGGGTGTGACACGAATGCGTGCTCGCAATCGACTCATCGCGGCCGTTGCTGTCGCTGCGCTTGCGGTCGCGGGCTGCACGTCGGGAGGCGGTGTGACCGCAGAGACCACGGCGGCACCGGCGCCACCGGTGCCGGTCCGCCAGACCCAGGCAGAAGACCTGCTCGAGACCGTGAGGTCGCGGGGCATCCTCAACTGCGGGGTCTACGGCGCTGCGGTGGCCTTCTCCGAGACGCAACCCGACGGCAGCACCACCGGCTTCGATGCCGATTACTGCCGGGCGCTGGCCATCACCATGCTGGGCGACGCCGACGCGGTGAACTTCGTGCCCCTCACCTCTGCCGAGCGGTTCCTCGCATTGCAGACCGGCATCATCGACGTGCTGGTGCGCAACACGACCTATACGCAAAGCCGCGACACAGAGCTCGCGCTCGACTTCGCGCCGGTCACGTACTACGACGGGCAGCAGCTGATGGGCCGCGCCAGCGACGGGTTCACCGCCGAGTCAACCGTGGCCGACGTCGCGGGCGCCATCGTCTGCGCCACGGCGGGCACCACGACCGAGCAGAACATGGCCGACGCAGCCGACGCAGCGGGCATCGAGATCTCGCTGCAGACCTTCGAGGACATCGACATCATCACGCAGAACTTCACCGCCGGCGCCTGCGATGTGATGACCACCGACGGGTCGGCGCTCGTCGGCCGCCGGGCCCGCCAGCAGGGCGACCAGGAGTGGGTGATCTTCCCGGCGCAGCCGTTCTCGAAGGAACCGCTCGCCCCGGTGTACCCGCCCAACCAGTCCGCCTTCGGCGACATCGTCAACTGGACGGTCTACGCCACGATCATCTTCGATGAGAAGGGCATCACCTCGGCCAACGTCGACGACCTGATGGCCAGCGGGCAGATCGACGCTGAGGCGGTCCGGCTGCTCGGCGGCGAGGGCGAGCTGCAGTCCGCCATGGGCCTGGCACCCGACGCGTTCTACCAAGTCGTCAGACAGGTCGGGAACTACGACGAGATCTACACCCGTCACCTCGTGCCGGTCGGGCTGCAGCGGGCCGGCAGCCCCAATGCACGCTGGAGCGAGGGCGGGCTGATCTACGCACCCCCGGCACGCTGATCGAGCCCGGTCGCCCTACCAGGTCGGCCGAGTCAGCACGCCGCCGTCGACCACGAGGTCCACGCCGGTGATCCACCTGGCGAGGTCCGAGCACAGGAAGACGCACGCGTCGCCGACGTCTGCTGCGGTGCCGAGCCGGCCCAACGGCGCCGCTGCGTGCCAGCGCTCCACGCCTTCGGGCCAGTCGTCGGCGAGGCCGGGACGGTCGATCAGGCCCGGCGAGATGCTGTTGACGCGGATGCCGTCGGGGCCGTACGCGCCCGCAGCAGCCCGGGCGTGCATCAGCAAGCCGGCCTTGGCTGTTGCGTAGTGACCGTGCAGGTCGGTGGGCTGGTGCCCTTCGATCGAGGCGATGTGGACGATCGACCCGCCGGTGCCGTGAGCGCGCATCGTGCCCGCAGCGGCATGGGTCAGCCGGTGCACCGCGGTCAGGTTGACGTCGATCATCTCGGCCCAGTCGGCATCGCTGAGGTCGGCGAAGTGCACCAGCGGCTGGATGGCGGCGTTGTTGACCAGCCCGTCGAGGCGGCCATGGTGTTCGAGAGCGGCATCGACGACGCGCTGCGGGCTGTCCGGCTCAGCCAGGTCGGCCTGCACCGAAGCGATCGGCGTTCCGTCGAGACCCGTCAAGTGATTAACCGGCGACGAGCGGGTGTGTGCCACCACGTCCGCGCCCGCAGCGATGAGCCGGCGGGCGATGCCGGTGCCGATGCCGCCGCCAGCGCCGGTCACCACGATGACCCGGCCGTCCAGCCGAATCAGCTCGTCCGGCGGCGCCAGATGGTCTCCCGCGGACGACTCAGCCGGCCGCGGTTCGCCCGGCTCAACCGGCGGCGACGGTTCGGCCCGCGATTGCTCGGCCTGTGGCAGCCCGACGTTTTCAGCCATCGGCGGCATCCTCGCGGGTGAAGCGTGCGATGTCTTCCGCAGCCCCGGGGTACGCAGCCGACAGCACTGCCCGGTCGCCGAGCTCGAAGCTCGCTTCGTCGAAGGGCGGCGCCATGGTCGTGCCCACCAGCGACCACTCCCCAGTCGTGCCGGCTGCCATCCAGGTGCCCGCCCCGACGGCCACCACTGGCCGCTCGCCGGCCGCCAGGTCGGCCCCGAGCCGCGGCCGCAGCACGGTGCCGTCCGGTACGAGCAAGAGCATCTCGACTGCGGCGCCGGCGTAGTGGTGCCACAGCTCCACGCCGCCCAGCCGATGCAGCGCCGAGAAGTCGCCGGGCCGTACCAAGAAGTAGATCGCGGAGGAGTGCCGGTCTCGCCAGGTCTGCGCCCACTGGCCGCCTTCGCCCGCCAGCGGCTCGAGCCCCAGCAGCTCGATCACCTCGTCGGCATCCACCGGCCCAACGTAACCCTCTGGCGCCGCCATCTGGTCGGATCGAGGAGGCGTCGGGGGGAGGGTGTCCCTCGACGCTCTGCCCTGGCGCGACGGATCCAGCCTCAGCCGGCGTCGATGTCGGGTGCGATCGGATCGAGCCCGAGCAGGTCTTCGAGCACCGCCACGGTCTGGAGCACGCCCACATCGTCGGTCTGGTGGCCGAGCACGCCGAGCCCGATCGGCATGCCGTCTTCGGTGAACCCGCTGCACACCGTTCCCGCCGGCCGCCGGGTGAGGTTGGCGAGCGGCGTGAACCGCACCCAGTTCTCGGTCTCGACTCCGTCGATGAGCCCGTCCCCGCCGACCACCGGGGTCTGCGACGCCATGGTCGGCAGCAGCATCGCATCGAAGCCCGACATGGCCTCGCCGAGCTGCATGGACAGCTCGGTGGCCTGCTGGCGAGCCGATGAGATCGCCTCCACAGTCACGTTCTCCAGAGCTTCCTCGAGGGCCACGGCGAGCAAGTCGGTGACGTCGTCCCATGCGGGCGTGCCCAGCAATGACCGGTAGGCGGGGGCGATCAACCCACCGAGGAACAGCGGCGCGAACGCGGCTGACACGGTGTCGAACAGCGTCCCCGCTTCGACCACTTCGACGCCTTCGGCCGCCAGCAACTCGACTGCAGCAGCGCAGCTCGCCAGGATCTCCGAATCCACCGCGTCACCGTCGAACGACGGCACCCACAGCACCCGTGTCGGCAGGGGAGGATCGTCGAGCGCAGCGCGCCACGATTCAGTGGGCGCCGGCAGGCTGCGCAGGTCTGAGGGATGTGGGCCGATGACGGCATCCAGGCAGTAGGCCACGTCTCGAATGCGGCGTGCCATCGGTCCGACGCATGACAGATCCAACAGCCCGGGCGGCGGCGGCCCGCTGGGCACACGTCCGTGGCTGGGCTTGAGGCCCGACATGCCGCAGATCGACGACGGGATGCGAATGGAGCCGCCGCCATCGGAACCCGTGCCCGCCGGCACCATGCCTGACGCCACCGCAGCGCTAGTGCCGCCCGACGAGCCGCCAGCGGAACGGGACAGGTTCCACGGGTTCCAGGTGGCACCGAACACCGGGTTGTAGGTGTCGCCCATGCAGCCGAACTCGGGAGTGTTGGTCTTGCCCAGGATCACTGCCCCAGCAGCACGCATGCGGGCGACCTCGGTGGAATCGGCCGCGACAGGCGGCGAATCACGCAAGTGCATCGCCCCCCGCGTGGTGACGAACCCCGCAGCGTCGGCCAAGTCCTTGACCCCGATCGGAATGCCCGCCAGCGGGCCGACGTCCTCGCCCGCGTCGAGCCGCTCGTCAATGGCAGCAGCCTGCGAGCGAGCGCTGTCCGCATCGAGCGCCACGAACGCATTGAGCTGCGGGTTCAGCACCTCGATCCGCTCCAGCGCATGCTCTGTGACGGCCGCAGCGCTCAGCGTCCGGTCGCGCACCTGCGCCGCCAGCGCCTCCACCGTCACCGTCCGAAAGTCGGGCACGTCCATAGCTGCCTCCCGCCGCGCTGCTCAGTTCCCCTCGCCGCGGGACACTAGCGACCGCTCCGAACCCGCCCCGCGCAGCGGACGTCTCAGCGGGAGGATGCGCCGCCGTCGATGGTGATCGAGGTTCCGCTCACGTGGCTTGCCCGGTCTGATGCGAGGAAGGCCACGACGTCGGCTACCTGCTCCACCGTGCCCGGCGCCGGGTCGGCGGGGATCAGTTCCTCCCAGCGCGACTCGTCGCCAAGCTCGTCGATCGCTTGGCGACGCAGCATGTCGCCCATCCGGTCGGTGATGATCAGCCCCGGGTTGACGGCAACCACGCGCACGCCGTCACGCAGGCTGTGGCTGCCGAGCGCAGCGGTCATGGCGACCAGGCCGCTGTTGCCCACCCCGCCGGCGATGTAGGACGGCTGCGGCCGCAGCGACGCCACGCCAATCACGTTGACGATGACCCCGCTACCGCGGGCCGTCATCAGCGGCAGCACGGCCCGGCACAGGTCGATGTAACCGAAGACCTTCAGGTCCCAGGCGTCTCGCCACGTGGCGTCGTCGACCGTCACGATGTCGCCGGCAGGTATCGCCCCGGCGTTGTTCACCCAGATATCCACCAGCCCGGCCTCGCCGCCGTCGCAGCCGGTCTCGGCAAGCAGCGTCCGGCGGCCGTCGGCCGTCGACAGGTCGACAGCGTGCGTCGTCACGGCCGCCTCGGGCGCCGCCGCCCGCACTTCTCTGGCAGCCCGCGCCAGCACATCGGCCGACCGGGCGGCCAATGCGACATCACAGCCTTCGCGGGCCAGCGCGAGTGCGCACCCCAGCCCGATGCCCTTCGATGCGCCCGTGATCACGGCGCGCCTGCCCGTCAGTCCCAAATCCATCGGCTCAACGTAACCCCATGGACGATGTGTCCTCTTGCCCCGAGAGACAAGCAACGCCGAACCGCACGATCAATGTCCCGGTGCCATGCAGCAGCACTATTCGTCGTAGTGCGACGAAAACTATTGGTCACGACATGACGAAAACTATTCGTCGCATTGCGACCAATAGTTATTCGATAACGCGCATCGTGACTCGTTGCACGGCGCTGTCATGAGGCCCATCGCGACGCGCCGCTGCTGGGTTGGGCGGCGTTGGTGCGGCGGTTCTACGCTGCGCGCATGGCCAGCGTTGACGAGGTTCGCGACGAAGCCCGGACGTGGCTGGAAGAGCACTGGCACCGCGAGCGGCCGCTCATCGAGTGGCGCAACCTGCTGGCCGACACCGGCTGGGGCACGCCGTCGTGGCCGACGGAGTGGCACGGGCGAGGCCTGCCGCCCTCGATGGACGCCGTAGTGGCCCGCGAATTCGACGCAGTCGGCGCAGTGGGCGTTGCGGCGGGCGTCAGCATGTACCTCGTGGCGCCGACGCTGCTCGCCCACGCCGACGACGACCAGAAGCGGCGTCACCTGCGCCCGATCCTGACCGGCGAGCACAAGTGGTGCCAGCTCTTCTCCGAGCCCACCAACGGCTCGGACCTGGCGGGACTGGTGACCCGGGCCGACCGCGACGGCGACGAGTGGTTCGTCAACGGCCAGAAGGTGTGGAACTCGGGCGCGCACAAGGCCCGGTTCGGCATCTTGATGGCGCGCACCAACTGGGACGTGCCCAAGCACCAGGGCATCTCGTACTTCCTGATCCCGATGGATCAGCCCGGCGTGGAGGTGCGCCCGCTGCGCCAGATGAACGGCCACGCCACGTTCAACGAGGTGTTCTTCGAAGATGCCCGGGTGCCCGGCAACGAGCTGGTCGGCAACCCGGGCGACGGCTGGCGCATCGGCCTCACCACGCTCACCCACGAACGGGCGGCGGTCGCCACGCGCCGCCCCCGCTACCCCGCCGACGGCGGCCCCACGGTCGAGCGGGCCCGCCAGGAGAGCGACGAGTACTTCGCCACCTACAAGTGGTACCCCCAGCGCGCCGGACGGGCGAACCTCGTCGTGCCCGAAGCGCAGCGCACGGGCCGGGTCAGCGACCCGGTGGTCCGCCAGCAGATCGCCCGGGTCGAGACGCTGCGCCGCATCTCGTCGTGGACCACCCAGCGCGCCCGAGCCGCACGTGCCGCCGGCAAGCCGCCCGGCCCCGAGGGCTCGCTCACCAAGCTGAACATGTCGGTGACCGCACGGGCCTGCCACATCGCCCACACGATGATCGCCGGCTCGATGGGCATGCTCGTCGGCCCCGGCTCCAACGCCGACGGCATCGTGTCGGAGATCCTGATGTCCACCCCGGCCATGTCGATCGCCGGCGGCACCGACGAGATCCAGCGCAACATCATCGGCGAGCGGGTGCTGGGCCTGCCCAAAGAGCCCGACGACGCCAAGGACATCCCCTACAAAGACGCCCGCCGCAACTGAGGCCCCTCGATACGATCGGTCACATGGCCACGCTCGGCATTCGACATGCGGTGCTGTGGGTGAACGACCCCGAGGCGTCGGCGCGCTTCTACAACGATGCGCTGGGGCTCGAGGTGGTGAACCGCTACGGCACAGCGGTGTTCATGGCATCGCCCGACTCCAACACCGACCACGAGCTCGGGCTGTTCGACGCGGCCGGCGAGGGCGCGCCGGCGCGTCACGTTGGCCTGTACCACCTGGCCTGGGAGGTCGCCACGCTGGCCGAGCTGGCCGACGCCAAGACCCGCCTGGCCGGGATGGGTGCGCTGGTGGGCGAGAACAACCACGGCGTCAGCCGCAGCCTGTACTGCCACGACCCTGACGGCATCGAGTTCGAGATCATGTGGGAGGTGCCGCCTGAGCTCTACGAAGCCGACGCCCCGCGCAATGTCCCGCTCGATCTCGACGCCGACATGGCCCGCTGGGGTGCCGACTGCCTCAGCCGCGGCGCCCGCCCCGCCGCCTGACCACGCCGCTGGCAGCGCACAGGCTGCACGCCCGCCTTGCTGACGGCCCAGCGTCGCCGCCGGGCGCTACACGTCGATCTTGTAGAGCTCTGCGGCGTTGTCCTGCAGGATCCGCTTCTGGGTGGCGGCATCCAGATTGCCGATCGCGTCACGCACCCGCTCGACGCTGCGGGGGTACAGGCACGTCGGGTGCGGGATGTCGGTCTCGAACATGATCTGGGTGGCCCCGATGTGGTCGATCGCCGGCGCCAGCGTCTGCGACTCGAACCAGAAGCAGCCGTAGAACTGCCGCCGGAAGTACTCCGAGGGCTTCATCGACAGGTGCGCCAGGTGCTCGGGCGCTGTCTCGCCGCACTGGTAGTCGAGCGCGTCGAGCAGGAACGGGATCCAGCCGATGCCGCTCTCCACCGACACGAAGTTGAGGTTCGGGTAGCGCTCGGGCACGTCGCTCACCAGCAGGTTCACCATCCAGCGAAGCTGGCCCAGGAAGATCGCCGCCCCGCCGAGGGAGATCTTCACATCGCCCGACCAGGTGTCATAGGGCACCTTGCCCGACCAGTCGATGTCGCCCTCCGACGCGCCGATGTGGAAGTTGACCGGCATCTCCAGCGCCTCGCAGATCTCCCAGAACGGCCGCCAGTCGGGCTGGGCGAAGTTGGGCATGCCCGAATCGTGCGGGTTCGAGCACATCACGATGCCCTTGGCGCCGTTGCGGTGCGCCCGGTCGACCTCGAGCACGCTGGCCTCGATGTCCCACCACGGCACCAGCGCCATCGGCAGGATGCGGCCGCCCGAGCGGGCCTGCAGGTCGGCCATCCAGTCGTTGTAGATCTCCACGCACGCGATGCGCAGCGCCCGGTCCTCCACCTTGAGGAAGTTCTGGTTCCCGAAGCCGCCGACGTTGGGGTACACGATGCCGTGGCTGACGCCCATGGCGTCCATCAGCTCGAGGCGGGCATCGCAGTCGTAGGACGCCGCGTGCACCATCTCGATGTCGTGCTTGAGGAACTTCAGCCCGAGCATCTTCTCGCCGTCGGGCAGGATCGCCGACACCGCCGAGTCGCCCGCGATCGGGATGTCGCCGTTGACGACCCACTTGCGCTTGCCGTCGTGCTCGCGGATCTGGGGCACGAGGTCGCGGTACTTCGCCGGGGCGAGGCTGGTCCACAGGTCGTGCGGCTCGGTCCAGTGGGTGTCGGAGTCGACGATCTTGATCCCGGGAAAGAACTCGGTGATCGGCATGGTGTGCGCCCCCTCTCGGTGCCTGCCGGCACCGGATTCGAAACTACCAGTCGGCCCTGCACCACTTCCGGGCTCGCCGTTCACTGCCCCAGGACCGCCAACTGCGGGTCGCCGCTCGGGCGAGCGCGGAACGGCTCACAACTAATGTCGCCACCAAGCTCGATCGCTTGACGGCGGAGGAGGCGGACCATGCTGCGACTCACGTTCTTGCTGCGGCGCAAGAAGGGCATGACCCGGGCGGAGATGCAGGACTACTGGCTGAACGTGCACGGCCCGCTGGTGGTATCGCACTCGGCCACGGCCAAGTTCCTGCGCTACGTGCAGGTGCACACCACCAGCGACGACCACAGCCGCCTGCCGGGCCGGCGCGGCGAGATGGAAGAGCCCTACGACGGGGTCGCCGAGGTGTGGTGGGAATCCAAGGAAGCGATGCTCACCGCGATGCGCACCGACGAAGGCCGCGAGTTCGACCGGGTGCTGGTGGAGGACGAGCTCAACTTCGCCGACATCGAGAACTCCTCCGCGTACTACTGCTACGAGTACCCCCAGGTGAACCCGACACCGGAGAACATCGTGGCCACCGAGCGGTCGAGCCTGGTCAAGCTGTACTTCAGCTTCCGCCACCTGCCGTCGCTGAGCATCGACGAGGCCCAGTGGTACTGGCGCACCCACCACGGGCCGATCATCCGGCGGCAGGCCCAGTCGTCGGGCATCCTGCGCTACCAGCAGGTGCACGCCGACGAGCACTCCTTCACCTCGGCCGTCAACCGCTCACGAGGATCGAAGGTGGAGCCCTACACCGGCCACGCCGAGATCTGGATGGACCGCAGCGCCATGGGCAACCCGATCCCGGAGAACCGGGCGGCGTCCCGCCGGGCCTACGAAGACGAGGCCAACTTCATCGACTTCGGTCGCTCAGTGATGTTCCTGGCCAAAGAACACGTGATGGTCGACCACAGGTGAGCTCGCCGCCAGGCGACGGCGTGAACGAGGCCGCGGCAGCCGACTGGGCCGCCTTGGCCGCATCCGACGCGGAGGCGTGGCCGCCGGCGCTGGACGACGACGGCCCTCGCATCATGCCGCTGAGTTGGGACCGCGGGCCGCAGCGCCTGTGGGGCACCTACGAACGGGCCGAGCGTGAGCACTACAGCTTGGCCGGCGAGGTTGACTGGGCGGCGCTCGCGCCCGACGATCTCTCGCCCGACGAGCGCCTGGGCCTGGCCTACTGGTTTGCCATGCACGGCAGCTTCGAAGCCGCCGGTGTGCTCACCTTCGCCCGGGCGCTGATCGCCGCCTTTGAGGCGCGTGAGCACGACGCCGTTCGGCGGATGCTGGTGACGGTGACACGCGACGAGAACCATCACGACGAGATGGCGATGCGGGTGTGCCGGACCATGCACCCGACCTTCGGCGACGCGATGACGCCGGCGAACGAGCTCGAGCGTGCGGCCATGCGCAACATCGCGTGGGTCCAGTCGCAGATCAACCGCTACTGGCGGGGCTACCAGTCGGCACATGAGCGCTACCGCTTCGGCACCATCGTGTCGGCCTTCGCTGCCGGCGAGGCTGCGGGCACGTTCATGTTCGGCCAACTCGCGCAGGACTCGTCGCATCCGATCCTGCGCTCGCTGATGCGGCTGGTGGCCCGTGATGAATCGCGCCACTTCAGCCTCGCCACCCACCACATGCGCCGCTACCTGCCCAACATCGACCCCGACGAGCAGGCGGCAGTGCTGCGCAACCTGGTGGGCTCGCACGCCTACTTCTCGGTCTTCATGGACGAGCCGAACGAACAGTTCTGGGGCCATCTGCCGAGCGGCTGGGTGAAGTGGCATCACCGCCTCGAAGACCTCGCCCGCCGGGCGGGGCTGGCGGTGCCCCACGCAGACCAGCGCACCGATCTGTGGCGGGGTGCGTTCCTGCGAGTGAAGTCGATCGTGGACGAGGTCGGCCTCGACTTCCCGGCCATCCCAGCGCTGGGGATCGACGGGGACGAAATCTCTGTGTCGCCCGACGACGTCGTGGTGGCAGCGCTGTAGCGGGCGTGAGCCGTGCACGCACCCGCCGCCGCAGGCGAAGCTGAGGGGCCACACACCGGCCGACTCGAGGACTGACCGGGAGGGGACCATGGCAGAACCGTTGCTGATGCGCTACTTCGACGAGATCGAGGTGGGCGACACGCAGGTCACCCGGGCGCGAACCATCACCGAGACCGATGTCGTCAACTGGTGCATGTTCACCGGCGACTGGTTCCTGCTGCACTCCGACGTCGTCACCTCGGCGGAGTCGATGTTCGGGCAGCGCATCGCTCCCGGGCTGATGGTGCAGGCGATTGCCGGCGGTCTGCTGCTGCCGGCCGACACCCGCAGCGTGATCGCCAACTACGGCATGGACCGCCTGCGCTTCCCGGTGCCGACGTTCATCGGCGACACCGTCCACGTCGAGCTCGAGATCATCGAGAAGGAAGAACGCGAGGTGGGCGGGCTGGCTCACATCGAGTGGCGGGTGCTGAACCAGAACGGCACGCTCGTGCTCACCTGCGTGAACCTGGCCTTGTTCGCCCTGACCCGCCCAGAGGACGATCCACGATGAGCCAGTCCACGACGAGCCCAGAGAACACCGGCGGCCGACCCGCCTTCGAGACGCTGGACGTCAGCGACGAGGGCGGCGTCCGCACGATCACCCTGAACCGGCCTCGGGCCATGAACGCCGCCAACCAGGCAATGCTGGCCGAGCTGTCATCTGCGTTCGAGGCCGCAGAAGCCGACGACGGTGTGCGCTGCCTGCTGCTGACCGGAGCGGGCCGGGCGTTCTGCTCGGGCCGCGACCTGTCAGAGGCTGAGCCCGGCGAGGATGCCTACGCCATCATCTCGCAGACGATCACCCCCGTCCTCGAACAGCTCTGGGAGTTTGCCAAGCCGAGCGTGGCGGCAGTGAACGGCGCAGCGATGGGGGTGGGCCTCGGTCTCGCCCTGAACTGCGACGTGGTGATCGCGGCCGACAATGCCCGTTTCAGCTCGCCGTTCGCGAACCTGGGCGTGGCGCTCGACTCGGGCGGCCACTACCACCTGCCTCGGCTGGTCGGCATGGGGCGGGCGATGGAGATGATCTACACCGCCGACGTGATCCGAGGTCCGCAGGCGGCCGAGTGGGGGCTCGTGAACCGCTCAGTGGCCGGCAGCCGGCTGCTGGCGGTGGCCTCGGCGCTCGCCCGGCGCATCGCGGCGGGGCCCACGCTGGCGTTCCGCCGCCAGAAGGCCCTGCTGCGCCGCGCAGTCGATATGACGTGGGCCGACGTGAACGAGGCCGAGGCGCGGCTGCAGGCCGAGCTGGTGACCACCGACGACTACCGCGAGGGCCTGGCCGCGTTCGCCGAGAAGCGGCCGCCCCGGTTCAGCGGCCGATGAGCACGCTGTGGGATCTGCTGCGCCGCACGGCGCGGCGGCGGCCCGACGACGTGGCCTACATCTATCCCGCCGAGGGGCTGCAGTTCACCTGGGCGGACGTCGCCGAGCGGGCGGAGCGGCTGGCCTGCGGGCTGGCCGAAGCGGGCGTGGAGGCCGGCGACCGGGTCGCGACCCTGTTCGCCGACGGCCCGCTCCACAACGAGGCCATCTTCGCCCTGGCGCGTCTCGGCGCGGTGCGGGTCGGGCTGAACTACCGGTACTCGCCGGGCGAGATCGACACGCTGCTGGCGCACAGCGGGGTGCGCCACGGGCTGTGCAGCGACGACTTCGCGCCGCTGGTGGCGCAGAGCTCGCTCGGGTTCACCAACTGCGGTGATGCCGCTGCCGACTACGGCGAGCTGACAGCGTTGATCGACGCCGGCCAGCCCAGCGAATTGCCGCCCGTCGAGGTGACCGAGGCCGACCTGTCCGCCATCTGCTACACGACCGGGTCGACCGGTGCGCCCAAGGGGGCGCTGTGGACCCATCGCAATGTCACCCACGCACTCGCGCATACGGCGATGGATGCCGAGATGCGGCCCGACGACATCTGGCTGCATTGCCTGCCGGGTGCCGGTGTGCCGGGGCTGCTGGGCATCTGGCACGTGGTGCTGGGCTGGACGAACGTCGTGCTGCCGGCGTTCACTCCCCGTGACTGCCTCGACGCCATCTCTCAGCACAGCGTGACCGCGACGGTGTGGGTGCCGACGATGCTCGGTGCGGTGCTCGACGCCCACGAGGCGGCGCCCGCCGATTGCTCCAGCCTGCGCAAGGTGGTGTACGGGTCGGCCCCGACCACGCCGGCGATGATCCGGCGCACCCTGGCCACCTTTCCCGACGCCGAGATCGAGCAGTGGTGCGGCTCGACCGAGGGGGCGGGCGGCTGGTTCACGCGCCTTTCCCACGCCGATCACCTGCGGGCGATGGCGGGCGACGAGCACCTGCTGCGCTCGTGCGGCCGGCCCATGCATCACGTCGAGTTGGAGACCGCCGGGACCAGCGGCGAGGCGCTCGCGCCGGGGGAGCAAGGCGAGATCCGTGTGCGCAGCGCCTCGGTGATGGCGGGCTATCTGGATGCGCCCGAGCTCACTGCCGAAACGTTGCGAGACGGCTGGCTGCACACGGGCGACCTGGGTTACGTGGACAGCGAGGGTTACGCGTACCTCGTCGACCGCAAGCAGTTCATGATCATCACCGGCGGGTACAACGTGTACCCCGTCGAGGTGGAGAACGCCCTGGCCGAGCACCCCGCCGTCGCGGACGTGTGCGTCTTCGGCGTGCCCGACGATCGCTGGGGCGAGGCAGTCCACGCGCTCGTGGTGCTGCGTGACGGCCAAGACACCACCCCCGAAGAGCTCGTCGACTTCAGCCGCGAGACGCTGGCCACGTTCAAGGTGCCCAAGACGGTCGAACTTCGGGACGAATTGCTCAAGGGCCCGACCGGCAAGGTGCTCAAGCGCGAGCACAAGGCCGAGTACTGGCCCACCTAGCGTCGGCCGCTCAGGCGTGTTCCTGGCGGCGGACCACCAGGAACCAGGTGAGCACGAACGACAGCACCACCAGGATCACGCTCAGCAGCCCGGCTTCGGCGATGAAGGCATCCTCGAAGGATCCGTAGATCCGGGTGGTCAGCGTGGAGAAGCCGAGCGGCGACACGAACAGGCTGATCGGCAGTTCCTTCATCACCGACAGCAGCACCAAGCCCGCGCCTGCCCCGAGCGCGGGTCCCATGACCGGCATGTCCACGGTGAGGAATCGCCGCAGGGGACCGGCGCCGAGGAGGCGGGCCGAATCGTGCAGGCGCTCTGGCACGCTGCGCACGGCGACCACGCTGATGCCCATCGCGAGCGAGCCGAAGCGCACGATGTAGGCGAAGATCAGCAGCGCCGCAGTGTCGCCCAGCAAGTCGAGCACGAGGTCGGTGCGCAGCGTCCAGAAGCGCATCGACAGCGCAATGAGCAGCCCGGGGAGTGCGAACGTGCTGATGACCACCGCGTGCGCCAGCGATCCGGTCCGGGATCGGTAGCGCCCCACCAGCAGGGCGATCGGCAGCACCGCCGCCACCGACACCACTGCGGCCACGACGCTCACCCACACGGTGTTGAACGTGGATTCGGCAATGGCCGCGTAGTCGACGGTGAGCGCGCGGTCGCCGGTGAGCGAGCGGAACAGGCCGCGGCGCGCCCAGTCGGCCAGGGCGATGAACGGTGCGATGACGCTCGCGAACACCGTCAGCGCCAGCGCTGCGGTGGCGTACGGCCGCCACCGGCCGAGCCGGTAGTCGAGCGGCCGGTCGCCCTTGGCGGACATCGCGTCGGGCAGGCGGCGCGAGAACCACCGCTCGGCCAGCACCACGATCGCTGCGAGCACCAGCAGCATCAGGCTGAGCGCCAGGGCGACGGGCGGGTTGGCCAGGTAGTTCGTCGCGATGGCCCGTGTGAGCGTGTCGTAGCGCATGAGCTGCACGGCGCCGAAATCGCTCAGCGTGTAGAGGAACACCAGCAGCGTCCCGGCGCCGATGGCGGTGCCCGCGTGCGGCAGGCAGATGCGGCGGAACACGGCAAACGCGCTGTCGCCGAGCAGCCGGGCGCTCTCCTCGAGGCTCCCGGGAAGGTGCCGCAGCCGTGCCGCCACCGGCAGGTACACGTAGGGAAAGGTCATCATCACCAACACGAACCATGCGCCCCAGAAGCCCCGCAGCTCGGGCACCGAATCGATGCCGATACTGCTGAGCAGGTCATTGGCCAGACCGCCGGGATTGAGCGTGCGGATGAACGCAGCCGCGCCCACGAACGTCGGATACACGAGCGGCAGCGGCAGCAGCACCCGCCACAGCTTGCGCAGCGGCAGGTCGGTCCGCATGGTGAGCCACGCCAAGCCGGTGCCGAGCACCAGCGCGCTCGCCGACACCGACACTGCCAGGCGCAGCGATCGCCACAGCGGGCCGAGGGTGCGGGCGCTCCACAGCAAGCCTTCGGGACCGGTGCCGTCTCGCAGCGCCCGGTACACCAGGTACACCCCGGGGAAGGCGAACGCGAATGCCAGCACCACCCCTGCGATGCGCAGTGCAGCAGGGGCGCGGCTGCGTCGCCGCCGGAGAGCCCCGATCATCGCGCCGCTCCGGCCGGCCGTGCTGAGGTCACTCGTTCAGGATGCCGCTTGCTTCGATGATCTCCGTCGAGCGGGCGAAGCCGTCGCCCAAGGCGTCGAAGTCGATGCTGCCGATTTCGGGTCCGCCCAGCGGGGGCAGGACGCCTGCGGGCGCCACGCCGGCCGCCAGCGGGTACTCGAGCGTCTCGTTGCTGAAGTACTGCTGGGCGGCTTGGCTCAGCAGGTAGGCGATGAACTGGTTGGAGAGCCCCGGGTCGTCGCTGGCGGAGGTCACCGTGGCGGCGGTGATGATGAGCATCGAGCCGACGTCGTCGCCGGCGAAGTCCCAGTTGGCGGCGCGGTGATCGTCGCCCAAGGCCGCAGCCACTTGGTACTGGTAGTAGTGATTCACCAGTCCCATGTCGATCTCGCCGCGCCCGGCAGCCTCGACGATGGACCGGTTGTTGGGGTAGTAGCGGGCATCGTTGGCCACCATGTCGTCGAGCCATTGCGCCGCGGTGTCGCTGCCGTGCTGGTCGCGGAACACCGTGAACCAGTCGACGAACGAGCCGTTGGTCGCCGGGATGGCCACCCGCCCGCGGTAGCGCTCGTCGGTGAGGTCGAAGATCGATGCGGGCAGCTCGTCGTCGGCGACGCTGTCGAGGTTGTAGACGAGCACGCGCTGGCGACCGCTGAAGCCGACCCATGTCCGGGTGTCGGACCGGTGGTCGGCCGTGACCAGGTTCGCCACGTCGCCGTCGACGGTGGCGAGCAGCCCCTGGTTGGCCAGGAAGCCCACGGGGCCGGGCGAGCGCGACAGGAACACGTCGGCGGGTGTGCGGTCGCCTTCCTCGGCCAGCAGCAGAGCCAGATCAGTGGAGGCGCCCCACCGGACCGCCACCGTGATGCCGGTCTCGCACGCGAAGGCGTCGAGGACGGGCTGGATCAGATTCTCGGTGCGGCCCGAATAGACCGTGAGCTGCCGGTCCGACTCCGCGACGCACTCCCCGTCGTAGATCTCCGCAGCGGTGCCTTCCAGCGTGCGTGCGGAGCCGCAGGCCGCCGCCGCCACGCCGAGGGCAACGACGAGCGCTGCGAGTTGCCGGCACCGCTTGGCGGCGACGTCGGCTCGCTGCCGGGGGGGTGCGGTCGTCTCGTTCTTGAGCATGGCGCCGCACTATAGCAACGGTTGTCACATTTTGTAAGGTGAACCTAACTTCAGCTATCGAGCCGCCTGATCAGCCCGATGTCCACGATCGACGGCAGGGCCTGCCCGCTCTCTGCATCCCGCTGTCGCTCCGGCGGAATTCGCTTGTGTACATTGGGCGTGCGACCCTAGGGTCGCTGGTGGACCTAGACGGCGCACAAGCGCCAATCCCACAAGGGCCGCACTCTTCGGGGTGCGGCCCTCGTGATGTGGGCTCTGTTCAGGCGAAGCGCAGCGGGTCGGCGGCGCTCCAGCCGACGGGCTGCTCGTCGAGGTTGAGCGCGAGCTGGTGCCAGACCAGCTCCACTGCCGGCGGACCCACCGGGTCGGCCTCGTCGGCAGCGCTCACCATCAGCTCGTACATGGCGCCGTCGGTCTCGTCGGTGGGCCGGGCCAGCAACTCCATGAACGCCTCGGCCATCTCGCAGGGCTCCAGCATCCGCGGCTGCCAGCGCCCGAAGACCCGTTCGTTGCCGGCGTACTCGTTGGTCATGCCGGTGCGGATGAACGGCAGCAGCAGCGTGAAGCAGCTGACCAGGTCGGCGCTGCGGCCCAGGTTCACCTTGAGCACCTTGGGAAGCTGCAGCACCGCCCAGTTGCTCAGCGCGTAGCCGGGCACCGCCGGCCCAGGGTCCACCGCCTGCCGGGACGACACGTACACGAACTGCGCCTGCTCGCCGGCGTACACCGCCTCGCCCGCCCACAGGTGGGTCGATGCCAGGAAGCCGTCGACCTTGGTGTCGAGCACCAGCCGTGACTGCTCCAGGTTCTCGATGAACGCCTGGCGCACCCGGGCCCGCCGCAGCGACGACGACTCGCCCTCCACTGGCCGCAGCGTGCGGCCGAGGCTGTAGCCCGACTCGGTGAGCCCGGAGTTGCAGATCACCAGGTTCGGCGGCAGGCCGCCCATCTGGTCGATGACGTAGCTGCGTATGGCCCACAGGTCTCGCAGATTGGTGACATCGGCCTGCACGGGGAAGGCATGCACGCCCTCGTCGCGCAGGCGATCGACCAGGTCGAACCCGTCCTCGTAGCTGCGATGGAAATGGATGCCCACCGAGTCGGCGCCGTTGAGCCCGGCGCTCAGCGCCATTGCCTGGCCGATGCCGCCGTCCTTGCCGGCACCGGTGATGAGCACGCGTTTGCCCTCTACGCCGCCGCGCAGCGCATCGAAGCGGAACCTGTCGGTCGGCGCGGTGTAGGTCATGGCGTTGCTCCTCAGTGAGCGACGGGCTGATGTGTCGGAATCTGCCAGTTGAGCACCCGGCCGGACAGCCGGTGCAGACCGCGAGTCTGCCCTACGCCGCGACCGGCGAAGTACCCCCGGTGGGGGCTAGGAGCCGCAGGTGGCGCCGTTGTGGCTGGTGACGCCAGCCAGCCAGGTCTGGAAGGCGCTGTCGGCGGGGGCGCACAGGCCGGTGTCGTCGAAGTGCAGGTAGCGCATGGCGCTGTTGGTGAGGCCTTGGGGCAGCGTGCCGCTGAGGCCGGTGCGTGAGACGGCGAGCCGTGACAGGCCGGCGATGGTGCCGAAGCCCGCGGGCAGCGGGCCGCTGAGCGCGGTGTTGTCGTGCAGCGACAGCTTGGTGAGGCTGGACAGGCTGCCGAGCGCGGTGGGCAGGGTGCCGCTGAGCTGGTTGCGGGCCAGGCCGATGATGCTCAGGCTCGGCAGGCTGCCCAGCTCGGCGGGAATGGCACCGGTGAGGCTGTTGCGGTTCATCGCCAGCCGCGTCAGGCGGCTCAGGCTGCCCAGCTCAGCGGGCAGCGACCCGCCGATGCTGTTGCGGTCGAGCGACAGCACCTCGAGCTGGGCGAGGCCGCCGATGGCTGCGGGCAGGGTGCCGGTGAGGTTGTTGTCTCGCAGCGACAGCCCGGTCACCCGGCCCTGGGCGTCGGTGGTGACGCCGTGCCATTCGCCGAGCGGCTGATCGGTGAGCCAGTTGGCGCTGCTGGTCCAGCCGGCGCCGCCGGTGGCGTTGTAGAGGGCCTGCAGGATGTCGCGGTCGCCTGCGGGCTCGGCTTGCTGGGCCGCCTGCGCCTGGGGCCCAGTGTCGGTGCCCGACTCGCCGCCGGCCTGCTCGCCGTCGGTCTCGGTGCCTGACTCGGGTTCGGTCTGCTGGCCTGCTTGTGCCTCGGGCTGGGTCTGCCCGCCGGCCTGCTCGCCTTCTGCCTGCTCGCCGTCGGCTTGTTGGTCGTCGTCTTCTTCCTCGGCGGTGGCGGTGTCGTCGTCTGTGACGGTCACGATGACCGGTGCGACCTCGACGTTGGCGTAGCCGGTCTCGGGGCCGGCCAGCGGACCCGGCGAACAGCCAGCCGATCAGCCGGTCAGCCAATCAGGTCAACGGCCGAGCCGGGCAACGAGCCCCGCCGCGCTGACATGCCGGGGCGGGCACCACCACCAGCAGCGACCCCAGCAGCAGCACTGCCAGCGTGGCTGTGAGCAGGCTCGGCCCGTTGGCTCGGGCGGTGCGGCGCGCCCGGCGGCCGGCTCCTGATGCAGTCCCCGCCGGCGCCGAGGGGGTGCTCAACTGCCCGACCCCGATCTGCGGGGGGGGGGGGGTACTTGATCGGGGTCAGGCGCGGGTGTTTGCGGCTGTGCACAAACCCTTACGGCATTCGATCACGGCCCGAGCTTCCGGACAGGCCAGACAAGCATGCGCGGAACTGCATTTCGCGGGCCCGGCGGGGCGCGATCGGGCGATCTGCTGCGTGGCGGGCCGGCTGGCGCTGTGGCGGGGCGGGCTGGGCGTGGCGGCCGGGCTAGTGCGTGCCGAGTTGCTGGGGCGTGCCGGGTTGCTGGGGCGAGCCGGTTAATTCGCTGGCCTTCGTGCGCGGCGTGCTCGGTACGGTGCGCGATCCGTTCACGCCGGGAGGGCAACATGGTCGAAACACGCAAGCAACCAGTCGGGAGCGACCTGTTCCCGGGAGGGTGCCGCGCTTGTGCGTTGGTGTGGTTCCTGGCAGCGTCGCTCACTCTCGTGACTGATGTCTCACCATCCGGCGATGACGTCACACCCCTCTCCTACGATGGTCCTCATGGAGGTCGCCTACGACGAGGACAAGTTCGCCGAGTTGTTGTTGCATGTCGCCTCTCGCTTGCGGGGCGATCGTGCTGGGGGCGCTACGAAGCTCAACAAGGTGCTGTTCTTCGTGGAGTTCACGCACTTGCGGCGACATCACCGCGTGGTGTCGGGTTGCCAGTTTCAGAAGCTTCCTCATGGACCGGCCCCGCATCAGCTTCTGCCGGTGCGGCGACGGCTGATTGATGCGGGCGAGGCCGAGTTGATCGAGGAGGATTTCCTGGGTCGCCCTCAGCACCGGCTGGTGCCCAAGCGCGAAGCAGACCTGTCCTCGTTTGCGGTCGAGGAGATGCGAACCATCGAAGACGTGCTCGCCGAGCTTGCCGGGATGACCGGTACTCAGGTCAGCGAGCTGTCTCATCAGGAGCCGGGCTGGCGGCTGACGGAGGTCGGCGAGACGATCCCGTTCTCGACAGCGTTCCTCGACTTCCCGCAGGCTGCGACCCCGACGAGCGAGCGGTTGTCGGAGTCGGTTGCGGAGCGGTACGGGTTTGCGGCCGCCGGTTGATGTTCGAGGTTCGTGTCGGCGCAGCCGCGGCCGAGAAGATCACGACGGCGTACGGGCCTGAGCGAAGCGCCGCCGGACGGCCGTCGGAGTGGGACTTCTGGTCGGGGCCGCTTGCTGCCGCGCTCATCGGGTTCCGGGACTTCGAGAACCTGCTCTTCGACCGGCACCCCGAGGTCCGCACCCTCCACATTGTCGACCCCGTCTTCGGTGCTCTGGTATTCGCCGGCGTCCTTGTGGAGGCGGGTGTGGTCGAGATCGCCGACTACGAGGTCGATCCCGACTACTGGGCCATGCTCGAGGACGACCCGAATGACTGAACCGCGAGCCGTGTGCACAACCCGTTGTTGCGACGCGAGGGACATGCGCCTCAGGGCGGTGCCGGGGGATCCTCGAGTCTGAGCTGCGAGCCGCCGCTGGCCACGGTGCGAGGGGATCCTCGAGTCTGAGCTGCGAGCGGCCGCTGGCGAGGGTGGCACCGTCCTCCCGAGCTGCATGCTGTCACACCCCCTTCGTACGGTTGTACTCATGTTGAGAGATGGCGTCGGCACCGGCTCGCAGGGCAAGCGCGCACCCGCCGGGGACGCCTCCCCCACCGCCGCCAGGCACCGCGGCGCCGTCGCCGCACCTCCCACAGCCGTGCTACCCGACTGCGACCGGGACACCCCGCAACACAGCAACGCCGCAGACAGGGTCGTACCCCCTGCAGCCGTGCGGCCCGACGCTGCCGAACACGCGCTGCACGACAGCATCGCGGCAGACGGGGCGGTGCCCCCAGCAGCCGCTCGGCCCGGCGGCGACCAGGCCCCCCCTCACAGCCAAGGCGCGCCAGGCGGGGTGCGGGTGGACGCAGCAGATACCGCCCCGCCCGGCGGCGACCAGACCAGTCCCCACAGCCAGGTCGCGCCGGTCGCGGGCACGCCGTCCGCAGGCGTCGGGCCGGGTGGCGGCGAGTCCAGCCCCGACAGCCAGGACGCGCCAGGCGGGGTGCGGGTGGATGCGATCGATGTTGCTGGGTTGTGCGGGGCGGGTCTGCGTGCGCGGTTGGGTGAGATCGCTCGGGCGGAGTCGCGGCTGGCGGCGATGAAAGCCGACACGTTGGGAGAGATCGCTCGTCGCAGCGGCGACGGCGCTGCTGCGCATGCTGCGACGAACCTGATGGCAGTGTCGGGCCGCAGGGCCCGCGGCGAGGTCAGGGACGCGGTTCGGCTCGGCGAGCTCGACGCGACCCGGGCGGGGCTGGCTGACGGGTCGGTGCCGGTGGGTCATGCGCAGCTGATTGCCCGCGCCGCCGGTGATGCCCCGGTCGACGAAGCGTTCCTGGTGGGGCGTGCGCGGCTGGAGGGCTATGACGAGTTCCGCCGCACCGTCGCCCGCCACGTCGCCGACATCAGCGCCGACGACGGCGCGTCGGTGCTGGAGCGCCAGCGCCTGGCACGCAACGGCAGCATCGCGACACGCCACAGCGACGGCATGACCGTCGTGCACCTCGAAGTCGACCCGCTCACCGGCGCCCGCCTCGGCACCGTCATCGCCGCTGCGGAGCGGCGGCTGTTCCGCAACGAAGACCGCACACAGCGGCGCACACCACCCCAGCGCACCGCGGACGCGATCACACAGCTCATGGTCGAACCGGACGCCAAGCGGCCCTCAGGCACGTCGCTGATCGTGGTCGCCGACTACGACACGCTCAACCACCAGCTCGCCAACGGCCGGCTCGCTGACGGCACGCCGATCCCGATCGGCGAGATCGCCAAGATTGCCGTCGACGCCCAGCTGCTGCCGGCGGTCTTCGAGACCGCCACGGGGGATCTGCGGATGGGACGCACCACCCGCACCGCCACCGACCTCCAACGCGCCGCGTTGGCGTTGCGCGACCAAGGCTGCGTGGGGTGCGGCATACCGCCCGAGCGCTGCCAGCACCACCACATCGACCACTGGCGACACGACGGACCCACCGACTACGCCAATCTCGTCACCGTCTGCGTCGACTGCCACAACGACAAGATCCACCGGCAAGGCTTCACCGCACGTTGGAACCCCGACATCCCCGGCTTCCGACTCCGACCCCCCGACCAACCACCGGACCCACCGACATCCCGGACGTCACCCAGCCCGACAGACCAGCCCCGAGGTCAGCCAACGGCCCGCACGCCAGACCAGCCAAGGTTGCAGCCGGCAGACCAAACGACAGGCCAGCCGCGAAATCAGCCAACGGGCGGGCCCCTACACCCGGCGAAGAGCCGGCCGTCGCATCCGGCGGCGAGCCAGCCCGCAGGCCCGCCAGGACGCCAGTCCCTACGCGCGACGAAGAACCAGCCGACAGGTCAGCCGACGAGCCGAGCGGTGGGCCATTCCACCGACCAGCCGACAGGTCAGCGAGGCAGCCGAGCCGGCAGCCGAGCCGGGCAGCGAGCCCCGCCGACAGGTCAGCCGACGAGCCGAGCGGTGGGCCATTCCACCGACCAGCCGACAGGTCAGCGAGGCAGCCGAGCCGGCAGCCGAGCCGGGCAGCGAGCCCCGCCGCGCTGAACCCGCCGGGGGGACACCCCGATCACGAGCTGTCGGCGACTCGGCTGGCGGGGCCCGGCAGAGCAGTCGGGCCCTGATCCGGTGATCTGCTGCGTGGCTGGCGAGCGCTGGTGCCGGCCGGGCAATCACGCCGACGGCTACAGCGGGTGCCGAGCGCCCCAAGCGGAGCTGGCGGCCGCCGGTTGGGTCAGCGGCCGGTCCAGATGGGGTCGCGCTTCTCGACGAAAGAGCGGGGGCCCTCGAGGAAGTCCTCGGTGCCGAGGATGTTGCGGAAGTGGTCCTTGGTGATCTCCCAGCCGTCCTCCTCGGAGCGCGCATGGCTCTCGAGCACCACGGCACGGCTCTCGCGCACGGCCTTCGGAGCGTTCGCGATGATCCGCCCGGCGAGCTCGATCGCGGCGGGCACCACCTCGCCCTCGTCGGCCATCTCGTTGACCAGCCCGAGCTGGTAGGCACGCTCGGCTGAGATCGGGTCGCCTGTCATGGCCAGCTCCAGCGCCACGTTGCGGCCCACCACCTGCGGCAGGCGGAACAGCCCGCCGGCGGCGGCCACCAGCGATCGCTTCACCTCGGGAATGCCGAAGCGGGCCCGCGGCGAGGCCACCACGAGATCGCACGACAGCACGATCTCGAGGCCGCCGGCCAGCGCCGCCCCGTCAACCGCCGCGATGAGCGGCTTGGTGCGGGGGTAGCGGGCGAGCCCGGCGAAGCCGCCCTTCTCGGTCTCGATGGGCTTCTTGGCGGCCACCGACTTCAGGTCGGCGCCGGCGCTGAACACGGTGCCGGTGCCGGCCAGGATCCCGACCCACACCTCGGGGTCGGCCTCGAAGGCGTCGAGATGGGCTTCCATCTCCGAGGACACTTCGTGGCTGATGGCATTGCGGGCTTCGGGCCGGTTCAGCGTGAAGATCGCCACCCGCCCCTGGACTTCGTAATCAACGACCATCGCGTCAATCTAGGAGGCTGAGCCGAGAGGCGAAGTCGTGGCCCGAGCGGCCCGTGAGCGCAGCGGACGAGAGCGGGAGGCAATGGGCGAAAGCCCGCTCAGCGGCGGATGTCGGGGGCGCCGAGTCGGGCCGCATCGGCGGTCTGGTCGTCGGGCCGGGTCTGGCTCTCGCGCTCGGCCTCGACCCGGGCGCGGTAGTGCCACACCTCGCGCTCGATGGTCTCGGGTGACCAGCCCAGCTCGGCACCCATCAGCTCGGCGGTGTCCTGCGCCACGTCAACGCCCCGATCCCATGCCTCCACCGAGAGCCGGGTGCGCCGTGTCAGCACGTCGTCGAGATGCAAGGCGGCCTCGCTGCGCACGGCGTGAGTGACCTCGGCGCGCAGGTACCGATGGCCCTCGGCCAGGGGCGCAGCCAGGTCGGACTGTTCGGCGATCAGCTCGACCACTTCGTCGATGCGGTCGCCGTGGCGCTCGAGCAGGTGCACCGCGGCGGCCCGGCTGATGCCGGCACTCGCCGCAATCTCGTCCTGGCGCCGCCGCCGATCCTCATAGCCAGCGGCACCCACCAGCGGCGTCACGCCGGTGGCGGATCGGCGGGCTGCGGCATTCCGTCGCCGGCGCGAGAGCTTGGGCGGCGTGCGGCCGTGAGCAGCCGCGACTTCGGCGAGCGCCATCTCGACCGTGTCGGCTGCCATGACGCGGTAGGTCGTGTACTTGCCGCCGGCCACCGAGATCAGCCCGCGGGCCGCCCGGGTGACGCTGTGCTCGCGGCTCAGCTTGGCGGACTGCTCGGCGTCGGACGGGCTGTCGCCGGCCACCAGCGGGCGCAGGCCCGCATAGACGCCGCAGATGTCGTCGTGGCTGATCGGGTCGGCCAGCACGCCGTTGAGCCGCTGCAGCAGCAGATCGATGTCGGCGCTGCTCGCAGCAGGATGGGCGTAGCCGAGATCCCAGTCGCTGTCGGTGGTGCCGATGATCCACCGATCCCCCCACGGGACCACGAACAGGACGCTGGGCGGGGTGGGCACGATGAGCCCGCAGCCCAGGTCGATCCGGTCCCTGGGAACCAGCAGGTGGATCCCCTTGGAGGCACGGATGCGGGTCCGCGAACCGTCGGTGTCCTGCGAGTCGCGTTCGGCGAGCTGCTCGATCTGGCTCGTCCACACGCCGGTGGCGTTGATCACCGCATCGGCATCCAGCCTGAACGTGCGACCGGTCTCGCCGCAGTGCGCGATGACGCCCCGCACCGCTCCCTCGGCGACGATCAATTCCTGGACGCGGGTGGAGGTGAGGATGCGCGCCCCATGCGCCGCGGCCGTGCGGGCGATCGCGACGACCAGGCGGGCGTCGTCGGTCTGTCCGTCCCAGTAGGCGATGCCGCCACGCACCACGCCGGAGTCGAGGCCCGGCGCCAGGTTCTGCGTGCCGGCGGCGCCGAGGTGCCGGTGCGAGCCGATGGCATGGGGGCCCATCCCGGCCATCAGGCTGTACAGCAGGATTCCCGCACCGGTGCGCAGCCGTTCGCGCCAGCCCCGGCGGATGGGGTAGAGGAACTGCACCGGGCGCACCAGGTGAGGCGCCAGCCGGCCCAGCAGCAGCCGACGCTCGTTGAGCGACTCCGACACCAGCCCGAACTCGAGGCGCTGCAGGTAGCGCAGCCCGCCGTGGATCAGCTTGGACGAGCGGCTCGATGTGCCCGACGCCAGGTCGCGCTGCTCGAGCAGGGCAACGCTGCGGCCCCGCAGCGCCAGGTCCAGTGCGCAGCCGGCGCCGGTGACGCCGCCGCCGATGACCACCACGTCGACGCGGCCGTCGCCATGGCCGCCGCTGAGCTCGTCGAGCCAGGCGGCGCGCTGGGACGGACCCAGCCGGCTGTCACCGGCAGTGTCGTTCACTGCTCAGAGGCCGAGCCGATTGGCGAAGTCGTGGCCCGAGCGGCCCGTGAGCCCAATCACATGGACACGGGGAACAAGAGCGGGAGACCACAGGTGACCCGGTGGGAAGGTGGACCATTCCGCCCGCCTGCTCAGGCGAACTCGTGCGGCAGGTGGCGGCGGGCCGCCCAGCCGAACAGGATCCAGCCGAAGTCGCCCTCGGTCAGGTCCTCGCGGGCGGTCCGTGCATCCTCGGCGGAGATCGGGATGCCGCCGGTGGCCTTCATCTGCACCTCAGCCACGCGCTCGGCGAGCACGAACCAGCCCACCGCGTCGGCCGGGCTCGCCCCCACCGTCAGCAGCCCGTGGTTGGCCAGTATCACCGTGCGGCAGCCGCCGAGTGCAGCGGCAATGCGCTTGCCGCCGTCGGTAGTGCGGACCTGCACCTCCCCGTCGTCGAAGAGTGCGTGGTCTTCGAAGAAGCACGTCGCTTCCTGGTTGATCGGCTCGATCATCCGCCGTTCGGCAGAGAACGGCGTGCCCCACTGGGTGTGGGTATGTGCGGCGGCGCCGATGTCGGGCCGGGCCTCGTGGATGGGGTGATGGATGGTGTAGGCGCTGTGGTTGATGGTTGCCGGCCTGCCCTGCTGGTCGGCGGCGGTGCCGTCGGGCGCCACGAGAACCAGGTCGTCGACCGTCGCCCGTTCGAAGGGCACGCCGTAGCGCAGCAGCCACATGTGGTCGGGCTGGATCGGGTCGCGGCAGGTGATGTGGCCGTCGCCCAGCTCGCCCCAGCGCAGCACCCCGAACAGCCGGTAGGCGCGGGCCAGATCGTCCATCAACCGAGCACGCTCGAGGTGTGGATCGGCCTCGAACGGCTCGGCGGTCTGCGCGGCGAAGTCGCGAGCATTCACTGTGCGAAGTCTGCCACGCCCTCTTTCGAGTCAGGTCCGCAACCGCTTACGGACTAGCCTCGGCCAAGCACGCATGTGCGCCTGAGATGGGGGTCACATGGCGACGGTCACCCTCGACCGGCTGACGAAGAAATACCCGAACGGCTTCGTCGCCGTCACCGATTTGAACATCGACATCGCCGACGGCGAATTCCTCGTGCTGGTCGGGCCGTCGGGGTGCGGCAAGTCCACCGCGCTGCGCATGGTGGCCGGGCTGGAGGAGATCAGCGACGGGGAACTGCTGATCGGTGGCGAGCGGATGAACGAGACCGAGCCCAAGGATCGCAACATCGCGATGGTCTTCCAGAGCTACGCGCTGTACCCGCATCTCGATGTCGCTCGAAATATCGGCTTTCCGCTGAAGCTGGCGGGTGTGCCCAAGGCCGAGATCGAAGAGCGGGTGGGCGAGGCTGCCCGGCTGCTCGAGCTGGAGCCGCTGCTGGCCAACAAGCCGGCGCAGCTCTCGGGCGGGCAGCGCCAGCGGGTGGCGATGGGCCGTGCCATCGTGCGGGATCCCGCGGTGTTCCTGATGGACGAGCCGCTGTCCAACCTCGACGCCAAGCTGCGTGTGCAGATGCGGGCCGAGATCACCGCCCTGCAGCACCGGCTGGGCGCCACCACCATCTACGTCACCCACGACCAGGTCGAGGCCATGACCATGGGCGACCGGGTGGCCGTGCTCAAGGACGGGCTGCTGCAGCAGGTGGATGGCCCGACCGACCTCTACGAGCACCCCGACAATCTCTTCGTGGCCGGATTCATCGGCGCACCGTCGATGAACCTGCGCATGGCCCGACTCAGCTCGAGAGCCGGCCCTGATGGCGGCTGGCGAATGCAACTGGGCTCCCAGGTGCTGGACTTGCCGGAGCGGGTGCTCGACGCGAAGCCTGCACTGCGCGCCTACGACGGCGCGGATGTGGTGGTGGGCATCCGGCCCGAGGCATTCGAGGACGCCTCGGTCGCAGACGACAGCGGGCGGCCGCGCCTGTCAGCGGAGGTGTCGCTGTCGGAAGCCCTGGGCTCGGACCTGCTGCTGCACTTCGGTCTGGATGCGCCGTCGGTGGAAGCGGGCGACCCCGACGCGCTGGAAGGCATCGAGGACCGCATGGTCATCGCCCGGGTGCATCCGCGCAGCACCGCCCGCCCCGGCTCGGCGATCGAGCTCAGCGTGGACGTCGACGAGCTGCACTTCTTCGATCCCGAGACCGAGGCCGCCATCCGCTCCTGAGTCGCTCCCGAGCTGCGGGCTCAGGGGTTCCAGAGCTTGCGGTGCGGCATGGTCTGCAGCACCAGCCGGCCGAACAGATCGCACTCGGCCAGATGCGGGTAGCCAGACAGGATGAACGCATCGATGCCCACGGCCCGGTAGGCATCCAGCTTGGCGGCTACCTCGTCGGGGTCGCCCACGATGGCCGCCCCGGCGCCGCTGCGGGCCCGGCCGATGCCGGTCCACAGGCCGTCCTCGGCGAATCCGTCGCCGTCGGCGCTGTCGCGCAGCTCGGCCTGGCGCCGCACGCCGACCGAGGCCGAGTCGAGCGCCCGCGACCGGATCGCGGCCCCAGTGTCGTCGTCGAGCTGGCTGACCAGCCGGCGGGTGGCGTCGATGGCCTCCGCGCCGGTTGGCCGCACGATCACGTGCGAGCGCAATCCGAACTTCAGCTCGCGCCCTACTGCCGCTGCCCGGTCTCGCATCTCGGTGACCGTCGCTGCCACGCCTGCGACCGTGTCGGGCCAGGTGAGAAACACGTCGGCGGCGACCGCCGCGGTGTGCTTGGCATCGTCAGAGAATCCGCCGAAGTAGAAGGGCGGGCAGCGGCCGCTGACCGTGCCGACGCGTGGGGGGTCGAGCTGCACCGAGACGAACTCGCCGTCGAAATCCACGGGCTGGCCGTCGAGCAGGGTCCGCAGCACCGCCATGTGCTCGCGAGTGCGCTGGTAGCGGGGGCCTGAGGGCAGCGGCGCGCCGGGCAGGTCGCTGGAGATGATGTTGATGGTGAGCCGCCCGCCGGCCATCTGGTCGATGGATGCGAGCTGGCGGGCAAGCTGCGGCGGCCACAGCTCGCCCATGCGCACGGCCAGCAACAGGTTGATGCGCTGTGTGCGCGTGGCGATGCCTGCGGCGAAGGCAGTGGCGTCGATGCCCAGGGTGTAGCCCGAGGGCAGCAGCACGTTGTCGAAGCCGTTGCGCTCTGCTGCGGTGACGATGTCGGCGCAGTGCTCCCACGTGCTGGCCAGCGTCGGGTCTGGCACGCCCAGGAACTCGTAGTCGTCGTCGCACAGCGCCGAGAACCACGCGATCTCCGGCGGCGCTGTGCTCATCGCTGCGGCTCCGCAAGCTGCGCCACATTGCTCATTGCCGCGGCTCCGCAAGCTGCGCCGCGGGGCTCACTGGCCCCGCCCGGCGAGTTCTGCAGGGGTGAGCAGTTCGCTCATCTGCACCGGCCTGCCCTCGTCGATCGACACATGAGCGGCCCGGCCGATCGCTGCCGACCACAGCCCATCGGCCAGCGTGCACTCCGCCGGCGCCGATTCCAGCACTGCATCGCGGAAGCGCTCCAGCTCGATGTAGGACGAACCGTGATGGTGGCCCACGACCGGTGCGGTGCTGCTGACCGTCCGCTCGTGCACGTTGCCGATCCAGTCACGCCCGCGCACGCCGGTCCGCACCACGTCGTCGGGGATCAGCGCTTCGAGCTTGCCGTCGTCGCCCACAACCGAGATCTCCTCCTGGTTTCGGGTGGCGTCGGCGAACATGCACAGGTCCAGCAGCGCCCGAGCGCCCGACGCGAAGTCCACGATCACGAAGGCGTTGTCCAAGATGTCGGGCGTCTCGCCGCCGTAGCGCTCGTCAAGATGGTTCAGGTCCTGCGCGCCCGACGCCATCACACGCACCGGCTCGCTTCGGGCGATCACTCGCATGAGGTCGAAGAAGTGGCAGCACTTCTCGACCAAGGTCCCGCCCGTATTGCAGTTGAACCGGTTCCAGTCGCGCACCTTCGGTTGGAAGGGGAAGCGATGCTCACGCATGGCCACCATGCGGACCTCGCCGATCGTCCCGGCGTGAGCCTGCTCGATCAGCGCCGCCACCGGTGCCATGAAGCGGTACTCGAGGCCCACCCACACCAGCGGGGCCTCGGTCCCGAGCGCCTCGATTCCGCCGATGATGCGGCGGCAGTCGTCCAGCGTGGTGGCCAGCGGCTTCTCGACAAGCTGGGGCAGGCTGGCAGCCGCCACATCCAGGACGATGTCGGTATGGAGGTGGTTCGGCGTCGCGACCACCACCGCATCGCACAGCCCCGCGTCGAGCAGCTCGTGGTGGTCGCCGAACGCCGGCACCGGGTCGAGCCCGCTGGACGCCAGCTCGTGCTGGGCCGCCTTGAGCGACGGCTCCCAGTTGTCACAGACAGCGGTCAGCTCGGCGCCGTCGAGCGCGATCACATTGGCGATGTGCTCGATGCCCATCATCCCGGTGCCGATGACGCCGAAGCGCATCGGCTCGGTGCCGTGGGACGGTTCCGCACTCACCGCAGCACCGAGTTCGTGGGAGGCCCGCTCGCGGTGACGTGGTGCCTCGTCACGGCAGCGGTACGCCCTCGGAGGCTTCGACGATGTCGTAGACGTCGTTGCGATCGAGCTGCACGCCGAGCGCCGCCTGCAACGCTTCGAGTCGTTCGGGCTGCTGGGTGCCGACGATCGCGACTGGTGCCGTGGGGTGGGCGAGTACGAACGCAACGCACACCGCGGCTCGGTCGACGCCCTCCCGCTCGGCCAGCCGGTCCAGCGTGGCCAGCAGTTCCGGCCGAACGCCCTCGACCGAACCTTGTGCCATGAGTCGCCCGTCCCCGAGCGGGCCCTGTGCCATGAGTCGCCCGCCTGCCAGCGGGCTCCATGCCAGCGGCACGATGCCCATCTCCGAGCACAGGTCGAGCGTGCCGTCGCGCAGCGCGTCCAGGCAGGCGGCTGAGTACTCGGGCTGGGTGCTCACCAGCGGGGCGTCCAGGTGGGCCGCCAGGGCCCGCGTCTGCGCAGGCGTGTAGTTGGACACCCCGACGGCGCCCACCAGCCCATCGGCCACCAGCGTGTCGAGGGTGTCGGCCAGCTCGGCCGGATGGGTGAACATGTCGGGCCGGTGCACCTGGTACAGGTCGATGCGATCCGTCCCGAGCCGTGCCAGCGAGGCCTCGCAGGCAGCCCGCAACGCTCTCGCACTCGAGTCGTACGGCACCGGCGGCACGATGCCCCCCTTGGTGGCCAGCACCACGCGGTCGCGCACATCGGGGCGAGCCCTCAGCACCGCGCCCAAGTTCTCCTCGCAGCTGCCGAAGCCGGTGCCGCCCCAGTCGAGCCCGTACACGTCGGCGATGTCGACCAGGTTCATGCCCAGATCCAGCCCGGCCTCGACCAGCGCAGCGTTGGCCCCGACGTCCGTGCCGGTGAAGCGCCACAGGCCCAGCGCCAGCGGCCCCACCTGGGTCTCGCGGCCCAGTGGCCGCGGCTCGGTTCTCACCAGATTCGATGTTGCTTCCACGGCGACTCAGGATTTCACAGAACCCGCCAGCAGCCCCCGCACAAAGAACCGCTGCAAGAAGAAGAACACCAGCATCGGCACTCCTGCCTGCACAAACGCTCCCGCAGACAGCAGGTGCTCCCGGAGGCCGAATTCGCCGGCCATCGAAGCGATCTTGATAGTCGCCGGATAGTTCTCACCCGCGGCCCCCAGCATGGTCAAGGCGATCAAGTAGTCGTTCCATGTCCACAGGAACTGGAAGATGGCGAAGGCCGCCAGTGCAGGGACCGACAGCGGCACAACGATTCGCCAGAAGATGGTGAAGTGATCGGCACCATCGATGCGGGCCGCTTCGAACAGCTCGCCGGGCAGCGTCGAGATGTAGTTGTGCAGCAGGAAGATGGCAAACGGCAAGGCGAACGCAGTGTGGGTCAGCCACACGGCCGTCGCGGTGCCCGCAAGGCTGAAATCGGGGAACAGCGTGAGGACGGTCTCAGTTCCCGGGATGGTCCAGTGGGCGCCGCCGGCGAACATCTGCAGCAGCGGCAGCAATGCCACCTGGTTGGGCAGGGCCAGCAGCGAGACCGTCCCGATGAACAGCCACTCTCGGCCCCGGAAGGGAATCCACGCGAATGCGTAGGCCGCCAAGGCGGCGATGGCGATCGGGATGATGGTCGCCGGGATGGCAATGGCAAACGAGTTGAGCAGCGCCTGCCAGAGCCCGCCGGTCTGCTGACCCGAGGACAGCACGTCTGAGTAGTTCTCGAGCGTCCAGTTCCCTTCGGTGAACGATGTCCACCAGCCTGAGGCGCGTTGATCGTCGCGGTGGCGGAACGAGTTGAGGAACAAGCTGCCGGTCGGAACGCTCCAGATGATCACCATCAGCCACAGCACCCAGGCCGGAATCGAGCGCAGGAAGCGATAGATGACCGCGCCCAGGCGGTCACTGCCGCGTCCGGCGGGGTCCCGCGCGCGTCCACCCGGTCGCGGCGCTCCGGGGGCCGCTCCGTCCGAGCGGGTCACGGTGCTACTCACCGCTACTCACCGCGCTGCATCCGTCTGATGTTGAGGCCCATGACCGGTACCACTCCGAGGAAGAGCACGACGGCCAGGGCCGATCCCAGCCCCAGGTTGAACTCGGTGAAGCTGCGCTGCCACATCTCGTTGGCGATGACCTGGGTGCCGAAGTTTCCGTTCGTCATGACCCGGACGATGTCGAACACCTTCATGACCAGCACGATCATGGCGGTCATGACGACGGTGATCGTCGGCACGATGGTGGGCAGCGTCACCTGGAAGAAGACCTGCCGCTCGTCGGCGCCGTCCACGCGGGCGGCTTCGATCAGGTCGGCGGGCACTGCCTTGATGGCTGCGGACAGGATGACCATGGCGAAGCCGGTCTGGATCCAGATCAGCACCACCATCAGCCACACGTTGTTGTACGGCGACTCCTGGACGAACAGGATGGTGCCTGCGATGGGCTCGTCATTGGGACCTGCGACCGAGCCGCCCACGCCGGGCCCCACGAAGCGGTAGATCAGCCACAGGAGCGGGATGGCTGCGGTTGCAGACCCCACTGCAATCGCCGTCTGCCGCCGCCGCACCCCAAAGGCGCAGAGGCCCGCGAGCAGGACCGTCACCGCAGCCAGGACGGCGACGGCAGCCCACGCCCCTCCGCTCGACGGCCGAAGCGTGCCGAACCAGACCCAGAGGGCGTTGAGCAGTCCGGTCTGGTTCTTCTGCGGAGGCCGCGCAATGTACATGAAGCGCCAGATGATCCCTGCGCCGACGAAGGAGATCGCCATCGGCAAGAAGATGAGGCTCTTGGCGAGCGATTCGCGCTTGACGCGATCCGCGATCACTGCGGCGAGCAGGCCGAGCGCCGTGGACAGGAACGTCACCGCCACGACCCACCACAGGTTGTTCATGACCGTGCCGCGCAAGCTGGCGAACACGGCGAAGCTCAGCAGCAGGCCGGCGCCGAGCCCGATCCCGACCGTGCCGGGCGAGAAGTCGGCTCGGACGCCCCTGCGACGGCCGCGGTACAGCGCTATAGCGGCCATCAAGGCGAACAGCACGACGGCGCCGTAGAACAGCTGGCTGCCGAAAATGCCCGACCAGCCGGAGAGATCCAGACTCTGGGCATTGGTGAAAATCTCGCCGTAGTTGGCCAGCCCGCGAAAGTCTGTGCCCCGCTTGTCGAACAGCGACAGGTAGATGGTGCGCAGCAGCGGGATGATCAGCCCCAACGCGACGAACAGCATCGCCGGCCCCACGAACGTGAGCGCCCGCAGGCGGCTCTGCACCGCGCCGATGCGTGCCGCCGAGAGCGGCCAGCGGAGCCCGGCGACGGTGCCGGCCAGACCGCCCACGGCTGCGCCGCCGAGAATCCAGACGAGCTGTGATCCGGCCAGCAACGGCTCGGACTCGGGTCCGCTGCGAATCCCCGACAACAGCGCGCCCGCGGCGGCGCCGACGATTGCGCCCGAGACTGCGGCAACGATCGCCCAGCGGCGCTCGACGAGTGCGAACAGCCGGTGAGTGCCCCAGAACAGGGCAGCGCTGGCACCGACGGATATCACCACGCCGATGAAGGCCCCCCACAGCGCTGCCATTGCTGCAGTCTTACAGGCGTCCGGCCGGCAGAGAAAAGCGCTGATCGGCGCGTCTGCCCGGAGAGCTCAATCGGAGTCCGAACGCGCCGGAGGCCGGCCCAAGTCGGCGGGCCGGCCTCCGTTCACGCATGTTGTCTCCTCGCCGTCCTCGAACGACTCCTGCCGCTTACTGCGGCCAGCTGTCGTCGATGGCCGCTGTTGCCTCGGCAACGGTCTTGTCGCCGTTGACTACTGCGGTGCCCTCGGTCCAGAACGTGCCGGCACCCACCTCGGCAGGCATGAGGTCGGACCCGTCGAAGCGCACGACATCGGCGTTCTGCAAGATGCTGAGGAAGGACTGCTCGAGCGGCTGGTACACGCTCGGGTCCTGGTTGGTCGCAGCCGACAGGAAGCCGGACAGACCGCCGCCCTTGCGCTCGGTCTGCGCCCGCTGGCGAACCTCGGCGTACTCGGAGCTGCCGAAGTACTTCATGACCTCCCACACCTCGGGAGCGTCACGGAAGGCGCCCACCAGCGTGCCGGCGCCCAGCACAGGCTGGTCGCCCCTGACCGACGGGAAGTAGAAGGTGTCGACTGCATCGGCGGAGCCGTCAGCGAACACGGTTCCCTCGGGGATGAACGCGGCGTAGAAGGACGCCTGACGGTGCATCATGCAGTCGTTGTCGACCAGCGGCTGGCCGTTGTCGCCGAACGGCGTCGCAGCGATGGAGCCGCCCGCGGCGAACACCATGCCCGGCGTGTTCCACAGGTCGAGCACCTCGGTGAACACGCCGCTGACCTCGTCGCTGGAGAATGCCAGCTCACCGGCAACCCATGCGTCGTAGTCCTCCGGCGTGTGGAAGCGCAGCATCAGGTCTTCGACCCAGTCGGTGAAGGTCCAGCCCGTGGCAGGACCGCTCTCGATGCCGATGCAGAACGGCGTGTCGCCGTTGGCGATCATCTCCGCCGACAGCGCCTTCAGTTCGTCCCATGTGCCCGGTACCGAGTAGCCCTTCGACTCGAACAGCGCCGGCTTGTACCAGACCAGCGACTTGAGGTCGGACTTGTTCGGGATGCCGTACTGGGTGCCGTCGACATCGCCGAATGCGGTCCATGCAGGCGTCCAGTGCTCGTTCATCGCGGCGATCACGTCGGCGGGAAGCGCGACGAGGTGCCCGTCACGAGCGAAGTCGGCCAGCTTGCCCGGCTGCGGGAAGATGAAGATGTCCGGCGGGTTGCCGCCCGCGGCTTGCGCGTTGATCTGATCCGCGGCGTCGCGGGCACCGGTGTAGGTGATCTCGATGCCGGTCTGCGCGGCGAAATGATCGAGAGCGTCGCGCAGCGCGCCGGCCTCTTCGTCGCTCGACTCGGGACCGAAGACCGTGACCTTGGTGCCTTCGAGGGAGTCAGCGCCTTCGGTGGTGGCCGGCGCGGCGGCCGTGGTCGCCGGCGCGGCAGCAGCGGTCGTCGCTGCGGCATCCTCGTCATCGTCACTGCCGCACGCGGCTGCGATCAGCCCGAATGCCAGTGCGATAGCCAAGAGACGCGCCCCGCGCAGGCGGGTGCGTCGTTTGCTGTGATCTCTCATGTGTTCCTCCCTGTGGGGCTGCGCGACAGTGCGCCCTCGTACACGTTGCAAGCGCTTGCAGACGCCGTCGTCGAAGCCTAGCGGACCGCCGAAAGGACTCGGCCACCGAGTGCCTTGCTGGTCACCGACACTCGACTGCGACATGAGATCACGTCGTGCATTCCCGCCATATCCCATGCGCGTTCGACGCTGGGCACGTCGGCGCTGGGCTCAGCTCGGGGGCCGCCCCACCGAATCGCGCACAATCAGCGCAGTGTCGAGCTGGGTGTGCTGGGGCGGTGAGGTGCCGGATTCCAGCGCACGCAGCACGAGGTCGGCCGCGGCGACACCCTGGTCGGCGACGTGCTGTCGCACCGTGGTCAGGCCTACGAGGCGGCTCTGGTCGTGGTCGTCGACCCCGACGAGCGACAGATCGTCCGGGATGTGCAGACCCAGGTCGCGTGCCGCGAGCATGACGCCGAACGCCTGCTCGTCGCACATGGCGAAGATTGCGCTCGGCGGCTCCGCGGCGCCGAGCAGCACATGGGCCGCCCGGTGTGCCTCGGCCCAGCTGTTGCTTGTCGAGACGGTCAATGCCGGGTCCGGCGTCAGCCCCGCTGTGGCGTGCGCCCGGGCGTAGCCCTCGGCTCGCTGGCTGGGAATGGAGAAGTTGAGCGAATCGCCGCCGCTGAGGCTGAGCAGCCCGATGCGCCGGTGACCGTGGTCGATCAGGATCTCGGTGGCGGTGCGGCCGGCGGCCACGTTGTCGACCGTCACCGAGCTGAGTGCCGATGTGCGGAAGCCGACGGTGACAGCACAGCCGCCCTGAGCGACGAAGGCGCTCGCGACGTCGGAGTCCACTGCGACGTCGATCAGCACCACCGCGTCGCTGCGACCCGATCTCACGCCGTTCAGCTCGATGAAGCGTCGGCGCTCATCGGAATTCGCGACACCCGACAGCAGCAGGTCGTAGCCCGCAGCGGTCGTGTGGCGGCCCAAGGCACCCACGATCGTCGCGTTGAACCATGCGGCCGGGTCCGGCACGGCAGCGGCAATCGTGTTGGTCGTTCCGGCGGCGAGCCGGGCTGCCGGCAGGTTGGGCCGGTAGTCGAGTTCGGCAGCGGCCGTGAGCACCTTTTGCCGTGTGGCCGGCGCGACGTGGGGCAAGCCCCTCAAGGCTCGGCTGACGGTTGCGGTGGACACTCCCGCGGCTCGGGCGACCTCGCCGATCCGAACCATCGGGCCGGTCATTCCTGCCACACCACCGCGCTCGCCGGGGCGAGCAGATAGGTCCCGTTCGACTGTCCTGGCCCGCTGGTCTCGCCGGCGCACGACACGCCGTCATGGGGATGGGGGCACACAGCCGCCGAGTCGTACAGCACGGTGGCGGCGGCCGGGATCTCCACTTCGGCCGACGTCCCGCCGACACTGGCTGCGACCCCGATGCGGCCGCGGCGGTAGGAGATGACCGGACCGCCGCCGCTGTCGGTCCACTCCACCGACTCGCTGCCGCCGGCAGACCCATTCGAGAGATCCGGCCGCACTCGCTGCTGCACGTCCAGCAGCGCCCGGTACGCGGCCAGCCACGACCGCTCGTCCCGGGACTGCGCCGCGGCCGTCTCGCCTGCGGGACGCTCAGCAGAGCGCAGCCACGGCTCGGCCGCCGAGAAGCCGTTGTGGGGGCCGTCGCCCCACGGCATGGGCGTGCGGCAGCCGTCTCGCCCTGCGGCCACATCGTCGTCGGGACCGACGGGATCCAGCTTGTCCTCGGCGGCCACCTCGCCGTCGGCCAGCCCGAGTTCTTCGCCCTGGTACAGCACCAAAGTGCCGGGCAGGAACGCGGCGAGCACGTTGAACGCGAGTGTGCGCGCAGCGCCCCAGTGCTGCGAGGCGCCTGCAGCGTGGTCGGCGTCGGGCACTGACGCGAAGCGGGTGGGCGCCCGTGGCATGTCGTGGCTGCTCATCGCCCACAGCAGCCGGCCGGCCAAGGCGCTCGACGGGCCGCGGAGCGTTCTGCGGATGGCGGCGGGCTCCCAGTCGATGTGCATCGGCGCGAACCAGTAGCCGCCGTGCATGCCGTCGGGCGGCAGCAGGTCGTCCATGCCCCGCGGGTCGAGGTGGTACGTCTCGCCGTGCAGGAACGCCCCGTAGGAGTCGCAGATCTTCCGCCAGCGACGGAACACGTCCTGGCTCTCGGGCTGGAAGACGTCGTACAGATGCTCGAAGCAGTCCCACTGCTCCCAGCGGGATGCTCTGGGCGGGATGGGCAGGAGCTGCGGATTCGAGCGCAGCTCGGCGTCCTTGACCAGGCCGCCGGCCACGTCGACCCGGAAGCCGGCGACGCCGCGGTCCAGCCAGAACCGCAGGATCTGGTCCCACTCGTCGGCCACAGCGGGGTTGCGCCAGTTCAGGTCAGGCTGTGACGGCAGGAACAGGTGCAAGTAGTACTGGCCGGACTCGGGCTCCAGCGTCCACGCCGGACCGCCGAAGTAGCCGACCCAGTTGTTGGGCGGCCCGCCGTCGGGGGCGGGGTCTCGCCAGATGTAGTAGTCGCGGTAACGCGCCCGCTCCGCCTCGCCGGCGTTGCCGATCGCTGCTTGGAACCAGCGGTGATCGCTGCTCGTGTGGTTGGGCACCAGGTCGGTCACGACGCGCATGCCGCGGTCGGCGGCATCGGCCACCAGCGCCTCGAAGGCGGCCAGATCGCCGAACAGCGGGTCCACGTCGCAGTAGTCGGCGACGTCGTAGCCCCAGTCGTGTCCGGGCGTGGGATAGAAGGGCGTGATCCAGACAAAGTCGACGCCGAGGTCGCTCAGGTAGCCGAGCTTGGACCCGATGCCGGCCAGATCGCCGACGCCGTCGTCGTTCGAGTCGGCGAAGGACCGCAGATACACCTGGTAGCCCACGGCGTCCGTCCACCACGGAGAGAGCGTGTGGCGGGCGGATGTCGGGCTGTGAGCCATCGCGCCGTCTCCAGTCATCCATCGGTGAAGTGCTTCGCTGGCGGTTGCCAGTCTGCCCTCATCCTGCAAGCGATTGCAGGATCTGCCCATGCACCTGCTGGCCAAGTCGTCGTGACGCGGCGGATCGGCCGAGCGAGCAGCCGCTAGCCGGCCGGGCTGTGCAACCCGCTGTGCTGTCCGAAGGCCGGCCCGCAGAAGCGACCCGGGCTGTACAACCCAAAGACCGGCCCGCAGAAGCGGGCCGGTCCTTGGTCTGTCAGTTTGGGTTGTGTGATGTGCAGCCCGGAGTGCGCACTCCGGGCGGTGAACACGCCGCTTGTTTAGCCCAAAACGGCAAGTGCGTGCCAATTCGTTGCCCTGAGCGGCGCTGAGGGTGCTGCATACCGGCATGAATGCCCACGCCCCACCGTGCTGGCCGCGCGCCGCCAGCGCACTGCCAGGGCGGCAGGTCAGCATGCTTGGGCGGCGTCCGGCGACAGAACCGCGAACGACCGTGAACGAAACGACCGTGAACGAATAGTGTCATGGCCTGGCGCGCGGTTCGGCCTGGCGCCGACGCGGTGGATCCGGTCGCACAGCGGACCGAGTGCCTCATCGACATCCCACCGGTCCAGCGAACAGAAAGGTGCCTGTGATGCCACAGCCTCCCAGTCCCTATGACTTCCTTCCCGCAGTTGCGTCGTTCGAGGTGCGAAGCGACGACGTAGCGGATGGTCAGATGCTGCCGATGCCGCAGGTCTCGGGCATCTTCGGTGCCGGCGGCGAAGATCGATCGCCGCACCTGGCGTGGTCCGGCGCGCCCGACGGGACCCAGAGCTACGCCGTGACCTGCTTCGACCCCGACGCGCCGACCGGCAGCGGTTTCTGGCACTGGGTGGTGTACGACATTGCGGCGTCGTGCACCGAGCTTGCCTCAGGCGCCGGCGATGCCGAGGGCAGCGGGCTGCCCGAGGGCGCCAAGCAGCTTCGCAATGATGCCGGGCTCTCCGGCTACCTGGGCTCGGCGCCGCCGGCGGGTCACGGACCGCACCGCTACATGTTCGCCGTGCACGCGCTGAGCGTTGACGCGCTGCCGATAAACGAGGGCGTCTCGCCCGCGATCTGCGGCTTCAACATGTTCGGCACGACGCTGGCTCGCGCCCTCATCACACCCGTCTACGAACAGGGCTAGCTGTGACGACCGGGGATGCCCGCAGCGGCGCTCCGGTCCCACCGGCGAGATCGCACGTCGGCGTGGCGGCACCAGCCCCAGGCCCCGTATCCGAGGCGGCCCCGTGAGCTCCGCCCAGATGCGGCCCACTGCGACTCCGGTGGTGTACCGGGCGATGTGGAATGACGACCGTCCAGGTCTGCACGAGCTTGCTGCGCGCACGTTTCGGGCATGGGCTCGGACGCTGCACCCGCAGCTCGGCGGCGACGCCGGTGCGAGCACAGAAACACCCTCGCCGACGCCCGCGCCGGGCGGGCCGACCGCCGACGGGCCCTCGAACGGCTTCGGCGGCGAGGCCGCCAACGATGAGGTGCGGGTGAACCTGCGCCGCGAGACGGCGGCGCACGGCGGCGTCTCCGAGACGCTGCTGGAACTGGACCAGCAGGGACCGTCGAGTTCATCGGTGGTGGTCCTGCGCGTGCTGACCAACGGCACCGACGGCTGGGTGTGGGTCGATGTGGAGATGGGTCACGAACAGGCCGCGGCCGCCAACGTCGGCGAGGTGCAGGACCTCGTGTGCACGCTGCTGGATGACGCCGAACGCGGAGGCGGCCGACCCCGCATGGCAACGGAACGGCTGGGCACCCGCCCGCTGGCGGTCGAACCGACACGCCAAGCGGTCGTGCCGCTCGCCAACGCCTTGCGCGGCGCAAACCGGGTGATGCCCTACGTCGTACTGGCGCACGACTACCTCGACGGGCCGGGTCCCACGATGGACCGCGCTCGGGCAACGGCACGCCAACTGGCTGGACTCGCCCGTGTCTACGTGCTGCCGGCGCAGACGATCAATCCCTTCCAGGTGGCGATGGGACCTGAGCTCGACATTCAGCCCGGCGAGGCTCGGCTGTACCTGCCCGGCGAGCACGAGCCGCACCGTCATCGCACACTTGCCGCGGAATTCGTGCGTAGCGAGCCCGACGAGACGGGGCGCTGGTTCGGCCGCTTGCTCCAGTCGATGCTTGTCGACCGCGATCCGCCCGAGCTCTACCGCCGCTCCCGCCAGCTGCTGGGTGATCGCCGCGAGCGGCATGAGCCCTCGCCCGACACCGACGCGGCCGAGCGTGCCGAGGCCCTCGAGGCAGAAGTGGAGGCTGTCTGGGCCGCGCTCTACCAAGCCCGCGAAGAGCGAGCCGCCGCCCGGTCCGAGCGTGACGAGCAGTCCGAGCAGCTCTACGACGTGCTCGAAGAACTCGAGATGGCCCAGCAGCGGGTCGAGCAACTGCACGAGCTGCTGGAGGAGTCGCGCGATCAGACCGTCAGGGCCCTGATGTCGTCTGAGACCGCCGCGATCGCCGATGCCGATCCCTCCCACACCAAGTACCCGCAGGTGACCTCCATTCGCCAAGCCCTCTCGCTTGCGCGCATCAACCTGCGCAAGGTCGAGATCCCGCCCGAGGCCGAGCACCGCATCGCCGACCTCGACAGTGCCATCGAGTCCAGGTCGTGGGCTCGCAGCGTGTTCGACGGCCTGCTCGCCCTTGAGGTGTACGCGCACAAGGGCGACGACTTCGGCGACTTCCGCGACTGGTGCGCCCGAAGCAAGCACGAGCGCGCCTGGTTCGCGAACGCCAAGAAGCTGGCCATGAACGAGTCCGAAGAGGTGATGCGCCGCCCCGAGTTGCGCCAGCACCGCGTGCTGCCGGTCTCGAAGGGCGTCGACCCCTCAGGCCGGACCGTGATGCAGTCGCACCTGAAGCTGGCGAACGGGTCGATGGCGCCGCGGCTCTACTTCCACGACGACACGCGAGGGCCGACCGGCAAGGTGCACGTGGGCTACATCGGCCCCCATATGCCGACGAAGCGCTTCAAGTCCTGAGGCTGAGCCCCCATCGGCGGAGCTGTGCGCTCCGTGGCAGATGCCGGACGGTCAGTTCGATGCGCCTTGCGCGGTTTGGCGCTCGCCTTGGGGGTCGCGGCGTGAGACGAAGCCGTTCAGGTCGCAGGCCTCGCGCACCGGCGCCGACATGTCGTAGGTGCCCGGATCCAGCGGGGTGCCGGTGCCGTCGGCGACGCGGGTCATCATGTGGAAGTTGGCGCTGACCGCCACCGCGTCGACCATCACATCGGCGCCGGCGGCGTCGGTGAGGGCGGCTCGGGCCGCTGCCATCTCGGTGGCATCGCCTTCCCACATCGCCTCGGCAATGCGGGCGAGCAGCGCGCCGTGGGGCACGCCCCCGTCACCGCCGTCGGAGCCGTTGACGGCCTCGTAGCTGACGTCCATGTCCTTCTGCTGGCCGCTCAGACCGAGCAGCAACGCATGTGCAGACGTTCAGTAGAAGCACTCGTTGAGCTTCGATGTCCGCGCTGCGAGCACCTCGATCTGGGGCCGGGTGAGCGAGTTGCGGTCCGACACCACATCGCCTCGCACGCGCTCCATGGGCACGTACTGGGCGTCGGAGAGGATGAACAGGGCTTCGTTCTCCGCCGGCACGGCGCTGAGCGCCTTGATGACGTTGGGCATCTTGATGTCCGCCGTGGGCACCCAGTGGTACTTCACGGCCGCAGGCGCGCCTTCCCGCCCCGGCGGGCCGTCGGCGGGCTCGTCCAGCTCGATGCGCGGCAGCTCCAGCGCGTCGGCGAAGCGATCGACGCAGTTGGACTGTGCGACCAGGCCCACCAACTCCACATAGGCCAGCGGATCGACGCCGCGATCGATGATCGACTGGTACCAGTCTTCGGTCAGCGTTCCCGGGTGATTGGTGATGCGCCACACCGCATCGGCCGCCGCGGCGGGCAGCGGGCCGTCAGCATCCACAAGACCCTCGATGCCGCTGGGCTGCACCCACGGCGGCAGCGCGCCGCCATCGTCGGTGCGGTGATCTCGGGCTGCGCGAACCTGCCGCACGATCTCAGCTCGCTGCTCGCCGGTCCACCAGGTGCCCGGCCGCGACCAGCGGGCCGCGATCTCCCCATGGGCGGCTCCCAGATCGTCCCGGATCGGCAGCCCAGTGTCATACGTGCGCTGTGGTGCTGCGATGCTCATGGCTGCATCTCCGCTGGTCGGTGGCCGGCTCAATCGCCACATGCTGGCACACCTCGAACTCTCCGACCGCAGCCATGTCGAAGGGTGGGAAGCGGCGGTGCGCGCGCCGTGCTGGTTGGCCTACGATCAGCCTCGCAATCTCGCCGTGCCGCCGCTCGGGCTGCCCGACGGGATCGCTTTCGCTTGCACCATCGAACCCCTCAAGGAGCACAGATGCCGACGCCGCAGAAGGCCATCTTCAACGAAATGGGCGCCAACCAGTGGTACGTCCACCTGAGTCGCGTCGAGGGCGCTGACCTCGGTGTCATCAAGTCCGTGATTGCAGCCACCAGAGCAGCAGCGGACTCCCAGGGCATCAACCTGACCGTCGGCATCGGCCCGGGCCTGCTGGGTGACCTCACCGACGACGTGCCCGACGACTTCCAGGAGTACGTGACCGTCAAGTCAGAAGACGGTTCTGGGCGAGAGGCCAAGGGCACGCAGGAGGAACTGCTGCTGTGGCTGAACCACGACGACAAGGACAAGGTGTGGAAGGTGCAGTACGACGCCCGCACCGCGCTGGCCGGCCACATGGCCGTCGCTCGTGAGACGCCCACGTTCATCTACGGCGACTCGCTGGACATGACCGGCTTCAAGGACGGCACCGGCAACCCCGCCGACGAGGACCAGCCCGCCGTGGCCATCGTGCCCGACGGCGACCCGGGCGCGGGCGGCAGCCACATCATCGCCCAGCGCTGGGTGCACGACCTCGACGGCTGGAATGCGCTCTCCGACGAGCAGCAGGAAAAGAACTTCGGGCGCAAGAAGTACCCCGAGACCGACAAGACCGACAGCCAGGAGCCCTACAGCCACCTCAGCCACGTCGAGCTGCGCGCGGACGGCAACCACGGCAACGAGGGCAGCGACAAGATCAACGAGATCGCCCGCCGCTCCACGCCGTATGCGTTCCACGACGGCACCGTGGGCCTGTACTTCATGGCGTTCTGCAAGGACCAGGCCCCGCTGCGGCGCCGCCTGCGCCGGATGTACGGCCTCGACGACGCCGACGGCGTTCGCGACGCCATCACCGACTTCTCGAACCCGGCCTCTGGCTCGTTCTACTTCGCTCCCAGCGAGGAAACCCTCGACGCCATCACCGGCTGAGAGGCCAATCGCAGCGGCGCTCTAGGCGTCGTCGGCGGCTTGGTCGCGGAACCACTCGCGGGCCGACATCGAGGCGATCGCCTCGAGTGCGAGGCCCGTGTGCAGGTCGTCAGCCATGGCGCGCCGCAGCGGGCGCACCAGCGCGTGGCGCGTGTTGCGCAGCAGGATCGGGTTGAGCTGGGCGAGGTCGGCGGCGATCTCGCGGGCCCGGTCCATCAGACCTGCGGCGGGCAGCACCTCGCCCACGATGCCGAGCTCGTGGGCCTCGGCGGCGTCGATCTGCTGGCCGGTGAGCAGGAAGTAGCGGCCCCGGTTCGGGCCCAGCAGCAGAGGCCAGACGATCTGCATGCTGTCGCCGGGCACCAGCCCGCCGGGAAAGTGCGGGGCGTCCTGGAAGTAGGCGCCCTCGGCAGCCAGCACGATGTCGCACAGCACCGCCAGCTCCGAATGCACGGTGACCGGGCCGTTCACTGCCGCGATCATCGGCACCTCGATGTCGAGCATCTGGTCGACGAGCCGGTTGCCCTCCCAGATGATGCGGTCCCACACCGTCGCGTTGGCGCGCCCCTCGGCGAGCGCATTGACCTCGTCGGGCAGCTCGATGAACGAGTCGCCGGTGCCGGTGAGGATCACCACCTTGATGTCGCGGTCCGACGCCAGCGCCATGAACAGCTCGGGCAGCTCACGGTGCGGTCGGCCTCCCCACTGCAGCGGCCCGCCGCGGGTGTTCATGCGAACGGTCACCACCCCGGCGTCGTCGCGGGTCACCTCGGCGGTGCGATATCGGTCTGCGTACTCAGCGAATTCCATGGCTTCATGCTCGCAGAACGCGGATATCGACGAGAGAGCCGGCGGGTTGCCCGATTACCATCGTTCGGACGGGGACTGCCTGGGGGAGCGCGATGACTGACGTTGCGGATCGAACGGAAGCGGCCGATGCGCCGACGCGGGAGCAGCACCTCGCAGACATGGCCGACTACCTCGCCGGCGGCGTGCAGCGCGCGCACGAGACCGGCAACCGAGGTCCCGTCCGGTATGGGCCCGACGGCAAGCTGCACCCCGAGATCCTGGAGAACTACTGGAAGCACGGCTTCTATGTCTTCACCGGCGTCGTCGGCCCTGACGAGATTGCCGAGCTCCGGTCCGAGGTGGGCGAGGTCATCGAGCGGGCGCCGGTGCGCAAGGGCGCAGAGGTGGACCGCCACGGCCGGACCGCGCTGGGCCGCGACTATGCAGTCGAGCCGTATATCCACATCGCGCCGCTTTCCGACCCGTTCGGCGGCACCAGCGCCCTCGGCGGCCGCCACCAGGTCCAGATGGACCAGCCGACCCCCGATGCCGATGCCCCGCCTGATGTCGTCTACCTGATCTTCGGCATGTGCCAGTCGATGCCCTCGGCACTGCGGCTGTACGGCCATCCCGACCTGATGTCGATCGCCGAGAGCATCAACGGCCCCGACTTCGTCCCCTACAACGACGCCATCTTCGTGAAGGAGCCCGGGCTGGGCGGCTCGGTGTCATGGCATCAGGACGGGGTGACCCACTGGGACAACCCCGACTGGGACATGGGCATCCACGGCTTCAACTTCCAGGTGCAGCTGTATGAGACCACGGCGGCGAATGCGCTGTGGATCGTGCCCGGCACCCACAAGCTGGGGCGCATCGACCTGCGTGCGAAGGTTGCCGACAACGGCGGCAGCACCATGCTTCCCGACGCCATCCCGCTGCTGTGCGAGCCGGGTGATGCCACCGTGGTGAACCGTCACATGGTCCACGGCTCCTATGCCAACACCTCGGCGGACCCGCGCATCTCGGTCACGTTCGGCTTCCACCGGCGCTCATCGGTGGTGGGTGTGGCAGGTCAACTGCGGGTGCACGAGCGCGACGGCGTGGTTGTCTACGACGAGGAGCGGGTGTTCAAGCGGTCATCGGTGATCGCTGTGGCCATCGACGCCCGGGCACAGCATCGCCCTGGCGACCGTCGCTACACCTACGCCCCCTTCGTCGGCCTCGAAGACGACTTCCGCTTCAACGACGAGACGTTCGAGCGCGTCATCCGCGACTACAACCTCAACGACCTCGCCATCTGACCCACCGTCGATTTTGATCCTCAGGCCGCCGGCGCCGGGCTGTAGAGCTCGGTGACGACGTCGAGGGCTTGGGTGACCAGCGGCAGCGGTTCGCCGGAGCGGGTGAGCAACAGCAAGGGGACCGAGGCGGTGGTGTCGCTGATCGGCACGTAGTGCAGGCCCGGCGGGCGGAACGTCTGCACGCTGGCGGGAACGATGGCGACGCCCTCGCCTGCGGCCACGAATCCGAGGATGGTGGTGTACTCGGTGGCCTCGATCATGGGGTCGTACGCCACACCCTGGGTGCTGAACATCCCGGCCAGCACTGCGTGGAGGCTGGGAGATACTCCCCGGTCGAATCCGATGATCGGCTCGCCGGCCACGTCGCGCAGTGCTGCATTCGGCTGTTGGGCCAGCGCGTGGGCGCCGCCCGCGGCCAGCAGCAGGCGCTCGTTCATCACCAAGGTCGCCTCTACCTGGTCGGCGTCGCCGGTGGCCCTGCCGATGCCCAAGTCGATGCGTCCGGCGCGCAGCGCCTGTGCTTGCTCGTCTGAGCTCAGCGTGTGCAGCTCGAAGTCGACCCGGGGCCGCCGCCGCCGGTACTCGGCCAGCACCCGCGGCATGACCTCGTAGGCAGCCGAGTCGACAAATCCGACGCGCAGCGTGCCCGTGTGGCCTTCGCGGCGCTGCGACATGAGTCGCTCGACACCGTCCGCGGCCGCCAGCAGGCGCAGCGCTTCGGGATAGAGGAACCGCCCGGCCTCGGTGAGGGCCACGCGGCGAGTGCTGCGGTCGAACAGCGGTGCATCGAGTTCGTGCTCCAGAAGGCGGATCTGCTGGCTCAGCGGCGGCTGGGACATGTGCAGTCGCTGCGCAGCTCGGCCGAAGTGCAGTTCCTCAGCCACGGTGACGAAGTAGCGCAGGCGCTGCAGGTTCACACAGCACATCGTAGGCAAGAATGAGAGGTAAGACATCTGAATCGATCGTAAATTGATACTTCCCGTCACCGAGCGGGGTGCTTACCCTGCACTGCAATGGCAGCAATCGGGGGTCGGCTGCGGCGACGCCCGCCGAGGTACTCGGCGGCGGCGCTGGCCTGGAAGGGCCTGCGCGGCGAGAGCTGGCCGCGCGTGTGGCGCGACTGCGATCTGAAGCGGTCCTACGACGCCGTGGTGATCGGCGGCGGGGTGCACGGCCTGGCCACCGCGTACTACCTGGCCCGCGACCACGGCATGACCGATGTGGCCGTGCTCGACAAGGCCTATCTGGGCAGCGGCGGCTCGGGGCGCAACACCGCCATCGTGCGCTCCAACTACCTCACGCCCGAGGGCGTGGCCTTCTACGACCGCTCGGTGCACCTGTATGAGCAGATGGCGGTGGAGCTGAACATCAACGTGATGTTCAGCCAACGCGGCCACCTGACGCTGGCGCACTCCGACGCCTCCCTGCGCACGATGCACTGGCGCGCCGAGGTCAACAAGCTCGGCGGCGTCAACTCCAGCGTGATCGGCCCCGACGAGATCAAGAAGGAGTGCCCGAGCCTCGACACCTCCGACCACCCCCGCTACCCGATCCAAGGCGCCCTGTATCACCCGCCCGGCGGCGTCGTCCGCCACGATGCGGTGGTGTGGGGCTACGCCCGGGCGGCGGACCACATGGGCGTCGAGATGCACCAGAAGACCGAGGTCACCGACATTGTGTGCGAAGGCGGCGACGGGCCCGACGGCAAAGGCGCAGGCGGCCGGGTCACCGGGGTTCGCACGAACCGGGGCGACATCTCCACGCCGATCGTGATCAACTGCACCGCCGGGTGGGCATCGCTCATCTCGACCATGGCCGGCGTGCGGCTGCCCATCACCACCCACCCGCTGCAGGCCGCCGTCACCGAGCCGGTGAAGATGTTCCTGCCCACGGTGGTGGTCTCGGGTTCGCTGCACGTGTACGTGAGCCAGACCGACCGGGGCGAGCTGGTGTTCGGCGCCTCGGTCGACCCCTATGCCAACTACTCGGTGCGCGGCTCGCTGGAGTTCACCGAGGGACTGGCCGGGCACGTGCTCGAGCTGATGCCCGGCGTTTCGCGTATGCGGATTCTGCGCCAGTGGTCAGGCCTGTGCGACATGACTCCCGACTACTCGCCGGTGATGGGCTTCACGCCTGTCGATGGCTTCCTGGTGGATGTGGGCTGGGGCACCTACGGATTCAAGGCTGCACCGGTCTCCGGCGAGCAGATGGCCGAGGCCGCCGCTACAGGCCGCACGCCCAAGCTGATCGAGGCCTTCGCCCTCAGCCGTTTCGACAACGGCGAACTCGTGGGCGAAAAGGGTGCAGCGTCGGTGGGCCACTGATGTCCGGCGTGACGCTTGCCCCCAGGGCCATGAGGCCCACCGGCGCCAATACGACAGTGGTGGGTCATTGATGTTGCTTGTCCCTTGCCCCAACTGCGGTCCCCGCAACTCGACCGACCTCCGGTACGGGGGCGAGTCGCACGCCCGTCCCGACCCCAACACGGCCTCGCCATCGGAATGGCGGGCCTACCTGTACCTGCGCGACAACCCGGCCGGCTGGCTGCGCGAGAACTGGTACTGCGCGTCGGGCTGCCGCCGCTGGTTCTCGATCGAGCGCAACACCGCCACCAACGAATTCCGCGATCCGCCCCTGCCCGGCGACAAACGAGGCGGTGCAGCATGAGTGCGTGCGTACCCGGAGTTGCTTGGGGTTTCCAGCCCGACGGCAGGAAAGGCAGCGCGGCATGACGATGAGCCGGCAGGGCGTCCAGCCCACCGAGGTGATCGACCGGGCTGCCAAGCTTCGCTTCCGCTGGAACGGCAAGCGGTTCAGCGGCTTCGAGGGCGACACGATCGCCTCTGCCCTGGCCGCTTCGGGGGAGCAGATCTTCTCCCGCTCCATGAAGTACCACCGGCCCCGGGGGATTCTCACCGCCGACTACTGGGATCCCAACCTGATGGTCCAGGTGGGCGACGACCCCAACGTGCGGGCTGGCCACCGCTTGCTGGAGAGCGGCATGGACGTCCGATCGCAGAACGCGTGGCCGTCGCTGAACCGCGACATCAAGGCGGCGAACAGTCTGCTCGGGCGGTTCCTGACGCCCGGCTTCTACTACAAGACCTTCATGCGGCCGCGATGGCTGTGGCCCACCTACGAGCGGGTGCTGGCCACGTTCGCCCCGGGCGGCAAGATCGACCTCGACACCTCGCACGCCTACCACGACAAGCGCTACACCCACCCCGACGTGGTGGTGGCCGGAGCAGGCCCGGCCGGCATCGAGGCGGCGCTGGCCGCCAGCAGCGCGGGCGCCAGCGTAATGCTGGTCTCCCATGAGCACAGCGTGGGCGGCCATCTGCGCTACTCGAGCGATGCCGCCGATCAGGCTGCGCTCGTCGAGCTGCGCACAGCGCTGGACGCTTCCGACGTCGAGGTGCTGACCGACTCGACTGTCACTGGCAGATATGAGGATAACTGGCTCGGCATCGTCCAGCGCAACCACCCGATCGCGGTTGAGCGTCTCATCAAGGCCCGCGCCAAGACGCTGGTGGCAGCGCCCGGCCTGATCGAGCGTCCCTACGTGTTCGAGGGCAACGACCGGCCCGGCGTCATCACCTCGGGCGCAGCACGTCGCCTGGTGAACCTCTGGGGCGTCAAGCCGGGCGAGCGGGCGGTGGTGTTCAGTGCGAATGCCGAAGGAGACGCAGCGGTCGCCGACCTGGAACGGGTGGGCACCGAGATCGCTGCCGTGATCGACGGTCGCACCGGGGGCCACATCAGCTCAACCCGTGGCTCGTCGCGGGCCGTCGATGCAGTCGTAGCCGACGGAGCCTCCATCGACGCCGACCTGCTCGTGGTAGCAGCCGGCTGGACGGCGCCGACATCGCTGCTCAACATGGCAGGCGACCGTCCCGTCTATGACCCCGCCGCAGCCAGGTTCTTCCCGTCCGACCCCCCCAGCAATGTGCTGGCGACGGGCGGGCTCGCCGGTGACGCCGATCTTGACGGGCTGCGTCAGCACGGCGCCGCCACAGGACGCCTCGCCGCAGCCCGTGCCGCGGCGGTCCGCCATCGCCTGCAGGCCCGCACCGCTCGGGCCCTGCCGGTCGAAGGCGACGAACCCGCGTGGGCGCCCGACGAGCGAGCGCCGCTCGGCCGTGATCCCCATCCCGAGCTCTACCGCGCCGACACCCACGGCATGGTGGACATGTCCGAGGACATCAGCTCCAAGGACTTGGTTGCCGCGGCGCACGAGGGCTACGACTCGGTGGAGCTGGCCAAGCGCTACACCACGGCCACGATGGGGCCCTCGCAGGGCAAGCTGGAAACGGTCAACACCGTCGCAGCCATCGCCGAGGCGCGGGGCGAGACGATCAGCGAGGTCGGCACCACCGTGTGGCGGCCCCCCTACGCACCGCTCACGCTCGGTGCGCTCGCCGGGCGGATGTTCGAGCCGGTGCGGGTGTCGTCGATCCACCCTTGGCACGAGGCCAACAACGTCTCGGTCATCCAGGCCGGCCAGTGGCTGCGCCCCGATCACTACGGCGACCCTGCAGCCGAGGTGCGCAACGTCCGCCGCAACGTCGGGCTCATCGACGTCACCCCGCTGGGCAAGCTCGACCTGCGCGGCCCCGACGTGCCCAAGCTCCTGAGCCTGCTCTATGTCAACAAGTGGATGAGGCTGGGCATCGGCCGGGTGCGCTACGGGATGATGTGCGCCGAGGACGGCGTGGTGCTCGACGACGGCGTCACCGGCCGGCTCGGCGAAGACCACTACATGATGTCCACCACCAGCTCGGGTGCCGGCGGCGTGTGGGAATGGGTGGAGAACTGGCTCCAGACCGAGCGCCCGGACTGGCAGGTGCACGTCACTCCCGTCACCACGGCGTACGCCAGCATCAACGTGGCCGGGCCCAAGTCGCGCGAGCTCATGGGCAGGGTCTGCGAGGGTGTCGACCTCGACGCTGAGGCATTCCCGTATATGACCGTCCGCCAAGCCACGGTGGCGGGCGTGGCCGGCTGCTTCATGTGGCGCATCGGCTTCACCGGCGAGCTGTCATTCGAGCTGCACGTGCCTGCCGGCCACGGCCTGCATGTCTGGGAAGCCCTCATGGATGCCGGCAGCGATCTCGGCGTGGCGCCGTTCGGCCTGGAGGGCCAGCGCATCATGCGCCTCGAGAAGGGGCACTTCATCGTGGGCCAGGACACCGACGGGCTGACGCTGGGACCCAGCACCGGCTTGGGGTCGCTGATCAAGCTCGACAAGGACGATTTCGCCGGCAAGCCCGAACTGGCCTGGGCGGCCGACCGGTCGCTCCCGATGGTCGTGGCCATCCAGCCCGACGATCCCGGCGTGGTGCCCCAAGAGGCCGCGCAGATCGTGCGGGGCGACACCAACGAGATCCTGGGCCGGATCACCTCCTCGCGCTACTCGCCGACGCTGAACCGGTCGATCTGTCTCGGCCAGGTGGAACCGGATCTGGCTGCCGGCGGCACGAAGGTGACGGTGCTGCTGGAGTCGGGGGAGCGCATAGGCGCGACGGTGATCGACCACCACGCCCACTTCGATCCGGCGGGGGAGCGTCTCCGTGGCTGAGAGCGCATCGCCCCAAGGCCCGGCCTTCGAGAGCCCGGTCGTACGGAGCTATCCGGCTTCGCGAGCCGGTGATCTGACGCTGTCCGACGAGAGCGCTGTCACCAAGTGGCTCGTGCGCGCCGGCACCGAGGGACCCACGGCTGATCTGCTCGACGCGCCGTTCGGAACCTCGCGGGCGGCGGCCGACGGGGCACTCGTGCTGGGCTCCCGGCCCGGCGAGTGGATCATCCTGGGCACCTCTGCTGAGGTTGCCGCGGCAGTCGCCGGCCTCGACGGGCTCGAAGAGCAGGAGTTCTGCTCCGCTCTGGACTGGACCCATGGTCGGGCGATGTTCCGGGTGACCGGCACCAGCGCTGCGCGCATGCTCGAGAAGGTGTGCGGCCTCGACTGGAGCGACCACATGACGCCCGACGGTGCGGTGGTCTCGGCCTCAGTGGCCCTGGTCACGTGCGACATCGCCCGCAATGACCGTGACGGGGTCCGCTCCTACCTGATCTTCTGTGACCGATCTTTCGGCCAGTATCTCTTCGACGCGCTGATCGACGCAGGCAACGAATTCGGCCTGTCGGTCGCCGCAGCGTCGCACTCGCATTCCGCGGACTGAAACACACCAGTCTCGGGGGCCAGACCCCGGGGCGCAGTAAATCAGTTGCATCGGTTGCACAGGTCGCGGTTACGCTCGGCTCATGGACGAAGAGCCGTTGCCGGAAGGAATGCCATCGGTGGGCGAGATGCTCGACGAGACATTTGCGGTGCATCGAAAGTCGCTGCAGCGGATCGAGGAGTCGCAGGTCGAGACGAATGAGCGGCTCGGCCGGTTGGAGGAGTCGCAGCGTGGCACGAGCGAAGCACTGAGCGGTCATCGCGAACTCTTGGAGGGAATCGCCAGCAAGCTGGACCAGCTCACCGCTTGAACCCGGCCGGTTTCGCAATTTGCTGACGGGCTCGGATGCATGAACGCTGCCGATCACTCGTCGGTTGCGGATGCCGGGGCAGATTCGGCCCATGAGGCGGCGCGCTCGACGAACACCTCGGGGTTGTCGGCCCATTCTTCGAAGCCGATCTCGCCGCCGTCGGTGAGCCACCCGAGCGCTGTGTTCATTCGGTCTGCGAGGTCGTTGTCGTGGGTGTCGACGGTGCAGCCGCCGGTCTCGACTCGCTCGTCGATCACGCTGACAGCGAACTCGTCGCCGTAGGCAGCGGCGGCGGCCGTGGTCTCCACGATGCCCTGCGCGATGGCATCGACGGTGCCGTTGCGCAGGGCATCGAGCTGCGACTCTGAGGTGTCTGCGGTGTCGAGGCCGGGTGACCGCAGCCGGTCGAGGTACACCACCTCGGGCCGAGAAGGATCGGCGGGAATCAGCCGCGTTCTGCCGACAAGCTCAGCCGACGCGCCGCCCGGGCTGATCCGCAGATCGCTGCCGGCAGTTGCCTCCACGACCGACGAGTCAGCACCGCTGCCTTCAGCGTCGATGACAACGGTCGTTCCCTCGGCGAGCCGCCCGTCGTCATCGGCAACCCCGATGAGCTGCAGCAGCCGCGACTCGCCAGTGGTGGCGGTCTGCACACCGACGGTGTCGTCGCCGCCGAGCGCGTCGTAGGTGTCCAACCGAGCCGCGTCGGCGGCACGCACCAGCAGCGACTGGCGGAACTCGATGTGGCCGTCGGTGAACCGCACGGCGATATCGCCGTCGGGGCCGCGGGTGCGCCCAGCGTCGATGGTGATGCCGCCGCATGCCATGTCGATGCCCTCGGCTGCGGGCAGCAGCCAGATCCCGTCCCAGTCGTCGACGCCGTGACGCAGGAAGGTCACCCCGATTCCCGGCATCGCTTCGACGGCGTCGAGCAGATCGGCTTCGTAACCCGCGTGCAGGTCGAAGCCTGCCGTGCCTGGACGCGGGTCCAGCGAGCTGCTGACCGGTGCGTAATGCGCATAGAACGCCACGCTGACCGTGCGCGCACTCGATGTCGCCGCAACCGAGCCCGAATCCTCATCGGTCTCAGTACCAGCGCAGCCGACAGCCGCCACCGCAACACCCATCAGCACAGCCGCAGCCCGCAGCAGCAGTCGCCGCGCCGTCACCCCGGCCCCACCGACCAGACCCCGGCTGCCCCGCGCGAACCGCTGGCCGCGCCCAGCGGAAGCCGCCCGTACATTCACGCTAGACAGCCTGCCAGCCAGCGGGGTGTCTGCGCGGCGGCACGTTAGGAGGACAATTTTACCGGTAAGGCACCGACAAAAGAGCGGATAACGATGCGACGTAATTTGAGGGCAAGGATTGGCGGGGAGGGGTCAGTCTGACCACAGGCAGCTGATGGGGCGCATGTGGAGGCGGTCGCCGACGGTGAGGGTGAGGGGGCCGGTGTGCAGCAGGATGCCCGCCCGGTACGTTCCGGGGGCCGCGGCGTCGAGCTTGTCGCGTAGCCAGCGGAGGTGGTCGGTGTGCTTGCGGGCGGGCGAGGCGGTGGCCTTGATTTCCACGGCGACCACATCGCCGTTGGGAGCCTCGATGATCAGGTCGATCTCGCGGCCTTGGTAGCTGCGGTCTTGCTGGTTGCGCCAGTGGTAGAGGACGCGCCGTCGGGGCGAGGCGGAGAGCTGGCGGGCGATCTCGGCGACGGCGAAGGTCTCCAGCAGCGGCCCCGATGCCGGGGCAGTGGGCGAGGCCAAGGCGGCGGGCTCCACTTCCAGCAGGCTCGCGGCCAGTCCGGAGTCGGTGAGGTGGACTTTGGGGCGCGAGGTCGTGCGGGACGAGAGGTTTCGTGACCAGGCCGGCAGTTCGTGCAACAAGAACACGGTTCGGAGCCATTCGAGATATGAGGCGATCACCGATCGGCTCACCTCGAGTTCCTTGGCGGCGCCTGTCTGGTTGATCTCGCTGCTGGTGAACGCTGCTGTCCAGCGCAACAAGCGCGGCAGCGAGGCGGCTCTGCGGACATCGGCGAGCGCGAGGATGTCGCGCTGGACCACCGTCTCGACGTAGTCGTCGAACCAGCGCCGTCTCTGGCTCGGGCCGAGGCCCACGACCTCGGGATAGCCCCCCCGGCAGGCGCGTGCGAAGTAGTCGGCCCGTCCGAGATCGGTTGCGGGGGCCGACCGAGGGTCGCCCTCAAACCAGCGGTCGATCTCGGTGGGGGCAACTCCGGCCAGTTCGGCCTCTGACAGCGGCCAGAGCCGAAATATGCGCACTCGCCCCGCGAGCGACTCGCTGATGCCGGGCACGGTAAGGAAGTTGGTGGACCCCGTGAGGACGAACCGGCCTGGAGTCGGGTCTTCGTCTACCAGCTGCTTCACCGCCACGACGACCCGGTTGCCGCCGAGCTGCACTTCGTCTACCGCCAACGGGTAGCGCTGGCTGGACAGGAACGCCATCGGGTCGAACTGCACGTTCTCGCGCTGCTCGTCGTCGTCGAGCGATATGTACGTGCCGCCGCGCGCTTCGGCTATTTCCCGCGCCAGTGTGGTCTTGCCGGTCTGGCGTGCCCCGTGGATCATGACCACCCGCGACCATTCCAGCGCCTCTTCGATCTCGGGCCGAAGGTGGCGGGCGATGAGTTCCATGCCCGGAATCCTAGCGCTACTGATCATTTCCGCAGTTCGCTATTGTGCAAACTCGCAGCGATCTCATGCGCAAACCCGCAGGACGGTCACGGCCGCTTCCGCAGACAGCCGCAACACTGCACAACTGAGGCTGCCCCAATCGCACATGACGGCCCATCAGGACACTCCTTCAGGTCAGCACCAAACAACGACCCGTCTCAAAAACCCTGACACGGGACAACGCTGGGTCCGGCTGCCGCCATGGACGAGTCGCTGCGATGCCATAGGGTTCGGCTGTCGGTTGTATCGAGCGGGAGTGCATGTCATGTCGATGAAGGGGATGGAGGACGGCCAGGTGCTGTCGTTCAATGAGCAGATCATCGCCGAGTTCCGCGAGAACGAGGGGCGCTGCGGCGGCATGTTCGAGGGCAATCCCATGCTGCTGCTGACCATGACCGGCGCTCGCAGCGGGCGTCAGCTCACCAGCCCGCTCACCTATCACGAGCTCGACGGCGACTGGATCGTGTTCGCATCCGCCGGCGGCCACCCCAGCCATCCGGCTTGGTACCACAACGTCTCCGCCAACCCGGCGGTCACTGTCGAGATCGGCACCGAGTCGTTCGCGGCAACTGCGGCTGAACTGTCGGGCAGCGAGCGCGCCAAGGCGTTCGACGCGATGTGCGAGGCCATGCCCCGATTCGGCGACTACCAGGCATCGGTCGATCGGGAGATTCCAGTCGTCCGCCTTCGCCGCAGCACCTGAGCGTCAACACGACTGTGCTGCTGTATGTCTTGTCGCGCACTGTGCTGACATGGCACAATCGTGAGCCGATGTGAAGCG
>JAJEEO010000001.1:5000-405269 GCA_022820925.1 Acidimicrobiia bacterium | reverse complement strand
AGAATTGACATAGGCCGCCTGGTGACCGCCTGCTCGGCGCGAACTAGCGTCTCAGTGGACCGGTCGGCGCTCTGTGTATTCCGCTGCCGGTTTGTCTTTTGCAACCGAATGGGGAGACACAACAGGACCAAGCGTCGAATGTGGCGCTTGCTGGCTCTGCTATTCGCGTTCTCGCTTGTCGCTGCTGCGTGCGGCGGCGGAGATGGCGACGCGGATGGCGATGCCGGCGAGACAGAAACCGAAACCACGGCCGCGCCGAGTGAAGACGAGGCGATGGACGAGGAAGAGGAGATGGCAGAGGAAGAAGACGAGGGCGCCACTGGTGCTCTCGGCGGCGCCGCTGCTGAGGAGGACATCGAGGCCGCTGTTGCCGGCGAGGACGACGAGGAAGAAGCCGAAGAGGAGGCCATGGAAGAGGAGGAGATGTTTGATCGCTCCACCCTTCAGGGCATCTTCGACGAGGCCGCTGCCCGTCGTGCCAAGTCTGTTGCAGAGCTGACCGAGAAGATCGAGTCGGGCGAGTACGGCGTCGGCGACGACGGCATCCTGCGTGGCCCTGCCGGCTTCGAGATCGACATGAACGCCTGCCCCGACGACTGGTCGGACACGACGGGCATCACCGATTCTCAGGTCCGCATCGGTCACACCACGGCTCAGTCGGGCAACCTGGCTGCGTACGGCAACATCGCCTACGGCTGGGAGAACTACTTCGACTGGATCAACGAGAACGATCCGATCATGGTCGGCGGCTCCCCGCGTGACCTGACGCTGATCATCAAGGACGACGCCTACGTCGCCGCCCAGACGATCGAGTTCGTGGACGAGCTGATCGAGGCGGAGAACGTGTTCTCGATCCTGACCCTGGGCTCGCCCAACACCCTCGCGGTGTACGACAAGATCAACGAGGAGTGCATCCCGCACCCGTTCGTGATGACGGGCCACCCGGCTTGGGGCGACCCGGTGAACCACCCGTGGACCACCATCATGCAGATGTCGTACTCGACCGAGTCGATCCTGTGGGGCGCCTGGATCAGGGAGAACCTGCCTGACCTGCTGCCCGTCAAGGTTGCCGGCCTGGTGATGGACAACGACTTCGGTCTGGCGTACGAGCTCGGCTTCGAAGAGTGGGCACACGCCAACACCGACGTGGTGAGCGAGTACCTGCCGGTGCGTCACGACCCCGCGGCGCCGACGCTGACCAACGAGATGACGACCATCCTGGCCTTCGAGCCCGACGTGTTCATCTCGATGACGGCGGGCAACCCGTGCCTGCTGGCCATCCAGGAAGCCGGTCAGAGCGGCCTGTACGACGACATCACGGCCAAGGGCGGCGCGCTGTTCACGCCGTCGGTGTGCAAGGGCATCGAGGCCTACATGAAGCCGGCGGGCGACTTCGCCCACGACTGGTGGATCATCGGCGGCGGGTCGAAGGACTCCACCGACCCGAAGTTCATCGATGAGCCGTTCATCGCCTTCGCGAACTCCAACCTGGAGGCCGCTGGCCTTGACCCGGCTGTGTCGCTGTACGCCATCGGCTACACCTACGGCTACCCCTACGGCGAGGCGCTGCGCGTTGCAGCCGACCTGCCGGGCGGCCTGACCAGGACGAACTTCATCCTGGCGGTGCGGTCGATCGACATCTACCACCCGATGATCCTCGACGGCATCATCACCCAGCTCAACGGCAACGCTGACGCGTACTTCGTTGAGGGTTCGGACTTCAGCCAGTTCAACGCCACGGAGCAGACCTGGACCCAGGTCGGCGACATCGTGGACGTCAATGGCAAGTCGACGAACTGCGCCTGGGACAAGGATGAAGGCGGCTGCCGCTAGGCAATCGCCACCAGGAATCAGACGCTCAGCGTCTGATACCTGACTGACCAAAACGGTCAAAGAGGGGGCCGGCGGGCAAAAGCCCGCCGGCCCTCCCGCGTCCCAGGGGAGCGTCCGCTTGGCTGCAGCGAGCGGAACGGCCGCAGCAGATGATGGGTTGTCCGCTTGGCTACGAGGCGGGGTCGCGCATCTCGGCTATGCGGTCGCGCAAGGCCGGTGCCCGGGCCCGCAAGTGGGCGAGGGCGTCGCCGCGGCGGCTTTCGTAATCGGGGTCACTCGGCAGCGTCCCGGGCCGTTCGAGCAGGCGAACAATCTCGTCTAGGGCCCGAGGCGGGTGGCTGTGCCCGAACCGCTGGCAGTAGTAGCAGGCGCCGGCTTCGAGGCTGCACGCTTCGGATTGGTCCATCGCGGCAATGTCCAGGTAGTCCCGCAGCTTCGGGCGGAACCTGATCACGTCGAGCTTGGCGGCCATCAGGTCGGCGATGGAGCCGATCTTCATGTCTGCGACCGTCGTGCGCGGTGCAACCCATCGCATGTCTGATGGCTGCACATCATCGGACGGCAGTGCGCGGAAGATGTCGACCCGCACGCCGTCGACGTAGCCGTGGAACATGTTGTCGGCTACTTCGTCGGTCTCGACGTCCGACGCTGCCCGCTGGAGTCGCTTCGCCATCGCCCGCCCGGAGAACTTCCGCAGCGTGACCACGTCGAGATCCTCAGAGACTCGGTGGCGCAAGTGGATGGCTACCGCAGTGCCTCCCATCAACACGCCTCCGACGCTGTTGGCGCACTCGGCGACGTACGGCCATACCTGGCGCAGTCGCGCCGGCAAGACATCGGCCCACGCGTCGATCTCGTTCACGCTGCGGCCGCCCGGCGGGCGATCTCGAGATCGAGCAGTTCGGCGTTCAGCCCAGTTTCGAATCCCCGCAGTGTGCGGCACTCACGCAGCACCGGTGTCGGCAGGTTCGAGAGAGCCCAGGCTCTTGCGGAAACGTCGTGCCCGCCGATCAGCGTCTCGGCGATGTGCAGGCCGTGCTGGGAGATCGTGAGCGTGTCAGCCGAAGCGCCCGACCAGAAGTTGCGCCAAAAGCGTCGCGGCACGCGGTCGGGGATTTGCTCAAGCGGGCGAGTCGGGCGGTCACGAAGGTACGACAGCGCATGCATGCAGCCGTCCGACCACGACAGCGACCACACGGTTGCGCGGCGCAGCTCGTATCCATAGTGGATGCTGGTCTTGGCGGCCTTGGCCCAGCCACGTTGCTCGAGGCGGGCAAGGCACCGCAGTGTCTGCGAGTAGGACACGCCGGCGAGCTCGGCGAGCTTTGCTGCGGTCGCTCCGAACGGCCGAGCCCGCAAGGCGTTCAGGATCGCCTTGGCCCCGTCGCTCAGCGACCCGAGCGGGCTGTCCTCGGCCCGCAGCGTGGCCGGCAGGGGATCGAGCTGCCAAGGGTCCGGTGCGGGCTGGCGCCGGTGGCGTGGGCTCATCATGTGCCGCAGCCGCTCCGACCGCGAGCCGTCGTGCGCCGGCTCCATCACCGCAGCGATCTTGCGAGAGGTCACTCGTGAGACACCGATTGCCGCGGCGATCTGGGGTGGCGCGAGCTCTTCCATGCCCGCCACCGCAATCCAGTCCGACGGCGTCAGCTTCGTCGAATGCAGCACGGTGCCCGTCGTAACCCTGAACCGTGCGCGGCAGCCGCGGCAGCGCCAAGTGGTCCACTCAGCCCGGGTGGGCTCGTCCCGAGCCTCTGCGCCCTCGCTGTCGCAGCTAGGGCAAACCGGCCCGTCCCGCCACCGCGTCTTGACCAGCAGTTCCTCAGGCTGATCAAGCTCGACGACTACCACACAACCATGATACCGGCGTGCGGGCAGTTTTCTTTCCTATGCGAATCGTGAGGCGGCATCTCGGAGGTGGCAGCCGATTTTTTGGTCGGCTTCTGCGGCCGGGGGGTCTCAGAGCCAGACGCGGACGATCGTTGCTACCAGGCTGGAAGCGACGATGGCCACAAGTGCAATGACCGCGTAACCCTTGAGCAGCACCCATTCGCGAGTTGCGTAGTGCTTCGCATCCGTCTCCAGAGTCTTCACCCGGTCTCCGAGGCTTTGGTTGTCGATGCGAGCGATCTGGCGTGAGCGCTCGATTTCGTCAGAGGTCGCAGTCATGTGACCTCCTCCGCCGCTTTGAGCCACTCCCACAGCTTGACCCATGAGTTCCCGCTGTACGACCCGTTGAGACGGAACACGGCGCCGTACAGCTCGTCGCTGTTGTCCATTCCGATCTTCTCGGTGATGTCACTCGTGAAGTCGGCCCCAGTGATGAGGTAGGCGTGCTTGGAGAACTTGAAGTGCTGCTTGCCGGGGAACTGCTCTTCGATGGCGGCCTTGAGTTCATTGGCCGAGTCCGGTTCGTCAGGGTGCAACAGCACGATGAACGCGCTCATGCTGGGCGGCCTTGGCGCTGGCGGGCGGACGGGGAGTCGGCGGGGCGTGTCATGCGCGCAGTCTTGCAGCCGACCGGCGAGGTCGTGGCATCGATTTTGGCCTTGGTGGCAGCCCGCTGGGTCTCTCGTGGTTCTGCATTGGGCGGGGTCACATATCGATGGCCCGCATAGTCACAGCGGCAGTCTCGGTCGAGCGACCCCGATGAGATGTAGATCAACACATATAGATCGCCAAACATGACGTAATTCCCCATATACGACCGGTACCCTCGACGGCGATGCACACGGTGGTCAGGGACGCAGCGGCCGAGGGGCGGCAGGCCGTCGTCGCGCTTGCGACCCCCCCCCGTCAATTGGGGCGTGAGGCGGTGCCGACCAGAAGTCGACGCCACCATCGCCGGTGAAGGCGAAGCGGCGCGCTCGCGGTCGGCCGCGCTACCGGTTGAGTCGGGCGGCGGCATCACTGCTCGTCGCTCTGGCAGTGCTGCCCGCCGTAGCGCCGCCAGCACATGCCCAAACGGCTGAGACCAACGTCTCACTCACGCTCAGCCGCACCTCGATCTCTGAAGCGGGCGGCACGGCGACGCTGACCGTCAGATTGTCGGGGACCCCGACCACTGCGGTGACGGGGGTCTCCCTCTCTGCGGGCCTCTCAGATGGCTCTGATTCTGCCGGGGTATTCGCCCTCGACAGCGATTTCAAGGAGATCCCGGCGGGAGGGACGACTACCACGTTCACGATCACTGCCGTGGACGACGTGCCGACACCGGTGCACAACCCGGATCGGCGGGTGACGCTCTCCGTGGTCGTGTCCAACCCCAGTGACTTCGTGGTTTTCCCCGTTGTCGACGACGTGGTGCAGGACTCCGTGGAGCTCACCATCACCGACAACGAGCCGACCCCGCAGGTGACTCTGTCGGTCTCGCCCAGCACGATCAATGACGGATTTCTCGGTAACACAGCAACGGTGACGGCGTCACTGAGCATCGCGTCCAGCAGCGATATCAGCATCACGGTGAACGCGGCGCCGAGCGGCAGCACCACCGAGGACGACTTCAGCGGAGGCGACGGAGAGCTCTTCATCAGCCGTGGCTCGCTCGCCAGCGACGGCGGTTTGGGAATTTCTGCCTTTTCGGACGAAGACACCCGCCCCGAGACGGTGCGCATCACCGGCACGGTCGTCGACAACGACGATGACCCAACGACACCCCTGCCCGCTACGGGGCCTTCGACCGTGACGCTGGCTATCCGGGACACCGATGTCAGCGGTATTGCGCTCTCGACCGAGCAGCTGCGAGTGGAAGAGGGCAGCGAGACCACCTACGACCTCAAGCTGAACACTGAGCCGGCCGCTGACGTGAGGTTGTCCTTCACGGCCTCAGGCGGCGTGACAGTGGACACGGATTCGACTGCCGACGGCGACCAGTCGACCCTGACCATCCCCGCCGATTCATGGGATACGCCGTACTCGGTCACCGTGCGGGGCGCCCACGACGCCGACGCCGCGGACACAGCTGCGCGCATCACCCATCGCATCGTGAGCGGCTATAGCGTGTCGTTCCCGAACGTCGAGGTCACGATCGTCGACGACGACCAGGCGGGGATCACGGTGTTGCGCCCCGATCTGATCGTCAACGAGGCCGGCAGCGGCCTGTACTCCATCAGGCTCGACACGCCGCCCTCGTCGGGCAACGTCGTCGTCACCGTGGCGAGCGACAACGACGCCGTCTCGGTGAGCCCTGCGAGCCTCACGTTCCGGGCCATCAACTGGAGTACCCCGCAGTACGTCACGGTCACCGCGGTCGACGACGACGTTGTCGATGGTGCCGGCTATAGCGCCACGCTCACCCACGCCATCAACGCTTCAGCCACGACGGCGCCCGAGTACGACGCCCTCGCCACTCTGCGCCCGAACGACGATGCCTCGCTGTCGCACGACAACGTGTCGGTGCGCGTCACCGACGACGATGTTCCAGGCGTGTCGGTGTCGAAGACGGGCGTGGCCGTGGGTGAAGGGAAGACTGCGACCTACACGGTGCGGCTCAACACCGAGCCCCTACATGACGTGACGATCACGCCGACGAGCCGCGACCCCGGAGCTGCGACAGTGGCACCGGCAACGCTCACCTTCACGAGTGACAACTGGAACACGTCGCAGACCGTGACCGTCACCGCCGTTCAAGACGACGACGCCGGCGACGAAACCGTGACCATCGAGCACACGGCTGCCTCGGACGACGCCGGTTACTTCTTCAGTTTCCTTGACGATCAGAACGTGACGGTGGCTGTCACCGATGACGACACGGCCGGGGTCACCGTCACAGCGCTCACGCCTGCGCAGGTGCCGGAAGGCGGCAGCTCGATCTACACGGTGGTGCTCACCAGGCCGCCCAGCGGGAGTGTTCAGATTGGCCTCAAGCTCACCGGCGATGTGGGCTCCAACGGCGTCGAGTTCGGCGGCTCTGGCTCAGGGGTCGAGCAGTCGCTGTTCTTCGACACAGACAACTGGAATCAACCGCAGACCGTGACTGTCGTGGCGGGCGAGGATGACGACTCCGACAACGACACGGCGACGATCGCTCATGCCGTATCGGGCGCGGCCGAATACCGCGATGTACAGATCGACGACATCAGCGTCGTAGTGGCCGACAACGATCAGCCCGGGGTGACGCTGTTGCCTCTCAGCCGGCCACGGATTCCCGAGGGCGACAGCGCGACGTATGAAGTGCTGCTCAACACACGACCCGAGGGCACCGTCGTGATCAACGTGACGGCGCCTCGCAGCAGCGACATCAGGGTGGACACGGATCCGAATACCGGCGGTGACCAGACGACGCTGACGTTCGGTCAGTTCGACTGGGATTTGCCGCAGCCGGTGACCGTGAGCGCCGCGCACGACGATGACGCGTGGAACGACGAGGCCATCGTCACCCACTCGATCAACACTGCTCGGACTACGGCGAGCGAGTACCGCAGCGTCCGGAATCTGCCGAACCTTGATGTGGTTGTGGATGATGACGAGACCGCTGGGCTGACCGTGACTCCGGCGGGCGTGGACGTGATCGAAGGCAGCGAGACCAGCTACACGGTCGTGTTGGACACACCGCCATCGAGCGGCACCGTGGAAGTGAACGTGGCGAGCAGCGACAGCAACGTCACGATTTCGCCCAGCAGCCGCACGTTCAGCTCCAGCAACTGGTCCAGCCCGCAGTCCTTCACTGTGCAGGCCAGGAACGAGAACGACAGCGGCGATTACACGGCCACGCTCAGCCACACCATCGCAGCCGGGAGCAATAGGGCGCCGGAGTACGTAGCGCTCACCGCGGACGATCTCTTCAACGACAACGTGACGGTGAGGGTGACCGACAACGACGTAGCGGGCGTCACGGTCTCTAGAGCAAGCGTGGCCGTCACTGAGGGGTCGACGAAGTCCTACACGCTGAAGCTCAACACCCAGCCATCCGCGAATGTGACGATCGATCTGACGAGCAGCGATGATGACATCGCCACGGTGACTCCGGCGTCCATCACGTTCACCACGACGAACTGGAACAGCGCGAAGCCCGTCACCGTGCGAGGCACCCAGGACGACGACGCCGTGGACGGCACGGCGACGATCTCGCACTCGGCTTCCTCCAGCGACTCGGCCTACAGCGGCATCCCTCTCGGCTACGCGGACGTCGCGGTGAGCGTGGACGACAACGAGCCCACGCCCACGGTGACGCTGCACGTGACGCCGGGAACCATCAGCGAGGGCGACACAGCGAACACGGCAAGCGTCACCGCGACGCTCAATCACGCCTGGGACACCGACGTAACGGTCACGGTGACCTCGTCGCTGGGCCGCACTTCCGAATTCGAGCACTTCTTCGGCGGCACCGGCGTCATCTTCATTGCCGCGGGCGAAACCACGAGCAGCGACTCCGTGGCGATCTCCTCCGCAAACGACGTCGACACTCAGAACGAGACTGTCACCATTGCCGGGACGGTGACCGGCGGCGTCAACATGCCGAGGGCCGTGACCCTGCGCATCAACGATGACGACCGCGCGGGCGTCGCAGTCTCGACCACCGAGCTGGAGGTTGGCGAGGGCAACAGTGCCAACTACCGCCTTGAGCTGTTCGCGCCGCCGTCAGGCAACGTGACGATCACGGCCACAACCAGGCCCAACGGCGTCGTCACAGTGGATCTCGATACGTCCAGCCCTGGCATCCAATCCAGCCGACGGCTCACCCCAGACAACTTGTTGGGCTTGAGCAATGAGGTAGAGGTCGAGGTAAGCGGGCTTGAGGACGCCGACGCCGCAGACGGAGAGGTGACGATCAGCCACAGCATCTCCGGTGGCGGCTATGGCGGCGTCTCGATCGCCGCCGTCGAGGTGACTGTCGTCGACAGCGACACGGCCGGGGTGACGGTGTCGCCCCGAGACCTGGCCGTTGTCGAGCAGGGCACCAACACCTACACGGTTGTGCTCGACACGCAGCCCTCGAGCGGCAACGTCGTGGTGACGGTGACGAGCGACAACCCCGAAGTGACGGTGGACAAGGCACGCCTCACGTTCTCGAGGAGCAACTGGGACGATCCCCAGACGGTGACCGTGCGGGCTGCCGACGATGCGGATTCCGACGACGACTTCGCCACGCTCACCTACGCCATCAACACTGCGTCCACCGCGGCGCCGGAGTACGACGCGCTCACCGACCTGCCGAATGCACGTGTCGCTGTCACCGTGACCGACACCGAACTGGCTGCGCCGGACGGCGTTGAGCTCACCTCGCTGGTGGAGGGCCTGCGGGCCACGTGGAGCCCTGTGCGCGACGCCGACGGTTACATCGTGCAGTGGAAGACCGGCCAGCAGGCATTCCACGAAAGCCGGCAGGCCGTGGTGATCGGCCGCACCACGACGAACCGCGACATCACAGGGCTGGACCCGCGGGCGGCCTACGACGTGCGGGTAGCGGCCACTCGCGGCAACGAGACCGGGCCGTGGTCGACTCCAGTCTCGGAGACGCCGTTGGCGGATGTGGCACCGCACGCGCCGACGCTGGTGTCAGTGGCGGCTGGCAGCGGCGACAGTGTGACGCTCACTTGGACTGCGCCCGACGGCGGCCCGCCGGTCACGAGCTACAAATGGCAGTACACGGCGGCGCCGGCCAGACCCGCCTCGAACTGGACCGACGGCGGCACTGGCATCAGCGGCCTCACGGCGACCGGCACAGCGACGGGGGCTGCTGGCCGGCACACGGCGTTCCGGGTGATCGCAGTGAATGATCAGGGCGACAGCGCGCCTTCGGGTGTGCTCAGCCTCGCCGGGCCGCCTGCCGCATTAGTCAGCCTCACCGGTGAAGGCGGCGAGCGGATCGGCTCACCCGGCACAGTTGTGCGTCTGAGCTGGGCCGCGCCGAGTGGAGCGGATACGGGCGGCAAGGAGCTGACCGGTTTCGAATATCAGCGTCGGCTGAGCGGCCAAGACCCGCCGGCCCAGTGGGGCAACGCTGGCACGGCCGGCGCTGATGCGACTAGCGCGGACGTCAGCGGCCTCAACGCCAACGCCAACTACGACTTCCGGGTGCGGGCGCGCAATGCCGACCGGGCCGGCCCCTGGACTGAGATCACCGTGGCAGGCCGTCCGGCGGCAGCGACCGGCGTGACGGTCGAGACCGGCGTCGCCGATCCGTGGCTGGGCGAGACCAGCGTGCGGCTCAAAGGCTGGAGCGCGCCGACAGCGACCGGCGGCGGCGCGGCCTTGCCTTATGAGACGCCGGTGATCGGCTACGACTACCAGTGGCGCACCGCTGGCTCGGGTTCGTGGCAGACGAGCGCAGCGACCTTCACCGGCACGTCGATCACGATCGAGGGTCTCACCCCGGGCACCGCATACGAGTTCCGGGTGCGAGCGCACACGGCGGCCCGCATCGGCCGTCCATCCGCCGCCGTCCGGGCCACGCCGGGTGTGGCGGCGGACGCACCAGGCAATCTGCGCGTCACTTCGGCGCAGACCAACCTTCTGTTCGTCTATTGGGAGAGGCCGGCGAACGCAACCGACTCCACCGGCTTGTACTACTTCTTCAGCTACAAGCAGAACGATGCCACGGAGTGGCTTTCGCCCCCAGGCCCTCCGCCGTCGGCCATCGTTAGCGAGACGGTAGGCCCGGTCTACCAAGGCCTTGGGCTCGCGGCGGGACGCGGCTACGACATCCGGGTGCGCGCGTGCACGAGCGCCGCTGAATCGGACGCGACCTGTGGTGCTTATGCGCAGCACAGGTTCCGGATCGAGGGCCGGCCGCCGGCACCCACGGGCGTCGACGTGCAGCCTGGCAGGGTTCCCCGCACGCTGGAGGTGACCTGGGACCCAGTGTTCAGCGTCGACAGCTACACGGTGCAGTGGACGCCTGACGGGCAGTCGTTCGCCGGTGCCCCGCAAGCCGTGGTCACTGGCGATGAGAACACCAGCTACACCATCCTGGGCTTGACCAAGGGAACCCGCTATTCGGTGCGGGTCAGGGCTACTGCCGACGCGGAGCCCGCGGCGCGGCGCAACAGCGGCTGGTCGGCAGTAGGCACAGGCACGCCTACAGGGCCGAACGACCGGCCGAGATTCACGTCGTCGGCGGAGTTCAGCTTCGCCGAGACCACCCCGATCGCCACGGCGGTGGGCAGGGTGGCGGCCACCGATGACGACACCGGCGACGCGATCACCGGCTTCGCGCTCGCTGCCGACGCCAGCAGGGGACCGGACAACGGCAAGTTCTCGATCACCAATGCGGGCGAGCTGAGATTCACCACCCAGCCGAACTACGAGGCTCCCGGCAGCGCCGACGACGACAACGACTACCAGATCGAGGTGACCGTCACCAGCGGCACCGGCATCCGCGAGCGGACCGCAACGCAGCGCATCACCGTCACCGTTACTGACGCGGACGAGGCGCCGGAGCGGCCGGCCGCACCCACGTTCGGCACCGTGACCACGCAGACGCTTTCGCTGATCGTGAACTGGACCGCGCCAGCCAGCGCCGGCCCGCCGATCACCGACTACGACGTGCGGTACCGCCGCGAGAACTCGCAGGGCAGCTACACCAACGCCGGCTACGACGGCACCGGCACCACCCACACCATCACCCACAGCACCGCCACTTCCCTCACGCTGAATCAGCGCTACGAGGTGCAGGTGCGAGCGCGCAACGAAGAGGCCATCGGCCCCTGGTCGCCGGTGGGCTTCGGCACCGCGACCAAGATCCTGTCCACCAACGCCGACCTCTCGGCACTCGACATCTCGCAGGGTCGCATCAAGGAGACCTTCGCCAGCGATACCACCGCCTACACGGCCATCGTGCGCGACAGCGCCTCGTCGATCACCGTGACCGCCACGGCCGCGCATGCCGGCGCCAGGGTCACCGTCAACGGCGGCACCAGCAGGCAGGTCACCGTGACCGACGGCGGCACGATCACCGTGCGCGTGACCGCCGAGGACGGCGCCACCACGAAGGACTACACGCTCACGGTGGACAAGCAGCCGCTGTGGACGCTGCGGCTCGAGCGCGACCAGAACGGGCAGCCCCAGCCATTCACAATGGTCACTGAGTCTGATGTCGATCAAGACTTCCCGTCGACCTGGCTCAGGTTGCGGCGCGGTAGCTCACGGACCCCGCTGCCCGCGAATCTGACGGTGACGGTTGGGGGTACAGCCACGCGTACGGAGGACTACGTCTTCAATCAGGGCGGACTCTTCAACAGCATCGGCCGAGCGAATAACGACCTCGCACAGGGCGCACGGCAGATCACCATCAAGGAAGACGGCGTCGACGATCCCGACGAAACCATCACGTTCTCGGTGCGGATCGACGGGCAGACCTACACGGCCACGCTGGACATCGCCGACAACGACGAGGGCGAGAACCCGCCAGTGGTGGGCACGGCCATCGGCAATCGCACTTGGGTCACCAATGTGGGCGCACAGATCTTCGACCTGAACGATGCGTTCAGCGACCCCGGCGACACGCTGACATTCTCCGCCGCGTCGAGCGAAACAAGCTTCGCGACGGTCGCCGTCACCGGCGCCATGCTGACCGTCACCCCGGTGGCAGTGGGAACGACGACGGTCACCGTGACGGCGACCGACGGCGACCAGCAGTCGGTCAGCCAGACGTTCACCGTCACCCTGCATCACCCGCCTCGCGCGACCTCCCCTGCGACATACACGATCGACGAGAACACCCGGGGATTCGGCGAATTCACAGCCGAAGATGACGACGACACCGTGCAGTACTTCGAGGTGACCAACCCCAGGAACCTGGTCACGTTCACCTTCCCCGGGAATGTGTTCTGGTTCTTCAGTGCGCCCAACTACGAGCAGCTCCTCGCGACGCAAGGGCATAACCGCATTGAGATCGAGGTGACGATCACCAGCGGGGTTGGCGACCGAGTTGCGACGGCAACCCAACTCATCACCATCACCGTTGAAGACGTGGACGGCGAGGCACCGGAGAAACCGGCCAGGCCGACGATCTCGGCTGCGACGCACGACAGCCTGACAGTGCAGTGGCAGGCCCCGGCGAATGAAGGCCCGGACATCAACGACTACGACCTGGAGTACCGCGCAGGAACCACGGGCCCGTTCACCGATCTGAGCAACGCCGTGACCGGCACGGGCACGAGCTACAAGATCGAGGGGCTCAGCCAGGGCCAGAGCTACCAGGTGCGGGTGAGGGCATCCAACGACGAGGGCACGAGCAACTGGTCGAGCACGGTCAGCGGCAGCACACAGCGCAACGACAACGCGGACCTGTCGGCGCTCGCAGTCTCCCGCGGCACGCTGGCGCCCGGGTTCGACACCACCAAGACCACCGGCTACACGCTGTCCGTGCCGGACTCGGTGCCGTCCATCACGTTGACTCCCACGGCCGCCAACGCGGGTGCAACAGTGACAGTCGGCACGCAGACGGTGGCTGCCGTGGCGGTGGCAAGCGGCGAGGCGAGCCCGCCGATCGCCGTGAGCGACGGCGACACGATCACGGTGCGGGTGACCGCGGGCGACGGCGTCACCACGAAGGACTACGTCATCTCGGTGGTCAAGCGGCCGCTGTGGACGCTGAAGCTCGTGCGCGATGACGAAAACGCGCAGCCCCAGCCGTTCACCATGGTCACCGAGGCCGATGCAGATGTGGATTATCCGGCGACGTTCCTGGTGCTGGAGCGCGGCATCTCGACGACGACGCTGCCCGGTTCGGTGGCCGTGGCGATTGGCGGTACAGCGGACAATCCTGCGGACTACGAGTTCAACAACAGGAACACCTTCTCCGCGATCAACCGCCAGGGGTCCGACCGCGCACGGGGCGCACGGCGCATCACCATCAAGGGCGACAACGTCAAGGAGGAAGACGAGACCATCACATTCTCGGTGACGATCGACGGGGAGACCTATACCGCCACGCTGACCATTAAGAACGACGACAGCACGCCTCCGGCGTTCGGCGCGAGCCTGCCCACGACCGCATCGGTGGCTGAGAACCTCCCGACGGGCACCCATGTCGGCAGCCCGTTCACCGCCACCGACGCAGATGGCGATTCGCTCACCTATTCGCTGGCAGGCACCGACGCCGGCAGCTTCACGATCGACGCCGCCACCGGGCAGATCAGCACCGCCGCGGTCTTCGACTACGAGGCCAAATCGAGCTACTCGGTGACCGTGGGCGCATCCGACGGCCTCGAGCTGACCACCCACGACGTGACGATCGCCGTCGACAACGTGAACGAGGCGCCGATCGGCACGGTGACGATTGACGGCGATCTGATTGAACGGGCGACGCTCAGCGCGGACACGTCCGGCGTCTCCGACCCCGACAGTCCGCCGCCGGCGACGCTGACGTTCGCCTATGAGTGGAGCCGCAGCGACACTGCGAGCGGGACGCGCACCGTGATCGCCGGTCAGACCGGCAGCACGTACACGCTGACGGCCGACGACGCAGGGAAGTTCATCACCCTCACCGTGTCGTACACCGACGGCAGCGGGACCACCGAGAGCCTGTCGGCGCAGGTCGGACCGGTGGCAGGCAATGCCATGCCGTCGTTCACCTCGTCGGCCTCGTTCTCTGCGGCGGAGAATCAGACGTCGGTCGGGACGGTGATTGCCGTCGACAACGACGACGGCGACAGCGTGACCGACTACGAGATCACCGGCGGCGTGGATGCCGGCAAGTTCTCGATCGGCCGCTCGGGGACGAATGCGGGCGTGCTCAGCTTCACGACCGCGCCGGACTTCGAGGCGCAGGCCAGCGCGGCGGGCGACAACGCCTACAAGATCGAGGTGACTGCCGCGAGCGGCACCGGTGCCCGGAGGCTGACTGCGGTTCAGCAGGTCACGGTCAGCGTGACCGATGCGAACGAGCCGCCGCCGGCACCCGGCAAGCCGTCGGTGGGGACGGTGACACACAACAGCGCCGTCGTGAGCTGGAGTGCGCCGGGCAATGCGGGGCGCCCGGCCATCTCCGGCTATGACGTGCGCTACCAGCCGACCACCGCTGACGAGGCGGTGGATGCCGACTGGGAAGACGGCCCGCAGAACCAGCCGAGCGCCAGCACCAGCGCCACGGTCAGCGGCCTCGACGCGGGGGTGGAATACCGCGTGCAGGTACGGGCACGCAACCACGAGGGCGAGGGGGCGTGGTCGGCATCGTCGGATCCGTTCACGACAGATCCCAACGAGCCGCCGGTCTTCGCCGAGGGTGCGCCGACTTCGGCGAGTGTGCCGGAAGGCACCCTGATCACGGCGACAGTGGCGACGGTGACCGCCACCGACCCCGATGCGTCACAGGTACCGGCCGATGCGGCCATCACCTACTCGCTGGGCGGCGCCGACGGAAGCCTGTTCTCGATCGGGACCGATGGCGCGATCACCTTCAACGCACCGCCCGATTTTGAGAACCCGTCAGACGACGGCGGGAACAACATCTACAACGTCACGGTGACCGCATCGAGCGGCACGGGCGACCGGGCAAAGACCGCCACGCACGACATCGCCGTGACGGTCACGAACGAGAACGAGTTGCCGACTGGTTCGGTGACGATCTCGGGCACGCCGCAGGTGAACGAGGAGCTGACGGCAGATACGTCTGACATCGTGGACCCGGACGGACCGGCGAATCTCCAGATCACCTACCAGTGGAACGTCAGGCAGACCGCCGGTGCGGCGGACACCGCCATCAGCGGCGCGAACCAGCAGACCTACACCCCGAAGGCCGTTGAAGAGGGCAAGTTCTTCACCGTCACAGTGTCGTGGACTGACGGCGGCGGCTTCTCCGAGAGCCTCACCAGCACCGTCACAGCGGCGGTCGCAGCGGCAGCGACCGTGCCCGGCGTGCCGACGATCGTCAGCTTCGAAGGCGGCGACAAGCACGGCATCGGTGGCTCGAAGGCCCGGCTCGTCTGGACAGCCCCATCGGACGGGGGCGAGCCGATACTCAGGTACGAGTACCAGCGGCGCAATACCTTCTTCTTTCACGGCCAGCGCGACGATGGCTGTTGGGCTGCAACCTTCCAGCAAAACAGCGATTGCGACAACGGGGGCACCATCGCCGCCGTCGTCCCGACTCCCGTCGGCGGGAATCTCCAGGCCGACTTCGACCTCTGGAACCCGAATCAGGTCAGCAGCTTGCGGGTGCGCGCCGTCAACAGTGTCGGGCCGGGTGGCTGGGCGGAGGCCGTTGGCTTGCCGGCGCTCCCGATAGCGCCCACGCTGACCGTTTCGCCGACCTCGACCACAGCGACTCTGTCGTGGAGCGCTGCCGGGCTGTACGGCAACGTCGGAACGATCACCAATTACCGATACGAGTGGCGACTGGTCGGCGCATCGAGTTGGCAGCACGGGGATTCAGGCACGGCCCGCACCGCCCAGGTAACCGGCCTGACCGCTGCCAAGGACTACGAATTTCGGGTGCGAGACGAGACCGCCGACCGCTACGGACACTTCGCGACTGTCCAGGAGCGGACGCTCGGGGCGAACGAAGTGCGCGTGACCGAGATGGCCATCTCGCCGACGCAGATCACTGAAGGCGGTACGCACGACATCGCGGTCACGCTGACCTTCGACAAGCAGCCGCCCGCAGGAACGCGGGCCGGCATCATCGCCGACCAGATTCAGAAGTACTTCTTGTTCCCGCGCTCCTACAGCGTTATTGACGCCCTGAGCGATCAGGGCGCGATATTCGACCTCACCCAGAACAACTGCGGAGGTGCCAGTTTCTGGTCGAAGAATCAGTGCCGCCGGACGTTCCGCATCACCGTCAACAATGACAGCGGCCCGTTTCAGCACGCCACAGGTCCCGACACCGTGCGTCTGGCTGCCCAAGCGGTGAGCAATGGCGCGTTCGCAGGAGATGTGAAGCGTGCGACGATCACCGTCGTTGACAATGACGTCAAGCCCGGGGCGCCGACCAACCTGCGGGCGGTCCAGCACCCGACGAAGCCCGACACGGTAGTCCTGACATGGGACTCGGCCGACCCGGGCCTGCGGAACGGCCAGCCCGCAACGGTGAACCACTACAACATCTTCTATTCGGGCAACAACACGAACTTCTATGTGGTGAAACAAACCGCCGACGCGACCAACAGCCTCCAATTCAGGCGTCCGGGAACCCACCAACTCGGGGATCCCCTGATTGGCGGAAAGACCCATTACTTCCGAGTGCAGGTCAGCTCGACGGCTCCGGGCGCCACCGGCCCGCAGTCCAACACCGCCAGCGTGCTCCTCAAAGTCAACGGCGCACTCGCCGTCGCAGCGGCTGACGAGGATGACGACGGGGTTGTCGGCGAGGGGGGCAACGATGTGGCCTTCACGTTGTCGCTCAACAACCGACTGGAGCAGGCCTACGAAGGGACTTGGGATGTCGTCGCCGGCGGCACCGCTTCGGCCGACGACTTCGACCCGTTGCCGGCCAACAGATCGCTGTCCATTGTCCGTGACGACACGCAGCCCTACGAGTCGCAGCAGACGTCTGCGACGATCAGCATCGGCATTGCCCAGGACAACCGCGCGGAGGGTGAGGAGTGCGTCACCGTCAGGTACACCAAGACGTCTCCCGAAGACAGCATCGCCACCCTCAATCCCGGCACGGCGCAGGCCTGCTTCGCTGACGACGATGAGGCGGCTGGCGCTCCGACCTCTGTGACAGCAGTGGCGACGGGTGCGACCGGCGAGGTGCAGCTGAGCTGGACCGCGCCGGACCCCGGTGTGCTGAACGGCGATGACGACACCGCCATCACCGGTTACCAGGTGCGCAGCGCCACGTCCGCAGCCGGACTCGCCACGGCGCATTGGACCGACACGAACAGCGCAGCCGCGTCGTACCTGGTGGAAGGCCTCGACGACGACCAGCAGTACTGGTTCGAGGTGCGGGCGCTGAACGGGGTGATCAAAGCCACCGGCGATGAGCCGGCGGGCGCCGTGTCGGATGCTGCGACCGAGACGCCGCAGTTGGTGAACAACGCGCCGACGTTCAGCTCCGACGCCGGGTTCGATGCGGCTGAGAACCAGAAGGCCGTGGGCACGGTGATGGCGGCTGACGTTGATCCGCAGGATGATGTGACCGGGTACGCGATCACCGGGGGAGATGACCAAGGCCTGTTCAGCATCGATAAGGGCACGGGCGTGCTGGCCTTCGAGAACGCTCCGGACTTCGAGAATCCACAGGGCGGCGCAGACGACGACCCGAACGCCTACGAGGTCACCGTGACCGCCACTAGCGGCGCTGACGACCGGATGATGACGGCCGAGCAAGAGATCACCGTCACCGTCACCAATGTCGATGAGGACCCGACCGGAGCGCCCACCATCACCGGCACGACCCAGGTGGGGCAGACGCTGACGGCGAAGACGTCTGGCATCGACGACCCCGACGGCATCGACAATGCGACGTTCGCGCTGCAGTGGATCCGGGTGGAGACCGGCGGCGATGAGGCCGACATCTCCGGTGCCACCGGCACCAGCTACACGCTGCAGCTTGCCGATCAAGGCCGCACGATCAAGGTGCGGGCAACCTTCGACGACAATGCCGGCAACCAGGAGGTCCTGACCTCAGCGGCAGTCGGGCCGGTAGCGGAGGCCGCGCCCGGAGCGCCGACGGACCTTGATGCGGCGGCGGGATCGGGCGACCAGATTGAGCTGTCGTGGACAGCGCCCGCCGACGGCGCGCCCACCGGCTACAAGTGGGAGCACACGGCCGCGCCAGTCACCGAGTCGTCTACTTGGACCGAGGGCGGAACGCTCAGCGGCACGGCGGTCAGTGCGACGGTGACGCTGACGGGGGTCGCGAACGCTCACACAGCGTTCCGGGTACGGGCGACGAACGCGGGCGGCGACGGCCCGCCGTCGGCCGCCGATGAAGTGGCCGCCAAACCCGGTGCGGTCACCGACCTGTCGGCGACTGGCGAGGCGCTGGTGACTCTGTCGTGGGGCGCTGCGACAACGGGTGGCAAGTCCATCGAGTACCGAATCGAGCGGCGGCCGGCGAGCAGCCAAGAAGAGCGCCACTGGGGCAACGCAGTCACCACCGACGAGCCCATGTGGACGCGCCTCGACAGCAGTGAAAGATCCTCCGACACCTATCGCGTGCGGGCAGAGAACGACGACCGCGTCGGGGGATGGGTTCACATACATGTGAGCGGCCGGCCTGCATTCCGCGGCGATGCTGGCTTGAACGAGCACCCGGTCGCCAGTCCCGTGCGCGGCCGGGGCGACCAGATGACGCTCTCGTGGAAGGTGCCTGGCAACACGCCGCGCGGTGGCGGCAACAACACCTGGGGTCTGTTGCGCGATGAGGGGCCGGTCACCTCGTTCCTCTACCAGTGGCGCGAATCGGGGGAGACCTCGTGGGCAAATGAAGCCACGATGCTCACTAGCCAGAAGAAGCGCACCTCGGTCACGGTGACGGTGGAAGGCTTGAGCGCAGGCACTGAGTACGAGTTCCGGGTGCGAGCCGATACCGACTCCCGGCTGGGCGTGTTCTCCAACACTGCCCGTGCCACGACATCGGCCACGGCAACCGTCGTCGCTCCGAGCCCGGCGACGCTGGCCGAGGCCGACCTGCACGACGCCACGCTGACGATCGAGCTCGCCGGGTCGCAGTGGCGGGACGAGCCGGTGCCGACCAGCGCGTTCAGGTTCAGCCCTGCGGTGCCTGGCCTACGTGTCTCGTCAGTGGAGCGCCAGAGCAACACCCGGGCGGTGCTGACCCTGTACTTCAACGGCGATCTGACTGCCGATACCGACCTGTCGGTGAGAGTCGGCGCGTCGGCCCACGTCGGCACCGAAGACCTGACAGCGGGGCCCGTGACGGTCACGGCCGCGCCCGGCGGTGCGCCGTGGACGCTGCGACTGTTCGGCCAGGGTGGTACCGAGCTCACCCAGATCGCGGAGACCGACGCCGATCAGACGCTCAACGTCGAAGCACGGCTGGTGCGGGGCACCGGCACCGAGACCCTGCCTGCTACTACCGCACTGACCCTGGACCCGAGAGGCACAGCGGCCCGCCCGGGCGATTTCACCGTCACGCTTGCCGACCTCGCCCGTCAGTCCGATGACAACAGCGCGATTGCCAGCTTCGCCCTCGTCATCAAGGGTGACAGCAGCGACGAGCCCGACGAGACCGTCGTGTTGGCCGCCGCTGTCGGCGACCGGACCTACACCGCCACGCTCACCATCACCGACGATGACGCGACACCCGCCACCGTGCCCGGCCGTCCTGGTCTGAGCGTGTCGACGAGCAGCACTCAGCTCCGGGTCTCCATCTCTGCGCCGTCTAGCGGCGGAAGCTCGATCACCGGCTACCAGTGCGAAGCGCGGCGAGTATCGGCAACATCGTGGTCGTCTGCTATCGGTACGGTCTGCCGCGAGGGCGGGGGCTCGTTCCACGGCAGTCCCACCTTTTCCAGCACCGAAGACTCGGTGCTACGTGTGCGGGCTCGCAATGCAATTGGCGATGGTCCGTGGGCCTATGCCCGCCTGTATCTGGGCGGCTCACGAGACACCCACGCACCCAGCTTCACCGCAGGCTCGTCAACGACCCGCAGCGTGGCCGAGAATGCCCCGATAGGCGCCGCTGTCGGGCAGCCCGTGACCGCAACCGACAGCGACATCGGCAACCCCAGCCATGCCGATGACAAGCTCGCCTACAGCCTCCAAGGCGCCGATGCTGACGCGTTCGATATCGACGCCGACACCGGCCAGATCACCACCCGTGTCCGCTTCGACCGCACCTACAAGATCGACTACTCCGTGACAGTGCGAGTCGAGGACTGGTTCGGCCACAGCGACACGATCCGGGTGGCGATCGCGGTGACCGAGCCGATCCCCAACACTGCCGCCACGGGCAAGCCCGCCATCACCGGCATTCTGCAGGTGGGCCAGACGCTCACCGCGGGCCCCGGCACCGTCGCAGATGGCGACGGACTGACCAATGCCGACTACGCCTACGAGTGGATCCGCGTGGAGACCGGCGGCACCCAGAGCCGGATCGCCGGGGCCGACGGCAACAGCTACGAGCTGGGCGTCGATGACATCGGCAAGACCATCAGGGTGCGGGTCAGCTTCATCGACGACCGCTTCAACAACGAGCAAAGAATCAGCGACCCGACAGAGGCGATCAAGGCGCTGCCGACGCTGTCGATAGATGCCGGCGCGACCGCCACCGAGGGACAGGGGCTGACGTTCACTGCCCGCTTGGACCGGGTCGCCGAAGTGGCGGCCTCCTTCAAGGTGTCAACGGTGTCGAGCACCGATACCGGCCACGCCACCTCAGGATCGGACTTCACCGCCGTCAGCGACCAAGCCGTCACCATCGACGTCGGAGACCAAACTGCGACGTTCACGGTCGCCACGCTCGAAGACAAGACCGTCGAGGGAGATGAGACACTCACCATCGAGTTGACAGAGCCGTCGCAGGCGACGTTCACCGGCAGCGGCACGACGCTTAGAGCCACCGGCACGATCATCAACGCAGAGATTGTCAACAGCCCGGCGACAGGCCAGCCGTCCATCACCGGCACGGTGCAGGTACGTCAGACGCTGGAGGCCGTAGCGAATGACCTCGCCGATGCCAACGGGCTGCCAGATGTCGGCGACTACATGTGGCAGTGGATCCGGGTGGACGGCACCACCGAGACTCCCATCGGCGGTGCCACTGGCTCGACCTATACGCCGGTGGCAGCGGACGTCGGCAAGACGATCAAGGTGCAGGCGACCTTCACCGACGACGACGGATTCAGCGAAACCGTCACCAGCGACGCCACATCGGCCGTGATCGCCGGGCCACCTGGTGCGCCGACCATCGTCGACGTGACGCACAACGGCCAATCTCAGGGTGATAGCCGGATTCACACCGTCACCCTGTCCTGGACCGCTCCCGACGATGGCGGGGACGCGATCACCAAATACGAATGGGGCTACCGGGGCGAAGGGAACATCCAGGTCCGGGAGTGGGGAGTCGCGAACCGAGGCGGCGAAACCGATGGCGCCAATACGTCTGTAACCGGGACCGTCCAGCTCCCGGCGGTGATCACCATCGACCAGTTCACTGCCCGCTTCAACTTCTTTCGGGTACGGGCAAGAAACGAGACCGGCGGCTGGGGGCCGTGGTCGGCTACGTACACACTCCACAAGGCGCCTGGAGTGCCAGGACTCACCGTCGCCGGGGGTGAGCAGCGTCAAGTCGCAGGCCCCGATACCGAGATCGACCTGTCCTTCACCGCGCCCTCAGACAACGGCGGCAGCGACATCGCCAGTTATCGGTACCAATGGCGGCTGCCGGATGGCCAATGGAGCGCCGCGACTGCGACGGCGGCAGCCGACGGCACGGCGAGCGCGACGGTCTCAGGCCTCAGCCCGAGCAAGCTCTATGAGTTCCAGGCGCGCGCCAGGAATGCCAGCCGCGACGGCGATTGGTCGAGCACGCTTCGCTTCGCCGGCCGCCCAGACTTCGGTGGCGCCAAGCCCACAGCCGAGGCGCACGAGACACTCGCCCAAGTGGAGCTGTCGTGGAACGAGCCTGGCATCAACGGCGGCAAGTCGATTACTGGTTACAGGTATGAATGGCGGCCTGCCGACAGCACCGAGGAGGCCGACTGGCAGGGCGAGAACACCCCTGACGGCTCGACCACCACGGTGACGGTGAGCGGTCTGGACCCGGCCACGACCTATGCGTTCCGGGTGCGTGCGTCCAATGAAGACCGCTCTGGCGAATTCTCGCCCGAGAGCGAGGCCACCACAGCCATAGCGACGGTGAACATCACTGATGCGCCGAGCGTGATCGAGGGCGACTCCGGCACCGTGTCGATGGAGTTCGCCGTGATCGTGTCGGCGTCTCTCGATCAGACCGTCACGGTGGACTACGGGCTCGACACGACTGCCGACGGCGGCGGCTCTGCCACACAGGGCACCGACTTCCAGACGCTGGCGAACGGGACGCTGACGTTTGCCCCCGGCGAGACACGCAAGACGATCACCGTGCAGGTTGTCGGCGACGCTGACGTGGAACCTGAAGAGACGGTGGTAGTCCGGCTGTCCAACGCAGCGGGCGTCATGCTCGGCAAGGCGGTGGGAATCGGCAGGATCGTCGATGATGACCTGCGGCAGGTAACCGGCTTGCGGGTCGATACCGGCATCCGGTCGCTCGGCGTGTCGTGGACACCGCTGAGCGGTGCCTCTGGCTACAAGGTGCAGTGGAAGTCTGGCGCGAGCGACTACGACCCCGCCAACCAGAATGCAGCCGTGGCCGGCGAGGCGGCCATCACTGACGGCGCAGCGGGCAGCCACAGCATCTCGAACCTGACCCCAGGCACCACCTACACGGTGCGAGTCATTGCCACGTTCGCTGGCAGAGATGACGGCCAGTCATCGGAGGAGACGACGGGCACGCCGGTGGCGACCGCCCAAGCGCCGGGCGCGCCGCGCAACCTCCGTGTGACGCTTGGCGGCTACCAGAGCCCCAATCATGTGGTCACGCTCTCGTGGGACGCTCCCGACAGCGGCGGCGCGGCCATTTCCAAGTTCCAGGCGCGCTACCGGTCGACTGACCCCATTGCGGAGAATTGGACCGACTGGATTGACCTCAGGGACGCCTCTGCCAGTGCGACGTCCAACTCGGTATCGCTGAGCTTGTTGGACGGCATCGGCAATCGGTTCCGCAGCTACCTGAATTACTTCGAAGTGCGTGCCGTGAATTCGGTCGGTGACGGGGCTGTCGCCGCGTACACGGTGTTCAAGCCTCCGAGTCAGCCGGGGCTGACGGTCACGGCGGGCGAGCGCCGCCAAACTGCTGGCCCCGACACCGAGGTTGACCTGGTCTGGACTGCCCCGGAGGACAACGGCGGCAGCGACATCGTCGGCTACCGGTACGAGTGGCGAGTCTCGGGCGGTTCTTGGAGCGGCGAGGACGTGCCGGGCACAGGGACCGTGACCATCGAGAACTTGGGGCGCAACGCCAAGCACGAGTTCCGGGTGCGCGCCAACAACGCCAGCCGCAATGGTCATTGGAGAACGGTGAGTCTGGCGGGACGGCCCGACTTCAACGGGGTGGCCCCGACGGCGACGCCACGCGCTGCCAGCGCGGCCGTCGATCTCTCGTGGAACGAGCCCGCTTTCACCGGCGGCAAGAGCATCGGCAGATATCGCTACGAGTGGCGTCGTGCTGACAGCACCAACGACGCGGACTGGCAGAGCGAGGACACCGCCGACGGCTCGACCAGAAGCGTGACGGTGAGCGGCCTCGAGCCGGCCACCGACTACGTGTTCCGGGTGCGTGCCTCCAACGATGACCGCGACGGCGAGTTCTCGCCGGAGGCCACTGCCACCACGGTCACCATTCCGACCGCTCCGGGCAACCTGCGGACGTCGAGCGTGGGCCACGACACGGTCAACCTCGCTTGGGACGCCGCCACGATCGCGGACAGCAGCACGCTGGTGTACACGAGCGAGCGGCTCGACGGCGGCAGTTGGGTTGACGCTTCCACGGCCGAGGCCACCACGCGCAGCTTCGCCGGGCTCGACAGCGGCACTGCCCACGAGTTCCGGGTGCGGGCCTGCGTGCAAGGCGCCAGCCCGCCGAGGTGCGGCGCCGAAGCAACGCTGACGGTCACCACGCTCGGCGCTTCGATCACAGCGACCGACCCGGCCACGCTCACTGAGGCCGAGCTTGACGGCGCGGAGCTCACCATCGACCTGACGGGGACGCAATGGGTGGTCAGCCCGCCGTCGGGCTCCGTGACGGTCTCGGGCATCACCGATCCCCGGGCGAGCGTGGGCGTGAGCGGAGTGGTGCGAGACGGCACCAATCCGGCCCGGGCGGTGGTGACGCTGGAGTTCAGCGGCGACTTCGACACCAACGCCACGCTCGCCGTGACGGTGACGGACTCGGCGCACGGCGGCACGGGAGACATTCCCGCCGGCACCGTGAGCGTGACCGCCGAGAACGAGACCCGGGCGGTGCTCGACGTCGTCGGCAACGTGCTGAGGATTCCCCAGGGCGACTTCCGTGACTACAGCGTCACCGGTCTCGACCCGACACCGCCCGGCCCGGTGACGGTCACCTGGACCGTGACCGGAAGCGACGATGTGACCATCGGGACTGGTCTCAGCAGCCACAGCGCGACCTTCGACCCGGGCTTCCCGATTTTCGCGGGCAAGGTCTCGGTCACCGCCGCTGCGGGCTCGGCGCGGGAGACCGCAACCATCACTCACTCCCTCAGCGCTCCCGACGGCAGCAGCCAGGACGTCATCGACTATGTCGCCCTGCGCAAGGACATCGTGCTGACGGTAGAGGTGGTCGAGCGCACGACGCCGACCGTCGAAGTCTCGAACGTGACGGTTGCTGAGAGCGCGGGCAATGCGACGCTGACCGTCCGGCTGTCTCCGACCGCGACTGACACCGTGAGCATTGACTGGGCAACTGCGAACGCAAGTGCCTTGGGCGGCACGTCCACGGATGGCTCGCGCGACTACACCACTTCGTCGGGCACGATCACCTTCACGACGGGCCAGCCGAGCACCACCATCAGCGTGCCCATCAATCAGGACGCCCTCGACGAGGACGGCGAGACGTTCACGGTGGTGCTGAGCAACTTGGCCGGCGATGCGTCGTTGCCCGGAACCCGGGGGGAGTGGCCGGCCAGGGTGACCATCACCGACGACGACACCAAGCCCGGCAAGCCCGCTGGTCTCTCGGCCACGATCGATGCCAACGGCGTCGATGTCGACCTTGCTTGGACTGCCCCTGATCCCGGCGTGCTGAACGGTCAAGCGGCAATGATCACGGGCTACCAGTACCGCACTGCGGGCAACACCGACGATCTCGGCAGTGCGACGTGGCAGAACGCCAGCGGCACGGCGATCACGCACACGGTCACGAATCCCGGAGAGGGCCAGCACTTCTTCCAAGTGCGGGCGGTCAGCACCGCCGAGCCGCCGAGTCAGCCGTCCAACAGCGCCAGCGCCACCGTCGCCTCCAGCGACGCCGACCTGAATTGGCTCAACATCGAAAACGTCACCCAGGGCAATGTGACCGATCTGTCGCCACCGCTCGCCTACAGCGTGGCGAACAACGTCTCCACGGCCCGGATCAGGGTTCAAGCCAATGACCTGACGGGTGCCTCGGTGGAGATCGGCGGCACCGCCGGGAGCGATGTCACGGTCAACCTCGCTATCGGCGGCAACGAGATCGACATCGTCGTCACCGCCGCCAACGGCGTCACGACGCGGACCTACACCGTCACGATCACCCGCGGGGACCGCGCACCGCGCTTCACGTCCGCTGCCGAATTCACCGTCAACGAGAACAGCACCGATGCTGTCGGCACGGTCGTCGCCACAGACGACGACACCGGTGACACCGTGACCAGCTACGCGCTCGGCGGGGTCGACGCGGATCACTTCACGCTCGTGAGCACTGGCGCGAACGCCGGCAGGCTCACCTTCAAGACGACGCCGAACTTCGAGCAGCCATCGGGCGGCGGCCAGGGCGGTACGTCGAACAGCTACAGCATCACGGTGACCGCGACGAGCGGTGCTGGCGACCGCACCGCAACGGCGACGCAGAACATCACAGTGAACGTCGCCAATGTCATCGAGCTGCCAGACAAGCCAAGCGAGCCGATATTGGATTCGGTGACGCACAGCAGCATCACCGTGTCTTGGACTGCGCCGGGCAATGCGGGGCTGCCGGAGATCCAGCACTACGACCTGCGCTACCAGCCGACGTCGGCCGACCCGGCGGTGGATGCGGACTGGACACCCGGCCCGCAGGATCAATCCGGCACCAGCGCGACGATCACCGGTCTCGACGCTGGCACGGAATACCGGGTGCAGGTGCGGGCGGTCAACGACGACGGCAACGGGCCCTGGTCGGCCTCGTCGGATGCCGCCAGCACGACTCAGAACTCGGCGGCCACCGGTGCGCCGGTGATCGACGCCACGACACCGCTCGTCGGCCAGGAGCTGACCGCGAGCAAGGGCAACATCGCCGATGCCGACGGGCTGCCCACTGCTGCCACGGCCTTCGCATGGCAGTGGGTGCGGGTGGACGGCGTCACCGAGAACGACATCCCTGGCGCGGAATCGACGACCTACGCACCTAGCGCCGACGACTTGGGCAAGACACTCAAGGTGCGAGTCAGCTTCACCGACAACGCGGGCACCGTCGAGACGCTCACCAGTGCCGCCACGATGCCTGTGCAGCAGTCGATCGCGTCGGTAGCGGCCGCGGAGGCAGACGAGGGCGATGCGGTGACGTTCACCGTGAGCCTGTCGCATGCGGTATCGCAGGACGTGGTGGTGAGCTGGGCCACGTCGGACGGCTCCGGTGGGACCGGGGCCGTGGCGCCGGGCGACTACACGGGGACCGCCTCGGGGACCGTGACCGTAGCGGCGGGTGACACGACCAAGACGTTCACGGTGCAGACGGCGCAGGACTCGGTGGATGAGGCCGACGAGACGTTCACGGTGACGCTCAGCGAGCCCACGGGCGGGCTGGCCGGCGGCGTGGCGCTGGCGGCGAACCCGTCCGCCACCGGCACGATCCGCGACGACGACACGGCGGCCGGCGCCCCGACCATGCTGACGGCCACCGCCGGGTCTGCTGACTTCGAGATGGACCTGGCCTGGGTGGCTCCGAGCTCTGCCGGAATGCGCAATGGCGCCGGCGCCACCATCAGCAAGTACCAGTACCGCGTGGCACGCAGCCAAAACGGCCTGACCACGGCCGAGTGGCAGGACACCGACGGCTCGAGCGCCGCAGCCACGGTCTCTGGCCTCGGTTCCGGCGATCACTGGTTCCAGGTGCGAGCGGTGACCGGCGTGACCGACGCCGACGGCAACCCCGCAGGTGCCGCGTCGGATGCGAAGAGCTTCACCGTCACGGCGGTGGTGGTGGGCGTGACGGTTGACGTGGCGTCGGTGGGCGGCGACGGGGTGGTGAACATTGCCGAGAAGGCAGACGGGTTCACCATCTCGGGCACGGTGGATGCCGGTGCGTCGGTGACGGTGAAGCTGGGCAGCGGTGATGCGCGCCCGGCAACGGTGACCGACGGCACCTGGAGCCTGTTGGTGCCCGTGGACGATGACGATGTGACCGGCACGAGCGTGGCGGTGTCCGTAACGGCGACGAGAGCCAACTACGCCGACGGCATGGCGAGCGGTTCGTTCAATGTCGACCTGACGGCGCCGTCGGTGTCAGGGCTGGCGTTCTCCGGCGCACCGGCGGACTCGGACGGCTACCGGATCGGCGAGACAATCGCGGTGGCGGCGACGTTTAGCGAGGCGGTGACCGTGACGGACGCGCCGACGCTGCCGCTGACGGTGGGCAGCACGGAACGGGCTGCCGCGGCTTCGGCCGGGTCCGGGACGACGGTGACGTTCAGCTACACGGTGGTGGAGGGCGATGCCGACACCAATGGGGTGGGTGTGGTATCGGGTGCGTCGCTGGCCCTGCCAGACGGTTCGTCGATCGTGGATGCGAACGGCAACCCGGCGTCGCTGGCATTGCCGCAGGCAGGGCTGTCGGATGCGGCGCAGAAGGTGGACGGGGTGAAGCCGACGGCCACCTATGCGGCACCGACATCGTTGACGGTGGGTGTAGCCATCACCGACATCCGCCCGAGCGGCGCATCGACTGACATCGTGAGCTATGCGGTGCACACCGGCGCGCTACCGGCAGGTCTGACGCTGAATTCGGCGAACGGCGCAATCAGCGGCACGCCGACGGCGGCGTCGACCAGCACGGCGCCAGTGACGGTGCGCTTGACCGATGCCGTGGGCAACACCAAGGACGTGCCGCTGACGTTCCCGACAGTGGCGAAAGGCGCCCAGTCGCTGAGCGGATTCGAGTACAGCTCGCCGACGGCGACGCTGGGTGCGACGGTGCCGACGGTGACAGCGCCTGGCGGCAGGGCGGCAGGCAGCTCGCTCACCTACGCGAGCGGCGACGCAACGGTGTGCACGGTCGGTCAGACCGACGGCGCGCTGACCCTGGTGGGGGCGGGCGCTTGCGTGATCACGGTGACCGCGTCTGCGACAAGCGACTACCTCCAAGCGACAGCGACGTACACGGTGCAGGTGAGCACGGCCGGCACGGTGCAGGTGTCGGTTGATGTGGCGTCGGTGGGCGGCGATCGGGTGGTGAACATCGCCGAGAAAGCAGCCGGGTTCGACATCGAGGGCACGGTGGATGCCGGCGCGACGGTGACCGTGAGGCTCAACGGCGGCACAGCGCGTGCAGCGACGGTGAGCGGCGGCGCGTGGAGCCTTTCGGTGCCCGCGAACGACTCGGCAGTGACCGGCGCGAGCGTGACGGTTTCGGTGACGGCGACCAGGGAGAACTATGCGGACGGCCAGGCGAGCGGTTCGTTCACGGTGGACCTGACCGCGCCGCGTGTCACGGACACGGGCCTGGCGTTCGCCAGCACTCCCGCCGACCCGGACGGCTACCGGATCGGCGAGACGATCCAGGTGACGGCCACGTTCGACGACACCGTGACGGTGACGGGTACGCCGACGCTGCAGCTGTCGCTGGACGGCACGCTCCGCACTGCCGCGCGTACTGCGGGCGCGGGAACAACGCTGACCTTCAGCTACACGGTGGTGGCGGGCGACGCCGATGCCGACGGCGTGAGAGTGGCGCCGGGTGCGTCGCTGATGCTGCCGTCTGGTGCGTCCATCGAAGATGCGAACGGCAACCCGGCGTTGCTGTCGCTGCCGACGCTGGCGGCTTCGACCAGCCACCGCGTGGACGGGGTGGCGCCGTCGGCGATGTATGGCGCGCCGGCTTCTTTGACGGTCGGCGTTCCAGCCGCCATCGCTCCGAGCAACGCATCAACTGACATCGAGACCTATGCGCTGCAGACCGGGACGCTTCCACCCGGCTTGACGCTGAACCCGAACACCGGCGCGATCAGCGGCAAGCCAACTACCGCTGGCAGCTCATCCAGCGTGACCGTGCGCCTGACGGACCGCGTGGGCAACACAGCGGACGTGCCGTTGACGTTGCCGCCGGTGGGCAAGGGCACCCAGTCGCTCAGCGGCTTCGCGTACAGCCCGTCCGCTGTGACATTTGGCCAGACGGCACCGACCGTGACGGCGCCGACGGGCGCGGTAGCCGGCAGCTCGCTTTCCTACGCCAGCGGCGACCAGACGGTGTGCACGGTCGACGCGAACAGCGGCGCGCTGAACTTGGTCGCGGCAGGTGCCTGCGAGATCACGGTGACCGCTTCTGCGACAACCAACTACAACGCGGCGACGGCGACGTTCACGGTGACCGTGAACGAGTTCGTGAATCAGCCGCCAGTGTTCACCGAGGGGTCGGCGGCGGCGCGCGGTGTGGCGGAGAACACCCCTGCAAATCAGCCCGTGGGTTCAGCCGTCGGGGCGACCGACGCTGATGGGGGGACGCTGACCTACAGCATCGATTCGGCTGGCGGGCAGTTCTTCGATGTGGTCTCGACCAGCGGTCAGATCCGCACCAGGAGCGGCGTGGTCTACGACTTCGAGACGAGGTCGAGCTACCAGGTGACCCTGGCCGTCGCCGACGGTCAGGGCGGCAGCGACTCGATCACGGTCACGATCACCTTGAGCGATGTTGCTGAGCCGCCGGTGTTTGCGCGTGGGTCGCAGATTCGCGTCGATGTGAATGAGAACACGACAGCGGTCACGACGGTGACAGCCACCGATCCCGATGCGCAGGACAGCGTCGTCGACTATTCGATCACCGGCGGGGACGACGAGGACCTGTTCTCGATCACCAACGGCGGCGAGATCACGTTCGATGCGGCACCGAACTTCGAGGATCCGCAGGGTGGCTCGCAAGGCGACTCGAACGAGTATGTGATCCATGTGACGGCGACGAGCGGCACCGGCGTCCGGCTGGCGACAGCGACCGCGACGATCACGGTGAACGTCACCAACGTCGTTGGAGAGGTGCCGGGGGCGCCGAGTCCGCCGAGCGTCACGGGGCTGGCGGAGACCTCCGTGACGGCTACGTGGACGGAGCCGACCAACGCCGGGCCGCCGATCACGAGCTACGACGTGCGGTACCGCAGCGGCGAGGGGGCGTGGCTGAACGGCCCGCAGGACGTGCCGGTCACTACAACGACAGCGACAATCCCGAATCTCACTGTCGGCGTGTCATACGAGATTCAGGTGCGCGCCACCAACGCTGAGGGCGACGGCGAGTGGTCGGCATCGGGCTGGCGACCGGTCGAGAAGACCAAGGAGGACGGCACCAAGGTGGTGGCCTTCGGCACGGGCATCAACGCCGACAACTTCGAGCTGAGCGATGTCGAGCCGGACCATCCCAGCCAGACGCCGCCGCCCGGGCAGCAGTTCAGCGAGCCGCCGGTCGACATCACGGTGCCGGAGGGGGCCACGATCTGCTTCGAGGGCACGGCGGGCACCGTCTACCGGTACGGCGAGTCGGGCTGGACGGCGCTCGAGAGCAACGTGCAGGTCATCGAGGGCGTCTCGCACGTGTGCGCCGCCATTGCGGCGAACTCGCCGTTCGCGCTGGTGGTGCCCACCACGACCACTGGCACCGGGACCGGCACTGGCGGTGGAGGCGGTGGTGGCGGCGGTGGCGGCGGTGGTGGCGGCGGCGCCCCGAGGGAGCCGGGCACGGCGGTGCTGGTGATCGCCAATGGCTGGAGCCCGTCCGACATCGGCGTGGCAGCAGCGCTGGCAGCCCGCACCGACAACGCCGCAGTGGTGTTCACCGAGGGCGACCGGCTGTCGTCGCTGGTGCGCCAGATGATCCGCAACGAGCGCCCCGCCAAGGTGTTCATCGTGGGCGGCGAGGCAGCGGTGAGCTCATCTGCTGCGAATTCGGCCGCGATCTCGAACGGCCAGGGGGAGCAGGAACGAGTCGCGGGCGCGACACGGATCGAGACTGCCGCCGCGGTGGCCCGCCAGATTCTGGGCACACCGGGATTCGCCGGCCGGCCCACGCTGTTCGTGGCGAACGGCTGGAGCCCGCCCGACATCGGTGTGGCCGCAGCGATGTCGGCACGCACCAGCGGCTCAGCCGTGCTCTACACGAGCGGCGGGTCGCTGTCGCCCGAGACGGCTGCGATCATCAGCGAGTACCGGCCGCGCCGAGTGGTGATCGTGGGCGGCGAGGCTGCGGTGAGCGGCGATGTGCAAGCGGCCATCGCCAAGGCGTCGCCGGGCGTGAAGGTCGAGCGGGTGGCGGGAGCGACCCGTGCCGGCACCTCGGTGAGCGCGGCGACAGCGCTGCTCGACGGAGCGTCGGTATCTGCGTCGGAGGCGACGCTGATCGTGGCGAACGGCTGGAGCCCAGCCGACATCGGCGTGGCGTCGGCCCTGGCCGCCCGCACACCCAACAGCGCCGTGCTCTACACCGCCGCTGGCCGCATCGACCCCGAAGCTCTGGCGTTGATCGAGCGCTACAAGCAGGCCCAGATGGTGCTGATCGGCGGCACCGCAGCCATCAGCAGCGACGTGGAACAGGCCATCCGAGCCGTCTCGCTTGACGACACCGTGCCCCGCTACGGCGGCGCAACCCGAATAGAGACCGCCATCCGAGTAGCCCGAGCAATCCTCTCCCGCTGACCGTCAATAGTCATTTTCAGTCAATTTCGATTGTTGTTACGGTGCCCAAGCAATTGCTTGTCGAATTCGTCGACTCTCGACGTATTGGCCGGGGAGGCTTGGTATGGTGGGAACAGTCAGTGCGGAGGTGGCCATGTCTGATGGGGGCGGGGAGGCAGACGCCGTAGATCCTGCTGCCCCTGTCGCCCCTGCTGCGGCCGCCGCTGCTGGTGGCGACCCTGCGCCCGCGCCGGCGATGACGGCTCCGGCTGCGCCGGCCGCTGTGCGTCAGGACCCGTGGCAGAAGGGCCTCGCAGCCTTCTTTCTGACGGGGCTCCTCGGCGTGATCGGGTTTGCGCTCTTCGCGGTCAATGGCCGCTTCGACGAGATCAGCAACCGGTTCAACGACGTGAGCGACCGGTTTAGCGACATGGACGACCGGATCACGCGCTTGGACGTGCGAGTCGATGAACGCCTCGATGCGGTGGAGGCGCGGCTTGGCGGAGTGGAGGCGCGGCTCGACGCGGTGGAGTCGCGGCTTGACGGGATCGACGAGCGGCTGGACGCGATTGACGGGCGGCTGGACCGGATGGACGAGCGGTTCGATCGGATGGATGAGCGGTTCGATCGGATGGATGAGCGGTTTGATCGGATGGACGAGCGGTTCGACCGGATGGAGGCTCAGGTGGGCGAGCTCAGCGTCCAGATAGCGGCGCTGGTCGGGGCGCTGGGTCAGACCGAGGCAGTGGGCGCCGCCACCAACCCATAGACACCCCGCCGTCGGCTGAGTCGGGATTCGGCATGGCGGTACGTTGGGTCGCTGCGAGCGAATGGTGTGCGCCGGAGCGCAGGCGAGGCAACTCGCCTGGCAGGACCGCCTTTGGGGAGGGCGCAGTGCAGTTGACCGACGAGCAGCAGCAGATCCGCGACGTGGCCAGGGCGTTCGCACAGCGCGAGATAGCGCCCCACGCCGCAGAGTGGGACCGGGCAGGCGGTGCGCCCCGCGAGCTCTACAGCAAGATGGCCGAGGTCGGGCTCATGGGGGTGATGGTCGACCCCTGCTGGGGCGGCGCGGGTGCCGACTTCGTGTCGTACGCGCTGGCCATCGAGGAGGTCTCCGCCGCCGATGGCGGCGTCAGCAACATGATGGCGGCCAACAACTCGCCGGTGGCAGTGGCGATCCAGCAGTCGGGCACCGACCAGCAGCGGCGCGACTACCTCACCAAGCTCACCAGCGGCGAGTGGCTGGGCTGCATCCACCTCACCGAGCCCCACACCGGCTCCGACGCCGCGGCCATCCGCACCCGGGCCGCCCGCGACGGCGACGAGTACGTGCTGAACGGCCACAAGGCGTTCATCACTGCTGGCTCGACCGCCGACGTGGCGATGATCGTGGCGGTGACCGATCCGAGCGCCGGCAAGCGGGGCATGACCACGTTCATCACGCCTACCGACAACCCCGGCTACCGCGTGATCGCCAAGGAAGACAAGCTCGGCCATCGCACCAACGACACCTGCCAGGTGGTCTTCGAGGACATGCGCGTGCCCGCAAGCGATGTTCTCGGCGAGATCGGGCGGGGCCTCGGCATTGCGCTGGGCAACCTGTCGCTGGGCCGCATCGGCGCCGCGGCCCAAGCCACCGGCGGGGCACGGGCCGCGTTCAAGGCCGCCCATTCCTATGCCAAAGAGCGAGAGACGTTCGGGCGCCCCATCGTGGAGCACCAGGCGATCTCGTTCACCCTCGCCGAGATGGCCACCCAGATCGAAGCGGCACGCCAGCTCTACCTGCACGCGGCCCAGATGCGCGACCAGGGCCTCGAATGCGCCCGCGAGGCCTCCATGGCGAAGCTGTTCGCGTCGGAGATGGCCGAGCGGGTGGCGTCGAAGGCCATCCAGATCCACGGCGGGTACGGCTTCCTCAACGACTATCCCGTCGAGAAGATCTACCGCGACGTGCGGGTGTACCAGATCTACGAGGGCACCTCAGAGGTCCAGAAGCTGCTGATCAGCCGCATGCTCGACGGCGTCGAGGGGTAGCGGCTGAGCCCCGGGCCCGAGCGGCCCGTGAGCGCAGCGAACAAGAGCGGGAAGAAATGTGCGGCGGCTGCTACTCGATGCCGAGCTGGCGCCCGCCCCGCCAGGCGTCGGCCACGTCGCACATGCGGGTGTAGCTCACGCCCAGGTCGGTCATCTGCTCGATCCAGCGTTCCATCTCGTACAGCCGCCCGCCCCGGCCGATCGCCTGCGGGTGGAAGGTCACCGTGCACACGCCGTGCTGCACCTCGCTGGTCATCCACTTCACATCCGACAGGAACGTGTCGAACATCGTGCCGGGGTTCTCCAGCCCGGTCAGGATCGTGTTCTTGAACGTCACGAACTCCAGGTGGACGTAGTCGTCGAGGTGCCAGCTGAACGGCAGCTCCACCAGGTCGACCTGCTCGCCGAACTCCATGGGCCCGTCGAGCGGGAACTGATCCCCGGTGCGCAGCCAGTAGGGCGCGTAGTCGTGGCCCATGAGCGAGGAGTCGTAGCTGAGGCCGTATTCCATCAGCAGGTCGATCGTCCAGGGGTTGATGTCGCCCGAGGGCGCCCGGTAGCCCTTGGGCGGGGCGCCGGTGAGCGAATCGATCTGGGCGAAGGTGCGATCGAGGATGGCTCGCTCCTCGTCTTCGCTGAGCCGGGGGTTGTACTCGTGGGCGTAGCCGTGCAGGCCCACCTCGCAGCCGGCGTCGACCACCATGCGGGCTGCGTCGGGGTAGGTGTCGATGGAGTGGCCCGGGATGAAGAAGGTGCTCGGGATGTCGTGGCGGGCGAGCAGCTTGAGAATCCGCGGCACGGCGACGGCGCCGAACTCGCCGCGTGAGATGGGCGTGGGGGTGGTCTGGCGGCGGGCTATCCACAACGACGGCCCGTCGAAGTCGAAGGTCAGGCAGACGTAGCCCGCCGGATTGTCGGGTATCGCCCCGTTGCTAGCGCCGTTGTCCATCGTGATTCCCCCTTGGTGGTGCCGCCGCAGCGGCCGCTCACGCTTGCCGTTCTAGCCCAACCAGAGGGCGACGCGTAGAAGCGAGCCTTCTCGTCGCACCACCGGTTTCTTCCCGCTCTTGTTCCCCGTGCTGATGCGATTGGGCTCACGGGCCGCTCGGGCCACGGCTTCGCCTGCCGGCTCAGCCTCTTGCTGACCATGGCGCAGCGGGGGGCTGCCATAGGCTCGGCCGCCGTATGCGAAAGCTGATCTGCGCTGCTGTGGCGGTGAGCGTGCTTGCCGCGGCCTGCTCGACCTCGTCTCGGGAGGACGAGGGCGCCGTAGCGACTGAGCCGCCAGCGACATCGTCGACCTTGGCGGCCGATCCGGCAGGCAGCGCCGCGGCCACCGAGCCCGCCGCCGACGACATGGGGCCGCCCGACACCACGCCCTCCGACACTGCGCCGCCGCCGACCACCCAGCCGTTCTTTCCGGGCACCGAGGACGGTCGGCCGTTCCTGGAGCTGACGCTGACCGAGAAAATCCACGAGTTCCTGGAGCTGCCGAATACCGCATTCGCCGCGAACATCGCCGGCGAGATGGGCCTGACCGGCGACCAGCGGTGGGTTCCCTGGGTCATGGACATCATGCGCACCGCCGGTTCGCGCAACGTGTCCGATACGTCGATGGGGGCGCTGGAGCGGCTGACGGGCATCGAGAGCTCTGGCGACTTCAACAGCGACTACGTCCGCTACGGCTCGTGGTACCGCACCAACGGCGTCGATCCCGGCGAGGGCTACGAGGTCTTCAAGAGCGAGCTGTACGCCTACCTCGACTTCCGCTTCGGCGACATGCTCGCCCAGGTCACCGACCGGGTCACGCTGGGCGCGATCCAGTTCGGCGGGGTGCGCCGGGGCGGCATTCCGGAGCTGAACAACCCTGAACGGCTCACTCCCGCCCAAGCCGATTTCATGACCGATGAGGAATTGGTGCTGGGCGTGGTGATCGGCGGCGAAGCCGGGGCGTACCCGGTGCGGTTCCTGGCACGCCACGAGCTGGCGAACGACGTGGTCGGCGATGTGCCGGTGGCGCTCGGCTACTGCACCCTGTGCCTCACAGCGCTCATGTTCGACCGGCGGCTGCCCAACGGCGACGTGCTGTCGTTCCAGACCTCGGGCCTGCTGATGGACTCGAACAAGATCATGATCGACAACGAGACCGAGAGCCTGTGGAACCACCTCTCGGGCACCGCGTTCGCCGGCCCTCTGGCCGGCACGAAGCTGGCGCAGTTCCCGGTGGCCACGACGCGCTGGTCGGACTGGCTGGCCGATCACCCCGACACGTTCACGCTCGAGGTGCCCCCGCCCACGTACTTCCCCGAGATGCCCGAGCGCCCGCCGATCAGCTACGACTACACGCCGGGCGCGGCGTACCGCACGTACTACTCCAGCGAGGATCTGTGGTTCCCGACCTTCGAGACGCCCGACGTGTTCGAGCTGAAGGAGGAGGTGGTCACGGTTGATCGCGGCGGCCACCGGCTGGCGCTGGGGCTGGCGGAGCTGGAGCGGGAAGGCCCGTTCGTGTACGTGCTGGGCGGCGAACCGCTGGTGATGGTGCCGAACCAAGGCGGGGCCAGGGTGTACAGCGCTGCCGATGCGGCGGGCGTGCCCGCCGAGGCGTGGCGCCACGGTGCCGCCGTGGAGGTGGCGCCCGGGGGAGTGCTGCACGACGAGCTGCGCGTCAGCGGCGTGGACGGCCGCGATGGCGTCGACGTCAGGCTGGCGCGCATCGTGACGTCGCAGTCGTTCTGGTTCGCCTGGTACGGCCTGCACCCCGACACCGAGATCTGGCCGCCGCTCGACGCGAGCTAGGTGTCAAGAACAGGCGACGGCAACTTCGAGAGCCCGGCAGATCTCGCGCATGCGATCATCGCTCAGCCAGCCGAGTCTCGTCACCAGCCACGCCTGGCGCACGGTGTGAACTGAGTCCAGATTGACCGCCGATGGCTTCGGCACCGGATCGTCGCCGGGCTCGAGCATGACTTCGCTCGGCAGCCGCCGGACGGTAGTTGTGCACGGGGCCACCATTGCGGTCGCCAGACGATCCAGCGCGGCATCTCGTGAGAGCACGACCACCGGGCGTCTGTCGAGATCTGGCGCTTCGCACCACCAGACCTCACCCCAGCGGGGTCCGGCGGCTGTCATGACTCCGCGGGGGAGTCGTCACTCGCATCCTGCTGGAGCGAGCCGAGGCTGTTCGCCGTGGCGAACGACTCCACGTCGCCCCACTCGTCTGGCGCACTCAGGGGCAGTCGGTCATACGCCGCGTACGCCGCGTCGATTTCAGCCTCACGGTGACGCTTGGCGAGAGCTTCGAGGGCAGCGTCCATCATCGCTGCGTCCGATGGCCAGGCTTGGAGCGCACGAGCACGGTCCAGAAGTTCTGCATCGACCGTTGTGCTCACTCGACGTCGCATGCCATAAACGTAGCATTTCTGTGCCACGCGTCGTATCTGCGGCAACGCTTGACATGGCGGTCGTTTCTCAGGACCTCATGAGCGCGCGATGAGGGGTCGGTATGCTGGCTCCTCGCATCTCAACCAGCCCCCATCGTCTAGCGGCCAAGGACACCACCCTCTCAAGGTGGCGGCACGGGTTCGAATCCCGTTGGGGGTGCGCCATGTCGGCTCGATCCGGACGGCTCGGTGGGCGTCGGCCCTGCTGAGCTTCCTGCGAGCCAGGCATCGCTGCCGGCGTGCCGAGGGAGCAGCCCGAGATGACCGATGGGCAGGAGTCGCATTGGTCCCGGCATCTGCCGGCGGGCGGCAGTGCCGCCGAGTTTGATCTGCTTGCTGGCGGCACGCTGCCGGCGGTCTGGCTGGACCGCTGGTCGTCCGATCCGCAGCGGGCTGTGGTGTGGGATGCGCATGACGGCTGGGTGACCGGCGCCCAGCTCACAGCTCGGGCCCAAGAGATTGCCGAGCGCTTGGCGGCTGCGGGCATCGTCGCTGGCGACCGCGTGCTGATGAGCGGCCCGAGTTCGTCTCGACTGGTTGCCGCACACGCGGCGCTGCTGGCGGTGGGCGCGGTGGTGGTGCCGCTGAACGGTGCCTACCGGGCCGATGAAGTGCGCGGCGTGGTGGCCGATTGCCGTCCCGCAGCAGCATTGGTGGAAGGCGTCGGCGAGCCCGGCGAATGGCACCAGTGGATCGTCGACGCCGATCCAGCAGTGCTGGTCAGCGATTTCGATGCCGCCGACCTGCCCGCGGGCCACGGAGACGCCACCGGCAGCGCTGCGGCGGCCCGGCGAGGCGTGTCCGCTACCGATGGTTCCGGCGGCAGCACCGATGCAGTCGCTCCCGGAGGCGGTGCCGGGCCCCATGAAGGGTCCCGATTCGATCTGTTGGCGATGGCGCATCAACGCCGGGGTGACGATCCTGCGCTGATCGGGTACACGTCGGGCACCACCGGGCAACCCAAGGGTGCGGTGCTCAGCCACGCGAACCTGCTGGCGTCGGTGCGAGCGCTGGAACTGGCATGGCGCTGGATGCCCGACGATGTGCTCGTGCTGGCGCTGCCGCTGTTTCACATGCACGGCCTGGGTGTGGCGCTGCACGGCACGCTCACCGTCGGCGCGCGGGCGGTGCTGCAGCCGACGTTCGAGCCAGACGACGTCTTCGATGCCATTCGCGAGCACCAGGCCACCATGTTCTTCGGCGTGCCGACCATGTACTCCCGGCTGGTCGCCTCGCCGCGGGCCGCCGAGCTGTCGGCGCTGCGGCTGTGCGCGTCGGGTTCGGCACCCATGCCTGCTGAACTGCACGACGCCGTGCGGGAGGCCAGCGGGCAGCACGTCATCGAGCGCTACGGCATGACCGAGACCGTCATGCTGGTGTCGAATCCGCACGACGAGCCCCGCCGGGCCGGCACGGTCGGCTTCCCGCTGCCCGGCGTCGAAGTGCGCCTCGACACGCTGGATGTCAGCGATGGCGGCGCCGCGACGGCTGACGACGCTGCGACGGCTCGGGGCGACGCCACGGCTGGCGACGGCGCGGAGGCCGACGATGCTGCGGAGATCCTGGTGCGGGGGCCCAACGTGTTCTCCGGCTACTGGGAGCGGCCCGCCGAGAACGCGGCGTCGTTCAGCGACGGCTGGTTCCGCACCGGCGACCTCGGCCGGTGGGACGACGGCTACCTGCGCATCGTCGGCCGTGCCAAGGAGCTCATCATCTGCGGCGGCTTCAATGTGTACCCCCGCGAGGTCGAGGAGGTCATCGCTTCGCACCCCGACGTCGTCGAATGCGCGGTCAGCGGCGAGCCCGATCCGGAGTGGGGCGAGGTGGTGGTGGTCTACGTGGTCGCAGAGCGCGACTTCCACGACGACGAGCTGAAGGACTACGTGGGCGAACGGCTCGCCTTCTACAAGCGGCCCCGCCGCACCTACCGCATCGCAGCGCTGCCTCGAAACGCCCTCGGCAAGGTGCAGCGCCAGATGCTCGGCCGGTAGGCGAAGCCGAAGCCCGGGCGGCCCGTGAGCCCCATCGCATGCGAACGGGCCACATGAACGAGAAGCACGAAGTGCATCAGCGCAATGCGTTCTTTGCCGGCGGCGCAATCTGACACCCTTGAGTGCGGCATGTTTGAGCTTCATGAGGTGCAGCGGGCAGTCCCGCTGCCAAGCCGATATGCGGCCCCCGCATCGCTCGACGAGGCGGCCGAGCTGCTTTCGTTGCACGGCGCCGCGGCGCGGCTGATCGCCGGCGGCACCGACCTCATGCTCGAGCTGTCGCGCGGGGCGCGCTCGGGCGTGGAGCTGCTGGTGGACATCTCGGGGCTTCTGGGCCTCGATCGGATCTCGTACGACGGCGGGCGGGTCACGTTGGGGCCGCTGGTGACCCACGCCGATGTGATCGCCTCGGCGCCGATGCGCACGGCCGGCCTGCCGCTCGCCCAGGCGTGCTTGGAGGTCGGTTCGCCTCCGCTGCGCAACCGGGCGACCGTGGTGGGCAACATCGTCACCGCCAGCCCGGCCAACGACACCATCTCGGCGCTCGTGGCGCTCGGTGCCGCAGTCACCATGACATCGGTGCGCGGCGAGCGCACCGTTCCGATCAGCGAATTCTTCGCCGGGTTCCGCCAGACGGTGCTCGAACCCGACGAGATCGTCACCGCTGTTGCCTTCGATGCGCTCGACGGCGCGAACTCGGCCCATGGTCGTCGCGGCGTCTTCGTGAAGCTGGGCCTGCGGCGGGCGCAGGCCATCTCGGTGGTGCACGCCGCCGTGGTCGTCGCGCTCGACGGCGGTCGGGTGTCCGACCTCGTGGTCGCCCTCGGCAGCGTCGCGCCCACCATCATCACCGTGCCCGAAGCGGCCGAGCTGGCCGCCGGTCGGGATCTGGCCGACGCCGGCGCCGACATCACGGCTGCTGCATGCCGGGCGGCAACGCCCATCGACGACATCCGCGGCAGCGCCGAGTACCGCTCGCACACGGTCGGCGTCGTGGTCGACCGTGCCATTGCGGCCCTTGCCAGCGCCACCGAAGCCGACCGCTGGCCGGAGCAGCCGCCGCGGCTTGCGCAGACGGCGGGCAGCGTTCAGTCAAGTTCTGCGGCGACCGCAGATGCAGCGAACGGCGGAGATGTGGCGGCCGGCGCAGCCGCTGTGCCGGGCCGAGCTACTGACGCCCCGGGCAGCGGCGCTCGCAGCGAGCTGGCCGACCCCGACGACACGGTCACGGCGACGGTGAACGGGGCGCAGCGCAGCGCAGCGGGGGCTGCGGGCAAGACGCTGATGGACTGGCTGCGCGACGACCTCGGCCTCATCGGCACCAAGGAGGGCTGCGCCGAAGGAGAGTGCGGCGCCTGCACGGTGCATCTCGACGGCGCCGCCGTGTTCTCGTGCCTGGTGCCGGCAGGGAGGGCGAACGGGGCAACCATCACCACCGTCGAAGGCGTGGCGTCGCCCGCCGGCGACCTGCACCCGTTCCAGCAGGCCATGGTCGACACCGGCGGCGCGCAGTGCGGGTTCTGCACGCCGGGCTTCGTGATGAGCGCCGTAGCGCTGCTCGACGAGATCGCCGAACCCACTGCCGAGCAGATCACGGTGGGCCTGTCGGGCAACCTGTGCCGCTGCACCGGCTACTGCTCGATCATCGAGGCCGTGCGGGCCGCCTCGAGCGACGCGGCCCGAACCGCTCCGGTTGAAGCAGGAACTGCGCACATTGCCGAGCGGGGTGCGTCGTGAGAGAGGGTGCTGCTTCGGTTGCAGCTGCGGACCACGCTGAGCGGAGTGCGCCGTGAGAGAAGGTGCCGCCCCCGGTGTCGGCGGTGCGGCTGTCGAATTGGAGATGCCGGCCGCGACGGCGGGCGGTACCGGCCAGTCGCCGCCGCGTGCCGACGGTCCCGCCAAGGTCGCCGGGTTGGCCGGCTATCCCGCAGATCGCATTCCGGCCGATGCGCTGTGGGCATTCGCGGTGTTCACCGACCAGCCCCATGCCCGGCTTCGCCGCCTCGACCTCGCCCCGGCCGAGCGCGCCCCGGGCGTCGTCGCTGTGCTCGGCTCCGCCGACGTGCCCTGCAACGAGTACGGGCTGACCAAGTTCGACCAGCCGGTCTTCGTCGGGCTCGACCACACTGGCCGAAGCGCGGTGCCCTGCGATGTGTCCCGCTGGGAGGCCGACCACTTGGCGCTCATCGTCGCCGAGAGCCTGCCGCAGGCGCGTGCCGCCGCTGCGGCCATCGAGGTCGAGTGGGAGCCGCTGCCGGTCGTGGCCGATCTGGACGCGGCGCTGGCGCCCGACGCACCGCTCGTGCACCCCTACGAGGGCATCGGCTCGAACCTGTACGAGTCGATGTGCACCCGCAAGGGCGACCTCGATGCCGGCTGGGCCGCTGCCGCCGTGACCGTCGAGGCCACCTACGAGGTGCCCTACCAGGAGCACGCCTACCTGCAGCCCGAGGCCGGCACGTCTTGGGTGGACGCCGAGGGCATCGTCAACGTCGAGATCGCCGGCCAGTGGGTGCACGAGGACCGCGAGCAGATCGCCCACGCGCTCGACCTGCCCGAAGAGTGCATCCGGGTGCGCTACCCGGCCATCGGCGGTGCATTCGGCGGGCGCGAGGACACGTCGATGCAGATCATCCTGGCGCTGGCCGCCTGCCGACTGGCCGAGCGGGGCATCGACCGCACCGTGGCCATGCAGTGGTCGCGTGAGGAGTCGATCGTGGGCCACCACAAGCGGCACCGCGGACGCATCTGGGCCCGCTGGGGCGCCGACCGCGACGGCAGGATCACCGCAGCGCAGGCAGAGGCCTGGCTGGATGCGGGCGCCTACAACTACACCTCCAACAAGGTGATGGGGAACCTGCATCTGGGCCTCGGCGGGCCCTATGAGCTGCCCAACGCCGCCATCGACACCCATGTCGTGTACACGAACGCCACGCCGGGGGGAGCGTTCCGGGGCTTCGGCGCACCGCAGGCGGCCTTCGCGGTGGAATGCCAGGTGAACAAGCTGGCCGAGGCGCTGGGCATGGACCCGGTCGACATCCGCCGCGTGAACACGCTGCGCGAGGGATCGCCGAGCATCGCCCACACGCCGATGCCGGCCGGCGTGACCATGCCCGAAGTGATCGAGGCATGCGCCCACGCTGCGGCACAGCCGGCCGGCTCGGGCAGCACCGACCTGGACAGCGACGCCGGCGGCCCAGAGTCCGTTGACCCGATGGCAGTTGAGCCGGCGCTGTTCAGCCCGTTCGTGTCGCTGCCGGCGCGGCCGTCGTCGCTGCGCCGCGGACGCGGCTTTGCCTGCGCATTCAAGAACGTCGGCTTCTCGTTCGGCTTTCCCGAGCGCTGCGAGGCCACGATCGTGCTGCACGGCGAGCCCGGCGACGACATGCCCGCATCGGTCGAGCTGGCCCACGCCGGCGCCGATGTGGGGCAGGGGGCGCACACGGCATTCCTGCAGATGGCCGCCGAGGCGACCGGGGTCGACCCGTCCAAGGTGGTGGGGCGCTTCAGCGACACCGGCACCTCGGGCGATTCGGGTTCTGCGTCGGCGTCGCGCCTGACGTGGATGGCGGGCAACTCGATCCTGGGTGCGGCCGAGGAAGCCGAGAAGGCGTGGCGCGAGGGCGCCCGTCCCGCCGTCGGGCACTTCCGCTTCACGCCACCGCCGACCACCGAGCTCGATCCCGAGACCGGCGAGGGCACCCCGAACTTCAGCTACGGCTACGTCGCCCAGCATGTTGAGCTGACCGTCGACGTCGACACGGGCCACATCCGCATCGATCGGGTGATCAGCGCCAACGACGTGGGTCGGGCGATCAACCCCCGCTTCGTGGTCGGCCAGATCGAGGGCGCGGTGGCCCAAGCCCACGGCCATGTGCTTAGCGAGCATCTGCGCAGCCGGGACGGTCGCCTGCTGAACCCTCGCTTCAGCACGTACCTGATCCCCGGCATCGGCGACATTCCCGTGACCACCGAGAGCGTGGTGCTGGAGCTGGCCGACCCGCTGGGCCCGTTCGGTGCCCGCGGCATGGCCGAGATGGGCGTGATCCCCTATGCACCGGCGGTGGCCGCAGCGCTGGCGGACGCAACCGGCGTCTGGATGGACGACTTCCCGCTGACGCCGGAGCGGGTGTGGGCGGCGCTCCGATCCGCCGGCGTCCACGGCTGACACGCAGTCTCCGACGCTCCGCCATCGGCCCTGAAACTCATCGGGGCGCCCGATTGCGCAGTCCTACACTCCCGAGCGTGGCAGCGAGACCACGCCCGGATGCAACCGAGCGCGTGATGGAACTGATGATGTACTTGCTCGCTCGCGACGTGCCCACGACCCGTGAAGAGATCTGGCGGGACACCGGCTTGTATGCGCCCGACAGCACGACCGACCGGCGTGCGCTGGAGAGTGCACGCACCTCATTTGAGCGCGACAAGGCGCTGATCCGCAACCTCGGCGTACGGATCACCGAGGCGATCACCCACGACGGCGCCACCTCCTACACCATCCGGCGCCAGGACTACTTCCTGCCAGACCTGCAGCTCACTCCCGAGGAGCAGCTCGCGCTGCGCTTCGCTGCAGCGCGGGTGGACATCGGCGAGACCTGGGATCTCGAGGCCGTCGCCAAGCTCACGAGCGCCGAGACCGCTGCGGCCGGCGCAGGCGGGGCGACATCGGGAGGCGGCACGGCGGGCGCAGCCGCCGACGGCGCGGGGGGCGGAACGCTGTCGGCGGATGTGGCGCTGGAGACGGCCGCCGCGCAGCAGACCGCCGGGTCGCTGCTGCCGAAGCTGGCCGCTGCGTCTGCCGAGCGAGCGCAGGTCCGTTTCGCCTACGGCGGGCGGCGTCGCGACGCGCAGCCGCTCGGCCTGCTGTGCCGGGCGGGCTATTGGTACCTGGCCGCACGTGAAGACGACGTGGTGAAGACGTTCCGGGTCGATCGCATGGAGAGCGACGCGGAGGTGGGGGAGCGAGGGGCATTCGCCCGCGCAGATGTCGACGTCGCCGCGCTGCTGCCGAGCGAGCCGATGGAGATCGACTTCGGCGACGACTTCGAGGCCCGGGTGCGGATCGACGCCACCATGGCGCAGCAGCCCACGGCCGAACGAGGCCGCGTCGCCGAGCGGCATGACGACGGCTCGGTGACGGTGACGGCGCGGGTGCGCAACCGGGCCGCATTCCGCGTGTGGGTGCTGGACATGGGCCGCCACGCCGTCGTCGAGTCGCCGCCGGAGCTGGTCGCCGATGTCACCGGATGGTTGCGCTCCCTGGTCGACCGTCGGGAGGCAGCGTCATGAGGACCGGCGCCTCGGCCAAGATCGAGCGCCTGCTGGCCATCGTGCCGTGGGTGGTCGAGCGGGGCGGCGCCACGGTGGGCGACATTGCCGAGCGATTCGAGATGCGGCCGGCTGCCGTGTACGACCTGCTGCTCGCGGCCATGTGCTACGAGGTGGCCGGCGCTGGCGCCTACGAGAATCTGGGCATCGTCGTGTTCGGCGGCGACGACGACGCCGGCGAGGCGTGGGTGCATGTCGAGCCGGGAGCGATGCTGGACCGGCCGCTCAACCTGTCGGTGCCCCAGGCGTTCGGGATCCTGGTGGCTGGGCAGTCGGCGCTGGCCCTGCGCGGCGCCGACCGTTCGGGCGCGCTGGCGACCGCGCTCGACAAGCTGCGTGCGGCCTACGGCGAGCGAGTGCGGGTGTCGGTGGAGCTGCCGCTGCCGCGCTCCCTGCCGACGCTGCGGGAGGCCGTGCGCGCCGGCACCACCGTGAGCATCCACTACTACACCCCCAACACCGACGCTGTCAGCGAGCGTCGAGTGGACCCGCTGGACGTCTCGCTGGCCGACGGCCATTGGTACCTGCGGGGCTGGTGCCACCTGCGCCAGGATCTGCGCTCGTTCCGGGTCGACCGCATCGAGGCGTGCAGCGACACCGGCGAATCACACGGCCGCGGCACCGAGCCGAGCGACGCGACCGCAGCGCTCGGCGCTGTTGCGCCGGCCGAGTCCGACGAGACGACCGATGTGGTGCTGTCGATTCCCCGCAGCGACCTGTGGCAAGTGGAGGCGTACCCATCACGGGAGGTACGCGACGACGGCGACCGGTGCATCGTGACGTACGCGATCCGCAGCCCACTGGTGCTCAGCCAGATGCTGCTGCGCCTCGGCGCCGAGACGCGCGTGGTCAACGCGGAAGAACTGCCGCCCGATCTGGCCGGGGCGGGCGGCGCCGCCGCTGCGTCGATCCTGGCGCTCTACGACACCTGACGCCAGCGGCTCAGTCGATGAGATCGACCACCAATCCGTAGTGGTCCGACGGCACCACCCCGTCGACGGCTTCGGCGCCGAGCAGCCGGATGCTCGTGATGTTGCCCTGCGGAACCGGGCGCGGCGTCGACACGAACACGTAGTCGATGCGCCGGTTCGGCCACATGGCTTGGTGCAGGTAGGGGTTCTGGCCGCTCCAGGTGAAGCCCGGGCCGTCGCCCGCCTGCGCCCACGCGTCGCTCCAGACCAACCCCGGCACCGGCGGCGGGCGTTCGCCGGTCAGCAGCCGGATCTCCTCGGAGCTCGGGACGGCGTTGAAGTCGCCGGCCATCACGATCGGGAAACCCTCGGGATCGTGATGGGGCGCCGCCAGCTCGCACAGCGTGGACACCTGTGCCTGGCGGATCTCGCTGAGATGGAAGCGGTGCTCGAGGTGGGTGCAGATGACGGTCATCTCGCCGTCGCCGCGGGCGACTTGGGCCACGACTGCCGTCCGGTGTCCGGACTGCTGGCCTTCGGGCGACGACGGGTCGCCGACCGCCAGCGAGTGCGAGCTGGATTCGATGATCGCTGTGCGGCTCAGGATGGCGTTGCTGAACGACAGTCCCCGCCGTCCGAAGCGCGGGTGAGATGCGACATTCATACCCAGCGCTTCGCCGAGCAGATCGGCCTGGTTCGGGCCGTCACGCTCAGCCCAGATCTCCTGGCAGCACACGATGTCGGCGTCGAGCTCGGCGAGCGTGGCGGCGATGGCCTCGTGGCGGGCCTCCCAGTTGTCGCCGAAGCGCCACCACAGGTTCCACGTCACGATCCGCACGGCGTCACCGTAACGGCCGCCATCCCCACCGAGCCGGCTGACCGATGCGGGGGCCGGGCGACGTATCGTCTGCGGCGATGAGCGCCGACGCGAACTCCGACCAGCACACCGATCAGATCTACCTGCGTGATGCGTACCAGCAGACCGTCGAGGCGACGGTGGTCGCTGTGCGCGAAGACGCGGTTGCGTTCGACCAGACGGTCTTCTATGCCACTGGCGGCGGCCAGCCGCACGACACCGGCACGCTCGCCGACAGGGGCGGCAACACCTGGCAGGTGCACAACGTCCGCAAGGAAGGCGACCTCATCTGGCACTGGGTGGACGGCCAGCCGCCGCCGGCTGGAACCTCAGTGACCGGCACGGTCGACTGGGATCGCCGCCTGCAGCTCATGCGCACCCACACGGCGCTGCACATCCTGTGCGGGGTCATCTGGAACGAGTGGGGCGTGCTGGTCACCGGCGGGAACATGGAGCCGCTGTCCGCCCGCATGGACTTCGAGTTCAGCCCGCTGCCCGAAGGCTTCGCGGCGCGGGTCACCGAGCTGGTGAACGCCGAGATCGCCGCGGATCGGCCCATCGAGGTGAGCTTCCTGGAACGGTCGGTGGCGCTGGCCGATCCCGAGCTGATCCGCACCAAGGTCAACCTGATTCCCGAGTGGGTGACCGACATCCGCGTGGTCGACATCGTCGGGCTCGACCGTCAGGCCGACGGCGGCACCCATGTGGCGTCGACCGGTGCCGTGGGCCGCTTCGAGATCACCAAGACCGAGTCGAAGGGCAAGGACAACAAGCGAGTCCGCATGGTGCTCCACGACGCCTGACCTGTGAGGCCATGCGCGTCTGCTCCTGGCAGGCGCACCTGGGTCACATCCCCACCTGTGACGGGCGCGCGTTCGTTCGATTTTGCCCAAATCGAGCGGTACCCTGTCAAAAATGACTCCCCGGGAGCGGCTGGGCGGAACGCGCTTGGCTACGCCGTCCGCTCGCCGCACGGCGACGTCGCGGTTCGGTGCTTCCCGGCGCGAGGGCCACGATGCGTCGGCCTTCTACGAGCGCTTCACGCCGCCCGTCCTGTCCGATGACGACACGGTGGCCCGGGGGCCTGGCCTCGATGCCGAGCTTGCTGAGCGCATCGGCGATGGCTGCTTCTGCGGCGATGCCCGGCAGATGACTGCGCTTCCTGATGCCTCGGTGGCGCTGGTGGTCACCTCACCGCCGTACTTCGTCGGCAAGTCGTACGAAGACGCCATCGCCGCCGGCACCGACAGCCGCATCCCCACCAGCTACTTCGACTACCTCGACATGCTGCGCGACGTGTTCGCCGAGTGCGTGCGGGTGCTCGAGCCGGGCGGTCGCATCGCCGTCAACGTGGCGAACCTGGGCCGCAAGCCCTACCGCAGCCTGTCGGGCGACGTGGCCAAGATCTTCGAGGAGCTCGGCCTGCTGCTGCGCGGCGAGATCGTGTGGCAGAAGAGCAAGGGCTCGAGCGGGTCATGCGCGTGGGGGTCGTTCCGCAGCCCGTCCAACCCGACGCTGCGCGACACCACCGAGCGCATCGTGATCGCCAGCAAGGGCAGATTCGACCGGGCGCGCTCGGCCGCTCAGCGCGAGGAGGAGGGCCTGCCGCACCGCAGCAGCCTGTCCACCGACGAGTTCATGGAAGCCACGCTCGACGTGTGGGACATGGGGCCCGAGAGCGCGCAGCGGGTGCGGCACCCGGCGCCGTTCCCGCTGGAGCTGCCCCGGCGTCTGATCGACCTGTACACCTACGAGGACGATCTCGTGCTCGACCCGTTCATGGGCTCGGGCACGACGCTGGTGGCGAGCGTGCTGTGCGGAAGGCGGCCGGTGGGCTACGACCTGAACCCCGATTACGTGGACTTGGCCCGCACCCGCGTTGCTGCGGCAGCCTCGGCCCCGCCGGAAGGTCCGCACCCCGCCGCGCAGCCGCCGCTGTTCGAGACGACTGCGCTGCGAGCGGATGCCGGCACGACCAGCTCCTCAGGCGCCTCGCGGCGGAGCACTGTCGCCTTGGCGGAGGCCGATGCGTCCAGTACCGCCGACACAGTCGGCTCGGAACGCAGCGGAATTGCTGACGCGGCGATTGCTGACGCGATGACCGCCGACGCCTTTGTGAGTCAAGCGGTGGAAGCCGGTCGCAAGGCGCATGACATCGCGGGTGAGCTACTGGAACGTTGCGGCTTCGAAGTGCTGCGAAGCCCCGCCACGGTGCGCGGCGCTGGTGTGAAGTTCAGCTTCCTGGTCGCCGACCGGACGAACGGCGAATGGTGGGTTGACGTGGCAGGCGCGTTCACCACCGTGCGGCCGGGGCTGCTGCGCGCCGAGACGCTGTGGAAGGCGCTGGGGCGAGCATCGGTGCTGGCCTCGGCCCAGCCCGGCGCACGCCTGCTGCTGCTGACCCCGCACCTGCCCCGTATAGGTGCTGAAGGCGATCGTGCACTGCACACGCTCGGACCAACTGCGGTCTTCGACGTCATCGAGCTGTTCGACGAATCTGCCGCGGCCAGGCTCGCGGGCTATGCCGACGGTGCTGCGGCCCCGCTGCCAGCCTTCTGGGACGACCGCGAGATCACAGGGGCGTTCCCGCCGGACGGTCGGTAGGCACCGTCGGTGCCCGAGGGCCAGTTGATGTGTGAGCAGGCGCTCGAGGCAGGCGGCCGAGTTGCCGAACCGCTCAGACGCTGTCGATGCGCTTGAACAACTCGGCGTAGGCGAGACCGGCCTGCTGCCCGCTGGCCACGGCGACGGCATCCACCCAGTCGGCGAAGCGCTGCACCTGGGCGGGGTCGCCGGGGTCGGTGATGTCGTGGGTGGTGACGAACTGGGTGCGGTGGCACAGCAGCGCAGCGGTCTTGGCGGCAGTCCAGCCCTCGACGTTCTCCGCGTGGTCGGGCTCGTCGGCCTCGAAAGGCAGCAGCTCGTCAGGGCGATGCGGCGCCAGGTCTTGCTCGGGGAAGAAGAACGGATCGCGTGCGGCCACTACGCCTTCGACGGCCAGCAGTCCCGCATGGCGATGATCGGGATGGAGCCGGTAGCGCTTCCAGGGGTCGTGGCCCAGCACCACGGCGGGGCGCAGCTCGCGGATGACCTGCGCGACCTGTGCTCGGGTCGTGAGGTCGCTGTCGAGCTCCCCGTCGACGTGGCCGCCGAAGCGCACCTCGCCGGTAGCGCCCAATGCTGCGGCGGCGGCCCGCTGCTCGTCCTGGCGGGTTCGCACCAGCGCCGGCTGGTCGCGCTCAGGGTCCCAAGTGCCCTTCGAGCCGTCAGTGCAGATGAAGTGGTGCACCACCGCGCCGGCAGCCGCCCACTTCGCCAGCGTCGCCCCGCAGTCGAACTCGGCATCGTCGGGGTGCGCGGCAATCACCAGCGCCGATGCCGGCACCGCCAGGTCAATCGAGAAGCCGGTGTCAGCGTTCATCGCTGGTCGTCGGCGGGCGCTCGGCGGCACCGGTATCAGCCAGGTACGCGGCGAGGTCGTCGGGTGTGTCGATGTCGAATTCGAGCGCCGCGACCCGTCGCACCCGCAGGTCGAGCCCGCAGCGCAGCGCTTCAGTGCAGTGGGCCCTGAACGAGCCAGGCCCGTAGTGGAATTCGAAGCCGGTGCCCAGCGGCAGCGCCATCACGTTGGTGCCGTCGAGATGCCGGTCAGGCACGATCGTCACGGTCCCCGGCTCGGCCAGCCCTTTGAGTGTCTCGGCTCGCGGCAGATCACCGTGGGCGATCACGACGTGCTGCGGCCAGCGGCCATCAGATGCGGCGTCGCTGTCGGTCGAGTCCCGCCAGGGCGGTGATTCGCCTGGCGTCGCGGTCGACAATCGCTCGAGGGCAGCAGTGAGGGCGCCATTCAGTCCCCGAACTTCAATGCGGAGCGGATGGGCCCCCGCCGAATGAGCCCATTCGGCCACCTCGTCGTTGTCGCAGACCACGAGTGCCTGCATGCGGCCGGCGGCCTGCACGACCCGCGCGGCCATGGAACGAGCCAACTCGGCGCGCTCACCGGCAGGAAGCTGCGGGGCGAGCCGGCCCTTGGCCAGCTCGAAGTCCTTCACGGGGATCAGCACCACCGCTTCGACGTCGCCGCGATCAGTCACCCGCGGCGAGTGTATGGGCGCTCAGAAGCCTGAGCGCAGCCGTGGCTGTGCTCAGGCGGGCGGCTGCGGGTCAGTCCCGGTGTCCCGCAGGCCGAGCACCTCGGCAACGACTGCTCGGATGCCCGCTTCGGCAGCCTCACGCTTGGGCTCGAGCCAACTCGCCAAGGGAAATGCGTCGCACAGCCCGACCCACTCCTGGTCTTCTTCGGACCATTCGGTGCGGAACCGGTATTCGCTCGGGAGTTCACATGTGGCCATTACGCCCTTCCAGCTCCTCGATTGCCTTCAGTACTTGGCGGACTTGATACAGCTTCGCACTTGCTCCATGTGGTTGCAGAACCAATATGCGCGACTCCGACCACCTCACATCGTAGATGCGGTGGCTGCCCGCGGTGCGTGTCGGCTCGCCGAAGAGCGCGTCACACACGCTCACTAGCTCTTGCCACGGCACGTTGCGCGGATTGCGTCGAATTCGAGCGATGCGCTTGTGCAACCGGACCATGCCGGAAAGCTCTCACAATTTTTGAATATATTTCAACTGATTTTACAGATTCTTGTGAGCAAGTCAACCACGCAGCCACTTATCTCGCGAGGGCACCTCGATATCGGTCAAGGCACCGAAGGTACGTGAGAAGCTCGCTGAAGCATCTGGGACATATGACGAGAAGTAGGCGTCGATTGCTCGGCGGACGATCTCGGCCGGCGTGACTCCCTCGATGCCTGCGAGTTCGTCGATACGTTCACGCTGCTGCTCGGTGAGGTACATCTGCGTGCGCGTCGTCGCCATACGGCGCAACATACGGCGTACACGATGTGCTGGGTGCGCATGGACTGAAGGCGCCGGTTTGCTAGGACATGACGGTGCTGACTGAGCCGCCTGGGGGGTGGGTGCGACCTTGGTGGGCTGAGCGCCAGCTCGACCCGGGATCGGCGGCGTATGCGCCGGAGCCCAGCAGGGTCCGCTACTGGCTCGACGCTCATCAGGCCGTGGACACTGTGCTGGCGAACACGGCGGGCCGCTCGTGGACGACGGTCGGGTTGCCGGAGACGTTCGACCGGGCCGCAGTAGATCCCCGGGGGTTAGTGGTGCTGGGGGGCTGGTCTTTGGACTGGTGGGTGCGTGCCGGTGAGGAGTGGGTCTTCCCGTCGCGGGCGGCCGCGGCGCGGCAGCGGTTGGTGGACGGGATGCCGGTGGTGGAGACGGTGCTGCGCGTCGGCGGTGGCGATGTGGTGCACCGGGCCACGGCGGCCCGGGGCGCTTCGGTTCGGCTCGATGATGTCCAGCGGCACGTCAAGCAGCAGCGCGGCAAGCAATCGGTGGGCGACGGCACGAGCGCCATTCCCGAAGTGTTCGTGGTGGAGATCACCAACCGCACGCCTGCGCCTGTGGCGCTAGCGCTCGTGGCCCGACCGTGCCACCTGGGTGCGTTCCAGCATGAGGACGACGAGATCTGGGAGTGGTCGAACGCGTGGGGCATCGACAAGATCACCGTCGACGGTCGGGTGATGACGCTCGATGATGGTCATCGTCATTTGGTGAACCGTGCAGCCGTGATCTTCGATCGCTCACCGGGTGACGTAGTTGTCGGCCTTGACGGGGTTGATTGCGCCGCCGTGCTGGTGGAAGCCGGCGAACAGGCCACCGCAGGGCAGCCAAGTTCGGTACCAGTCAGCATCGGGGGCGGCTCGTCACTCCCGGATAGTGCATCGACGCCGCAACCCGCACGGGCTTCGGTATCGGTGCGGTGCCCGCAGCACCTGGCCAACGCGGCGGCGATCTTCCCGCTGGTCGCGGGAGCGACGCTGCGCGCCGCCATTGTCGAGCGAGGCTCAGCCTTCGAATGGGACGACGCCGGCAGCCCCGCACTCGGCGCCGCTGTGCTCGATGCGGTTCCCGCAGTGGACCGGGTCGCCAATGGTTGGCGTTTGCGTGTCGACGCGGGCTGCCGGCTCGAGCTGCCCGCCGGCCGACTGGCTGACGCCGCACTCGCGGCACGCTCGGCACAACTGCTCTCGACGGCGCCGTTCGATGACGGCCCCGGCGTCGTCGGCCCAATGCTCGCCCCGGCGGTACACACCGATGCACAGTTCGCCGGCGACGACCTCGTGCAGCTGCTGGCGCTGGTGGAGTCGGGCGTGCCCGAGCAGGTCCGCGATCTCCTGTTGCGCCAGGCCCAAGGGCAGGACTTCTCGGGCGTCACCACCAGCATGGGCATCTCAGTGACGGGAACCTCGCTCGTGCTGGCCGAGCACCTGCTGTCGCTGCATCCGGACCCGGCGTTTGCCGAGGCCATCTCAGAGTTCGTGACAGCGGCGGCACGGTGGTTGCTGCGGGGTAAGAAGCAGCCGCAGGAAGAGCCCTGGGCTATCCGCGAAGGACTGCGTTCTGGGTACCGGATGCTGCTGCGGCTCGGCGCTGAGCGCGCGGCGACTGCCTTGCAGCGCGAGGCGATGTCCCTACCCGAAGCACTGCGGGTCGACGTGGCCGGCTCGGCGGACTCGCGTGCCAGCCTCCAGGGACGTCGCCGCGTTGGTCCGCATGCAGCAGCCGGCGGTGCCGACCCAATCGTGTCGCCGTCGTTCTACTGCGATCGGTTGGGACGCCTGCCGTGGGCGGCATCGTGGGACAAGACTCCGGCACCGGCGAGCCAGCGTTGGGAGTGGTTGTCGCATGACACCGGGTTGTGGATCCATGCCGCGGTGCCGTGGGCGCCGCCGTTGCCGTTCGTGGGGGCCGAGCCGGCTGACGGCACGCCTGCGGACTTCGTGGACGACACCGCCGCATCGTGCGGTCACGACATGGTGGCTACGGCACTGCTGGCCTTCGCTGAGGCCCGACCAGCGCCGGGACGTGCCTTCGAACGGCTTGAGGCTCTGGTCTCGGTGGCATCGTCGACGCTGAACTGGCCGACCTACATGCACCCGCAGTTGCACACGGGCACCAACGGCACGGGCCACGACCTGATGGTCGGCGGCCTGTTCGTGCGCACGCTGCTGCGACTGCTGGTCGACGTGCCCGACGACGGTGCTGCCAGCAGCGGGGGAGCAGGTCGCGAATCACCAAGCCTGCGGCTGGCAGCGCACTGGCCCGTGGCCTGGCTGGGCCAGCCGGTCGAGGTGCACGACGTGCCGACGCGCATCGGGTCAGTGTCGTGGGCGGTGCGCTGGCACGGCGAGCGTCCGGCACTCCTGTGGGAAGTCGTGCCGCATGACCCGGGCGCCGACCCGCCCGCAGTCACAGCACCAGGACTGGACCTGGCGTTCACGGCTACGGGTTGGCAGGGCGAGGCGCTCCTGGCGTCGCCGCTTGCGGAGTGACGGCGCGGTCAGACCAATCGCTTCGCCGGATTGCCGGATCGGTTCCGATGCTCGTGCGATGGGGCTCACCGGCCGCTCGGCCATGGCTTCGCCTGCTGGCTCAGCCGCATGACCGGTCCTCCGATCCAGGCAGGGTCGGCAACTAGGTTCGAATCCATGACGGCCCGGCCGAGTCTCGCCTTTGAGCGGCAGTGCTGGGAGGCCGGCGAGACGACGGTTGTCGGCGTGGACGAGGTGGGTCGCGGCGCTTGGGCAGGTCCGCTGACCGTGGGCGCCGTGGTGGTGTCGACCCGCGGGCGGGTCAACGGCATACGAGACTCCAAGGAGCTGCGACCCGATGTGCGCGACGAGCTGTTCGACCGCATCGGCAGTTGGGCCCGCGCCTGGTCAGTGGGTCATGCCACGGCTGGCGAGTGCGACATGCTCGGCATGACCGAAGCGCTGCGGCTGGCCACGCGGCGGGCCCTCGAAGCGCTCCCGGCTGAGCCCGACCGGGTGCTGGTCGACGGCAAGTTCAACTTCGTGGACTGGTGTCCCAGCAGGGCGCTGGTGCAGGGCGACCGGCGCTGCCTGTCGATCGCGGCGGCCTCGGTGATGGCCAAGGTGGTGCGCGACCGGATCATGTCCGAGCTGGCGGGCGACTTCCCGCCGTACGGCTTCGACTCCAACAAGGGCTACCCGGCACCGGTGCACCGGGCGGCGCTGGCAACGCACGGGCCGTGCGCCCTCCACCGGCTGAGCTGGTCATTCGCCGATGCGCTGCCCGATGCCGAGCCGGTGCCGAACGCCGCCTATCGCGACACCGACACCGCACTGGCGACCTACGCCCGGATGCAGTCGGGCGCCGAGGTGACCCTGTTCTGAGCATTCGCCGCGGCCCGGGAGCCCGCCGGACGCCGCGGGCATGGGCTGCTAGAAGAAGGCAGCCTCCGAGAGGGACGACCGATGAGCGCGAATGACGATCCCAACGCGGACCAGCGGGAGTTCTGGCGCACTGCTGACGTCTGGGTGGAACAGCAGGAGCGTCTCGACACGCAGCTCGGACACATCGGCCTGGCGGCGATGGACATGGCCGAGCAGCTCCCGCCGGGGGCGCACGTGCTCGACGTGGGCTGCGGCTGCGGGCAGACGTCGCTGCAGTGGAGCGAGCGGGTGACCGGGTCGGTGCTGGGTGTCGACATCAGCGACCTGCTCATCGCGGTGGCGCGGCGCCGTGCAACCGTGCACGCCGCCGAGCAGCCCGCAGCAGCGCCCATCAGCTTTGCCGTCGCCGATGCGCAGACGGCCGACATCGAGGCGCTGGCGGCAGCAACCCCGGCCATCGACGGCAGCTTCGGCGGCTTCGACCTCGTCTATTCCCGCATGGGCGTGATGTTCTTCGCCGATCCGGTGGCCGCGTTCGCCAACCTGCGCGCCGCGACCCGGCCAGGCGGGCGGCTCTCGTTTGTCTGCTGGCAGACGCCCCGGCAGAACCCGTGGCTGATCACCGTCAACAAGGCGGTGCTGGAGATCGTGGAGATGCCCGAAGGAGGTCCGGCGGCGAATCCGTTCGCGTTCGCCGATCCCGACCATGTGCGGGGAATCCTCGCGGGAGCGGGCTGGGACGGCATCGAGCTCGAGCCCCACGACACCGAGATGGTGTTCAGCAGCGCGAGCACGCTCGACGAGACCGTGGACTTCGCCATGGACCTGGGCATCGCTCGACGGGCGCTGAAGGGTCAGCCGCCCGAGATTCATGCCCGGGTGCGCGACGCCATCGCCGCCGTGCTGGAACCGCACCAGACACCCGACGGCGTCGTCTTCCCGGCCGCGTTCTGGATCGTGTCCGCCCGCAATTGAGGACGGACGGGCGAACTCAGAGGCACTCAGACTCGCCGATGTCAACCATGAACGGACCCGTCTCGTCGTAGTCGGCGAAGTGGTCCTCGGTGTCGAAGCGATCGAGGTCCCGCAGGCTGCGAGCCACGGCCGCTGCACCGCCCGCCCGCTCGAGCCAGGTGGCAAACGTCTCGCCTGCCTCTCGCTCTCCCACATAGCGCTCGATGATGCGCACGACGGCCTGCGGTGCATTCTTGGCCGGCAGTCGCAGCGCCCGAGACCCGAACCTCACCTGCTCTTGGCCGACATGACCACCGAGCAGCAACTGGTATCCGGGCGCCGACCTGTCCCCGACGCGCCGCTCGATACCGAAGAAGCCGATGTCGGCCACATGATGCTGGCCGCAGCTGTTCATGCAGCCCGAGATGTTGATGCGCAGCCCCGGTACTTCAGCCAGTCCGGCTTCCTCGACTGCGTCGGCGATCGCTCCGGCCAAACCTCTCGACTGGGTCACGGCCAGCCGGCACGTGTCGGCACCCGGGCAGGCCACGACGTCGCGCAGCAGCTCGGCGCCGGCGGAGGCCATGCCGATCTCAGCGAGCCGGCCGTAGAGGTGGGGCAGCTGATCCTCGTGCAGGTCTCGGAACACGAGATTCTGGCGATTCGTCAGCCGCACGCTTGCCCCGAGGGCACGCTGCGCGTCCGCGAGGGCGCGCAGCTGTGCGGCGGTGATGTCACCGAGGACGGCGTGTGCGTACGCAGAGACCGTGCCGTTGGCGGTGCCGCGTACCACGTTGGCCCGCGCCCAGTCGGCGTAGTCGCTCACCCCGCCGACAGGACGGCGGGCAGCGATGGTCACCGGAACCGATGCAGCGCCGTGGCCCACGAGGCTGACACTCTCCGATGCCTGCCCCGCCGGCTCGTCGCCCTCGAGCACGACGGCATCGGGAAGCCCGCCGGGCCAGCTTGTCGACGCGATCAGCGTTCGGCGGACGTCGAGCACTCGGCGCCGGACCTCGTCGATGCCCAACGTGTCCACGAGCCACTTCATCCGGGCACGGAGCCGGTTGTCGCGGTTGCCCGCCTGGTCGAAGACTCGCAGAATCGCTTCGATCGTCGGCAGCAGGTCCTCGCGTGGAGTGAAGTCCTCCAATGCGAGCGCGGCATGTGGGTTGGCCCCGAGGCCTCCGGCCACATACACGCGAAAACCGGCTCGTCGATTGCCGTGCTCGTCCTCGTCGACTGCGGCTACGACGCCGACGTCGTTGAACATGGCCTGGCCGCAGTCGGTGTCGCAGCCCGAGAAGTTGATCTTGAACTTTCGGGGAAGCCGTTGGGCGATGGGGTTGCGCACGAAGTGCTCATATGCGGCCTCGGCCCACGGCGAGATGTCCAGGATCTCGTAGGGGCACGCACCGGCCAAGTGGCAGCCGCCGATGTTGCGCACCGTATCGCCGCATGCCTCTCGCGTGGTGAGGCCCACGCTCGCGAGCAGTCGCAGCACGTCGCTGATCTGGTCGAGCTGCACGTAGTGCATCTGCAGGTTCTGGCGGGTGGTGATGTGCGCCCAGCCCCGGCTGTAGTGCTCGGCGAGGTAGCCGATCATCTCGAGCTGCTCAGGCCGAATCGAGCCGTGCGGCACCTTCACCCGCACCATCTGGTTGCGCCCGCCTTGGCGCTGACCGTAGATGCCATTGGTCAGTCGATACGTCTTGTATACGTCCTCGTCGATGTGACCATCGAGGTACTGCTGGGTAATCGACTCCCACTTGACGATGTCGCCGAGGAACGGTTCAGCGAGCTCTGTATTGCTCGGTATCGGCCGCAAGTGAGCGGGCGGTCGATCGACGATGGTCATGCTGTGCCTCCGAGGGGTCCGTGGCGGGCGGCGCAGTGGTGAGCAGCGCCGTGGTGGGTCGTGAGATGGTTGCTGTGCCATTCGGGCAGACCGTCAAGATCCGCGACGTCGCCGATGACGATGGTTGCCGGGGCCGGAACTCGGACCTCTCCGAGCCGGGCAAGGGTGGTGCGTTCCACCTGCTGGCTTGCTGTGGTGGCCGAGCCGATCACTGCGGCCGGCTCGTCGGGCGATCGGCCGCCTGCGATCAGCGCCGCGGCGATGTGGGGCGCCAGGCGCACACCCATCAGCACCACCAGCGTGTGATCGAGTTGGGCGAGGACACGCCAGTCCACGTCCTCGGCATCGTGGGCGCTGGCAGCCGTCACGACGGTGAAGCCGTGCGATCGACCTCGATGAGTCAGCGGGATGCCGCCGGCCGCGGCAGCTGCCGTGGCGCTCGACAGACCGGGCACCACTTCCACGCGATGACCGGCGGCTGCCAGCGCGAGGGCCTCCTCGCCGCCGCGGCCGAACACGTAGGGATCGCCTCCCTTGAGCCGGACGACGACCTCACAGCGAGCCGCGCAGTCGAGCAGCAGCGCATTGAGGTCGGCTTGGGCGTGACGCGGACCGCCCGGTCGCTTGCCGACGTCGATCAGCGGCGTTCGGGGAGGGACAAGGTCGAGCACGCTCGATCCGACGAGCCGGTCATGGATCACCACGTCGGCTTGTCGCAGCAGCCGCGCTGCGCGCACCGTCAGCAAGTCCGGATCGCCGGGACCTGCGCCGACCAGATACACCGTCATCGAAGCGTTCTCGCTTGCATGTGTTCTGTGTCGGCCGCGACGGTGCCGGCAGCGTCCGCGGCGGCTGAAGCGTCAGCGGCGACCGTGCGGCTGTTGCCGACCGAGTCGAGGCCCAGGGCTGCGCGCAGCCGTCGCCGTGCCCATGCGTGGTCGCCGACCCTGACCGCGTCGAGCAGGCCGTCTTCGAGAGCTTCCCGCCAGCCGGGATGCTCCGATGACCCCGTGGCTGCGCGCAGTTCTGCCCGTGCGGCGCCCATGAGCCGAGCGAGTTCTGTGACGCCCTCGTCCAGTTCGCGCTGGAAGCGGACTCGCAGCCACGACGCCAGTGCCGGAGAGACGCCTTGGGTGCTGACCGAGACAGACAGCGGGCCTCGCCGCGCCACGGCGGGCAGGATGAACGAGCAGTTGTCGATGTCGTCGGCAGCATTGACCCAGACGCCGCTTGCCTCGCCGTCTGCGAACACCTGCGCGTCCACCTCGGGTATGCCGGTGCAGGCGAGTGCCAGCCGGTAGCCCGCAACCTCGCCTCGGCGGTAGGGCCGGCCCTGCCATCTCACGTCGTCTCGATCGGCGATTGCGGGCACTGCGGCCGGTGCCGTGACGGTGACTGCCGCCCCGGCGGACACCAAGCGCTCGATCTTGCGGGCGGCCACCTCGCCTGCGCCGACCACCAGCACCCGACGGTCGCGAAGGTCGAGATACACGGGGTACGAGTGTCGGCCGTCGAGTGACGTGGAAGGGGTTGAGACAGGGGGCGACATAGTCGGCGGTCATAATACCGACAAATATGATCGAATTAGTCAGGAATTAGCTGCCGCGAGACCATCCGCGCCGGTGGCGGCCCGATATCCCACCGGGCGGCGATCACGAGCAGGCGTGTGCTGCCTGCAATGCCGAGCAGATGTCGGCCGTCACGTCGTCGGCATGCTCGAGGCCCATCGACAGCCTGATCATCCCCTCGCCGATGCCGATTGCTGCACGCTCGGCAGGTTCAAGCTGGGCATGGGTCATTGACGCGGGATGGTTGACGAGCATCTCGGGACCGCCCAGCGAAGGCGCCAAGTGGCCCAAGTGCAGCGCACTCACGAATGCACATGCTGCGTCGTAGCCGCCGACGAGTTCGAACGTGACACAGCCACCGCCCGACGCCATCTGCCGGGCCGCGAGCTCGCGCTGTGGATGCTCCGCAAGTCCGGGATAGAACACCTCGGCAACGGCGCTGTGCGCGCTGAGAAGGCCGGCGACCTGCAGAGCGCTCGCACACTGGCGCTCGATACGGACCCCGAGCGTCTTGAGGCCGCGCAGCGCATTCCAGCTGTCGAACGGCGACGCCGAGCTGCCCTGCACCACCGCGTAGCTCCACAGCTCGCTGACCAGCGTTTTCTCGCCTGCGATCACCCCGACCGTGGCGTCGTTGTGGCCCGACAGCGCCTTGGTGGCCGAATGCACCACGAGGTCCGCTCCGTAGTCCAGGGGGCGCTGGATGAGCGGCGTGGCCATGGTGGAGTCGACCACGGTGATCGGACCGGTGATGGCGCCCAACGCCTCGAGATCGGCCAGTGCGAGCGTCGGGTTGCTGGGCGTCTCGACGAAGACCAACGTGGTACGGCCCGGCTGCACTGCAGCCAGCCAGTCGTCGGTCTGTTCCACATCGACAAAGGTGACGTCGATCCCGAATCGCGGGCAGACCTTGGTGAAGAGCTGCGACGTGCCGGAGAACAGCTGGCGTTGCGTGACCACATGGCTCCCTTGCGAGCACATCCCGAGCACCACCGTCGAGATGGCGCCCATGCCGCTGGAGCTGCAGATGGCCGCCTCGGCGCCCTCCAGTTCGGCCACTGCGTCGGCGAATGCCTGCACCGTGGGATTGCCGTACCTCCCGTAGAAATCGGTGACACGGGGGCGCACGGCTCTGCGCGCGGCATCCGTCGCGTCCGCGGCCTCGAATGCTGTGGACGGCTCGAGTCCGGGCGCCAGCCCGTCGCTGGCACTGCGAGCGGCCCGCAGCGCCGCTGTTTCGGGGTGGTGAGCGGACCGGTTCATCACTGTCTCCTGATGACCGACAGCCATGTCGTGGACAACCGAAAGGCCGGTGGAATGCGCGCTCGCCGGCCGGGAACGGCGAGGCTGGTCCACAGGCTATGCAGGTATCCACTGCCGCGATACTCAGGCGCAGCAGCAGTGTGCGAGTGATACCGCTTTGATACCATTCCATCCATGGCGATGACGCTCAGGCTGACCGATGACGAGCAGGAGGCCCTGCGGCGCCGTGCCACGCTCGACGGCACCTCCATGCAGGAGGCGGCCCGGCGTGCCGTGCGCGAGTACGTGGCCAAGGCGGAGCATCGCGATCGTGTCGCAGTTGCAGCCGACCTCGTCATGGATCGTCACGCCGACGCGCTGCGGCGTCTAGGCGAGTGAACGAGACGTTCGAGTACCTCGACACCGAAGACCTCGTCGAGTTGGCCCGCCGGCTGCTCGGCGACCCACCGCCGATACGGGACATCGGCCTCTTGGGCGCCGCGGCAGCACGGCCCCAGGCCTCCGCGTACGGCGATGACGCCTATCCCGACGTGTGGTCCAAGGCTGGCGCGCTGCTGCACTCGGTGGTCAACAACCACCCGCTCGTCGACGGCAACAAGCGTCTCGGCTGGCTGGCCATAGCAGTCTTCCTGGAACTCAACAACGCCAGCGTGCGCACTGCCAGCAACGACGCCGTCTACGACCTCGTGATGACAGTCGCCGAGGGCGACATCGCCGTCGACGACATCGCCGTCGACGACATCGCAACCGCCCTAAGCGCCATGGGTGGCCGCGTGTGACCGGTAGATCAGTAGGCGATGTCGAGGGAGTAGCGGAGGGCTTGGTCGAGCTGGGCTCGCTTGATTGTGTCGAGTTGGCCGACCGGGTTGGCGTCGAGGCGGGTGATCGGCACGGTCACGAGGTTGTCGCAGCTGATGGCGGATGGCTGTGGCAGTCCTTCTTCTGTGCCGACTTCCACCTCAGAGCGGATGCCTCGGATCGTGCGTGTGATGGGAGCGCACACCACCGCTGTCAGCACAGAAGCCGCGGCATCCCTTGTCAACACGACGACAGGTCGTCGGCCGCTTGGCTCTCCCAGATCGCCCCAGTAGATCTCGTTGCGGGCTACCACGGGGGCGCTGTCTCGGCCGCCAGACGCGTCGCTGCCTCGACGAGTGCCGGATCCTGCGGCTCGCGACGGTATGCAGCGACCAGTTCGGCATCGGCGGCGGCCAGGTCTGCTGCATCAATGACCGCGCGTGCGCCGCGACGCAACAGTGCCGACCTGCTTGTTCCCTCGGCAGTGGCGATCTCCGCGAGGCGTTCGATGAGTTCGTCGTCGAGTTGAACGAGCACTTCGCGTCGAGCCATGACCATATGGTATGGCATATGTCCCGGACTCGGCGACGCTGGCAGATGGCCTCTCGGAACTACCACGCTGGCACCGTAACGAGCGCAGACCGAGCCATTCCAACGGTTTTCGTGCTGACTCGCTGAGCGGGGTGCTGGTACGTTGACCGGCCGTATGGCTCATGACACCCATTCACTTCCGACCATGCCCGAGCGGTACACCCGGCCTGACTGGGTGCGGCGCATCATCCTCATGGGCGACTCGATCGGCGGGCGCCCCCAGGACTTGGTGCCCATTGACGCCGGCGAGATGCTGAAGCTGGCCACGGCCTCGCTCGGCGGCATGCCTGCCGGCGACCTGGGCGACCCCGACTGGCAGCAGCGCTTCGAGTCGCTGACCGCCGACCTGGACGGCTCGCCGATGCACGTGCTCGGCCGGCTGATGACCAAGCAGGAGCTGCTGCGCTCGCTGCGCACCCGGCTGCTGCTCACCGCGGCCATCGACGCGACGCCGCAGATCACCGCCGAGCCCGTGCGCGCCCCGCTCATGATCGCCGGCCCGGCCCGCTCGGGCACCTCGATCCTGTTCGAGCTGCTGGGGCTGCATCCCGACCTGCGAGCCCCGATCGGCGCCGAAGCGCTCCACCCGGTGCCGCTGCCCGAAGCCGGCCTCGCGGACCCGCTGGAGACGGGTCAGTGCGAGCAGGAGTTCTGGGCCGACATCCAGCCCGAGTTCTTGGCCATGCACGAGTTCCGGGCCGACCTGCCTGTGGAGTGCATCACCCTCACCACCGGCAGCTTCGCCGGATTCCACTGGAGCATGATCGCCCCGCTGACAGAGTGGATTCCCGATCTGGCCGTCAACTACAGCTACGAGCGGCAGATCCTGCAGGTGCTCCAGCACGGCGCGGGCCCCACGCAATGGGTGCTCAAGACGCCCGGCCATCTCTTCGTGCTGCCCGATCTGTTCGCGGAGTTCAACGATGCCTGGGTGATCCAGACCCACCGGGATCCGGCCCGCACCATGGCCTCCACCGCCAGCATCACTGCCATGATCCACTGGATGCGCTTCGCCGATGTGGACGCCGTCGGCAACGCCCAGTTCGTGCACGACGCCTTCGCCTTCGCCCTCAACGACTCGGTGAACCTGCGAGCCAACGGCGTCGTGCCGGACGAGCGCTTCGTGGACGTGAGCTACACGCAGCTGGTGAGCGACCCCATTGGGGCGCTTGGCCCGGCTCTCGAACAGATGGGCCTGTCGATGACCGATGCCTACGCCGCCGCGGTGCGGGACTACCTGGACCACAAGCCCAAGGGCAAGTACGGCGTGCACCGCTACCAGCCTGAAGACTGGGGAATGACCGCCGAGGGCATACGCGACGCCACGGCCCAGTACATCGAGCGGTTCGACCTGCCCCCCGAGGGCTGAGCCGGCCACGCTCATGGACCCGCTTCCCGAGACCGAGTCCCGCCGGGCGCTCGCTGAGCTGCTCGAGACGCTGCGTGACGCCGACGAGCGCTGGGTGTCGCCCGAGTGGAACCTGTACACCGCCGACGACGCCGTGGAGGCGCACCGCGCCCTCATGCACTATCTGCAGTGGGGACTCGCGGGGCTGTTCGAGCGCGACCCGTCCGCTCCCCGGTTCCGCCGCTTGGTGACGCCGAGTCGCAAGCTGCTGGGCGACAACCCAGACACCATCTACTTCGAGGCCCCGGTGTCGGCAGGGCACGTGTACCGCGTGACCGGCGAGACCAAGGGCGCGATCTACCTGTCGATCTCGATCGAGTCGAGCGTCGGGTGGGGGTCGATGGACAACCAGGTGCTCAGCGTGCTCAACGACACGACCCTCGACGTCGACGCTGACGGCCGCTTCGAGATCATCGTCGGCGGCGAGCCCCGGCAGGGCAACTGGCTGGAGCTGCCGCCCCAAGAGGGGGCAATCATCAGTCGCCACTACTTCGAGGACACCACGCACGCAGCGTCCAATCCCGCCCGGATCCCGGAAATGGACATCGAGGTCATCGACGGCACGCCCCCGCCCCGGCCCTCCGACGACTCGGTCAGTGCCGGCATCCGCCGCATTGCGGCGATGATCCGCGAGCTGACCGTGGATCGCGTCCCGATGGCCCAGGGCGAGCCCCGCTCATGGGTGTCGCTGGTGCCCAACGAGTTCCCGCCGCCCGGTATGCCCGGCGACCTCGGCCTGTCGGCCATCGATGCCGCGTACGCCTTGGCGCCCTTCGTGATCGGGCCCGACGAGGCGCTGGTGATCCGGGGCCGCTGGCCGGAATGCCGCTACGCCAACATCAGCCTGTGGAACCGCCACCTGCAGTCGCTCGACTACGCGAACCGCTCGATCTCGCTCAACCGTGCCCAGATGGTCGCCGACGACGACGGCCGCTTCACCGCCGTCATCGCCCACGCCGATCCCGGCGTTCCCAACTGGCTCGACACCGAGGGCCGTCCCTTCGGCATCGCCTTCTGGCGCTTCATGCTGCCCGAGGGCGACATCGAGACCCCCCGAGCCGAAGTCGTCCCGCTCGCCGAGGTTCGCGGCCAGCTCTAGCCGGCCCCGCAGACAGCGAGATCAGTTGGCGAAGGCGTCCACGAGATGCTGGTTGCGGTCGACGTATCGCGCCAGACGATCCGCGCCATCGGGGGCGGCGAGGACGACACGCTCGACGCCGAGATCGCGGTACAGCTCCAGTTTCTCTGCGTCCGGGCTCGCGTAGCAGTACATCGAGATCGGGATGGCATCGGGGTCGCGCCCGGCCGCCTCCACTGCAGTGCGGAAGCGCTCGAATCCCACTCGCACGTCCCTGAAGCCCACGTCGAGCGGGCACCAGCCGTCTGCGTACTCGGCGACGTGGCGCATCCCGATCCGTCCGCGGCAGCCCACGAGCACCGGGGGGCCGGGCTTCTGCGTCGGCTTCGGGTACACCCACGAGGGCGCGAAGTTCACGAACTCGCCTGAGTACCCGACTTCGTGCTCAGCCCACAGCAGCCGCAGCGCAGCGACCGTCTCGCGCATGGCGTTGTAGCGCTGCGCCCAGGGTACGTTCGACACATTTGCCAGTTCCTCGCGGTTCCACCCCACGCCGACTCCGAACAGCAGGCGGCCGTCGGACACCTCGTCCAGTGTCGCCACGCTCTTGGCCAGGTCCAGGATCTCGTGCTCGAGCACGAGGCAGACGCCCATCGCCAGCTTGATCTTCGACGTCGCAGCCGCCGCCGTCGCCAGCGAGACGAACGGGTCGCGCATGTGCCAGTAGAGCTGCGGCAAATCGCCCCCGTCGGGGTGAATCGTCTCCCGGCTGGCAGGGATGTGGCTGTGCTCGCCCACCCACAGCGAGTCGTAGCCCCGCTGCTCCGCTTCGACCGCCATGTCGGCGGTCGCCGGTCCGTAGTCACTGTTGGTGGGTGCGAGCCCGATCTTCATGCCGGCCGGCTCACTCGGCGCGCTGGGTGCCGACCTTCAGCTCCCGGAAGGGGCTGGTGGTGTCGATGCCGGGCTCCTTGGGCAGGCCCAGCACGCGCTCGCCGACGATGTTGCGCATCACCTCGTCTGAACCGCCGGCGATGCGCATCGCCGGGAAGCCCAGCACGTAGCCGGCCCACGAGAACGTGCCCCACTCGCCGGAGTCGACCACCAGCTTGGGGCCGATGGTGTCGGCCACGAATTCGCAGGTGGCGTTCATCTGGCGGATCAGCCCCATCTTCGACAGCGACATCTCGGGACCGGGGGTCTTGCCGGCGCGCAGCGCATCCATCGTGCGCTGGTTCGACCAGCCCAGCACCTTGCCGTGGGTGTAGATCTCGGCCAGCTTCTGGCGGGCCAGGGCGTCGTGGGCCATCCCGTAGTGGGCGGCCATGGCCGACAGCTTGGTGAAGCTGCCCCCGCCGGTGCCGCCGCCCGAGCCGCCGCCGATGGCCGCCCGCTCGTTCATGAGCGTGGTCAGCGCCACGCCCCAGCCCTGGTTGACCTCGCCGAGGCGGTGCGAGTCGGGCACGCGCACGTCGGTGAAGTACACCTCGTTGAAGTTGGCCCCGCCGGTCATCTGCCGCAGCGGGCGCACCTCCACGCCGGGGGCCTTCATGTCCACCAGGAAGCCGGTGAGGCCCTGGTGCTTGGGCAGGTCGAAGTCGGAGCGGGCAATCACCTCGCCGATGTCGGAATAGTGCGCGCCCGAGGTCCACACCTTCTGACCGTTGAGGATCCACTCCTCGCCGTCGCGCTCGGCCCGCATCTGCAGGCTGGCCAAGTCTGAGCCGGCGCCCGGCTCGGAGAACAGCTGGCAGCCCACGATGTCGGCCCGGTACATCCGGGGCAGCACCTCGGCGGACACGTCGGGCTGGGCGTGGGCGAGGATGGTGGGGGCCACCATGCCCAGGCCGATGCCGAAGAAGCCGCCGTCGGGCGTGTCGAACTGGCTCTCGAGCTGGCCCCAGACGCGCTCGAACTTGCGGGGCATGCCGCCGCCGCCCAGCTCGGCCGGCCCGCTGATCCAGCCGAAGCCGGCGTCGTACTTGGCGGCCCGCCACTCCTTGGACGCCTCCAGCTCGGCGCGCTCGCGCTCGCGGTCGATCTCCTCGAAGAGCGCCGCGTTGTCGGGCCCCTCGCCCCAGACGAACTCGCGCCGCTCGGCCTTTCGCTTGGCATTGGCCTCCAAGAATTCCAGCGCCTCAGCAGCGAACTGCTCCTCGGTGATCTCAGCGGTGTCGGCAGCGGCCATGTCGGGCTCCTGTTTCGCAAGAAAGGCGGAATATCCGGGTTACGAGCAGCCCCAAGCTAGCCATATATCTGTCTAGGCTCATCGGCCATGGGTCAGCCCGTCCGAGTAGCAGAGCGACCGTCGGCCGTCCGGCCGGGCACGGTCCAGTTCGAGACCAACCGTCCGCTGACCGGGGCGGGCCATCGCTACTACAACAGCGCGGAAGACGCCGCCAGCGCCGAGGACCCGGCCGATCTGCTGGCGTGGCGCCTGTTCCAGCGTGGCGGCGTCGACCACATTCACGTGTACGGCAACGTGGCCACCATCGACCTCTCCCGCGGCCACACCTCCGACGGCATCACCGAGCTCATCGAAGAGCTGTTCGCCCACTACCGCTAGCTCGCTAGCGGTAGCGACCGGCACTGTCGCTAGCGACAAGCACAGTCGCTGGCTCGCCCGCGTGAACGATTGGCATGTCGCTAGCTACTGTTTCTCCATGACCGAAGACGAGTTCCGTTCTGAGCTTGCGGCACGGGGTTACAACGAGCCGCGCAACGCCGAGTTCGAGCCTCACGCCGATGGCGATCTGCACAGCCACGATTTCTCTGCCATGGCGATGGTGACCAAGGGCGAGTTCCGGCTGGGACTGGAGGACGAGACCCGCGTCATGGGAGTGGGGGACTGGTGCGAGGTTGCCGCCGGCGAACTGCACAGCGAGCATGCGGGTCCCGTCGGCGCCACTCTGCTGGTCGGCACGAAGTAGCCAGTCCGGCCCCCTGTCGCAGAGACTCAGGGGCGCACAAGCACGGGCAACGACAACGGCTCGGCCGTAAACAACCGTTCGTAGCGACGATTGTTCGTCTAGTCTGTCGCGATGGCTGCAGAGGCGATGCGTCTGAGCGACATAGCTGCCAGTCGCCGCGAGCGGCTGCTGCCTGTCGCTGACGAGTTGACACCGCTGCTGACCCAGCCGGGGCTTGTTCCCGGGACGGTGCTGGCCGCTCAGGGTCCAGGGGCGTTGACCTTGGCAACGGCCTTCGCGGCGGAGGTCTCGCGCACCGGCGGGTGGGTGACCGCGGTGGGCCTGGGACGCATGGGCGTCTCGGCGGTGGCTGAGCGGGGCGCATCACTGGACCGGTGGGCCTTCGTGGACCAACCCGGCAGTGCTGCAGCCGAAGTGCTGAACGCCCTGGTCGGCAACGTCGACGTGATCCTGCTGGCTGGGAGCGTGCGGCTGGCGGCTGCCCACAGCCGGCGCCTGCGCACTCGCCTGCGGGAGCGCGGGACCGTGGTGATCGAGGTCGGCGCATCGAACCCAGCCGGCGCTCGTGGCGTCGGCGCATCGAACCCAGCCGGCGCATTCAGTCCGGACGTGACCATGACGGTGGAACGTGCTGCATGGACCGGTCTCGGGCACGGGCACGGCCGGCTGCGGGAACGCCGGGCCGAGGTGGTTGCTGCGGGCCGCGGTGCGGCGTCGTTGCCGCGACGAGCCGTCCTGTGGCTGCCTGATGCCAGCGGGCACATCACCGCCGTCCGCGGTGCGATCACCACCGTTTCCTGGCCAGCTCAGGTCGTCTCTGCACAGGGCGGCATCTCGATGGCCGATGCCTCGGGAAGCGGTGACGATGTCGTCGTCCCCCTGCAGCGGCAAGCGGGATAGCCAGGAGCGCGCTGTGCTGAGCGATCCTGTCGAAGAGGGTGTCGTGCTGGAGAGCGCTGCGGGCGAGGGTGTTGCGCCAGGCGGTCCGCTTGCGGGGGCTGGTTCGATGGCTGTTCAGGCCACTCCGCCGCGGATGCTGGCAGCGGAGGTCGCGAACTGGTCTGCTGTCGCAGCAGGGTTCGACCCGGCCGCACCAGCGGCGGTGGTCTCCGCCGGGCGCATCACCGCCGTCACGCCCGCGGCCGCTGCTGCTGGGATACGCACGGGGATGCGTCGCCGCCAAGCCCAGACGGAATGTCCCGTCTTGGAGCTGGCCGAGCACGATCCCGATCTCGACGCTCGCTGTTTCGCCCCCGTGGCGGCGGCGCTGGAAGATCTGGCGCCGAGAGTCGAGGTGCTGGCACCTGGTTGCTGTGTCATTGCCACCCGGGGTCCATCGCGCTACTACGGCGGCGACGAAGCGCTGGCCGAGCTGGTGCATCGCACCGTTGCCGGAGTGCTGGCCGGCGAGCCGGGCACAGCCGGCGCTCGTGGCGCCGGCGCATCAAATCCAGCCGTCAGCGTTGGCATCGCCGACGGCTTGTTCGCTGCCGGTCTTGCGGGGAGGGCAGCGTCGGCCCGGACACCGTCGATGCCGGTGCTGGTGGTGGCCGCCGGCTGCAGTGCGTCCTTCCTGGGCACGCTGCCGATATCCACCCTGGCTGAGGCGTTCTCGCCGCTGGCGGGCGACCCGGGCACAGCGAGAGATTTCATCGATGTGCTGCGGCGGTTGGGCCTGCGCACCTTGGGCGACGTGGCGGCCCTGGAAGTCACCGACCTCGTCGGCAGGTTCGGCACCCAAGGCGAATGGGCGCACCGGCTGGCCAACGGGCGCGATCCTCGGCTGAGCCAGCCTGGGGTCGCGCAGCCTGAGCTCTGCGTCGAGACCGAGATCGACCCGCCCGCGGACCGGCTCGACTCGGTGGCCTTCGCAGCCAAGTCCCTGGCAGATCAGCTCGATGCTCGGCTGGCGCGGCTCGGCCAGGCGCTGGTGTGCGTGGAGATCAGCGCCGAGACCGAGCACGGCGAGACAACCAGCCGCAGATGGCGCCACGGGTTCCGCTTCAGCCCGCCCGATGTGGTCGACCGTGTGCGCTGGCAGCTCGACGGCTGGCGGGCCGGCAAGCGCACCCGCGCCAGCGGCCGTGTCTCGCACATCCGGCTGACCGTTGCCGAGGCGGTCCCCGACGAAGGGCGCCAGCTCGGCTTCTGGGGCGGCCAGTCCGAGGCCGACGAGCGGGCCGAACGGGCACTGCAGCGAGTGCAGACCCTGGTTGGCTTCGACAGCGTCACCGTGGGCCGTCTGGGCTCCGGCCGCCGCTTCGCCGATCTCGAGCAGCGCCTCCCGTTCGGCACAGCCGGCGCATCAGGCACAGCCGGTCCTCGTGGGACCGGCGCATCAAACACAGCCGGTCCTCGTGGGGCCGGCGCATCAGGCACAGCTCCGTGGCCGGGACGGCTCGGTGCGCCCGCCCCTGCCGAAGTGATGGTCGAACCCGAACCGCTCGTGGTGCTCGACGCGGACGGCGAGCCGGTGGGCGTGAGCGGCAGGGCGCAGCTCAGTGCACCCCCGGCGGTGCTGTGCAGGGTCGACGGGCGCACGAGCCGCATCGCTGCATGGGCCGGGCCGTGGCCGCTGGACGAGCGCTGGTGGGATCGCGCTGCACGCCGCCGCCAGGCCCGGTTCCAGCTCGTGCTCGACGACGGCACTGCCCATCTCTGCGCTGTCGAGGACGGCCGCTGGCAGCGCGAGGCCACCTACGACTGAGACTTGGAGGCTTCGCCTCTCGGTTCAGCCTCCTAGTTGCCGTTCGTCGACCAGTGCCACGGCTCGCTGGGCAGGTTGTACAGGCCGTACGTCGCAGCGTTGGCCGCCAGCCACCTGAATGCCGCCGAGTTGCGGCTGTTGACCGACCGGCCGTTGTGCTGGAAGTCGATAGCCAGGCCGCGCTCGTGCATGGAACGTCCAGGCCGGGCCGTGGGCGGTCGGCACTGGTAGGAGGGTTTCTGCCAGATCGCCCACTCGCTCGTCCCGCAGTTCGCCCGCCGGAGTGCGATCTGCGTGGCGGCGCTGCGGTAACCGCCGCCAGTCAGCCTGATGCCGTCGCGCGCAGCGTGCTCGAGCAGGTCCTGCACTTTGCTGGCGATCGACTCGTGCACCTGGATGCCGCCCACCCAGGTGAGCTCGCTGAGGTTGATGTTGTTGTCGGTGGGCTGCCCGGCGGTGCCCTCTCGCTCCCGGCGGGCCCGCTCCTCTGCCTCTCGCCGCTTCCGCTCCTCTTCCGCCTTGCGGCGCTTGAGCTCGGACTCGATGCGGTCCTGCTCGCGGATGACGCTGGTGACGTGCTCGGCAGTGGCGGCGACCTCCGCTGCGGCAGCGGCATTCCATTCCTCCAGCGCCGCCTGCTCGTACAGCAGCGCGTCGAGTTCGTCCTCGAGCTCCACCAGCACGATGGCCTCCTGCTCGACGGCATCGAGCAGGTCCTCCAACGCCCGTTCGGACTCGACGCGGCGCACATCTCGCAGTTCCTCCGCGCGCTGGAACTCGCGCAGCGCCAGCTCGGCATCGATGGTGAGGGCTCGCAGCTGGTCGGCGGTCACGTTCAGGTCGCCGAGCGCCGCGCCGATCAGCACCCGGATGCGGGCGGCGTCGTAGATGTCGCCGGTGCGCACCAGGCCGTACGAGCCTTCGACCAAGGCATCGTGGCCGATGTAGGTCTGCACGATCAGATCGATGACGCGCAGCCCCAGCTCTTCGTGCTGCGCGTCGAGCGACAGCTGCCGATGGAGCGCTGCCTCCACTGACGCCTCGGCAGCATCCAAGGCCAGCTCAGCCGCGTCAAGGTCGGCGCGCTGGTCGTTCACCAGCACCTTGAGCTGGTCGAAGGCTTCGAGCACCTCATTCACGTCGGCCTGCTGCAGGTCGACCTCGAGGATCTTGGAGAGCAGCTCAGCCTGTGCTTCGTCGCGGATCCGTCGTTCCTCGGCCAGCTCCGCCTCCAGCTCCTTCTGCTGCTCTTCGAGCTGCTTCTGGCGCTCTCGCAGCTCCGCGTCGGAGGGTGTCGACTGGGCGCCGGTGCCGGCGATCGGCACGACGCTCACCACCAGCGCGAACGCGAGCGCCGCCACGCCGCGGCGTGCAAGCCCGCGACGTGCTGCGGGGGAGCGTGACTGTGGCGCTGAACCTCGCACCGGGCGCGTCCTCGCTGAAGCCGGCTCGGGACCGGCTTCGTCGTCGAGCTGTGGCCGCCGCAGGCGGCGGCCGGAACCTTCGGCCCAAGGTACCGATGGCCGGTCGGCTGCGGGTGTCGCCCGCCGGATTCTCAGCGTGCGTTCAGCTACGCCTTGCCGCGCGGCACGATCCAGCGGCCCACGGGGCGGCGAAGTCGGCCGGAGATCGGCTACTCGTCGATCACCCGGTTCTCCAGTACGCCGATGCCAGGGATCTCGAAGGCGATCTCGTCGCCCGGCTCCAGCCAGAGCGGCGGTTCGAACGAGCCGCCGGTGCCTTCGGGAGAACCGGTGGCGATGACGTCGCCGGGTTCGAGCGGCATCACCATCGACAGGTACGAGACGATCTCCGCGACCGAGAAGATCATCTCGCTGACGCTGGCTCGCTGGCGCTCGGTGCCGTTCACCCGGCAGATCACCTCGAGCGCAGCGGGATCGGCGATCTCGTCAGCCGTCGTGATCCACGGGCCCAGCGACCCGGAGCGGAAGAAGTTCTTGCCCGCTGCGACGCTGTGGCGCTGCCAGTCACGCACCGATCCGTCGTTGAGGATCGAGTAGCCGCCGACGTAGTCGAGGGCGTCGCCCACCTCGATGTGACGTCCGGGCCGCCCGATCACGACGGCGAGCTCGACCTCGTAGTCGAATTGGATCGACACCGAGGGCCGGACGAGGCGCTCGCCGTGGGCTACCAGCGTTCCGGGAGGCTTGTTGAAGTAGACCGGCTGCGCCGGGGCCTGCACGTTGCCGCCCAGGGGGTACTTCTTGTGGTAGTTCGCCCCGGCGCACAGCATGCGAGCACCGGGGTCCGCCGGCACGGCGAACGTGATCTCGTCCCAGCCATGGTCAGCGGACGCGCCTGCCAGTGCCGCGGGGTCCGACATGGCACTCGCGACCGCCTCGCCCATGGTGGTGATCGGCGAGCCGCCCAGCGTGACGCCGTCAAGACTCGCCACGCCCTCGGGGGTCGCCACGCCGACATGGGTCCGTGACTCGGAGGCAATCGTGTAACGCAGCAATCTCACGGCGCGTCACCGTACTTGTGGCGTCGCTGCGGCGGGGGCTCAGTCTCCGTCGGTCGCCGTGCGTCGCAGCGGTTCGCCGCCCGCTGCGCGAATCGTGGTCTCGAAGCTGTCGAGGTCGGTCCCGCTGACATGTCCCGTCCACGCTTGCGCGACGCCGCTGTCGTCCAGCGATGCCTCGATGGTCACCTCCACGCGCGGGCTGTCGGTGCGCAGCACCAGGCTGGCGTCGGTGCCCGCGTCCCAGCGTTCGACGATGGCCGCTCGCCGCATGCTGATGTCGGCAAGCACCAGACCCTCCTCGGTGGCCGCGAGCAGTCGTTGCACGTTGAACAGCAGTTGGTGGGCGACGGCTGCGGCCACGATGAGCAGCCAGCCGATGCCCCACGCCACGGCCAGCGCGGCACCCACGGCGAAGGCTGCGACCCTCACGACCATGACACGCCGGTGCGAGCGGGCTGTCTCGGCATCGGTCACGACCACCGCGCAGCGCACCGACACGCCGAGGCTGCCGAGCAGTTCGACCGCCCGGGCGAGCGCCCGGTCCGAGGGCGTCATGGCGCGGTTGGCTCCTGAGGCAGGTCGCCGAGCGGGATCAGCCCGTCGGCATCGGCGATCTGCTGGGCAACGGCCACCAGGAGATGCTCGCCGCCGTGCGCGGCGTGCAGCTGCACCCCCAACGGCAGCCCGTCGGTGTCGAGCGCGGTCGGCAGCGAGATGGCCGGCTGGCCGCTGATGTTGGCCTGGTTCACGAAGGCCGCCAGCTCGGCGATCCGCCGGGCACCCTCGGTCGGGTCAGCCAGGTAGCCGAGTGCAGGCGTCACGTCCGCGAGGACGGGGGTCAGCAACAGGTCGAAGCCGTCGCCCTCTGGCGCTCGACCCCCAGCGACGAGGGCGGCGTTCCAGAACGTCATGACGCGCCTGCGCCAGCGAGCGAGCTCTTCGAGTGCATGCACGTACGCCGATGCGGGCAGCGATGCCCCCAGCTCTGCCGACCACCAGTTGGCAGGCTCGACGTCGTCGGAGGTCATGGGGCGCCCGAGCCGCTCTGCCCACCCGGCGAGTTCGGTTGCCATGCCGACCGTGCGCACGACAATGGTGTGGTCGGTCACGCCAGGACTGAACCAGCCCTCGGGCGCCGTGTCGGGCTCGACGTGATGGCCGAGGAGAGCGAGCAAGTCGGCAGCCTGCTCGACCGCTCTGAGCACCGGTGCGCTCGCACGGCCAGGACGACCCGTCGACACTGCGATGCGCAGCGGAGCCGGCGAGGCGGTCAGCGCGTCGGCGAACGACTCGCCGGGGCCGAGCGGAGGCGCGACATAGGGATCGCCCGGCGCGGGGCGGCTGATGATGTCGAGGCACTGCGCGGCGTCGCGCACGGTCCGCGTGAGCATCCCGTCCACCGCGAAGCCGCCGCGGTGCTCGCCCAGTCGCGGCGCAGTCGAGACACGCCCCCGGGTCGGCTTGAGCCCCACCAGACCGCACGCTGCCGCGGGAACGCGGATGGAGCCGCCCCCGTCGTTGCCGTGCGCGACCGGCACGATGCCCGCCGCCACCGCGGCCGCCGAGCCGCCGCTGGAACCGCCCGGCGAGCGGTCGAGCGACCACGGGTTGGCCGTGGGGCCGTAGGCATCGGGCTCGGTGGTGATGGTGGTGCCGAACTCGGGTGTGTTCGTGCGCCCCACCGAGACCAGCCCCGCGCCGCGCAGCAGCCGGTACAGATGGCTGTCCAGCGAACCGCGCCAGTCCAGCTCGACCAGGAAGCGGGCGCCGGCGTGGTGGAACTCCCCGTCCTGCTCGCAGCCGAGGTCCTTGATCGCCATCGGCACGCCGTCGAACAGCACGCCATCGCCAGGCACGTCGACGAGTGCGTCACTCCCAGCCCGCCGCTGCGCCCAGCGCTGCGTGGCGGCTTCAGCCTCAGCCAGCGCCCGTTCCGGGCGGGGGTGGATGACGGCGTTCAGCGCCGGATTCAGCCGCTCCATCCGTTCGAGCGCAGCTCGCATCGCCTCGGTGGGATCTGTCTCGCCCGCGGCGAATGCCTGCGCCAGCGCCGTGGCGTCCGAGGAGCGGCGATCGGCCGGCAAGGCTCAGCCTCTCGACGTCTCGGCGACCCGAATTCAACCGCTGCCGGCCCACAGGCTCGGCGTGCGGCCCGCCCACGGCGCTGCCCGCTCGAGCTGACCGGCCAGCGAGAGCAGCAGCTCCTCGCCGGCATGGGCGCCCACAAACTGCACGCCCACGGGCAGATCGCCTGTTGTTTCCCATTCTTGTTCCCCATCGCCATTCGATATGGGCTCACGGGCCGCTCGGGCCCCGGCTTCGCCCTGCGGCTCAGCCTCAGGCGCCCAATGCAGGGGCACCGACATCGCCGGCTGGCCGGTCACGTTGAACTGCGGGGTGAAGTGCAGCAGGTCATTCAGGCGGCCACGGCCGGTCTCGGGATTGCGCAGTTCGCCGAGGCGGGGCGGCGGCTCGGCCATGATCGGCGACACCAGGACGTCGTGATCGGCCCACCATGCGGCGAGCTGCCGTGTCCAGCCGTGGCACCACTCGAGCGCCGCCACGTACTGCGCCCCGCTGACATCGCGCCCCATGTTCATGAGCGCCCAGGTGTCGCCTTCCACATCGGCGCGGCTCATGCGCCGGTCCAACGCCTCTTCGAGACCGGCAAGCATGACGACGTTCTGCACGGACACGATCGTGCGGAAGTGCTCGAAGAACTCGTCATGGAACAGCTCGTCAGGCGCCGAGTAGCTGACGTGGTGTCCGAGGCTCTCGAGCAGCTTCCCGGCGTCGGTGACGGCACGGCTGCATTCGGCGTGCACGGGTCCCCAATCCGAATGCGCGCACAGCCCGATCCGCAGCGCCTGCGGCTCGCGCCCGGCTGCGGCCTCGAACGTGGCTGTCGGCGGCGGCGCCCAGTAGGGGTCGCCGGGCCACGGTCGGCTGATGCCGTCGAGCACCCGGGCGCTGTCGCGCACGCTGCGGCTGACGACACCGTCGACGCTCCAGCCGGCCCAGCCGTCGCCCGAGTCTGGACCCAGCGACACGCGCCCCCGGTTCGGCTTCAGCCCGAACAGCCCGCAGTTGGCGGCGGGCACGCGGATGGAGCCGCCCCCGTCGTTGGCGTGGGCGATGGGCACGATGCCAGCGGCCACTGCGGCAGCCGATCCTCCGCTGGAGCCACCGGTCGAGTGGGCGGAATTCCAGGGATTGGCAGACGGTCCGTAGGCCAGCGGCTCAGTGGTGACGGTCAGGCCGAATTCGGGCGTGTTGGTCCGCCCGAAGTTCACGAGCCCCAGATCGGCGAACATCGTGGCGAGGTGCGCGGTGCTCGATGCGACATGCCCTGCCTCTTTGAGCGCAGCGTTGCCTGCGTGGTACGGCTGACCTTCGGTCGTGCACGTCAGGTCCTTGGTGAGGAATGGAACGCCTGCCAGCGAGCCGCTCGACTCTCCTGCGTCGCGTGCGGCGTCGAGGCGCACAGCCGCACGATGGGCGCTCTCGTCGAGCCGGCCGATGATGGCGTTGATCTGGGGGTTCAGCCGGTCAGCCCGAGCGATGGCATCGGTCAGCAGTTCGACCGCCGACGCCTCGCCCGAGGCGAACAGCTCGGCAGTGGCCACGCCGTCTGGCAGTCGCCCGGCGGCGGCGCCGGAGGGGACGCCAGTGGTTGAGGTCTCGGCCATGGCCGCAACGTAGTTCGGCGGCCGACGGCATGAGCGCTCAGCAGCGCGGCACAACGGTGCAGCGTGCAGAACTTCTGTTTTCAGAACCCTTGTTCTACAGAACCGTTGTTCGCTAGTGTTGCACCGTGGGTTTCACGAATCCGGGGATCTCGTGGCGGGAATTGGAGCGGCGGCTGTCCGACCGGCCCCCTCGGGGCCGGTCCATCGAACCCGGCTCTGGCAACAACCTCGCAGCCGGCGGCGAGCGGATCGAGTCCGTCGCCCGACCGCGGCCGGCGGGGCTCACGGTGCCGTATGCAGAGCTGCACACCCATTCCAACTTCAGCTTCCTGGACGGGGCATCCAGCCCGGCTGAGCTGGTGGACGAGGCAGTGCGGCTGGGGCTCGAAGCGCTGGCGCTGACCGATCACAACGGGTTCTACGGCGTGGTGCGCTTCGCGGAGGCTGCCGCCGAAGCCGGCCTGCCGACGGTGTTCGGTGCTGAGCTGACGCTCGACGCCTATGGCGTCGACGAGTCGACGCTCGACGCGCATGGCAGCGACATCCCGGTGCCCCGAGGGAGCAAGAGGATCCAGCCGGAGCGCACCGGATGTGCTGATCCCGCGGGCTCTCACGTGGTGGTGCTGGCGCGCTCGCCGGCGGGGTATGCCTCGCTGGGCGAGCTGATCTCGGCAGCGCAGATGGCGGGCCGCAAGCACGCCCCGCGCCTGGGCACCAGCGAGTTCCTGGCAGCCGCAGCGGAGCATCGTGACGAGTGGGCGATCCTCACCGGGCACCGCAAGGGCGCCGTTCCCGCAGCGCTCATGGCTGAAGGACCGCACGGGGGGCCGCGCGCTGCAGCCGCCCAGCTCGACCGTCTCATCACCGCAGCCGGTCGCCACAACGTCTTCGTCGAGCTGTGGGATCACGGCGATCCGCTCGACAGCGACCGCAACGACGCGCTGGCCGAACTGGCTGTGCGGGCCGGCGTCGAGCCGGTCTGCACCAACGGTGTCCATTACGCAGCCCCTGCGGGGCGACGGCTGGCCACTGCGCTGGCTGCCGTACGCGCCCGGCGCAGCCTCGACGAACTGGACGGCTGGCTGCCCCCGTCCGCAGGAGCGCACCTGCGATCAGGCGCCGAGCAGGCACGCCGGTTCGCCCGCTGGCCAGGCGTGGTGGACGTCGCTGCGCAGCTCGGTCGCGACTGTGCATTCGACCTGTCGCTGATCGCGCCGAACCTGCCGCCGTACCCCTGCCCGGATGGTCACGACGAGATGTCGTACCTGCGGCACCTCGTGGCTCAGCGGGCACAGTGGCGGTACGGCACCCCTGAGAGCGAGCGGGTGCCGGGGGCGTGGGCGCAGCTCAATCACGAGCTCGACCTCATCGAGCAGCTCGGCTTCGCCGGCTACTTCCTGGTGGTGTACGACATCGTGTCGTTCTGTCGCAGCCGCGACATCTACTGCCAGGGCCGCGGCTCGGCCTCGAATTCGGCGGTCTGCTACGCGCTCGGCATCACCAATGTCGACTCGGTCGATCTGGGGCTGCTGTTCGAGCGCTTCCTGTCGCCCGAGCGCGACGGGCCGCCCGACATCGACGTCGACATCGAGAGCGGTCGCCGCGAGGAAGCCATCCAGTACGTGTACGAGCGCTACGGACGTGCTCACACGGCGCAGGTGGCGAACGTCATCACCTACCGGGCGCGCTCGTCGGTGCGCGACATGGCCCGGGCCCTGGGCTGGGAGCCCGGCCAAGCCGATGCCTGGTCGAAGTCACTCGACAGGTACAGCCCGCTGCCCACCTCGAACGGCGCCTCGGACGGGTCCGCGGCCCAGCCCCATCGGGCAGGCCGGCCCCGTGCACGCGACTGGCGCGACGCCGGGCCTGAGCCGAGAGGCAACGGTTCCAGCCCGTCCGGCTCCAGCCGGCCGCAGCACGATGAGGCCGGCATTCCCGCCGATGTGGCAGAGCTGGCCGCTGCGCTCGAAGGGGCGCCGCGCCACCTCGGCATCCACTCGGGCGGCATGGTCATCTGCGACCGGCCGGTGACCCATGTCTGCCCCACCGAATGGGCGACCAAGGCCGATCGTTCGGTGCTGCAGTGGGACAAGGACGACTGCGCCGCGGTCGGGCTGGTGAAGTTCGACCTGCTCGGGCTGGGGATGCTGTCAGCCCTGCACTACGCCGTCGACCTGATCGCCGACACGCATCACACGAACATCGACATCGGCATGCTGCCCCAGGAAGACGAGGTCTACGACATGCTCTGCCGGGCCGACAGCATCGGCGTCTTCCAGGTGGAGTCACGCGCCCAGATGGCCACGCTGCCGCGGCTGCGCCCCCGCTGCTTCTACGACCTGGTGGTGGAGGTTGCGCTCATCCGTCCCGGGCCCATCCAGGGCGGCTCGGTGCACCCGTACATCCGGCGGCGCAACGGGGAAGAGCCGATCACCTACCTGCACCCCCTGCTCGAGAACTCGCTTGCCAAGACGCTGGGCATCCCGCTGTTCCAGGAGCAGCTCATGCAGATAGCCATCGATGTCGCCGGGTTCACACCCGCCGAAGCCGATGAGCTGCGCCAGGCCATGGGCTCCAAGCGGTCCCGCGAGCGGATGGGCCGCTTGCGCGAGCGCTTGTTCAGCGGCATGGCCTGCCGGGGGCTGGTCGGCGATGTGGCCGAACGGGTCTGGGAGAAGATGGTCGCCTTCGCCGACTACGGCTTCCCCGAGAGCCACTCGGTGTCGTTCGCTCACCTGGTGTATGCCTCGTCGTGGATCAAGCTGCACTACCCGGCAGCGTTCTGCGCAGCGCTGCTGAATGCGCAGCCGATGGGGTTCTACTCGCCGCACTCGCTGTGCCAGGACGCCCGCCGTCACGGGGTCGTGGTGCATACGCCCTGCATCAACTTGTCTTCCGAGACAGCCACGCTGGAGCTGTGCGACACCTCCACCGGCGGGGTAGCGGTGCGGCTGGGGCTGTCGTCAGTGCGGGAGGTGGGCGATGAGCTCGCCGAGCGGATTGCCGTCGGCGGCCCCTACAGCAGCATGGAAGACCTGCAGCGCCGAGCCGGACTGGGCCTGCGGCCGCTCGAAGCGCTGGCTGCCGCAGGAGCGTTCGACTGCTTCGGACTGTCGCGACGCGAAGCACTGTGGGCGGCCGGGGCAGTGCATCAAGGAGGCCCGGATCGGCTGGCAGGGATTGTGACCGGCGCATCACCGCCTCCGCTGGCGTCGATGTCGGGGGTCGAGACCGCCGCCGCAGACCTCTGGGCGACCGGGGTCTCTCCTGACGGCCACCCCACGCGATTCCTGCGGGAAAGGCTGTCCGCAGCAGGGGTACGCACGGCTGAGGAGCTGCTCACGTGCCCGCCGGGCAAGATCCGCGTCGCCGGCCTGGTCACGCACCGCCAGCGCCCCATGACGGCCGGCGGCACAACGTTCCTGAATCTCGAGGACGAGACGGGCTTGGTGAACGTGGTGGTGTCGCGGGGATGCTGGCAGCGGTACCGCTCGGTTGCGCGCGACATGCCCGCGCTGATGGTGTCAGGTCGCCTCGAGCGTCATGAGAACGTGGCGAACGTGATCGCCGAGCGGCTCGAAGCTCTCGATGTAGCTGCTTCGGCAGCGAGCCGCGACTTCCGCTAGCCGGGTGCCGGGTCAGCCCAGCGGGCGGCCGAACGGCAGCTCGTCCTGCCAGGTCTGCAGAAACGACTCGGCCCGGTAGCAGGCGGCCATGAACGGGCCGTCGTCATGGTCGGCGGTCTCGGACATGACGGCTTCCACGGTGTCTGCGGTGGCCGAACGCAGGTCGTCGTGTGTGAGCACAGGGTCGGCCCACCAGCCCAACGCCGGTCCCGACGCAGCCACGAAATCGGCCGCGACCGGCGTGCCCGCTGCGCGCAGCACTGCGAGGGCCTTTGACGACACCGCGGCCGACGAGAAGGCGACGACCGGCGTAGCACCGGCCATCGATGCCCCATCGCCCGACATCGCAGCGGGCTTCGAGCCGCAGAACAGCACGTCGACGTCGTCTTTCCAGACCGTCCACGGCTTGGCCGGCTCACTGTCTCCCGACAGCGTTGCCACGCACATCTCGCCGTCTGCCAGCCAGGCCTCCGAAAGCGCCACCGGGTCGAGCTGGCCATTCGCACAGCCTTTCGCGGTGGCCACACGCACGATGCTTGCCCCTGCCGCTGCGGCTTCGCGTGCAATGCCGAGCCCTGCGGGGCCGAATCCCTCGATCGCGATGCGCTTGCCGTCGAGTCCGCCCAGCAGGCCGGCTGCTGCCGCAGAAGCCCCGACACCGATGAGCTCGTGGTTGAACGAGATGCCGTCCCGGTCGTCGTTGCCGATGAGATTGCGCTGGTCGTGGGCCAGCACGGGCGCGAGCAGCTCGGCATCGAGTCGCAGGCCTGGGCTGGTCGACAGCCTGCCGGAGCTGAAATCGTCGGCCAGCTCGCCTGCCAGCGCCTCGACCGCCCCGGCGGCATCGGCGGGGTCGGACTTCAGGCCGATGCTGGCGCCGCTGCGCTGCTGCTCCAGCGTCGCGAAGACGTAGGTCAGATGCCGCACCAGCATCGTCGCGTTGCCAGGGATGAGCCTGCTGCCGAGGCGGGCCTCCCCGACGTAGTGCTGGGCTCCGGGCAAGTCGAAGATGACAAAGCCGGGGGTCGATTCGAGCTGGCGGGTCTCCACGGGCCAAGTCTGCCATCGGCCGTTCCCAAAGCTCGGGGCAGCAGTGACCTTCGACGATGACGGCGCCGAGCGGTGCCTAGCCTTGTCGTTCGTGCGGCGAGCGGTGATCGGCCTGTGTGCATTGGCGCTGGTGGCTGCCTGCGGCGGAGGCGAGACGGCGACGACCACAAGCGCACCCAGCGCTGCCGTCGCGACCACCTCAGCAACCGACGGTGCCGTCGCCACGACCTCCGCTGCCGACGCCACACCGGGCCCCACCGAAGTGTTCGGCACCGCGCTGCCGAAGTTCGAGCAGCTCGAGGACGATCCCGCCGTCGGCCGCACACCGCCGGCTGTCGTCGGCACCGATCTGCTGACGGGCGAGGCGGTGCGCATCACCAACCAGGGACGCCCGATCGTCATCGCGTTCTATGCCCACTGGTGCCCGCACTGCCAAGACGAAGTGGCGGCGCTCACCGAGTGGCTCGAGACCAACGAGCTTCCCGCAGGCGTCGACTTCTACACCGTGTCGGTACTCGAAGACCCCACACGCGGCAATCATCCCCCTGAGGAGTGGCTGGCAGAGGAGGGCTGGCAGTACCCCGTCGTGGCCGACACGCCGGCATGGTCGGTGGTTGACGCGTTCGGCCTGCAGTCAGTGCCTTACCTCGTGGCTGTCAACGCCTCCAACGAAGTCGTCTTGCGGTTTGCCGGCAACATCGGCCCCGACGATCTCGCCGCCTTCTTCACCGCCCTGCTCGACGGCGGCACCTGATCGCTCGCCGCTCCGAGCGAGTCTCTGAGCTCGCGTCCTCGGTCGCAGCAGCCACATCTCGCGCACGGCACAGCGGGGCTGCCACCCTTTGCGTATGGCCGAGGGCGATTCCGCGCCGCGGCGCTCGTCGAAGCGCGCCCCCAGCCGTGCCCCTCGCGCGCCCGGGAGGCCCCCGCACATTGCACAGACCAAGCGGATTCGCCGCGAGGGCACCCGGATTCGCCGCGAGAGTGTCCGGCTAACTCGCGAGGGCGGCCGGCTCGCCGCTCGGGCCAGCGCGTTCGGACGGACCCGGGTGGCCCGCTCGGTGCGCCGGCTGCACCCGCTGGGCTTTTGGCGCGGTTTGTTCGGCCCCGACGCCACAGGGGCCCGCCAGAGCCTCACTGCCCTCGCCGTCAGCAGCCTGACCGCCACGGCCGCGGGTGTGCTGCTTGCGGCGGTCACCGGCACGCTCGAGCGCCTGCCGGGCCTGCTCGTGCTGGTGCCAGCCGCCATCGGCATGCGCGGCGACATCTTCGGCGCGCTGGGCAGCCGCCTCGCCACGACCATTCACGCGGGCACGTTCCGGGCCACTGCTCGAAGCGACACGATCGTGGGCCAGAACGTCATCGCGGCTGCCGTGCTGACGCTGGTGACCGCCGTAGGGCTCGGCGTCATGACCAAGGTGCTGGCGCCGGTATTCGGCCTGTCCGACATCATCGGGGTCACCGACCTCATCGTGGTGTCCGTCGTCGGTGCCCAGCTCGCCTCCATCGTCGTGCTGGTTGTCACGCTCGGGCTCGCGGCCAGCTCCACCCGGCGCGGCTGGGACCTCGACAACGTCAGCGCGCCGCTCATCTCCGCGGTGGGCGACGTGGTCACGCTGCCGGCGCTGTTCTTGGCCACCTATCTCGTGGGCATCACCGCCCTCACGCCGCTCCTCGCAGCCGCCAGTGTCGTCGGAGCTGCCGCTGCCATGTTCTGGGCGTGGCGCTCGGGACTCGAGCAGCTCTGGCAGATCCTGCGCGAGTCGATTCCCGTGCTGGGCATCGGAGGTCTTGTGCTGATCGTGGCCGGAGTGGTGATCGAGCACCGCCTCGAGGACTTCGTGGACAGGCGAGCGGTGCTCATCCTGGTGCCCGCATGTCTCGCTGCGGCAGGCGCCATCGGCGGCATCCTGTCGAGCAGGCTGTCGACCAAGCTGCACCTGGGCGTCATCGAGCCTCGCGCGCTCCCCGAACGCGGCGCCCGCCTCGACATCCTGTTCGCCTTCGCCCTGACCGTGCCCGTGTTCGTGCTCAACGGGGTGCTCGCCAGCGCCTTCGGCACGCTGTTCTCGCTCTCGTCGCCGGGGATGCTGCGGCTGGTGGCCATCTCGCTCATCGGCGGCATGATCGCAACGGCGCTGGCGGGAGTCATCGCCTACTACGGCACGGTCGTGGCCACCCGCATCGGTGTCGATCCCGACACGTACGGCATCCCGCTCGTGAACAGCACCGTCGACCTCGCGGGTGCCGCCGCGCTCGTGCTCGCCGTGAGCTGGGTGGGCTTGTCGTGACCCCTAACCTGAAAGGAGCTCGTCGCGCCGCTGGCTGACGATCTGACATGCGATCAGACCCCGAAGACAAACCCCGAAATCTCAAGTCCATGCTCTCCGAGGCCAAGGACGCCTCCGAGCTCATGGTCGATCTGGCTTATGCCGCGCTCTACTTCGACGACGAGGGCATGGCCGATGCCGTGCTGGGCCTCGAGGTGGATATGTCCGCTCTCGTGCACGAGATGCGGTCGCTGGCGATGCTGGCCGTGCGCCACCCCCGCGAGGTGGACGGCATGAGCTCGGTGCTGCAAGTGGTGTCGTCGATCGAGCAGATCGCCAACGCGGCAGTGGACATCTCCAAGATCGTGCTGCATCACCTGGGCATCCCGCGAGCCCTCATCGTGGACCTGGCCCAAGCGGCCGAGGTGTCGCACCGGCTGGTCGTGGCCCCCGGCAGCCATTTGGCGAACCGGCCGCTGCGCGACATGGAGCTGCCGGTGGCCGTCGGCATGCGAGTGGTGGCGATCCAGCGGGGCCGTCACTGGATCACCGACGTCGGCGGCGACAGCATCGTCGAACCCGGCGACGTGCTGTTCATGCGCGGCGACCCGGCAGGCATCGTGCGGCTGCGGGAGCTTGCCGCGATGGAGCGCTGGAACCCGCCCGAGCCCGATGACGACCATGCGCTCAGCGACCTCGACCGGGCGGTGGACACCCTGGTCGAGATGAAGAACCTGTCCGAGGCTGCCATCGGGCTGGCCTATTCGGCACTCGTGCTGGACGACCTGTCGCTGGCGCGGGAAGTTCGCTCGATGCAGGAGCGGCTCGACGGGATGAAAGCGTCGATGCAGACGTGGGTGCTGCGTGCAGCGGCCGATGCCGCCCAGGTGTCCGACGCGGACCCGGCGGGACTACGCGGTCTGCTGCACGTCGCCGAGGCCGCCGAGGACATCGGCGATCAGGCTCGCAACATCACCTCGCTGGTGCTCGAAGACGAAGACATCCATCCGGTGCTGGCGCTCGCGCTGGGCGACACCGATGATGTCGTGGTGCAGGTGCCGGTCGCGCCGGGCTCCGAGGCCGACGACTCGACGCTGGGCTCGCTGGGGCTGGCGGTGGATCCCGGCTATCACGTGCTGGCCATCCGCCGTGCTGCGAGCTACATCTACAACCCGCCGCGCACGGTGCGGCTGTGGGTGGGCGACGAGCTGCTCGCGTCGGGTCCCGAGGAGGGGCGCGACCGCCTTGCCGCAATCTGCGGGTACTCCATGGACATCGACGAAGAAACCGGGCATATCGAATTGACGCCGACCGGTTGACCGCCGCGATCGTGATCGAAATCACCGGACGGTCGGCCAGCACAGTGTCGACGCCGGTAGCTTGACCGCCGATGTCGCAGGACACGGGACTGTCAATACTCGCAGTGCACGCACACCCCGACGACGAGGCGTCCAAGGGCGCGGGCACCATCCGCCGCTATGCCGATGAAGGCATCCGCACGACGCTCGTGTGCTGCACCGGCGGCGAGGAGGGCGACATCCTCAACCCGGCAATGGACCGACCCGAGGTGAAGGAGAACCTTGCCGAAGTCCGCCGTGCGGAGCTGGACGCGTCTGCGGTCGAAATCGGCTACGACGAAGTCGTCATGCTGGGCTATCGCGACTCCGGCATGCCCGACACCGAGGCCAACGCCAACCCTGAGGCGTTCGCGAACGCCGACCTCGACGAGGCAGTCGCCCGGCTCGTGACCGTGATCCGCCGAGTGCGCCCGCAGGTGATCCTGACCTACCCGCTGGTGCAGTCGCGCTACCCGCACCCCGACCACTTGCAGGTCACCGCGATCTGCATTCCCGCATTTGCCCATGCCGGCGAGCCGGCGTGGCGTCCCGAGTGCGGTCCTGCGTTCACGCCGATGAAGATGTACGCGCCGGTGTGGTCGCACAAGCGCTTGAAGCTGATCCACCAGGCGTTTCTGGACCTCGACCTCGAGTCGCCGTTCGACGAGAAGTGGCTGGGCCGTCCCAGCCGGGACGATCGCATCACCGCCGTCGTCGAGGTGAGCAACGCGGTGCGGCGCAAGGCGCTGCTGGCCCACGCCACCCAGGTCGACCCGGACTCGCCGTTCTGGTTCGGCCTGCCCGACGACGTGGCCGATGCCATCCACCCCTACGAGGAGTACATGCTCCTCGAGTCGCGCATCGCAACCGAGCCGATGGAGCACGACTTGTTCGCGGGGCTGCGTCCGTGAGTTTCCTCGACGAAGAGCACCTGGTGAGCTGGTCTGCCGGCGATCATGAGCCGCTGGGCGATATCTCGGGCACGATCGTGATGAAGACCAGCGGCGGTCCTGACGGCAAGGTCAACGTCAGCCTGTCGTTCGAGGACGGCGTGCTGCGCGCCGCGACGCCGGGCACCACCCGCGGCGCAGACCTGACGCTCGAAGCGCCGTGGGAGCTTGCGGCCGAGGTGGTGTGCGGCGATGCCGATCCTGCACAGCACTACATGGCGGGCGATCTCAAGGTGTCCGGTGACATGGCGATGTGGCTGGAGCTGCTGCCGGCATGGCGCGCTGCGGGCTCACTCGGCTCGCCAGGCTGATTCAGCGCCCTGCTGATTCGGCCCTGCTCAGCGACGGTCCGTCTCGGACCGCTGCAGCTGTCGCAGTTCCCGGTAGCCGATCAGCTTGATGGCGCTGCGCTGGATGTGCGTGCGCAGCTCGGCGTTGTCGCGAAGGTGCAGCAGATCTTCGACCCGTGACCCCCAGTCGGCTGTCAGCGATCGCAGCTCCGGCAGGTCGGCCGCAGGCTGGAGCTGCAACTCGGTCACGCCCGGCTCCAGCGAGTCGAGCAGTGCCTCGATGCGGCGGTAGCGGCCCATCGCGCCCGGTGCGATGCGCATCACCCGATCGGGTGTCACCACCCCTTCGGCAGCGACGAGGTCTTCGACGGGGAAGCCCAACTGCCGCCGGGCGTCGGTGGAGATCAGCCGGGCCGGCAGCCCGAATTCGACGGCCAGCTCCAGGTACACATCGAAGAACTCGGGCCGCACGCTCAGCACATCGAGGTGGCTGTCGAGGTGGGTGACGTCGAATCCCCACAGGATCGCCCGCTCGATCTGCGCCCGGCATTCGCGGCGGACCTCGTCGAGGTCGGCGTGATCCCACACATCGCTCACCGTGCTGGGCATCCCGCCGTTGCCGTCCAGCAATGACGGGACCTGGGTGATCGGCCCCCACCGGTACAGCTCGAACTCGGCGTTGAGGGTCAGCGCGATGCCGACGTCCTCCCCGCGAAACCGGGCGGCCGCCTCGCGCGACCACGGGCATGGCACGAGCAGCGTGGCTGTGGTTGCCAGGCCGTCGCGCAGCGATGCGTACACGCCCTCGTTCATCGCATGGCAGCCGCCGAGTCCGGCCGCGCTGATGATCAGCAGTCTGTCGTCGGGGCCGTATCCGAGCCGCTGGGACAGCGGTGCCACGCCGACAAGCTAACCCGTGCTCGAACCGGCGCCCGCGAGCGGCCGGTCGGGGCCGCCGCAGTCCGACCAGATGCCGCGGTTGGCGGCTCGGGCATCCGCCTGGGCGGCATCGAGCACCGCCCGGTGCGTGGTGTTGGGCTCGAAGTGCATGGTGGCGGCGTAGCCGTCGAGCACGAGGTAGCGGTTGACGAACAGCCCGTCGGCGGCCCGGTACACGTAGGCCAGCAGCCGGTCGTAGCGGTCATAGAGCTCGTCGTCGCGCTGCAGCAGCACCTCGGTGCCGGGCGGCAGCAGCTCGGCCGTCCGGCGGGTGGCGGCGTCGCCTCCGCATTCGGCGGGCAGGTAGCCGCCGGTCTTCTCGGGGGTGTCGATGCCGAGGAATCTCACGGTGGCTCGGCGCCCGCTCAGGTCGACGTCCATCGTGTCGCCGTCGATGACCTCGAGCACGACGGCGTTCGGCTCGACTGCCGGGCCGCTCGCTTCTGGCGCAGCCCCAGGCACCTCCGGTGCGGCGGCGTCGGCCGCCGAAGCGTCCGGCGGAGGCTCAGTTCGGTCGATGTAGCGCCAGCCGACCCATGCCGCCGCACATGCGGCTGCGACCGCTGCAACGCGAACCGGCGTCCGGTCGCGCAATCTCCGATGGTGGCCTCCGCGATCCGCCCGCTTGGCGACGGCCCGAGCGGCCTCGCTGGGCGGAGGGTGCGACGGCGCGTTGATCAGAGCCGCTCGATGATGGTGCCGGTTCCGAGCCCGCCGCCGCAGCACATGGTGACCAGCGCCGTGCTCTTGTCGGCGCGGTGCAGTTCGTGCACTGCCTTGGTCAGCAGGATCGTCCCGGTGCCGCCGAGCGGGTGTCCCAGCGCGATCGCGCCGCCGTTCGGGTTGACGTTGTCCATGTCGGGATTGACCTCGCGCTCCCACGCCAGCACCACCGACGCGAATGCCTCGTTGATCTCGACAAGGTCGATGTCGGACATCTGCATGCCATTGCGCTCGAGCAGGTAGTTGGTGGCCTCGATCGGCCCGGTCAGCATCAGCACGGGATCGCTGCCCACCAGGCAGGTGTCGACGATGCGGGCCAGCGGGCGCAGTCCCAGCTCGGCGGCCCGGCCGGCACGCATGAGCAGCACCGCTCCCGAGCCGTCGCTGATCTGCGACGAGCTGCCGGCGGTGTGCACGCCGCCGTCCATCACCGGCGTCAGCCCGGCGAGTCCTTCGGCTGTCGTGGGCCTGATGCCGCCATCGCGCGCGACGTGGCGGGTCTCGTCGGTGGGCTTGCCGTCCTCGTCGAGCACCGGCGCGTCGATCTCGACGATCTGGGTGCCGAACCGGTCCTCTTCCCACGCCCGGGCGGCGTTGTTCTGGCTGCGCAAGCCGTAGGCGTCGCACTCGTCACGGCTGATGCCCCACTGCTTTGCCATCAGCTCAGCACCCTGGAACTGCGTCGTGTACTCGTAGTGCTCCTTGTAGCGCGACGTCGCGGTGCGCTGGCCCTTCTTGTAGCTCGAGCCCATCGGGTTGCGCGTCATCGACTCGACGCCGCAGCCGATCGCGGAATCGACCACGCCGCTGCGCACGAGCCCGTACGCCAGCGTCGTGGCCTGCTGGCTCGATCCGCACTGCGCGTCGACCGTCGTCGCTGCCACCGAGAGCGGGAAACCAGCGCCCAGCCACGCTGTGCGGGCGATGTTGGCCGTCTGCTCGCCGGCCTGGCTGACGCAGCCGCCCACGAGCTGGCCGATGCCGGCCGGGTCGACCTGTGTTCGCTCCATCAGCGACGTGAGCACGTCGCTGAGCAGGTCGGAGGGATGGATGCCGCTCAGGTCGCCGCCTCGGCGGCCGACGGGGGAGCGGACGGCGTCGACGATGACGATGTCGTCGTCGTGGGTCTGGGATGTGGAAGCGCTGCTCATGGCCGGCACTGTACCTGCGCCCTCGCGCAGCCCGCCCGCCGGATTGTCCGGTGCCGGTGCGCCGCGGCCGGCACGGTGTGACGGTGCTGTCTCGCAATGGCCAGCACAAAGCGCCAACCGCGACTCGTTGCGGCCGGCATCACGCCGCGTCGAGGTCGATATCGGGTGGCCGCACCGTCGTGGCCAGGACTTCGCGCGCCCGCGCCACACCTGCCAAGCCGACCTGGCGGGTGGCCCGGCTCAGCCGGTGCGGTTGCCGGCTGGTCGACACCAACCGGAGCTGGGGTCCAAATTCAAGCTGATCTGCCATGTCTTCAGTACACACAGGGGGTGTGACACGAATGCCGCCCCCCGCTGCGAGCGGCTCGCGAAACGGTCACCCGATCCGGCCAGGCTCGTCTCACTAGCCTGCGCGCCGTGACCGACAACCGAACCGACTGGCGCTACGGCATCACCGTTCCCTTCGGCGATCCGCTGCATGCCCAAGCCGACCTCTACCGGGAGTTCGCCGACCTCGGCTACACCGAGTTCTGGAGTTCCGAGGCCGACGGCACCGACGGCTTCACCCCGCTCGTGCTGGCCAGCCAGTGGGTGCCCGACGTGCGCCTCGGCATCGCCATCATCCCGGCCTTCACCCGTGGCCCAGCTCTGCTGGCCCAGCAAACCGCCGCCATCTGCGAGGCCGCGCCCGGCCGGTTCGCCATGGGCATCGGCGCATCCTCCAACGTCATCGTCGAGCGCTGGAACGGCATCCCCTTCGACGAGCCGTTCAAGCGCACCCGCGACATCGCTCGCTTCCTGCGCGAGGCATTGACCGGCGAGCGGATCAGCGAGAGCTACGACACGTTCGAGGTGCAGGGCTTCCGCCTGGGCCGGCCGCCCGAGATCCAGCCGCCGATCCTGCTGGCTGCGCTGCGGCCCGGGATGCTGCGGCTGGCGGGCAGCGAGAGCGACGGCGCCATCATCAACTGGCTCTCGGCCGACGACGTGGCCACCGTGCGCCCCTACGTCGACGAAGGCGGCGAGGGCAAGGAAGTGGTGGCTCGCATCTTCGTGTGCCCCAATCCTGACGCCGACACGGTCCGAGCCGGCTTCAAGCGGGCCATGGCTGCGTACCTCAACGTGCCTGTCTATGCCGAGTTCCACCGCTGGCTGGGCCGGGGCGAGCTGCTGGCAGCCATGTGGGAGCGCTGGTCCGAAGGCGACCGCCGCGGCGCGCTCGAAGTCATCGACGACGGTCTCGTCGACGAGCTGCTGGTGCACGGCCCGCCGGAGGCCTGCCGCGAGCACATCGACCGCTACCACGCCAACGGCGTCGACGTGTCGGCCATCTCGATCATGCCCTTCGGCGGCATCGACCCCGTCCAGGCGGCCCGCGACCTCTCGCCTGCGGCACGCAGCTAGCCGGCTCATTCGCTGCGCTTCCCAGGCGCGTAACCTCCCGGTGAGTCCGCATCGGGCTCACCTGTGCGCGCATTGTTCGCGCACCATGCAAGGAGCAGACATGGACCTCGAGACGATCAACTACGAAGTGCGCGATGGCGTGGCGCATGTGCGGCTCAACCGCCCTGAGGGCGCCAATGCGGTGAACCCGCTGCTCTCACGTGAGCTGCGGGCCGTCATGCTGGAGATCGAGTTCGATGATGCGGTCAAATCAGCGTCGGTCACCGCCGAAGGACGGGTGTTCTGCGCCGGCGGCGACCTGAAGGAGTTCCACGCAGCGGGCGACGGGCTGCCCCAGCTCGCATCGGACATGGTCATCGACCTGCACGCGGCCATCAACAAGATGAACCGCACGCCGAAGCCGTTCGTTGCGGGCATCGGCGGCAGTGTCGGCGGGGCCGGCATGTCGCTGGCCGCCTCGTTCGACCTGGTCGTCGCGGGCGAGTCTGCGAAGTTCACCATGGCCTACACCCGGGCCGGCGTGACGCCCGACGGCACGTCGTCGTACTTCCTGGCGCGCCACATCGGGCTGCGCCGGATGCTGGACCTGACCCTCACCAACCGCGTGCTCTCTGCGGAGGAAGCCGAGCAGTGGGGCCTGGTCAACCGGGTGGTGCCCGACGACGAGGTCGACTCGGCCACGGCCGAACTGGCCCAGGCGCTCGCTGACGGACCGGCGTGGGCTCTGGGCCACGCCAAGCGGGTGATCTACAACGGCATCGACGCCCCGCTCGAGCAGGCGGGCGAGTTCGAGGGCAAGACGATCACCGACGCCATGCAGACTCACGACGGCCGCGAGGGCATCGCCGCCTTCGTGGAACGGCGCGCGCCGAACTTCACCGGAAACTAGACGCCGACGCAGCCGCGAAGGCTGCCGGCCAGCGGGAATACGGGTATCGAAGAGCCCGGCCGGGGCATGCGCGAACGTCCTAGCGTCGAACGCTTGCGCGCACTAGACAAGGTGTGAGCGGCAGCAGTGCCGCAGTAGGTGCACGAGGAGCACGCACCATGGCCCCCCAAGAGATCACGCCGGAGCCCTTCCCGTGGCTGGACACCAGCCGGTATTCGTTCTCTCAGGGAATCGAGGCGGGCGGCGCTGCTTGGCTGGCGGGGCAGACAGCGGGCGCCTATGACGCCGAGTCGGGGCGCGTCACCGTGCGCGGCGATGGCGCCGAGCAGGCCAGCGTGTGCTGGGCGAAGGTGGAGGCGGTGCTCGACGCGGCCGGGCGCGACATCAGCGAATGCTCCGAGGTCACCGAGTACATCACCGTGGCCGGAGCACCCGAGCGCGACGCCATCACGGCGCAGCAGCCGCATAGCCTGGGATCGGCGATGGGGGGTGTGCGCCCCTCGACGTTCATTGTCGAGTCGCTCGTGCGGCCCGAGGCGCTGGTGGAGGTAGAGGTCGTGGCCGGGCCCCTCGACGGCTTGGTGCACATTCCCCAGGTGCTGCCTGTCGACGATGACGGCAATGCGGTGCTGGAGGGCGATTTCGTCGGCCAGTGCGAGTGGGCGCTCGAAGAGGCCGGGCGCCGGCTCGAGCCCCACGGCATGGACCTCAGCAACGTCGTGCGGATTGTGCAGCAGACGACCGCGGCCACGCGCCGCCAGTACAACGAGACCGCGGAGGCACGCCGACGGCTGCTCGCACCGCAGTTCCCGTCCTCAACGGGGTTGCTGATGCCTGAGCTTCCCCACCCCGGGGCCCTGGTCGCGCTCGACGTGTGGGCGTCGGCACATCCCAAGACGGTGGTGTCCTACTTGGCTGACGCCTACTCGTCGCTCACCTTCAGCCCTGCGGTGGAGGCCGGCGGGCTGCTGTTCATCTCCGGCACGACCGCGTTCAACCTCGCCACCGGCGAGACCGTGGCCGAGGGTGACATCGGCGGGCAGGCCGAGTTCGTCTACGGCGAGATCGCCGCCATCTGCGAGATGGCCGGCACCTCCATCGACAACCTCGTCAAGACCGTCGAGTACGTGACGCCCGACGGCGTCGGCGACTACCGCGCCGTCGGCGAGGTACGCCAGCGCGTGATGGGCCGACCGTTCCCAGCCTCGACGGGTGTGGTGGTATCGGGGCTGCTGAGCCGCCGGTGGCTGATCGAGGTGGAAGCCGTCGCCTTGATGCCCTGAGAGGCTGAGCAGGGTCGGGCCGCTTGCGATGACTCAGTTGCTGACTCCCGAGGTGCGTGCCGCGCTCGGCTCGACGCACACCTATGTGGCGCCCGAGCCGCTCAGCCGGGCGTCGATTCGCTATTTCGCGTTGGCCATCGGTGCCGATCCCGGGCGGTGGACCGACGAGGCGCCGCCGACGCTGATCTGCGAGACGGCACAGCTGACCGGGCGCGCAGTCCCCGACCGGAATTCGTATCTCGGGCACACCTGGGAGCTGCCGCTGCCGGTGCCCTGCGCAATGTTCCGGGGCGGCAACGACTACCGGTTCGAGCGACCTGCCCGCTTCGACGACATCATCACCACGACATGGACGTTGACCGATGCGACCGAGCGGCTCGACCGTGCCGGAGGATCGCTGCTGCTGGTGACCGCCGAGGCCCGCTACACCGCAGGCGACGATCTGCTCGCCACGAACACCGAGACCATGATCTTCCGGCCGATCGACCCTGCGACAGACGATCCCCAAGGCGAGGCTGCGGGCCCCGAGCCGTCAGCGGCCGGCGAGAGTTCGCGAAACGCGGCCGGGCAGGCCGACGCGGCGGCGGGGGAGCGACCCCAGGACTATGCGCCAGCGGGCACGACTTCGGACGCGGAATCCGCGGTGGACGATGCCGGCGGTACCGCGCCGCTGCCACGCCACCGCGTGACTCCCGGCCGGTCTCTGCGGCCGCTGCATCGGCACATCGCGCTGGCGGACATGGTCGCCTATGGCGCCGCCACCTGGGACTGGCATCGCCTGCACTACGACGAGTCACACGCCCGCCGGCTGGGCGCTCCCGCACCGCTGGTCGACGGCCAGATGCTGGGCGCGCTGCTGGCCGAATGCACACTGCGGTCCGCCGGCCCCGGCGCCCGGCTGGTCCGGCTCTCGTACCGCAATCGTGCGCCGGTGCGCGCCGGCGAGACGGTGGTCTGCGCCGGCACGATCGCCACCTCCGACGATGCAGGCTTCAGCGTCGACCTGTCGGTCTCGGTCGGCGAGCAGCTTGTGGTGGCGCCGGCGTTCGCCCAGCTCGCCTGGGCTGCCGGCTGAGGGGGCCCGAATGCCGCCAGCCTCCTAGCATCGGGCGCCGACAAGAGGGAGCACAGCGTGGATTTCTCCATGAGCGACGAGCAGGCGTTGATCGTCGAGACCGTCCGGCGCTTCGTCGAGAGCGAGATCATCCCCCTCGAGGCCGACCTCGACCCCGACGCCGGCGAGCTCGAGCCCGACGATGCGGCCCGGCTCACGCAGATGACGCGCGATATGGGCTTCTACGGGCTCGACATTCCCGCCGAGTACGGCGGGCCGGGTCTCGACACCACCACCCGGGCGCTCATGGCCATCGAGATGTCCAAGCACCGTGCCGGCCTCTACAACCCCTGCTACGGGGTGTTCGGCGGCGCAGGCCTGGCGCAGCTCTACGAGGCCACCGACGAGCAGAAGGAGCGCTGGCTGTACCCGACGCTGCGCGGCGAGAAGATGGGCTGCTTCGCCCTGACCGAGCCGTCGGGCGGGTCCGACCCCGGCCGGGCCATCCGCACCCGGGGCTACAAGGACGGCGACGAGTGGGTGCTGAACGGCTCGAAGCTGTTCATCTCGGGTGCCGACAAGGCCGACTACGCGCTGCTGTTCGCCCGCACGTCGGACGACCCCGGGCGCAACGGGGTGACGGCGTTCATCGTCGACACCGACACGCCCGGGTTCAACGTGCGCCGGGTGGTGCACACGCTGCGAGCCACCCGCTATGCCACCGAGCTGGAGTTCACCGACATGCGGGTGCCCGAGAGCCATGTGCTCGGCGAGGTGAACGGCGGCTTCGGCATCGCCAACGACCGGCTGAGCCGCCAGCGCATCCCGTACGCAGCGGGCTGCTTGGGGCCGGCGATCATGGCGCAGGAGATGGCAATCGAGTGGGCCCGCAGCCGCGAGACCTTCGGATCGGTGCTGGCCGAGAAGCAGGCGGTGCAGTGGATGATCGTCGACAACGAGATCGACATCCGCCACGGCCGCTGGTGCGTGCTGGAGGCCGCCCAGAAGGCCGACCGCGGCGAGCGCTTCCGCACCGAGGCCGCCATGGCCAAGCTGGTCGCTTCCGAGGCGGCCGGGCGAGTGGTCGACCGCTGCATCCAGATTCACGGCGGCATCGGCGTCACGAAAGACCTGCCGCTGGAGCGCTGGTACCGGGAGCTGCGCATCCGCCGGATCGGCGAGGGCCCCAGCGAGGTGCAGCGGCTGATCATGGCCCGCGACATCCTCGGCGGCAGCTTCAAATGAGCGAATCGGATACCGGGGCCGGCGAGCCGCCCCGACCGCTGCCGCTCGACGGCGTGGTTGTGCTGGACCTCGGGCAGATCTACCAAGGGCCCTACGCCGGTCTGTTGCTGGCCTACTCGGGCGCCAGGGTCATCAAGGTGGAGCATCCACGGGGCGAGGCGCTGCGAGGCCACAGCCACCAGCTGCCCTTCGCCATGCTGAACTCGTCGAAAGAGATCGTGTCGTTGGATCTCAAGTCGCCCCGCGGCCGCGACCTGTTCATCCAGCTCGCCGCCGGCGCCGATGCGGTGCTGTGCAACTTCGCACCCGGCGTTCCCGAGCGCCTCGGGATCGACGCCGAGACGCTCTGGCAGACGAACCCCAAACTGGTCTTCGCCCAGGCCAGCGGCTACGGCCTCGACGGCCCCGACGCCCAGCGGACTGCCATGGACGTCACCGTTCAGGCGCACATGGGCGTGATGAGCATCAACGGCTTCGCTGACCGCCCGCCGGTGAAGTCCGGTGCGACGTTCATCGACTTCCTCGGCGGCACCCACCTGTACGGCGCCGTCGTGACTGCACTGTTCGAGGCGGAGCGGACCGGCCGCGGCCGCCTGGTGTCGACGTCGATGGCGGAGGCTGCGTACTACACCCTCACCACCTCATTGCAGGCGTGGCAGATGCACGGCACGACCGGGCGCATGGGCAACCGCAATGCCGCCATGAGCGTCTCGCCGTCGAATGTGTATCCCTGCAGCGACGGACACATTGCGCTGATCGCGGCGATGAACTCGCACTGGCGGTCCGTGCTGGAGGTGATCGGCCGGGCCGACCTGCTGGGCGACGAGCGCCTGCGCAGCAACGCCGGTCGCTGCGAGCACATGGACGAGGTGGACGAGCTCGTGACGGCCTGGACGTCACAGCACACCCGGGCCGAGGCCGCCGCCGCATTCGGCGCGGCGGGAGTGCCGGTGGCAGAAGTCCGCGAAGTCACCGATGTCGTGCACGACGAGCACATGATCGAGCGCGGGTTCCTCCAATGGACCGAACTGGAGGGCCTTGGGGAGATCCCCCTGGCGCACAGCCCGCTGCGCTGGCACGGCTCGGACATGCGCGAGGTGGAGCCGTACCGGCCCGTCGGTGCCGACAATGAGACGATTTATCGCGAGTTCTGCGGCCTGGAAGCCGACGACCTGGCCGAGCTGACAGCCGAACGCATCATCTGATCCGCCGCGTTCCCTGCCGCCCGATCTGCCGCGATCAGGAGGGGGTGAGCCGGCCGACGCGCTGTGCTTGGTCGCGCTGCGGCTCGGGAAGCTCGCCGTGGTCGGCGAGATGCAGCATCAGCAGCTCGTCCCAGCGGCTGCGGTAGTTGGAGGTGAACTCGCAGCGGAACTGCGTGGCGTTGCCGCGGTGGTGTTCGAATTCGCGCCGGAGCGCGGACTGCATGCCGAACGGCTCACGGGCACCGGCATAACCCACCGACAGCACCGTGCCGGCGGCGTCGGCCACGTGGTAGACGCCGAGCTGCGCGGGCAGTGCATCGACTGCCGCGTCGTCGAGACGCTGCCATGGCTTGTCGAGCCGGATGCCCATCTGGCGTCGCCTCTCGGGTCGGGTCGGGTCGTGGTCGCGCGGGTGCGTCGGTCGGCGAGTTGCGTGCCTCGGGCCTATGCAGCCGCCGCCACGACCGGCACGCCGGTCACCGCGGTGCCCATCAGGTCCTCGAAGTTCAGCCGGAAGAACCGCTCCTGCACGTCGGCGGGCAGGTGCTCCACCTCGCGATCGAAGCGCCGCAACGGGTTCCGACCGCCCTCCACGTGGGGATAGTCGGAGCTGAACATGCAGATCTCCGGGGCCGTGTTCTCGATGATCCAGCCGGTCGGCTCGGTGGGGTAGGGGGTGACCCGGACTTGGCGGTGCACGTACTCCGAGGGGCGCAGGCTGAGCTTGCCGAGCCGCTGCTCGTGCCGCTCGAAGGCGTCGAACGCTGCTTCGAGCTGGCGCATGAAGCCCGGCACCCACACGGCGCCCAGCTCGATCACGCCGATCTTCAGCTCCGGGAAGCGCTCGAGCACGCCGTCGAAGATCAGCATCGACAGCGCCTGCAGCGGCGCGGCCGAGATCGCCATATAGGACACGCAGCGGAAATTCTCACCGCCGCCGTGAAAGTCGGGCTCGGGCGGCAGGCCGTTGTTGCGGTGCTGTGGCGGCATCACCAAGTCGGGCGTGGCCACATGCATCACCACCGGGATTCCTGCTTCTTGGGCGGCAGCCCAGACGGGGTCGAAGCCGACGTGGCTGTGGGCGTGGAGCTTCGGCATGCGGTTGGGGATCAGCAGCGCCGCCGCGCCGTCATCGATGGCTTGGCGGGCGTGCGGCCCAGCTCGCTCGATGTCCTGCAGCGGCACCGAGCACACCGGCAGCAAGCGGGGATCATCCGAGCAGAACGCGATCTGAGCCCGGTTCGCCGCTGTGGCTGCGGCATAGGTGAGAGCAGGCTCGGCGGTGTGCTCCATCTGCTCGATGAGCGTGTTGGGCATCGAGGGGAACACGAGCTGGCTCGCGAACCCCAGGTCGTCGAGCGCCTGTGACCGATCGGCGGTGTCCCACGCGCCGGGGGCGATGTAGCCCTTGCGCAGCATCACCTCGGCTGCTGCACCGGCGCGGAACTCCGGGTCGGCTTGGCGGGCCCGGGCCTTCTCGATTTCGGCGAACGCCTTGTCGTTGTCGCCGATGGAGAAGTGGTCGAGCGCGTACCGCGCCACCTCGGCGGAAGCAAACGGCTCCAGCCACTCGGGCGGCTCCATGGTGTGCGCATCCGCGTCGTGGATGATCCTGTCCTCGACGTAGGCCATGGCCGTCCCCTTGATGTCCCTGCGGCGCATTTGACGATACCGCTCCCATCCCCGCCGCTTCCGGGCTCGGATCGCTGGGGATCGGCAGATCGCCAGCGGGCCGACCCAGCTTGGGCTCGCCGCTCAGCTTGATGTGGGCAGCAGGAACGCAGACATCAGATCGACCCGAGCGCGGATGCCTTCGGTTGCGACGTCGATGAGTCCTGCATCTTCGAGCCGGTTGAGGTCGCGAGCCAGCGTGCGAGGTCCCGTGCGTGCGTACAGCTGCGCCAGTTGCGGCGTCAGACCAGCGATATCTGACCGCGGGACCTTCTCTCCTGGTGCCAGCGCCATCACCAGCGCGCGCTGGCGCTCCGACGCAGGACTCGTCGGGAACCGTGCCATGGTTTCGGCGACGTAGCTCTGCCATGCAAGACCCAGGTGTTGCGCTCTCACGGCTGCCGAGTGCTCGGCGAGTCCGTCGACGAGCCCTTCGATGCCGTAGGCCAAGAATCCCAGGACATCGCGTTCGCGGCTGGCTGCGGCGAGCCGTGCGTAGTACCGGTCACGCGTGAGGTTGAAGTGGTTGGCCATCAGATTTGCCGCCGCGAGCGGGACCATGCCCGATCTGGCGAGGATCACGTACTCGAGCAGCCGTGCCGTACGACCATTGCCGTCGGCGAAGGGGTGGATCCAGGCGATGTAGAGATGCGCGAGCAAGGCGCTCAGCACCGTTCGCGCGAACGCGTCGCGGTTCTCGTCACTCTCGCCGCTGGTGCGTCGAAAGTCGTCGCCGTCGAGCCACTCGGCCAGCCGTTCGAGCAGGTGCCAGCAGTCACGTGCTGGAGGGCCGACATAGGGGCCGACGACAACTGAATGTGTGCGGATGGTGCCCGGTGCCGATGCGGCGTCAGGATCGACGCCGTCGAGCACCCATCGGTTCATGTCGCAGATCAGTTCGGCGCTCAGGCGGAGGTCGCCATCTTCCATCACCATGCCGTCGAGACGTTCGAACGCTTCGAGGACGTTGCGGACCTCACGCTCCTGATAGGCGCGGGACTGGGGTGCGGAGAACTCTCCGGCGTAGATGCTCGCTACCTGCTCGACGGTCAGCGTGTTGCCCTCGATGGCCACGGTGGCCTGGGCGCCCCGAATGAGAGCATGCTGGTGCAGCGCATCTGCCATAGCGGGAGCGAGAGGCGTTCCCGAGAGTTCGGCACACCGTGCGTAGGCCTCGCCGATCCTCATCCACGATTGGGCATCCAAGCGGTTCGCGACACTCGCATCGAAGTCGATCCACGGATGTGTGTCGGTGTATTCGCGGGTTTCGTCGCTGCCGGTCACCACGATGCTGCCTGATAACGAGCGTTCATCAGCGCAGTGTAATCAGGCACAATCCACTATCTGCACCTAGTTTTGTCCTAGTGACTGTCCTCGCCAGTGTCACCTAGCTTTACTGGTGGGGCGCAGGCGGCACGACGCAGCGTCAGTTCTTGTGGAGTTCGGGGTTGATGCCTTCCCAACGGCTCGGGTCGGCGACTCGCATCTCGATGGCGCCGGTGACGCTGTTGCGGATGAGCAGCATCCCTGAGCGTCCCGAAATGTCGCGGCCTTTGACTACGGATCCGTCGGGCAGTGTGATCCGGCTCCCCGCGGTGACATACAGCCCTGCTTCGACTGTGCAGTTGTCGCCGAGGGCGATGCCGATGCCCGAGTTGGCGCCGAGCAGGCAGTGCTCGCCGATCGACACTCGCTCCCTGCCGCCGCCCGACAGCATCCCCATGGTGGAAGCGCTGCCGCCAAGGTCCGAATGCGGCCCGATCACCACGCCCGCAGAGATTCGCCCTTCGACCATGGCAGGGCCGAGCGTGCCGGCGTTGAAGTTGACGAAGCCTTCGTGCATGACCGTGGTGCCGTCTGCCAGGTGGGCGCCGAGTCGCACACGATCGGCATCGCCGATGCGGACGCCCTGAGGGATCACGTAGTCGACCATGCGCGGGATCTTGTCCACCGCCGTCACGCTGACGGGGTGGCCGAGCGAGGCGGCCGCTGTGCGCAGATCGTCGACCCGTTCGGGCAGCACCGGTCCTGCGCTGGTCCACGCGCAGTTGGTCATCAGGCCGAACATGCCGTCGAGGTTGGCGTCGTGTGGCTTGATCTCACGGCGGCTCAGCAGGTGCAGTCGCAGGTACGCATCAGCCAGGTCTGCCGGTGGAGCATCCAGGTCGTCGATTGTGACCGTGACGGTCTCGCCCACATTCACGCCGAGCTCGACAGCCAAGCACGACCGGGCCGGCGGAGAGTCCTCCGTCGCCCCTTCCGGAAACCAAGCGTCCAACCGCGTTCCCGTAGCGGCGTCGACATAGCTGTGCCCGACCGCGCTGATGCTGCCCGAGTTGCTCCCCGATGTATTCACCTGCGCATCCTGCCATCACAGCCCCGCAAACACGCCGCTTCAGCGGAGGAGTGCTGTGCGCCGGTAGTTTCGGGGCATGAAGACACCTGTGTGCGAGATGCTGGGCTGCGACGTTCCGATCGTCGCGTTCACCCATTGCCGGGACGTGGTGGCGGCGGTGACCAAGGCGGGCGGCTTCGGCGTGCTCGGCGCAGCCGGTCACACGCCCGAACAGCTCGACATCGACATGGGCTGGATCCAGGACGAGGTGGGCGGCCGCCCATTCGGTGTGGACATCATCGTGCCCGCCAAATACGAGGGCAAATCTGAGGGCGAGCTGTCGGTCAAGGACCTCAAGGCGATGATCCCGCCGGCGCACCGGGAGTTCCTCGACGACATGATGGAGCGCTACGACGTGCCGCCGCTGCCGGCCGACGACAAGCCCGGCGCCATCGCCGGCGACGCCGAGCCGCCCATGACCTACGCCCAGGCGGTGCCGCTCATGGACGTGGCGTTCTCGTACCCGATCCGGCTGGCTGTCAACGCGCTCGGCCCGCCGCCGCCCGACATGATCTCCCGGGCGCACGACAACGACGTGCTGGTGGGCGCGCTGGCCGGCAAGAAGGTGCACGCCGAACGCCACGTGGCCGCAGGCGTCGACATCGTGATCGCCCAGGGCCATGAGGCCGGCGGTCATACCGGCGACATCGCCACGATGGTGCTGGTGCCCGAGGTGGTGGACGCCATTGCGCCGGTGCCCGTGCTGGCAGCAGGCGGCATCGGCAACGGCCGCCAGGTGGCCGCCGCGCTGGCGCTCGGCGCTCAGGGCGTGTGGTGCGGGTCGGTGTGGCTCACCACCCAGGAAGCCGAGACGCATCCCGTCGTGAAGGACAAGTTCCTCGCCGCAGGCTCGTCGGACACGCTGCGCTCACGCTCTCGCACTGGCAAGCCCGCCCGCCAGCTGCGTTCGGCATGGACCGACGAGTGGGAGGGCGAGAATTCACCCGGCACGCTGCCCATGCCGTTGCAGCCGATGCTGATCGGCGCTGCCAGCCGCCGCATCGACCGGGCCGCCATGAACCCGTCCAACACGGGCGCGGTCGAGCTGGCCAACTACTTCGTCGGCCAGGTGGTCGGGCAGCTCAACGAGTCGATCTCGGCCACACGGGTGGTCGAGGAGATGATCAGCGAGTATCTCGACGTCATGGAGCGCTTCGAGCAGCTCAACGCCTGAGCGCCGGGCGCACCGGCTGAGCAAGAGGGGGACAGACATGGAGACCATGACCGGACGCGTCGCGGTGGTGACCGGGGCGGCATCGGGGATCGGCAAGGCGCTGGCACTGGGCTTCGCCGGCGAGGGCGCCAACGTGGTGCTGGCCGACATCGAGGAGGAGCCGCTGCGTGCCGCTGAGGCCGAGGTGGCCGGCCACGGCGTCGAGGCGCTCGGCGTCATCACCGATGTGACCGACGCCGACTCGGTGGGCGCGCTGGCGCAGGCCACCATCGACCGCTTCGGCGCCGTGCACATGGTGTGCAACAACGCCGGCGTCGGCGGGGGAGGGCTCATCCGCAACCAGCAGCTCGTCGACTGGAAGTGGGTGGTGGACGTTTGCCTGTGGGGCGTGATCCACGGCGTGCATCACTTCCTGCCTCACCTCATCGAGGCCGAGGAGTCGCACATCATGAGCACCGCCTCGGTGGCCGGGCTCATGTCGGTGCCGGGCCTCGGCCCCTACAACGCCGCCAAGTACGGCGTGGTGGCGATCATGGAGACGCTGCACCTCGAGATGCAGCGCGACCGCAACGCCGATGTGGGCGTGTCGGTGCTGTGCCCCGGCGTGGTGCGCACCAACATCGCAACAGCCCAGCGGAACCGGCCCGAAGAGCTGCGCCGCGTGCGCAAGCCGCGACCGGAAGGCGAGGCACCGTCGGAGACGGCCGATGCCCGCCGCCGCAACGCCAACATCGCAGCTGCGCTGGAGCGCGGCATGGACCCCTCCGAGGTGGCCGCCAAGGTGATCGAGGCCATGTACGAGGGGCGCTTCTGGGTGCTCTCGCACCCTGAATTGCTGGCCGAGGTCAATCACCGCAACCAGCAGCTCGCCGACCTCGAGAATCCCACGATCTACACGAGCTTCACCGACGGCGAGCAGTAGCGCACGACCTGCGGGGCTGTCAATGCGGGGGGTGGTGCGCCGGCTCGTCCGTCGCGGCGCCGGATGCCTCAGCGGCTGGGGGCCGTCGCAGGCCCCGGAGCACACCCGTCACCAGCAGTGTTGCCAGCAGCATGACCACGGTTGCGAGCGCCATCGTGGCCCCGGCGGCGGTGTCGTGGTGGTAGCTGACGAGCAGCCCGACCAGCGCGGCCACAGCGCCGAGAGCCACCGCCGTCATCATGATGCGCGGCACCCGCCGCACCAGCAAGCTGGCCGTGGCAGCGGGTGCCACCAGGAAGGCGAACACGAGCAGGCTGCCGACGGCTTCGAATGACGAGACGATGGCGATGGCCAGCAACGTCAGCAGCGCTGCGTGGGCCAGCTTCGGGCGCATCCCTGCGAGCTGTGCCTGGGCTTCGTCGAACGTCGCGACGAACAGGGCCCGATGCAGGAGCACCGTGCAGCCGACGGAGACCGCCGCGGCGATGATCTGGCGACGGAGATCGTCGTTGTCTATGCCGGTGATCGAGCCGAAGAGGAAGCGCGTCAGGTCGCCCGAGTAGGCGCCGGCGCCCGACGACATGACCACCACCGCCAGCGCCAGGAAGCCCACGAAGAGCACGCCGATCGAGGTTTCCTCCGACAGCGGCGAGAAGTTGCGGATCAGGTGGATGCCGGCCACCATCAGCAACGCCGCCGCCACCGCGCCGATGGTGGTGCTGAAGCCGATGATGTAGGCGAATGCGATGCCCGGCAGCACACCGTGGGCGAAGGCGTCGCCGAGGAATGTCAGCCCTCGCAGCACCACCCACGTTCCGACCACCGACGTCGTGAGCACTGCGAGCAGCGCCGCCCACAGGGCCTTGCGCATGAATGCGTTGTCGGCGAACGGCTCAATCCACCACGCGATCGGATCGGTCAGGACTTCCACATCGCTCCCCGGACCCGCGCCGTGTGGCGCAGCGTCCACCCGATCGGAACCGTATTCGCTCGCGCATCCGGCGGATAGCGGGCGGCCGGGCGCGTGTCAGCGGACGTGGCGCACTCAGTTGCCTGATTGAAGCGCTGCGACGATTGCTTCGGCGTTGCTCGTGAGCAGCCCGATGTAGGTGTCGCTGTCGCTGCCGGCCGGCCCGAGGCTCCCCGTATCGAGGTTGACCACCTCGACGTCGCCGATCTGGGCGGCCAGTTGCTCTGCTGTCGCCGTGGAATGCGTCGACTCGCTAAAGATCGCAGCGACGTTCTCGTGCTCGATGATCTCCGCAAGCGCTTCGAGGTGAGCGATGCTGGCCTCCGCCGCGGTGGTCGTGGCGGGAATCACCGTGCCGACGACGCGGAATCCGTACCGGTCGGCGAAGTAGCCGAGCGCATCGTGATTTGTGACGAGCACTCGTCGGCTGGGTTCGAGCTCGGCGACGATGTCGAGCGTGTGGTGATGGGCGTCATCAAGCGCTTCTCGATAGTCCGAGGCGCAGGCTTCGATCTCTGACTCGTTGAGGCCGGTTGCGTCGGCGATCGCATGAGCGAGCTCCTCGAGGGTGCCTGAGATTTGCACCGGATCGAACCAGATGTGCGGGTCGGCACCGCCGGCGTGATCGTGCGCGTGCCCGTCGTCGTCGTGGTCTGACTCGTCGTGGTCACTCTCGTCGTGCCCGTCGTCGTCGTGGTCTGACTCGTCGTGGTCGTCCTCGTGGCCTTCGTCGTCGTCGTGGTCTGACTCGTCGTGGTCGTCCTCGTGGCCTTCGTCGTCGTCGTGGTCTGACTCGTCGTGGTCACTGTCGTCGTGCTCGTCGTTCGATCCGGCTTCGCCGACGGTGATCGGATCGAGATGGTCGCCGATGTGGAACACCGGCGTACCCTCCGCCGCCACAGCCTCGAGCGTGTCCTCGAGAGACTCCTCGAGTTCGAGTCCATTGGCAACCACCAGGCTGGCGTTCGCCAAGTCCGCCCGGTCTCGCAGCGAGGGCTCGAATGTGTGCGGGTCGGCTCCCGGTGGCATCAGAGATTCGACATGCACCAAGCCGTTGCAGGTGACGTTCTCGACGACATCGGCCCAGATGTTCGTAGTCGCGATCACAGTCGGTACGTCGACGCCGATGTTGGGATCAGCAGCGTCGTCGTCCCCTGCGCAGGCAGCGGCGATCAGCCCGCAGGCGGCCACCGCCGCCAGGATCCGGCCGGCCCGACCGGTCCGAAGCCATGAGCGGCGACATGGGGCGGGAACGGGCACACTGCTGGAATCGTGTTTCGAGACGCGCACGGCGAGAACTATAGTGAGACTCATTCTCATTTTCAATCGGACGGTCAGGTGACCCGAGAGAGACGGCGCTGACGTGTTCACACTCGATGACGTCAAGGTGTCCTTCGGCAGCCGGCAAGCGCTCACTGTCGAGAAGATGAGGTTCGATTCCGGCGCCGCGGTGGCGCTCATGGGTTCGAACGGATCAGGCAAGACGACGCTGCTTCGCCTGCTCGCCGGCTTGCTCACGCCGACGACAGGCAGCATTCGCAAGGACTACGAGGTCTCGGTCGGCTACGTCAGCCAGCACCATCATCCGCACGCCTTCATGCCCATGACCGTGAGCGAGGTGCTCATGATCGGCCGCTTCCGCGAGCGCGGCTTGCTGGGCCGCATGCGCAAGGACGATCGCGACGCAATGGACGTCGCCGCCGAACGCCTCAAGGTGGCCGACCTCCGGCGCCGCTCGTTCGGCCAGCTGTCAGGCGGGCAGCGCCAGCGGGTCCTCATCGCGTCCGCGCTTGCCTCTCAATCGGACTGCTTGCTGCTGGACGAGCCGATCACCGGCCTCGACATCCCCAGCCAGGACATCGTGCTCGAGGTCGTCGATGCCGAGCGGATGCGCAACAAGCTGGTCGTGCTGTCGACGCACCACCTCAGCGAGGCGCGCTTGTGCGAGCGGATCGTGCTGCTCAAGGGCTCGGTGCTCGCCGACGGCACGCCCGCGGAGGTGCTCAACGAAGAGAACATGGCCGCGGCTTTCGGAGCAAACGCGCTGACGCGACTCGAAGTGGGCGATGGCGACGACACCTCAGCGCTGCTCGTGCTGGAAGAGCCCGGGCACACCCACGATGCCGACTTCGGCCGCACCAGCCACATCGCCGGCGAGTCGGTGTGGACGCTCGGTCCGAGGGCGAGGCCGTGACGTCGGAAGCGTCGAGCGACCCGCACGCCGAGGCAGCGTCGCGGCTGCAGGCTGCCGGCCAGCGATACACCAGCGGGCGCCGTGAGCTGGTCGAGGCGCTGGCCGGTGCAGCCCGACCGGTCACGCTGCCCGATATCGAGTCGATCGCGCCCGGCCTGGCGCGCAGCACTGCGTACCGGAATCTGGAGGCGTTGGAACGGTGCGGGGTGGTGCACCGCCTCGAGACCGGGGGCGATCACGCGTACTTCGAGCTGGCGGAATCCCTGCTCGGCCATCACCATCACCTGATCTGTGTGACCTGCGGCGCGATCGCCGACATCGAGCTCGACGGCGAGACCGAGTCACGCATCGACGACTCGCTGGCAGCTGCGGCCCGCGAATCAGGCTTCGTTCCGCTGCATCACAGCCTGGACCTCTACGGCCGCTGCTCGTCGTGTGATGCCGCCGCCTGATTGCGACGCTGGAACCGCCTTGCGGCCCGAGGTTCGAAGGTGCCTGCCATAGTCTGAATGGCATCACGCACCATCACCACAACGACCTGCGCGCGGTGTCTCGTCGACGCCTGAAAGCGGTGCTCGCGCTGACGGTCGTCATCGTGGCAGCCGAGGTGGTGGGCGCACTCCTGTCAGGAAGCCTGGCGCTGCTCGCCGATGCGGGTCACGCCTTCATGGACTCTGCTGCGATCGGGCTGGCGCTGCTGGCGTCGTGGGCTGCGACCCGTCCGGCTTCGCTGAAGCGCACGTTCGGCTTCGAGCGAACCGAGGTGCTGGCGGCCGCCGCCAACGCCGTTTTTCTGTGGGTCGTCGCCGCTTGGATCGGCTGGGCGGCCATCGGGCGGTTCATCGACGGGTTCGGCGGTGACCCGGTCGAGGTGGCCGGCGGATGGGTGCTGGCGGTCGGCGGCATCGGACTGCTGGTGAACATCGCTGCGGCGTCGCTGCTGCATGGCTCCTCGACACGCAATCTGAACGTCGAGGCAGCCTTCCGGCACGTGCTCGCGGACCTGATGGTGTCGGTTGCAGTGATGATCTCGGCGACGGCCATTCTCATCTTCGGGTGGTGGTGGATCGACCCGGCGCTGAGCTTGCTGATCGCCGTGCTCGTGGTGCTGAGCTCGTGGAAGCTCGTCGCCTCGGTGTTCGACGTGCTGATCGACAGCGTGCCCAAGGACGTCGATCTCGATGCGCTGTGCTCCGACATGGAGGATGTGCCCGGTGTCACCGTGATGCACGACATCCACGTGTGGACGGTGACCTCCGGCTACGTCTCGATGAGCGCCCATGTGCTCACCGACCCCACCCACGAAGCGAGTCACGGCGAGGTCCTGGTGGAGCTGCAGCGCATCGCCAAGGATCGGCACGGCATCTCGCACGTCACGCTGCAGCTGGAGACATCTGAAGCCAACTGCACCGAAGACCACCACCTCGACCGCGCTGACCTACGCGAGCGCACCTAGCTCACGAGTGGGGTCGCCTGCGGGCGAGAGCGCTCACGCGCGGGCTTGCTCGTCGGTCACGATGGGCGGCTCGGTCGACCAGGGGAAGTTGATCCACAGGTCGGTGCGCTGCCACACCCAGTCGCAATTGACCGTCGACCAGGGCTTCTCGTACAGCACCGCGGTGCGGACGCTGCGCACCCGCGGCAGGCAGAAGTCGTACACCAGCTTGAGCGTGTGGCCGGTGTCGGCCACGTCGTCGGCGATGAGGATGTCGGAGTCGCGGTGGTCGACGAGGTCAGGCGTGGGCGGCAGCATGATCGGCACCTGCAGGCGCTCGTCGACGCCGGTGTAGTACTCGCAGTTCATGACGTAGATGTTCTTGACCGACAGGGCGTAGCCCAGCGAGCCGGCGCAGAACAGCCCGCCCCGGGCGATCGCCAGGATCATGTCGGGCCGGTAGCCGTCGTCGGCGACCATCTGGGCCAGCTCCCGCACGGCGACGCCGTAGCGCTGCCAGTCCATCACCTCCCGTTCTTCAGCGTCCGTTGCCTCACTCACCCGTCCTCCCAGCACGCCTCAGGCCGGCCTCCGCCTGCCTCGCCCCGAACCTAGGCGCGCGCAGCCTGCCGCTCCCAGCTTTCGTCTTCCGCTCCGCCTCATCGGAAGGCAATGCCGTGCGGGCGGTGGAAGCTGGCGGGCTAGTCGGGGAAGGGGTCGTCCCAGTCGTCGGGAAGGGGGATCTCGAACGCGTTGAGCGTGACGGAGATCAAGCAGTAGTAGCCCACGGTGGTGACCAGCTCGACGAGGCCGGTCTCGCCGAAGGCGTCGACGGCTGCGGCGTAGGTGGCGTCGCTGATGCGGTGGTCGCGCACCAGTTCGGAAGCGACTGCGTGGGCGGTGGATTCGTCGCCGGTGAAACTAGGGGTTTCGCCGACGCGCAGGGCTTCGAGATCTGCCGGGTCGAGTCCGGCTTCGAGTCCGAGGGTGCGGTGCGCGGCGAACTCGAACTTCGCCCGATAGAAGGCCCCGACCGTGCAGATTGCTGCCTCCTTGACGCTCTCGGGCAGCGGCGACGCGAACCGCACCGCGGCTCCCAGCGCCTGCGCCTCGATGCCCACGCTGGGCGCCCTCACCCACACGCCGTACGGCCCGACCAGGCCCCGCAGCGCCGGCCCCCGCCCCGAAGCGCCCCGAGGCCCGCTCCGGATGGCATCGAGCACCGCAGCCTGCTCGTCTGTCAAATCCTCAGCCGTGATCTCGTCCAACCGCATGCTGTCTTTCACCTCGTCTTGAGCTACCGCACCTCATTGTCGCGTGCGACCCGAGGCCGCAGCTTGCCGAGACGTCTCGACGGCCGGCGCTACCGTCGGCTGAGTGAGTTCCGGCGGCACCGGGCAATCAGTTCGGCTCGACCCCATCCAAGGAGTGCTTGAGATACTCGACCGTGCTGCGATGACCGGCACCAACAAACTCGGTCTCCTGCTTGCCCTGCTCGACTTGGCCCCGACGCTTGACGGTGACGCGGCCACCGTCTCCCCAATCCGGGTTGCGGAGCGCTACCTCGAGATTCACTGGGAGCATGCGCGCCCTTATCAAGGGGTGACGCTGCGTCAGAGCTCCGCACGCAAGGAACGCGGCGATGGCACGACGGCCGATGACACGACCGTCATGCAAGAAGTGCACAGACTCAGGACCCTGCTGACGGAGCGCCGTCGTGGCGATCTCCGCGACAAACCGCTGGAGTTTGTCAAGCACAGCGTCGAACGCCTCGAATGGCACTCGGATTGGGAGGAGGCGTCGGAGACGGCGCTAGCGCGAGTCCGAGCATCTCTGTTGAAGAACCCCGTGCGTCTGCTTCAGCAACTGCCTGGCAATCCCGACCCGTTCCTTTACGACTCGCCCTCGGGCCGAGAGGGACTCACGCTGCTACCAGGAGTCGCCGAAAGTCTGACGAGATTCGCGGGCATTCTGCGCCCATTGATCGAGTTCAGATTCGCCCAGGAAGTAGTGAGAATTAACCACGAAACGCTCAATCTGCCAGTCGACGACGTCTATTCGCACTTGTTCGGACACGAGCGGATCATGCCGCCGCAGAAGATGCGCGAGCGCCTCGTCCAGATTCAGCAGGGGCGGTGCATCTTCACAGGAGCATCGTTGCCAACTGCAGGAGATTCGCTGGAGCTGGACCACGTGGTGCCGTGGTCGAGAGCTCGCCTCTCGCAAGTTGAGAACTTCCTGATGACGACGCGCAGCGTCAACAGCACCAAGTCCGACTGGATGTTGGGACCGGCGGCCATAGAGCGTTGGCTGCGCCACCTTGACGCGAATTCGACGGCGATCCGAGACTGTGCTCACGAGCACAACTGGCCATCGAATCTCCACAGCGTTCGCCAAGTTGCCCTACACATGTACGAGGCCCTTGACGCGACCACGGGTGTGTGGGACTCCGATCGAGGCATCCAGCCACTGGGGCATGATGGCAGGCGAAAGGTCATCGCATTGCTGCGCTAGCGCAGGCATTTCTCGCCGCACGCTTCGCCCTTGGCGGCCGCAACTGAGGAGACATCATGGGATTCACCTACACCGACGTCACGGTCCGCAGCCCCGCTGAGCCAGAGCGCTCATGGGAAGGACGTTTCTTGGTGGACACTGGTTCGACTGACACGCTGGTGCCGCGGGACCGCCTGGAGGAGTTGGGCTTGCGGCCTTACGGGAGCGATTCCTACGAGTTAGCCGACGGCAGCAGCCAGACCGCCGAGTTCACCGGGGCGCGGCTCGAGTTCATGGACTCCGATGCCTTTGTGCGCGTGGTGTACGGGCCGCCGGGCTGCGAACCGCTGCTGGGCGTGCTGGCGCTTGAGTCGGCCCGTTTCGAGGTGGATCCCGTCAGCCAAGAGATCAGACGCGCCAAGCGGCTTCGCCTCTGAGGCGGCCTGCACCACGTATCTGCATCGACAGCCGATATCAGACCGCCCCGAGTGCAGCCGGCGGGCTAGCAGGCGTCATGGCCGCGGTCCGGCGCCGGGTGGCTACTGTCATGCGAGCGTCGCCGGAGCCCGGCGGCCTGCGGCGAGCGCCGCATCTGAGCGAAGCGAGGGAATCATGGAACTTGGCGAGGCAGCACTGACGTCGATGACGACGCGGTACTTCACGAAGGATCCGGTGTCAGACGAGACGCTGGAGCAGGCGTTCGACTACGCCAGGCATGCACCGCAGGGCGGCAACCGCCAACCGGTGCGCTTCATCGTGGTGCGTGACGAAGAGAAGAAGCAGCAGCTGCAGGAGTGGTACCTCGAGCCGTGGAAGGCCTACCTGGGCATGGCTCGCAGCGGCGACATCGAGATCGTCGGCGACAAGGCCAAGCGCCTGCTCGACAGCGCCGACTACTTCGCCGAGCACTTCGCCGAAGTGCCGGTAATCGTGGTGGCCTGCGGCTACATCGACGGCGTCCACCCCACCGACACCGAGCTGGGCCGGCTCAGCGTCGTAGGCGGCGGCTCGATCTACCCCGCGGTGCAGAACTTCCTGCTCGGCTGCCGTGAGGCCGGCCTGGGCACTGCCCTCACCACGCTGCTGTGCATGTACGAGCCGCAGGTCGCCGAGATGCTCGACATCCCCGAAGGCGTCGCCACGGCCGCCCACATCGCCGTCGGCTACCGGTCGACGCCGTTCCCGCGCAAGCTCGACCGGCTGCCGCTGTCGGAGATCGTCTTCGACGAGACCTGGGGCAACGCCACCTACTAGCTCTCGAACAGCGGTTGCGGAAGCCGCTGCATATGAAATTCATTGGAATTCCATCATCGGGCGCGTTATGACGGGTTCATGCCCCTGAGCGATGCGCTCGACACACGTAAGATTTCCTTACTTGCCTATAGAAGTAAGGAATCAGACATGGCCGTCATGGCGCGGGTCACTTCCAAGGGTCAGGTGACCATTCCCAAGAGCGTCCGTGATGCACTGCGCATCAACCCGGGCGATTCCGTGCTGTTCAGGATCGACGCCGCGCGGGCGACCATGGAGCGCATCCCCGATCTCGTTGAACTCGCGGGCACCGTCGAGGTGCCCGCCGAGCTGAGGGATGTTCCCGGGGAAGAGATCATCGCGAGGGCACGCGAAGCTTGGGCCCGCGAGGCAATGGACATCGACGAGTCGTGACCGCGTTCGTCGACACCAACGTCCTTGTGCGTCAGCTCACCGGCACCCCTGCTGATGCCGCAGCCGCATCGGCACGGCTGCTGATCTCAGGCGAGACGCTGTATCTGCCGGACTTGATCTTGGCCGAGGTGATCTACGTGCTCCAATCGGTCTACGCAGTTCCGCGCGAGCGCATAGCGAAGTTGGCTCTGGGCGTCTTGTCCACAGAAGCTGTTCGTGTGGAAGATCTTGCACTGCTGTCTCGCGCCATCGAGGTGTACGAGGCGTACCGCCTGGACTTTGCAGATGCCTACCTCGTGGCTTCTGCGGAAGTGACCGGCATCGGCAGGATTGCCTCGTTCGATCGTGGGATCGACCGAGTGCCTTCCGTTCAACGGGTGGAGCCGTGAGGCCGGCGCCTCTTGCGGCGACGGCCGGGCGCGTCGTGGCTGACGGGTGGGGCGGCGGAAGCCCTAGCGTTCTCGGCTGACTGGGCCGGCTGGTCATGAGGCGCGCGAGCGCGCTTGAGACGGAGAGCACAACATGGCGATGACCGACGAGCAGCGGCGGGAGGCGGCTGCGGCGCTGCTGCATGCCGAGAACACCCGCGAGTGGATCGACCCGATCACCGACACCTACCCGGGCGCCGACAACGACGACGCGTACGCCATCGGCCAGTACGTGACCGACGCCAAGGTGGCAGCGGGCCGGGTCGTCAAGGGGTACAAGGTGGGGCTGACCTCCAAGGCCATGCGCTCCACCTCGGGTGCCACCGAGCCCGACTACGGCACGCTGTTCGACAACTGGTTCCTCGACGAGGGCTCGATCGTGCCCGCCTCGATCTTGAACGTCCCGCTGGTGGAGATCGAAATCGTGTTCGTGCTCAAATCCGACCTCGGCGGTCCCGACACCAACGCCATCGACGTGATGCGCGCCACCGACTTCATCCTTCCCGCCATCGAGGTGGTGGACCGGCGTTACAACCGGCGCAGCACCCAGGCCGGGGTCGTCGACAGCATCGCCGACGCCGCCTCATGCGGATTCATCATTGTGGGCGGCCGCCCTACCAAGCTCACCGACGTCGACATCCGACACATCGGCGGTGCGCTGTACCTGAACGGCGACCTCGAAGAGTCCGGCACGGCCGCCGCCGTCATGGGCAACCCGCTCAACTCGGTGGCCTGGCTGGCCCGCAAGCTCCACGAGTTCGGCGTCACGATGTCGGCCGGCCATGCCATCTTGTCGGGTTCGTTCATCCGCGCCCGCACGATCCGCCCCGGCGACGCCGTCGTCGCCGACTTCGGCCCCCTCGGCCAGATCAGCTTCGGCGTCGGAGACGCCGAAGAGTGATACAGCGGGGTCGGAGACCCCGAAGAGTGATACAGCGGAGTCGGACTTCCCGAAGACGACGACTGAGGCTCGACTGCTCAGTCTTCGATGTAGGCCTCGAAGGTGCAGGAGATCTGCACCGGTCCGCCGCCATCCACCTTCATGTTGTGGCGAGCGGGGCGCGACTCGGGGTCGGGGAAGCGCTCCAGCCACGGCCCGTTCAGCGCCGGGCGTGATGCGGCGGGGTCGGTGACGTAGAACGTCATCTTGGCCATGTCGTCCCAGGTGGCTCCGGCGCCCTCGAGCATCTGGCCGACGTGGGTGAACAGATTGTCGATCTGCTCCTCGAGCGAGTCGGGGACGTCGCGCGACCCAGGATTGGTCGGCGGCGTGATGCTCGACGTCAAGAACGGCCCGATCCGGGTTGCCGCCGGAATCGGGTTCGCGTGCTGGAAGCTCTCGATCTCAATCGACTTGCGCGCCATGGTGCTTGCTCCTGTGTGCTCAGTATCGGACCGTAGACGTATGCGATGGCCGGGTCAGACGCCTTCGACCACCACCATCTGGAATTCGGCGGCGCCGGCCCGGACATCGCGAGCGTGACGGTATTTCTCGGAGTCGTAGAAGCTCTTCGCCGACTCCACATCGGGGAACTCCAGCACCACGAGCCGGCGATTCTCCTCGGGACCCTCGAGGGTCACCGAATCGCCGCCGCGCACGATGAACTTCCCTCCGCTTTCGGCCACTGCGGCCGGCGATAGGGCCTTGTACTTCTCGTACTGGTCCGGGTCGGTGACGTTGACCCGCGTGATGACGTACGCAGCCATCAGCCGACCGTGCCTTCTGCGTCGGCCATCAGCCGACCGAGCTCATGATGGCGTCGCGCCCGTGCTTGAAGCCGGCCGACTCGGCAGTGTGGTTCAGCGCCAGCTCCGACTCGAGCTCGCCGGCGATGCGCGAATGCCACATCTTGCGGGGCTGAGACATGTCGAACGGCACCCCCTGGTGCATGAGACGGCGGTTGTCCCAGATCACCGCCTCGCCCGCGGTCCACGCATGCTGATAGGTGCGCGGCGGCTGGCAGGCCTCCCGGTTGAGCCGATCCAGCAGTGCCACGGACTCCTCGGGGTCCATGCCGATGATGTCGTGCGCATGCCGGCCGATGAGCAGATTGGGCCGACCGGTATCGGGATGCACCTTCACCAGCGGTCGCACAGAGATGTCCAAGTCGTGGTAGCCGTACATGCCGTAGGTGCCGTCGTCCTTCTTCTTCGGCAGCAACCCTGCCCGACCCTGGCTGTAGTAGAGCGAGTGGTGCGCCTCGAGCGTGTGCACCAGCTCACGGTCTTCGTCGGACAGCACCTCGTACGCCGCCCGCATGTCGGCCCATCCGGTGTCGGCGCCGTCTTCGGGCACCAGCTCCGCGGTGAACACCGCGCCCTTGGCCTGCAGCGGCATGTAGGTACTGTCGTGGTGCCAGCCCCAGTTGCCCTTGAGCGATTTCACGAGGTCGTCGCTGGACTCGTGGTGGACCTTGCCGTCCTTGCCGACGTTCGAGATCGGGGCTGCGTTGAACTCAAGGTTGCCGAAGCGGAGGGCGAACGCGTCCTGCTCGTCGTTGGTGAGGAACTGATCGGAGAAGATCAGCAGCGCGTACTCGAGCCATGTCTCGTGCAGGGCCTCGAAGGTGGCGTCGTCGATGGAGCGCAGCTCGATGTCGTGCACCCACGCCCCGAACGTGGCATCGAGCGGCTCGATGTTGAGCGTGACAGCCGTCATAGCCGGATCGTACCACCGGCCCCCAATTAGCTTCAGGGGCCGGTGAGCGGCTGCGGCACGCCTGAACCGGGAGGGCAGCAATGAACGATGCGGCAGGAGGCAGCGGTGCTTCGGACCCGGGAACGCTGGTCGAGCGCGTCGAGACGCTGTCGTGCGACGCCGCGTGGCGCAACTACCACTTCCTGAAGATCACCACGGCCGACGGCGTGGTCGGCTGGGCAGAGTACGACGAGGGGTTCGCCTCGCCCGGACTCACCACGGCCGTCGAGGCCTTGGCACCGCTGGTGATCGGACGCTCGGTCTTCGACCACGAGCCCACCTACCAGTACCTGTTCGCCCGCACCCGACAGGCCGCGAGCGGCATCATCGGCGAGGCCATCGGCGCCGTCGAGAATGCGCTGCTCGACGCCAAGGCCCGCACGCTCGGCGTGCCCTGCTACGACCTGCTCGGCGGCAAGGTGCGCGACCGCATCCGGGTGTACTGGTCGCACTGCGGCACCTGGCGCATCAATCTCGGGCACATCTACGGCAACCGCATCGCCGACCTCGACGGCGTGCGTGCGCTCGGCGCCGAGGTCGCAGAGAAGGGATTCACAGCGCTCAAGACCAACATCTTCCGCCAGACCCCCGACGGCCTGCGCGGCTGGCTGCCGGGATTCGGCACGCCGTTCGCGCCCGAGCTGAACGTGTCCCGCCAGCTCATCGACGAGATCCGGGCGACCCTGCAGGCATTCCGCGACGGAGCAGGCGACGGCATGGACCTCCTGCTCGACCTCAACTTCAACGCCCGAACCGAGGGCTACGCCCGCATCGTGCGTGAGCTCGCCGACTTCGGGATGTTCTGGATCGAGATCGACTCAGACCATCCCGACGCCATGGCGCACATCCGCTCCAAGGCCGGATGCACGATCAGCGGGGGAGAGAGCCTGTTCGGCGTGCGCGAGCTCTACCCGTACCTGCAGGCCGGCTCGTTCGACGTGCCGATCATCGACGGCATCTGGAACGGATTCTGGCAGTCGTCCAAGATGGCCGCGATGGCCGACGGCATGGGCCACAGCGTTGCGCCGCACAACTTCTACGGTCACCTCGCCACGATGATGAACGCCCACTGGGCGGCGGCCACGCCGAACCTCATCATCATGGAGACCGACATCGACCGGATCGCGTGGGACGACGACATCGTGACCGTCGCACCCGACTACGTCGACGGTCACCTGGTGCTGGGCGACGCGCCCGGCTGGGGGACCGAGCCCGTCGAAGCGGCCCTCGCCGCACACCCGCCGCGGCTCAGCGGCCTGCGCGATCGTCGCCCCCCGGCGGGCGATGACTGACCTCCCGTCATCGACCGGCACCGCACCGCAAGTCGTCCGCTTCCGACTCGCCGACGGTGCGTCGCGCCCGTTGCCGAGCGTGTCCGGCACCGCGCCGCCGCGCATCGACCGCGTCAGGCCGCAGCGCATCGAACGTGATGTGCCGACGGGTCCGTCGCCTGCGCCCGGCCTGCACCGGCCCTCTGGCGGCGCCGAAGCTCCCCGCGGCCGGGCCGGCCTCGCGCTGGCGACAGGATCGCTGGCATTCGTGCTCGGCACGGTCAACGTCACGGTCACCAATGTGGCCTTCCCCGACATCGTCCGGTCCTTCGCCGGGGTCTCCGACGCGATCACCGGCTGGATCGTCAGCGGCTACGCGCTCGCGTTCGCGTCGACGATCATCGTCGGGGGGCGGCTGGCTGATCGCTACGGCCGCCTGCTGGTCTTCCGGCTCGGCGTGCTGGGGCTGCTGGCCTCATCGATCGTCGCGGGGTTCGCGCCGGGCATCGGCGTCCTGCTCGCTGCCCGTGCGATCCAAGGCCTCTGCGGAGCGCTCACCGTCCCGTCCTCGCTGGCCTTGGTCCTGCCGCAATTCCCTGCGGGGCGCCAGGCCAGCGTCATCGGCATCTGGGCAGCCGCCGGCATGGTCGCCTCCGGCATCGCTCCCGGGATGGCCGCGGTGATCCTGGAGTTCTCGAACTGGCGGGGCGTCTACCTGGCGATCGCGCCTATCGCGGCCCTCGCATTCCTGGGCTCGCTGCGCTACCTGTACGAGACCGCCAAGCGGGACCTGAGCACGCGCCTGGATCTGCTCGGCGTGTTCATGGGCACCGCGGCGGTCTTCCTGATCGTGCTCGCGACGCTGCAGGGCCGTCATTGGGGCTGGACGTCCGCTTGGACCGTGGCGTGCTTCGGCGGCGGAGCGGCCTTGCTGCCGCTCTTTGTGGGGCGATCATCCCGGCATCCCGAGCCGCTGTTCGATCCGCGGCTCTTCCGGATTCGCAGCTTTGCGGTGGCGAACCTCGCGGTAGCGCTGTCGATGATCGGCGCCTTCACGAGCTGGTTCCTGTGGCCGCTCTTCCTGACGGGAGTCTGGGGCTACAGCCTGCTGGGAGTCGGGCTGGCGTTCACGCCCGCACCGGTTGTCTCGGGCGCCGTCGCGATCCTGAGCGGTCGCTGGGCCGACAAGCACGGCTTCCGGGGACTGATGACCCTGGCATCGGTCTTCGCGACCGCCGGCATGCTGTGGCTGCTGTTCTTCCTCGACGAGAACGTGCGCTACTGGCTGGCCCTCTTCCCCTCGACGATGCTGTTCGGGCTCGGCTTGGGCGTGCTCGCCAGTCACCTCAACTCGGCGGCACTCGCTGACATCCCGACCGCGTCGATTGCCACCGCCAACGGAGTCCACCAGTCACTGCGCTACGGATTGGCTGCGGTGGGTGTGGCCGTCGCCATCGCGGTGCTCGGCGGCACCCACGAGGTGCACCTCTACAACTTGATGTGGCTGCTGCTCGGGGCGCTGCAGGCGCTGTGCATCCCGCTGATGTGGTTCGGCTACCCGCGCGGACCGGCAAGCGGCCGTTAGCGCCCCTCGAGACCTCGAGACTGCGCCCGAAGCGGCGCCGACCCGCTAGAGCAGTTCGTAGACCTCGTAGGCCAGCTTGCCGTCGTCGATCGAGCCGATGCCGATCGCCTGGATCTTGTTGAGCCAGTTGTACGGGCCCTCCATCGAGGTCTGGAAGGTGGGCGCCGAGCGGGGATTGCCGTCGCCGTAGATCTTCCCCTGGTACTCCATCAGGATGTCGACATCGTCGTCTGTGCGGATCGAGATGCGCACGTCGAGATGCATCGTGCCGTCAGCGGCGCGGTACAGCCAGTCGCCCGACGGGCCCAGGATGGTGCCGTTGATGCGATCGCCGGTGACAGTGCCGCCGTCGACCGAGGCCACCATCCGGGTGCCGGCAGGACCGCCGCGGATGCGGGCGGCATTCGTCAGGTCGGCGTCGATGTCCATTCTGAAGAGGTGCCGTACGGGCAGGGATGTCTCTGACATCTGGGTACTCCTTGTCTTGTGAGCCTTGGGCTTGTCGAGATGGGGTGTGCCGGCGGTTACATCGTGAAGCGCAGGTTGCGGGCGGCGTGGGCGCCGATCTGCTCGTCGCCAGACCACGTCACCAGCCCCGCTGCGATCGGGCCTTCGGGGTCGATCCGCCCGCAGGTCAGATCCATGAACGCCATCGAGTCGCAGTGCAGCGTGACCGTCGGGTTCTCGACATGGTCCACCTCGCGGGCCCGGCCCTCCACCTGCACGTAGATGTCTCGCTCCACGGCGCCGGTGATGTCGAAGTGCATCGACGCGCCGTCGGGAAGCCCCACCTTCTTGCCGGCGATGTACCCGATCGACAGGTGCACCTCATTGAGCGCCATCTCGGCGGCCGGACCGCCGTTGTCGGTCGGCATGCCCAGCGGGGTGCGGCAGTCACGCTCGTGCATCCAGTGGTCGAACTCCCGAATGGCCATGAAGCGGCCGTAGGTTCCGGGTCCGACCGGGGTGATCGACCCGCGGTCGAAGACCTCGTCGTCGAGCGCCCCGAGCTGCGCAGCACGGTCATCCCACACCTCGGCGGCAAGTGCAGCCAACTCCGGCCCGCTCATCGCCATCGCTGCACTGACGTACCCGGCGACGTCGCCGAAGGGCGGGGGAGTCTCCGCCGACTCGGGCAGCCAGCCCGACAGCGCCTGCTCCACGGAGACCTGGTGGGCCAGCACGCCGTGCACCGTCCAGTCCGGGCAGTGCGACTGGACCTGCCACTGGTCGCCCTCGAGCGAGCCGTAGAACTCCTTGCAGCTCGCCCAGCAAGCCTTGAGGTTGTCGATGATGAGTTGCGGCTGACTCATGGTGCCGTCCTGTTCTGTAGTGGGCCTGTTCTGTGTGATTGCGATGGTGGTGGAAGATCCTTGGGCTTCAGCCTGTCTCGGCCCGGATGCGTTCACCAATCTCGCCCAGCCGGTCGATCATGGCCTCGACCGAGCGGGCTCCGGCTTGGAAGATGGCGGTCACGTTCACCGAGGCCCAGTCGAAGCCCAGCGCCTTGACGACGGCGGCCCGCTCGCCGATGGCATCCAGGTCCTTGTAGAAGCCCTTGTCGGCGTCGCTGCGGGGCGGCGGGGCCAGCATCAGCTGCATGCCGATGGAGTCGGGGTCGCGGCCGAAGTCCTCCTCGGCGCGGCGGCGTATCTCCGTCATGCATTCGAGCGCCCGCTCGTCGCTGACGCCCGACGCCATCCAGCCGTCGCCCTTCTGGGCGGTGCGTCGCAGCGCGGCGCGGCTGTCGCCGCCGATCCACAGCGGGATGTCAGCCCCCTGCGGTGAGACGGGCTCCATGCCCATGTCGTGGCTGTCGTAGTGCTCGCCGGAGTACCCGATCCGGCCGCCTGCCCAGTAGGTGCGCATGAGGTCGATGGCCTCGTCCATGCGCTTGCCCCGGGTGCTGAAGTCCTCCTCGAGGGCGTCGTACTCGGAGTCCTGCCAGCCGACGCCGATGCCGAGACGCACTCGCCCGCCCGACAGCGTGTCCAGCGTCGAGATCTGCTTGGCCACCAGCACCGGCTGGCGCTGGGGCAGCACCAGCACCTCGGTCGACAGCGACACTCGCTCGGTCACGGCCGCCACGTTCGCCAGCAGCATCAGCGCCTCGAGGATCGGCATGTCGGCGGGATAGATCGTGAAGCGACCCTCGCCTGGGTGGCCCATCACCACGTGGTCGAATGCGGCGATCTCGTCGTAGCCCAAGTCCTCGATGGCCTTCGCCAGGTCGAGCACACGCTCGGGTCCCTCGCGGAAGGCAATGGACGGGAAGTCGACGGCGATCTTCATGGACAGACTCTCTGTTGCAGCTAGGCGGTGGGCAGGCGGACCGTAGCTGTCGCCGGCATGAGCAGTCTCCCGTCGGAGGTGTGCTCGGCGATCTCCAGCTCGACGACACCCGTCTCGCGGTCGACGGACGTCACCGTGCCTGAGAACACCAGCTCCTCGCCCGGCAGGCCGCTGGCGCGGTTCTGCCACGTGACGCCGAGCAGCCGGGCGTCGGGCCCTGCCCAGTCCGTCACGAATTGCGTGAGCCATGCACCCTGCAGCGGGCCGTGCACGATGATGTCGTCGTGCCCCTCGAAGCGGGCGTAGTCGCGGTCGTAGTGGATCCGATGCGGGTTGTGGCTGGCGGCGCTGTACAGGAAGAGCTGCGCCTCGTCGGGAAACTTGTGCATCGTCGGCAGTTCCTGGCCCGCATTGAGCGTCTGCAGGTCCGGTGCTGCGGTGGTGGTCTCGGCGCCAGTGGCTGTGTCAGTGCTCATCGTGCAATGCCGATCATGCGGGAACGGGCGACTTCGTCGCCGAATTGGTTGACGAAGGTGGTCTCGCGCACTTGCCGCACGAACGGCCCCTTGCGACCCTCCTTCTGGTCGACCGCGGCGAGCCGGACGGTGGCGGTGATCTCGTCGCCGACGCAGACCGGTTCGAGGAAGTCCCATTCCTCGCCGCCGAACATCACCCGGTCGACCCGCAGCCGGATCCGGGTGCCCTCGCGGTAGAGGCCGTCGGTGCGCAGGTCGGCTGCTGTCCGCGGCTGCACCACGGCATGGGTGACATAGGTGGGCGGCGCGACCAGCGTCCGGTACCCGGCCTCGTGCGCCGCGACCTCATCGAAATAGATGGGGTTCTCGTCGCCGACGGCGTACGCGTAGCGCTGTGCCTCGCGCCGGTCGATGACGGTGGTGACCGGCCCCGACAGCACCTCGCCGACGCGCTCCAGCGTCTCGGCCGGGATCAGCGACTCGCTCATCCTGTTGACACTAGAAGCCTGCGGTGCCTTGTGCCGCGGGAGTCCTGTTCCGCGCAGCCCAGCAGCCCCATCGCCAGTAGCGTTCGACCCAGAGCAGGAGGAAGCACCGTGGCGCTGTGGTCGAGGAAACTGGAGATTCCGGATGCCGACGCTGCGCTGCCCGGCCGCAGCCAGACGATGCCGGTCGCTCCGGCGCACGTCGTGCTCGGAACGCCGATGACACCGCCGTTCCCCGACGGCTTCGGGCACATCGTCGTCGGCATGGGCTGCTTCTGGGGCGCCGAGCGAATCTTCTGGCAGCTTCCCGGCGTTTACACCACCGCCGTGGGCTACGCCGGCGGCCACACGCCGAATCCCAGCTACGAGGAGGTGTGCTCGGGTCTGACCGGCCACACCGAGGCCGTGCTTGCGGTGTTCGACCCGGCGCTCACCAGCTTCGAGGTGATGCTCAAGGCGTTCTGGGAGGGTCACGATCCCACCCAGGGCATGCGGCAGGGCAACGACATCGGCACGCAATACCGATCGGGAATCTACGTCGCTGACGAGGGCGAGCTGGCGATTGCCGAGTCGTCGCGAGACATGTTCCAGGCCGTGCTCGACGATGCCGGCCTGAGCCGTATCACCACCGAGATCTGCCTGGCCGGACCGTTCTATTACGCCGAGGACTACCACCAGCAGTACCTGCACAAGGTCCCGTGGGGTTACTGCGGCCTGGGCAGCACTGGCCAGACCTGCCCCGTCGGGGTCGCGGCCGCCGACTGAACTGCGCCCCCTCGACGTGCCGCTGAATCAGGCGAATGCGTCGGCGAACGCCGTGACCGTTGCGTCGGTCACCGCTCGCCGGTCATCCCCCCACGGCAGCGGCATGAGCACGGGGTGCTCCACACCGGCATCGACATAGGCGCGGGCGAAGGCGCCGATCTCGGCGGGAGTGCCGATGAAGTCGATGGCCTGGATCATCTCGTCCGAGATCGCCGCGAGCGCGCCGTCGCGATCCCGCTCGGATTGGCGGCCGCGTGCCTCGTCCACCTCGTCGCCGAAGCCCGCCGCCCGGAAGGCGTTGGCGTAGCCATCGGCCATCACGTAGTTGAGCAGGTCCCGCCGGGCCGAGCGTGCAGAGCGCTCCAGCTCGCCGGCGGCTGCGTGGATGTAGCAGATGATCTGCGCATCGCCTCCCGCACGCACCTCAGCCACCGCTTCGGGCACATGGGAGGCAGGCACATAATTGAGCAGGACGCCGTCGGCGATCTCGCCCACCAGCCGCAGCATCTGGGGGTTCAGCGCCGCCAGCACGATCTTGGGCCGGCGGTCGCCCAGCCTCACGGCCAGTCGGAACCGGCGCACCTGCCAGAAATCGCCTTCGAAGGTCACTGCCTCACCGCTGAGGCACTCTCGCAGCAGTGCCACGTACTCGCGCATCATGGCGATCGGGCGATCCGGGGGCGGTTCACCGTGCTGGCGCAGGATGCCCGGCGCCGACACGCCGAGCCCGACGAGCACATCACGGTCCGGGCGCATCCATTGCAGCGTTGCTGCGGTCATGGCGGCGAGCGGCGGGGTTCGCAGTTGGATCGGGACGATCCCGGTAGCCAGATCGAGCTCGGGCGCCGCATGGCTGATGGCGCCGAGCGTCGAGAACGCGTCGGTTCCGGTGGCTTCGACCGTCCAAACAGACGAGTAGCCCTGAGCCTGCGCTGCCTGAGCGACCTCGATGATCGCATCCGGCCCCAGCACGCCCAAGCTGCCGACGGTCAAGCCGGTGGAGGGACGCTTGTGCCCATTTGACGCGCGAGACGTAGTCGTGCTCATGGCGGCGCACCGTATCCAACCGCGATACGTATCCAACCCAGACACAAGGGCGCACTGGCCGCGGACGGCGCGGCAGCGATCCGCCGCTGGCCCCTGACGGGTTGGTGAACTGACGGTGACGAACCGCGAGTGCGAGATAGGGTGAGCAGCACAACCGGCAACGTCGCCTGCAGAGGCGCCGAGCGCGGGGAGGGAGCACAGATGACCGAGACCACCGAACCGACTCGGACCGCTGAGCCCCAGATCATCTCCGACGCGCTCGACGTGATCGACCACGCACTGGGCGACTTCTTCAGCCGAGAGCTGGTTTCCTCAGTCGAGGTCACCGATGTGCTGCTCGACGTGCGCACGCTGCTGCGCCGCAGCGACGAGGCCGCGACGGCTCCCGTCACTTCCAAGGGCGACCGGGACGTCGCCCGGGCCTGAGTTCAGCGCCGCATCAGGCGGGCGGCGATACGGCCGATTGCCTCGCCCAGCGCTGCCCCGGCAATGACATCGCTGGCGTGATGCAGTCGCACATGGATGCGCGACACCGCCACGATGACCGCCGCCAGCCGGTACAGCGGCCCGAGCCGCGAACCGCGCGACAGCACTGCAGCCGCGCAGAACGCAGCCGACGCGTGGCCTGAAGGAAAGCTCGACGAGATCGGCTGGCGCAGCCGGTGCTCGGTCGGATTCTCCGCCGCTGTGCCCGGCCTGTGCCGGCCGAAGAGCCGCTTGACGCCCTGGTTCACGACCAGCGACTCCAGCGCCATGAGCGCGCTGAAGCGAAGCGCATCGGCTGCCTCCCGCCGCGGAGCCAGCGCCCGGATCGCGCCCAGCACGTGCCAGATCTGGCTGAACTCGCCGACATCGGAAGCGCCGTACATGACGCGATCGACCCTCCTGCGCCCCCGCAGGACCTCCCACCAGCGGTCGACGGTCTCGTCGAAGCGCGCTATCCGCCGTGCCGTAGGCATCAGCCAGACCCCGGAGCGGTGATCGGCGGTGCCGTCGTCGTCGGCAGCAGCGGCGGCAGGACCGGATCGGTGGCCGGCGCGATAGTGAGCAACGGCCCGGCATTGGGATCCGGCGGCGGGGGGATCAGCAGGATCTGGCCCACGTAGATCATCGTCGGATCTGCGATGTTGTTGACCCTCACGAGGTCATTCAGGTGGATGCCGTGCCGATCGGCGATCTGGATGAGCGTGTCGCCCCGCACCACCGTGTACGGCGTCAGCAGCTCCGGCTCGGTCACCGACGTCGTGGGTGCGGTGGTCGGCGGCACCGTGGACGCTGCGGCCTCCGTGCGCGACTCCTCATCCAGCAGCAAGCAGCCCCCCGACAATCCCGCGGCAGCGACACTCATCGCGATCACGGCCACGCCCCAGCACCGGTTTCGAACAAGCGCACGTGCCGCCGTCACTGCGAATTGCCGGCGCCGACAACCGTCGGCGGAATCACGAGCTGCTCGCCGATGCGCAGCAGGGTGTCCTCCTTGCCGTTCTCTTCCATGAGCGCCTGCACCGTCACGCCGAATCCGTTCGCGATCTTGCTGAGCGTGTCGCCGGGCTGGACGACGTAAATGCGGCGCTGTGGAGGCGGCGGGGCGATGGTCGTGGTCGTGAGCTGGGGTCGCAGGGTGGTGAGCACGGGAAGCGTCGTCGGAATCGGCTCGGCCTCGGGCTCGCTGGCGCACCCCACTGCACCCATCGCTGCGACGCACAGCACGGTGACTGCGCACGCAGCAGCGGCCACGGCACGCACCCGGCACATCCCTCAGCCCGTCCGTACAGACGCGGTGCTCAACTGCTGGGGCCAGCTTGCCGGGTCGAGCCGCGCCGTCGGATCGCCGGCCAGGAATGGCTGGGGTTCGTCATCGGTCACGGTCAACAGCTCGGCGCCGCTCGGAGTCACCACCACGGTGTGCTCGAACTGGGCAGTGCGGCTGCGGTCGGCGGTCACCGCAGTCCAGCCGTCAGGCCACATCTGCGCGCGTGGCATGCCCATGGTGATCATCGGTTCCACAGTGAACGTCATGCCCTCGACCAGCTCGGTGCGTGCAGCGGGGTCGTAGTAGTGGGGAATGTTGGGGAGCCGGTGAAAGATGTGCCCGATGCCGTGACCGACGAACTCGCGCACCACGCCATAGCCCTCCGCCTCGGCGCGGGCCTGAATGGCTCTGCCGATGTCGCACACCCGTGCACCGGGGTGCACCGCCGCGATGCCGTGGTACATCGACTCGCGCGTCACCTCGACCAGCCGCCCCGAAGGTGCGTCCACCTCGCCGACCAGGAAGGTCTCGGAATGGTCGCCGTGAACGCCCCCCACGAAGATCGTCACATCGCAGTTCACGATGTCGCCGTCGCGCAGCGGCCGATTGTCGGGAATGCCGTGGCAGATGATCTCGTTGACCGACGTGCACAGCGACTTGGGAAACCCGTTGTAATTGAGTGGGCTTGGGTAACCGCCTTCGGCGATGCACGTTTCGTGGCAGACCTCGTCGAGATGGTCGCTGGTGACGCCCGGTGCGATCTCTGCTGCCACGGCACCCAGCACGCGCCGTGCGGCCGAGCCTGCCAGCCGCATGGCGTCGATGGTGGCTTGGTCGGAGGGCGCTACGCCGCTCGGAGCCGGCGAGGCCTGGCCGCTGCGGGCGTAGGGCGGCAACTCGATGTGCGCGGGCACCGTCCGCCGGGGAGAGACCAAGCCGGCGACCACCGGCTCGAAACCCGCCGGTCTCGTCCGCGCTGCTGGCACTCGACGCTTGCGCCTGCCCATCGTGTTCACGCTACCCGTGAGTCGTGGGTGCTTCGTTGTCGGGCCGCCTCCTGGGCGGACGCGCTCAATCGGTGTCGTCGTCGAGTTCCGCGAGCACCTGGTCGTTGTGCTCGCCCAGCTTGGGCGCCCGCCGGTAGATGCCCGGCGGCGTCGCACTCATGCGGATGGGCGGGGCGATCTGCACGATCGGCCGCCCGACCGGCTGGGAGACCGCGACGAGCATGTCGCGGGCCGCGACGTGAGGATCGGTGAACAGGTCGATCGGATGGTTCACCGGACCGCACGGCACCCTGCCCCCGATGGCGGCGATGACCTCCGCATTGGTGAGTGTCGCAGCCCACTCGGTCAATGCCGCGATGATCTCGTCGCGATGGTGGTACCGCGCCCGCAAGGTGCGAGTCTCTTCTGCGGTGGCCCATTCGGGCCGGCCCATCGCAACCGCCAGCTCGCGCCAGTGGTTGTCGGTGGGGGCGCCGATGGCGATCGCCCCGTCGACGGTGTCGAAGATGTCGAACGGCACGATGTACTGGTTCTTGTTGCCGCTGGGGGGCGTGTCCGGCTGGCCCATCACGCTGTAGCGGGTGACGCCGACTTCGCTGAGCGCCATCACGGCATCCACCATCGAGACGTCCACGAACTGCCCCTCGCCGGTCCGCTGCGCGTGGAACAGCGCCGCCAGCACGCCCATGGCGCCGATCGTGCCGGGGTAGGTGTCGCCGATGTAGGGACCCACAACGTGCCGGTCATCGGGACCGCTGCCGGTAGCCGAGACCATGCCCGACATCGCCTGGGCCACGACGTCGTACGCCGGCCAGTCGACATAGGGACTCTCGCCTGAGCGCGGGTCGCCGAAGCCGCGGATGGCTCCGTACACGAGCCGGGGGTTGCGCTCGTTGAGCACTTCCCAGCCGACTCCGAGTGCATCCATCACGCCTGCGCGCATGTTCTCGACCAGCGCATCAGCGGTGTCGACGAGCTGCAGGAATTGTTCCCGCTGGTCGTCGTCGGTGAGGTCGAGCACGACGCCGCGCTTGTTGCGGTTGTAGTTGGCGAAACCGGCGCCGAAATTCCGCTCGGTGTCCTCACGGGTGAACGGCGCCATCTTGCGGGCCAGCTCGCCCCGCGGCGGCTCCACCTTGATCACATCGGCGCCCAAGTCGGCAAGCATCATCGTCGACCATGGACCTGCCAGCGCGTGGGTGCAGTCGATGATGCGGATGCCTTTGAGCGGGCCGGTGTTCGCGGCAGCCATCGGCGCAACCCGCTCATGCGCGGTGAGATGGTCTTCGTCGGGGGGGTCAAGCTTCGTCATGTCGGGGTCTCTTCGATCCTCTGCGAGAGTCAGGCGAAATTCGGGCGGCGCTTCTCGACGATCGCGGCGTGACCTTCGCGCACATCCGCGCCGGTGAAGCCCAGCATCTCGAGCGCAGCCGACGTGTCGAAGATGGGCCCCGCCATCCGCATCCAGTTGTTGAGGCTGTACTTCGTCCAGCGGATGGCGCTCTGGCTGCCGCTGGCCAGCCTGCGAGCGACCGCGAAGGCCTCGTCGAGCACGGCTTCGTCGTCGACCACCTTGCTGACGAGGCCCATGTCGTCGGCCTCTTCGCCGGTGATCGTGTCGCAGGTGAGCAGGTAGTACTTCGACTTGGCCATCCCGCACAGGATCGGCCATACGATCGCCGCGTGGTCGCCGGCTGCGACGCCGAGCTTGGTGTGCCCGTCCACGATCCGCGCGCTGCGGCCCGCGATGGAGATGTCGGCCATCAGCGCCGCGGCCAGACCGGCCCCGACGGCGACTCCCTCGATCGCCGACACGATGATCTTGGAGCAGTTGATCATGTTGTAGACGATGTCGCGCGCCTCGCGCAGGGCCCGCTGGCGAGTCTCGAAGTCGTCCATGATCTCCTGGATCATGTCCAGGTCGCCGCCGGCGGAGAAGGTGCCGTTGGCACCGCGGATGACGGCCACCCGGGTGTCAGGATCGTCGTCCACCGCTCGCCAGACATCGGCCAATGCCAGGTGCTTCGGCGCATCCACCGAATTCAGCCGTCCGGGCGTGTCGATCACGATCTCGAGCACGCCGTCGTCGTCGGGGCCCACGATCTGAAGCGCTGAGTACGGGGCGTAGCGGTCGTTCATGGACGGTGACGCTAGTTCGGAGGGGCCGCAGCCGCCCGGGCCTCGGGACCCGGCGCGCTGAGCTTCCGGTACGCAGATTCGATCTCGCCGGCTGGCGCGAAGATCCGCTCCCACGGGTGCAGCAACCGGTCGCGCCCGTAGCGCGGGATCACGTGGATGTGAAAGTGAAACTGTGTCTGGTCGGCCGCAGCGCCGTTGTTGTTGAGCAGGTTCACGCCGGCCGGCTTCAGCCGCTCGCGCACCAGGTTCGCCACCCTGCGTGCTGCCTGCATCACGTGAGCCGCGTCGTCATCGGTGAGTTCCCATATGTCGGTGACGTGGCGGCGGGGAATGACCAGGCAGTGGCCGACAGTCATGGGCAGCCGGTCCATGAACGCCACGGCGTAATCGTCCTCGTAGATGCGCAGTGCCGGGACCTCGCCCGCCGCGATCGCGCAGAACGTGCAGCCCGGCATCCGGTCCGCAGCCGGCTGATTGGGGGCAGAAATGTTCACGGGGGGATCGGCTCGGCCAGCCCGTCAGTGGTACCGCAGCTCGACGTGGTCGATGACGTGGTCGTGGCCTTTCGCGAGCACCAGGTCGGCCCGGGCCCGCGTCGGCAGGATGTTCTCTTGCAGGTTGACCAGGTTGATCGAGCGCCAGATGGTGCGGGCGACCGCGTCAGCCGCAGACGGAGGCAGGTCCGCGAACTGGGCGAAGTAGGCAGACTGCTCGCGGAACACCGTCTTGCGCAGCTGCTGGAATCGCTCGACGTACCACTCCTCGAGGTCCTCGGCTTCGGCGTCGACGTAGATCGTGAAGTCGAAGAAATCCGACACGAACGGCGTGTTCGACGGCGGACCGGTCTGCAGCACGTTGAGGCCTTCGACGATGAGGATGTCCGGCTGGTTGATGAGCTGAACCTCATCGGTCACGTCGTAGATGGTGTGCGAGTAGACCGGCGCGGCGACATCTGGCTCGCCGCTGGAGATGCGCTGGAGGAAGTCGCGCAGCTCGCCGCGCCGGTAGGACTCGGGGAAGCCCTTGCGGCCGAGAATGCCTCGCTGGGTCAGCTCGGCGTTGGGCAGCAGGAACCCGTCCGTGGTGACCAAGTCGACCTCTGGATGTTCGGGCCAGGAGGCCAGCACGGCTTGGAGGATGCGCGCCGTCGTGCTCTTGCCTGCTGAGACGCTGCCGCCGATGCCGATCAGGTAGGGCCTCGGCGGCAGCACCCTGCCGAAGAACCCTTCGGTCGTCGCACGCAGCTGACGCTTTGCGGCAACTCGCAGGTTCAGCAGCCGCGACAGGGGGAGGTAGATGTCTCGCACCATGTCGAGCGTCACCGGCTCGACGAGGCCGGCCAGCGCTTCGAGTTCGTCTTCGGTCAATGCGAGCGGAGTGGCGTCGCGCAGCTTCGCCCACTGCTCGCGCGTGAACCGGCAATGCCGGTTGTCGATGCCCGGCTCGAAGCCCCGGTCGAGCGAAATTGCGTCCGTCACCCGCCTAGCTTGGCGAACTTGGGGCCGTGGGCGCAACCGGTCGGCCGGTCGATGCGTATGCACCCTGTGCATCGACCATGCCCCGGTGCCACCTGCGAGGCGTCGCGACCGCGGCCCGGGGGTAGTCCTCGAACATCCAGCGGGCGAATTGCCGGCGAGTCCAGCCCGACACATCGACCAGTCTCAGCGCTGCCTCGGCCAGTCGCTCATGAGCCAGTATCCGACTCAGGCCTCGCGCCAGCCGGTGGTCGAGGGCGAACTCTGCGCGAGCGGCGCGTTCGTAGCGAGCGGCCACGCTGTGCGGGGGTCCGCCATCGGCAATTGCTGCGGCTGCCATGCGGCCCATCTGCAAGGCCTGCCCGATGCCTTCTCCGGTGAGCGGATCGGCGGCAGCAGCCGCATCGCCGCAGATCAGCACGCGCCCATGGGCCAACGACAGCTCACCCAGGCGGGCCGGGATCGGCCACGCACGGGTGGGACCGTCTGGCTCGCGGCTGCCGAGCACCGCCGCGATATGGGCACGCTCGGTGAGGCCTGACCAGACGGCGGCAATCTGGCTGCCGTCCAGCGTGCCGGTGCCGTTGGACGAGCTGTAGCCAACTGCGTCCCGCGGCACGCCGAAGCCGATGTTGACGCGACCGTCGCCGAGCGGGAATGACCAGGCGTAGCCCGGCAGCATGTCCGGTTCGAACCACACCCACATGTCAGATGCGGCCTGACCGCTGGCGCGCAGGTAGCCGCGGAAGGCGTGCCAATCGCCCCGGTAGCGGGAAGGTCCGATGTCGAGTGCTTTGCGGACAGCCGAATAAACGCCGTCTGCGGCCACGACGAACCGTGCCTGGACGCAGCTCCCGTCACCGAGGCGGACCGATGCGACGCTCCCTCGCCGGCCGGCATCGGCGAAGCCTTCGAAGGCAACACCGAGCCGGACATCTGCACCCGACGCAACCGCACGTTCGACGAGCGCCGCGTCGAGCTGCGCGCGGCGGCAGACGGCGGCGAACTGCCCGCGCCCATCAGGGAGCGGCAGCCCGATAATGCGACCCTGCGGAGAGCGGACCCACGCCGTGTTGACGTGCATCCACGAGTCGAGCTTCTCGGGCTGCAGCCCGATTCGTGAGAGTTCGCGCAGCGCCAGCGTCGTGAGCCCGTCACCGCAGCACTTGTCTCGCCCGTGTGCTGCGCGGTCGACGAGCACCGCCTCGAGTCCGGCGCGCCGGGCCCACACGGCGGCCGACGTGCCCGCCGGACCGGCGCCCACGATCAGGACGTCGACAGTGGACATCTCCTCAGGACCGTTCGGGCTCGGTGGTCTCGCCGACGCCGGTCTGATCACCCGATGACTCACTCGCGTCTCCGGTGCCGTCGTCGGATTCGGTCTCGTCGTCGTTCTCGTCGGACTCCGGCCCGTCTGACTCGCTCCCGGTTCCTTCGCCCCCGGTGCCGCTCTCAGTGTCTTCGCCCTCGCCTGAGGTGCCTTCACTCGACTCGCGTTCCTGCGCGAGCGCTTCGAGATCGATGTCGAGACAGGGATCGTCGGGGTAGCGCTCCTGATCGGAGTCCCGCTCGCCCGGCTTCTCGACGCACTCGAGCGGCGGGCACTCCACGATGGTCCCGTCGTCGCGCTCGCTGCCGTCCTCCACCATCTCGAGTTCGGAATCGCCGGCTGCATTCCCATCACCGGGGGCCGCCTGCCCGCCGTCCGCGGCCCCGGTCGCGCCGAGCAGCGGATCCACACACAGCCGCGGCACCGAGCGCGTGCCGTCGCAGTTGCGTCCCTCCTCGGGCCGGTAACGCGCGTGGAACGTGTCGGTCTCGTTGACGCCGTCGGAGAACACCCGGATGCGGTCGGTGCGCACGCGGCGGCAGAACTCGCGAATCTCCTCCTGGGGCTCACCGATCGTCACCGTCACGTTGCGGGTCGAGTAGATCTCCACGGTGATCGAGGTGTCGGTATAGGTCGGCCAGATCAACACCCCATAGGGCGTGGGATTGGTGAACCGCAGGTCAGGCTTGGGATAGGAGATCGTCGGGTCCAGCCCGAACGGGTAGCGACTGAAGTACAGCGAGTGCGTCTGGTACTCGTCGATGTCCATGCCGGCGTGAATCAGCGCATTGAAGATGGTGGTGGCGAACTGCGACACCCCGCCGCCGATCTCCTCGATGAGCACGCCCTTCTCGATGAAGCCGCCCTCCACGAAGCCCTTCTCCTCGGTGCGCCGGCCCACGTGCCCGTTCAGCGACAGGCTCTCGCCGGGCTCCACCACCGCGCCGCGCATGAGCTCCGCGAAGCGCTGGATGTTCTTCACGCGGCCCTGGCAGCACGCGTGCCTGGTGGTGAAGGTGCCGACGAGCTCGACGATGCCCAGCGATTCCAGGTACGCCTGCTCCTCGCGGCTCACCGCAGGGCGCGACGGCAACGCGATCGGTACCTCGACGCCTGCCACCAGCGCCTCGGCCACCAGCTCGCCGACCTCGTCAGCGCAGCACGCCACGCTGCCGTCGCTGGCCACCACCGCCGGCACGCCGCCCACGACCGTCATGGTCGCTGTGGTGAACGGCGCGGACTGCGCGGCAAATGCCTCTTCGAGGTACGGGCTGATGCCGTCAGTGTCGAGGCTGATCCCAGGGGGGGTCGAGTGCGGGTCCAGCACGAGCCAGCCCGCAATCGTCTCGAGTGTCAGCTCGTGGGTCTCGTCGCTGTAGGCCACGACGAGACTGCGTCCGTAACGCTCGTGCGCCTCGTTGACCGCTTGCTGCAGCTCGGGCGTGTATTCCAACGGCAGGCTCCGCGTGAGCTGCGCGGCGATTTCGATCCGGGTGTACGCGAGTGCGATGCCCTCGAGGACCTGATCCACGATGGCATCGGCGTCCACGACCTGACCTGGCTGGCCCAAGTCGACCGCAAGGCTGTCGTTGACGACGACGATCGACGGGGGAGTGGCCGTCACCCCGATTTCCGCGGCATTCGCGAGCACGGCTCGGGCCACGGGCCGCTCGACGCGGTAGCGGCGGTCGGAGAACTGCGGGTCAATCGACAGCGCTGACCACGGCACGGCCGCCGAGTTGTCGCCCGACCCGCTGCCCGCAGACCGCCGTTGCCTCACGGCGCTGTAGGTGGCGTCGCTCTCGAGCGCGATGCCAAGGTCGGCGACCGTCAGCTGCACTTCCCCGACGTCGGTTCGCACCACCACCGGCGTGGCGGCCAGCTCAGCCGCAAGCGTGGCGATGCGGAGCTGCAGCGCATCGGGGCTCACCTCGGTGGGCGTGCCGGGCTCAGTCGTCGGAACGACCGCCGGCCGCTGGGACGTGACCGGAGCTCCGGCCGTCGCCGCAGTCGTCGGCGCGGGGGCTTCGGCCGGATCCCTCGCTGCCAGGACGGCCGCTGCAACGATCGCAGCCACCAAGATCGCTGCTGCGCTGATGATCGACCACTTGGGCGCCCACGACGGCCATCGCACGAAGGTTGAGCGTACGGGTCGCATAGTGCTGCGGAGCGTCAGCCGCCGAGGTGTGCGTGCTGAGGCGTGAGCGCTGCGAAGATCGGGTGCTCGTGCGATACTCCGAGCCGTCGTCACCGCACGTGCGACTGTGCAGCGGTGCCGTACGTGAAGAGCAGCAGGCGACAGGGAAGGGACTCAAATCACCATGAGCAAGCTGTGCGAAGGTCGGGTCGTCATAGTGACCGGGGGTGCCCGGGGCATCGGGCGCGAGCACTGTCTCATGCTCGCCGAGCATGGGGCGAAGGTGGTCTGCAACGACCTCGGGGGCGCCCGGGACGGCACTGGCGCCGACACCGGTCCCGCCGACGATGTTGTCAACGAGATAGCGGCGATGGGCGGGGAGGCCGTTGCCAACGGCGACGATGTCTCGGACTGGGAGGGGGCTCAGCGGCTGGTGAACCAGGCCATCGAGACCTTCGGCGATCTGCATGGCGTGGTGAACAACGCGGGCATTCTGCGAGACCGCATGCTGGTCAACATGACCGAGGCCGAATGGGATGCCGTGATCAAGGTGCACCTCAAGGGCACCTTTGCGCCCGCGCGCTGGGCCGGTTCCTACTGGCGGGAGAAGTCGAAGGCCGGCGAGCAGGTCAACGCGTCGATCGTCAACACGACATCGGTCTCGGGCATCTACGGCAATCCCGGCCAGACCAATTACGGCGCCGCCAAGATGGGCATCGCGGCGTTCACCATCATTGCGGCGCGCGAATTGGGTCGCTACGGCGTACGCGTCAACGCAGTCGCGCCGGGTGCGCTGACTCGCATGACCGAGGACTTGGGCATGGGCCAGGCCTCAGAGGAAGACCAAGCGCTCATGCACCCGCGTTACATCGCGCCGATTGTCACCTGGCTGTGCTCGGAAGAGTCAGCCGGGGTCAGCGGCCGGGTCTTCGAGGCCTCGGGTCGGATGCTCGCCGTGGCCGAGGGCTGGGAGCGCGGCCCGACGGTCGATGCCATCGACGACCCCACGCAGATCGGCGAGGCAGCACGGCAGCTCGTGCGCGACGCCCGCCTCAACAGCGGAATGAACGGAGCGCCGGCCGATGGGGGCGTGGACGGCTGAGCCACCTGGCGCCGGCTCGGCGCTCGCGCAGAGAATCGGCCAACCCGGACAAGACTTGAACACGTGACTTGGACAAGACAGAAAGGACAACCCTGATGGGACTCAATCCAGACGCAGTCGGTGCCACCGGCAAGACGACGACGAGGTCGTGGACGTTTCGAGACTCGCTGCTCTATGCAGTCGGCATCGGCGCCGGGGCAGAGGATCCTTTCGGATCCGAGCTGGAGTTCACGACGCACAACTCCAAGAACATCGACCACCAGGCGTTCCCGACCCAGGGTGTGGTGATCGGCTTCGGCGCGGGCGGTGCCATGGCCAATGCCGGCGACGTCGACTGGGGCAAGCTGCTGCACGGCAGCCAGGGCATCACCGTGCACCGGCCGATCCCGACCGAAGGCACCGTCGAGATCACCGATCGCATCGCTGGCATGTGGGACAAGGGCGAGGGCCGCAACGCCATCATCGATACCGAGGCCTCGGCCGTCGATCCAGATTCCGGTGATGTCGTCTTCGAGCTGCGCAGCTCGGTCGTGATCCGGGGCTCGGGGGGCTTCGGCGGCGAGTCGGGCAGCACGGCCCCGCTGGTGAGCGCGCCCGAGCGCGACCCCGACTACGAGGTCTCATACCAGACCCGACCTGATCAGGCCCTCACCTACCGCCTCAGCGGCGACTACAACCCGCTCCACAGCGACCCGTGGTTCGCCACCGAGCTCGCCGGCTTCCCCAAGCCGATCCTGCACGGCCTGTGCACCTACGGCTTCACTGGCCGGGCGCTGCTGCACACGCTGTGCGAGGGCGACCCGTCACGCTTCCGCTCGATGGACTCGCGGTTCTCTGCGCCGGTGTTTCCCGGAGACGCGCTGACCATCCAAGTGTGGGACGACGGCGAGGGCCGCGCGATCTACCGCACGATCGCCCAGAAGGACACCGACGAAGCGCGCACGGTCATCGACAACGGCCTGTGCACCTACGCCTAACAGCAGACCCAGGACCCGACGGCTCAGAACAGCTTGAGGGCGTCGCTGGTGATGCCGCGTAGCTCGTCGTAGTCGAGCACGACGCAGCGGATGCCCCGATCCGCGGCGAGCACCCGCGCTTGCTGCTTGATCTCCTGGGCGGCGAAGACGCCGTTCACCGGCGCCAAGCGGGCGTCGCGATTCAGGTACTCCAGGTAGCGGCTGAGCTGCTCGACACCGTCGATCTCGCCCCGCCGCTTGATCTCCACGGCCAGCGTCGCTCCCTCGCCGTCGCGGCACAGCAGGTCGACCGGGCCGATGTCGGTGGGGTACTCGCGGCGCACCAGGACGGTGCCCTCAGCCAGCGCCTCAGGATGTGCGGCCACCAGCGCCTGCAGGTGAGCCTCCAAGCCGTCGCGCTCGAGCCCCGGATCGATCCCCATGTCATGCGCGGTGTCGCTGATCACTTCGGCGAGGCGAATCTCGAGGCGCTCGCCCTTGTCGTTCGTGACCCGCCACAGCCCCGGCTCGCAGACGAGCCGGTTGGGCGCGTTCATCCAGTTCAGCGGCTTGTAGGCGCCGCCGTCGGCGTGGATCGCCACGCAACCGTCGGCCTTCACCATGATCAGCCGCACTGCTTCGGGCAGGTGCGCGTCGAGCCGCCCCGAGTAGTCGACCGTGCAGCGTGCGATGACCAGGCGCACAAGTCAAGAGGCTGAGCCCCGGGCCCGAGCGGCCCGTGAGCGCAGCGAACAAGAGCGGCAAGCACAGCGCGAAGCCGTGGCCCGAGCGGCCCGTGAGCGAAGCGAACGAGAGCGGGAGACAACAGGTGTCGCGACGGGAAGGCTCGACAGTGCGCGCATTCTCTACACGGCGTCGGTCAGCTCGTAGATCGAAGTGAGCTTGGGCTCGCTGTCGCCGTCGCCGTCCACGACGCGCGCACGCCCGGTCTCGACGAGATGCAGCATGTGCGCGTACACCGAGCTCGCCGCGGGATACCACAGCCGCTTGTCATAGGCCTCGTACATCTTCGGCACGAAGTCCGCGATGCGGCACGGACCGGGGCGCAGGTGCTCGATGATCTGCTCCTCGCGGTCACTGCGATGGGCAATGAACGAGCGCACGTATGCCGTCGGCTCGGGGATCGGCGGGCCGTGTGTCGGCCAGTACCGCTCGTGGTCGAAGTCGAGCAGCTTCGCCAGCGACGCCAGGTAGTCCTGCATCGAGCCGTCAGGCGGACCGACGACGCTCGTCGCCCATCCCATGACGTGATCGCCTGAGAACAGCGCGTTCTCCTCGAGCAGCTCGTAGCAGAGGTGATTCGAGCAGTGCCCGGGTGTGTGTATGGCGCGCAGCGTCCAACCGTCACCGGACACGATGTCGCCGTCGGTCAGCGCAACATCGGGGACGAACTCGGTGTCGGCGCCTTCACGTTTCAGTTCCTCGGGAAGCTCGTCGAATTCGGCTTGGTACTTGGCTTGCTCCTCGGCGCTGATGTAGTCCGAGAAATCGACTCGGTCATCCGGGTCGAGCTTCCACACGCTCGCATGAGGCCCGTAGCCGTAGCTGAGCGCGCCGGTTCGGGCGACCAGATTGCCGGTGAGGGGTGAATGATCGCTGTGGGTGTGCGTGACCACTGCGGCGCTGACCGTCTCGCCGTCGTCCAGCGCCGCCATGACATCATCGAGATGGCTGTCCAACGGGGGACCTGGGTCAATGACTGCCACATCTCCACGGCCGACGATGTAGGTGCCGGTGCCGCGGTAGGTGAACGGTGTCGGGTTCTTGCAGATGACTCGACGGATGAGCGGGCTCACCGCCTCGCAGGCGCCGTAGGTGAACTCGCCCAGATCCCGGTAGTGCTCGATGGTCACCGGCATCGGTCCCTCCAAGTTGGTCGCAACGCGCGCGTGACGGTCTAGCATCACATCACGGCCTGGTCGGGCAGCCGCCATGAGGGGGAGGCGGCTGCCCGGCCCGTGTCGTCTCCGGAGCGCACCGCCCCGATCCGCAGCAGGCGGGAATCTCGGCCGACGTGTCAGAGTTGGCTGCCGGGACGCGCGAGGCTGTGCGGCGCATTGTGCGTACGCGACCGCCGGGAGGGAACATGGCGGATCTGACGGACCGAAGCGGCGGTTACTTCGTGGGCACCAAGCCTTCGGAGCGCTATCCCATCTGGACGCGCGCCAACGTGGGCGAAGTGTTCCCCGATCCGGTGAGGATGAGCACCTTCGACTTCGCGTTCCAGAACGACGAGGGCATTCGCATATCCGAGTGGGGATTCCGCGATGCGTATGTGGAGATGGGGGCGTTCGAGTACGACGAGTTCGATCCCGACAACTGCGTCTTCTTGGGCGTCTTCGGCGGCTACACCTATCTCAACGCCGCAGTCGGGCGCGTGTTCGGCGCCCGCGCTCCCGGCATCGATGTCGACACCGTCGATCGGACCTTCTTCGGCGAGCAGCCGGGCATTCCGCCGTACGAACCGCATCCCGACGACGCCAGCCCCACCGCCGAGCAGCGCATCGGCGAGACCTTCCTGATGCTGTTCGCGGCGCCGGCGTTGCCCGAGGTGCACGAAGACGAGCAGAACATCGCCGAGCTGCGTGCGCAGCGGCCCGAATTCACCCAGATGGGCGATCACGAGATCATCGATTGGATCAGCGAATTCCTCGACTCGGGCTACGGCGACGGGGCCGGATTCCGCCTGCTGTTCGCACGCCACCTGAAGGTGTCGTTCCTGGCGGCGGTGCCGCTGGGCGCGATCGAGCAGGTGTGCACGGCGCTGGGCCGGCCCGAGGACACGCTCAAGCTGGTGGCCGGCTTCGGCGACGTGGCCTCCGCCGCGCCCTCCGATGCGATGTGGGAGCTCGGGCGGCGGGTCGCCTCGTCGAGCGCGCTGGGTGCGCTGTTCGACGAGGGTCCGGCGGGCTTGGCCGAGCGTTTGGCTGCGGCCGGTGCCGGGGAATCTTCAGGCGACGCTGCGGCGTTCAACGAGGCCTTCGCTGCGTTCGTGTACGAGTTCGGCTCGCGGGGGCCGAACGAGTGGGAGATGAGCTGCCCGACTTGGGAGACCGACCCCGACATTGCGCTGGCGGCCATCGACCGCATGCGCCTGGCACCTGCCGATGCCGAGCCAGCGCGGCGGCGGGCCGAGCTGGCCGCCCAGCGTGAGGCGCTGGCTGCAGAGATCTCCGCGTTGCTCGAGGCCGACGCCGACACCCAGATGCAGTTCAACCTGGCCCTCGGTGCGGCAGCGGTGTACCTGCCGGGGCGAGAGCGCACCAAGACCAACTGCGTGCGCTTCGTGAACGAGTGCCGCATCGCTTCACGGGTGCTGGGCGAGCGGCTCGTGGAGCGCGGGCAGTTCAGCGGGCAGACCGAATTCGGCATGCTGCGGCTGTCCGAGATCCACGAGATGCTCGACGATCCGACGGGCTGGGCAGAGGTCATCGCCGAGCGTCAGGCCCAGTGGGACGACGCCGCATCGCGTCAAGAGCCATTCGTCATCGTCGGCGACCCGCCGCCGATGTCGGAGTGGCCCCGTCGGGGAACCTCGGAGCTGCCGCAGCTCGCGGCGGGCGAAACCCTCGCCGGTCTGCCCGGCTGTCCTGGCATCTCCCGCGGGCGAGCCCGAGTCGTGCTCGACAGCAGCGACCCGACCGCGCTGTCGCCCGGCGATGTGCTCGTGGCGCCGCTCACCGACCCGTCGTGGACGCCGCTGTTCGTCAGCGCGAGCGCGGTTGTCGTCGACGTCGGAGCGGCGCTGAGCCATTCGGTGATCGTGAGCCGCGAGCTGGGCCTGCCGTGCGTCATTTCTGCGACCGGCGCGACGGGACGCATTCCCGACGGCGCGCTCGTCGAAGTGAACGGCGACACCGGCATGATCACTGTGCTGGAGCTGTGAGGCAAGGCGCCGCTGCGCCGGAGCTGTGACGCGCGGCGTCCTGAGTCGATGCTGACGCGCGGCGTCACAGTGTTGGAGCTGTAGTCGCTCAGCGTGCAGGCCAGTCGGGCAGCCGCCGCTCGGTCAAGGCGCGAACGCCTTCGAGATAGTCCGGGCTGGGGATCATCTCTTCGAGCAGCCGGTCCGACTCCGAGACCGCGGTGCCGACGTCGCGATGCAGGTCCAGGTAGATCTGCCGCTTGGTCATGGCCAGCGAGCTGGGCGCCACCCGGTCCGCCATGTCATACGCGTATTCGTAAACACGGTCCATGAGTTCGCCGGCGTCGATGATCTCGTTGAACAAGCCCCAGCCGCCGGTCTCCGAGGCCAGAAATTTGCGGCTCGACAGCAGCAGATCGTTCGAGCGCGTGACGCCCACGAGTCGGGGAAGCACCCACGACAGACCGAATTCGGCTGGCAGGCCAAGCGGCCCGTGCGCGGTCGTGAGCTTGGCATCTGCGGCAGCAAATCGGAGATCGCAGTAGCAGGCCAGCACGAGGCCGGCACCGGCGGCAGCGCCGTTCACGGCAGCGATCGTCACCGTTTCGAGAGCCATCATGAACGCGAAGTTCTGATCGAATTGGGGTGCCACGCCGTATCCGGGCATGGCCAGATCGGGTGCCGTTCCGGGGTCGTAGCCGCCGCGCTCGCCATGACCTTCGAGGGCTTGGGTATCTGCGCCCACGCAGAAATCCCGGCCCTCGCCCGTGATGACGACCACTCGGACCCCGGCATCGTGCTCGGCCTGTTCGAGCACCCAGCGGAACTCGGTGTGCATCCGCCCAGTCCAGGCGTTGCGGCGATGCGGCCGTGACAGCGTCAACGTCGCGACCGGCCCGTCCACCTCGTACTTGGTTGCCTTCAGCTCCACGTTTCCCCCTGTGCCGACACTCACGCCTCGCCCTCTATCACCTGCCGCAACGCCTCCAGGGCGTCGGTGGCGTACTCGGGGCGGCAGATGAGCAGGTCGGGCAGCCACGGGTCGGCGAAGTTGTACTCCAGCTCAGAGCCGTCGCACCGGCTCGCATGCAGGCCGGCCGCCCGCGCGACTGCAACGGGCGCACAGTTGTCCCACTCGAATTGGCCGCCCGAGTGGGCGTAGATGTCGGCCATGCCCATCACCACCGCCATGGCCTTCGCGCCGGCGGAGCCCAGCGTCATGAGCTCGGCGTCGAGTGCCTGAGCCACGATGACGGCCGCCGCCGGAGGGCGCGACCTGCTCACCACGAGGCGGGGCCGGCCATTGTGCGGCTCGGGCAGCGACGGCCCGGGTTCGGTGCACAGCGTGCGCCCGACTGCCGGCAGCGCGACCGCGCCTGCAGTGGGCACCCCGTCCTCCACGAGAGCCACATGCACCGCCCAATCGGAGCGGCCCGGCTCGGAATACTCCCGCGTTCCGTCCAGCGGATCGACGATCCAGACCCGGTCCGCCGACAAGCGGGCGAGATCATCACGTCCCTCCTCGGACAGCACGGCATCGGTGGGCCGCGCCGCATTCAGGCGCTCCATGATGAACCGATGGGCTTCAAAGTCGCCTGTGTCGCGGACTTCCCACGTGTCGGCGCCTGCGGCGAATAACCGCTCGCGCGTTTCCACCAGCAGAACACCGGTCTCGGTCGCCACGCTCGCCGCAAGCTCGTGGTCGGCAGGATTGGCCATCGCACAAGTGTGCCCTCGGACCCACCCGGCACCACCTCGCAAACCCGCAGGTCGGTGACATGCAGCAATGCGTCCAAACGGCGCGATTACAACCGAATCGCAACGGATCGAGCCTGTCGGGAACAGGTCTGCTGGGGACTAGTCTCACGACAGTCAGATGCGGTGACGTGCGAAGCAGCTCGTATCGCGCCTGAGTACAGATTGATCATGGAGGGACTGATCTCAATGAAAAGACGAATCGCGCCAATCTCGCGGCGTTCTGCGTTGCGGCTCGCCGGAGTGCTCGTGGCGCTCACAATGGTGGCTGCCGCGTGCGGGTCGGACGATGGCGACGACACCGAAGTGGATGGCGACGAGCCGGCGGCGACGACCGAGGCCGCGGCGCCCGTAACCGAAGTCGAGCTGGTACAGGCGGAGGGCGACCTGCTCGACGCCATCATCGATCGCGGTGAGCTCAAGTGCGGCGTCTCAGGTTCGGCCGTGGCCTTCTCCGAGACCCAGCCTGACGGCTCGCAGACCGGCTTCGACGCCGACTACTGCAGGGCAGTCGCCGCGGCGATCTTCGGCGACGCAGACGCGGTCGAGTTCGTGCCGCTCACTGCAGCCGAGCGCTTCACCGCAGTGCAGACGGGCGCAGTCGACGTGCTGATGCGCAACACCACCTGGACGCAGGGCCGCGACACCGAGGTCGGCATGGACTTCGGTCCCACCACCTACTACGACGGCCAGCAGCTGATGGCACGCGCAAGCGACGGCTTCAGCGGCAGCTCGCAGGTCGCCGACATCGCCGGCGCCGTGGTCTGCACCAACGCGGGCACCACGACTGAGCAGAACATCGCCGACGCTGCCGCGGCTGCGGGCATCGAGATGAGGCTCGACACCTTCGAGGACTTCGACATCGTCACCACCAACTTCATCCAGGGAGCGTGCGACGTCATCACCACGGACGGTTCGGCACTGGTCGGACGCAAGGCCAATCAGCAGCCCGACGGCGAGGAGTGGGTGATCTTCCCGCCGACGCCGATCTCCAAGGAGCCGCTGGGCCCGACATACGGCCAGAACCAGTCGCGCTTCGCTGACGTGGTCAACTGGACCGTGTACGCCACGATCATCGCCGATGAGAAGGGCATCGACTCGGGCAACATCGACGCCCGTCTCGGCGACGGCAGCCTCGATGCCGAGGCCATCCGGATGCTCGGCGGTGAGGGCGAGCTGCAGACCGCGATGGGTCTGTCGTCCGACGCGTTCTACAACGTGATCGCCCAGGTCGGGAACTATGACGAGATCTACTCCCGTCACTTGAACCCGGTCGGCCTGTCACGTGAGGGCTCAGCCAACGCTGGCTGGCTCGACGGCGGTCTGATCTACGCGCCGCCGGCACGCTGATCATGCGCCTTCCGGCTGGGTGAGAGCCCGGCCGGCGGGAGCAGACTCAAGCTGAACGCCACGGCCCCCGGTCCTGCGGGATCGGGGGCCGTTGCGCGCTGCTGCGCAAGCAGCCGATCGCTGCCTCGTTCAATGCGCCCGATGCACTCAATGCAATAGCCCAATGCATCCGGACTCGTCGCGTAGGGTGACCTGCGGTGAGCGACCCGCTGCAAGTCGACCGCGGATCATCTCTGAGCGCGGCGGGGGCCCGACCGCCGTTCTACCGAGATGCCACCGTCGTCAAGTGGCTCTCACAGGTGCTGACGCTGGCCCTGGTGCTCTTCGCCCTGATCTTCCTCGCATCCCAAGGGCGAAGCAACCTCGAGGCCAAGGACATCGAAACGGGATATGACTTCTTGGGCACTGCCCTGGGAAGCGACCTCGGCTCGGGCATCGACACCAACCCCAACACGAGCGGTCGAGCCCTGTGGGTCGGCATGGTCAACACCATCCGCCTGTCCTTCGGCGGCATCATCGCTGCCACGGTGCTCGGCGTGCTCGTCGGCGTGGGGCGGCTCTCGCGCAACTGGATCGTGAGCCGGGCCAGCAGCGTCTTCGTCGAGACCCTGCGAAACATCCCGCTGCTCGTCCAGATCATCCTCATCTTCGTCGTGATCGCCAGCCTGCCTCGGGTCACCATCGATCAAGGCCCGATTCCCGGCTGGCTGCACATCTCCAACAAGGGCGTCTCGATACCGCGCGTCTTTGTCGCTGACGGCTTCTACCAGTGGCTGATCTTCCTCGCGATCGGTGCCGCCATCGGCTGGATCGTCATGCGCCAGCGCAACCGCGTGCACGACGAAACGGGCCGTGCGACCTACCCGGTGCTGAGCTTCGGGGCGGTCGTGGGCGTGTTCGGCGTGGCCGGATGGTTCCTGCACCCGATCTTCGGCTGGGTCGGCGCCATCTTCGACTTCGGCGCCAGCGTCATCGACGCACTCACGCCGGGCATTGTCCAGGTGATCATCTCGGTGGTCGCGGTGGCCGCGGCGATCCTGTGGATCCGCCGGTTCCTGGCGTCGCACCGCACGCCTGCCGGGCTGACGAAGCTGGTCGACGACGACTGGTTCCGAATCATTTTCGCGGCGGCGGGCGCGGTCTTGGTGATCCTGTTCGTGACGCTGGGATGGCCGGGCCTGTCGAGCTGGATCATCAACTCCGGCCGAGACCTCTTCGAGGTGCTCGGAGACAAGTTCGGCGACGGTCGCACCGGCCCGCCGATCGACGCCATGCGGCCAGACATCGAGCAGGTCGGCAACTTCCCCAACTACGGGCCGTCGGGCCTCAACCTCATCCAGGGGCTCGCGGCGGTCTACTTCGGCGTCGTGCTCTACACAGCTGCGTTCATCGCTGAAGTCGTGCGGGGCGGGATCCTGGCGGTGCCCAAGGGTCAGAGCGAGGCTGCTCAGGCAGTCGGCCTGCGCCGTTCGACGATGCTGCGGCGAGTCGTGCTGCCGCAGGCGTTCCGGGTGATCCTGCCCCCGCTGGGCAACCAATACCTCAACCTCACCAAGAACACTTCGCTGGCCATCGCCATCGGCTACAGCGACGTCGTCCAAGTCGGCCAGACGGTCTACAACCAGACGGGCAAGACGCTCGAAGTCGTGTCCATCTGGATGCTGTTCTACCTGGCCTGTTCGTTGACCATCTCGGTGGTCGTCAACTTCTTCAACGTCCGCATGCGGATCGTGGAGCGCTGAGATGGACGACGCGCCGGGCACCAGGGGCGCTGCATCGGCCGGGCCGGCCGGGCCGGTCGACCCCGCCGTCACCGATGTCGCTGCCGCCGCCGCAGCCCGCGCGCGCCCCCCAGAGGAGACCTACCGGTCGGCAGGGGAGTGGATCCGCAAGAACCTGTTCTCCAGCCGGTTCAACTCGCTGCTGACCATCGCGTTCGGGCTGCTGATCCTGTTCGCGGCCCGCGGCCTCCTCAACTTCGTCTTCAGCGAGGAGCGCGGCTGGGATGCGGTTCGCACCAACCTCCGGCTGATCTTCACCCACGCCTACCCCGAAGAGCAGTACGTGCGCATCTGGGTGTGCGTCGGGACGCTCGTGGTGCTCACCGGGCTGTCGCTGGGCCTGTTCGCGCGCCGGGGCGAAGGCGTGCAGCTCAAGAAGATCTCCACGGTGATGGCGGGCGTGGGCGCGGCCATCGCGTTGGGGGTGATCCTGCGCGAGCCGTCGGTGTTGACTGGCGCTGACGGGGCGGTCGTGCGAGAGAACGACGACGTCGTGCGGCAGTCGTTTTTCGAGGCCATGGCTGATCGGTGGGTGTGGTGGCTCGCGGCAGCAGTGCTGATCGTTGCAGGGGTCGTGCTGCGGCGTGCCGTCGCCAGCTCGAAGGTCTCGATCAGCTCGGTGCCCGCCGTCGAATTCGCCGTCGCCCTGCTCGCGGTGCCCGTGCTGTCGGCGTGGATCTATCCGTGGGGTCACTTCGCGTTCGTCGACGGCACGTTCATCGCGGAGCCCGGCCGCACCGTCGCCATGTCGACCAAGGTCCCGTGGACGGTGATGTGGCTGCTGGTGGTGGCCGCGATGGCCCTGGGCAGGCTGATGCGGCGGGGATTCGACGAGCAGCAGCAGCAGCGGATGCGCATCCCTCTCAACTTGCTGTGGCTGGGAAGCCCGTTCGCGCTCTACTGGGTGATCCTGCGCGATCCGCATCTCGAGTGGGACCGGGTCGTCAGCGTCGACATCCCGATGGGCGTGCTGTTCGGCGTGATCGGTGCGGGGGTGCTGTGGATGCTCACCCGCCCAGGCATCGGCGAACTCGGCCGCATCATCGCCATCGTGCTGCTGGGGGTCGCAGCATTCAACTGGGTTGCCGCATTCTTTGGCTGGTACTCGATGCTGCAGAAGGCACGCCTGAGCTTCCTGCTGCTGGCACTCGTCGCGCTGGCTGCGCACAATTTCGCGGGCGAGATCGTCAAGCGCCGGCGCCTGGTCATGGCGTGGCTGGTGCTCATGGCGATCGTCCACTACTTCGCGACGCTGATGAACGCACCCTCGACGGTGGAGACGCCCACCGAGGCGCTCATCGGCGGATTCGCGGTGACTGTGATCGTGGCGGTGTTCACGATCATGCTGTCGTTCCCGCTCGGCGTGCTGCTGGCGCTGGCGCGCACCTCGCGTCTGCCCATCTTCCGGGTGATGGCGACGAGCTACATCGAGGTGATCAGGGGCGTGCCGCTCATCACAATCCTGATCTTCTTCGCCATCATCTTGAATCTGTTCCTGCCCGTGGGCATGGAGATCAGCCTGATCGCCAGCGCGACGCTCGGCTACACCCTCTTCTCGGCCGCGTACCTCGCCGAGAACGTGCGGGGCGGCCTGCAGTCGGTGCGCCGGGGGCAGTTCGAAGCCTCCGACGCCGTCGGGTTGAGCACTACTCAGCGCACCGTGTTCGTCGTGCTGCCCCAAGCGCTGCGGGTGTCGATCCCGCCGCTAGTGGGCCAGATGATCGCCACGTTCAAGGAGACGTCCCTGTTGGCGATCATCGGCGTCTTCGACGTGCTGCGGATGGCGAACAGCGTCATCCCGGCGCAGACCCAGTTCCTCGGGATCAAGCGCGAGGGACTGCTGTTCGTGTCCCTCGTGTACTGGGTTTTCGCCTACACCTTGTCCAAGCAGAGCCAACGGCTCGAACGGCGCCTCGGAGTGGGTGAGCGATGAGCGCGAAGAGCGAGATGATTCAGCCGCCGGTCGCTTCGGCGCGCACACTTACCAACGAGCCCAGGGGGAGAACAACGTGAGCATCAGCGACGCCACCGTCGCAGTGTCCGACGAGCTCGCAGCGCGAGACGACATGATCGTCTGCCGCGACGTCGACAAGTGGTTCGGCGACTTCCAAGCGCTCAGCGGCATCACCGCGACCATCAAGGAGCAGGAGATCGTGGTGGTGCTGGGGCCGTCGGGCTCGGGCAAGAGCACCTGGATCCGCTGCATCAACCGGTTGGAAGCCCACCAGAACGGTCAGATCATCGTCGACGGCATCGAGCTCACCAACGACCTGCGCAACATCGAGAAGATCCGCTCTGAGGTCGGCATGGTGTTCCAGCAGTTCAACCTGTTCCCGCACCTGACCGTCGTCGACAACATCACGCTCGCGCCGATCTGGGTGCGCAAGAAATCGCGGCCCGAGGCCGAGGAGCTGGCAGCGTCGCTGCTCGAGCGGGTGGGCATCCCCGAGCAGGCCGAGAAATTCCCCGGACAGCTCTCGGGCGGCCAGCAGCAGCGCGTTGCGATTGCCCGTGCCTTGGCGATGGAGCCGCGGGTGATGCTCTTCGACGAGCCCACCTCGGCGCTCGATCCCGAGATGATCAAGGAGGTGCTCGACGTGATGGAGGAGCTGGCTCGCTCGGGCATGACCATGATGGTTGTGACCCACGAGATGGGCTTTGCACGCGAGGTGGCCGACCGCGTCATCTTCATGGAGGGCGGAGAGATCGTCGAGGTGGGCACGCCCCACCACTTCTTCACCGATCCGACCGAAGAGCGAACCAAGCTGTTCTTGAGTCAGGTGCTGTAGTCCCGCGGGCGCCGACCAGCGCTGCAGGCAGCCCGAGGTCTCAGCCCTTGGGCTCGCCGTAGGGGCTGCCCGCCCCTTCGTAGCAGTCAGGGTGGTAGTGCTCGACGCGGTCCCAGCGGTTCTTCACGTACACGTTGCAGATGATCTGCTCTGCGCGGATACGTGCCCGGAACTTGATGAGTTCATCGCAAACGGCGCAATACGCGGAGTTGCCTGCATCGACAGTCCTGCAGACAGCCCTGCTTGTCCACCGTTTCTTCTTCGCGGGCGCTTCTGTCGAAGCTGGCGACGCCGACGTCGTTGAGTCCGTGGCCATGGCGGGACCATACCGAACGTTCGCGCGATCGTGGTGGATATTCGCGCGATACGCGCGAATCATGAGACTGTACGCGCGATATTGGGAGCGGCTTTCGGGCGAATTTGCTCGAGGTGTGCCGGTGTATCTGCCTGCTGCGTGTCGCCCGGCGATGGGAGGCGTCGTTCGTGTCGGCCGTCTCGACCGCATCGCCCGGCAGACTCGTGCCCGCCGTCTCACCGCCCGGATAGCGTGCCGGGCCGTGTCCGAGGGCCAATCCAGCGCGGTCGAACCCAGCGCAGCCGAACTGTCGTCAGGCCCCAGGCGCGGCGGCCAGCCGGCGTCGGCCGCCGTGAACGCGGTGCTGTTCGACTTCGGCGGCGTCATCACCGAGAGCCCGTTCGAGGCGTTCAACCGCTACGAGGACAGCATCGGCGTGCCGCGCGACACCATCCGGAAGATCAACGCCACCAACCCCGACACCAATGCGTGGGCGCGACTCGAGCGCAGCGAGGTCAGCGTCGACGAGTTCGCCGAGCTGTTCGAGACAGAAGCGGCCGACCGGGGGTACGAGATATCCGGTGCGCAGGTGCTGGCGTGCCTCAGCGGCGGGCTGCGCCCGCGAATGGTGCGTGCGTTGGAGATCCTCGCGGCGCGCCTGCCGGTGGGCTGCATCACCAACAACGTGAGGACGGGCCACGGGGCCGGCATGGCCCGGGACGCCAGCGCGGCCGCGGCGGTCGCGGAGGTGATGAAGCTGTTCGGCGTGGTGATCGAGTCGTCCGTTGTGGGCTTGCGCAAGCCCGATCCGCGCATCTACGAGCTGGCCTGTGACCGGCTCGGCATCGATCCGGTCCGCACTGCGTACCTCGACGACCTCGGCATCAACTGCAAGCCCGCCGCGGCAATGGGCATGGCGGCCATCAAGGTGACCGATCCCGACGAAGCCCTGCGTGAGCTGGAAGCACTCGTTGGCTTCGAGCTGGGTTGACCGGCGCTGCCTGACTGCGATGGCGCTGTACTGATGGCGATGGGCTGATGGAGTCAGGGTTCATCTACACGCTGCACAAGCTCGGACGGTTCTACCCGCCCGACCGGGAAGTGCTGCGCGACGTCACGCTGGCGTTCCTGCCGGGCGCGAAGATCGGCGTGATCGGCCACAACGGCTCGGGCAAGTCCACGCTGCTGCGCATCATGGCCGGGCTCGACGACGGCTATGTCGGCGACGCAAGGCTGGCACCAGAGGCATCGGTGGGATTGCTGCGCCAGGAACCCGAACTCGACGCTGCGCTGGATGTCGAGGGCAACGTGATGGCGGGTGTTGCCGAGACTGCATCCTTGCTGACGCAGTACGAGGCGGTGATGGCCGGCTGGGCCGAGCCCGATGCCGACTTCGATGCGCTCGGCACCCGCCAGGCAGAGCTGGAGGATCGGATCGCCGCAGCCAATGCCTGGGATCTGGACCGACAGGTCGCCATCGCCATGGACGCGCTGCGCCTGCCGCCCGGCGATGTCGACGTGACGACGCTGTCGGGAGGAGAGCGACGGCGCGTGGCGCTGTGCCGCCTGCTGCTGTCCCACCCGGACCTGCTGCTGCTCGACGAGCCCACCAACCACCTCGATGCGGAATCGGTGGCATGGCTCGAGCGGTTCCTGGCCGATTACTCGGGGACGGTCGTGGCCATCACCCATGATCGCTATTTTCTGGACAACGTCGCCGGCTGGATCCTCGAGATCGACCATGGCCGCACGCATCCCTTCGAAGGCAACTACAGCGCGTGGCTCGAGCACCGCAATGCTCGGCTCGTCTCCCAGCAGCGGCAGTCCGACGCCCGAGCCCGCACGCTGGCGCAGGAATTGGAGTGGGTGCGCATGTCGCCGCGGGCCCGCCAAGCGAAGAGCAGGGCACGCATCAGCGCGTACGAGGAACTGCTGGCGACCCATCGCCGGGCCACCGACGAGCAGCGCCGCGCAGATGCGCTGCAGATCACCATCCCGATGTCACGTCGCCTGGGATCGCAGGTGATCGAGGCCGAGGGTCTCGTGAAGGCCTATGGCGACAAGCTGCTGTTCGACGACCTCTCGTTCCGCCTGCCGCCGGGCGGCATCGTCGGCGTGGTCGGCGCCAACGGCGCCGGCAAGACCACGCTGTTCCGGCTGCTGGTGGGCGACGAGCAGCCCGATGCAGGCAGCATCACGATCGGCGAGACCGTCGACATCGCGTACGTGGACCAGTCGCGGGCGGTGCTGGACCCCGACCGCACGGTCTACGAGGAGATCACCGACGGGCATGACACGCTGCGCATCACCGGCCTCGACGGCGCCCGCGAGGTCAACGGCCGGGCGTTCGTGGCATCGTTCAACTTCACCGGCTCGGACCAGCAGAAGCGTGTGGGCGACCTCGCAGGCGGCGAGCGCAACCGGGTGCACCTGGCCCGGACGCTCACCAGCGGATGCAATGTGCTGCTGCTCGACGAGCCCACCAACGACCTCGACGTGGACACGCTGCGAGCGCTCGAGGCCGCCTTGGAGTCGTTCGGCGGCTGCGCCGTGGTCATCAGCCACGACCGCTGGTTCCTGGACCGAGTCGCCACCCATGTGCTGGCCTTCGAAGGCGACAGCGTGGTGCGCTGGTTCGAAGGCAACTTCACCGACTACGAAGCCTTCCGCAAGCGCGAGCTGGGCGCCGATGCGGGCCCCGCCCGGATCACCTACAAGCCGCTCGCCCGCTGAGGCTGAGCCCCGGGCCTGAGCGGCCCGCGAGCGCAGCGAGCTTGAGCGGAAAGCGCAGGGCGAAGCCGTGGCCCGAGCGGCCCGTGAGCGCAGCGAACAAGAGCGGAGAGCGAGCAGCCGACGCCGTTAGCGTCCGTGGCGTGCGGATTGCCACGTGGAATGTCAACAGCCTGAACGCAAGGCAGGAACGGGTCGACGAGTGGCTCGACTACGCCGAGCCGGACGTGCTGCTGCTGCAGGAGACGAAGATGTCCGACGAGCAGTTCCCGCACCTGCACTTCGAGGCGCAGGGCTATGCCTCGGTGCACCATGGCGAGGGTCGCTGGAATGGCGTGGCCATCCTGTCGACCGTTGGGATCGAGGACCCGGTCGCCGGCTTCGCCGACGGGCGTGAGCCTGACCCCGATGCACGGATCATCTCGGCCCGCTGCGGCGGCGTCACGGTGAGTTCGGTCTATGTGCCCAACGGCCGCGCCGTCGACCACGAGCACTACCGCTACAAGCTGGACTGGCTGGGTCGCCTGCGTGCTCATCTCGAGGCCACGTGCGATCCCGCCGAGCCGGTGCTGATCGGCGGCGACTTCAACGTGTGCCCCGACGACCGGGACGTGTGGGATCCCGACAACTCCGAGCCGCGCACCCACGTCACCGGCCCTGAGCGAGATGCCATCGCCGGAGTGTGCGATTGGGGGCTGACCGACATCTTCCGCGAGCACTACGACGCCGACGGGCTGTTCAGCTGGTGGGACTACCGCGACGGCGCCTTCTACAAGCGCCACGGCCTGCGCATCGACCTGTTGCTCGGCACCGAGCCCGTCGTCGAGGCCACGCAGTTCTGCCTCATCGACCGCAACGCCCGCAAAGGCAACAAGCCGTCGGATCACACCCCGGTCTTCGCTGATCTCGCGATCTGAGCTGAGCGGGCGTGAGCCCAGCCCTCAGGACTGCCGCGTCGCGTCGAGGGCGGCGCGGGCGGCGGCCACCCGGGAGGCGGCGTCGTCGGGTGACAGCGGCGGTGGCTCGGCGGTGGCGGCAGCGATCTGAGCCAGCCAGGGTGAGGGGCTGCGAGGCCCGGCTGTGGCGCCGCGCCCAGACCGGTGCCGTGCCCAGGTGAGATGCAGCGTGCGTGAGGCCCGCGACACCGCCACGTAGAACAGACGCCGTTCCTCGGGGTCGTCACGGCGCAGGGGCACGAGTCCGTCCTCGACGCCGGCGATCACCACGTGATGCCACTGCAGGCCCTTGGCGGCGTGGAAGGTGGCGAGCGTCACGGCCCCGTCGGTGGCATCGAAGGGGATGCCCCGGCGATCGCTGTCGATCAGGTCAGTGGTCAGCTCGCGGTCGTTCGACGACAGCAGGCTGACCCAGGTCGCGAATCCCTCCCCCGTGGCCCCGCTGCGACTGAGCGTGCGGCCCGACGTGCGGCCTGAGACACGGGACATCTCGGCGAGGTAGGCATCAGCGAGGTCGAGGACCCGTGCCAGCACCGGTTCGATCGGCGCGCCCTGCGCCGCATCGAGCGCGTCGGCGCGCATGTCTTCGACGGCGAGCGCGAAGCGTTCACCGGCGGTGCGGAAGCGCTCCAGCATCTGCTGGACGGCGGGCAGCTCCAAGAAGGGGCTTCGCCGCCCGCCGAGACGGCAGGGAATGGCGCGAACCTCGAGCGCTGCGGCGATGTCGGTGAGCTGGGCGTTCGTGCGCGCAAGGACGCCGAATGAGTCCCAGCGCACGCCGCCGATGTGCCGATCGGCCATCCATCGAGCGATGCCGGCGGCCTCGGCAGCGTCGTCGTCGAACGCTGTCACGGTCGGCGCAGGACCGATCTCGTGCGGCCGTGCCGGTGTGTACGGAACTTCGTCTCGCTCCATCACTGCGTGTGCCGCCGTGACCAGGGCGGAGTGGCTGCGGTAGTTGAGTTGGAGCCGGACGGTCTGTGCCCCCCCGAAATGGCGTTCAAACTCAGTGATGTAACGACTGTCCGCGCCATTCCACCCATAGATCGCCTGGTCGGCGTCGCCGACGGCACAGATGTCGGCAGCCCCGCTGTGCACGGAGTCAGCACCGCCGAGCCATTCCCACAGCAGGTTCCATTGCAGACGGTTGAGGTCTTGGAACTCGTCGACGAAGAAGTGCCGCCCCATCCAGCGCTGCGCTGCAGCGAAATGCTCGTCGGATCGCATGAGCCGGGTGGCCTCGGCGAGCACGTCGTCGAAGTCCAGCAGCCGGCGGCGGCCCTTGGTGCGCTCGAAGTGGCGATACAGCTCCGCAGCGGCAGCGCCGGCGTCGGGACCGAGTCGGCGCAAGGCGGGTCCCTCTCGATACTCGCCGACCGACAGGTCGCTGGCCTTGGCCCAGTCGATCTCCCGCAGGGCGGTCGCCACCGTGATCGGCGGCCGGTGACCGAAGCTGCGCTGGAGGTGCTCGCCCAGCTCGCCGCTGAGCGCCCACCGGTTCGGCAGGATCTTGCGCTCGGCCCGGCCCTGGTCGATGTCGTGCTGGCGGAGCTGCGCGAGCGCGAGCGAGTGAAACGTCCCGACCGGTCCCATGTCGTCGACGTCGAGCTGCTGCAGCCGCGAGCTGAGCTCCCTGGCAGCCCGCCGAGTGAAGGTGACCGCCACGGCCCGTCGCGGCTGCATCGAGGTGGTCGCGGCCCGCCAGGCGATGCGTTGGGTGAGCACACGGGTCTTGCCGCTTCCCGGTCCGGCCACTACCAGCAGCGCTGCCGCGGGCGAGCGCACCGCCGCACGCTGTGCGGCGTCAAGTCCGTCGTCTGCAGGCAGCGCCTCACCCCCCTCTGGTGCATCGGCCGGAGCCTCCGCCGGACCACTCATCGAGGCGAAACTAGACCCTCGTTAGCCTGCGGTCGTGCGGGTGGTCAGCCTCGTTCCGAGCGTTACCGAGACGCTGGCGGCGTGGGGTGTCGACCCGGTGGCGTGCACCCGCTACTGCGAGCGTGAGGACTTGCCTCACGTGGGGGGCACGAAGAACCCTGACATTGCTGCCATCGAGGAGCTGGCGCCTGACCTCGTGGTCGTGGACCGCGAAGAGAACCGGCGACCCGATCATGACGCGCTCGTGGCCGCCGGCATCGAGGTCGAGGTGCTGCACATCGCCTCGGTCGACGACGTCGAACCGGAATTGACTCGTCTGGCACGCCGTGTCGGGGTCGACTGGCAGCCCGAGCCGCTGCCGCAGCGCTCGGAGCTGCCGCCGTTGCGCGGCCGTTGCGGGGGAGGCGAGCGCGTGCGCGTGTTCGTGCCGATCTGGCGCCGCCCGTTCATGTCGATCGGCGCTCCGACCTACGGGGCGTCCCTGCTGGCCTACTGCGGGATGGAGGTGGCCTTCGCCGATCGGTCCGACCCGTACCCCACGCTGGACGAGGCCGACCTCGCGAACGAGCACATCGACCTCGTGCTCGCCTCCACCGAGCCCTACCCGTGGCACCGCCGCAATCTCGACGATCTCGATCCCTACGGCCCCGTCCATCTCATCGACGGCCAGGACCTGTTCTGGTGGGGGACACGCACGCCTGCCGCCGTCCGACGCGTAGCGGAGGCCGTCGCCCAGGCGCTGAGCGGCGCGGCGCCGACCGCGGGCACGCCCGGGGAGGCTCGCGTCGGCGCGCAGTAGCGTTGCCTGCGGACCATCCGCAGTACAAACCTCGAGATCGGGAGTGACGATGGGCACAGGACCGCTGGCGGGCGTTCGCATCATCGAGTTGCAGGGCATCGGCCCAGGGCCGTTCTGCGGGATGATGCTCTCGGACATGGGGGCCGAGGTCATCCGGGTCGACCGCGCGGCCAGGGTGCGCGACCGCGACCCCGACACCCCGCCGATCGACGTGCTCGCCCGCGGTCGCACCTCGATCGGCCTCGACCTCAAGAACCCCGACGGGATCGAGGCGCTGCTGCGGCTGGTGGAGCATTCCGACGCGCTCATCGAGGGCTTCCGCCCCGGGGTCATGGAGCGGCTCGGCATCGGGCCCGACGAGTGCCTCGCACGCAACCCGAAGCTGGTCTATGGCCGGATGACCGGCTGGGGCCAGGAGGGGCCGTACCACATGGGTGCCGGCCACGACATCAACTACATCGCGCTGGCGGGCGCGCTCGACCCCATCGGCCGCAAGGGAGAGCCGCCGATCGCGCCGCTGAATCTCGTGGGCGACTTCGGCGGGGGCGGCATGCTGCTGGCGTTCGGCGTGGCCTGCGCCCTGTTCGAGTCGCAGCGCTCAGGCGAAGGCCAGGTGATCGACGCCGCCATGGTCGACGGTGCCGCGACGCTGATGGCGATGTTCCACTCGATGCGGGCGCTCGGCGTGTGGAACGACGAGCGCGGTACCAACCTGCTCGACACCGGCAGCCACTTCTACGACGTGTACGAGTGTGCGGACGGCAACTACATCTCGATCGGGTCGATCGAGCCGCAGTTCTACGCCGAGCTGCTGCGCCTCACCGGCCTCGAGGAGGACTCCGAGTTCGCCAAGCAGCACTCACGCAGCCGCTGGCCGCAGCAGAAGGAGCGCATCGCGGAGGTGTTCAAGTCGAAGACCCGTGACGAGTGGTGCGAGATCATGGATGCCACCGACGTGTGCTTCGCCCCGGTGCTGACGCTAGAAGAGGCTCCCCAGCACCCGCACAACGTCCACCGCGACGTGTTCTGCGAGGTGGCAGGCGTGATCCAGCCGAGCCCGTCGCCGCGCTTCAGCCGCACTGTGCAGGCCGTGCAGGGACCGCCGGCGCATCCGGGTCAGCACACCGATGAGGTGCTGGCCATCGCCGGCTACGACCCTGACGACATCGAGAAGCTGCGCGATACCGGTGCCGTCGCCTGAGCCGGGTTCGGAGCGCGCCGAGCCCGATGGCGCCCGCCCAGAGCGGGCCGAGCCCGATGGCGCCCGCCCAGAGCGGGCCGAGCAGCACAGCGCCCCGCCGGGGCTCGACCGCAAGCTCGTGCCGCTGTACGACGAGGCTGCCGCGGTCGCCGACGTGTCGCCGGCGAGCGCCTGCGCGCTGGCACGGCTGCTGCTGCGCAGCCTCATCCAGTCCCAAGGACTGCGCGGCCGTCACCTCGTGCGCGACATCAGCGAACTGGTCTCTGCGGGAGCGCCCGTGGGGCTCCTGCGTGCCCTCGACGTGATGAAGCTGAGCGAGACCGAGGCGCGCCGGCCCGGCGAGATCAACCTCGCAAACGGCCACGGCGACGCCCAGAACCTCATGATGTTCATCCACCTGTTCACCGAGCACGTCTCGCCGCGTCAGTGAGCGCTGGGGTCTGGTCGACGGTCCACACGGCGCTCGGCTGGGCGATGGTGCTGTCGAATGGGGTGGCGGGACTCTGGGCGCTCGGCGCCATCCGCTGGCACGCGCTGCGGCGCCGCAGCCTGTGGTGGCTGTTGAGCGGCGCTTGGGTGCTGGTGTTCGTCCAGCTCACCGCTGGGGTCGTCCTCATGCGAGTCGCCGCGGTCGATGCGCCGGCGTTCCACGTGTTCTACGGCGTCTGCTGCGCGGTGGCGGTCGCCTTCGTGATCGGGTACCGCCAGCAGCTCGAGCACCGCCGCTACGAGCTGTTCGGCCTCGGCGCCCTGTTCATCATGGGCCTCGCCATCCGGGCCATGTTCTTGGGCAGCTGAGGATCCGGGGACCAAAGGCCGGAACCGCGGCCAAGTCCAACAGGCGGCCGGACAGGTGGATCAGAAGCCGAGCCGCTGCTCGAGCCGGTCGAGCTCCTTGCGCATCTCGGGCGGGAGGCGCTCGCCGAGCTCCCGGTAGTGCGCTTCGATCATGTCGATCTCAGCCCGCCAGTCGTCCTCGTCAACCCCGAGCAGCGTCTCGATCTCGGCGTCGGTGAGATCGAGCCCGCTGGTGTCGAGCGCCTCGGGCGGCGGCACCAGGCCGATTGCCGTCGGCACCGCTTCGCCGTGGCCAGCGATCCGCTCGAGCACCCACTTCAGCACCCGGGCATTGTCGCCGAAGCCCGGCCAGATGAACCTGCCGTCGTCGTCCTTGCGGAACCAATTGACGTAATAGAGCTTGGGCAGCTGGGTGCCCGGCTTCGCGCCGATATCCAGCCAGTGCTGGAAATAGTCGCCGAAGTTGTACCCGCAGAACGGCAGCATCGCGAACGGGTCGCGCCGTACCTCGCCCACCGCCCCGGCCGCTGCAGCGGTCTTCTCCGACGACATCTGCGAGCCCAGGAACACCCCGTGCTCCCAGTCGAAGGCCTCTACCACCAGGGGCACGGTGGTGGCGCGCCGACCGCCGAAGAGGATCGCCGAGATCGGCACACCGGCGGGGTCCTCCCACTCGGGTGCTATCGAGGGGCATTGTCCGGCGGGTGCCGTGAAGCGGGCATTTGGATGCGCGGCGGGCGTCCCGTCCGATGCCGACCATTCGTTGCCGCGCCAGTCGATGATGCCTTCGGGGGGCTCCGGCGTGAGACCTTCCCACCAGACGTCGCCGTCGGGGGTCTGCGCCACGTTGGTGAACATGCAGTTGCCCCACATCGTGCCGAGCGCATTCGGGTTGGTGTCGTCGCCGGTGCCGGGCGCGACACCGAAGATGCCGGCCTCGGGATTGATCGCGTGCAGGCGGCCATCGTCGCCGAACTTCATCCAGGCGATGTCGTCGCCGATGGTGCGCACCTTCCAGCCCGGCAGCGTCGGGATCATCATCGCCATGTTGGTCTTGCCGCAGGCAGAGGGGAACGCCGCCGCCACGTAGATCGTCTCGCCGTCGGGAGGCGTCACGCCCACGATCAGCATGTGCTCGGCCAGCCAGCCCTCGTCGCGGGCCATCGTGGAGGCGATCCGCAGAGCGAAGCACTTCTTGCCCAGCAGGGCATTGCCGCCGTAGCCGGAGCCGTAGGACCAGATCTCGCGCGTCTCGGGGAAGTGCACGATGTACTTGCGGTCGGCGTCGCAGGGCCACGGCACATCTGCCTGACCCGACTCCAGCGGTGCGCCGAGCGAGTGGATGCACGGCACGAAGTCGCCGTCGCCGAGCACATCGAGCGCCGGCTGGCCCATGCGAGTCATGATCCGCATGGAGGCGGCAACGTAAGGCGAGTCGGTGAGCTGCACCCCGATGTGGGCGATGTGGCTGCCCAGCGGCCCCATCGAGAACGGCACGACGTACATGGTGCGGCCCCGCATCGAGCCCTCGAAGAGCTTCAGCAGCTCGGGGCGCATCTCGTCGGGATGGCGCCAGTTGTTGTTGGGGCCGGCATCGATCTCGTTCTCGCTGCAGATGAAGGTGCGGTCCTCGACCCGTGCGACATCGGCAGGGTCCGAGCGGGCGAGGAAGCTGTTGGGGCGGGTGGCGGAGTCGAGCTCGATGAGCGTGCCGGACTCGACCATCTGGCGGCAGAACTGGTCGTACTCGGCTTCGGTGCCGTCGCACCAATGAACGGCGTCGGGTCGCAGCACGCCGGCCCAATGATCGACCCAATCGATCAAATGGCGGTTGTCAGTCGCAGGCAAATTGTCCTCCGGGTCCGAGTCTCGTACACGCTCGTGCATCGAGTCGTAGAACTCGCTCTTCGACCGGTGCGGCCGCACCGGCCTCAGATCACGCTGTCTCCCCCCCGGCGGTGATCCAGTCGGGTGTTCCCAGGTCCACCTCGGACCCCAGACGGAGCCGCGTGGCGAGCCCCCGCTCGTCAAGGTCGAAGATCACTCTCTGGCCCTGCCTCACCATCCGGAAGATGGAGCCTTCCAAGGCATTCGGTGCCAACTCGTGCTCGGCGCGCGTGACGTCGTCGGTGACGACACCGACTCTCGATGCAGGGTCATATGACTTGATGACGCCTTGCATGTGCGCCTCCCGTGGCTGGGAAATCGCGAGCCCGCCGAGGCGGGCTGCGCGACCTACCGAAAGCTAGCAACCGACGGCGGCGCGCGTTGTAGCTTCGGCAGCTATGGGCGACGGCGACCCACGCACCGCAGCCGGTCCGCTGACCACCCTCGACTCGGGCGCGCTGGCCGAGGCCATCCGCACCTATCGAGCTGCGCTTGATCAGCACCGCGTCACGATCGATCGGCTGAATGTGTACCCGGTGCCCGACGGCGACACTGGCACCAACATGGCGCTGACGCTCGCCGCGGTCAGCGAGGAACTCCTGCGTGCGGGCGCTGGGCGGGCTGACATCTGCCGGGCCATCTCCCACGGCGCGCTCATGGGCGCGCGCGGCAACAGCGGGGTCATCGTGAGCCAGCTCCTGCGGGGGATGGCCGCCACGCTGGCCCCGAGTGACGAACAGCCCGAGGCGGAGCCGCCCATCGACGCCGAGTTGCTCGCCCGGGGACTGATGGCCGCGAGCACGGCGGCGGACGGCGCAGTCATGCGGCCGGTGGAGGGAACGATCCTGAGCGTCGCGCGCGCCGCGGCGCAGGCGGCCGAGCGCGCGCTGGGCACGCTGGCGGGCGACGAGGACAGGGCGCTGGCCGCTGTGCTCGAGAGCGCCAAGCAAGCTGGGCAGACGGCGTTGGAGGCGACCCCGCAGCAACTGCCCGTGCTGGCCGACGCCGGCGTGGTGGACGCGGGCGCAGCGGGGTACCTGCTGCTGCTCGACGCCCTGCTGAGCGTCGTGGACGGACGCCCGCTGCCTGATGCCGTGGACCTGCCTGCCGAAGTTGAGGCGGTGATCGCCCACGGGAATGCCGGCGCGAGCCTGCAAGGCGTCGCCGTGGACCCGGTCGCGGAGCAACGCGCCGAACTGCACAGCCATCTCGACGGCGATGGCGGCCACGACGTGCATGATCCCTCCGGCACCCGCTACGAGGTGATGTTCCTGCTCTCGGCGCCCGACGAGAACATCGATGACTTCAAGGTGGCCTGGGACTCGCTGGGCGACTCGATCGTGATGGTGGGAGGGGACGGGCTGTGGAACTGCCACATCCACACCGACGACATCGGCCCCGTCATCGAGGCGGGCATCGACGCCGGCCGGCCGCATCGCATCCAGATCACCGATCTCCACGAGCAGGTCGCCGGCCTCGGTGTGCACGCAAGCCAGCACGGTGTGCACGGTGTGCACGGTGCGCACGCAGGCCACGATGCGGCAGAGCCCGAGCAGCGGCCACTCGTGGGGTGCGCAGTGGTCGCGGTCTCGCCCGCGGCGGGGCTCGACGAGCTGTTCGCCTCGCTGGGATGCCACGAACTCGTCACCGGCGGACAGACGATGAATCCCTCGACGGCCGAGCTGCTCGCAGCCATCGAGGCTGCGCCTTCCGAGCAGGTCGTGGTGCTGCCCAACAACTCCAACATCGTCCCGGTGGCGCGCCAGGCGGGCGAGCACGCCGGCAAGACCGTCACGGTGGTGGCCACGACCTCGGTGCCCGCGGGCCTTGCAGCACTGATCGGCTACGACCCCAACGCGAGCGCCGATGCCAACGCCGAATCCATGGGCGATGCCGCCGATGCGGTGTCGGCGGGCGAAGTGACCCAGGCAGTGCGCGACACGACCTCACCGGCAGGCCCTGTCGCCGCCGGGCAGTGGATCGGCCTCGACGGCGGGGGCATTTCGGCTGCGGGCGACTCCGCAGCGGCGGCGGCCGTCGGGCTGCTCGATGCCATGCTTACCCCGGCGCACGAGATTCTCACGCTGATTGAGGGAGCGGGCGCCCAGGCAACCGACACCGCCGAAGTGATGGCCTGGCTCGCTGAGCACTGGTCCGACGTCGAAGTCGAGCGGCACGTCGGCGGCCAGGACCACTACCCGTACCTCTTCGGCATCGAATGAGCCCACCCCACCCCAGCCAGCCCGCTGCGGGCCGGTCCTCGGGGGAAACGACGAAGGACCCGCTGACGCTGCGGGAACTCGACGCGATCGGAGTGGATCGACTCAACGGTGTCGGCCGCCAGCGCCGTGAGGCCCTCGCCGATGTCGGTGTCGAGACGGTGTTCGATCTGCTCACCTATTACCCCCGGCGCTACGTCGACCGCACCGCCCAGGCCCCGATCAGCGAGGCCGAGATCGGGTCGGAAATCACCGTGGTGGCTGATGTGCACTCGGTGTCGAGCCGCCGCCTGCGCGGGGGCAGGCGACTGGTGAGCGTCGACGTGGCCGATGCCACCGGTCTGCTGAGCGCCGTGTTCTTCAACCAGCCATGGCGTGAGCGTCAGCTCGCCGAAGGCAGGACGGTGGCGCTGTTCGGCAAGGTGGACAACTACCGGGGCCGCAAGCAGATGACCAACCCGGTGGTCGATGTGCTGGGCGGCGGCTCTGCCGGGGACCGCACCGGCAAGATCGTGGCCATCTACCCACAGTCGGAGAACGCCGGCATCGTGACGTGGGACGTTGCGAATTGGATCGGCGAAGCGCAGCGGCGCTGCGCAGCCCGCGGCATCGCCGATCCGGTGCCGGTGTGGCTGCGTGGCCGGCTGGGGCTTGCCGGCCGGGCCCAGGCGCTGGCCGACATCCACGAGCCGGCGTCGATGCCCGACCAGGGGGCAGCGCGCGACCGACTGGTGTTCGATGAGCTGCTGCGGGTGCAGCTGATGCTGCAAAGCCAGCGCTTGGCGCGCGAGGCCCGCGAACTCGGCATCGCGCACGAACCTTCCGGCAGCTTGATCGAGGCATTTCACCGACGCCTCCCCTACACGCTGACGGACGCGCAGCGGCGTGCGATGGCCGACATCGACGCCGATCTGAGCACCCTGCGACCGATGCACCGGCTGCTGCAGGGCGATGTCGGCTCGGGCAAGACGCTGGTGGCGCTGCACGCGCTGCTGGCGGCCGTCCAGAACGACCACCAGGGCGCGCTCATGGCGCCGACCGAGGTGCTCGCCGAGCAGCACTACATCGCGCTGCGCGCCTTGCTCGACGGGTTCGAAGTGCCCGACGAGGCGCGGCTCGGCGGTCGCAGACCCTTGCGTCTGCGCCTGCTCAGCGGATCGAGTTCGGCGACGCAGCGACGCGAGGTGCTCTTGGAGATCGCCACGGGCGCTGCGGACATCGTCGTCGGCACGCACGCCCTGCTCGAAGAGTCGGTGAGGTTCGGTTCGCTCAGCGTGGTCGTGGTGGACGAGCAGCACCGGTTCGGCGTGTCCCAGCGTGCGCGGCTGCGCGAGAGCGGGCGCGACGACCGCCGTATACCGCACCTGCTGGTGATGACCGCAACGCCGATTCCCCGCACGACGGCCATGACCGTCTACGGCGATCTGGATGTCTCGACGCTCGACGGGCTCCCGCCGGGCCGCACGCCGATCGTCACGCAGTGGGCGCAAGGCCCACTGGCGGCTGAAGCGATGTGGATCGAGGTGCGCGCCGAGATCGAAGCGGGGCGTCAGGCATACGTGGTGTGCCCGCTGATTGCCGAGAGCGAGAGCCTCGATGCCCGCTCGGCCACCCAGATGCACGCAGAGCTGGCGGCCGGCTCGCTCGCGGGCCTGCGGGTCGGTCTGCTGCACGGACGCCTGCCGCCGGCCGAAAAAGAAGCCACGATGACCCGGTTCCGGGAGGGCGATCTCGACGCCTTGGTCGCGACGACGGTCATCGAGGTCGGGATCGACGTGCCCAATGCGACCGTCATGGTCGTGCTGTCGGCGGACCGCTTCGGCATCGCGCAGCTGCACCAGCTGCGGGGCCGGGTGGGTCGGGGCAGTCGTGCGTCGACGTGCTATCTCGTCAGCGACGAGGACCCGACGCCCGTCGCAGTCGAGCGGCTGAGCGCACTGGCTTCGACGAACGACGGATTCGAGCTCGCCGAACGCGACCTCGAGCTGCGTGGCGAGGGCACGCTCTTCGACGAACGCCAATCGGGCCGCAGCGACCTCAAGCTGGCATCGCTCGCCCGTGACCTGACGTGGGTGCAGGCAGCGCGTGATGCCGCTGCCGAGCTCATCGGGTCCGACGGCGCCCTCGACGACCATCCAGGGTTGGCCGATGAGATCGACTGGTTCGCCAGCCGTCGCGACTCCGACTACCTGCAGCGCAGCTAATCGCCCTGGGCGGCTGGATCGCGATGCGACGCAGTGGCGATCGTGTCCGGGCGTAACAGGATCGTGATGACCGGTGTGCCGTACTGGCGCACCCTCCAGGTGTCCCACGGGTGACCGGGGTCGGGTTCGATTTCGCGGTCCGACTCGCACACGAGCACGCCGGCATTCAGCGTTTCGAGCAACTCCGCCCAGCCGTCGAATCCGTAGGGCGGGTCCGCGAAGGCCAGATCCACCGGGTCGGGATGCGTGGCCAGGTACGACTCGACACCGCTGCGGCTGACCGCGGCGCGCTCGGTGAGACTTAGTCCGTCGAGGTTCGCGGTGATGATGCGGCAGGCAGCGGCATCATCGTCGACGAATGTGGCGTGCGCCGCACCCCGTGACAGCGCCTCGATGCCGAGAGCACCGGTGCCGGCGAACAGGTCAATCACGGTGACGCCCTCGACCGCTTGCAGGCTGACGAGCATGTTGAAGATGGCCTCGCGGGCCCGGTCGGATGTCGGCCGGGTGGAAACTGAGCCCGGTTCGGGCGCTACTAGGCGACGGCCGCCCAACGCCCCGCCGACGACACGCATGGCATCACCGTAGGCCGGAGGCCTGCGGGTGTGGCAGGAGGCCGGAGGCCTGCGGATCTGTCAGTGGGCGGGCGCGACACTGTGGGCGTGGACGATGTCGACGATGTGGCAGTGCCGGCAGAGATCATGTGCGTCGACTGCGGGGGGCGCTGCGGCCTGCTGAGCGTGCCCGAACCCGATTGGGGATTCCAGCCAGGAGACGTCGTCGCATACCGCTGCTCTGATTGCGGCGACCGCTGGGATCTCATCGTGCCCGACACCGAGATGGGGGGTTCGTCGGGCGATTGAGGGTCCCTCGATTCGGGACTGCTGCGCGGTACCGTCGCCGGACACGGCTCGATCCGGAGGAACCGTTCTCGGTGGTCATGGCGATGTATCCAGGCTCGTTCGATCCTGTGCACAACGGTCATCTCGATGTCATCTCGGCAGCCTCGCGGCTGTTCGACACGGTGACGGTGGCGGCGATGCGCAACCCGGCCAAGTCCACGCCGCTGTTCTCCGACGATGAGCGCGTCACGATGATCTCCGAATCGACCAGCCATCTCGGCAACGTCTCGGTGGTGCAGTTCGGCGAACTCGTGGTCGACCTCGCCGATCGGCTCGGTGCCGACGTGATCGTGAAGGGTCTGCGGAGTCAGAGCGACTTCGAGTCGGAGCTGCGGATGGCGCACATGAACCACTCGGTCACCGGTGTCGAAACCGTCTTCGTGCCGCCCCGCACTGAACACCTCTTCATCGCGTCCAACTACATCCGCGAGATCACCAAGTTCGGCGGCGACTGCTCCCACTTGGTCCCGCCCCCGGTAGCCGAACGGCTCCGGCAACGAGCAGCGCAGGAGGCTGCCTCGTGAGCACGTCGGAAGGGGGCGTCGATGCCCCGCCGCAGCCATATGCGCATCCGGGAGTCGCGCCTGCGGAGCACCCGTTGGACACCCACGGCGCTCCCACCGAAGAAACGGCCGCGTCGGCGGAGTCGCGCCATCCGGGCACCATGGCGCCGCGGCGCCCGTCGGTCACCGCCGAGCAGTTCATCCGCGAAGCCATGGGGATCATCGACGCAGCGAGGCCGATGCCGCTGTCGACCTCGGTCATGATCAATCGCGACGAGGTGATGACGCTGCTCGAATCGGCGCTGGCGGCAGTTCCCGACGAGACGCGCCAGGCCCGCTGGCTGTTGCGCGAGCGCGACGAGGTGCTGGCCCAGGCGCGAGTCGACGCAAACATGGTCATCGACGAGGCACGCAGCCGCGTGGCTCAGATGGTGCAGCGCACTGAGGTCGTGCGCAGCGCTGAGCGACGCGCCCGCCAGCTGCTCGACGATGCACAGATCCAGTCGCGCCGCCGCCGCCACGAAGTCGACGAGTATTGCGAGCGACATCTCGCGCAGTTCGCAAGCGCAGTCGACCAGATTCAAATCGCCGTGCAGGCGGCGCGGCGCAAGCTCGGCAAGCGGGTCGCGACGCCGATAGCGCCGGCTGCGCCGAGCGGCGAACCTGCCGTCACTGCAGAATCTGAGATCGATACCGGTGACCGGCGGTCGGCTCGCAGCGGCCCCGATACCGACCCGGTGGTGTTCGACCAGGATCAGGCGTGAGCCGCGGGGACCCTGAGCGGTCCCTGTCCGTGCCGCTGAGACTGCTCGGACGCGGACCGATCAGCTGGTCGAAGACAGTTCGGGCGGCGGACCTCGCAGAATCCGACGACAGCACCGAGCTGCGTATCGCAGATGTGGAAGTGCCCCGCGACAGCGAGGTCGACGTCGAGCTGACGTTGGAACTCATCAGCGGCGGACTGAGCGCCGCGGGCCGCATCACCGCTGCGTGGCAGGGACCGTGTGCGCGTTGCTGGATGCCCGTGGAAGGGGAGGCGTGTGCGAACGTCCGTGAGCTGTTCGCTGCTGTGCCACGCGAAGGCGAGCAGTACCAGCTTCACCCCGAACACGCCGATCTCGCACCCATGGTGCGTGAGGCGATCCTGCTGGAACTGCCGATCGAGGCCATCGCGTGTCCGTATCCCGATCCGTGTCCGAACCACCCGCCGGATCTCGATCCGGCACCCGATGAACCAGCACGCGACGACCCCGCCGAACAGCAAGACCCGCGCTGGGCACCGCTGGAGGCACTGCGCCGGGGCCAAGCGGAATCGCCATGAGGGTCTTCGGGCGAGTCAGCTTCGGGGCACTGATGGATAGGCTGCATGGTCCGCTCGAGGAGTCCAGCCGTGGCAGTCCCCAAGAAAAAGACGTCCAAGAGCAAGACGCGTTCGCGTCGTGCAGCGGCATGGCGTCTCGACGAGGCGCCCCGAAGCGTGTGCCCACGCTGTGGCGCCGCGAAACTGCCTCACCGGGTGTGCGGGCAGTGCGGCTGGTACGGCGGTCGTCAAGCCCTCGATATCGCCTGAGCCAGAATCGTGTGAGATCGTGCCGGATGGCGAGGACGGGCCCGGGCTCATGACGCAGCCGGTCGCCGTCGACGCCCTGGGTGGCGACCATGCGCCCGACGCCGTCGTGCAAGGTGCCCTCGATGCAACCGCCGACGGACTCGACGTCGTACTCGTGGGGCGTCGTGACGCCATCGTCGCTGCCGGCGGGGGATCTCTCGACATCATCGATGCATCCGAGGTCATCGAGATGTCCGAGGAGCCCAGCCGTGCTGTCCGGACCAAGAAAGACTCTTCGATAGCGCGTGCTGTCACTGCTGTGCGCGACGGCGAGGCCTCGGCGGTGGTGAGCGCAGGCAACACCGGCGCGGTTGCGGCGGCTGCCTTGCTTCGCTTGCGGCGGCTGTCGGGGGTTGCCCGGCCAGCAATTGCCACGGCATTTCCCGTGCCCGGCGGTGGTACGGCGCGCGTGCTGCTCGACTCGGGCGCGATGGCCGACTGCAGCGCCCAGTGGCTGCATCAGTTCGCCCGCCTCGGCTCGGCATACAGCCGCATCCGATTCGGCGTGGCCGAGCCGCGCGTCGGGCTGCTGTCGATCGGTGAGGAGCCCGAGAAGGGCAATCTGCTGGTCAAGGAGACCCACAAGCTGCTGGCTGAAGATGCCGAGATCGATTTCTTCGGCAATATCGAGGGTCGAGACATCCTCGACGGCCCTGTCGATGTCATTGTCACCGACGGGTTCACAGGAAACGTGCTGCTGAAGTCGCTCGAGGGCACGGCAACGTTCTTCATCCGCCTGATTCTCGAGCGCCTGTCCGAAGGCGGAGCCGAGGGTGCCGCTGCGCTGGGCCTGCTCGCACCGCTGGCCGAAGAGGTGAGCCCCGACGCCGTCGGGGGAGCGATGCTGCTCGGTGTGCGCGGCGTCTGCGTCATCGCCCACGGCTCATCCAGCCCGCGGGCCATCACCAGCGCCATCAGAGTCGCACACCGCATGGTCGAGGCCGACTTGCTGGGCGAGCTGGCGGCGGTCAGCCTTCCAGCATCTTGAAGGCTGACGGTAGGCTCACCCGCGCATCCGCAGCACGGGTGCGCAAGGTCCATCCGTCGTCCCACAGCAGTGCCGCCAACAGCGGCAGCGCAGCGCCCGAACGCCGAAGACGGCAGGAGTTCTCATGCCCGCTGAAACCCATGTGCGTCAGAATCCCCCCGAACGCGACGAAGTCTTCGACCTCATCTGCAACCAGCTCGCCGACATCTTGGAGTTGGAGCCGTCGCAGGTGGCCGAGTCGTCGTCGTTCGTCGACGACCTGGGCGCAGACTCGCTGGCGCTGATCGAGTTGGTGGAGGCGCTCGAGGAAGAGCTCTCGGACCGCACCGTGGGCTTTCGGATCGAGGACGAGGATCTCGAAGACCTCAAGACTGTGCGCGACGCCATCGACTATGTGATGGAACGCGTCGGCTGACGTGGAGACAGTCGTCGCTGAACGCGCCGAGCTCCGCGGCCTCGAGGAGCGGGTCGGGCATCGCTTCGTCGATCCGGCACTGCTGATTGAGGCGCTCTCGCATCGAAGCTGGTGCAACGAGCACAACAGCTCGGCCGAGAGCGACGACGTCGCTGTGTCCAACGAACGCTTGGAATTCCTGGGCGATGCTGTGCTGGGGCTCTGCGTCAGCGAGCATGCAACTGTCCGCTGGCCCCATCTTGGCCCTGGCGACCTCAGCGCGGTGCGGTCGGCGGTGGTGAGCGCTGACGCCCTGGCCGCTGCGGCTCGCGAGTGCGATCTGGGGTCAGCCCTGCTGCTTGGCCGGGGCGAGGCGGCGACCGGGGGAGCTGACCGGGAGTCGATCCTCGCCGATGCGTTCGAAGCGGTGCTGGCCGCGGTATATCTCGACGGGGGCATTGACGCGGTCCGCGACGTTGTCGGACGCCTTCTGGGGTCGCGCATCGCCGCTGCGGCTGCCGCGCCCGGCGCTCGTGAGGCGAAGAACCGGTTCCAGGAATTGGTCGCTCAGCGATTCGGCGCCGAACCCACCTATGTCGTGGTGGGCTCGGGACCTGCGCACCGGCGGAGCTTCGTGGCCGAGGCCCGTGTGGGCGACGAGGTCTGGGGCCGTGGCGAGGGTCCCACGAAGCGAGCCGCGGAGCGCCAGGCAGCAGCAGCCGCGTGCGTGCGGTTTGCCAAGGACTGCAGTGATCGATCGACCGTTGCGAAGGAGCCCACTCATGGCTGAATTGCCTGAGCTCGAGATTGCCAAGCGCGATCTGGACAAGGAGGTCTCGAACCGCAAGTTCAAGTCAGTCGACGTCCCCGGCACCAAGCGGGCACTGCCGGCGATGCGCTCCAAGCAGCAGTTTGCTGACCTGCTTGTGGGCAAGAAGATCAACTCGGTTTCCCGGGAGGGTTCGCTGATCCACTTCGTGCTCGACACCGACGAGATCATGGTCGCGCGCCTCGGCGAGACCGGTTCGTTCCGGCGGGCGACCTCGAGAACCCCGGTTGAGCCCGAGACCAAGGTGATCATGACGTTCACCAAAGGAGGGCAGCTTCGCCTGCTCGACTCGGGTGATGAGGCAACGTTGCGAGTCCTCACTTGGGCTCGCTACCAGAAGCTCTATCCGGACCGGGACGAACTCGGATTCGATCCGGTCGACATGCCGATGCCCTGGACCGACTTCGCGCTCATGCTGCGAGGCCGTACCGACACCGTGCGAGATCTCCTGCTCGATCCCACGTTCGTGGTGGGCATCGGGCCGATGTACTCCGATGAGGTGCTGCACGCGGCGCGATTGGGACACGCGCGGGTCGCCAATGCGCTGAACACCCAGGAAGTCCGGCGGCTCTACCGAGCCATCGTCGAGACCGTTCACAACTCGATCAAGTACCGGGGTGCCTCCGTCGGCGGGCACCTCGACATCTTCGGCAAGGCCGGCGGCTTCGATACCTACCTCGAGGTCTTCGGGCGCGCGGGCGAGCGCTGCCGCAATGGCAGAGGCGATGTGCTCACCGCCGTGATCCGGGGCGTCACCCATCACTACTGCGACTATCAGGTCTAGGCCGGGCGCAACCCTCCCCGCCCGCGGCCCGAGTCTTTGCCAAACTCGACGCGCTGGCCCCTGCCCCGATTGGTCTGAACCAGCTGATCTGAACTAGCCCTGTGTTCCTTCGCTCCCTGACGCTGTCCGGCTTCAAGTCGTTCGCCGAGACCACCACGCTCACGTTCGAGCCGGGCGTGACAGTGGTGGTCGGCCCCAACGGCAGCGGCAAGTCCAACGTCGTGGATGCGATCGCCTGGGTGCTGGGCGCCCAAGGGCCCCGCGCGCTGCGGGGCCAGCGGATGGACGATGTGGTCTTTGCCGGCACCGATCGCCGTGTCGCGCTGGGTCGGGCACAGGTCACCCTGGTCATCGACAACGAGTCGCAGACGCTGCCTACCCAGACCGCCGAGGTGGCGATCACCCGCACGCTGTACCGCTCGGGCGAGTCCGAGTACGCGCTCAACGGCACGCCCTGCCGCCTGCTCGATCTGCAGGAGCTCCTCAACGACGCCGGTGTCGGTCGGCAACAACACAGCATCGTGGCCCAGGGCCAGATCACCGGGGTGCTCGCAGCCCAGCCGTCAGAGCGTCGTGCGCTCATCGAGGAGGCCGCCGGGGTCCTGAAATTCCGCCGGCGCAAGGAGCGGGCGGAGCGACGGCTCGAGAGCACCGAGGCGAACGTGACGCGTCTCGCGGACCTGCAGCGGGAGCTGCGCCGCCAGCTCCGACCGCTCGAACGGCAGGCAGAAGCCGCACGCCGCCACGCTGAGATCAGCTCAGAGTTGGCTGACCTTCAGCTCTACAACGCAGGACGGGAGCTGGCGGGTTACCGTCAGGCACAGTCCGTCGCGGATGCAAGACGGGCAGAGCTGCAGGCAGAGCAGGACGGCGCCGCGACCTCGCTTGCCGAGACCGGCGCCGCGGCCGAGGCCGCGCAGGGCCAGCTTGCCGAGCTGACCAGCGAGCCGACCGACCGGCTGTCACGCGTGGCGTCGCTGTCAGAACGTGCGCGCGGCCTCATCGGACAGACCTACGAGCGGATGCGCTCGGTCGAACGCGAGCGAGATGCCTTGCTCGATTCCGATGTCGTCGCGACGCTCACCGACGAGCACGCCCGGCTGTCTGCGGAGATTGCCGAGCTGGATGCTGCGCAGGCGGGCGACGGGGAGGCCGCAGGCCGCGCAGGCTCGGGGGAAGTTCCTGATCGGAAGATTGACGAGGCAGCGCGTCACGAGGCAGAACTCGACGAGGCCTCGACCGCCGCATCGGAAGCCCAAGCGCGCCTCGACGACGCGGCAGCAGCCGTGAGGGAGGCCGACGAAGGCAAGCAAGCAGTGGTGGAGGAGTTGCAGCGCTGGATCGGACGCTCAGAGGCGTTGAACTCGGCGATCAGCTCGGCTCGGGACGACTCCGGTGTCGAAGCACTCGGCGGAGTGCCCGGCGTGCTGGGAGTGCTGGGAGACCTGCTGGCAATCGATGAGGGCTTCGAGGCGGCGGCGGAGGCCGCGGCGGACGGCGCATTGAGCGCTGTCGTGGTGCGCGATGACGGTGCTGCTTCGGAAGCACTCGGCGCGCTCGACGCTGCAGGGCTGGCCGGATCGGTGATCTCGCTCAGCGCCGTGGGCGAACCCGGCGAGCCGGCGGTGCCCGGGAGTTCACCGTCGCTGGGTGCCGGAGACGAGCTGGTGAGGGCGCACGTCGGGGTTGCTCCCGACGCACCGGAGGATTGCCACGACCGCATCACGGTGCTGCTGGATGCGCTTATCGGTCACGCGGTGTGCGTGCACGACGACTGGTCCGCTGCGTACGAGCGAGCCCGCGCAGATCGCGGCGGCGTCTTCGTGACACCCGGCGGGGATCGATTCGGTCCCCGCGGCTGGCGGATCGGCGGCACGGGTGCCGCTGCGGCCGAAGCGGCGCACCAGGAGGCGCAGGGACGCATCGCCGAACTGAGAGACCAGCACCGAGAGCGGGCCGCCGCGCTCGACGCTGCTCGGCAGACGCACCGAGCCGCGCTCGACACCCAACGCAACGCACAGCGGGCCGTCGAATCGCTGCGGCAGCGAATCGCCGCTGTGTCCGCCAGACAGGCCGCGCAGGCCCAGGCACTCGAAGCCGGCGCAGCCGCCCAGCAGCAGCGTCGGACCGCCCTCGAGCACCGGCTCCGGGCGATCGCGCAGCGCCTCGCGGGCCACGAGTTGTCACGTGGCGCCGCGTCCGCCCGGCTCGAGCGATCCGAGCACATCACCACGGCGCTGGATCGGCTCGCGCTGCTGCTCTCGGGGCACCGCCACCGTCTCGACGCCGCAGCCAACCGCTTGCGAACCCGCCACGAGGCCCGGACCGAGCTGGTGCACCAGCTCTCCGACCGCCTTGACGCATTGCGGCGCGAGAGCGACGCCATCTCGGCCCACCAGGAGAGCGTGCGCACTGAGCTTGCGGCGCTGGACGTGAGCGATGCCGAGCGCAGGACCAAGCGCGACGTGCTGGTCAACACCCTGCGAGTGGAATTCGACGCCGAGCCGGAGACGGCACTCGCAGCGCTGCCGCCGCCGCTGCCCGATGGCACCACCGCCAAGGCCCACGAGCGGTCGCTGCGTGCCGATCTCAACCGGCTCGGGCCGACCAACCCGCTCGCGCTGTCCGAGTACGAAGCAGCGTCCGAGCGCCACGAGTTTGTGGCGACCCAGCTGGCCGACGTGCGCGCCAGCCGGCGCGAGCTGGGCAAGGTGATCCGAGCAATCGACGCCGAGATCGTGGCAACGTTCGCGGAGGCCTTCGAAGACGTCGCGCGGAACTTCGCGGAGCTGTTCGGCACGCTGTTCCCCGGCGGGGCCGGCAAGCTCTCGCTGACCGATCCCGACGATCTGCTTGCCTGCGGCGTCGAGTTGGATGTGCGACCGGCCGGCAAGCGCGTCGGGCGCTTGTCGCTGCTCTCGGGCGGCGAGCGCTCGCTGGTTGCGCTGACCTACCTCTTCGCGGTGTTCCGCAGCCGCCCCTCGCCCTTCTACGTCCTCGACGAAGTCGAAGCCGCGCTCGACGATGTGAACCTGCAGCGCTTCCTGGACCTCGTGGCCGAATTCCGGCGCGAGTCGCAGCTGGTCATCGTGAGCCATCAGCGCCGCACGATGGAATCGGCCGATGTGCTTTACGGCGTGTCGATGCCGCCGGGAGGATCCAGCGTGGTCGTGTCCGAACGGCCGTCGGCCGCCGCTGCGCTCATTGCCGCGGATGGCCCGCTGGCAGCAAACGAGCCCGTCACGGCACCTCGGTAGCCTGCCCGCCAGTGAGCACCAGGGCGGTCGCCGGCGCAGGCGCCATCGTCATTCTTATCGGCGCGATTCTCCTCTTGGGGGGAAGCGACGACCTGCCCGACGGCTGGCGGATCGCCGTCATCGGTCTCGTGGTGGCGATGTTGGCGCTGATGACGGTGCCCTTGGCGCAGCGAAAGAGACAGCGCCGTGCCGCCTCATCGAGCCGCCCAGACCAACCGCGTCCGCAGCTGGCCGCCGAACCGCCGGCAACCGCGGCGACGGCACCCGACGAGACTGCCGAGCTCGACGTCGCAGGGCCGGAGCGGGCACCGGTCACCTTCGCCTCGGGCTTGGCCTCGTCGCGCCGCACTCTGCGGGATCGGCTCGCTTCCATCCGGGGGCGCACACCCGACGCCGAGACCTGGGAGAGCTTCGAAGAAGCGCTGCTCGGCGCCGATGTGGGCGTAGCGACGACGATGGCGACCCTGGAACGCCTGCGCAGCACGGCTGCCGAGACGGGCATTGCCGGGGGGGACGACCTGATGCGCGCGCTGGGCGACCAGATGCGCGAGACGCTCGATGCGGACCGATCGCTTGCCACCTCGGCGCCCGGCCGGGACGACGCAACGGCGGTGTGGCTGTTCGTAGGCGTCAACGGTGTGGGCAAGACCACCACGATCGGCAAGGTCGGTCACAGATTCGCATCGTCAGGCCGGCATGTCGTCATGGCCGCGGGCGACACGTTCCGTGCCGCGGCTGCGTCCCAGCTGCAGACATGGGCCGATCGTTGCGGTGCCGAACTCATCTCGGGCAGCTCGGGCGCAGACCCCAGCTCGGTAGTGCATGACGCCATCACCGCAGCCGCCGCACGGGGCGCGGATGTGGTGCTCGCCGATACCGCCGGCCGGCTGCAGACCCGCAAGAACCTGATGGACGAGCTCGCCAAGGTGCGCCGGGTGGCGGATCGAGCGCCCGGAGCGGTTGCTGAGACGCTGCTGGTGATCGACGCCACGACCGGCCAGAACGGCCTCAGCCAGGCGAGGGCCTTCGCCGAAGCCACCGACGTCACCGGTGTCGTGCTCACCAAGCTGGACGGCTCGGCCAAGGGCGGCATCGTCTTCGCCATCGAGGCCGAGCTCGGGCTCCCGGTGAAGCTCGTGGGCCTCGGCGAGAACGCCGAAGATCTCGTCGATTTCGACCCCGACAGCTATGTCGACGCGCTGTTGGGGATCGCCGAAGAGCCACAGTCCCGCGAGGGGGAATGATCGATGTTCGACACGCTGACTGACCGCCTCTCCGGGACGCTCCGGTCGCTGCGCGGGCGCGGGCGGATGCGCCCGGACGATGTCGACGAGGTGCTCGCAGAGATCCGCGTGGCCCTGCTCGAAGCCGACGTCAACGTTCGGGTAGTCCGACGGTTCACCGAGCGGGTCCGCGAGCGCAGCATCGGCGGCGAGGTCACGGCCAGCCTGACTCCTGGCCAGCAGGTGACCAAGATCGTCAACGACGAGCTCGTCGCCATCCTGGGCGGCAACCCGCTCAACCTCCAGTTCGCGCCGAAGCCGCCCACGGTCGTGCTGCTGGCCGGGCTCCAGGGCTCGGGCAAGACGACAGCCGCAGCCAAGCTGGCCCAGTGGTGCAAATCCCAGGGGCGCAACCCGCTGCTGGTCGGTGCCGACCTGCAGCGTCCCGCTGCCGTGGAGCAATTGCGGACACTGGCCCACAGCATCGACACCGAGGTTTGGAGCGAGCCGGGCGACCCCGTGGCCTGTGCTGCAGGAGGGCTCGCACACGCCCGCCAGGCCGGGCGCGATGTGCTCATCGTGGACACCGCAGGCCGCCTGGCGATCGACGCCGAGCTCATGGGTGAGGTGGCCCGAATCTCCGACGCGGTGGAACCGCATTACACGTTCCTTGTCGTGGACTCGATGGTCGGCCAGGACGCCGTGTCGACTGCCGAGGCGTTTCACGCCACGCTCGAAGTCGACGGCATCATCCTGACCAAGCTCGACGGCGATGCGCGCGGCGGTGCTGCCCTGTCTGTCGCCGAGGTCGTCGGCCGTCCGGTGGCGTTTGCGTCGGTCGGGGAGAAGATCGACGACTTCGAGCAGTTCCACCCCGACCGCATGGCCAGCCGGATTCTCGGCATGGGCGACGTGCTCACGCTGATCGAGAAGGCCGAGCAGGTCTACGAGGAGGCTGAAGCCGAGGCGGCCGCGCAGCGACTGGTCGAAGGCACCTTCACGCTCGACGATTTCGTGGACCAGCTCCGGCAGCTGCGCAAGATGGGGAACCTGCAGAGCATCGTGCAGATGATGCCGGGCATTTCCGATCAGGTCCGTGACGCCGAGATCGACGACGACCGGATCGCCTTGGCCGAAGCGATCGTGCTGTCGATGACGCCGGCCGAGCGAGTGTCGCCGGAGATCATCGATGCGTCCCGCCGGGCTCGCATCGCCGCGGGCAGCGGCACATCGTCTGCGCAGGTCAGCAACCTGCTCAAGCAGTTCACGCAGATGCGCAAGATGATGGGCGGAATGATGGGGCTGGGCTCCAAGCGACGTCCAGCCGGCCGCAAGGCCGCCCGCAAGCGCGGTCGGGGCGCGGGCCGCACCGGCGGTCGCGCCGGCGGCGGGGGACGGGTGTCGCCCAAGGGATCGGGGCCCAAGACCGGCTCCAAGCCGCTCAGCGATGCGATCGACTGGGACGCACTGGACTTGAAGCTGCCCGGTCGCTGAGCGACTCTGGCGCGGCCGATCCGTGCCGTCGCGTCGGGGGCGACGGGCCGGCGTCCCGTTATCCTCATTCGTCGGCGCGGCGGCCCATCGGCGTGCGACACAAGCCACACCCCATGTGCCGGCTCGCCCGCCCCCCACAGGCCCCCAAAACAGGCCCCCCAAACTCGCAGTCACCTCACCGGGAGCATCATGGCCGTTCGTCTGCGCCTCAAGCGCACCGGCAAGAAGAAGCAGCCCAGCTATCGCGTCGTCGCCGTCGACAGCCGCAAGCCCCGCGACGGCCGCGTGCTGGAAGTCATCGGCACCTACGATCCTCGACAGGAGCCCTCGGCGATCTCGATCGTCAACGAGCGTGCGGTCCACTGGCTCAGCCACGGGGCGCAGCCGAGCGAGACCGTCTCGAAGCTGCTGACGATCTCCGGCGCGTGGGACGACTTCCGTTCGGCATCCGATCCGCAGGCCGCGGCGGCCGACGCCGAGCCGTCGCCCGATGTCGAGCCAGCGGCCCCGGTGCCCGACTTGGTCCTCGACGCCCCCGCAGCAGGCGACGATCCCTCGCCAGCCGACGCGGCGGCATCCGATGCTGAGCCGCAGAACGACGGGGAGGACCGGTGACCACTGCAGAAACCGGCGCCGAAGCCGAGACCACCACCGCCGAAGAGGTGCTGCTGTACCTCATCGCCCAGCTCGTGGAGCATCCTGACCAGGTCGAGGTCGAGATTGCCGAGTCGGGATCGAAGCTGAGCCTGACGGCGACGGTGAGCTCCGAGGACATCGGCCGGGTCATCGGCAAGCGAGGACGCGTCGCCAACGCCATCCGCACGCTGGTGCGCGCTGCCGCCCATCGCGATGGCGTCGGGGTCGAAGTCGACTTCCGCGACTGACTCCGGTGCTCCGGACGATGAGCCGTCCGGACTGCTGGAAATCGCAACGATCGGTCGCGCACACGGAGTGCGGGGCGAGGTCGCCGTGTACCCGGTCACCAACCGCCTCGAGAGATTCGATGCCGGTTCGGTGCTGATCACCGCGGCGGGACCCAGGGCCGTTGCCCGCGCCCGCCCCGACGGCAATCGCTGGCTGGTCAGATTCGAGGGCATCGACGACCGGGACGCAGCCGCGACGCTGACCGGCACGACCGTGTTCGCCGAGCCGCTCTCCGATCCCGACGAGCTGTGGGTGCATGAGCTGTGCGGTGCCGCGGTCGTCGATCAGCGGGGCGACGCTGCGGGCATCGTGACTGCGGTGATAGCCAACCCGGCGGCGGACCTGCTCGAGCTGGACACGGGCCACCTCGTGCCGCTGACATTCGTGGTGCGCAGCGAGTTCGGCGTGGTCCACGTGGAGGTGCCCGATGGGCTCTTCGAGCTCGACCAGCGCTGACGGCAGCCCCGCAGCCCCCCGCGGCAGCGGCTTGCGCATCGACCTGTTCTCCATCTTCCCTGCCGAGCTCGACGCGATGTGCCATCTGAGCATTCTCGGACGGGCCCGCCAGCGTGGCCTGCTGGACATCCGTTGCTGGGACCTGCGCCTTGCGACCTCCGATGTCCACCGCACCGTCGACGACGCTCCCTTCGGGGGTGGGCCGGGCATGGTGCTGATGCCCGAACCGGTCTTTGCCGCGGTCGAGGAGGTGTCGCCGCCTCGGCCGCTGCTCCTGCTGGATGCCGGGGGCCGGCGCTTCGATCAGGCCATGGCCGCCGAGCTTGCGGCGACAGGAGGCTTCAGCCTGCTGTGCGGTCGCTACGAGGGCGTTGACGAGCGCATCCGGACCCATCTCGTGGATGGCTCGGTCTCGGTGGGCGATGTGGTGCTCGCCGGGGGCGAATTCGCGGCGATGGCCGTGACCGAGGCCGTCGCGCGGCTGGTGCCGGGCGTGCTGGGCAACGCCTCGTCGAGCGCTGATGAGAGCTTCTCCTCGGGATTGCTGGAGTACCCGCACTGGACGCGTCCCGCGCAGTTCCGAGGCCTCGACGTGCCCGATGTGCTGCGCAGCGGGGATCACGCACGCGTTGCCCGCTGGCGCCGGGCTATGGCGCTGGTCCGCACGGGACGTGATCGCCCGGATCTGCTGGCCGAGCGCGGCATCAGCGATCCCGACCGCGAGCTGCTCGCAGAATTCGGACTGCAGATTCCCGAGACCGGCTAGCCGCGAGCGTCGACAGCGGCAAGCGCGATGCCGCATCGGGGGGCCAGACCATTAGCCTCGGTAGGCCGTCGCCACGCCGATCTCGGGAGTCGGGCCGCCATGGGAAGCACCGATCTAGTCGACCAGCCTCGCCTGCGCGATGACCATCCGGACTTCGGTCCCGGCGACACGGTCCGCGTTCACGTCCGGGTCGTGGAGGGCAACCGGCGGCGCACCCAGGTCTTCGAGGGATACGTGATCGCTCGCCAGTCCTCGGGCATCAGCGAGACGTTCACGGTGCGCAAGCTCAGCTTCGGGGTGGGCGTCGAGCGCACCTTCCCCCTGCACGCGCCGACGATCGCCAAGATCGAACGCGTAGCGGTCGGCGATGTGCGCCGGGCCAAGCTGTACTACCTGCGCGATCGCGTGGGCAAGGCGGCCCGGGTCCGCGAGAAACGCTTCTAGAGATCGCTTCGAGAGACATCGCGCCGGCGCGGCAAGGTGCGGCGGCGCGGTGAGCGCTCAGCGTCAAGCGCTGGGGCGCTACGGAGAACGCCTGGTCGAGCGTTGGTATGCCGAACGCGGTTACCGGGTGCTCGAGCGCAACTGGCGCTGCGCCGCGGGTGAGCTGGATCTCATCGTCACCGACAGGTCGCAGCTCGTGGTGTGCGAGGTGAAGACCCGCTCGAGCAGCCGCTTCGGCACCGGTTTCGAGGCGATCACGGCGCGCAAGCAGCAACAGGTTCGCCGCGTGGCGGCGGAGTACCTGCGCCAGCGGGGAGGCTGGCGCGGGCCGATCCGCTGCGACGCCGCGTCCGTCATGGGCCGGACGGTCGAAGTCCTCACCGGCGCATTCTGAACGAACCAGCGTCTTTCGCTAGAGGCCGCGCCGATAGGTATGCCTTCTCGCTGCCGCACCAGTCGCTTCCCGCTCTTGTTCGCTGTCGCTCACGGGCCGCTCGGGCCGGGGCTCAGCCTCTTAGCCCACCGGCCGCCGACGGTCCCGCGCCGACCAGCAGCCCCAATGCCAGTGCCGCCGCAGATCAATGGCGTCGAGCGGCACCGCCACCACATGGCCAACACCGATGTCGATCGTGTTGGCACAGCCGCCGCAGGTGTAGCGCTTGGTGGCCTCGAAGGGCTGCACGCGACGCACTTCGAAGCCCGGCACAGACTGCAGTTCCCGCATCAGCTGCCCCAGCCCACCAGCGCCCACACGACGAGCCCGACCGCGACGATCGTCGCGGCGGCAACGAGCACATAGTCGATGCCGCTCGTGCGGTGCTTGCGATAGGGGTCATAGCCCACCACAGCAGTATCGCCGCCTCGGCCCGGCATCGGAGCCCGGTATCGGAGTTGCCTCGGGCTCGAGAAAACCACTGGACTGCACCGGCGCTGCGTGATCTACCGTGGGCCGCGTGGTCGCCTTGGCAGCGGAGGCTCACCCCGGCTGCCGCACGACCCGCTGATCTGATCGTGGCCCCCGGCGGGCCTCCTCGAAGAATCCGGACGGCGCTCGTTGCGAGCTGCGTCCGCTCTCAGATGCCGGAGGAGGCTCATGCTGGCTACTGCAACGGCCGCGACGCTCGTCGGCGTGGACGGCCACATTGTCACCGTCGAAGTGCACGTCACCGATGGTCTTCCCTCGTTCACGATCGTCGGCCTGCCCGATGCCGCGTGCCGGGAGGCACGAGATCGAGTGCGGTCCGCCGTGCTGTCGTCGGGACTCGAATGGCCCCCGCGTCGAGTCACCGTCAACCTTGCGCCGTCGGGTCTGCGCAAGGGCGGAGCGGGCTTGGATCTGGCGATCGCCGTGGCGTACCTGGCAGTCACCGAGCAAGTGCCGGCTGCTTCGCTCGACGGCAAGGCGTTCGTCGGCGAGCTGGGTCTCGACGGAGCGATACGGGCCGTCGTGGGTGTCGTGCCGCTCGTCGACGCGCTGCGCGACTGCGCCGTGGTGATCGCGCCGGAGTCCTATCACGTCGCCATTGCCGCAGATCCCAGCGAGGTCTGCATCGCTCGGAGTCTGGGCCAGCTCGCATCGGTGCTGGCCGGCCGGTCGCCGTGGCCCGATGCGCCCCCAGATCCACCCCAGCCCCAGTGCCTGGCGGTGCCCGACTTCGGCGATGTCGTCGGGCAGCCGCTGGCGCGCCGGGCCATCGAGGTTGCCGCTGCAGGCGGTCACCACCTGCTGATGCTGGGTCCGCCAGGGGCGGGCAAGACCATGCTGGCGCGGCGCCTGGTGGGACTGCTGCCCGAGCTCGGCCGCGAGCGCGCCATGGAGGCGACCCGGGTCCAATCGGCGGCCGGCCTGCCGCTGCCGACGGGTCTGGCGACCCGACCGTTGCTTCGCAGCCCGCATCACACAGCAACCATGGCGGCGCTCATTGGCGGCGGCTCGCCGGCGGTCCGTCCCGGGGAGGTCTCCCTCGCACATCGCGGGGTGCTGTTTCTGGACGAGCTCGGCGAATTCGCGCCGAGCGTGCTCGACGCGATGCGCCAGCCGCTCGAAGAAGGCGTGGTGCGGGTGAGCCGGGCGGCGGGCTCCTGCGAGTTTCCTGCCCGCTTCCTGCTGGTGGCCGCTATGAACCCCTGCCCGTGCGGGCAGGCGGGCCGGCCCAACGCCTGCCGCTGCTCCGACTTCGTCAGGCAGCGCTACCTGCGGCGGCTGTCCGGGCCGCTGCTCGACCGCTTCGACCTTCGCGTACAGGTGCAGCGTCCCGACCCCGACCAACTGCTCGACGGCACCCGCGGCGAGTCCACCGAGACCGTCGGTGCCCGGGTGGCAGCAGCACGTGACCGAGCCGCAGCCAGGGGGGTGGAGTCCAACGCCGAGCTCTCGGGCCTCCAGCTCGAACGTCACGCCCCCCTCACCGCCTCCAGCCGTGACGAGCTGCGCAAGCGCCTGCGGCAGGGACTGCTCAGCGGCCGCGGCCTCAAGCGTGTCCGTTGCGTCGCACTGACGCTGTGCGATCTCGCCGGAGACGAGCCTCCGATCGACGCTGGGCGCCTGAACGAAGCGCTGACGCTGCGTGCGAGCGTCGGCAACCTGCACGTTCCCGCTGCGGCCAGATGACCGGCTTCGTGGACGCCGCGCCGACCGACGGCGATGCTGCAGCAGAGCTCGGCGCCCTGGCAGAGCTGTGCTCGCTGCCGCGCGTCGGTCCCGCGCGCCTGCGCGCCCTGCTGCGCGACCGCAGCGCTCTCGACGCGATCTCCGCCTTGCGCCGCGGCGACGCAGCGATGCTGGCAGCGCTGGGCGCGTGCCGCGGCGTGGAACCGGCGCTGCTGGCGACATGGCAGCAGCGCGCAGCGGCCGCTACGGCCTCCGCAGCGCGCTGCGGGCGACCGGTCGGCGCCGAATTGCTCGACGCGCATGGGGCTGCAGGGGTGTGGCTGCACCTGCCGTCCGGCGGCGGGGCCGCTGAGCTGTGGGAGACCGATCCCGAACCCCCAGCGGTGCTGTTCGCTCGCGGCGCGCCCGTCGATCTCGCCCTGCGGCGGGTCGGCATCGTGGGCACGCGCCGCTGCAGCGCGTACGGGCGCACCGTTGCGAAGATGCTCGGCGAAGGGCTTGCCGCGCACGGCGTCGCAGTCGTCTCGGGTCTGGCCACCGGCATCGACGGCATCGCCCAGCGAGCGGCGCTGGACGCGGGCGGTCCGGTCATCGGCGTTGTGGGCAGCGGCCTCGATTGCGTCTACCCCGCCGCCAACCGGGCCCTGTGGGCCGATGTCGGCGAGCATGGCACCCTGCTCAGCGAGTACCCGCTCGGAACGCACCCAGCGGCGTGGCAGTTCCCTGCACGCAACCGCATCGTGGCCGCACTGTGCGAGCTGCTCGTCGTGGTCGAGTCCGGCCCATCGGGCGGCTCGATGTACACGGTCGAGGCCGCGGTCGAACGGGGCCGCACCGTGATGGCCGTGCCGGGTCCGATCACCAGCAGCGCCTCGAGCGGCACGAACCGGCTGCTGGCCGAGGGATGCGCCCCGGTGTGCGACACCGACGACGTGCTTGTGGCGCTCGGAGGGACAGCCGGAGGGGCTGCGGCTCCGGCTGCACAGCTGCCCGACGATCCGCTCGAACGCGAAGTGCTGGATGAGCTCACCGCCGGAGGGCGTTCTGTGGACGAGTTGGCGCTGTGCGTTGAGGCACCGCTCGCGGAGCTGGCCACGGCGCTCGGGCGACTGCAGCTTGCGGGATGGATCACCGAGACCGGCGGGTGGTGGGAGAAGTCCCGCTGATGGCGCCGCTCGAGCTTGGCGCTGAGCGGCGTCTGTACTGTGGTTCTGGTGGCGAATGCGCCCTTGGCGTGGCGGATCGGAGAATTCGTGCTGTCACTCACGGCAGCATCGGAGGCGACCAAGCGCGCCTACCGGACCGACGTGACCCAATTCGCGCAGTGGGCCCTACGCGCCGGCCTCGACGCGCCCGGCGACGTCGACCGGCGCTGGCTCCGGCGCTATATCGCGTTCTTGTCGGTGCGGGGCCTGTCCCGTCGATCAACGGCGCGCAAGGCCTCAGCGCTCCGGCGCTACTTCGGTTGGCTCGTACGAGACGGAGCAATCGGACGCGACCCCTCGATCGGGCTCGCCGCGCCCGCCGGCACCGGACGCCTGCCGCGCGTGCTCGGGGCGTCCGAGGTCTCCGAGATGCTCGGCGACGGCACGGTGCCCGACGACGCAACCGAGCTGCGCGACCGGCTCGTGCTCGAGCTGCTCTACGGCAGCGGCCTGCGGGTCACCGAGCTGTGCCAGTTGGACCGTGGCGCTTACCGGGCGGGCGACCGGCATATCGAGGTGATCGGCAAGGGCGGCAGGCATCGGCGAGTTCCCCTCAGCGAACCGTCCGTCGAGATGCTCGCCGCCTGGCGCAGCGGCGGCAGCGACGACTTCGACGCGCAGCGTCTGCGCACCCCCGCCGATCGCGATCCCGCAGCGCTGATCGTGAACCTGCGCGGCAGGCGGCTGGGACCGCGCGACGTGCAGCGGATCCTGGACCGCCATGCAGCGCTGCCGACCCATCCGCACGCCCTGCGGCACACCTACGCCACGCACCTGCTCGACGGGGGCGCCGATCTGCGGGTGGTGCAGGAGCTGCTCGGCCACCAGCGGCTCGCGACCACCCAGATCTACACACACCTCAGCAGGGAACGCCTGCGAGAGGTGTACGAGTCGGCCCACCCGCGCGCCTGAGCTGCGCGCCCACCGGGTTCTCGCCGGACACCCGCCAGCGCCGGCTGCTCGGGGGTGCCCGCGCGCCGGGCGCATCGACACTGCTCACGGCCGTGTGCGCCGTGGTGCTGATCGTTGGCACTGCTGAGGCCCCTGCGCAAACGGGGCCGTCGTCGTCCTACCCCTGGCCGGTGGACGGGACTGTCGTCGATCCGTTCCGAGCTCCGTCGCACGCCTACGGACCGGGCAATCGCGGCCTCGAGTTCGCGACGCAGCCCGGAGCACCGTTCTGGGCGGCGAGCGACGGCGTGATCAGCTTCGCCGGTCCGGTCGGAGGGCGGCTGCACGTCACGGTCAGCCATGCCGACGGTCTGCGTGTCTCCTACTCCGGGGTCGCGACCATCGGGGTCGACCGGGGCGAGCGGGTACAGCAGGGCCAGAGGCTCGGAACGGTGTCGGACCGGCTGCATGTCGGCGTGCGCAGGGGAGAGGTCTACCTCGATCCGGCCCAGATCTTCGAGCGCGCCCCCAGTGCAGACCTCCGCCCGTCTGGTGGGCACCCGAGGCTCGTGCGTTCCGCGGCCTCCGTGTACCGGCTGCAACTGCGCTGGTTACACTCCGGCGCTGGCATTGCGGTGCTGTGAGGTCCACATCTTCGGGGACCCTGTCTCGGAGAGCTCGGGCCACACCTTCGCCGCAGTGCAACGACCCAATGGCTGATCAGCCGGGGCGACCCCACGGTCACCGCTGCCCGCAGCGGTGTCGACCCCGGTGCAGAAACGCGAACCGTGGGGAGGAGCACCCATGTCCGCTGTCGTGACCATGTCCGACTTGCTCACCGCCGGAGTCCACTTCGGCCACCAGACACGTCGATGGAATCCCAAGATGGAGCGCTTCCTGTGGGGAGAGCGCAACGGGATCTACATCATCGACCTGCGGCAGACGCTCGAGTTGCTGGAACAGGCCTACGGCTACGTGCGCGACACGGTGGCGGGTGGCGGCACGATCCTGTTCGTCGGCACCAAGCGTCAGGCGCAGTACCCGATCCAGCGCCACGCCAACGCCTGCGGCATGCCGTACGTCAACCAGCGTTGGCTCGGCGGGATGCTCACCAACTTCCGCACCATCCGCGGCCGGGTCACCAAGATGCTCGAGTACGAGCGGATGCAGGCAGCCGGCGACTTCGACAACATGCCGAAGAAGGAAGCCCTCCTGCACATGCGCGAGCTGACCAAGCTGCAGCGCAATCTCAACGGCATCCGCAACATGGACAAGCTGCCTGATGCCGTGTTCGTGCTCGACACACCCAAGGAGCACATCGCCGTGGCCGAGGCAGTCCGGTTGAAGCTGCCGGTGGTCGCGGTGGCCGACTCGAACTCCGATCCCGACCCGATCAGCTATGTGATCCCGGGCAACGACGACGCCATCCGCTCGACCGAGCTGCTGTGCCGGGTCATGGCGGACGCCGCGCGGGAGGGTCGGTTCATGGCTGAGCGCAGCGGCATCACGATGCCCGCTGCGGGGGAGCGCTCGCCCGAGGAGGAGGCGCGGATCGCGGCACAGCAGGCCGAGGCGCAGCGCGCGGCACTGGCCGAGGCCGCCGCACGCGAGGCTCGCATCGCGGCCGATCAGGCTGCCAAGGCAGCGGCCGCGGCGGCAGTGCCCGACATGAGCTCGCCCGCTGCCCCGGCGGCGTCCGCCGATGCCGCCAGCGCGGCCCCTGCTGCGGGTGATGCGGAGGCATCGGGCGAGGCCGAGGCTGACGATCCCGAGAGTGCCGGCGACACTTCCACGACATCTGCCGAATTGGCTGCATCTGCCGAATCGACTGCATCGGCTGGATCAGCCGGATCAGAAGGAGCCGCCTGACATGGCAGCGTTCACTGCGAAGGACGTCCAAACCCTGCGCAAGGCCACAGGCGCCGGGATGATGGATGCCAAGAACGCGCTGACCCGCTGCGACGGCGATGCCGAGGCCGCAGCCCAGTGGCTGCGCGAGAACGGCATCGCCTCCTCCGCGGCGCGGGCCGATCGCGACAACAGCGACGGCGTCGTCGTTGCCCGCGTCGTCGAACATGGCGATGGCTCGGTGGGCGCCATCGTGGAGCTGCGCTGCGAGACCGATTTCGTGGCGAAGTCCGACGGATTCCAGGCCATGGCAGACCAGCTTCTCGACGCTGTGCTCAGCAACGGGCCCGATGCCGTCGCCGACTCGGCCGGCGCGATCGATGATCTCAAGATCACGCTCAAGGAGAACATCGCCGTCGGGACCGTCGAACGCTACGAAGCCCCCGCAGGCTCCTGCCTCGACGCCTATGTCCATCAGCAGAACGGCCGCGGCGTCAACGCCGTGCTCGTCGAGCTCGACGGAGCGACACCGGAGGTCGCTCACGATGTCGCGCTGCACATCGCAAGCAGCAGACCGACCTACATCCAACGCTCGGACGTGCCAGCCGACGTGCTGGACCGCGAGCGGGCCACGCTCGAGGCTCTGAGCCGCAACGAGGGCAAGCCCGAGGCGGCGCTCGGAAAGATCGTGGAAGGCCGCTTGGTGGGCTTCTTGCGTGAGCACACCCTGATGGAGCAGAAGTTCGTCAAGGACGAGAAGCGGACGATCGCCGACCTGGTCGGGGGGGCAAGCGTGACGCGTTTCGCCCAGATCGAGATTGGACACTGAGCGCAGCGATGGCCGTAGCCCGCCCAGACGTGCCGCCGGACGAGCAGGCCGGGCCGTTTGAGCCGCTGCGGCCCCGTCACCGCAAGCAGGCGGCATGGAAGCGGGTGGTGCTGAAGCTGTCGGGTGAGGCTCTCGCCGACAAAGGCGGCAACAACGTCAGTTCGTCGGTCGTCGATCAGCTCGCGTCGGAGATCTCTGATGTCTGGGTCTCCCTCGAGGTCGATATCGCGGTGGTCGTCGGGGGCGGCAACATCTGGCGTGGCATGGCGGGTTCGATCGGCGGCATGGACCGTGCCCAGTCCGACCACATGGGCATGCTGGCCACCGTCATCAACGCGCTGGCTCTCCAGGACGCCCTCGAACGCCGTGATGTGCCGACCCGGGTCATGACGGCGATCGGGATGGCCCAGATAGCCGAGCCTTACATCCGCCGGCGCGCCGTCCGCCACCTCGAGAAGGGGCGAGTGGTGATCTTCGCGGCAGGCACCGGCAATCCGTTCTTCACGACCGATACCGCGGCGGCGCTCCGAGCCGCCGAAGTCGACGCCGATGTCGTGCTGAAGGGCACCCACTCGGGTATCGACGGTGTGTACACGGCCGACCCGCAGACAGATTCCGACGCCAAACTCCTCAGCGAGGTCACGTTTCTCGAGGTGCTCTCGAAGGAGCTGGCAGTGATGGACTCAGCGGCCATCGCCGTCTGCAAAGACAACGCCACTCCCATCGTCGTCTTCGATTTGATGACGCAGGGCAACTTCCGCAGCGTCGTCGAAGGCGAGGCGCTGGGCACGCTGGTGCAGTAGGCGCCGTACATGCACCTTCCCGCACGGGGTCACGATCCCGCGGGGGTGAGCGGGAGTACGCTGGCCGGGTGAGCGAATTCGCCGCCGAGATCTGCGCGGACGCTCGCCAGCGAATGGGCGGCGCCGTCGAGCATGCCCGTGCCAACTTCGCCACCGTCCGCACGGGCAGAGCAACGCCGGCACTCGTCGAGAAGCTCGCGGTCGACTACTACGGCGCGAATGTCCCGCTGCAGCAGCTCGCCGGTTTCTCTGTGCCCGAAGCGCGCATGCTGGTCATCCAGCCGTTCGACCGTGCGGCGCTGGACGCGATCTCCAAGGCGGTGATGGAGTCCGATCTGGGAATCAACCCGTCCAGCGACGGTCATGTTCTGCGGCTCGTATTCCCCCCGCTGACCGAAGATCGGCGCAAGGATCTGGTACGAGTGGTGAAGCAGATGGCCGAGGACGGGCGCGTCGCGGTGCGCAATCTGCGTCGCAGTGCTCGTCACGATCTCGATACGCTCGAAAAGGAGAAGGAGATCTCCTCGGACCAGAAACGCAGCTTCGAGAACGAGCTCGACGCTGATACCGCCAAGTTCGTGGGGGACATTGACCGGGCGCTGGACGCCAAGGAGCAGGAACTCCTCGAGGTTTGATCGAGCAGGTGTGGAGGTAGATGTCCGAGAGCGGCGAGCATCCGCCGAGAGAGCCCGATGATGCTCCACACGATCCTGCTGCCGCCGACGAGACGCTGGGCTCAACGCGCCCGCTGGTGAACTTCGAGTCGGCAAGCGCCGAAGCGCCGGGCCCTCCGGCTGGGTCTGATGCGCCTCCTGCGTCGGCTGGGTCTGATGCGCCTCCTGCGTTGGCTGTTTCTGATGCGCCTCCTGCGTCGGCCGCTGAACCAGAGCGGCGCGGGGGCTCACGCTTGTTTCCGCAGCTGCCCGACGACCCGCGCCTCGCTCGCCAAGCCGCCGAGGCGCCCCAGGATCCGGAGCCGGCCCCGGAACCGGATGCGGCCGGCTACGAGCCGCTGTTCGATCCGCCAGCCGCAGAGGCGACGCCACCGGCTCCGCAGCCACCGGTCGCGGCAGCCCCGGCTGAGATCCCCGAAGTCGGCGAGACCGAGGCTGCGACGCTGACGGAGGCTCCCTCTGAGGCCGGCGCGGCGACATCCGAACCTGATCGCTTCGCTGAATGGGCCCGGCTCGATGCATCCGCATCGCACTGGCGCGAGGGAAGCCAGGACTATGAGGAGCGTGGAGTCGTGAGCGACGAAGCCAGAACTGTGTTGCACAACGGCCCGCAGAACGCGGGCCGCAGCGGCCGCAACCTGCCAGCAGCCATCGCCGTCGGCATTGCGCTGGCCGCGCTGTTCTTCGGCGCGCTCTGGCTCGGCGAAGCCGCGATCGTCGCGCTCATCGTCGTTGTGCTGGTGCTTGCCGCGGCGGAGTTCTACCGCGCAGCACGGCCCCTCGGGTACCGGCCGGCGACTCTGGCCGGTCTCGTCGGCGTCGGCGGCCTCACGGTCGGTGTCCATTTGCGCGGGGTCGAGGCCTACCCGATCGTGCTGGCGACTGCCGCGGTCACCATCTTCTGCTGGTTCCTGCTCGGCATCGAACGCGATCACCCCACCGCAAACCTCGCCATTACTGCGCTCGGGCTCCTGTGGATCGGCGGGCTGGGCTCGTTCGCCGCGTTGATGTTGCGCGAACCGAACGGCGATTCCCTGCTGATCGCGGCCGTGATCGGCACCGTCGTCTATGACGTCGGCGGCTTCGTGGTCGGCCGCACCACCGGTCAGAGCCGCCTCGCGCCGCGCATCAGCCCCAACAAGACCCATGAGGGTCTCATCGGGGGCATCGTGCTGTCGGTCGTGGTGACGACGCTGGTGATGAACCGGTTCCCCGGCGTGTTCCCGTGGACTGGGAGCCTGCTCGACGCGCTGTGGCTGAGCCTCGCCGTCGCGCTCGCCGCGCCGCTGGGCGACCTGTCCCAGTCCCTGGTCAAGCGCGATGTCAACGTGAAGGACATGGGCAACCTGCTGCCCGGCCACGGCGGCGTCTTCGACCGTTTCGACGCGCTGCTGTTTGCATTGCCGGCGGCGTACTTCGTCGGCACAAACGTGCAGGCACTCTCACCGTGAACGCGAGGCCGATGCAAGCGCGACCACGCTTCGCAGGGGCCCGCGAAGACTCCGTCGTCGGGTAGTCCCGTGGGCGCGACGACCGTCGCGGTGCTCGGCTCGACGGGTTCGATCGGCACTCAGACGCTGGACGTGGTGCGCGCGGAGCCTGGTCGCTTCAGCGTCGCGGCGCTGGCTGCTTACAGCTCGGTGCGTGAGCTCGCTTCGCAAGCAGCGGAGTTCCGGCCTGCGGTCGTGGGCATCGGCGATCAGAAACTGGCCGCAGAGCTCATGTCGGCAATTCCATCCGGCATCGAAGTGGTGGCGGGCCCCGACGCCTTCGCCGCCCTCGCTGGCATGGCCGAAGTCGTTGTGAATGGCGTTGTCGGATTTGCCGGCTTGGGCGTCACGCTGGAAGCGCTCGGTGCGGGGCGGCGGTTGGCGCTGGCAAACAAGGAGAGCCTGATTGCCGCGGGGCCGCTCGTGCAGCCGCTGCGATCGAGGTCTGGTGCGGAGTTGATCCCGGTGGACAGCGAGCACAGCGCCGTGCACCAGTGCCTGGCGGGTGAGCCGTCTCCGCCCGAGCGGTTGATCCTCACCGGCAGCGGTGGTCCGTTCCGGGGCCGCAGCGCCGAGGAGCTGCGCGAGGTCACCGTCGCCGATGCGCTGGCTCATCCCACCTGGTCGATGGGCCCGAAGATCACCGTCGATTCCTCGACTCTCATGAACAAGGGGCTCGAGGTCATCGAGGCGCACGAGCTGTTCGGCGTGGATTACAGCCGCATCGACGTGCTCATCCAGCCCCAGTCGGTGATCCACTCGATGGTCACCTTCGGCGACGGCAGCACGGTCGCGCAGCTCTCCATGCCGGACATGCGCCTGCCGATCGGTTACGCCTTGGCCTACCCCGAGCGCATCGGCACGCCGTTCGGAGCGATCGACTGGGCTGAACTCGGCAGCCTCACCTTCGAGCTTCCCGACACCGGCACCTTCCGGTGCCTGGACTTGGCCTATGAGGCAGGCCGGATCGGCGGCACCGCACCGGCGTGGCTGAATGGCGCCAATGAGTGCGCCGTCGGGGCATTCCTGGACGGACGCCTGCGCTGGCACGACATTGCCAGCGTCATCGAGCACGCCATGGGACACCACGACGGTGCAGCCGCCGACAGCGTCGAGGCCGTGATTGCGGCCGACAGCGCTGGACGCCGTCATGTCGCTGATGCTGCGAAGCGATTCGGCTCATGAAGGGCTATTCGACCGACGAGTTCGGATCCGAGGCCGCCCAGCACTCGACCGTGCAGAGTCCTGCCGTACGCAGGCTCGGATGGATCGCTGCCCTCGGGGTGCTGGCTTACCTGGCATGGCAGTGGCCCCTGGCTGTCGGCGCCGCAGCGGTCCTTGCCGGGGTGCTGTTGATGCACGAACTGGGCCACTACCTCACCGCCCGCGCCGTCGGCATGAAGGTCACGGACTTCTTCTTGGGCTTCGGCCCGCGGCTGTGGAGCGCGCGGCGAGGCGAGACGACCTACGGCCTGCGGGTCTTGCCCTTGGGTGCGTACGTGCGCATCATCGGCATGTCACGCGCCGACACGGTCGACCCCACCGATGAGCGTCGCTCGTTCCGGGCGCAGAGCTATCCGCGCCGCCTGCTGGTGGTGTGTGCTGGGTCGCTCATGCACCTGTGCATGGCGCTGGTCGCATTCGGGCTGCTGCATTCGGTCCTCGGAGCGCCTGACTACGGCTCGAACCGCTGGCAAGTCGCCGAGGTCTTGAGCACTCGAGACGGGGTCGTCCTGCCCGCACATGCGGCTGGCGTCGAGGTCGGTGATCGCGTCGTGGCGGTCAATGGCGTCTCCACCGAGGACTGGAACGACTTCGTGTCGCAGATCCAGGCCCGACCCGGCGAGCAGGTGGTGCTCGAGATCGAGCGAGAGGGCGTCAACCGAAGCATTGAGATCACCCTGGCCGCGAACCCCGAGACGGGAACGGGCCTGCTGGGCGTGCGCGCCGAGGCAGCGATCCTGTACGAGACCGCCCCGTTGCCCGCAGCGATCGGCCGATCGTTTGCCGACCTCGGCAGGTCGATTGCCAACTCGGTCACCGGCATCTGGGTGCTGATCTCGAACTTCGACGACGTCGTGGATCGCATCCTGTCCCCGCCGGGCGACCCGTCGGCAAACGAGGATCTGAGCACTCGCCCGCTGTCGGTCTTCGGCATCGTGCAGGTGGGCTCCGACGCATCGTGGGGGTGGTCGGAGCGTTTCGCGTTGTTCGCGCTCGTCAATGTCTTCGTGGGGGTCTTCAATATGATCCCGTTGCCACCGTTCGACGGCGGTCATGCGGCAGTCGCCACCTACGAGCGCTGGCGCGAGCGCGGCGGGCGTGCCCGCTACATGATCGACCCGCGAGCACTGGCACCCCTCGCGATTGCCGTGGTGGCGCTGCTCACGTTCTTGGGGGTCGGCCTGCTGTATCTCGATATCGCCAACCCGATCAACCTGTGAGACCATCGCCGCCATGAGCCCGCCCCGCAGCTACGAGCGACGCCGCACCCGGCAGTTGCACGTCGGCGGAGTCCCCGTCGGGGGCGGTGCGCCCATCTCAGTGCAGTCGATGACCACCACCAAGACCGCTGACGTCGAGGGCACCCTTGCCCAGATCTACGCGCTGGCCGGCTCGGGAGCCGACATCGTCCGCTGCACGGCCAACGACGTCGCCGCTGTCGAGGCGCTCGCTCAGATCGTTCCCCGGTCGCCAGTTCCGCTGGTCGCCGACATTCACTTCCAGTACCGGCTCGCACTGGCTGCACTCGATGCCGGGGTCGCCTGCCTGCGGCTGAACCCCGGCAACATCCGCAAGCCGGACCAGATACGTGCGGTAGCCACCGAGGCGGGCGACCGCGGTGTGCCGATCCGCATCGGCGTCAACGGCGGCTCGCTCGACCCCGATATCGAAGCCCGATTTGGCATGACTCCCGCAGCGTTGGTCGAGTCGGCCAAACGCGAACTCGGCTACTTCGCCGAGGTGGGATTCAGCGACGTCAAGATCTCGGTGAAAGCGAGCGATGTGACGTTGATGGTGGAGTCCTACCGGATGCTCGCCGACGAAGTCGATTTCCCCTTGCATCTTGGCGTCACCGAGGCGGGGCCCCCGCCCGCCGGTCTGGTCAAGGCCACAGCGGGCATCGCGACCCTGCTGAACGAGGGCATCGGGGACACCATCCGCTACAGCCTGACTGCCGACCCGGTCGAGGAGGCCGCGGCGGGCCGGCAGTTGCTGGAGGCGCTGGGGCTGCGGGAACGAACCGGCACCGATCTCGTCGCCTGTCCCTCCTGCGGCCGGGCCGAGGTGGATGTGATTGCCGTCGCGCGGGAGGCCCAAGAAGCGTTCGCCGATCTCGACCTGCCCGTGCAGGTCGCGGTGATGGGATGTGTGGTGAACGGGCCGGGCGAGGCTCGCAGCGCCGACTTGGGCATCGCGGCAGGACGCGCGCGGGGGCACCTGTTCGTCAAAGGACAGGTGGTCGCGGTGGTTCCTGAGGACGGCATGGTTGACGCGCTCGTGAGCTGGGCCGAGGTCGTGGCGGCCGACGGTGCCGATGCGGCGCTCGCGCGGGCTGAGAAGGGTGCGGCCGACGCAGCCGAAGCCGACCGTGCGGCGCTGATCAGCGCCCAGGGCGACGACGTCAACCACGCAGCCGAACGAGTCGCCCTCATCCGGCGCCGGTAGCCCTCGCGGTGCTGCTCGAAGGCGGTATCTGAGCTTCCGAACTCACTGGTAGCGTGGAGCTTTCAGGACAGTTTCGGCTGGTCATGGGCTCTGCGCATGCGCTTCGGTTGCAAGCGCTCATTCGGCAGGCACAGCCCCACGTCAGCCGAGGCGACACGAACAGGGAGGTTGCGATGACGGACACTGCTGCGGCCTCGCGCGCCCCCAAAACCGCCCCGAAGAGTGCCCAGCACGGTGTCCACCCTTCGGCTATTGCTGAACTCGCAGGTCCCATCGCGGACGAAGTCGGTTGCGCCCTGTACGACGTGCAATGGCGGGGCGGGACGCTCGTGGTGCTGGCTTCGGCAGCCGCCGGGGGAGCGGTCGGCGTCGAAGAGCTCGGCCGCCTGAGCCGGCGGCTGTCAGCAGAGCTGGATGCCGCAGACATGATCGAGGGCCGGTACGTGCTCGAGGTCTCCAGCCCCGGGCTCGAGCGCAAGCTGCTGCGCCCGGAGCACTTCGCAGGTGCCGTCGGCGAGCGGGTCGTGATCCGCACCAGCGAGTCGCCCCGACGCCGCATCGTCGGCGAGATCACCGGCGCCGATGCCAGGGAAGTCTGCGTACATGTCGAAGAGCTGTCCGCCGGCGCCGAAGGCGCGCAGTCCGGCAGTGCCGAAGGCGCCCAGCAAGCACAACCCGGGTCCATCGGCCAGCCGATGACGGTGCCGTACCACGACATCGCCAAGGCGCGTACCACTTTCGAGTGGGGTGCGCGGCGGCCGCCGAAATCCGGACCCGATGCGAACACCCGCAGCAATTCCGGCAACACACCGAGAGAAAGGCAGCGACGATGAACAGCCCGGAGATCATGGAAGCGCTCCAGGCACTCGCCGCCGAGAAGGGCATGACCACCGAGGTGCTTCTCGAAGCAGTCGCAAACGGCCTCGAATCGGCCTACAAGCGCCGCGAGGGCTCCGCCGAGCAGGCCTACGTCATCATCGACGAGTCGTTCAACATCACCGTGTACGCGCAGGAAGTCGACGAGCTCGGCAATGTGGTGCGCGAATGGGACGACACGCCGCACGACTTGGGTCGCATCGTCGCCCAGACCGTGCGCCAAGTGCTCAACCAGCGCATTCGCGAGGTCGAGCGCGACATGAAGTACGACGAGTACGCCGGGCGCGAGGGCGACATCGTCACCGGCATCATCCAGCAGAACGATGCGCGCTACACGCTGCTGGATCTGGGCCGCGTCGAGGCGCTGCTGCCTCAGTCCGAGCAGGTCCCTTATGAGCGACCCGAGCCGAACAGCCGCCTCAAGGCCTACATCGTCGAGGTCCGCAAGACGGCCAAGGGCCCCCAGATCGTCGTGTCGCGCACGCACCCCGGTCTGATCCGCGAGCTGTTCAAGCTGGAGGTCCCCGAGATCTCCGACGGCGTCGTGGAGATGAAGGCGTGCGCCCGCGAGCCCGGGCATCGAACCAAGATCGCCGTGTGGTCGAACGACCCCAATATCGATCCGGTCGGTGCCTGCGTGGGAGCCCGCGGCAGCCGCGTGCGCCAGGTCGTGAACGAATTGCGCGGCGAGAAGATCGACATCGTCCCGTTCTCCGACGACTTGCACGATTTTGTGGCCAAGGCCCTGTCCCCGGCGCGGGTGCGCGAGGTTCGCTTTCACTCCGAGCGGGGTGTTGCCGAGGTGATCGTGCCCGATCACCAGCTGTCATTGGCGATCGGCCGCGAAGGCCAGAACGCGCGATTGGCCGCGCGGCTCACCGGCTGGCGCATCGACATCAAGAGCGAGACGCAGATCGCCGAGGAGGAGGCCGGCTATGGCGGCGAGGACTGGGCCGAGGGCGAGTGGGTGACCGACCCCGAGACGGGCGAGCAGACCTGGGTTCCGGCCGACGGCAGCGAGGCCATCACTGCCGGGCAGTGGTCCGAAGCGGTCACCGAGCAGGCCGAGGTCGACTCCTCCGCCGACAGCGCTCCCAACGGTGCCCCCACCGCCGCTCCTGAAACGGCATCCGACGCTGCCGTCGAAGGTGCGTCCGGCGCCGCCCCCGCAGAGGCGGCCGCCCCGGAAGTCCCTGCAGAGGCTCTCACCGACCCCAGTACCCTTCGAACGGACTCGGCGACGTCCTGAGGCCGATGGCCCGCTTCGTCGCGTCCCCGTTACCTTTCGTCAGCCCCGCCAGGCGACGCACCAGAACCCCACAGAAAGACCGACCGCTTGCCGAAGAAAGTCCGTGTGCACGAGCTCTCCAAAGAGCTGGGCATGACGCTCACCGAGGTGCTCGACGTGTGCGAGTCGCTGGGCATCGGGGTGAAAACGCACTCGTCCAGCATGGAAGATGCTCAAGCGGACCGCGTCCGGCGCAAGGCGGCGCGCGAAGGACTGATTCGCGACGAACCGCCCCCTGAGGCAACCAAGGCGCGCAAGGCGCCCGCGAAGTCGACGGCTGGTGCCGAACGCTCCCCTCAGCGTTCCCGAACCCCTTCCTCAAGTCCTGCGGCGAATGCCGCGACTGCGGACAGCCCGGCTCAAGCCCCGCCGCGACCGGCTCGCCGTCCCGCTCCGCCGAAGCCGCCTCCCGCCGAGCCCGAACCCCACGCACCCGCCGCTGCCGTTGAGGCTCCCGCTGCGAGCGAGCCGGCTCCGGCCGTCGCCGACGAGTCCGCTGCACCAGCCCCGCCGGGCATGCCCCCGCCCGACGTGCCCCCCCCGAGACGCCTTGTCACCTCCAGCGGCCACGAGTCCGCACGCCCCATCCTGCCGCCCCAGCGTCCCGCGCCGCGTATCGACGAGCCGCCCGCCCCACGGGGACCAGCAGTCCCCGACGCAGCCGAACCTGGCCTGCCTCCACCACCCCGCCTACCCGCACCGCCCAAGTCGACGGACGGCCGTCCCATACCGCCACCGCCGGCTGCGCCCCGATCTGGATCGGGCAAACCGATCCCGCCGCCCCCAGGGCCGCCGCGTACGTCGGCACGCTCAGGCGGCCCGTACCGGACCGGACCGCCCGGCGGATTCCGCCGACCAGCCTCCGGTACTGGCGGCGGGGGCGGCGAGCGCAGCCGCGGCGGAGCGCCGCCAGCGGCCGGACGGCCCCACCCCGGCGCGGCCCCAGGTCGTCCCGGCGGACCCCCCGGCGGCCGACCAGGCGGACCGCGTGGCGGCCCCCCGAGGGGTCGCGGCCGCCCACGACGTCGTCGTCGCCGCCAGCGCGAAGAACTGCAGCCTCAGCAGCTCACGGCATACACCCCCGTCGATGCTCCCGTCCCGGAGGGCGAGATTGTCATCGAGCGCGGCTCCACGGCCCAAGACGTCGCATCCCGGCTGAATCGCTCGGCCGCCGACATCGTGCGGTTCCTGCTGCAGCAGGGCGAGATGGTGACCGCCACCCAGTCGCTCAACGACGACATGATCGAGCTCTTTGCCGCCGAGCTGGGCGCGCAAGTGCGCATCACCGAGCCCGGTGCTGAGCAGGAAGAGGAGCTGCTGCGGGCACTCGAGGTGGACCTCGCCGAAGGCGGACAACACATTCGCCCGCCGGTGGTCACCGTCATGGGTCACGTCGACCATGGCAAGACGCTGCTGCTCGACCGCATCCGCTCGGCAAACGTCGTCGAGGGCGAGGCCGGCGGCATCACCCAGCACATCGGCGCCTACCAGACCCTGCGGGGCGACCACCCGATCACGTTTATTGACACGCCCGGCCACGAGGCGTTCACCGCCATGCGCGCCCGGGGTGCGCAGGCCACCGACGTGGTGGTGCTGGTGGTCGCGGCCGATGACGGGGTCATGCCGCAGACGGTGGAAGCCATCGACCATGCGCGGGCGGCAGATGTGCCGATCATCGTTGCGATCAACAAGATGGACCGTCCAGGCGCCGATGCGGACCGCGTGCGTGCCCAGCTGTCCGAACGGGGCCTGGTCCCCGAGACCTACGGCGGCGACGTGATCACCGTTCCCATGTCGGCGATGACCGGTGACGGTATCGACGAACTGCTCGACCAGATCCTGCTCGTGGCGGAACTCGAGGAACTCACTGCAGATCCGACCGGCCGCGCCGTGGGCATCGTCCTCGAAGCGCATCTCGATCGTGGCCGCGGGCCTGTCGCCACAGTGGTGGTGCAGCGAGGCACGCTGGCTGTCGGCGAGCCGATGGTCGCGGGCGCCGCGTGGGGCCGGGTGCGTGCGATGACCGACGATCGGGGCAATCCGCTGACTGAGGCGGGACCGTCCGCGCCGGTGCAGGTGCTCGGTCTGGGAGAGGTGGCACGCGCCGGGGACCTGTTCGTAGTGGCGCCCGACGAGAAGACCGCCGGCAAAGTGGCCGAGACCCGCGAGCACTGGCAGCGTCAGGCCAGCCTGGCCGGCACTGCGGGCGGCAGCGGCGGCGGGGCGAAGCTGGAGGACATCTTCAAGCAGGTGCAGGCCGGCGAGACCGCCACGCTCAACCTCGTGCTGAAGGCCGACGTTCATGGGTCACTTGAAGCAGTGACCGACAGCCTGCGCAAGCTCGAACGCGACGACGTCAAGCTCACTTTCGTCAGCCGCGGCGTCGGTGGGATCAATGAGAACGACGTGCAGCTCGCGGCGGCGTCTGAGGCCACGATCATCGGCTTCAACGTGCGACCCGATCGCAATGCACGCCAGGCCGCCGAGGCTGAGAACGTCGAGGTCCGCCTCTACGAGATCATCTACGACCTCATCTCCGACGTGCAGAACGCCATGGTCGGCCTGCTCGAGCCCGAGTTCGAGGAGGTCGTGGTGGGCGAAGCGCAGGTGCGCCAAGTCTTTCGCATCTCCGGTGTGGGCCCGGTGGCCGGCTGCGTGGTCGAGCACGGCAACGTGCGCAGCGGTGCCAAGGTCCGCTTCTTGCGAGACGGCACGATCATCTGGAAGGGTTCGATCTCGTCGCTGCGTCACTTCCAGGACGATGTCGCCGAAGTGAGCGCGGGCATGGAGTGCGGCATCGGTCTCTCTGATTTCTCCGACCTCAAAGAGGGCGATGTGATCGAGACCTACACCGAGCGCGAGATCGCCCGCGTCGCCTGAGAGACATGGCTCGTCGCCCCCGCAGCCGGAGGCGTTCGATGCCGACTGCACACCGGTACGAGCGCACTGATCGCGTCGGGACGCTGGTGCGCGGCGTCGTGGCGTCGGAGATGGAGCGACTCGACGAAGCGTTCGAGGGTGTCGTCATCACCGGCGTGGATGTGGACCGTGAGCTGACCTTGGCCGTCGTCCACTACGACGTGCGCAACCCCGATGACGACGATGCGGCAGCGGCGGCATTCGACGAGCACCATCACCGGCTGCAGCGTGCCCTCGGCGCCCGGACGAGCCTGCGGCGGACGCCGACGCTGCGCTTTCGGCGCGACTATTCGGCGGTCGAGGCCGAACGCATCGACGACCTGCTGGCAGGCATCGCCGCCGAGCGGGACGAGCCCGACGAGCGCTGATGGCGAGACGCCGTCCCCCGACCGTCCATGGCGCGCTCATCGTCGACAAACCGGCGGGACCTACGTCCCACGACGTGGTCGCCATGGCCCGCCGCCGCTTCGGCGAGCGCCGCATCGGGCACGCCGGCACGCTCGATCCCTCGGCTACCGGTGTGCTCGTGATCGGCATCGGCAATGCCACCCGCCTGCTGCGATTTGCCACCGCGGGCCGCAAGACCTACGAGTGCGACATCGTCTTCGGCGTCACGACCACCACGCTGGATGCGGCCGGCGAGACCGTTGCGACCCATGACATGCGCCCCGACCCCGCCAAGGTCGCCGACGCGGCAGCGGACTTCGTCGGCACGATCTCACAGCTGCCGCCGATGGTGTCCGCCGTGCGTGTCGCTGGGCGCCGGTTGCACGAGATCGCCCGCGCGGGCCAGACGGCGGCGCGCGAGCCACGCGAGGTCGAGGTCTACCGTTTCGAAACGCGCCCCACTGACGATCCGCTGGTCTATCGGGCCCATGTCGAGTGCGCTGCGGGCACCTACGTGAGGTCACTCGGCGCCGACTTGGGCGCTGCGCTCGGCGGCGGCGCGCATGTGCGGTCGTTGCGGCGGACGCGCAGCGGCGCCTTCACGGAGTCCGAGGCGGCACCCGTCGCCGATGCTGTGCTGCGCGAGCCGGCAGCGCTCGTGCGGGATCTCGGCCAGATTCGCCTGAGCCCCGACGAAGCGGGTCGGGCCCGCAGCGGCGCCCACCTCGACGCCGATCGCTACGACGGTGCGGGGCCGTGGGCGCTCATCGGCCCTGACGGAGCGCTCATCGGGGTCCACGAGCGAGCCGGCGACCGTCTGCGCGCCACGGTGCTGCCGTCCTGAGCCGGCCTGCCGGCCCCCCGCCCGGCAACATCGGGCCGGCCCGGCGGCAGTAGCGTTGGACCCATGGAGATCATCCGCGACCTGGACTGGTGTCCGGTGCTCGACCACGGCAGCGTTGTGACCGTTGGTGAGTACGACGGCGTCCACCGTGGGCACCGCACGGTGATCTCCGAGATGCACCGTCTGGCTGCAGAGCGCGGATGCTCGACCGCGGTCGTGACCTTCGATCGGCACCCGGCGACGGTGGTCCGGCCCGAATCGGCGCCCAAGCTGCTCTGCGATCTCGATCACAAGCTCGAGCTGCTCGCCGAGACCGGCGTGGACTACACGCTGGTCGTCACCTTCGACGAAGCCCAGGCCGCCGTTCCCGCCGAAGAGTTCGCGCAGGTGATCCTGGTCAACTGCCTGTCAGCCCGCGCAGTAGTGGTCGGCGCCGACTTCCACTTCGGAAAAGGACGGCGCGGCAACATCGAGACGCTGCGCCAAGTGGGCGCAGGCTACGGCTACGAAGTGGTCGGCCTGCCGCTCGTGAAGCAGATGACCGGCGACGGCGATGTCATCTCGTCCACGTCGATCCGCGAGGCGCTCGCGACGGGTGACGTCGAGCGGGCGCACCGGCTGCTGGGGCGCCCGTTCGAGGTGCGCGGCACCGTGACGGTCGGCGACCGGCGCGGTCGGCAGATCGGGGTGCCGACAGCCAATCTGCCCACCACGCCAGACCTGCAGATCCCCGCCGACGGCGTGTACGCGGCGTGGTACGCGCGCCCCGACGGAACCCAGTATCCCGCCGCGGTCAACATCGGCCGTCGCCCCACCTTCTACGAGTTCGCTGAACGCTCGCTGATCGAGGCGCACCTGATCGGGTTCCGAGGCGACCTCTACGACGAGACGGCCAAGCTCCGCTTTGTGCGCAGGCTGCGGCCCGAGCGACGCTTCGACGGCATCGACGAGCTGAAAGCTCAGCTTCGCCGCGACATCGAAGACGCCGCGAAGTGCCTGCACACCTGACTCGCTGGTAGCCTGCACGGCTGACAAGAGACAGAAGATCACGGCTGGGTTGTCCGGCCGGTTCGTCGCAGCAGGCCCCACATCGGCTTCGCGACGGCAACACAGAGGGAATACAGCAAGGGCATGAGTGCCAAGAGATCGAGTCCAGCGGCCACGCTGATCGACGGACACCGTCATCACCCGGCCGATACCGGATCACCAGAGGTGCAGGTGGCGCAGTTGAGCGCACGCATCGAGCACCTCACCGAACACCTCCAGACCCACCACAAGGATCACCACAGCCGCCGAGGGCTGCTGAAGCTCGTCGGACGTCGGCGCAGGTTGCTCGACTACCTGAACGCCAACGACGTCGAGCGGTACCGGGCTTTGATCGCGAAGCTCGGCCTCCGGCGCTGACCACCGATCCCCACCCCCACAACAGGAGCAGACATGGCTGAAGCCATTTCGGTCACCGGTCCCATCGCGGGCACCGACAAGACCATCACCTTCGAGACCGGCGTGCTTGCCGGTCTCGCAAACGGGGCGGTCACGTCCCGCATCGGCGACACGCAGGTGCTCGTCACCGCAACCGCGTCGAGCCGCCCACGCGACGGCGCATCGTTCTTCCCGCTCACCGTCGACATCGAGGAGCGCATGTACGCCGTGGGCCGGATTCCCGGCTCGTTCTTCCGGCGAGAGGGGCGGGCATCCGACGACGCGATCCTCACGTGTCGGCTGATCGACCGCCCGCTGCGGCCGAACTTCCCGAGCGACTACCGCCACGACACCCACATCGTGGGCACGATCCTCGGCGCCGACCACGTCAACCCGTACGACCTGGTGGCGCTGAACGGGGCGTCGGCGGCCCTGTGGCTGAGCGGCATCCCGTTCGACTGCCCGATCGCCGGCGTGCGGATCGCCTGGTCCACCGACGGCGAGTGGATCCCCTTCGCCACCCACGAGGAGTCCGAGGCCGCCACGTTCGAGATGGTCGTGGCCGGTCGCCAGCTCGACAGCGGCGACATCGCCGTGATGATGGTGGAGGCCGGCGGCACCGAGAAGGCGTTCGAGTACTACGCCGAGGGCGCGCCGAAGGTCACCGAGGAGGTGCTCGCGAGCGGTCTCGAGGCCTCCAAGCAGTGGATCGACGACATCATCGAAATGCAGAAATCGCTGCGCCGGCTCGTCGAGGAGCAATCCGGGCCGATCTCGGTGATGGAGTACACGTCCAGCAAGGACTACTCCGACGAGGTGCTCGACCGCGTGCGCGAGGTTGCGTCTGATCGCATGCGTGAGGTGATGGCCATCGCCGACAAGGCCGACCGCGAGGCGGCACAATCCGAGACCAGCAGCGCCGTGGTCGACGAGGTTGCCGCAGAGTTCGCTGACCTCGACGGCGCCAAGGATCAGATCCGCGAGGCCGTCAGGTCGCTGTCGAAAGAGATCGTGCGCGAGCGCATCGTGGCCGACGGCTTCCGCATTGATGGGCGCGCTACGGATGAGGTCCGGTCGCTCTCGTCGGTCGCGGGCTACCTCGGTCGCACCGCTCACGGGTCGGGCCTGTTCCAGCGCGGCGAGACCCAGGTGCTCAACGTCACCACCTTGGCGATGTCCCGGATGGAGCAGATCGTCGACACGCTGAACCCTCAGGACCGGCGCAGGTTCATGCATCACTACAACTTCCCGCCGTTCTCCACCGGCGAGGCCGGCTTCATGCGCGGTCCCAAGCGGCGCGAGATCGGCCACGGCGCACTCGCCGAGCGAGCGATCTTCCCGGTCATCCCGTCCAAGGAAGACTTCCCCTACGCCATCCGGCTCGTGTCCGACGTGCTCAGCTCCAACGGCTCCACCTCGATGGGGTCGGTGTGCGCATCGTCGCTGTCGCTGATGGATGCCGGCGTTCCGATCGTGGACCACGTCGCCGGCGTGGCGATGGGCCTGGTGTATGCCGATGGCAAGTACGTGACGCTCACCGACATCCTGGGCGCCGAAGACGCCTTCGGCGACATGGACTTCAAGGTTGCCGGCACCGAAGATGCGATCACAGCGCTCCAGCTCGACACCAAGATCGACGGCATTCCCGCCGAGGTGCTGGCCCAGGCGCTGCAGCAGGCCCGGCAGGCTCGCCTGCAGATCCTCGAGGTCATGCGCGCTGCGATCGCCGAGCCGAGGCCCGACGTGGGCGAGACGGCGCCGAAGATCACCAGCTTCGAGATCCCGATCGACAAGATCGCCGAGGTCATCGGACCGCGGGGCAAGGTCATCAACTCCATCCAGGAGGAGACCGGTGCCGACATCAACGTCGACGACGACGGCACCGTGGGCACGGTCAGCATCGGCGCAACCGACCGTGAGGTCGTGGAAGAGGCCGAGCGGCAGATCCGGCTGATCGTCAACCCGCCGACGCCCGACGTGGGTGCCACCTATGAGGGCCGCGTGGTCAACATCACCAAGTTCGGCGCCTTCGTGAACGTGCTGCCCGGCACCGACGGGTTGCTGCACATCTCCAAGCTGGGTGGCCGCCGGCGGCTGAACTCGGTCGAGGAAGTGCTCGAGCTCGGCGATGTGGTGAGCGTGATCGTCGAGGAGATCGACCCCAACGGCAAGATCAGCCTCTCGCCGGCCGATCCGACCCAGGTCGGGGGTTCCGAGGGCGATGACGACGGGGCGGACGACGACCGACCGCAGCGTGATCGTGGCCGGGGCCGTGACGGTGGTCGAGGCCGCGACCGGGACAGCAGCGGCAACGGCACACGCCGGTCTCGCACGCCGGTGGCCGCCGCAGTGCCTGCAGGCGATGCTGCAGACGCACCCGCTGCCGCCGCCGACGGCGATGACGACGCCGGCGCCGCCTCGGCACCGAGCGGCACCGCCCGCGAGGACGTCTCGTTCGGCGAGCACTTCGAGCAGATCGCCAAGGACGTCTACGGCGACCTCGGGCCCGAGCTCGAGCAGTCCGGACGAGGATCAGGCCGCCGCCGCGGCCGCCGCTGAGCGGCTCAACCCGGCGGCTCAGCGCGGCGCGAGCCGGCGAGCCTTCCCGTCAACTGAATCGTTGCGTTCCGCTCTTGTTCCCCGTGCTCATGTGGATCGGGCACACGGGTTGCTCGGGCCACGCGTCGCCTCACGGCTCAGCCCCCGCGCGCTACTAGCGTGACCACCGTGAGAGTGCTGGTGTTCGGCGCGGGCGGGCGTATGGGCGCAACCGTCTGCGAGGCGGTTGCCGCCGATGCCGAATTGGAACTTGCCGCCGGTGTGGACCCCGGTGCGCCGGGCCAACGCGACGCCACTGACAGCTTCGACATAGCGGCGTCGGTCGCCGACATCGACCCGGCGAGCGTCGACGTGGCTGTCGACTTCACCGTTGCCGCGGCAGCCCGCGAGAACCTGGCATGGTGCGCGGAGAACGGTGTCCACGCCGTTGTCGGCACCAGCGGCCTCGATCCCGACGATTACGAGCGATGCCGGACGGCGTTCACCGCCAGCAATTGCCTCATCGCCCCGAACTTCGCCATCGGGGCGGTGCTCATGATGCGCTTCGCCGAGCTTGCCGCTCCGTTCTTCCCGACGGCCGAGGTCATCGAGCTGCATCACGACAACAAGGTGGATGCGCCCTCGGGAACCGCCATGCAGACCGTGCGTGCGATGGCAGAGGCCTCCGACGACTGGGGGCCCGATCCCACCCGTGACGAGGTGGTGCCGGGCGCCCGCGGCGGCAAGGGTCCCGGCGGCATTCCCGTTCACTCCGTGCGGCTGCGGGGGCTGGTGGCGCACCAGCAGGTGCTGCTGGGCACTGCCGGCGAGACGCTCACCATCCGCCACGACAGCCTCGATCGGGTGTCGTTCATGCCGGGCGTGCTGCTCGCCTGCAAATCCATCGGTGATTTCCCCGGCGTCACGATCGGCCTCGATACGTACCTGCAGCTTTAGCTGGTGCTAGGTCACTGGTGATGGGGGCCGCGCAACCTCGACCGCTCTGGGAGTTCGCCCACGAGCGGGGGATGAGCCGCCGCAGGTTCCTGTGGCTGCTGTCGGCCGGCGGGGCATCGGCCGTGCTGGCCGCCTGCACCGGCACCCGGGTTCCGGCTGAGACGCTGGCATCGACTGCTCCGGCGGCTTCGGCGGCCCCGGACGTCGGGACTGCGCCGTGGTTCAAGGATCCGGAGCCATTCATCGTGCGCGGCACCTCGGGCCTCGAAGCTCGTCTCGAGAATATGGACGGGCTGATCACGCCGGAGCGGTTCTTCTTTGTGCGGAACAACTCGGTCAGCCTCGATGTCGATGTCGAAAGCTGGTCGCTGAGCATCACGGGCGACGCCGTGCCCACGGAGATCGCGCTGTCCTACGACGACGTGCTGGCCATGGAGAGCCGAACGTTGGAGGCGTACCTCGAATGCGCCGGGAATCACCGGGCCATGTTCGACCTGGTCAACGGACAGGCGGCCGAGGGCACGCAGTGGGGGACTGGCGCTGTCGGCAATGCCACCTGGACCGGGGTGCCGCTCGCAGACGTGCTGGGCGAGGCGGGCGTCAGCGACGATGCCGTCAGCGTGATTCTGATCGGCATGGACATCGAGTCGCCAGAGGCGGGCTTCCGCCGTGTGATCCCCATCAAGAAGGCAATGGACCCCGACACGCTGCTGGTGCACGGCATGAACGGCGCCACGCTGCCGCGCGACCACGGCTACCCGCTCCGGGCGCTCGTCCCGGGCTGGGTGGGCAGCACGAGCATCAAGTGGCTGCGCCAAATGGTGGTCTCGACGTCCCAGCAGTGGGCGCGCAACAACACCACGTCGTACGTCTTGATCGGCGATGCCTACCCGCCCGAAGGGCAAGCCGAAGGCAAGGTGGCGACCACCCAGACCATCAAGAGCGCCCTAGCGCTGCCATGGCCGGCAGAGCTCGATGCCGGCGAGCACCGCATCGGCGGCTACGCCCATTCCCCGGCAGGCAGGATCGCCACGGTCGAATGGAGCGACGATTCGGGCCAATCGTGGCGTGAAGCCCAGCTCGTCGGCCCGCAGTCGCGCCTGGGCTGGGCCAGATTCGAATTCACCTGGGATGCGCCCAGCGGCCGTCACACCGTGACCACCCGAGCCACCGACGCCGTCGGCAACACCCAGCCCGACCAGGTCCCCTACAACCACAAGGGCTACCTCTTCAACCAACCAGTGCCCCACCCCATCAACGTCGTGTGACATCGGCGAGGCGCGCCGACGTCCCGCCGCAGCTGCCCCTCAGGCGAGGGGAATCACGGTGGCGGAGATGGCCGGGCGGCGACGGGTGCGGTTGCCGACAAAGCGGCCGGTGGCGCGGCGTGCGACGCGCTCGATGTCGTCTGGGTCGGGGCCGGGTCGTGACCCCTTGACGGCCTGCTCGACTGCTCGGGCGATCTTGTCGGACAGGGCTTCGACCACGTCGGCGTGCTTGGTCACGTCGAGCCAGCCTCGCGAGGCGATGTCGGGTGCTGCTGCCAGGCGACCCTTGCGGTCGAGCACCACGGTCACGTGCACGAAACCTGCCGTCAGGGCCAGACGCTCGCCGATGACCTCGGTGTCGAGGTCGTCCAGCGCCCCGTCCACGTAGTGATACGGCGCCGCAACGCCGGCGCGGACCTGGAGTTCGTTGCCCTTGAGCGTGATCTGGGCACCATCGGTCAGCGTCAGCACCCGCTTGGCCTTCATCCCCATCTCGCGGGCAAGTCCGGCGTGACGGGCCAGCATGTGGAATTCGCCCTCGATCGGTACGAACCAGCGCGGCCGGCACGCCTGGTGGAGCTCGCGCAACTCGTCGCGCTGGGCGTGCCCGGACGTGTGGACCTGCTCATGCCCGTCGTGGATCACCTCGGCGCCTTGCCGGGCCAGTCGCGACACCATGCGAAACACCGAGCGCTCGTTGCCTGGAATCGGATGGCTCGACAGGATCACCGTGTCGCCGGCTCCGGTCGTCACGTCTGAGTGCGCCCCGCTGGCGATCTGCGACAGTGCCGCGCCAGGCTCGCCCTGGCTGCCGGTACAGACGATGCAGAGCTCGCCCGGATCCAGCCTGCCGATGTGCTCGGCCCCGAACAGGCTCCGCTCCGCGATGTCGAGCACACCGAGCTGGCGGGCGATGCGGACGTTGTTCACCATCGAGCGGCCCACCGGGACGACCACGCGGCCCTCCGATATGGCGGCGTCGCAGATCTGCTGGACCCGGTGCAGGTGACTGGCGAAGCAGCTCACGATCAGACGCCGGTCCGGACGTTCGCTGAAGAGCCGGCGGAGCGTCGCGCCGATCTCAGTCTCCGACGCGCTGCGACCCGGCCGGTCGGCGTTGGTGGAATCGGCCATCAGCAGGGCGATGCCCTCGTCGCCCAGCGCCCGCAGGCGCCCCAGGTCAGTCAGCCGACCATCCACCGGAGAGGGGTCGATCTTGAAGTCGCCTGTGTGCACCAGTGCTCCGACCGGCGTGTGCAGCACGATGCACAGGCTCTGGGGCACCGAGTGGGTGATCGGCAGTGCTTCGACGTCGAACGGTCCGATCCTGCGGCGCTCGCCGTCGCCGATGACGTGAAACGACGTGCGGTCTGCCAGGCGAGCCTCGGTCACCTTGTGCTCGGCGAGCGCCATGGACAGGGCCGACCCGTACAAGGGGACCTCGATGTTGCGCAGGAAATGCGGCACGCCGCCGAGATGGTCCTCGTGGCCGTGGGTGACCACCAGCCCGACAACGTCGCGGGCACGCGAGTTGAGCCAGCCCATGTCGGGCAGTACGTGCTGCACCCCCGGCATGATCGCCGGGTCACCGAACATCACCCCGAAGTCGATGACGAGCAGCTTGCCGCTCTGTTCGACCACGGTGCAGTTGCGTCCCACGTCGCCCAGCCCGCCCAGAAACGTCACTGTGACGCTGCCGCTGTCGCCGCCACCCTTGGCGCTGTGCGCAGGTGCTTGCCGTGTTCGGCGCGAGCGGCTGCTTTGTTGTGACCGTGCGCGGTCGTTGCGGCCGTCGGACCCGGCGGGCGGGCCCTCGGCGGGGGAGCGGCGCTTGCGGCGGCTCAAGTCTGCTTCAGACGGGCGTAGACCTCTCGGGCGCGGTCCTCCAGACCGTCGGGCGTCGGGCCCATGGGCAGGCGCGGTTCGCCGACCGGCAGTCCGAGCGTGCGCAGCATGGCCTTGGTGGGCACAGGGTTGGGTGCCGCGTCACCGGTCTCGAAGTCGTAGCTCTCCAACAGCGTGGCGTTGATCTCACGGGCCTTGGTGGCGTCGCCCGCATCCCAGGCGTCGAACATGGCGACGTGCTCGGGGATAGACCAGTGGGCTGCGACGCTGATCACGCCCACCGCGCCGACGGCCAGCAACGGCAGCGTGAAGGTGTCGTCGCCGCTGTACACCTCGAAGCCTTCCGGCGCCTCGGCGATGACCTTCGCGGTTTCACCCGGGTTCCCCGCTGCGTCCTTCACGGCCACGATGTTGGGGATCTGCGCCAGCTCCAGCAGCGTGGGCGTGTTGATCTTGCGCCCCGTGCGCACCGGGATGTCGTACATGATGATCGGCAGTTCGGTGCACTCGGCCACGGCAGCGAAGTGCGCTGCGATGCCTGCCTGCGAGGGCCGGTTGTAATACGGGGTCACCGCCAGGATGCCGTCGACGCCCAGCTCGGCGGCTTTGCGGGTCTGGCTCACCGAATGCGCCGTGTCGTTGGTGGTGGTGCCGGCCACGACCGGCACCGTCACGGCCTCCGCGACCGCGCGCCACAGCTCCCAGTCCTCCTCGTCAGTGATGGTGGGCGCCTCACCGGTCGTGCCGGTGATCACGAGGCCCTCGGCGCCCTCGCCTACGAGCCAGCGGGCCAGCGTCACCCCAGCGTCCACATCCAGCGATCCGTCCGCCGCAAAAGGCGTCACCATCGCCGGAACCACTCGTCCGAATCGCGCGCTCATGCTCCCGAGACTACTGCTGCGCCTTGTCCACGCTGGTCTTGATTTTTCTGCCTGCGGACGCCCAACTGTGTCAGACGCTGCCTTCGTCGGCGCGGTTGATGCCGAGGGTGGCGAGCAGGTCCTCGTGCAGCTAGAACCACACCGTGTGATAGCTGGGCATCATCGGCTTGGTGAGGTAGTCCAGCTCGCCGGCCTGCAGCCGGTTGAGGGCCTCAGCGAACCTGGGCGCGTAGTTGCCGTAGCGAGCCATCACGCTGCAGAGCTGGTCGAGCACCCCGCCGAGCTCGCCGTGCAGGACTTCCAGCCGGCTGATGATGGCGGCGTCGTAGTCGGGGTCGCTGTGATCGTTCAGCCGCCCGCCGTCTCCCGGACCGGCATCTGCCGCGGCGGGATGATCTTCGGGCAGCACCTGCCAGTCAGTGCATAGCTGCAGCATCTTGGGGTTCAGTGCCAGGAATTCGCGGTAAGCCGCTGTGACAGCGTCGCGGGCGCCGGCGGCATCCAGCTCAGCGGCCAGCGCTGCCTCGCCGTCGTCGCGCCCGGTCGGCGTCAGGATGAACTTCGGCACCCCGCCGACCTCGCGGAACATGCAGTGCCCGGCCGCATCCAGCTCTGCCAGCAGCCATTCGGTGTCGTCGGGCTCGAGCCCGTGGATCGCCGCGACGTCGTCGATCTCACCGAGCCCCTTCAAGCGCAGGGCCAGCCACACCAGCAGGCGCGGTTCGGAGCGGTATGGACCGCTCGCATCAGACTCGGATTCAAACGGCGCGCTCACGTCGGCTCACTCCACCACGAGATCGGCGAAGCGGTCCCGCAGCGTCTTCTTGGAGAACTTGCCCGTCGAGGTCTTCGGAACCTCGTCGATGATCTGGGTCGCGCTCGGCAGCCACCACTTCGCCATCCGTGGCGTGAGGTATTCGATGAGCTCGTCATGGGTGATGGTCTCGCCCTCGACCGGCACGACGCATGCCATCGGCCGTTCCATCCAGCGCTCCGACGCCACGGCGACCACAGCGGCCTCGGCCACCTTGGGATGGCTCATGATCTCGTTCTCCACCTCGGCCGAGCTGATCCACTCGCCGCCGGACTTGATGAGGTCCTTCGTGCGGTCCACCAGCCGGATATAGCCATCGGCATCGCAGGTGGCCACGTCGCCGGTGCGCAGCCAGCCGTCCTCGGTGAAGGAATCACCCGCGTCGGGACGGTTGTAGTACGAGCCCGTCACATAGGGGCCGCGGACGTGCAGCTCGCCGGACGACTCGCCGTCGTGCGGCAGCTCGTTGGTGGTGTCGGGTTCGCAGATGCGGAACTCGACGGTCGGCAGGATCGTGCCGACGGTGGTGCGCAGGTCGGCCTTGGCGTCGTCGTCGAGATCCTGCTGTCCGGAGCGGATGTGCGCGATCGAGCACAGCGGGCTGGTCTCGGTCATTCCCCAGGCCTGCAGGATCGGCAGCCCCACCGCCTCCCGGTACCCCTCAGACAGCGCCTTGGGCACCGCAGAGCCGCCGCAGGGAATGGCACGCAAGCTGGACACGTCGCGCCCTTCCAGCTCGCCGAGCACGCCCATCCAGATTGTGGGCACCCCCGCAGCGACGGTGACCCGCTCGGTCTCGATGAGCTCGGCCAGCGGCGTGGGGGCCAGGTTCGGGCCGGGGTTGACGAGCTTCGCGCCCGCTGCCACGGCCGCATGGGCGAGGCCCCACGCGTTCGCATGGAACATCGGCACGACCGGCATGATCACGTCGCTTTCGCAGACCCCGGCCGAGTCGACCAGCATCGCTGCCAGCGTGTGGAGGTAAGTGGAGCGGTGGCTGTAGACCACGCCTTTGGGCTCGCCGGTCGTGCCGCTCGTGTAGCACATCGATGCCGCCTGGGTCTCGGCGGCGACGCGGAAGCTCGCCGGCGACGCCGCTGAGATCAGATCCTCGTAGTCGATGATGCGCGCATCGTCGGGAATCTCCGGTGCTGCGTCGCCGCCGCCGGAGTCATCCATGACGACGACATGGCGGACCGTGCTCATGGTGTCGACCAGCGGCCACAGCAGCGGCAGCAGCGACCGGTCGGCGAAGATCACCTCGTCCTCTGCGTGGTTGGCGATGTAGGTGACCTGCTCGGCGAACAGCCGGATGTTCAGCGTGTGCAGCACCCGTCCCGAACACGGCGCAGCGAAATACAGCTCGAGGTGGCGGTCGGTGTTCCACGCAAACGTGGCGACTCGCCCGTCCGCAGAGATGCCCAGATCGTCCAATGCGCCGCCGAGCAGCCTGGTGCGTTCTGCCCAGCGCCCGTAGTTCGTGCGCTCGATGCCCGTTGCGGTGGCAGTAACCAGCTCCTTGTCCGCGAACAGCGTCTCGGCGCGTTCGAACAGCGGATCGAGGGTGAGCGGCAAGTCCATCATCGTCGAGTCCATGACGCCGCAGGCTAGAGGCCACAGCGCCACGCCTCAGTGGGCCATGCCGGGTGGGGACGAGCGCTAGTGCGTAGCCTCGGCCGAGGTGGCTGACGACGGCCGAGATGACACAGCGGCGCCCGAAGCCGCCCAGTCCGAGCATGCATCGGCGGGCCCGGTGATCACCGATGCAGACCGACGGCGGATGCAGTTGCTGGCAGCGGTGCCGGTGGGCTTCGCCTTGGTGGCCTATGCCGGGCAGATCTTCTTCGCGGCCCTCATCGCGCGGGCGCCGCTGCTGCTGCTGTCGCTCAACGCCACCGACCCCGTTCTGCTCGGCGTGGCCCATCAGGCCCCGCTGTGGGCGTTCATGGTCATCGGGCTGACCCGCCTGTTCATCACCGACCCATTCCTCTACCGGCTCGGCTACGACTACGGCCCCAATGCCAAGGCCTACTTGGCAGCGGAGCTGGGACCCCGCAGCCGCGTCATCCGCACCATGGACTGGCTGGAGCGCTGGTTCCCGCGGGCAGGCTGGCTTTTGCTGTTCGCCATTCCCGGCTACCCGATGTGCTTGCTCTCGGGGATTGCGAGGATGCGCCAGCTGCCCTTCGTTGTGGTGAATCTGGCGGGCACGTTCACCCGCCTGGCCCTCGTGTGGTGGGTTGCCGATCTGTTCTCGGGCCCGCTCGGAGCGGTCGTCAGGTTCATCAATCGCTACTCGATTCCTTTCACCGTGGCCATGTTCGTCATCGTTGCCCTGCAGACGGCACGCAACCAGCACCGCAACGCAACGGCAGCGCGAGAGCAAGCCCGGCGCGAGCAGGCCGCCGAGGGACCGAGTCCGGTCGATGCGGCGCCAGAGGACACCTGAGCGCCCCAAGATGGGGGGTCTCCGACAGTCCAGCGGGGCCTCGGTACTCTCGCTGTGGTGAGTCCCAGCGCCAACGGGAACGACGATCCTCCGAGCGCCCCCTCGCAGGGTGCGCCGAAATCCAAGACGGCCGACGGGTCCCGCAGCGCGATCGGGCGGGTCGTGCGCAACGCACTGGACGGCAGATCCCGAGAGCTTGTTGCGCTGGCACTGTTTGCGCTTGCGATCATCTGCGCACTGGGCCTTCTGGGCGACCGTGCCGGCGTTGTCGGGCGGTTGCTCGATGCCGCGCTGGCCGTACTGCTCGGCGTCTTCCGCTACGTCGTGCCGATCCTGCTCATCTGGATCGGCGTGGCGCTTGCACGCCTGAGCCGCTCGGAACGCAGCGGCCGCTCCGCCTTCGGGTTGAGCGTGCTGACCGTCGCCTTCGCGGCGGCGGCCCACCTGTCGGGCTCCGCCGACGGATTCAGCTCGCTGGACGATCTGCGCGACAGCGGGGGAGTGCTGGGCGCTGCGGTGGCGGAGCCGCTGCGACGCCTGATCGACGACCCGGCGACGTGGGCGGTGCTGCTGCTCATCATGCTCTTCGCCGTGATGATCGTCGCCAACGTCGGGCTCGGTCAGCTGTTGCGCTGGATCTGGATTGGCCTGTCCGGGTTGGGCCGTACGGTGGGCGGGCAGCTGTCGCGGGGGGCGCGCAGCCTGCAGCGTGTCGGAGACGATCCCGAGCCTCCCTCCTTCAGTGCTGAGCACTACGACCCCGAAACCGGCGAAGCCGGCGACGTGCCCGACGGCACACCGCCCGAGCAGGAACCAGGCCAGGTTCCGGGGCTCGACCCCGCAACTGCCGAGATAGAGGGTGCCGAGTTCGAGCCCTCACCACCGAAGTTCATCGAGCCGCCCGGCGGCGAGGTCGTACCAGCGCCGGTACCGCCCGCTCGTGCAGCGTCAGGCGGCAACCAGCGACCTCGCTGGAAGCTGCCGCCCAAGTCGGTGCTGAAGCGCAGCGGCACACAGCAGTTCGACCGGGCGCAGCTCTCGGCAGGGGCTACGGCGCTGGTGGAGGCGCTCGCGAACCACGGCGTGGAGACCCAGGTGACCGGCTGGGAACCCGGCCCGACCGTCACGCGCTACGAGCTGAAGCTGGGGTCGGGCGTGAAGGTGTCGCGCGTCACGGCCCTGCACAAGGACATCGCGTATGCGATGGCGGCCGCCGACGTCCGCATCTTGGCGCCGATCCCCGGGCGATCGGCGATCGGCGTGGAGGTCCCCAACAGCGACCGCCATCTCGTGGCCCTCGGCGACATCCTGGCGTCGAAGGCGGCGGCCGATGCCATGCACCCGCTCGAGGTGGCGATGGGCAAGGACATCTCGGGCCGCGAGGTGATGCTCAACCTGGCCACGATGCCCCACGTGCTGATTGCCGGCGCGACCGGCTCAGGAAAGTCGTCGTGCATCAACTCGATCATCTCGTCGCTGCTGATGAGGTCGAGGCCCGATGAGGTGCGGATGATCCTGGTCGATCCCAAGCGGGTCGAGCTCGGCCAGTACGACGGGCTGCCGCATCTGCTGACTGCAGTGGTCACCGATCCGCGCAAAGCGGCCAATGCCCTCTCCTGGGCGGTCAAGGAGATGGAACGCCGCTATGACGTGCTGTCCGAGGCGGGCTTCCGGGACATCACCGGGTACAACGCGGCGGTGCTGGACGGCGCGCTGCACAGCGACGAGAGCGAGCTGCTCGGTCACGACCAGCCGCACGAGTCGATGCCGTTCATCGTCGTGGTGGTCGATGAGCTGAACGACCTCATGATGGTGGCGGCCCGTGACGTCGAAGAATCCATCACACGGCTGGCCCAGATGGCCCGCGCCGTCGGTGTCCATCTTGTCGTGGCAACACAGCGCCCGAGCGTGAATGTCATCACCGGCGTGATCAAGGCGAACATCCCCAGCAGGCTGGCGTTCGCCGTGTCCAGCCTCGCCGACAGTCGGGTCATTCTCGACCAACCCGGTGCCGAGCGGCTGGTGGGCCAAGGCGACATGCTGCTGCTCGCTGCCAACTCCAGCACGCCACGACGTATCCAGGGAAGCTGGGTGAGCGAGTCCGAGATCGCGCACGTAGTTGCCCACTGGCGCCGTCAGGCGCCCGAGGCCGACTACGTCGAAGGCGTCGAAGGCAGCGGCGAATCAGAGAGCACCAGCATCCTTCCCGGCGGCACCACCGGCGATGCCGACGACGACGAGCTGCTGCGCCAAGCCATGGTCATCGTGGTGGAAACCCAGCTCGGCTCCACCTCGATGCTGCAGCGCAAGCTGAAAGTGGGCTTCGCCCGGGCCGGTCGGCTCATGGACCTGCTCGAGCAGCGGGGCGTGGTGGGTCCGTCGCAGGGCTCCAAGGCCCGCGACGTGCTCATGACCCCAGAGGAACTGTCAGACGCCCTGGGAGAATGACGGCGAGCGCCTCCGCTCGTTGCTGGCTCAGATGCCGACGCGGATCTGCAGGTTGCGGGGGCCGCGCACCTGCACGCCGCCCCATTCCACGCCGCCTTGGCCGACATCGGTGGCGAGCTCGAAGTTCGGGAACCGGGCCAGCCACTCCTCGATCGCGACCTTCAGCTCCATGCGGGCCAGGTTCGAGCCCAAGCAGCGGTGGATCCCTAGCCCGAACGCAAAGTGGCGGTTCTCGGCACGGTCGATGATGACCTCGTCAGGACGGTCGAACTTGGCGGGATCACGGTTGCCGGCACCGAACGGCAGCAACACCTTGTCGCCGTGCGCGACGGGGCAGCCGCCGATCTGTGCGTCGTCGGTGGCGGTGACCCGGGCCATCGTGACCGGTGCATATGCCCGCAGGAACTCTTCGATGGCCGTCGGGATGAGCGCGGGTTCGGCCACGAGCCGCTCGCGGTCAGCAGGGTTCATGGCCAAGTGCATCAAGCTGGCCGAGATCGAGCTCCACGTGGTGTCGATGCCCGCGAGCAGCAACAGGAAGCTGGCGCCGGTGATGTGGTGGTTGGCCAGCGGGTCGCCGTTGGGCAGCTTCATGTCGAGCAGCTTCGACGGCAGGTCGTCTGCGCGTTCCTGGCGCCGCTGGTCGGTGAGCTCGCCGAAGTAGTGGAGCACCTCACGGGTCGCGTTGGCCCGCCGGTCGAACTCGTCGCCCTTGGACTGAAGCACATCGACCGCCCAGCGGGTGAACTTGGGCTCGTCCGACTCGGGCAGTCCCAGGATGCGGGCGATGACCCGCACGGGAATGTGCTTGGAGTAGGTGTCGGCGGCATCGGTGACGCCGCTGCGACCTTCGTCCGCCCCGGTCTCGGCTGCGATGGCGTCGATGCGCTCGCGGGCGATGCTGCGAGTGACCTCGACCATTTCCTCCACGGCGGTAGGGCCGAAGAACGGCAGCAGCAATCGGCGCGCGTCGGTGTGGAACGGCGGGTCGGAGGTGATCGGCGGGGCGGTGAGCAGCCCGACGCCTTCAGGCGTGGGCGCCACGGCGATGTCGCGCGAGCTGAAGTTCTCGGTGTCGTAGGCGACCGCCGCGATGTCGTCCCAGGTCGTGGGCATCCAGTGCCCGCCGTTGTGAGGGCTGTGGGCGACGGGACACTCGGCGCGCAGCTCGTCCCATACGTCTGCGGCGCCCTGGATGTACTCGTCGCTGTAGACGTCGAAGTCCCGCTCTGCGGAAGCGCTGTCGGTGTCAGCAGTCGTGCTCATGGCGGCTCCTTTGAGTCCCCGCGGGCGCGGTCCGAGGCGCTTCCCAGCGTAGGCGACGGGTTCTACGCTGCGCCGTAGTACCGGCCGAACGACACGGCCGGCACGGAGGTTCGAGGGGGCACATGTCGGTACATACAGCACACGCGGCCGTCGAGGCGGCACAACTGAGTGAGGTGGCCCCGGGCGTGTACAGCTACGTGCAGCCCGACGGCACCTGGTTCATCAACAACATGGGGTTCATCGTCGGCTCCAGCGGCGTGGTGTCGATCGACACCACCTCGACGGAGCGCCGCAACCGGGCCTATCTCGACGCGATCGCCTCGGTGACGCCGAACCCGGTGAAAGTCGTGGTCAACACGCATCATCACGCCGACCACACTCACGGCAACTACCAGTTCGCCGACGCCACGATCATCTCGCACGCCAAGTGCCGTGACGTGATGATGGCCGCGGGCATCCCCGACTACAGCGCTGTCTTTCCAGGTGTCGAGTGGGGGGACCTGCAGTTCCGGGCGCCTGACGTGACCTTCGAGGGCTCAATGGTGCTGCATCTCGACGACCGTCGGATCGAACTGTCGGACTTGGGCTTTGTGGCCCACACCGACGGCGACATCGTGGCGTGGCTGCCCGATTGCCGGGTGCTGTTCTGCGGCGACCTGATTTTCCACGGCGGCACGCCGTTCGCGCTGTTCGGGTCGGTGTCGGGGACGATCCAGGCGATGGATGTCCTCGAGAGCTTCGGAGCAGATGTGATCGTGCCGGGCCATGGGCCGCACTTCGGCGGCGACGACATTGCGCGGGTGCTCGACGAGCAGCGTTCCTACCTGCGCTTCGTGCAGGATGCGGCCGACGAGGGCCTCGCAGCAGGCAGGACGCCGCTCGAGCAGGCACAGGCCACCGACCTCGGGCTGCACGGCCGCTACACCGACCCCGAGCGTCTCGCCGGCAACCTTCATGTCGCCTACCGCGAGGCAGCGACGGGCGGCTACGAATTCCCCGGCGTCCCCCAGGCGATCATGGACATGGTCGCCTACAACGGCGGTGCCCTGCCGCGCTGTGTTGCCTAGGAGGCTGTGCTGGCAGTAGGCGGCCCATCAGACACGTCGCCCACAACGGCGGTGCCCTGCCGCGCTGTGTTGCCGAGGAGGCTGTGCTGGCAGTAGGCGGCCCATCGCAAAGGGGTTGCGTCGGCAGGTCGTTTCGTGGAACGGTTGACGAAACCGTGTCACTATCAGTCGGTCTCGGTTCGGCCAGCTTCCGGAGGCGTCCATGGGAAGGTCAGTGCGCGAGCGTCTGGCCGCCGCCCCGATCACATGGGGTGTATGCGAGGTGCCGGGTTGGGGATACCAGCTCAGCCCCGACGAGGTGCTCTCCGACATGGCTGCGCTCGGATTCACGCACACGGAGTTCGGCTCAGTGGGCTTCCTGCCGGCCGACGGCACCGAGCTTGCAGCAGTGCTGCGACGCCATGGACTCTCGCTGCTCGGCGGGTTCGTTGCCGTAGTGCTGCACGATCCCGACCGATTCGAGGCCGAGATGGCGCGCGCCGCGGCGGTGATCGATCAGATGGCATCCGCAGGCGGGATGTGGTTCGTGAGCTGCCCTGTCTTCGATCACGACGATTGGCAGCGTCCGGGCCTGGACGACGCCCAGTGGCATCAGATATACCGCGGGTTTGCGGCCATCGATGCGGTGACTGCCCAGTCGGGCATGAAGCATGCCTTCCACCCCCATGTCGGATCGCTCGTCCAGGAGGATGCCGAGACGCGGGCGGTGCTCGAGCACACCGACACGAAACTGGTGCTCGATACGGCGCACCTCACCCTGGGCGGCAGTGACCCTGCAGCGCTGGTTGCGAGCCATGCCGATCGCATCGGGCTGGTGCACCTCAAAGACGTAGATTCCGACGTGGCCGGACGGCTTCGCTCCGGCGAGATCAACCTGATGCAAGCCGTCCAGCAAGGGCTCTTTCCCCCGCTCGGCGAGGGCACGGTTCCGCTCGCCGAGATCATCAGCGCGCTGGAGCAGGCACGCCCGGAATTGTGGTACGTGCTGGAGCAGGATGCGGCGCTCAGCGGTCCGGATGCCGCCGCGGTGGAACGGTTGCGGAGCGGCGTCGTTCGCAGCCTCGACTTTGTGCAAGACTTCGACGCGGCGCGCTAGCACTCGAGGGGAGTCGGATGCTGGCGTTCTGCCCATTCACGTCTTCGGGAGGAAGAACAGACATGAGGCGAATTACAAAACTGCTTGCACTGCTCGCAGCGATGACACTGTTCGCGGCAGCGTGCAGCGGTGACAGCTCCGACGAGTCTGCGGACGAGGCGGAAGCCCCGGCACCGGCCGAGACGACCGAGGCCGCATCGGATGCAACCGAAGTCACGCTCACGCAGAGCGACTGCGACAAGACGTACCACGTGATCACCCACGGCGACTCGGGAACCTTCTGGTCAGTCGTCGAGGTGGCAGTAGCGGATGCGTCCGAAGCCATCGGCTGTGACGTCGTCTATTTCGGTGCCAACAACGATGCCCAGGCGCAGTCACAAGCCATCGAAGGTGCGATCGCTGACGGTTCCGACGGCATCGCCATCTCGCTGGCAGACCCCGCTGGCCTCGAAGCGGCCGCACGTGCCGTCGTAGCGGCAGGCATCCCGCTGTACACGCTGAACTCCGGCGTCAACAACTACGAGGACCTCGGCGCCGTCACCCACATCGGTCAGACCGAGATCGTGGCCGGCCAAGGCGCCGGAAAGCGGTTCAACGCCTTGGGCGCCACCCATGTGCTGTGCGCACGCCAGGAGCAGGCCAACATCGGTCTTGAGGAGCGCTGCCAGGGTCTCGCGGAGACGTTCGACGGCCAAGTGACCTCGGAGTTCGTCGGCCTCGACGCGAACCCAGATGAGCAGGAGCAGACCATCGCCTCGATCCTCACCGCAGATTCCAGCATCGACGCGGTGCTGGGCGTCGGGCCGAACCTGCCGCTGCGGGCGCTCGACGCTGCTGAGTCGGCTGGGCGCACCCTGCACATCGGTGGCTTCGACCTCTCCTCCGACCTCATCGCTGCAATCGAAGCGGGCGATATCGCCTTCACCGTCGACCAGCAGCAATACCTGCAGGGATACATTCCGGTCATCCTGATGCACCTGCAGGCAACGAACCAGAACACTGCCGGCGGCGGCCTGCCGATCCTGACCGGTCCAGGTTTCGTCACGCCTGACAACGCTGCAGAGGTCGCAGCGCTCGTCAGCGCCGGAACGAGGTAGCCCTCCCTGTGGCGGCCGACACCGCCGGCGGGGCCGACGAACGGCTCGCATATCGCGGGCCGATCCAACAGCTGCTCACCCGTCCTGAGATTGGTGCGCTGCTCGGCCTCGCCGGCGTGTGGCTGCTGTTCTGGCTGACATCTGAAGCATTCGGCACTGCAGGGGGAACTGCCAACTTCCTCGACGTCGCCGCGCTGCTCGGCATCATGGCGGTGCCGGTGGCGCTGCTGATGATCGGCGGCGAGTTCGACCTGTCCTCGGGCGCGATGACGGGCGCCACCGCCATCTTTGTCATCCTGATGAGCCGCGAGGTCGGCGAGCTCGGTGGCGCGGGATTCAGCCTGCACCTCGCGGTGCCGCTGTCGCTGTGCTTCGCGCTGGCGATCGGCTGGTTCAACGGCACGCTCGTTGAGCGCACGTCGCTGCCCAGCTTCATCGTCACGCTGGGCACGTTCTTCATCCTCATCGGCGCCAAGCTCGGCTTCGGCAAGCTGTTCACCAACAAGGTCATCGTCGAAGGCCTCGACGAGGCGCAGGGCTACGAGTTCTGGGATGACATCTTCGGCGCCGAGTGGATCCGCAACCAGCACATCTGGGACGGCCGAGACTGGGCGTGGGCGGGGCTGCTCGTGCTCGCAGGCGTCGCCCTGCTGCTGGGGCTGCTGGAGATGAGTTACACGCGTCGGGCCGACCCGCCGCCGTGGGCAGCGGCTGGTGCGTTCATCGGGGCAGTTGCGGTGCCGCTCTTCGGTTTCGTCATGCTGCTGACCACCGACGGCACCGCTTCGAACTGGCTGGGGGGCGCGGTCATCGCCGCCGGGACCCTGGCCGGCGTGGCCACCTGGTGCGCTTCGCGCTACGAGCCGGTCCAGCGGCGCCGACCGTCGCCTGACAACCGCACGATGCGGATGATCGGCCTCGGCGTCGGCGCTGTCGTGGTCGCCGTAGTGCTGGCATTGGTCATGGACGCGACGAACTCTGACCAGCTCGGATTCCTCGGGGGCGGTCTCGGGCGTGCGGTATTCGCCATCGGCATCGCCGGCACCGGCGTGCTGGCCGCGCTGGCCGCAACCGGCCATGTCCGCTCGAGCGCGCCGGTCATCGGCGTGATCGTGTCGCTGTTGCCTGCGATCAGCTTCATGATGACCATTCAGGCCGCCCGGGCGTTGCTGTTCGGCGGCCTGGCGGTGGCCGGCGTGGTGGCGCTGATGCTGGTGACGGCACGAGCCGACCTCTCGCTGTGGCTGCCGATGGCAACCGCAGCCATCGTGGCAATCGCCGCGTTCGTAGTGCAGGCCGAGTCCGCGTCGCGCAAGCTGCGCGTCGAGCTGTTCTCGGTGCTGCTGCTGATCGCGCTCGCGCTCGCGGCCACAGCAGCTGCCCGAGCCCTCGCGCAGCGTCGCAGCACTGCGGTGCCCGTGCCGCAGATGGGCCTGTGGCCGCGCGTCGGCGCCGCCGCCGGTGGGGCTGCGGCTGTCGTGTTCGCGGTGATCGAGCTGATCGACGGCGACGGCCTGCTCTACGCCCTCTCGACGGGCGCCGCCAAGGGCGGCGCGATTGCGCTGGGCATCTTTGCCGTCGGCACGTTCTACCGGTTGCTGTTCAGCAGCGACGAAGGCATGGGCCGACCGCTTGTGACGGTCGGGCTGGCGGCTGCGGGCCTGGCGCTCGCAGTCAAGCTGATGTTCATCACCACCCTGGAGGAGGAAGCGACCCAGGCGGTGACCCGGTTCCGGGTCTCGGTGCTCTTCTACGTGCTATTCGCCGCCGTAGGCGCCTGGGTGCTGGCCAAGACGCGCTTCGGCAGCTGGACCTTCGCCGTGGGCGGCAACAAGGACGCCGCCCGGTCGGTGGGCGTTCCCGCTGCCCGCACCAAGACGACGCTGTTCATGCTGGTCTCGGTTTGTGCCTGGGTCGCGGGCATGCTCATCGCGTTCCGCCTCAACTCCGTGCAGGCCAATGTGGGCGACGGCAACGAGTTCCGCTACATCATCGTGGCCGTCGTGGGCGGCAACCTGCTGACCGGTGGTTACGGCTCGGCGATCGGCGCGGCGATCGGCGCGCTCATCTGGGGGATGATCAGCCAGGGCATCGGCTTCGCGCGCTGGAACACCGACTGGCGCTTCCTCGTGCTCGGCGGGCTGCTGGTAGTGGCGGTGATCGTCAACAACTACGTACGTCAGCGTGCAGAGCGGTCGCAGGCGGCGCGCGGCGACCCAGACGATGACGAGCCGCCAGGCGGCGATGCCGGCGCGGCCGACGAATCTGCCTCGGCAGGAGCTGAGCCATGAGCGACACACTGATCGAACTGCGGAACATCTCGAAGTTCTACGGCAACATCATCGCCCTCACCGGGGTGTCCACCACGGTCAATCCCGGCGAGGTGACGTGTGTGCTGGGCGACAACGGCGCCGGCAAGTCCACGTTCATCAAGATCCTCGCTGGCGTGCACCAGCACGACGAGGGGGAGCTGCTGCTCGAAGGGGAGGAGGTCACGTTCTCTTCGCCTCGGGCGGCCCTCGCTGCTGGCATCGCCACCGTGTACCAGGACCTGGCCATGGTGCCGCTCATGTCGGTCTGGCGGAACTTCTTCCTCGGCGCAGAGCCCACAAGGGGATTCGGGCCATTCCGTCAGATCGACATCGAGAAGGCCAAGCAGATCGCCAAAGAGCAGCTCGCCGAGATGGGCATCGACATCCGTGATACCGAGCAGCCGGTCGGCACGCTGTCGGGCGGTGAGCGTCAGTCAGTGGCTATTGCCCGGGCCAGCTACTTCGGCGCTCGCGTGCTGATCCTCGACGAACCCACCTCGGCGCTCGGCGTCAAGCAGTCCGGCGTCGTCCTGCGGCGCATCGTGGAAGCACGTGATCGAGGACTCGCCGTGATCTTCATCACGCACAATCCCAATCATGCGTACCCGGTCGGGGATCGCTTCGTGATCCTCAATCGCGGTCATTCCATGGGAAATTTCGCCAAGGAAGACATCAGCCAGGCCGAGTTGACGCAGATGATGGCCGGCGGTGCCGAGCTCGAGGCACTGCAGCACGAGCTGGCAACGCACTGAACCGATCAATGCGACAGCGCTTGGGCATTGCCGTGGTCGGATTCGGCTGGATGGGCCAGGCGCATGCCCGCTCGGTCATGCGCATCCCCAGCCTGTTCGGCGATCGCAGCTACGCGCCCGAACTTGTGGTCTGCGCTGACACGGTCGCCGAGCGGCGCGTGATGGCCGGCGAGGGCTTCGGCTTCGGCGACGTGACCGACGACTGGCGGCCGGCCGTGGACCGTCCAGACGTGGATGTCGTCTATGTCACGGCGCCGAACATGCTGCACTCCGAGATCGTCACGGCGGCTGTGGCCGCCGGCAAGCACGTGTTCTGCGAGAAGCCGGTCGGCGGCACGCCGGCCCAGACGGTGCGCTGCTTCGAGGCCGCCGCAGCGGCGGGCAGCATCACCGGGGTTGGCTACAACTACCGCTACGCGCCGCTGGTGCAGCACGCCAAGACCCTCATCGACAGCGGCGCGCTCGGATCGATCACCAACTACCGGGGCCGCTTCTTCTCGATGTTCGGGGCCGATCCGCTGGGTCTGCTCTCGTGGCGCTTCGAGCTGGATCAAGCGGGCCACGGTGTCACCAGCGACATTCTCAGCCACGCCATCGACTTGGCCATGATGCTCAACGGGCCGATCGAGCGGGTGATCGGCAGCGGCGCCACGTTCATTGCCGAACGGCCGGTCGCGGCAGCCGGGGCAAGCCACTACGCCCGCGGGCGGCTGGACGATCCGACCGGTCCGGTCACCAACGAGGACTACTTCGGCGCTCTCGCTGTGTTCGCCAACGGCTCGCGGGGCACGTTCGAGGTCAGTCGCACGATGGTGGGACCCGAGAGCCAGATGGCATTCGATATCTACGGCACCGAGGGCGCACTGGGCTGGAATCTGGAGACCATGAATGAGCTGCGGCTGTACACGGCACCTGAATCCGGGAGCACGTCCGAGCGTGGCTACACGACGATTCGAGCCGGCGAACGACATCCAGGCCACAGCGCTTTCGTTCCCGGCGATGCCAACGCCATCGGGTTCGAGGATCTTGTCGCTCTTGAGGATCACCAGTACCTCTCGGCAGTCAGCGACGGGCGCCCGCATTGCGCCGGTTTCGCCGAGGCGGTGGCCTATGTCAGCGTCCAGGCCGCTCTGCTGCGGAGCTGGATGAGCGGCACTTGGGAAGACGTGATCCCGCTCAACGCTGGAAACGTCGATGAGCTGGCACCGCATGATCCCGCCGACGTGGCAGGCAGGTGAATCAGGCGGCCATCATCGGTGACGCCGCCCCGAAGGGAGTCTCGCGATGGCAGATATTGAGCTGACCACCGCCGGTGCGATCGTCCGCTACATGGTGGCGCAACGGATCGCGCTCGACGACCTCGACGCCGATGCGGCCGGCCGGCTGGCGGCTGTCTCCGACGGAGCGTCGGTGCCGCTGTTCGGGGGCGTCTATGCAATCTTCGGCCACGGCAACGTGACCTGTCTCGGGCCCGAATTGCGCAGCGCGCGCCATGGGTTGCCGACGTGGCGCGGGCAGAACGAGCAGGGCATGGCCTTGGCCGGCGTCGGCTATGCGCGGGCGATGCGTCGTCGCCGGATCATGGCGGCCACCAGCTCCATCGGACCCGGTGCCACCAATATGGTCACGGCCGCGGCAGTGGCCCACGCGAATCGCATGCCGCTGCTGCTGCTGTCGGGCGACACCTTCAGCCATCGACTGCCTGACCCGGTGCTGCAGCAGGTTGAGCACTTCGGCGATCCGTCGATGACGGTGAACGACGCCTTTCGGTCCGTGGTCCGCTACTGGGACAGGCTCACCGCACCCGAGCAGGTGCTGGCGAGCCTGCCAACTGCCGTGGCGACGATGCTCGACCCGGCCGACTGCGGCCCCGCCTTCATCGGCTTGCCGCAGGACACCCAGGCGCAGACATATTCCTTCCCGGAGCGCTTCTTCGAGCCGGTGGTGCACCGGGTGCGGCGCCCCCGCCCCGACCGGCGCGAGCTCGCCGCTGCCGCGGCAGCGCTCTCGGCGGCACAACGCCCGCTGCTCATCAGCGGCGGCGGGGTGCGCTGGTCGATGGCAGAGGCCGAGCTGCGGGCTTTCGCCGAGCGCCACGGCATCCCGGTCGTCGAGACGGTGGCCGGCCGTACCAGCTTCCCCTCCAGCCACCCCCTTGCCTGCGGGCCGATCGGCGTGACGGGCTGCGTGTCTGCGAACGCGATGGCTGCTGCTGCTGACGTGATCGTGGCGGTGGGCACACGGCTGGGCGACTTCGCCACCGGCTCGTGGACCGTGTTCCATCATGACTCGACGTTCATCGGGCTGAACACGGCACGGTTCGACGCGACCAAGCACGGCAGCCTGCCGCTGGTCGCCGATGCGCGCGAGGGACTCGCCGAGCTGGGAGCCGCACTCGGAGGCTATTTCGCTCCAGCGAGCTGGACGGAGCGTGCGGAGACCGAAACAGCGCAGTACCACGCGTACATCGACAAGCTCGCTGCGCCGGAGGCCATCAGCTCGCTGGCAGAACTGCCGACGTACGCACAGGTGGTGGGTGCTGTGTCGAGAGCGGCTGATGAACGCACCTACGTGGTGACCGCAGCCGGCGGTCTGCCTGGGGAGACCGTGAACGGCTGGCGCAGCGACGTCGAGCACTCCTTCGACTGCGAGTACGGCTATTCGACGATGGGCTACGAGATCTCGGGTGCGTGGGGCGCGAAGCAGGCATTGCCGGGCCGGGATGTCGTCGCGCTCGTCGGCGACGGCTCGTACCTGATGATGAACTCTGACCTGTACAGCTCGGTGCTGAGCGGCCACCCGATCACCGTGGTGGTGTGCGACAACGGGGGCTTTGCCGTCATCAACCGGCTGCAGCGGGCCCAAGGCGGCGAGTCGTTCAACAACTTCCTGGCTGACACGATGACCCAGACTCCATCGGGGACCGCCGACCGGTCGGGACCGGAGCCTGCACATGTCGACTTCGCCGCGCACGCAGCATCCATGGGGTGCGCGTCCGAAACCGTCGCCACCATCGCCGAGCTGGAGGCAGCGCTGGAGCGGGCGAAGGCGTCCGAGCGCACGTATGTGATCGTGCTCGCCACTCACCCCACTTCGTGGACCGAAGGCGGGGCGGCATGGCAGGTGGGTGTGCCCGAGACCAGTGACCGGCCCGAGATCGCCACCGCAGCCGCAGACATGGCCGAGGCCATGGCCCAGCAGCGGCGAGGCCTGTGAGCACAGCAGGCATCGGCCTCATCGGCTGCGGCCGGATCGGCCAGATGCACGCGCGCCAACTGGCCGGCATCGACGGCCTCCGTCTTGCTGCGGTGTGCGATGCCGTGCCGGCCGCGTCGGCCTCGCTCGCGGCAGAGCTGGATGTGCCGGCAGCCCACAGCCCGTCAACATTGATGGCCCGATCCGACGTCGACGCCGTGGCCATCTGCTCGCCGACCGAGACCCACGTCGACTTGATCGTGGCGGCTGCGGACGCCGGGCTGCCTGCCTTCTGTGAGAAGCCGGTCTCGCTGGAACTGGCCGAGGCCGAACGCGCTGTGTCGGCCGTGGCCGCTGCAGGCACGGCAGTTCAACTGGGCTTCAACCGTCGCTTCGACCCATCGCATCGCGCCGTCGCCGCTGCTGCTCACAACGGCGAACTCGGCGAGGTGCAGGTCGTGAGGATCACGAGCCGCGACCCGGAGCCCCCGCCGCACGACTATGTCGCCGGTTCAGGGGGCATCTTCGCCGACATGATGATTCACGACTTCGACATGGCGCGCTTCGTGGTGGGTGCCGAGGTCGTCGAGGTGTACGCCGCAGGCGCGGTGCGCATCGATCCCGTGATCGGCGAGCTGGGGGATTGGGACACCGCGGTGGCGGTGCTCACTCACACTGACGGCACCATCACGACCATCGACAACAGCCGGCAGGCCGTCTACGGCTACGACCAGCGGGTCGAGGCGTTCGGCAGTGCCGGGGCGATGACCTCGCAGAACCCGACCACCCACAGCGCCGTGCGATCCGCACCTGCAGGAACTGTCGCGGCGCCTATGCCGTGGTTCTTCACTGAGCGATATGCCGAGTCGTACCGCGCGGAGTGGGCCGCGTTCGTCGACGTGCTCGCAGGCGAGCCACCGCTGGTGACGCTCGAAGACGGCCGAGCCTGCTTGGCCATCGCGCTGGCGGCCACCCGCTCGGCACGTGAGGGACGTCCCGTCAGCGTGGCGGAGATCTCGTCGTAACCAGCTAGCCGGCCGGGCCGGTCGAGTCCCGCGCCACCAGCTCGGCGCTCAGCACCGACACGAGAGCGGTGTCCCGGCCGTTCATGCGGTCGCTCAGCATGCTGACCGCTGTCTGCCCGATATCGGAACGTGGCAGCCTCACCGTGGTCAATCGAGGCATGCCTGCGACGGCATAGAGCGAATCGTCGAAGCCTGTGATGCTGATGTCGCCTGGCACGTCGAGGCCGGCGTCTACTGCGGCGAGGACAGCGCCGCGGGCCTGGGCGTCGTTGACGCAGGCAATGGCGGTCGGTCGCCGCGAACGGCGCAGCAGCTTGTCGGCAGCCTTATACCCATCCGACTGCAAGAAGCCGGCCGGCTCGAAGGAGATGTGTCCCGAGCACTCCTGTCGCTCCATCTCACTGGTGTAGCCGCGGGTCCGGGCAGCGACGTTGGGCATCTCGGCATCGCCGATGAGCGCGATGTTGCTGTGGCCCAGATCGGCCAAGTGACGGACGACTGAGGCCATGGCCGCTTCGTCATCGGTGACGAGCGTGTCGTATCGATCGGATCGAAGGTCGTACATCAGCGCCAAGACCGGCAGGACATCCGCGTATTCCTCGAGTTCGGCCGCGTCACGCTGACCGAGCAGCCCCAGTGCGAGGCCGTCCACCCGGTACTCGAGCATCCGCTCGATGACCTCGCGCTCGCCGCCGGCTTCAGGCGGGCTCGACAGGTACAGCGTTCGCATACCTCGTCGGCTGACTTCTTGGTCCACGGCGAACATGACCTCGCCCCAGAACGCGTCGAAGAGCCCAGTGATGACGAACCCGATGGTCCCGCTGCTCAGGCCTGCGAGCGATCGAGCGCCGGCGTGTACCCGGTAGCCCAGCTCAGCGGCCGACTCCAGAATGCGCTGGCGGGTGCTCTCGCGAACGTGGCCCTCGCCGCGCAGGGCGCGTGACACCAGCGACTTCGAGACACCCGCGTGCTGGGAGATGTCCTTGATGGTCGGGTAGCCACCCTGTCGTTTGGCCGTCATGAGTTCCTTCGAGGGCTGTTGCGAAGGCCGCCGCGTCGATGGTACCGAACAGCGGATTCGGGTCGATCAGCGCGGCGGTGTCAGAAGGGCAGCTTGAGGCCGGGGCGGGGCCAGTCGCCGACGGCGAGGCGGCCGGTGCCCGACAGGGTGACGTACGCCGTACGCATGTCGTCGCCGCCGAAGCAGATGTTGGTGGTGGCCGAGTCGTCGGTGGGGGCGAACTCGAGCTCGTCGCCGTCGCGAGTGAAGGTGCTGATGCCGCCGGTGAGGATCGTGGCCACGCTCACGTTGCCTTCGGCGTCCATGGCCAGCGAGTCGAAATACTTGCGCCCGGCCGGTCGGGCCAGGAACCAGCCCCGTGCGGGCACCCCGGCGGCAACCTTGCCCGGGCCCTCGAGGTCGAAGGCGAACATGGCGCCCTGGAACGTCTCGGCCACATAGACCCGGTCTTCTTCGGGGGAGATGCCCACGCCGTTCGGCCCGTCCATCGGGAACGCGATTTCCTCGATGTGGCTGCCGTCGGCCTTGGCGTAGTAGAGCCCGCCGCGGTCCCGGTCGCGGGTGCGGGTCTTGCCGTGATCGGTGAACCAGAAGCCGCCGGTGGAGTCGAACATGATGTCGTTCGGTCCCTTCAGCGACACGCCGTTCACATCGGCATACAGGATGTCCACCTCGCCGGTCTCGAGGTCGATGCGCTCGATGCGGCCGGTCGTGTAGTCCTTCGCTACCTCGCCGGGCACCGTGCGGCCCCGCACGGTGATCCACTCGAAGCCGCCGTTGTTGCACACGTACAGGGCGCCGTCGGGTCCCAGCGCTGCCCCGTTCGGCCCGCCGCCGGGCGTGGCCAGGATGTCCTTGCGACCGTCGGTCACGTCGACGCGGGTGATCGTGCCGCGCCCGATCTCGACGACAGCCACCGAGCCGTCTGCCAGCACCACCGGTCCCTCGGGGAAGATCAGGCCGTCGGTGATGGTCTCGAAGTGATCAGGTCCGAAAAAGCTCATGGCCGCCGACGCTACTTCGCGACCATGCCCGGCTTCCTGCCAAACCAGCGCTTCAACGCTGTCAGCTCAGCGCGTCGCGCCAGGGTGATGCGTCGATGCCGCGGTAGCGGTCTTCGAGCGCGTCGACCAGTTCAGGTGTCCAGTACGGGTGGCCGGGCAGCGGGGCGCCGAACAATGAGAGTTCATCGGGCGTGCAGGAGGCGGCGAACTTGGACCACAGGGGTCCATTCGAGACTGGCTGCACGTTGTCGTAGCCGATCCAGTCGGCGCCACCGGGCTTGAACGAGGCGCTCATCAGGAATCGGCTGCCGCCGGGACGGGTGAGGTCGACGCCGCGGTGCCACACGTCTGGCCGGTACGCCAAGAACGAGCCGCGCACTCCTGCTGCAGAGATCCGATCGCCGTCAGGCGGTCCGTCGTAGGGCCGCGCGGGGTCTGCTGGGCCTCCGGCGAGCTCGGTGGGTGCCACGCCGTCATCCACATCGCTCAGGTACAGGAAGCCCTCCAGGTTCCACCAGCCCGCTTCGAGACGGTCGGGCACCACATTGTGGTTGCGGTCCTGATGGAACGGTTGCTCGTAGTTGGCGACCCCGGTGTACTTGCCCCAGATGCGGGCCTGGTAGATGCGAATGTCGTCGATGCCCATGGCCATGCGGGCGAACCGAAGCACATCGGCGTGTACCTGCAGCCGATTGAGCCGGTGCGAGGTGTACGGGAACAGGATGTGGCCCAGGAACTGCTCGGGACGGAAGGCCGCTCCCTCGGGGTCGGTTTCTCCGAACTTGTGGCCTTGGTTGTAGCTGCGGCCGACGAAGCGCTCTCGAAGTGTCGGGTCGCCCGAGTGGAATTCCTCGGGGCGCGGGTACAGGTCCCAGAGCTCCTCGACGGCGTGGTCGATGTCGGCCGTCGGCACGAGTTGGTCGACCAGCACCCAGCCGTGCTCTCGCCAATGCTGCGCCGCCTCGTCGAGATCGGCAATGCCGAGTGTGCTCATGGCTCTAGTCGGCGCCCTGCGCGTCGTCGACGGTGATGCAGGTGCCGGACACGAAGTCAGACAGCGGTGACACCAGGTACAGCAGCGTCGAGTCGAGCTGGGAGGGCTTGCCGAGGCGGCGACGGGGGAACATCTTGGTGAAGTCACCCATGCGCTCGAGCATCCCGTCCATCATCTCGCTGTCGAACGCACCTGGGGCGATGGTGTTGACGTTGATGTGGTAGCGGGCGAACTCCTGGGCCAGCACTTCGGTCATGCGCACCACGGCGCTCTTGGTGATCGCGTACATCGATGTCCCCAGCGGCGCCCTGAATGCGGCCCCCGAGGAGATGTTGACGATCCGGCCGGGCAGCTCGGCGGCGATCAGGCGGCGTGCGACCTCGCATGACAGGTGGAACAGCGAGGTGAGGTTGGTGGAGATCATCTCGTCGACGAAGGCCGGGTCCATCTTGAGTGCTAGGCGGGCGTCGGGCTTGCCAGCGTTGTTCACCAGGATCTGCACGGTCCCAAGCTGGGACTCGGCGGTAGCGACGGCCTCGAACAGCGCCTCGGTGTCGGTCACGTCGAGCGGGATGGGCAGCACGGTGGCGCCGTCGGCCTCGAGCTCGCTTGCGAGCGCATTCAGCCGCTCCACGCGCCGCCCGCAGATAGCCACGCTGGCCCCGCAGGCAGCTAGCACCGAGGCGAACCGGCGGCCCAGTCCCGATGTCGTGCCGGTCACGAACGCCGTCTGCCCGCTGAGGTCTGATGACCACTGGGGCGGGAGGCCAACTTCGGTCCTCGAGCCTTCGGCGCTGGCGTCGTCGTTCATGGTGTCTCCCTCCGCAGCAGCGGTGCGCTCTCAGGCTGGCAGGGTATTGGCCCGTCTGATCGTCGTAGCCTCGCTCCGGTGAGGGGCTCGCGCCAGCAGATTGCAGCAGGCAACGGCGCGCGAGCCATCCCGAAGAACGGCGCCCCGGTGTTCGAGGTGACACCCGTTCGTGAGACGGCACCGGTGCGGACCGCCGGGGGCGCCCTGCCGCTGCTGGTCATGGGCCTCGTGGTCGTCTCGTGGGGTCTCGGGCCCCCAATCTCCAAGCTGCTCACCGCGCCGGCGATGGTGAGCGCCTTCATCCGCTTCGGCATGTCCACGCCATTCCTGCTCTTGGTGCTGGCGCTGCGAGGCCGGTGGCTGTCACGCAGGGTGTTCATCCAGACGGCGCTGCCCGGCCTGTCGTTCGGCATCAACATGGTCTTCGTCTTCGCAGCGGTGCAGGAAGTCACGATCTCAGTGATGTCGGTGATGATGGCATTGCAGCCGGCCATGCTCTTGGCGCTGGTGGGCCCGATCTTCGGCGACCGGGTGAGCGTTCGCCAGATCGTCTTCACGCTGATCGGCGTCGGCGGTGCCGTCGGCGTGATCATGGGCGCTGGCGGCGAGTTCCGCGCCAGCGGGTTCGGGCTGTTTCTCACGGCGATGTCGGTGCTGACGTTCACCGTCTATTTCGTGCTGACCCGGATGGCCCGAGCGTCCACCGATGTGGACCCGATCGAGTGGATGGCCGGCATCAACTTCTGGTCGTTTGTTGCCGCGGTCCCGCCCACGGTGCTGATGGTGACACCGGACCAATTCTTCGAATTCGGCGGGCTGGACTGGCTGTGGATCGTGATCGTGGCGTTCGTGACCGGGGTGTTCGGCCACGTGCTGATGACGTGGTGCCACGGTCACATTGAGGTGGCGCGCTCCTCGTTGTACGTGCTGGCGATGCACATCGTGGCCGTGGGAACTGCGTGGCTGATCCACGGCGAGCCGGTGACTCCCATGCAGTTCCTGGGCGGCGCAGTCGTGCTGTTCTCGGTGGCCATGGTGATCCGCACGCCGGCCGGATCGCGCGCTGCGCCTGCACGGTCCGAACAGGTAGCTGCGTCCGTATCGCCCGTCGCCGTGCGATCACACAACTGACGATCCGGTGTCGCACGGGCTGAGTACGCTCGGCCTTGCACAGTGCACCAGCCGCGACCCAGGGGTTCGCCATCGATCCGCCAGCGGGGCTGAGGAGGCAAGGAGCATCGCCATGGGCCGATTCGCCAACACCTGGCGGCTGACCAAGAACTCGTGGTCGCTGCTGAAGCAGGATCGCGAGCTGCTGTGGCTGCCCGTCCTCAGCATGCTGACCATCCTGGCCATCGCCATTGCGGCTGCGGTGGTCGGCTTCGTGACCGGCAGCTTCGATACCGACGGGGGCGCCGAGAGCGTCCAAGGCAGCGCGGTCGTGCTCGGGCTCGTGTTCGCCTTCGTGGCAACGGCCACGGTGGTGTACTTCGAAGGCGCGCTCGTGGCCGGCGCGCACGAGCGCATGACCGGCGGCGACCCCACCGTGCGCAGCGCGATGGGCAAGGCAGCGTCGCGGCTGCCGAGCCTGCTCGGCTGGGCGCTCATCACGTTGACTGTCGGGCTGGTGCTGCGCTTCCTGCGAGAGCGCCTGGGCTGGCTGGGCCAGATGCTGACATTCCTGGCTGAGGCGGCGTGGGGCGTGGCCACCTATCTGGTCGTTCCCGCCATCATCATCGACGACTACCGGTCCTTCGCCAGCGTGAAGCACTCCATGTCGCTGGTCCGCCGCACCTGGGGCGAGAACCTCATCGCCCAGGCGGGGTTCGGCCTGCTGGGCTTCGTGATCGCCCTGCCGATCATCCTGGTCGCGGTGCTGATCGCCTCGTTGGTGCCCGGGGTCGGCCTGTACATCGGCATTGCCGTCGGCGTGATCGGTGTGCTCACCGTGAGTGTTGTCGTGAGCGCGTTGAGCCTCTACTTCAAGACCGCGCTGTACGAGTACGCCACCGACGGCGTGGCGCACGGCGGTTTCGACATCGACGAGATGGAAGCCTCGTTCCGCTCGAAGTAGCCAGACCGGACAGCCCGGCGGTTCAGCCGCCGATGCCGTGTTCGGCGGCGAAGGCGGCGAGGCCCTCGCTGATCTCGGCGACGTCGCCGGTGTTCCAAGAGACCACGAGTTCGGTCACCCCGACGGCTGCATAGCTGGCAGCCAGCTCTGGCGTCACGTCGCTTGCGGTCCGGCGCACGGAGACCTCAGCGGGGGTGCCGGGTCGCCCAGCGGCTTCAGCGGCCTCGCGGATTACCGGCAGGCGCTTCGCGACGCTCTCGGGCGACAGCATCATCGGATGCCAGCCGTCGCCCAGCCGGCCGACGCGCCGCAGCGCCGGCGGGCGGTTGCCGCCGAAGAGGATCGGGGGCCGGGGCTGCTGGAGCGGCTTGGGCGAGCTCACTGCGCCGTCGAACGAGTAGTAGTGCCCGTCGTAACTGGCGCTCGGCTGGGTCCACAGCAGATCGAGCACCTCGACGAACTCGTTGCTGAGCCGGCCGCGATCGTCGTATTCCGCGCCGAGCAGTTCGTTCTCCTCGGGCAGGCTGCCCACGCCCAGCCCGACCACCAGGCGGCCGCCGCTCAGGCGGTCCAGCGTGGCCAGCTCCTTGGCCAGCACCATCGGGTGCAGGTAGGGCATCACCAGCACGCTGGTGCCGAGGCGCACCCGTGACGTGTGTGCCGCCATCCACGTGAGCGTCACCAGCGCATCGTGGTAGGGCCGCTCGCCCAGCCGGTCCCACACGTAGCCCACGTTGAGGACGTGATGGTTCACCCACACCGAGTCGAAGCCGAGCTGTTCGGCCTCGACAGCCAGCGCGACCACTCGCGCAGGATCATCGACTCCGAAATTGTTGGGCACGGTGAAGCCGAATTTCATGATCAAAGCCTCCCAGGATGAGCGCGGCGCGGGCTGCGCACGTGCGGTTGTGAGCGGTCGCGAGCCTCAGGCCAGCGCCGCAAAGGCTGCGTCGGCGATGTCGCAGGTGCGCTTGATGTGGTCGTCGGTGTGCGCCGCGCACACGAAGTTGTTGTGGTAGCTGAGCAGGTAGGCGCCCCGGCGGATGCACTCGGCGACCCAGCGTGCGTGGAACTTCGAGCCGCCCTCGCCGACGATGCGCAGGTACGGCATGGCGGGCACGCCGCTCACACGCAGCTCGTGCCCGTGCGCCGCCGCCACGTCGGTCAACGCCTCGCCCAGGCGGGTGCCGATCTCGGTTGCTGCGTTGGCGGCATCTGCCGCACGCAGCTCCCGCAGCGTGGCGAGACCCGCGGCCATGGGCGCCGCGTTGAAGAACTGGGTGCCGGTGAAGAACGTCTCGCCGGCGGCTTCCTTCAGCGCATCATTGCCGGCCAGCGCAGCGAGCGGATGCCCGTTGCCGATCGCCTTGCCGAAGCACATCAGATCGGGTGTGAACCCGTACGCGACGTGCGCGCCGGCAAGGTCGATCCGGAATCCGCTGCGGACTTCGTCCACGATCACGACAATGCCCGCTGCCCGGCAGGCGCCTTCGACAGCGGCCCAGTAGCCCGCGGCGGGCAGCTCGTTGTCGGCGAACACCGGGTGGTGGTACGGCGATGAGATGAAGCAGGCGATGTCGCCCGGATGCGCATCGATGGCCGCCTGCACCGCCCCGGCGTCGTTCCACGGCACCTCGATGACAAAGGCTTGGTCCTCCGCAATCGTGCCCTTGTTGCCCGGCGCCTGCATCCACGGCGCAGAGCCGTGATAGCCGCCCTCGATCTTGAGGATGTACCGCCGCCCGGTTGCCGCCCGGGCCACCATCACGGCGAGGCCTGTGGCATCGGCGCCGTTCTTGCCGAACAGCGCCCAGTCGGCCCCGTCCACGAGGTCGACGAGCTCCTCGGCGAGTTCCACCATGACCGGCGCGGCCAGGCTCACCGTGCTGCCGTCGGCGGCCTGCTTCTCTGCGGCCTCCTCGACTGCCGGATGGTTGTAGCCCAGGATGTTCGGCCCGTAGGCGCACATCCAGTCGATGTAGGAGTTCCCGTCCACATCGGTGAACCGTGCGCCCTCAGCCGATGAGAAGAAGACCGGGCCATCCTCGATGACTGCGGGTCCGTAATGGCCGTACACGCCCTTGGGAACCACGGCCTTCGCCCGCTCGTACAGTTCCTGAGACTTCGACGTTGGCATCGGCTCGCTCATATCTGCCTCACTCGACGGGAAGATCCTGACGAGCAGCATCCTGACATACCGGCGGATTGCCGGCACCCAGAAATGCTGCGGGCGGGCGGGGCTACGATCCGGCGATGGGAGCGCTTGACGACTACACCGTGCTCGACCTGGCCGTCCTGGTGCAGGGCCCGCAGGCTGCGGCCACGTTGCACGACATGGGGGCGTCGGTCATCAAGATCGAGCTGCCGGGGATGGGCGATCTGGGACGGGTCATTCCCAATTCGCCCGACGATCTCCGAAGCTCGTACTACGAGGCCTGCAATCGGGGGAAGCGGTCGGTCACTCTCGACCTGCGCACGCCGGCCGGCAAACGCACGCTCGAGCGGCTCGTGGCCTCGGCAGACGTCCTGATCCACAATTTCGTGCCCGGGACCATGGAGGCGTGGGGCCTGTCCTACGAGCAACTGTCGGACATCAATCCGAGGCTCGTCTATGCCACCGGTTCGAGCTTCGGTCCTCTGGGCCCCAAGTCGACTCGCGAGGGGGCTGACATGACCGGGCAGGCCGAAGGCGGGCTCATGTTCGGCACCCGGATCGACGGCAGTCCTCCGATCATCAACGGTGCGGTCATCTCCGACCATGTCGGCTGCCAGAACATGGTCGCCGGCATTCTGGCTGCGCTCCTTGATCGAGAGAAAACCGGGAACGGGCAGCGGATCGACGTGTCGCTCGTCGGCAGCATGATCTACGCGCAGGCGTCGGAGATCACCTACACCCTGCTGACCGGCCGCAACCCCGAGCGGACGCATTCGGGCCACGCCATCATTCCGACCTTGCTCCACACTGCTGAAGCGGCCGACGGCTGGATCCACCTGCTCAGCGGCACCGGTCCGGGATGGCCCGAATTCGCCAAGCTGCTCGACCGGCCAGATCTCGCAGACGACGAACGGTTCATGGCGCTCATGCTCACTGCCGAAGCCAGGGCCGAGCTGGTCGCCGTCATCGACGACGTGTTCCCGACGAGGACCCTCGACGAGTGGGAGTCGGCGCTGGACGGGGCCGGGGTCCGATACGGGCTGGTCCGTGATTACGAGACGATCGTGGCCGATGAGTCGATGTACGAGAACGGCTACCTGCAGCGGGTGCAGCACCCCGAGGGCGAACGCACGGTGATCGGTACCCCGATCCGCATGTCGGCCACGCCGCTCGAGCCCGGCGCCGTCGCTCCGGAACTCGGCCAGCACACCGAGGAAGTGCTGCTCGAGCACGGCTACACGTGGGACGACATCACCGCCCTGCGGGAAGAGGGCGCATTCGGCTGAGCGTGCCCGTTCAGCCTGTCGCGTCTCGCGGCGGCGGAGCGCAAGCGCGGCGGGTTCAGCCCGCCCAGAGTGCCGCGGCGGGGGAGAGAGAACTTCGGCGGGTTCAGCTCGTCGCGTAGGTGGCGGCGAGTGAGCGGGCGATGCGGTCGGTCTGGATCTCGGTGCTGCCGTCCACATAGTTGGCAATGCGAGCGCCGACGAGGTGGTGGCCTCCAGGGTGGTCGCTGCGCAGGCCTTCCGCTCCCATGGCTTGGATGCAGGTGGCGATGTCAGCCTCAGCCGTCTCGGTGGCGAACTTCTTGGCATGCGCCGCCGGCAGAATCGCCGGGCTCGCATCACCCGTGCGCAGCGAGGTGGTGACGGCTGCGATGGCGCGGGCAGTGAGCAACTGGGCGGCTTCGAGGCGGTTCTGCACGCCCGCCAGCTTCCACGCCAGTCCTTGATGGGCGATGACGGGCTTGCCGAACGCCTCCCGCTCGGCTCCGTAGCGGACTGCGCTCGCGAGGGTGGCCTCCACCATGGCGCAGCACATGGCGGCGACGTAGGCACGGGCGCCGTTCACGCTCGACAGGGCTGCGATGAACGCTTCCCCCGCAGGGCTGAGCAGATCTTCGGCTTCGGCGATGTAGCCATCCAGTCTGAACCCGCCGGTGCCGATCAGGTGGCCGCCGGCCAGCTCGTAGGGCGGCAGCCGCTCGAAGCCGGGCTGGGTGCCGTCGATCAGGAACAGCGCAATGCCTCGCCCCCGGGAGCCGGGCTGCGTCTGCGCGTAGCAGAAGATCACGTCGGAGTGCGCGGCGTTGGTGATCCAGGCCTTCGCGCCGTCGAGCCGCCAGCCGCCCTCGACGGGCGTCGCAGTGGTAGCGATGTTGGCGAAGTCGCTGCCGGCGCCCGGTTCGGTCAGTGCCGTGGACCCGAACCGGCGTCCGGCCATCAGGTCGGCCAAGTAGCGCTCGCGGTGGGTGTCGCTGCCGAGCTGAGCCACTCGCGCTGCGACGTTTCCGGTGTTCACCAGGCTGAAGGCGAACGGCATCGACACGGCGCTCAGCACCTCGGCGATGCGGCACTTCTGGGCAAAGCTCATCCCCAGCCCGCCCAGCTCGGCCGGCACCTCCATGGCGAGCAGCCCGATCGCCGACGCATCCCGCAGCGCCTCGGGCGCCATGCGTTTCTCGCTCTCCCAGCGGCTCACGTTCGGCGCCACGACCGTGTCGCGAAATTGGGTGACCTCGCCCACGAACGCTTCAAATGACCCCGCGTCCATGCCCGTCAGCGGATCGTCTGCAGCGATGGCATTGTCAACGTCGGCAGCAGCCATCGCGGCGACGGTAGCAGCGGCCTCCGCGTCGAGGCCCAGTCTGGGTGCGGGCGGATCGGGTCGCTGCGAGCGTGCCCTGTGCAGTTCGAGGGCAGCTCGGAGCCAACCGCGCTCGGGCACCTACGCTGCGAGGCCGTGGTCGGTCTGCGCTCTGTCGCTGAGGCGTTCGAACCGGAACGCCTGTCGGCAGTGCTCAGCCAGGATCTCGACACACCGCATCACGGCCCGACGGCAGCTGTCGCCGCAGTGGTGCGCTCGGGAGACAGCGGCCCCGAGATGCTCTTCATCGAACGAGCCACCCGCGACGGCGACCCGTGGTCGGGCCACATGGCGTTTCCGGGCGGGCGCACCGAGCCCGACGACGACGACACGTTCGACACGGCAGTGCGCGAGAGCCGCGAGGAGATCGGCTTCGACATCACCGCGCACGCCGGCGTGCGCTGGCTCGGCCGGCTCAACGACCTCGAAGGCAATCCGCGCTGGCGCGGTGCGGCACTGCGGGTGACGCCGCACGTGTGCTGGCTGGACGGCACCCGCCCCGCACTGACGCTGAACTACGAAGTGGCCGACGCGTTCTGGGTGCGGGTGGTGGAACTGGCTGACCCTCGACACCACATCGACTATCACTACCCGCCTCGACCCGACGAGCGCTTCCCCGGCATCGAAGTCGGCCACGGACGAGTGATCTGGGGCATGACGCTGCGGATGCTGCACGACCTGTTCACCCGCACCGGCCACCCCCTCCCGATCCAGTTCAGCCCGTCCAGCTGAGCAAGCCCCGCCGCGGCGGCCTTGCGTTCGTTATGGTCCCCACACTGCGGCCAGCGCGACCGATGCCTGCCCGTCGGTACCAGGGGGATGAGACATGAGCGCTGACTTCGAGTTGGAGCTGCTGAGTTCGGGATGGGGCCTCATCGAAGGCCCCCGGGTGGACGAGCACGACAACTTCTATTTCTCCGACGTGCCTAATGGCGGCGTGCGCCGGCGGAGGCCCGATGGCGAGATCGAGATCGTGGTGCCGAAGCGTCGGGGCGTGGGCGGCATGGTGCTCCACGCCGACGGCGGTGTGGTGGTGAGCGGGCGCAACATCCAGCACGTCACCGACGCTGGCTCGGAGGTGCTGTTCGCTCCCGATGTCGCCGGGTTCAACGACATGCACACCGACGCGCTGGGGCGCGTCTACGTGGGCTCGCTGCGCCGCAACCCGTTCGATCTGTCGTCACCCGATGAGGCGGGCGAGCTGTACCGCATCAACCTGGACGGCACAGCCGAGGAGGTGTACGGCGACGTGCAGCTCACCAACGGCATCGGCTTCTCGCCCGACGGTTCGCGGCTGTACCACTCCGACAGCATCCCGGGCAGGGTCTGGGTGTCGGATGTGGACGGCGATGCGGTGACCAACCGCCGGGAGTTCGTGCGGGAAGGCAAGGTGCCCGACGGCCTGGCCGTGGACATCGAGGGAGGCGTGTGGGTCGCGCTGGCCGAGGGAGCACGCGTGCAGCGCTACACGCCCGACGGCGAGCCCGATCTTGCCGTTCCGGTTCCCGGACAGTACGTCACTAGCGTCTGCTTCGGCGGTGCCGACATGCGTGATCTCTACATCGTGACTGCCGGGGTGTCGGACGGCGGCGGCACGTCGGGCGGCGGCTGCATCTTCCGCACCCGCGCCCCTGTTGCCGGCGTCCCGACGCCGCTGGCTCGAGTGCGCTCGGGCCAGTGAGCCCCGTCCAATGAGCCCGGTCTTCCGCTGGTCGTACGGTGCGCATGACGCACCGGTGCTGCTGTGCCTGCACGGCATCGGCTCGTGTGCAGATGCCTTCCTGGGTCAGCGTCCGCTCGCCGAGCGGCTGGGGATGCGCCTGGTGGCCTGGGACGCCCCCGGATACCGCTATTCGGCCGATCCTGCCGATGCCCCGGGCATCGACGGCTGGGCAGATGCGGCTGCGTCGCTGATCACGGCTGAATCAGGTGGCCCGGTCGCGGTGCTGGGCGTTTCGTGGGGCGGTGTCACCGCCACCCGGCTGGTGCTGCGGCACCCTGAGTTGGTCTCTGCACTCGTGCTGGCCGATTCCAGTGCAGGGGCCGGCACCAAGCCCGAACAGGCGGAGGCCATGCGGGCGCGCGCCGCGGACTTCGTCGACCTCGGACCTGAGGGCTTCGCTGCGGCACGGGCGCAACGGCTGGTCAGCCCGGAGGCCTCCGACGAATTGCGAGCCCACGTTGCCGAGATGATGGTCCCATCGATCCGCATGCCCTGCTACCAGTGGGCCTGCGACTCGATGGCGGAGTCGAACCACTACCCAGACCTCGGGCGCATCGCTGCGCCGACGCTGGTGGTGGTGGGCGAGCATGACGAGGTCACCCCGCCCCGCACGTCGCAGCGGCTCGCCGAGGGCATCCCCGGTGCCCGCTACGTGGAGATCGCCGACGCGGGCCACCTCGCCAACCAGGAACAGCCCGACGCATTCAACGACGTCATCGCCGATTTCCTCGCTTGACAGTGCCGCTCAGCGGGGGGGCATCCGGATGCCGCCGTCAACCCGGATGACCTCGCCGTTCATGTAGGGGTTGGTGATGCACTCCATCACCATGAAGGCCAGCTCCTCACCGGAGCCGAGCCGCTTCGGGAACAGCACGCTCTGGCCCAGGTGCGCCTTGAACTGATCTGACTGCTCGCCCTCGCCGTAGATCGGCGTGTCGATCAGGCCCGGGGCGATCGTGTTGACGCGGATGCCGGTGGCGGACAGGTCCCGGGCGATGGGCAGGGTCATGCCGACGACGCCGCCCTTGGAAGCGGAGTACGCCGCCTGGCCGATCTGGCCGTCGAACGCTGCGACCGACGCCATGTTGACCACGGCTCCCCGGGAGCCGTCTTCGTCGACGGGCTCGGTCTTGGCCATTGCAGACGCCGCTTGGGCGAGCATGTTGAACGAGCCGATCAGGTTCACGTTGATCACGAACCGGAACTGTTCGAGATCCATCGGCACGTTGTTGCGGTCGATGGTGCGGCCGGCGCGGCCCAGCCCGGCCGAGTTGACCAGCGCCCGCAGCGGACCCATCTCCGAAGCCGCATCCACCGCATCGCGGGCGTCGTCGATGTCGGTGACGTTGCATCGCACGAACAGACCGCCCACCGACGACGCCACCTCAGTGCCGAGATCGTCCTGCAGGTCGGCGATGACGACGTGGGCGCCTGCATCCGCAAGCTGGCGAGCGCTGGCCTCGCCGATGCCCGACGCTCCGCCGGTCACGATGGCTGATGCTCCGCTGAGGTCGAGACGCGGCATGTTGCTTTCCTCCAAGTCGTTTACGCCGGATCGAAGCTAGCGTCGGCATTCGGCATGTCGGAGGGTCCCCCGCGATGAAGAGCGAGCGCACAGCGACTTTCGCTGCACTCGGGGTGCCGGCGTTCCGGTTGCTGTGGCTGAGCGGCGTGTTCTCTTTCATGAGCATCCAGATGCAGTTCCTGCTGCGCTCGCTGCTCGCATGGGACCTCACCGAGAGCGAGGGGGCCCTCGGCATCGTGTTCTTCGCGTTCGGCTTGGCGTTGGGCGTGTCGACCCTGTTCGGGGGCGTGGCAGCGGATCGACTCTCGAAACGGCGGCTCATGCTGTTTGGGCAGCTCGTGCTGCTGCTCGGCTCGATCGGCATGGGCGTGGCGCTGGCGACCGGCGTCATCCACTTCTGGATGCTGCTCGTGTCGAGCGCGCTGCAGGGCCTGATGTTCGGCCTCATCGGACCGGCTCGCATCTCAATGACGACTGAGCTGGTGGGGCGCGAGCGGCTGGGCAACGCGATCACGCTCTCGTCGCTGTCGCTCAGCGGCAGCCGGGTCATCGCCCCGACCGGCGCCGGGTTGTTGGCAGGGTGGGCGCTGTTCGGTCTCGCCGGGGCGTACTTCGTCTCAGCGGCCATCGCGACGCTGAGCTACGTGCTGCTGCTGCCCTTGCCGGAGACGAGCACGCGCGAGGTTTCGCCGGCTGGTACCGCCCGTCTGGCTCGTCTCGCTGTCGGCAATCCTCTGGCCGAGATTCGCCAGGGAATTCGCTACGCGATGAGCCGCCCCGAGCTTCGGCGGCCGATCCTCACGTCGATCATCGTGATCATGTTCGGATTCAGCTATGTCGCCTTCCAGCCGGCGCTCGTCGAGGGCGTCTTCGGCCTCGGCGATCGGCAGGTCGGGTTCATCTCCGGAGCGTCGTCGATCGGTGCGGTGGCTGCGTCGATTGTTCTCGCCTCGCGTGCCGACTCGCCTGCCGCCGGCACCATTCTCATCGGTTTGGGGTATGCCTTCGGCGCCTCGGTCATCATCCTGAGCTGGGCCCCGACCTACATCTGGGCGTTGGCGATCACCGCAGTCGTCGGCGGGGCGTCGACCGGGTTCATCTCGCTCATCCAGACCATCGTCATGCGGGCCACCGACGAGGCCTACCAGGGGCGCGTCCAATCGCTGGTGCAGCTGCCGTTCGCGGCATTCGCCATTGCCGCCGCGCCGCTGGGCGTGCTGGCGGAATGGGCCGGCGTGCGGGCGATGTTCCTGACAATGGGAATCGCCGTCACGCTCAGCATGGTCGCGTATTCGATGGCGAGCCTCGGCAGCGACAGGTCTTCCCAGCCGGCCGGTTCGCAGTAGGCGCGGCGAGTCGCCGGGTGCGGCGCGCTCAGTCGATCTGCTCGATGATCGATGTCTCCGACAGGCTCGTGCGCAGGTCGGTGTCGGCCCGGGTGGGGACGTCGGGGCACCAGCGTGACATTGCGTCCTCGAGCGCCTGTTTGACCTCGACGGCCAGGGCACGGGCGTCGGACTCGTCGCACTCGATCACCACGCTGTCGTGGACGGTCTGCACCGCAGCAGCCGACCGAAACCGCTCCAGCACCCTCGCCAGCCTGCCGTAGGCGTCGAGCATCACATCTGCAACACCGCCCTGGACGGGTGCGTTGCGGTAGGCGTTGGCCATCTGGCCGACGCGAGTGTGCAGCGCACGCTGCAGCAGGAACTGCTGGTCGTCTGCACCCATCGCTGCGCCGACCTCGTCCACCACCGCACGTCGCAGGTGCCGTTGCTCGAGCAGCTTCTCGACCGCTGGGCGCAGTGTCCCTACGGTCGCAGGGTCCGGGGGGGCGAGCTCGAATCGGTGCAGCACCCGGCGCCAGACCTCGGCGGGACGAGGCTTGGTCGAGCAGCCGACCACCGCAGCGGCTTCACCCAGCACCCAATCGACCGAGAAGGTGAACTGCTGGCGGCGGCCGGCTGGTGTGCGGGAGCTGAACGACAGCGGCGAACCGTCAGATCGCACTACCACCGGCGCAGAGAACGACAGCGCCCAGGCCACTTCGGCCACATCGATGTCGCCGATCGAGGCGCCGCCATCACCCCGCAGGTCTCCGGCGTCTATAGCTGCGGCGCTGCTGTGGGCGAGGACGGCGTCGTGCACCTCTTCCGCGCTGTGATGCCGCCGTTGCTGGTTTCTCAACGCCCGCCGTGCTTCGTCGGTGCGCGGCCACAGCTGCCCGAGTCGCAACGTGAGCTGCCAGTCGGCATCAAGCTCGGTCGCGGCGAAGTGCCCGATGAAGCGGTCCCGTTCGTCGACCCACGCCGCGATGCCCGGATACGCGTCGAGGTAGGCCTCGATGAGCTCGTCCGCCTCCGCCCGGCTCGTGGGCACGCCGGCATCGGTCAGGCCTCGCGACAGCCCGGCGCCGCGCTGGCCGTACAGGATCCCGAAGTTGATGCGCTTGGCCTTGGTGCGGAACTCCTCGTAGCGCGGCCGGTCGAGCGCAGCCAGTCCCGCCGGCCCGTCGAGCTGCACGCCGAACATCCTCTCGGCAGTGGCGGTGTGGATGTCGAGACCCTGCTCGAATGCTGCCCGCAGGCCCTCGTCGCCGGCGAGCTGGGTGGCAAAGCGCAGTTCGGCCTGGCTCAGGTCGGAATACACGAACACCCGGCCTGGCGGGGGCTTCATGTAGGGCTTCAGCCGTGGCGTGAAGTTCTGCGCGTTCGGGTTGCGGCTGGCCAGTCGGCCCGTATTGGTGCCCACCACCTGCAAGTACTCCGGATGCAGCCGGCCGTCTGCCCACAAGTGCTCGGCCATCGTGTGCCCATACGTGCTCAAGGTCTTGGACAGATCGCGGTAGGCCAGCAGCGTGCTGCAGAGTTCGCCGCCGATGCCCGCCAGCACCGAGGCGCCGAGCGAATCAGTCGGCGCCAGCGGCCGGGCGTGGCCGTCGGTCTTGGTCGTCCAGGCCTCCACCTCGTCGGCCGCGAATCGGTTCAGCACGCCACGTACCTGCTGCTCGCTGTCGGGGTTCCAGCTGGGTTCGAGGCCGCCGCCGAAGAGATCGCCCTGACCGCCGCCCGTCAGCTCGGCCAGATGGGTGAGCACACCGGTTCGCCGGGTCGCCAATTCGGCCAGCTCGGCTTCCCAGCCATCGACGTCGAATGGCAAACCAGCGCGCTCCATGCGGTCGAGAAACGGCCGGGCATCCTGCTCGAGCCGGCACACCTCCTCCAGGCCCGCCTCGGCCAGGCGCTCGCGCAGCACCGTCGACACCCACAGGGTCTCCACGGCATCGGCCGCCGCATAGGCCACCTGGGTGTCGCTGAGCGTCCCGTCAGCGGAATAGGAGAGCTGCGTGGTGGCCTTGCCCTCGACGCGCAGCCCTAGGTAGCGCTCGGCCGCCCACGCCAGCCCATGGAAGAAGCTGAACCCCGTCAAGCCCTGATGCAGCAGTGCATCGGCCAACTGGGCATCCCACCAGCGCAGCGATCGGACCGACGCTCCGGCGGCGCGGGCCGGACCGACGAGATGGATGTCGATGACCCGATCGTCGAAGGTGGCGTTCCAGGCATCGGATGCCAGATCGCGTGCTGCGAGACCCTCGACGAGCGCGGTGGCCAGCTCGCGCAGGTCATGCCTGGTGACGTCGATCACCCACGCACGCTCGGCGCCGTCCGCTCCTCGGGTTGCCGCCGAGATCACCCGCAGCTTCGGGACGTTGCCGCGCATGGCGGCCTCGCGCGGCTCGAACACCGTCTCGGTGTCCACCGCCCGGGCCTCCGATGCGGCAAGGGCGTCGACCAGATCGCCGAGATCATCGGGGTCGACGAGCTTGAGGGGCACATGGGCCGGGTCTCGTGTCGCGTCAGGACGCGGATCGAGCCGGTGGGTATCGGTCCAGCTGCCGGCGAGATCGCTGACGGCGTTCACGAGCGCACCCTAGGACGGCCCTGCAACAGCCACCGGCCAGCGTCAGCGATGTCGGCAGGGCCATCGGGGCCCCGCTACCCGATCAGCGCCGGTTGCACCTCACAGCAGGTACTGGACTTCAATGAAGTCATCGGGTGAGCCGTCGCCCGCCTCGGTCTCGGAGGTGATGAGGTCGTGCAGGCGCTTCGCCACGGGGCCGACGGTGCCGTCGCCGATCTTGGCGCCGTCCCATTCCACCACCGGGAAGACGTGGGTGTCGCCGCCGGACATGATGAGCTCAGCGCCCGCCCGCGCCTCGGCTGCACGCAGGGGACGCTGCTGCACGTCACACAGCAGGCCTTCTTCGCACAGCGGACCGCGGGCCAGCTCGAGCAGGCGCCGCATGGTGGTGCCGTGCAGGATGCCCTCGAACGGGGGAGTGACGAAGACGCCGTCAGCGCTGATGCTGCAGACGTTCAGCACGCACGCCTCGGCGATGAAGCCGCCATCGTCGACGATGATGCCGAAGGTGCCGCCCCCGTCAGCCGCCTCGAGGTGGGTCAGGACGTTCAGCAGGTAGTTGTTCGACTTGATCTGCGCCAGCAGCGGGGGTTTCATCGGTGTTTCGCGCACGGTCGCCTCGCGGAAGCCGTCCACCATCGGATCGAAGCTGCCCGAGCCGAAGCTCATCGGGTCGAGCACGACGCAGTAGAAGCACGGCTCTTCGCACTCCGCAGGCATGAACGAGAATCCGCCGGGCCCTGCTGTGAGCCAGTAGCGCACGATGCCGTCGCGGGCGCCTGAGGCTGCCGCCGTGTCGGCGACCATCTGGATGAGTTCGTCGCGCGACCACGGGATCCGGAGGCGGGCGCCCGCCGCACTCGCAAGCAGCCGGTCGATGTGGATGCCGAGCCGGTACAGCCGGCCGTTCAACAGCGAGCAGGTGTCGAAGACGCCGTGGCCGCGGTGCACCATGTGGTCGTCGAGGGGGACCGTCATGACCTCTGGATCGGTCACGACGCCGCCGAGGTACGAGCTGAACATGGCGTAGCAGCCGCGCTTGCCCTTGCGGCGGGCGGTCATCCGCTCGACGGCTTCGGCCGAGCTGAGGATGCGCTGGGCCGGGCGCAGGTCGGTGTCCGGCCGGCCTCCCGTGACGGCATTGCCGGTCTCGTCAGGTGCGGCAGCGTCGCCGTCACTAGAGACCGTCCGCAGCGCCACGTTGTCGATGATACGTGGGCCGGGTCGGCTGGCTCAGGCAGCCCTTGGCTCAGGCCGGCCCGCGGCGAAGCGGCGCAGGCGCAGGGAGTTGCCGACGACGAATAGCGACGATGCAGCCATCGCTCCGGCTGCCACCATCGGATCCAGCACCCCGGTTGCCGCCAGCGGGATCGCTGCCACGTTGTAGGCGAAGGCCCAGAAGAGGTTGCCCCTGATCGTGCGCAGGACCCGTCGCGAGAGCGCCAGTGTGGCCGGCACCAGCCGCAGGTCACGGCTGAGCAGCGTGACGTCTGCCGCCGACCGGGCGATGTCGGTGCCCGCTGCCGCCGCAATGCCGACGTCTGCGGTGGCCAGCGCAGCCGCGTCGTTGATGCCGTCGCCCACCATCGCCACACGGGCCCCGTCCGCCTGCAGCCGGCCGATTGCGGCGGCCTTGTCCGCGGGCAGCACGCCCGCGGTGACGCTGTCGATGCCGATCTCAGCGGCGACTGCGCGGGCGGTGCGTTCGTTGTCGCCGGTCAGCAGGTGCGGTTCGATGCCGGCCGTTCTCAGCGTCGCAACTGCCGCAGCCGCAGTCGGCTCGACGCTGTCGGCGAGCACGATGACCCCCTCGGCGTCGCCGTCACGGCCGACCAGCACGGCCGTCGCTCCGCCGGCCCCGGCCTCGCTGGCCAGCTCGTCGACCGCATCGGGAACAGATGCGAACAGCGCCCGCTTGCCCACGCAGACCTCGGTCATGGCATCCGGCCGGACGGCAACTTCAGCATTGCTGTGGCTTGCGTCGGCATCGCCAGCGCTTGCCGGCAAGTGAACCGACGCCCGGATGCCCAGGCCCGGTATGGCCGCTGCGCCGGCCAGTACCGGCGCGTGCGCGCCGAGCCCGGCCGAGGTCGCGGTGATAGCGCGCCCGATCGGGTGCTCGGACGCCGATTCGGCACACGCCGCGAGCTCCAGCAATGCGGAGTCGCCGTCAAGACCGGGACCGCGCCAGGCGGGTGCAGCGACGGAGGTCACCGTCATCTGCCCTGTGGTGAGTGTGCCGGTCTTGTCGAAGACGACCGCGTCGACGTGACGGCTGTCCTCGAAGACACCCGCGCCACGCACCAGCGCACCGAGCTGCGCGGCGCGCCCGACGCCCACAGCGAGCGCCACCGGCGTCGCGAGACCCAGCGCGCACGGGCATGAGATGACCAGCACGGCGACGGCGGCGGTGACCGCATCGCCGAACGTCTCGAGAGTCGACCCGTCGCCGCTGCCAAGGCCGCCGACCGCCAGCCAGGCCACAAACGTCACCAGGGCAACGCTCACCGCGATCGGGACGAAGACAGCAGACACCCGGTCTGCCAGGCGCCCCACATCGGCACGCGAATCCTGCGCTCGCCGGGTCAGTTCGGTGATACGCGCGAGAGCCGTGTCGGCACCGACAGCCGTCGCGCATACCACCAGCGCGCCGTTGCCGTTCTGCGTGCCGCCGACAACCTCATCGCCTGGCGCCACGTCGACGGGCACGGGCTCGCCGGTCATCATCGAGACGTCCACCGCCGAGGTGCCCTCAGCCACGATGCCGTCAGTGGCGATGCGCTCGCCGGGCCGGACGACGAACTGCATCCCAACGTCCAGATCGACTGCGTCGATCTCGGTCCCGTCGACGAGACGGACGCTGGGCACGGTCAGCTCTGCCAGCGCGCGCACGGCATCGCCGGTGCGCCTCATCGCCCGGTCTTCCAGCCAGCGGCCCAGCGTGACGAAGGCGAGGATCACGGCTGTCGCGTCGAAGTACAGGTGCGAGCTGCTGCCAGACACCAGCCGCACCGCCGACCACGTCCACGCCGTCAGCGCCCCGAGCGAGATCAGAGTGTCCATGGTGGTGCTGCGGTGGCGCGCAGCACTCCAGGCGTTGTTCAGCACCCGGCGTCCGCCCCACCACAGAGCGATCGATGCGGCGGCGCCGACGGCGAACCGCCAGCCCGCGAACTGCAGTGCATCCACCATCGAGACCAGCCAGCAGCCGGCCGCCAGCACGGCCGTCAGCGGCCAGTCGTGCCACGCCAGCTTGAGCTCGGCGCCCGCGCTCACGCCGGTGTCTGGCGCTGCGTCGTCCGCTCCGCCCTCGGTCTGCGTCTGTGCAGTGGCCGCGCCATCTGATTCCGAGGCCAGTCCGGTCTGGCGGGTCAGTCTGGCCAATCCGCTCGGAGGCACCGAATAGCCCAGCGACGCCACGGTCGCTGCGGCACGGCTCGCAAGCTTGCCGGGCGTGTCCTCATGGCCCAGGATCCGCGCCCGCCGGGTGGCGAAGCTCACGGTGGCCTCGGTCACCCCCGCCTGCGAATTCAGCTCCTGCTCGATGCGGTGCGCGCAGTTCGTGCAGGTCATGCCCTCAATGGGCAGCTCCAATTCGAGGGGAGATGATGCGCCGACGTCGTCGCCGACTGCCGCAGCGCGGCTCATGGGCGCAGCGTAATGAGAGCGATGGCCGTTCCGCCCCCATGGAGCCCGCGTAGCCTCCGGGTGATGGGGGTGCCGGAAGAACAGGACACGCCCCCGACGTTCGGGCCGGCAGCGCTCGTGACGCCCGCCAATCTCGTCACCATTGCCCGCATCGCGGCCTCGCCTGTGTTCATCTGGATGATCGCGGCCTGGGGGCCCCGCTGGGCCACGTTCTGGACCGGTTTCGCCATCGCGATGACCGACTATCTCGACGGTCTGCTGGCGCGCCGGCACGGGGCGACCCGGGCGGGCGCCTTCCTGGACCCGCTTGCCGACAAGGTGCTCGTGCTCGGCGGGCTCGCCGCGCTGGCGTGGAACGGGCAGTTCCATGCGGTACCCGTCGTCGTCATCGCCGTACGTGAGCTGGCGATCAGTGCCTACCGGTCACGTGTCGGGCACAAGGGCATCTCTGTTCCTGCAACCCAGCTCGCGAAATGGAAGACGTTCGTGCAGCTGTGGGCGATCGGCTTCGCGGTCATGCCGCCGCTGGCGACACACGCCCACTGGGTCGCCACCTTGACGCTGTGGGTTGCGGTGGTGCTCACCGTGTGGACCGGGTGGACCTACCTGCGCTCGGCTCGCGGCGTGGCTGCGCCCCAGCCCGGCGACGACCCGGGCGAGTGAGGCGTCACTGGGGTGCCACGGCCTGCCGGATTCTCGGCCGGTACCCCAGCCGCACTACTAGGTTCACCCCCGATGAAGACCGAGATCGTTGCCGTGGGGACCGAGCTGCTGCTCGGGCAGATTGTCGATACGAATTCGTCGTGGATGGGCGAGCAGCTCGCCCTGGCCGGCATTGACAGCCACTACCAGACCAAGGTGGGCGACAACTGGGATCGCATCGAAGATGCCTTCCGTCTGGCGCTCGACCGCAGCGACGCCGTCATTGTCTGCGGCGGGCTGGGACCCACCCAGGACGACATCACCCGAGAGGTGCTGGCGTCGGTGATGGGCGTCGATCTGGTGCTCGATGAGCGCATTGCCGAGCGGATCCGGGCGATGTTCGCCAGCCGCAGCCGGCCGATGCCCGAGAACAACCTGCGCCAGGCCATGGTTCCGGTCGGCGCGTCGCCGATCCCGCAGCAGCCCGGCACCGCGCCTGGCCTGGTGGCGCCGATCCGCTGGGTGCAGGGCGTCGGGGCCGTCGCTCCCGGCGCCGAGCCGGCGGACGGGGCGGAGGTACTCGACCGAGTGGTGTACGTGGTGCCCGGCGTGCCGTACGAGATGCGCGAGATGATGAACGGCACCGTGCTGGGCGACCTGCAGCGGCGCGCCGGCGTCAGCGCAACCATCGAGAGCCGGGTGCTGCGCACGTGGGGCCAGAGCGAATCAGGACTGGCGGAGATGCTGGCGGGCCGCATCGACGAGCTGGACGCAGTCGGCAACCCGACGCTGGCGTTCCTGGCGAGCGGCATCGAGGGCATCAAGGTGCGGATCACTGCGAAGGGTGCGGACTCGGCCGAGGCGTGGCGCCTGATCGAGGCCGAGCAGGCAGTGCTCGAGCCGCTGCTGGACGACTTGGTCTTCGCGTACGACGACGACAACATGGAGTCGGCCGTGCTGGCCGAGCTGGACCGGCTGGGCTTGACACTCGGTGTCGCCGAGACCATCACCGGCGGGCGGATGGCCAATCGCCTGTCGTCGGCGGAGGCGGCGATGCGCACTGGCCGTGCGCCGGGCGGCGCCAAGCTCGGCGATCCTGGACTGGCGCCTGCCGGCGACACCGACCAGTCCGACGGCGGGACCGGCCCGCGCACCTTCGCGGGCGGCATCGTGGCCCGCTCAGAGCACCTCACGGAGTACCTGCTGCATGCCGGTTCGTCGACGGTGTCGCCGATGGGCGACGACCTGGTGCCGCCGCTCGCGTCGGCCGCCGGCGCCGAGGCGCTCGCCCGTGCGGCCCGCCTGCGCACCGGTGCCAACGTGGGCCTCGCGGTCACGGCGATCGAAGACCGTGCCGCCGCCACTCCTGAGCATCCCTTCGGCACGGCGTTCCTGGCAGTGTCGATCTCGGCGCAGCCGGCGCGTGGCGATCTTCCCGCAGTCCCTCACCGCGACAAGGCCGACGAGATCCGCCTGCCCGGCGACCGCGAACGCCTCGCCGATTACAGCGCCATCTCCGCGCTCAACCTGCTGCGCCTCATCCTCCAAGGCCGCCGCTAGCTGCTGCGCGGGGCCCATCGGGATCCCGCCGACGAGTCCGGCGCGCAGGCGCAAGGAACTGGCAGGCTGTCCCGATGCGTTTCGGATTCTGGACGAAGAACGACCAAGAGACCTCGGCGGTCATCGAGTGCTGCCAGCACGCCGAGGCCACCGGCTGGGACGGATTGTGGTTCGCCGACCACTTCATGCCCAACGAGGAGAACGTGGACCAGCCGGTGCACGAGGCGTGGTCGGTGCTCGCGGCGCTCGCAGTGGCGGTGCCCCGGGTGCGTCTCGGCCCGCTCGTGGCCGGCAACACCTACCGCAACCCGGCGCTGACGGCCAAGATCGCCACCACGATCGACCACCTGTCGGGCGGCCGGGTGGTGCTGGGCATCGGCGCCGGGTGGCAGGAGAACGAGCACGAGGCCTACGGATTCGACTTCGGCACGCTGCGCAGCCGCATGGACCGCTTCGACGAGGCGGTCGAGATCATCAGCTCGCTGCTCGGGAACACACGCACGAGCTTCGACGGCGAGCACTACAAGCTGGCCGGGGCGCCGCTCGACCCTAAGCCGGTGCAGTCGCCGGTCCCGCTGCTGATCGGCGGCGGCGGTCGGAAGCGCACCCTGCGGACAACCGCTCGCTGGGCTACCGAATGGAACTACTGGGGCATGCCCGATGACATCGCCGAGCTGTGCGGCGTGCTCGACGGGCATTGCGAAGCGATCGGTCGCGACCCCGCCGAGATCAGCCGATCGGCGTGCGCATTGCTGTTCATCCATGAGGACTCGGCGAAGCTAGACCGTTTCCGTGCCATGGACCTGGGCCGGGCCACCATCGTCGGCACGCCCGACGAGGTCAGCGAGGTGGTCGAGCAGTACCGGCAAGTGGGCGTAGACGAGTTGATCATCCCCGACTTCACCTTCGGTCCCATGGACGCCAAGAAGCACTCCATGGACCTGTTCATCAACGAAGTGGCACCCAACTTCCGCTGACGGCAGCGCATCACCACACCACACGACACTCCGACGACAGGGGAACGAGATGAAGATCGGGCTGTTTCAGATCAACATGGGGGCGCTGGGTGACGCATCCGGCGCCGAGGGCGCTGGACGCATTGCCGTGGCCGCCGAGCAAGCCGGCTTCGAGTCGGTGTGGACGGGGGAGCACGTGGTGCTGCCCGATCCGCAGGCGTCGCCCTCGCCGCTGCCGCCATTGCATCCCATGCTCGACCCCGCCGTTGCGCTCGCGTATGTCGCTGCGCTGACCAGCGAGATCAAGCTGGGCACCGGCATCATCATCGTTCCCCAGCGCAACCCGCTGGTGCTGGCCAAAGAACTCGCCAGCGTGGATGTGCTGTCGGGCGGCCGGCTGCTGTTCGGCGTGGGCGTGGGCTATCTCGGGCCGGAGTTCGAGGCGCTGGGCATCCCGATGGAAGACCGTGCCCGCCGCACCGAGGAGTACATCGAGGCCATGCGGGCCATCTGGTCGATGGACGAACCCGCCTATGACGGCGAGTTCGTGAAGTTCTCCGACGTGCAGGCCCGGCCCCGACCCATCCAGCAGCCGGGTCCGCCGGTGGTCATGGGAGGCCACACGGCGCCCGCCTACCGCCGTTCGGTCACGATGAGCGAAGGCTGGTACGGGTTCGCGCTCGACTACGACGCCACGCAACGCTGCATCGACGGTCTGTCCGAGGCAGGCGCCCGCTACGACCGGCCCGTCGAGCTCGGCAGGCTGGAGATTACGGTGACGCCACGAGTGCGCCCGACGCCTGAGATGGTCGAACGCTTCGCCGAGATGGGCGTGGACCGGCTCGTGCTGCTGCCGAAATGCCAGACCATCGACGAAGTCGCCGCCTTCGTCGACCACATCGGCTCGACGATCCTGAACTGAACCCTGACGGATCGCTGGACTGAGCGCAGCCGGGGCCGGGTGCGACAGCCGGCCTACCGACGCCCCGCAGCATTCGGGCGGCGGATTGCGTCGCCGGCCGAGACGATGCCTTGGTCTTCGAGCGCATCGATCGCCCCGTCGTCGAGGCCGGCGAGCTCGCGCAGCACTTCGCGGTTGTGCTGACCCCGGTCGCCGGCGACGGCTCCGGGCGCGACGCCGGATTCGGCTGCCCTGAAGCGCCACGGCGACTGCGGAACGGTCATCGGAGCGCCGGCTTCGCCCCCCACGATGTCGACGAATGCACCGCGCTCAGCCGCCCAATCGGTCGAAGCCAGCTCGGCCACCGTGCGCACCTCTGCTGCCATCACCGACTTCACGCCGATCGCTGCCTCGACCGCCTCGGCGCTGTCGAATTGGCTTACCCACTCACCGAAGATGGCCTCGATCTCGTCACGATGCAGCACACGGTCCTCGATGCGCGCGAAACGGGGGTCGTCGCGCAGGTCCGGCCGGTTCATCGCCGCCGCGATCACCTTGAAGCCGAAGTTGGCAGTCAGGTCGAGCGTCACCGTGACGTGGCGGCCGTTCGACAGCGCGTACACCGCTGCCCAGTTCTGCCCGCCCTTGAAACCGATCAGCGGGTCCTGGCCGGTCAGGTCGGTCGCAGCCTGGTCGTTGCACATGAGCGTGCTCTCGGCCATGGACACCTCGACGGTCTGGCCGCGCCCGGTCCGCACACGCATGTGCAGCGCAGCCAGCACGGCGCCCAAGGCATGCAGCCCCGTGTAGGTGTCGGCGTGGGACATCGGGTCGTTGCGGTAGGCGTCCCCGCCCCGGCGCCGGGAGACCATCTCGGTCACGCCGGCTTCGGCGTGCAGCACCGACGCGAACGCTCCCCGTTCGCTGCGACTGTTGCCGTGCCCCCAGCCCGAGACCGACGCCACGATGATGCCGGGGTTGATCTCGCTGAGCACGTCGAAGCCCAACCCCAGCTTGTCGAGCACTCCCGGTCGGTAGTTCTCCAGCACGATGTCGGCCTTGGGGACCATCGACAGCAGCACGTCGCGGCCGGCGGGCTGGGTCAGGTCGAGCGAGACGCACTCCTTGCCCACGTTGAACTGGGCGAAGTAGGGCGAGAACCCGTCGACGTTGGGAACGATGAACCTGGTGAGGTCAGCATCGGGAGGCTCGATCTTCACTACGCGGGCACCCAGATCGGCCAGCAGGCGACCGGTGATCGGCCCCGCCACGGCGCGGGTCAGATCCAGCACGAGGATGTCTTCGAGCGGGCGTTCCACGGCGCACGACGATAGAGCCGCGCAGCGCTCGTTGCCCGTCCTCAGCGGCTGATGCCGCTGCTCGCCGGCACCGGCATCCAGACGCTGGGCGGGGACAGCTGCGAGGGCAGACGGGGTGCCGGTGCACCGTCGGGAGGCTCGAGCGGCACAGGGTCACGGGTCAGTCTCGAGATGACCAGCGTTCCCGCCAAAGCGAACACTGCCACGACGGCAATCGGCACGAGCGTCCCGCCGGTCTGCTCGTGCATGGTGAGCATCAGGATCGGGCCCACCATGCTGCCGATGCCGTAGCAGAAGAACAGTCGGCCCAGCACCGACCCGATGCCCGCGACGCCGAACAGGTGCGGCGTGACATCGCCCTGCAGAGCGACGAAACCGCCGTAGCCGACGCCCAGCAACACGGCGAACACCACGATCTGCCAGTAGCGGTCGGAAGCGAAGAACCAGATCACGTACGCGACCGGCAGCATCCCGAACGAGATCGTCAGCAAGCGCACCGACCCGAGTGCACGGGCGAAGCTGGTCAGCAGCAGGCGCCCGACAATGCTTGCGCCGCCGACGACCGAGAGCAACCAGGCAGCCGCGCTGGGGCTGATGCCGACCGAGCGGGCGAAGGGGATGATGGCAGCGAGCGAGCCGATGACCGGTACGGCGAACAGAGCGGAGCCGATCGTCAGCAGCCAGAACGCCTTCGTCCGGCAGACGCGGCGGACGTGCTCGCGTGGATGAGCAGCCGCGACGATCGGCGTGCGCCGCACCAGCACGAAGCACACGACGAAGGTGATCGCTGCGATGACGGCCAGCCACCGGAAGGCCTCACGCCAGCCCAGGATCTCGATCATGCGCTCAGCCAGCGGTACCAAGAACATGGTGCCCAGGCCGGGCCCGGTCGCGACCAGCCCTTGAGACACCGCCCGGTGCCGCAGGAACCACGATGCAGCCGTTGCGAACAGCGGCGAGACGAACAGGCCCGCTCCGAAACCGCAGCCGATGCCGTACACGACGTAGCCATGCGAGATCTGCGACACCGACGAGGTCAGCACCAAGCCGGCCACAAACATCGCGCCGCCCACTGCCAGCAGCGGCCGCGGTCCCAGCCGATGCAGCAGCGGGCCCGAGATGATCCCGGTGCTGAAGAACAGCAGCGTGGCGATCCCGATCATCACCGAGGTGCCGCCCTGGCCGGTCCCGAACTCGGCCGACATCGACTCGATGAACGCGCCGAAGGTGTAGATGGTGCCGAAGGCCACGCCGCACGACAGGCCAGCGCCGACTGCCACCAGCCAGGCGCGCCACGAGTCGATCAGCTCAGGCTGGCTCGCAAGCGGGGGAGCGGCATCTGCCACAGGAATGGACTTCAGTCGTCTGCGCCGTCGCCGGTGCTGATGCCGGCCACGAGCTCGCCGACCCGCATCTCGCCGTCGCGCGTCTGTCCGCCGAGCTCAATGAACTGCTCCATGGCGGGCTGCGCTTCCGGCGTGCGCAGGAGCCGCTGGAAGAGGTATCGCTCCTCGAACATGCCGTCCCTGAGGGGAAGCTCGTCGGCCGCATTGACGGCTTGCTTGGCCAGCGCGACGGCTTGGGGCGGGAACTTCGCGATGCGGTACGCCAGCTCGGTGACGAATGGCCGCAGCTCGTCGGCGGGCAGCGCCCGGTTCAGGTAGCCCCACTGCTCAGCGGTGCGAGCATCGATGTCGACGCCGCCGAGGATCACCTCCATGGCGCGGCCGCGCCCGACCAGGCGGGGGAGACGCTGGGTGCCGGTGCCGCCGGGCAGGATGCCGATCGGCACCTCCATCTGGTTGATGACCGTGCGGTCGATCGCACCGAATCGCATGTCGCACGACATCGACAGCTCGCTGCCTCCGCCGCCGACCCGCCCGCCGATCTCGACGATGGTGGCCTTGGCCATCGTGCGGTACGTCTCGCACATGGCGTGGAACCCCACGTGCTCTGTGGGCCGCTCGGCGGGACCGTCGGTTGGGTAGCCCAGGATCGCCGTCACGTCGAAGTGGGCGATGAAGAAGTCCGGGTTGTCGCTGCGCAGCACCACCACCCGCACTGAGTCGTCATCGGCCACGTGAACGCTGAACTTCGCGAGCTCGCGGAACAACGCCGGGGTCATCACGTTGATCGGCGGAGCGTCGATGGTGGCGAACACGACGCCTGTGTCGCGCTCGATGTGCAGCAGCTCGAAGTCGTCATCGGTCATCGCCGTGGGCCTCTCAGCAGGGGAATTCATGGAGCGCAGCGTGCCACATAGCTGTGACGCGCATTCGAGCTACGGGCTGTCTTGACACGAACTGATGTTCGGAACTACATTGCTGTCATTCGGGACCGGCAGAAAATCACCCGAGATGTGTCACACCCCGCTTCTACGGTGCCCCAAGACGGCATCGCACACCGGGTGCGGCCGAACGGGAGTCCGAGGAGGACGACATGAGTCAGCAAGACACAGAACGGGATCGAGCGCTGGACATGACGCTCACGCAGATCCGCCGCCAGTTCGGCGACGGATCCGTGATGAAGATGGGCGAGAAGCATCACATGGCGGTCGAGGCGATCTCCTCGGGCAGCCTCGCGATCGACTTGGCACTCGGCATCGGGGGCTTTCCCCGCGGCCGGGTGGTGGAGGTGTACGGCCCTGAGGCATCGGGCAAGTCCACGCTCGCCATGCACTTGGTGGCCGAGGCGCAGCGAACCGGCGGCGTGTGCGCCTATGTCGACGCCGAGCATGCGATGGATCCGGTGTATGCGAAGAACATCGGCGTCGATGTCGACGAGCTGCTGATCTCCCAGCCCGACACCGGCGAGCAGGCGCTCGAGATCACCGACATGCTCATCCGCTCGGGCGCCATCGATGTCGTGGTCGTCGACTCGGTGGCGGCACTCACGCCGCGGGCCGAGATCGAGGGCGAGATGGGCGACACCCATGTCGGTCTGCAGGCGCGTCTGATGTCCCAGGCGCTGCGCAAGCTCACTGCCAACCTGAACAAGACCAAGACGATCTGCGTGTTCATCAACCAGCTGCGCGAGAAGATCGGCGTGATGTTCGGCAGTCCTGAGACCACCTCGGGCGGCCGCGCGCTGAAGTTCTATTCGTCCGTGCGGATCGACATCCGCCGCATCGAGGCCATCAAGGTCGAGGGCGAGGTCGTGGGCGGTCGCACCCGCGTCAAGGTCGTCAAGAACAAGGTGGCGCCTCCCTTCCGCCAGGCCGAGTTCGACATCATGTACGGGCAGGGCATCAGCCGTGAGGGCTCGCTGCTCGACGTGGGTGTCGAGCACGGCATCGTGAAGAAGTCGGGTGCTTGGTACACCTACGAAGGCGAGCAGCTGGGTCAGGGCCGCGAGAACGCCAAGAGGTTCCTGATCGCGAACCCCGAAGTCACCGTCGAGATCGACGGCCGGATCCGCACGGCGCTCGGCATCGGGGCCGATGGCGAGGCAGACGACGATGCCGATGTGCTCGATCGCCTCGACGATGCGCAGTCGGCACGCTCCGAGGGCGCCAGCGTCGACTGAGGGCATCGGCGACCTCGCCGAACCGGCACCGCACGATGGCATTCCTCTAGCCTGATCCGGTCGTAGGCGAACGGGACGATTCGGTCTCGTCGGTCTCGGATCGGGGAGAGTCAGGTGGCGCAGCAGACCGGGAAACAGAAGACCGACAAGCCGCAAAACGTCTTCAACTTCGACTATTCCCGCGACGTCGACGGGCGTCCGCCGCAGTCGTACTACGACGACATCAAGCAGCGGTTCGCCGAAGAACGCGACCTGCGGCTGGGCTACCGGCCTCCGGGCACGCAGATCTACACGTCAGAGTTCGTCGGCGAATTCGCTCGCTATGAGGAGGACCCGTATGCGAGCGAGCGCATCGAGCGTTCGCCTGTGCACGACGAGGTCGAGGTGCTGTTCATCGGGGGCGGGTTCTCGGCACTGCTGACCTCGGCCCGGCTGCGCCAGAAGGGCGTCGAGAGCATCCGCATCGTCGAGCGTGGCGCCGACGTCGGCGGCACCTGGTACTGGAACCGGTACCCGGGAGTGGCCTGCGATGTCGTCTCATACGACTACCTGCCCTTGCTGGACGAAACCGGCTACGTGCCGTCCCGGCACTACGCCACCGGCGACGAGATCTACGAGTACTGCCGGCTGATCGCTCGCAAGTACGACCTCTACGACCTGGCGATGTTCCAGACCACTGTCACGTCGACCGTCTGGGACGGCGACGCGGAGGTGTGGCGCATCGGCACCGACCGCGGCGATGAGATCACCGCACAGTTCGTCATCTGCGCGAACGGGACCTTGGCGAAACCGAGGCTGGCCGTCATCGAAGGGATGGAGCGGTTCGCCGGGCACTCCTTCCACACGTCTCGGTGGGATTACGACTACACCGGCGCCGACCTCGAGAACCTCGGCGACAAGCGGGTCGGCATCATCGGCACCGGCGCGACTGCGGTGCAGGCCATCCCGCAGCTCGGCGAGATGGCCAAGGAGCTGTACGTCTTCCAGCGGACGCCGTCGTCGATCGACATCCGCGACGACTGGGAGACCGACCAGGACTGGGCGGCCAAGCTGAAGCCGGGCTGGCAGGCGCGGCGGCGCGAGCGAGCGATGGCCGGGCCTCGCCTCAGCGACGAGCAGAAGGCGCGCCGCGCGGCGATGTCACGTGAGGAGAAGATCCGCCGCCAGGAGAACGCCAACATCGACGCCATGATGCGCATCCATCGGCGTATCGACGAGGTCGTGGAAGACCCGGCGACGGCCGAGGCACTCAAACCCTGGTACATGCTCATGTGCAAGCGGCCGTGCTTCCACAACGACTACCTGCCCACGTTCAACCGGCCGAACGTGCACTTGGTCGACACCCAGGGCAAGGGCATCACCCAGATCACCGAGCAGGGCCCGCTCTTCGACGGCACCCAGTACGAGCTCGACCTGCTGATCTACGCCACCGGGTTCGAGGTGCAGAAGACCGGCATCTACAACCGCATCGTCGGCGAGAACGACCTGGAGCTGACCGACAAGTACGCAGACGGCATCCGCACGCTGCTGGGCATCCACACCGCCGGCTACCCGAACCTGTTCATCATGGGGGGCTACCAGGCGTTCTTCGCGTTCAACCTGACCGATGTGCTCAACAGTCAGGGCGAGCACATCTCCGAGTGCATCGACTTCGTCCGCCGGGGCGGCCTGCAGACCATGGACTGCCTGCCCGAAGCCGAGGAATGGTGGGTGCAGCAGGTCATCGCCAACCGCGGCAAGACCACCCGCAACCGTGATTGCACACCCGGCTACTACAACTTCGAAGGCGCCGAGAACCGCCGCCAGGACGGCAACTTCAACGGCAACATCAAGCAGTACTTGGGCTTCATGGCCCACGCCCGCGAGAACATGTCGGAGAACTTCGCCTTCACCCAGCGCTGACCGCAGCTTGATCTGACTGCGTTCATCCTGCCTTCCGCCTCTGGGCGCGCCCCTAGCCTTGACGCCGTGACTGCGGGCGAGCGAGCGGGCGAGAACGGGGGCCTGCGCAGCTACTTCGTGCGCACCTACGGGTGCCAGATGAACGAGCACGACTCCGAGCGGATCGCCGGCCTGCTGGAGGCCGACAATCTCGTGGCTGCGCCGACAATGGCCGACGCCGACGTCATCGTGCTCAACACCTGCTGCATCCGCGAGAACGCCGACAACAAGCTCTACGGACAGCTCGGACACCTCAAGCGCCTCAAGGAAGAACGACCCGAGGTGCAGATTGCCGTCGCCGGCTGCCTGGCGCAGAAAGACCAGGAGCGCGTGCGGCAGCGGGCGCCCCACGTCGACGTGGTATTCGGCACGCACAACGTGGCCCGCGCTGCCGACCTGATGAACGAGGCCCGCGTCTCAGGACCGGTGACGGAGATCCTGGCTGAGTCCGACGAGTTCCCCTCCGCGCTGCCTGTGCGACGGGATGCCCAGCACGCCGCATGGGTCACGATCCAAATCGGCTGCGACAACACCTGCGCGTTCTGCATCGTGCCCTCGGTGCGGGGTCGGGAGATCTCCCGACCGTTCGGCGAGCTCATCGACGAGGTGCAACGCCTGGCGGCTGATGGCGTCAGCGAGGTGACCCTGCTGGGCCAGAACGTCAACAGCTACGGCCGTGACGTGACCCTCGCGCTCCGCGGCACGAACGGCTCACCCGGTGCGGACGCCGCCGCTGAAGCTGCGTGGCGGGCTGGCGAGGTCTGGACCAGCGGGCGGCGCACGGCCCGCCCGCTGTTCGGCGATCTGCTGCGGGCGGTCGGCGCGGTCGATGGCATCGAGCGCGTGCGCTTCACCAGCCCACACCCGAAGGACCTGCGAGCCGATGTCATCGCGGCCATGGCCGAGACTCCAGCCGTGTGCGAGCACCTGCACCTGCCCCTGCAGTCCGGCAGCGACGAAGTGCTCGCCGCCATGCACCGGGGCTACACCGCCCGGCGCTACCTGGAGCGGCTGGAAGCCGCCCGCGCCGCCGTTGATGACCTCGCTGTCAGCACCGACATCATCGTGGGCTTTCCCGGCGAATCCGAGCGGGACTTCGCTGACACGCTCGAACTGGCGGCGGCTGCCCGATTCGACAGCGCATTCACGTTCGTGTTCTCGCCGCGGCCGGGCACCGAAGCCGCAGAGCTGGTCGACCGGTTCGTGGCCCCCGACGTCGCAGCGGGGCGCATGGAGCGGCTGCGAACCGTGATCGAGCGCTCCGCCCGCCTGGGCAACGAGTCGCGAGTAGGACGCGTCGAAGAGGTGCTGGTCGAGGGACCGTCCAAGCGAGATCCGCGCACGCTCACCGGTCGCACGCGGCAGAACCGCCTCGTGCACTTCGCTGCCGCCGAGCCACTGCGAACAGGCAGCTACGCCCGCGTGCAGGTGACCGACTCCGCCACGTTCCACCTCAGCGGTGAGCTCCTCGAGGTCACCGCCCCAGCGCGACACCGCACGCGCATCCCGATTGCCGCCCGCTGAGAGGCGGTACGCCATGGGTGGTGACGGCGGCCATCGGCCCTTGGTCATCGTGGGCCCGACGGCCAGCGGCAAGTCGGCCGTGGCTCTCGAACTGGCGCGGCGCGGCCGCTCGGCATCGTCGCCGCCGGCCGCTGTCGAGCTGGTGTCGGTCGATTCGATGCAGGTGTACCGAGGCATGGACATCGGCACCGCAAAGCCCACGGCCGCCGAGCAGGCCGAGGTGCCGCACCACCTCATCGACTTGGTCGATCCCGCAGAGCGGTTCTCCGTCGTTGACTACGCCACTGCTTTCGAGGCGGCCATGGCCGACATCGCTGACCGCAACGCCGTTCCGCTGCTGGTCGGCGGCACCGGGCTGTACCTGCGGGCCGTCGTCGACGGACTGACGCCGCCCCCCGAATTCCCCTCGATCGCCGCCGAACTCGAGGCCGAGGCGTGTGCCGCAGGTGAGCCGGAAGGGACCGTCGCCCTGCACTGTCGACTGGCCGAGCTGGATCCTCTGGCCGCATCGCGCATGGAGTCGACGAACCTGCGGAGGATCGTCCGGGCGCTGTCGGTGTGCTTGGGCACCGACCGGCCGTTCTCGTCATACGGGCCGGGGCTGCAGACCTATCCCGACGTCGCGTTCCGGATGGTGGGAATCGATTCAGGCCGGGCGGCGCTCGACGAGCTCATCAGCGAGCGGTACCGCCGACAGTTGGAGCAGGGCTTTCTCGAAGAGGTGCGCCGGCTTGTCGCTCGAACGCTGTCGCGCACCGCAGCGCAAGCCCTTGGCTACAAGGAGCTGCGGGCGCATCTGGCAGGGGCGTGCACGCTGGACGAGGCACTCGACGTCGCCATCGCACGGACCCGGCGATTTGCCCGCCGCCAGCAGCGCTGGTTCGCCCGGGACCCCAGGATCACTTGGATTCCGCACGGAAGCCCTGCGGAGATGGCCGACCGGATAGCGCAGCTTGAACCTTGACGGCTCCTGGCCGCGCCAAGCCTCACGTCTCAGTTGAAGGTTCAGCTCAGGCGGGATTCGACCAGGTCGAGGGCGTCGTCGGTCAGCACGGCAGCGACCCGGATACGTTCGGCCGCGGCCGGTCCGTAGAACTCGCCCGGCGACACGAGGATGCCCACCTCGCTGAGCAGCGTGCGAGTGAACGCCCACGCGTCGCCGTCGGGAGCTGCGGCCCACAGGTAGAACCCGCCGCGGGGCAGCGCAGGCTCGGGACCGAAACGGCCCACGATCCGCGCAAGGCGCTCCAAGCGGTTCCGGTACCGCTCTCGCTGCGCAGCAACATGGACCTGGTCTGCCAACGCTGCGACCGCCGTCGCCTGCGCGGGCCCCGGCACCATGAAACCGGCGTGCTTGCGAACCTCTCGCAGGTAGTGGACAAGTTCGGGATCACCTGCGTAGAAGCCCACCCTCACCCCGGCCAGGTTCGACCGCTTGGACAACGAATGAACCGCCACCACGCCGTCGACCTCAGCGCGCACGCTGCTGCCCGACTCTGCACCGCACTCATCGCCGCCAGTTGAGCCGCCGGCCGTGGCCGCGGAGGCCGGCGTCAGGATTGTGCGTGGAGGTCCGTCCCAGGTGAACTCGGCGTAGCACTCGTCGCTGAAGACAGGCACATCCCGTTCGCGTCCCCAGCGCGCAGCGGCATCGAGATCATCAAGGCCGCCGGCGGGATTGCCGGGTGTGTTGACCCAGAGCACCAGGGCCCGCTCGGCGTCGGCATCGGAGATGGCGTCGAGCTGGATCGCCCAGTGTTCGTCAGCCGGCACAGGCACTGCCCGGCAGCCGGCCAGCTCAGCTCCCATGGCATAGCTGGGATAACTCACTTCGGGGAACAGCACGGTGTCGCGCTCGGGCGCGCGCAGTCGCAGCCAGTGCGGCAGCCCGGCCACGAACTCCTTCGAGCCAATCGTCGCTGCCACTTCTGCATCGGCGTCGACTTGCACACCGAGCCGTTCGGAGCACCAGCGCGCAGCAGCCTCCCGCAGCTCGGGCGTCCCGATCGACGGCGGGTAGCCGCGCTCGGAATCCGACCCGCCCAGCGCCGCCAGCACGGCGGGCGTTGGCGGGTCCACCGGTGTGCCGATGGACAGGTCCACCAGCCCGCCGTCATGCCGCTCAGCGAGCGGCTTCAGTTCGTCCAGCCGGTCATAGGGATACGGCGGCGGCACATACCCGGCGCGTGCGTTCACCGCATCAGTGTGCACCGATCTGCGTCCAGACAGTCCCGTTGACGTGGAGGCGATGTCGATCCGCGCAGCGAGGGCCCCCGTCGCAGGCCGCATCAGCGCCGATAGACATCGCGGCGGTGTCCGACGCGGACCACCAGGATGAGCAGGCGCTCGTCGACGACCTCGTAGAGAATGCGATAGTCGCCCACCCGCACCCGGTACACGCCCGCCTCGCCGGTGAGTGCCACGCAACCGGGAGGTCTCGGCTCATCCGCCAGCAAGTCGATGGCCGCTCGAATGCGCTGCTGTTCTGCGCGCGGCAGCCGAGCTATCGACTTGACCGCGCGGCGTGCGAGGTGAACGCGGTATCGGCTCACCCGAGTCCCAGCGCGGCCTTGACCTCGTCCCAGGGCACGTAGTCGTCCTCAGCTCGAGCTGCCTCAAGCTCACGGCGGTCATCGAGCTCGTCGGCGCGGTCAACGAGCTGATCGAAGGCCTCCGAGCTCAGTATCACTGCCACGCGTCGGCCGCGCTTCGTCACCGAGACCGGCTCGCCCGACCGGCGAGTGTCGTCGATCACCTCGGCGAGCCGGTTTCGTGCTTCGCTCACTGCAACTTCCATCATGTACGAATTGTACAAAATGGCACCGGCGCGAGGTTCTCATTCCCAGGCGTCAATGTCGATGACGAACTCGGCGAACAGGCTGCGGGCGACGTCGTCCAGCCGCGCCCGTACGACGGTCCCATCGTCGTCGTGAGTCTCCGAGAGCACCTCGCCTTCGCGGTGGACGGCTGCGAGGGTGTCGCCGCGGCTGTACGGGATGCGCAACTCGGTGACTTCCGTGAGATGCCGCAGCCGATCTCCGACAGCGAGCAGGAGGTGCCCGACACCGTCGCCGCTGCTGGCGGAGATCGCACGGGAGCCTTCGTAGCGCTCCAGCAGCTGCCGCACAATCCCGCCGTCGGCAGCGTCGCACTTGTTGAACGCGATGAGTTCGTCGATGTCCCCAGCGCCGATCTCGCGCAGCACCGAGCGCACCACATCGATGTGCATCTCCGGTTCCGCCGCCGAGGCGTCGACGAGGTGCACCAGCAGGTGGGCCTCGGCCACCTCCTCCAGCGTCGACATGAACGCCTCGACCAGCGAGGTGGGCAGCTTCTTGATGAACCCGACCGTGTCGGTGACGAGCACTGTCTCGCCGCCGGGCAGCTGCAGCCGCCGGGTGGTGGCGTCGAGCGTCGCGAACAGCCGGTCTTCCACCAGCACATTGGCCCCGGTGAGTTGCCGCAGCAGGGTCGACTTGCCGGCGTTGGTGTAACCCACGATCGCAACCGTGTGGTAGCGGGAGCGCCGGCGCGACTTGCGCTGGTTCAGCCGGGTGCGCCGCAGCCCCCGCAGGTCCTTCTCTAGCCGCGCCAGCCGACGCTGGATCCGTCGACGATCCACCTCGAGCTGGGTCTCGCCCGGACCTCGCGTGCCGATGCCGCCCGCCTGCTGGGAGAGCTGCCGCCCGCGGCCGCGCAGCCGGGGAAGCCGGTAGCGAAGCTGAGCCAATTCGACTTGGGCCTTGCCCTCGAGCGTCGTGGCGTTCTGGGCGAAGATGTCGAGGATCACCGCGGTGCGGTCGAGCGCCGTGCGCTTCAGAATGCGCTCCAAGTTGAACTGCTGCGCCGGCGACAGCTCGTCGTCGAACACCACGGTGTCGGCATCGTGCTCGAGCGACGCATCGAGGATCTCGTCAGCCTTCCCCCGCCCCACAAAGGTCGCCGGGTCGGGCGCATCCCGCCGCTGAACAATTCGCTCCACCGAATCCGCACCCGCCGTGTCGACCAACCGCTCCAGCTCGTCGAGATTGGCGTCCACCTCGTCAGCAGTCCGCTCCGCCAACTGCACCCCCACCAGCACGATCTGCTCCCGAAAAGCCCGATCAATAAGCCCCGACTCAGCCCCCCCAAACTCCCCAAACGCCCCCCGATGCGACTCGTCGTCGTGGTGGTCGGCTGCAGGGGTTTGCGAGGCCATGGAGCTATCCCTCGATGCTGTCGAGTTCAAACGAGATGTCCGTCTCAATCCGCTCAGCGATCACGCGCAGTTGCGGCACGTCGCCCGTGCGCACGACGTATGCAAAGGGCGCCTGCGTGTGCGCCGTCTCCATGTGAACCGAGGTGCCACAGCCAGTCATTCCCCATCCGTGAGCGAGTGTTGCCGCGACCACGGAGCCGGTGCCGCACGAATACGTGAGTCCGGCGCCGCGTTCCCACACTGACATTGCGATGCGGGGACCCTCGACTGACGTCCCCGCGGCTTCGCTGACCCAGATGAACTCGACATTGATGCCATCGGAAAAGTGCGATTCGTACGCGGACCCCAATACGGCAGTTCGAATCTCGTCGACCGGGTGGCGCAGTGCCAAAACCAGGTGAGGGTTGCCGACATCACCAGTCCCGAAGTGCAGGAGGTCGTCTTGCAACTCGTCTTGAATGCGCGCAGCGAGATCATCGCTGATCACCGGACGATCAGCTGCAACTGCAGGCATCTCGACGCCGACGAATCGGCTGGCATCTACGGCTTCATTGCTGGGATTCGAAGTGCGAGTGACGCTCGATTCGCCGATGTCGCAGAACTGCTGTCCCGCATCGGACTCGAACTCAACCCTGCCGGACGTGACAAGGCCAGCATCGAATGCCGCCTGCGCAAGGCAGGCGAGGCCATTGCCGCTCGTCTCGGCAAACGAACCATCCGAGTTCAACAGATGCATCCGCACGCAACGCCGAGGGTTGCGATCAACCCCGACGATGAACCCATCTGCACCCGACGTGTAGCGGTAGCCGGCTTCAACTCCGGCTCCGCTCGCACGGTCGCAAATTGCACGCGCCAAGTCAGCCCGACCGACACCACGGGAATCCAGTGCGCGGTCGAGTGAGCCGAGTTCGTCTTCGTTCACGAAGGCGATCAAGAAGTCGTTGCCCTGGACCTCGTACCGGGCAAGAGACAGCGTGTCCACATGTCCATTGTCACACCTGGACCCGAAAATCCGCGAGCGAATTACCACATAGGGCGAAGGACCGGACCGCCGAGGGGTGGGCGGGGGCAGGGGTGCCCACGCGCAGTTATGAAGCGCCCCCAAGCCCACGCGAGGTGTCCACGAGGCGCTTTATCTGTTTGAGCATGGGTGCCCCTGCCCCCGTGCACCCCGGATGCGCGAGACAACTACAGAGCTGTCCAACGCATGGTGCCCGCGCGCCCCGGGGGCGCGGAGCACCTAAAGCGTTACGTCGTGGGCTCGCGCTGGCCGTAGTTCTTGAAGGTGTCGCCGATCGACGTTGCCACCGAGGCCAGTTTCGAACGCCCCTCGTTCAGCCGGGGAGCCATCGTGGCCAGACCTTCGACGGTCCAGCGTCCCTCGGTGACGATGATGTCGTCATCCGCCAGCGACCAGCCCTGATACAGGCCCACCTCGTTGGCGCCCACATGGAACACCCCGCCAGTGAACGGGCAGTCTGCGGTCGACAGGTAGGCCACCAGCGGGCTGACGTTGGCCGGGTCGTACACATCGAACTGGGCGGGGTCGTCGGGTGCCTTCACCACGTCGCCCAGCCCGGGCGTCTGCAGCGTCAGGCGGGTGCGTGCCACCGGCGCCAGGCAGTTGACGCGCACGTTGTAACGGGCCAGTTCGCCCGCGGCCACGAGCGTCATCGCGGCGATGCCCGCCTTGGCGCCCGAGTAGTTGAACTGGCCGAGGTTGCCCAGCATTGCGCCCGATGCCGTGTTGATGATCGAGCCGTTGACTTCCTTGCCCGCCTTGGACTGCTCGCGCCAGTACGCAGCGGCCCAGCGCGTCGGGCAGAAGTGCCCCTTCATGTGCACGTCCACGACGGCGTCCCACTCGGGTTCGGTCATGTTGACCACGACGCGGTCGCGCAGGATCCCCGCGTTGTTGACCAGCACATGCAGGTCGCCGAAGGCCTCGACGGCCGCATTCACCATGCGCTGGGCGCCCTCCCAGTCGGTGACGCTGTCGCCATTGGCAACTGCCTCGCCGCCCATGGCCTCGATCTCGGACACCACCTCTTGCGCCGGTCCTTGATCAGCGCCCGTGCCGTCGGCGGAGCCGCCGAGGTCGTTGACCACGATCTTCGCCCCCTCGGACGCCATCAGCAGCGCATGCTCACGGCCGATTCCACGGCCGGCGCCGGTAATCAGCACGACACGCCCGTCGAGTGCACCCATGTTGTTCTCCCGTTCCCGATGATCGCTGGGCGCGCCTCACGAGCCGCCCTGAATTGGTGTCTGGCTGCTGCGAAGCCCGCAAAAGCCGCACAAGGTTGGCACATCCGGGCGTCGAGTGCGACGCCCGCTGCGGCTGCTGGGCCTATCGAGACAGAGTGGAGCGGATGACCGGGGTCGAACCGGCGACCTCAACCTTGGCAAGGTTGCGCTCTAACCAACTGAGCTACATCCGCGTGGGCCGATCACTGTAGCAAGCACCTGCCGGAGCGACGCGTGAGATCGACCCGCCTCAGCGCCTGCGCATCGCCGTTGCAGCAGTGCTATTCGGATGGGGAGCGCAGGTCGATGCGCAGCGTCAGGACGCCGTCGGCGAGCTTGGCCTCGGCGTCGCCGATCATGGCGAAGTCCATGAAGTCCAGCTCTGCCTGGCGGATGAAATGGCGCCGTTCCTCGCCGCCGATCGCGGGCAGATTCCGCTTGCGGACTGCCTGAGCGCGCTCGGCGAATCGATCGATCATCTCCTGCGGGTCGAAGGTGTCGCTCATGGAGCCTCCCCTACGGTGCTGTCTTCACCTTGCCACTGATCCGGGGCTGTTCGCCGCAAGTACAAGAAGAATCCGACGGCGCACGCAACGGTCAGCAGTGCGCACAGCGCGACCAGCAGCCACCACACCCCCAGGCCCGAGCCGACTGCCTCGGAGGGCACGTTGGCGTGGCCCTCCGCCAGGATCGCCGCGGCCCATCCGCTCAACGAGCCGCTCCAGGGAGACCCGCAGCGCTCTTGTAGATGTCGTCGATGAACTCGCCCATCGGCGGGCCGGTCTGGTCGGGCTCGGTGAGGAAGCCGTCGTGGCCGTTGTCGCTGTCGATGTCGACGTGTTCGACCCGCATCGTGTCGCGGCTGCGCAGCGCCTCGACAATCCTGAGCTGCTGGGGCCGCGGGTAAAGGAAGTCGGTGCGCACGCTCATCACCATGGTCGGCGCCACGATGCGTGCGAGCGCCGCATCGATGCCGCCGCGGCCGCGCCCGACATCGTGGAGGTCCATCATCTTGTTGAGCACCAGGTAGGTGTTGGCGTCGAAGCGGGGCACGAACTTCGCCCCCTGGTAGTCGAGATAGCTCTCGACGTCGAAGCGCTGCTCGAGCCGCAGGGGAAGCACCGGATCTTCGCTGTGGCGGGCGAACCGGCGATCGAACTCGTCGCCGGAGCGGTAGTGGATCATCGCGATCCGCCGTGCGTTCGCGAGGCCGCGATGGGGCCCGTCGCCGTCGGGCGCGTCGTAGTAGCGGCCGCCCCTGAAGTTGGGGTCGTCATAGATGGCCTGCCGCCCGACTTTGCTCCAGGCAATCTGCTGCGCGGACGCCTCCGCTGAGGCTGCGATCACGACCAGCGAGCTGACCCGCTGGGGGTAGGTGATGCCCCACTCCAGCACGGCCATGCCGCCCATGGAACCGCCCACGACGCTGAGCCAGCGGCTAATGCCGAGGTGCCGACCCAGCGCCCACTGCGACCGCACCACGTCGCGGTTGGTGACCACGGGAAAATCGGGTCCGTAGCGTTCGCCGGTGGACGGGTTCAGCGACGACGGGCCGGTGCTGCCCTGGCAGCCGCCGAGCACGTTGGCGCACACGATGAAGTAGCGGTTGGTGTCGAGCGGGCGGCCGGGGCCGATGAAGTCGTTCCACCAGCCCTCGGTGACCTGGGCGGGCGGGTGTGCGGCGCCGTGGGCGTGCGCGTCGCCGGTGAGTGCATGGCAGACCAGCACGGCGTTGGACGCGTCAGCGTCGAGTGCCCCCCAGGTCTCGTACGCGAGCACCGGCTTGTGCAGCAGGCCGCCGCCTTCGAGGGTGAACGGCCGGTCTGGGGACAGCTCGAAGAACTGCCGTTCGGCCGCGCCGAGTCCGGGGTGCCATGCACCCGAGGCTGGCAGCCGCCATGCCGCCGGTTCGTCGCTGGGGGCGCCTGCGCGCCTCGCACCGTCCACAACTGCGCCTTCGTACCGTGGGAAATCCCGTCCTGTGGACGGTCAAGGGTACCTGTCGACCCCTTCTGGCCTGAAGCGGTTTTCAGCGGCCGGTGCCCGATGCGCGGGTGCCCGCTGTGCCGAGGTTGTCTGGGCTGTCGGCGAATGCGACGAGGTCGTCGAGGCGCTCGTCGTTCGAGAATATGTCATGGAGGGGCAGGCGCAGTCCGAGCCGCCGCTGGAGCTGGCGCACTTCGAGCTCCTCGTCCCACAGGAACATCGTGACTGCGGTGCCGCTGCGCCCGGCCCGCGCCGTGCGGCCCGAGCGGTGCAAGTAGGTCTTGTGTTCGGGCGGGACGTTGTAGTGCACGACGACGTCCACGTCGTCGATGTGCAGGCCCCGAGCGGCGACGTCGGTGGCGACCAGGGCGGCCAGCTTGCCCTTGGAGAAGCTGGCGAGGGCACGCTCGCGCTTGACCTGCGGCAGGTCGCCGTGGATGGCGCCCGCCTGCACGCCGGCCTCGCGCAGTTCACGGGTGAGCTGGTCGGCGCCTCGCTTGGTGCGGGTGAACAGCAGCGTGCGGCCGTTGGCGCCGATGATGCGCGCTGCGACGCGCACCCGGTCCATCTTGTGCACCGACAGGAAGAGGTGACCCATCTCGGCCACGGTCACTTCGCGTTCGACGACTTCGTGGAAGACGGGGTCACGCAGGTAGCGCTTGACGAGCGTGTCGACGACGCCGTCGAGCGTGGCCGAGAACAGCAACGTCTGGTGCTGACCGTCGATGTGGCGCAGCACCCACTCCACCTGGGGCAGGAAGCCCATGTCGGCCATGCGGTCGGCCTCGTCCACGACGACGCGCTCGATGCCCGACACGTTGATGGCACCGCGTTCGATGAGATCGATGAGCCGGCCGGGCGTGGCGATCACGACGTCCATGCCGCCGGCGAGCAGCTCGATTTGGCGCTCGATGTTGGTGCCGCCGTAGGTGGCGATCGAACGCAGGTCGGCCGCTTTGGCGAGCGGTTCGACGACGGCGGCGATCTGGTTTGCCAGCTCACGGGTCGGGGTGAGCATCAGGGTTGTGGGATGCCCGTCTTTGGCTCGGGGGGTGAGTGCGAGCATCGGCAGGCCGAATGCCAGGGTCTTGCCGGAGCCGGTCTTGGCCTTGCCGCAGACATCCCGTCCGGCGAGTGCCTCGCCGATGGTCAATTCCTGGATGGCGAACGGTTCGGTGATTCCTTGGTCAGCCAGGGTGTCGCAGAGGGGTTCGGGTACGCCTAGTTCACTGAATGTCTTCACGCGGGTCTCTTCGAGGGTCGTGGCCCAGAGGGTGGTGCTGCCAGCGACGTGAGCTGCGGCAACGCTGGGCAGTGGGGCCACACGGCGAACTGCCTTGGCTGCCGAGTGTATGGGAGCAGAGGGGTGGGGAGGCGGAGGAAGGCGCGCGCGGCACCGTTTGGCTGTTAGCGCGCCGCGGCGTACGCCGCTGGAAAAGTCGCCATCATTCGGGAGGCAGACCACTACCCTGCGAAGTCCCGGGCGGAGTGGCCGAGTGGTTAGGCAGCGGCCTGCAAAGCCGTGTACGCCGGTTCGAATCCGGTCTCCGCCTCGCCGGCCGGACTGACCCGAACGGGGCCCGAGGCGTCGGCCGAGCGATTCGACCCGGGTGCTAGCGTGAGCCGCCCCAAGGGCGATTGGCGCAGTTGGTTAGCGCGCTTGCATGACACGCAAGAGGTCACAGGTTCGACTCCTGTATCGCCCACCCTGAGGATCTCCTCGGGTTCGCGGCCGGTGATCTCGAGATAGACGGCGTCGGCGCAGATTTCTGCGTCGCCAGACCAGTGGATCGTTCGGTGCGGCGTGATGCTCGCTGAGTCGAATACGCCGGGTTCGTCCCAGATCGCGAAGACGCCACGTCCGGCGCGATGGGATAGGCCGATCTCGCCTTCGACTCCGTCATCGAAGCGGACCCACAGCCGGTAGTCGCTTCGTGCCTCTATCGCGACGGGGTGCAGCTGGTCATCCGACATGTCGAGTCGCCGGGGACATCCCCTGCGACGGGACGCAGGCTGAGAACCCCCTCCATGACACAGGCTAAAGGGCTGAGCAGATCGGCGGCGTCGTGACTCGAGCGCTGCTTGCACTAGGACTGACCGGTCGTCGGCGTGCCAGAATTCGCGGCGCTATGGGCGACAGCAGCGCGGACAAGGCGGGGGAGCGGCCGCTTGACGGCATTCGGGTGCTGGACTTCACGCGAGTGGTGGCCGGGCCGCTGGCCACACGGATGATGGCCGACATGGGTGCAGAGGTCATCAAGATCGAGCCGGTCGACGGCGATCTGAGCCGGACGTTCCCGCCCTATGTCCCGGGTGACGTCAACCCGTATTTCTCCCAGCAGAACGCCGGCAAGCGCTTCTGCTCGATCGATCTGCGGGCGCCGGGGGCACCCGAGCTCGTGCGGGAGCTCGTCGGCCGCTGCGATGCCGTCGTGGAGAACTACCGGCCCGGCGTCATGGCCAAGTTCGGACTCGGGCCCGACGAGCTGTGCGCCGCGCACCCGGAGCTCGTGTACTGCTCGGTCACCGGATTCGGCCAGACCGGACCGTGGGCCGATAAGCGGGCGTATGCACCCGTCGGCCACATCGAGTCGGGCTACATCGAATTCGCCATGCGCGAGACCGGCGCCCGGCCCGAGAACCCGCCGCTGGTGGTGGGCGACATCGTGACCGCCATGTCGGCGGCCGCCACCGTCAACGCCATGCTGGTCAAGGCGGCCCGGACAGGCCGCGGCGGCCACATCGACGTCTGCATGGTGGAGGCGATGGTGTACATCCAGGAGTGGTCGGCGCTCGAGCTGGCAGGCGGCTGGGACGAGCCCAACGCCGGTCTCGCCCACGAATGCCCGATCCTGGTGCTGCCCGACGGGCGGGTGTGGGCCATCGCCGGCAACCCCGCAGCGTGGTTCGACGACCTGCTCAAGGCCATGGACCGTCCCGAGCTGGCCGATGACCCCCGATTCGCCACGCCTGCAGCGCGCATGGCCAACCGCTACGAGCTGTACGACGAGATGACCTTGTGGGCGGCGGACTTCGCCGACGTGGAGGACTTCCGGCGAGCAATCGAGGCCGGCACACCGTTCAGCGTTGCGGAGATGCGCTCGATCACCGAACTGGCAGAGACTGACTGGGCCGCGCATCGCGGGTTGCTGGCGGAGACCGCCTCTGGCTTCGCCGTGCCCGCACGCCCGGCGCTTGGCTCAGGCATCGGTACCGATGGCCATGTCGCAGCCCGCGGTGCCGACAACCGTGACGTCATCGGCGGGCTGCTTGGCTATGGCGGCCAGCAGCTCGATGAGCTCGAGGCCGCCGGCGTGCTCGTCACGGCCTGAGCTCTCCCACGCCAGCAGCTGGCGATTCGCATGCGTTCGACCAGTCGGACCGCCTCGGAGCAAGCGCCGGACTTGCGGGCGATATGCCCGCCCGAGGACCCGCGAACACTCCGATTAGCTTGAGCCCGTGCGAATCGGGGTACTGACCGGCGGGGGCGACTGCGCAGGCCTGAACGCGGCCATCCGGGGGGTCGTGCGAGCCGCCGGCCACGAGCTGGACCGCAGCGTCATCGGCTACCGGCGCGGCTGGAACGGCGTGCTCGAGGGAGACAGCGTGAAGCTCGATTCCGAGGCGATGCGGGGTGCGCTGCCACGGGGCGGCACCATGCTCGGCACCTCTCGCAGCAGCCGTCGCCTCGAGACCGAGGGTGTGGCGCCGCTGATGGCGCAGCTCGAGCGAGACGGCGTCGACGCGCTGGTGACGATCGGCGGCGACGGCACGCTGATCACCGCCGGACGGCTCTCCGAGGCCGGTTTCCCGGTAATCGCCGTGCCCAAGACGATCGACAACGACGTGGAGGGCACCGATGTCTGCATCGGATTCGACACGGCGCTGGGCGTCGCCACCGAAGCGGTCGACCGGCTCCACACCACTGCCGAGTCGCACAACCGGATCATGGTGCTCGAGGTGATGGGACGCCAGGCCGGCCACATCGCGGCCGGTGCGGGCATTGCCGGGGGCGCCGCCGCGATCCTGGTTCCCGAGGCCCCGTTCAACATCGACGGCATCGCCGAGCGCCTCATCGCGCGGCATCACCGCGACCGCAACGCGTCCATCGTGGTCGTCGCCGAGGGAGCGCTTCCCGACGGCAGCGTCGAGGCGCCCGACACCGGCACCGACGAATGGGGCAACCGGATCCTCGACGGCATGGGACTGTTCGTCGGCGACCTGCTTGCGGAGCGCACCGGCTACGACACGCGCACGACCGTGCTGGGGTATATCCAGCGCGGCGGGCCGCCGACGCCGGGCGACCGGCTGCTCGGCAGCCGGCTCGGCGCCCGTGCAGTCGAGGTGCTCATGGAGGGCACATCGGGATGCATGGTGGGAGTGCACTCCACCGGCATCGCCCTGCAGCCGCTCGCCGAAGTAGCGGGCCGCACCCGATATCTCAGTGAAGACCAGCTGGAGCTGCTGGATCTCATCTCTACCGCGCCGGTGCTGACACCGCTGCATACCTCGCGGCGCTGGTTCTGAGACAGGCCGACTGGCGCCGGACGGTAGGGTGGCGTCGACAACACATACCGGGGAGCCCACGGGGCTGAGAGGGCGACAGCAGTGCGGTCGCCGACCCGAGAACCTGATCTGGGTAATGCCAGCGGAGGAAGCACATGACGACCCACCGAGTGCGCAAGCCGTACCGTCTCGCAGTCGCCGTCGCCGTGACGATGCTGCTGGCTGCGGCGTGCGGCAGCGACGACGACCTTCCCGAGACCGATTTCCCGGCGCCGACGCCCGAGACGGAGTCTCCGTCGCCGGATGCAGCGGCCCCGGCGACCACCACCACCGAGCCGTCGATCGAGGGCACGACGGTGACGCTGATCACCCATGACTCGTTCAACTTGTCCTACGGGACGCTAGAGGAGTTCACGGCGCAGACCGGCGTGACGGTCGAGCTGCTCGAAGTGGGCGATGCCGGCACGCTCGTGGCGCAGGCAATCCTCACCAAGGACGCTCCGCTGGGCGATGTGCTGTTCGGCATCGACAACACGTTCCTGCAACGTGGCCTCGACGCCGGCATCTTCTTGCGGTACGAGTCTCCGGCGCTCGCCGGAGTGCCCGAGGACTTCCAGCTCGATGCGCGCCATCGGGTGACCCCTGTCGACTACGGCGACGTGTGCGTGAACTACTGGAAGGACGCGGTGCCGTGGGAGCCCGTGACCCTCGACGAGCTCACCTTCCCTGAGTTCGCCGACCAATTGGTCGTTCAGCATCCCGAGACCTCCTCGCCGGGCCTGGCCTTCCTGCTCGCCACCATCGCCGCCTTCGGCGACGGCTGGGAGCTGTACTGGGAGGACCTGCGCGCGAACGGCGTGTCGGTGACGGCTGGTTGGGAGGACGCGTACTACGGCGAGTTCATCGCAGGCGGGGGCGCACGATCAATGGTCGTGTCGTATGCGTCCAGCCCGCCGGCGGAGGTGATCTACGCCGACCCGCCGACCGATACCGCACCCACCGGGGTCATCACCGAGTCGTGCTACCGCCAGATCGAATTCGCAGGGATCCTGTCGGGCACCGACAACGAGGCGGGCGCGCAGGCGCTCATCGACTTCATGCTGAGCGAGACGTGGCAGAACGACGTTCCGCTCAACATGTTCGTGTATCCCGTCATCGAGAGCGCGACGCTGCCGCCGGAGTTCGTCGAGCACACCGCAGTGCCGCCGCACCCGCTCATGCTCGATCCGGCTGAGATCGAGGCCAATCGCGACGCGTGGACCGAGCGCTGGGTGGAGATCGTTCTGCGCTGAGAGAGCTGCTGGGCCAGGCCCGCATGCGGGCACAGGTGAACGCCAACCGGGCGCCCCCACGGCGCACTGCGGCGCCGGCCATCGGATGGGCGGTTGCTGCAGCAGCGCCGCTCGCCTTCATGGCGCTGTTCTTCGTGTACCCGGTGCTGACCGTCGTCGCCGACGGGCTCAGTGGGCTGGCCGAGGTGCTGGGGCGTTCCGCGATCCGCGGAGTGCTGTGGTTCACTTTCTGGCAGGCGGCTGCCTCGACGGCGCTCACCCTGGCGGTCGGCGTTCCCGCTGCGGCGATGCTGGCCCGGCTGCAGCCCAGGATGCGCCGGATCGTGCGTGCCGTGATCACCGTGCCGTTCGTGCTGCCGACGGTGGTCGTGGCGGGTGCGTTCAACGCCACCTTCGACCGGTTCGGCCTCGACTCAGGTGCTCTTTCGCTGCACCACACGGTGTGGGCAATCCTGGCTGCGCACGTTTTCTTCAACTACGCCGTCGTCGTGCGGACCGTCGGCTCGTGGTGGGCCGGGCTCGACGGCCGCAACGCGGACGCGGCGGCGGTGCTGGGCGCCACGCCCGCCCGCGTGTTCGCTCATGTCACCTGGCCCCTGCTGCGACCCGCTGTCGCCGCGGCAGCTGCAGTGACCTTCCTGTTCTCGTTCACCTCGTTCGGTGTGATCCTGATCCTCGGGGGCCCCGCACGCGCCACGGTCGAGACCGAGATCTACCGCTACGCGATCACGCGGCTCGACTTCGCCACGGCATCAGCGCTGGCGCTCTGCCAGCTCGTGGCGGTGGCCGCGCTCGTCGCGCTCGCCGGCGTGGCGGAACGGCGCCGGGCAGTCGCCCGCCGGGCTCCCGGTCACACCGCGCCGCGGCGGTGTCCCAGCGTGATCGTCCCCAACGCCGTAGTGGCAGTGCTCTTGCTCGGGGTGCCGATTGGATCACTGGTCGAGCGGGCGTTCGCCACCGGCGGCGGCTACGGGCTGGCCAATTTCGCCGCGCTCGGCGAACGGGTGCAGATGCTCCCTGCCACCGCCCTCGCTGCGTTGTGGCACTCGCTGGGGTTCGCTGCGCTGGCGATGGCCATCGCGACCGTTGTCGGCGTGCTCGCTTCGATCGTCGTCGTGGGAGGCCGCGCCCGCGCCGCGATGGCGCCGCGCGGCTCGGCGTGGCTCCGACGTCTCTTCGATGCGGGCTTGACTCTCCCGTTGGGTGTTTCTGCGGTGACTGTCGGGCTGGGCATGCTGTTGGCGCTGGACACGCCGCCGTTCGAGTTCCGCACGGTGTGGTGGATCATCCCGGTCGCTCACGCCTTGGTCGGGATGCCGTTCGTGGTGCGCACGCTGGTGCCGACGTTGCGGTCCATCGACGACCGGCTGCGCGAAGCGGCGGCGGTCCTGGGGGCATCGCCGTTGCGCACACGCCGGGAGGTCGACGTGCCGATCGCCTCGCGGGCAGTCGCGGTCGGAGCCGCCTTCGCCTTCGCGGTGTCGCTCGGCGAGTTCGGTGCGACGGCATTTCTGCCTCGACGGCCCGACACGCTGACCGCGCCGCTGGCGCTCTTCCGCCTGCTGGGCACGCCCGGCGACACCCTGCAAGGTCAGGCGATGGCGCTCGCGGTGGTGCTGATGGCAGCAACGGCGCTGTCGGTGCTGGTCATCGAGGGCCTGCGCCGCACCGACGAGTCGCTGTTCTAGGACGCCTTCCAGAGGCGGTGTCCCTCGGTCCACAGCAGGATCGGCAACGCGGTGTCGATCAGGTGCCAGATCGTGAAGTTGTCACCGCCGTCGACCATCGCTCGGAACCAATTCGGGACGAAGGCAATCGTCACTGCCACGGCGAAGATGAACATGGCCCGGGCGCTGCGATCGTTGGAGCTGGCCGCCGACCGCCGTTGCCAGGTCGTGACCAGCACGAGGGCCAGCGCGACTGCCATGAACCAGTCGAGGACGTTCCACACATCGAGGTTTGCGGGATCGCCTGGCTCGTCGCCGGGTCCGTAGAACGGGAACGCGAAGAAGTTCACCACCACGGCGGCGGCAACGAGCTTGAAGTAGATCGCTACGGGCTTGGCGAAGATCATGTGTCGGGCCTCCTTCGGCAGGGCTGACTGACCCAACGCCATGGTGGTCGCCGTCAAGCCTCCAGTGCGGGATGGCCGACGAAGTGGTCGAGCGCGTCAGGATCGTCGATGGCCTCGACGTTGGCCACCGGTCGTCCTTCCACGACGTCTCGAATTGCCAGCTCCACGAGCTTCCCTGAGCGGGTGCGTGGGATCGCAGGCACTTGGGCGATCACTGCGGGCACGTGCCGGGGCGACGCCCCCGAACGGATCTGTGAGCGGATGCGGCCGATCAGCTCGTCGTCGAGCGCCAAGCCCTCGCGGAGCTTCACGAACAAAACGACCCGCGTGTCGCCGCTGCTTGTTGTTCCGCCGCCGGCAGGCACTCGCTGGCCGATGACCACGCTCTCGAGCACCTCGTCGATCTGGTCGACCTGGCGGTAGATCTCTGCTGTGCCGATGCGCACCCCGCCGGGGTTCAGCGTGGCGTCGGATCGCCCGCTGATGATCATGCCGCCGTCGGGCGTCCATTCGGCAAAGTCGCCGTGATGCCACACGCCCTCGAAGCGTTCGAAGTACGCAGACCGGTAGCGCACGTCGTCGGGGTCGTCCCAGAAACGCAGCGGCATGGACACGAACGAATTGCGGCACACCAGCTCGCCCTGGGTGCCGGCGCCGAGCGATGCGCCGTCAGCATCGGCCACGTCGACGTCGAGGCCGAGCGCAGCCGCCTGGATCTCGCCGCGGCGGACCGGGCCCGTCGGGTCGCCGATCACAAAGCCGCCGCAGATGTCGGTGCCGCCTGAGAACGACGCCAAGTGAACGTCGGCCTTGACCTGGGAGTACACCCAGTCGAAGCCCTCGGGCGCCAGGGGCGAACCAGTCGAGGAGATCGTGCGCACGGTGTCCAGCGCATGGGTCTGTGCGGGCTGCAGGCCGGCCTTCATTGCGCCTTCGATGAACTTGGCGCTGACGCCGAACAGCGTGACACCCCACTCGTCGGCCACGTCGAAGAGCCGTGACGGACTCGGATGGAACGGCGACCCGTCGTACAGCACCAGCGATGCCCCGCTGGCCAGTCCGGCGACGAGCCAGTTCCACATCATCCAACCGGTGGTGGTGAAGTACATGACGCGATCACCGGGGCGGACGTCGAAGTGCAGCCGCTGCTCGCTCCACAGCTTGAGGAGTGCGCCGCCGGCCCGGTGGACGATGCACTTCGGCTTGCCCGTGGTGCCTGACGAGTACAGGATGTACACCGGCTGGTCGAAGCCGAGCCGTTCGAATGTCAGGTCGTCGCTCCCGGCGGCGCAATGAGGCGCCAGCCACTCGGACCACGATGTCGCCGAACTCGGGCTGTCGTCCGATGGCGTGGTTGCGCTGCGGTCGTACGGCGCAATGACCAAGCGGCAGAACGACGCACCCGTTGATTCGAGACTGGCGGCCACCTCAGCGGCCTTGGCGGCCGTGTGATGACGGACGCCGTTGTAGTAGTAGCCGTCGACGGCGACCATGACGGTCGGGGAGATCTGGCCGAAGCGGTCGAGCACGCCGTCGATGCCGAAGTCCGGGCTGACCGATGAGTACACGGCTCCCAGCGACGCCGTGGCCAGGAACACGATCAGAGCTTCGGGTCCGTTGGGGAGCATCGTGGCGACCCGGTCGCCCACGCCGATGCCATCGGCTGCCAGCGCTCGCTGGCACGCTGCCACCTCGGCTCGCAGCTCGCCGTGCGTCATCGTCAGCTGTGCTGCGTCCTCGCCGATGAACGCCAGGGCCGTGTCGTCGGCGTTTGGCCCGCCCGCGGCGGGGGGCCGCAGGTAATGCTCGGCGATGTTCAGGCTGGAGCCGGCGAAGAACTCCAGACCAGGGCCTGGCATCGCGCCGCCGTCTGCCGCCGAGGCGGCTCCGCCCTGTGATCCCGCGGAGACGAAGTCGGGACCGAGCTCGCCGATGCCGTCGCAGAAGTCCCACACGGCGCGCCAGAACGCTCCCGGATGCTGCACGGACCACGCGTGCAGATCCGCATAGGTGTTGCGGTCGAGCCCGATTCCCACCTGTTCGGCGAACTGCCAGAGCTGGGTCGAGCGCCGTCGCTGGCTGTCGGGCCTCCACAGCACGGTATCGGTGCCGCTCGGACGACGGGAATCGAGTGCGCTGGCCATCGAGCGCAAGCTACCCAGCAGCAGTGACACACACCGATCCGACGTCGGGCAGAGGCCGGCGCCGTGAGGGCAGAGGAGGTCTGCGTAGCCACACGCTCGCTGCCAGAGGCCGGGCCGGGAACCACGGATTCGCCCCAAGTCGGGCGGGTAGTGTCCCCATCCATGGACGGCATCTGCGACGACCTGCAGGCAGAGAACGACGCGCTCGGCGACGTGGTCGGTGACCTCAGCGAGGAGCAGTGGCGCCTGCCCACGCCCGCGGAGGGCTGGGACAGCCGCGAGACGATGGTGCATCTGGGCATGGCCGACTGGGTGGCGACGGTGGCCGTCGTCGATCCCGAGCACTTCGACGACTTCAAGGCCGCTGCGGCGCGTGGCGAGATGGATTTGCACACCGCAGCCGGGTTCGACTTCGCCTCCATGTCCGGGGCGGAGATCTGGGACTGGCTCTGTGCCGAGCGCACCAAGATGCTGGACGCCGTGCGCCCGCTCGATCCCAAAGATCGGATTCCGTGGTTCGGACCGTCCATGGGGGCGCTGTCGTTCGTGACCGCCCGGCTCATGGAGACCTGGTCGCACGGGCACGACGTTGCCGACACCCACGGCCGGGAACTGCCGCGCACCGATCGGCTCCGCCACGTTGCCCACATCGGGGTGAGCACGCGCGGCTGGAGCTACGCGAACCGGGGCCTCGACGTGCCCGAAGGACCGGTCCGAGTCGAGCTGGATGCCCCGAGCGGTGACGTGTGGACCTGGGGTCCCGAAGATGCGGCAGACAAGGTGAGCGGCGACGCCTACGACTTCTGCCTGGCAGTGACGCAGCGTCGGCACCATACCGAGACGGGGTTGTCGGTCACCGGCCCGCTGGCGACGGGGTGGATGGACATCGCTCAGGCATTTGCCGGGCCGCCGACCGACGCCGAGAGCCGCCGCGCCGCTTGAGCGCCGTGCGGATCGACGCGCTGACAGGCGCTGCGCTGAGGCGCGCCCGAGGGACACCGTGCTGAGGCGCGCCCGGGGGGCGCTGTGCTGATCGTCGGGCTGACTGGTGGCATCGGTGCCGGCAAGAGCACAGTGGCCCGGCTCCTGGCCAGCCACGGAGCGGCGGTCGTGGACGTCGATGCGTTGGGCCGCGAGATCATCGCTCCCGGCGGGTCGGCGGTCGAGCCGGTCCTCCAACGATTCGGCGACAGCCTGCGCGCATCCGATGGCGGCATCGACCGCCCTGCGCTCGCGTCGATCGTGTTCAACGACGCCGACGAGCTCGCCGCCCTCAACGAGATCAGCCACCCGGCGATCAACCAGCTCCTCGACGAGCGGGTCGGCGCCATCGCCGCAGCCGGCGGCACCGATGTCGTCGTGCTCGACATGGCAGTGCTGGTGGAGAGCACGCTCGGCCGGGACACGCACTTCCCCTACGAGGTCGTCATCACGGTGGAGGCACCCTCCGATGTGCGCCTCGAACGTCTCGTCGAGCGCGGCTTGACAGCCCCCGACGCCAAGGCGCGGCTGGCTTCGCAGGCCACCGACGAGCAGCGGAGGGAAGTCGCCGACTTCGTCGTCGGCAACGGCGGGGGACCCGACGAGCTCGCCGACGCGACGTCCGAGCTGTGGGATGCACTGCGCCGGCTCGCAGACGAGCGCGCCGCATGAACACCAGCGAGCCCGACGACGACGTTCAAACCGTCGAAGATCCGGCGCCCGACCGTGCCGCCGCCACCAAACCGGCTCGATACCCGCCGCAGGACCACATCCTGCGGCACCTGCGCCTCAGCCACCAGATGGCCGGCGATGGAACGCTGACCGCCACCATGCCCGTCCTCGACGACCTCGCCGACGGGCCGCTCGCCGACGGCGGCTGGCTGCGGCTCGGCGCTCTCGCCACATTGGTCGACTCGGTGGCCGGTCACCACGCGGTGCTCGTGGTGACGCCCGACTGGTCTGCCACGCTGCACCTGTCCACCGTGCTGGCTGCCCGGGCCGAGGGCGACGTGGTGACGGCTCGATGCACGCCGCTGCGGGTCGGCCGGAACCAGGTGGTCACCGAAACCTCGGTGACCGACGAAGCGGGAATCGAGATTGCCCGCTCGACCTGCACCTACGCGCGGCTGCCGCGGCGCGACGACACACCGGTCGTGGACTCCACCGCCCGGGAGAACACCGTCGACTACCGGGAGGATCACGAGCTGGACCCGCGGCCGCCGCTCGACGACTACCTGCGGATCACACCGGTGACCGGCGAGCCGCGCATCGAGCTGCCGATGCACAACCGCATCCGCAACTCGTTCGGCTCGCTGCAAGGTGGCGCCTCGATCGTGGTGGCAGAGGTCATGTCGAACCACCTCGCCGCCATGGCGGCCGGAGGCGAGCGCAGATCACGCTGCGTCTTCGCCGACATGCACTACCTGGCGCCGGGTCGGGGAGGACCGTTCCGCGTCGACGGGGAGGTGCTGGCCCGTACCGATCACCTCGTCACCAGCCGCACCCGCATCTTCGAGACTGCCGGGGGCACCGACCGGTTGCTGCAGACCGCCACCGCAACAGCGGCCTACCTGGACTGACCAGCACGGCCCCTCAACTCGCCCGACTGCAGCGCGGTCAGAAGAAGTCGCAACCGCCGTGTCACACCGGCCCTCTACCGTGCAGGGCATGGACACGGCTGCCGGAGATTCTGGGCTGATGTCGCGGGACGGTCTGCCGCGGTTGGCGGCGTTCGATGTCGACGGCACGCTGATCGACCGCCAGGGAGTGCTCACAGAGCGGACCGCTTCGGCACTGCGCGCCCTGACCGAGTCGGGTGTCGTTGCAGCCTTGGCCACCGGTCGCCCATGGCCACAAGCCCAATCGGTCCTGCGCAGGGCCCCCGGCGTGTCCTATGCGGTGTGTCTCAACGGGGCGGTGGTCATGGACGCCGTCGCAGGCGAGCAGATCGCGGATCGCGCGATGACGCACTTCGAGGCCATCGAGGCGGCGCAGATCGCCCGCAAGCTGGTGCCCGACATCCGGCTCGGGCTCGACTTGGCCGATGGCCGGCACGTGTGGGACCGCAACTTCGCTCCGGATATGCCCGTCGACCTGCTCGCCGACATCAGCGTTACCCGCGTCGACGATGCGCTCGCCGCCGTGGACGGGCCGGTGCTGACGTGGCTCGTGTACGCACCCAGCATCGACACGCCGGCGCTCATAGACGAGCTCGCGCCCGAGATGCCGCTCGGCACCGAGATCCGCCCGTCGGGTCTGGATATGGCAGAGATCGCGGCCGCGGGGGTGAACAAGGCAGCAGGGCTCGAAGTCATCTGCCAGCGTTACGGCATCGATGCCGCCGAGACGATTGCCTTCGGTGACGGGCTGAACGACATCGACATGCTGCGCTGGGCCGGTCAGGCGGTCGCGATGTCGAACGCGCCTGCTGAGGTGCGCGCGGTGGCCGATGTCGTGGCGCCCAACCACCACGACGACGGCGTGGCGGTCGTGATAGAGCAGTTGCTGGAGGGAATCTCATGACCTCGGAGCCCGGCGGCGAACAGCCCGATCAGGCGGGACCGGCGGGCGACAGCACGTCGCCCAAGCCGTCGATCTGGGAGCGGATGCGGCGCGGCATGGCCGACCACAACGCCAAGGCGCCGCGCACGCCCATGGGCATGCCCGAGGTTGTCGATGACGACGACGCGGCTGAAACCGCAACTGACTCGCCGGAAGGGGCGACCGCCGAGCTCGTGCTGGAGCGGATCCACCACTACCGGGACACGATCCGCAGCTACCAGGTGCTCATCGAGAACGAGCGAGTCGGGCAGATCCGCGACGACCAGACCGAGCACTTCGTGCTGCGTCCGGGCAGCTACACGCTGCGACTGCAGCTGCTGTGGATCTTCAGCCCCAGGGTGGTCGTCGAGCTGCCCGTCGGCAGCGAGACGCGCCTCATTTGCGGCCCCAACGGCGGCATCCTGCAGGCTTGGCGCCTCTTCTTCGCCCCGACCACGGCCATCTTCCTGCGCTTTGCGCAGGAAGGGTGACACAGCTGCGCTTTGCGCAGGAAGGGTGACACAGCTGCGCTTCGCGGAAGAAGAATGACACAGCTTGCGTTTTGCGGGGGAAGGCTGAACGGGGCCGCCGGTAGGGTGCGGCGCCATGAGCGAGCGGCGAGCTGCAACGGTGTCGACATCGGCTGAAGAGCTCCGGTCGGAGCTGGATGGGTGGCTGGCGGACAACTGGGATCCGGACATCAGCGTGCGGGAATGGTGGGCGCGGCTGGCTGCCGCCGGACTGTCCAATCCGACGCTGGCCGAGCCGTTCGGCAGGGGCTGGGGCCGCGCCGAGACACGGCTCCTGGTGGATGCGATTCGCAACGCTCGCGCCATCGGCTCGCCGGCCGGTCTGGGCATGCTGCTGGCGGCGCCCACCGTCCTCGAGCACGGAACACCCGAACAGATCGAGCGCTTCGTGCCGGCCATTCTGAACGGCACCGAATCGTGGTGCCAGCTGTTCTCCGAGCCGGGCGCGGGCAGCGACCTCGCCGGGCTGCAGACCAAGGCCGTCCGCGACGGCGACGAATGGATCATCACCGGGCAGAAGGTGTGGACATCGGAAGGCTCCCATGCCGATTTGGGAATGCTCGTCGCTCGCACCGATCCCGAGGCGCCCAAGCACCGCGGCCTCACCTGGTTCGCGTTCGAGATGGACCAGGACGGCGTGGAGGTGCGGCCCCTGCGCGAGATGACCGGCCGGTCGCTGTTCAACGAGGTGTTCATCGACGGGGCTCGCGTCCCCCACGCCAATGTCATCGGCGACCTCAACGACGGATGGCGGGTGACCAACACGACGCTCATGGTCGAGCGGGCGGGCATCGGCGGCAGCCACGGACTGGCATTCGCCGCCGCGCACCCCGGCTCGATCGCCGGCCATCTCGACCGGCCCGCAGGCACATTCCGCGGCAAGCGGCTCGCACTCGCGGCCGGCGGAGTGGGACCGGGCACGTTCAATCAACTCAGCTCCGAAGCACGCGCGCGCGGTCGCGACGGCGATGCGCTCGTGCGCCAGGAGCTTGCCGCTCTGCACGTCGACCTCGAACTCATGCGGCTCTCCGCCATCCGCGGGCGGCAGCGATCCCAGCGCACCGGCGGCGAAGGCAATCTGGCGAAGCTGCGGATGACGGCTGCGTTGAGACGCGCCCGATCGCTGGCCAGCACCATCCTGGGCGCTGACATGACGCTGTGGGGCGCATCCGCCGCGACCGACGGTGTGATGCAGGAAATGGCAGTGTTCTCGCCTGCCCCGTCGATCTATGGCGGCACAGATGAGATCCAGCGAAACATCCTGGGCGAGCGGGTGCTCGGGCTTCCCCGCGAACCTGGTCCCGATCCCGCCACCCCGTTCCGGGAGCTCGCCCAGAACGCGACCTCCTGGTAGCGGTCTGGCACGCCACCGGGGCCATCGGCACACACAGGCGCGAGACGCGGCACAGAATGTCAGACGGTGAGCACTCCTGAACCGCCACGGGGCCTGGAGATCCTGCCCGAAGGCGGGGCCGAATTTGCCGGCGTCCAGGAGTCGGTCATCGAGCGCCAGCCATCGCCGGTGCCGCCGCGCCTGATAGCGCTGCTGGTGCTGGTGCTCGCATTAGCCGCTGCAGCAGCAATCGTGGCGTTGCTGCGCGGCGGCGATGCCGAATTGGACGAAGCCGAGACGGCTGCGACCACCACGACAGCCCCCCCGGCAACGACTACGACTGCGGTGCCTGAGCGTCCGCCTCGCACCACGCTTCCGCCGCCGACCGCGATCGACGGACCGGTGGGCGAGCTGCCACCGGTGCGGCCCGATGCGGAGATGATCGCCACGCTGGCGGGCGATCCGACAGGCAACGTTCGCGGCTTCCTGTTTCAGCTCGACCTGCTGAGCGGCGCAGCGACCTACGTGCCGCTGCCCGGACTGCCGCACACGCTGATCGACCTGGACGAAGCCATCGTTGTGGGCATCGGACGAGACGTCATGCGGGTCGAGCCTGAGACCGGCGACACCGTGGTCATCGCCGAAGACACCCAGGAAGTGCTGCCCGCCTACAGCCCACCGGGAATCGTCGCCGTCGTCCGCAGCACCGAGCACCTGTTTGCCCGAGTCGTCGGTCCCGACGGAGTGTTCCGCTCCGCAGTGCAATTGCCGAATGAGGCGCGAGTGCACGGGGCCCTCGGGGACCATGTCGTGGTGTCCATGGCCGGTCGCGTCATGGCAGTCGACGGCCGCAACCAAGCGCTCCAGCTCGGCGCCGGGCGCGTGCTGGCAGTGGGCGACAGCCACGTGGTGCGGCTGCAATGCGAGGAATACGGCTGCCAGATCACCGACACGAGCTTCAGCGCCAGCGTCGGAGCGGATCGCCGAGACGAATGGTGCGAAGACATCTGTGCAGAGGCGGCGGGGCAATTCGGCGAACGCGACCAAGCCGAGCGCACCGAGGAGTGCGAGACGATCTGCGAGGGCTACCCGATCGTCACCGGATCGATCTCCGAGCGAATCATCGAACTGCCCGACGAGCTGGCAGCGGCTTCGTCGGAGCGCTGGAGCGAGCAGGGCGTGATGTCGCCCGACGGCAACCGCGTCGCGATCCGGCTGCGGCACGGCAACCTGACGCCCGCGGGAGTGGTGGTCGTGGACCTCGACGAAGGATGGGGGCGTCATTCGCCCGAGATCGGCGTCGATCTCGGGTACATGGCGTGGGCTCCCGACAGCCGGTTCCTGCTGTACACGCTCGACGACGACGTCATGGTGTGGGATGTCGAGGCCGGACCGGGACAGCTGCCCTCGGGCAGAGCCCACGTCGGCGAGCCGCTCGAGCAGATCATCCTGCGCGCCATCGGTTAGGACGAGCCCGAGCGCCAGACTCAGGCGAGCTGGTCTGCGGTGACGATCACGAACAACCCAGCAGCTTCGATCAGTGTCGGGGCACCCGCCGGAGCGTCGCCCGCTCGCACCGTCAGCTCGACGTGGGACTTGCGACCTTCGCGGCGAGTCTCGCGCCCGTCGAAGATCACCGGCTCGTCGATCGGGACGCCGCCCCGGTAGTCGATCTCTAGGCGAGCGGTGTAGGCGGCGATCCCCAAGCACACCATCAGGTACCCCAGCACGTCGTCCACCACAGCGCATACGGCCCCGCCGTGCACTCGGCCCGGGGCGCTCTCGAAGGCGGCGCCGAACGTCGCGGTGGCGCGGACCCCGTCGCCCTGTCGGCGCATGTCCACCTCCATCGCGGTGGGATTGGCGGGTCCGCTGAAGGCACGGTCGCTGAAGGCCATCACCTCGGCGCCGTCGGGCGGCGGCGGATCGATGTACCGGCGCGCGAAGTAGTCCTCCGGGCGGGGAACCGGCGCGGATCCCGCTTCGAGCTGCTGCGCGGTTGCGTCTGCCCACGCCGCGATCTCTGCCAGGGTCTCGGGGTCGGTGCGGTGCCGGACGAACGCATGCGCCAGCCGCCGCAAAGCGCCCGCGGCAGTGCCCCGGGGGGCGAATTGCGGATCGGAATAGATCAGATGCAGGTCGTCGCGCCCGGCGGCGGTCGCGTCGCCTTCCGGCGGCCCTGTTGCCATCGGCTGCTCAGCCGCCGAGCCGACCGGGCTCGCCGTAGGGGTAGCCGACCAGCTCGCTGCCCGGCTCATCGGGATCGAACGTCCAGTACTGGCGGATCTCGCTGATCAGCCGGTCTGCGGTCTCGCCGCCGGTGCCGAAGTCGTAGTGCTCGCTGCCGCGCACTGCAAAGGGCGTCCCGCCGTCTGGGCCCCCGGCACGGGTGCCGGTCATCACCCACTCGATCGCGGCGGTGTCGCCGTCGCTCACCAGCCGCTCGCAGCGCCACGCTGCCCCCTGCCATTTGGACGCGATGCGCGACCAGAACCGGCCGATCACCGCCGCACCTCGCACGGGTGCGTGATTGGTGTCGTAGACCACGGCGTCGTCGGTGAAGTGGCTGGCCACTGCATCACCGTCGCCTGAGGTGCAGGCATCGAAATAGCCCGTGATGAGCGCTTCGATGCCGGCGACCGCCCCCGCGCCCGATGTGCTGCCAGTGCCGGATTCGGTCTCTTTGTGCATGCCGCCAGTCTCGCAGGGTCGCGCACGCAGCCCTGTAGTCAGCTGCGGCAGATGGCGGGGCTGCCGGGGACCTCAGTTCACGGCCCACGACAGCCAGCGGCCGTCGCGCCGTTCGAGCTGCAGCTTGTGTGCGAAGCACTCCGACAGCGACTCGGCCGTCAGCACGTCGTCCAAGGCGCCGCACGCCAGCGGTACACCGTCGCGCAGAAGAAGGCCGTGGGTGAACGAGGGGGGGATCTCGTCGGTGTGGTGCGTCACGAGCACGGTCGCCGGCGTCTCGGGATCTGCGGCCAGCGATTCGAGACTGGCCACGAGCTGCTCGCGGCCTGCCAGGTCCAGACCGGCGGTGGGCTCGTCGAGCAGCAGCAGCTCGGGGCGGCTCATGAGCGTGCGGGCGAGCTGCACCCGCTGCTGCTCGCCCGAGGACAGTGTCGAGAACGTCCGATCAGCCAGTCGAGCCGCACCCACGCGCTCCAAGCAGGCCCGCGCGCTCGACCGGTCGGCATCGGTGTAGCTGTGCCACCAGGTCTCCAATGCCGCAAAGCGCGCCGTCATCACGATGTCGAGCGCGCTGATCGCCGGCCGGAACTGGTCCCGCAGCGACGAGCTCGCCAGCCCGATCCGCCGCCGGTGCTCGCGCACATCGACCGCACCCCACCGCTCGCCGAGCACCTCGACGGTGCCAGTCGTGGGGAAGCGGTAGAGCGACATGACCTTGATCAGGCTCGTCTTGCCGGACCCATTGGGTCCGAGCACGATCCAGCGCTCGTGCGCAGCGATGTCCCAGTCGAGCGGGCCCAGCACCGTGGCGCCGTCATAGGAGACCGTCACGTCGCGCAGCGAGACGGTCGGTCGCTCGCTCATGGGCGATCCCGGGAGCCCTCGCCGGCGTGAGACACCCAGGTGGCGTACATCTCGGCGTAGCGACCGCCGAGGGCCACCAGCTCGTCGTGGGTGCCCAGCTCCACCACGCCGCCCTCGTCGATCACGGCGATCCGGTCGGCCCGCATCGCCGTCGCCAAGCGGTGAGCGATCAGCACCGCCGTGCGGCCTTCCAGCAGCAGGTCCAGCGCACCCTCGATCTCTGCCTCGGTGCTGAGATCGACACTGGAGGTGGCCTCGTCGAGCACGATTACCCGCGGCCGCGCCACGAATGCCCGAGCCAGCGCCAGAAGCTGCCGCTCGCCGGCCGACAGCGACACGCCCCGCTCGTGCACCTGGGTGTCCGCACCCTCGGGAAGACTGTCGATCAGCCGGCGCAGACCGACCAGGTCGAGCGCCGCGTCGATGTCGGCGTCGAGCTGGGTGTCGCTGTCGCTGCCGGCGCGGTCGCGCAGGCCGAAGGCCACGTTGTCCCGGATGGTGCCGTGGAACAGGAACGGCTCCTGGGGGACGACGCCCAGTTGGTTGCGCAGCGACCCCAGCGTCACGTCGCGCAGATCCCACCCGTCGATGGTGATGCGCCCGTCGGTGGGGTCGTAGAACCGGATGATCAGCTTCGCGATCGTGCTCTTGCCGGCGCCTGTCGGCCCGACCAGCGCGAACGTCTCGCCCGGGCGGATGTCCAAGCTGACCTCGCTCAGCACCTCGGGAGGGTCGTCGTCGAGCGGCACCTCGCTGCCGGCGAGGCCGCTGGGTGCACCGTCGCCGTGAGCAGCCGGGGTGCCGTTGCCCAGCGCAGGCACCGCCACCGGATCGAATGAAGCGCTGAGCTCGCGCGCCGGCATCTTCGCGGCGCCGTTCGCGCCGCCACGACCCGCGTCGCCGTTGCCCGCACCGGTCGCCGCATCGTCGTCATAGGCGAACGAGACATTCTCGAGCCGGATGTGACCGCTGACCGGCGGCAACTCGGCCGCGTCGGGACGCTGGCGCACGGTCGGGTGCGTGGCGAGCACCTGGCTGATCTTCTGGAGCCCGGACTGGCCTTGCTGGTAGGTGCTGTAGAGCTGCGCGAGCTGCTGGATCGGGGCGAAGAACGTCGTGACGTACAGCACGAACGCGCCCAGCTCCCCGACGGTGAGGCTGCCTCGCACCACCATCGCCCCGCCGATGGCCAGCACCAGTCCCTGGGCGGCGATGCCGATCGCCTCGGTGCTGGGCCCGTAGATCGCCTGCACCCTGGACATGGACAGGTTGGCGTCGCGGAAGCGAGCGGTCACCTTGCGGTGCCGCAGGGCGTTCTCGAGGCGCCGTCCCGTGGCCGCGATCACCCTGATCCCCGCCAGGTTCTCCGACAGGTCGGCCAGCACGTCGGCGATGCGGTCGCGGATCTCGCCATAGCCCGCCTCGCTGCGGGCCCGGAACCACAGCGTCAGCGCCACCAGCGGCGGCACGATTCCCACGAGCAGGATCACCGCCAACACCGGGCTGTAGGTGAACAGCACCACGGTCACGACGCCCACCGTGAGCACCTGGATCAGCAGGTTGACGAAGCCCTCGTTGATGAGCAGCGCCACGTACTCCATGTCGGAGGTCATGCGGCTGAGCAGCACCCCGGACTTTGCCGTGGTGTACCAGTCCAGCGAGAGTCGCTGGTAGTGGCTGAACAGCCGCAGCCGCAGGTCGAACATGACCTGCTCGGCGATGCGCCCGTTCAGGCGCTGGCGCAGCCGGCTGAGCAGGATGCTGACCGCGACGACGCCCACGAAGATCAGCACCACCATGTTGAGCGCGAAGCGGTCGCCCGCCTCGATGCCGCGGTCGATGCCTTGCTGGAAGAGCACCGGCACTGCCTGCATCGCAGCGGTCTCGAGGCACAGCAGCAGCAGCGCCAGGCCCACGCCCCAGCTGTGCGGCACCAGCATGTCCCGCAGGCCGAACGGGCGCGCCCGCCCGGCACCGGCGCCTCCGGTCACGTGGTCGAATTCGACGTCCGGCTCGGGATGGGCCGGCTCGAGCTCCAGCAGCTTGTTCGCGCCTTCCTGCATCTCGGTCGGCACGCCGGCGAACGGCAGCCCCGCCGCGGCGCTGGCCTGCGTCGCAGTCGGCCCCATGTGGCCGGGGCCGCCGACCATCACCATGAGCTGCTCCCGGTCGTGCCCTCGGCGGCGGCGACTCGGTCCGGATCGCTGGTGTCGCCCCCTGCGGCCAGCACCTCGACGTAGCGGGGCTCGGTGGCCATCAGCTCCGCGTGGGTGCCGTCGGCCGCCACTTGCCCGCCGTCGAGCAGGATCACCCGGTCGGCCAGGCTGATCGTGGACAGCCGGTGAGCGATCACGATCGTCGTGCGCTCGGCGAGCAGCTCGGTGAGCGCGTCGTGGATCTTGGCCTCGTGCGCCACGTCGATGGAGCTCGTGGCGTCGTCGAGGATCAGCACAGCGGGATCGGCCAGGATCGCGCGCGCGATGGCGATGCGCTGGCGCTGGCCGCCCGAGAGGTCGTACCCGCGCTCGCCGACCACGGTGTCGTAGCCGTCTTCGAGCTCGCTGATGAACTCGTGGGCCTGCGCTGCGGTGGCAGCGGCAACCACATCGGACCTTGCGGCGTCGGGCCGTGCGTAGGCGATGTTGTCGTGAATGCTGGCCGAGAACAGGAACGGCTCGTCGGGAACGAGCCCGACTGCTCGGCGCAGGCTGTCGCCGGTGAGGGCGTTCACGTCGTGCCCGTCGACCGTGATCGTGCCGCTGCCGAGGCTGTAGAAGCGCATCAGCAGCCGGGCGAGCGTCGACTTGCCGCAGCCGGTGCGGCCGACGACCGCGACCCGCTCGCCGGCGCCGATGTGCAGGTTCAGCCCGTCGAAGACCAGCGGCGCATCGCATTCGCCGCTCGCAGTGCCCGCGACGCCCCCCACGGTCTCGGTGCCGTAGGTGAACCGGACATCGTCGAATCGCACCTCCATGCCCGACGGCCCAGGCCCGCTGGATTGGCCCTCGCTCTGGGGAAGATCGATGGCGCCGGGGCGGTCTGCGACCAGCACCGGCTCATCGAGCACCTGGAAGATGCGCTCCGCGGACGCCTTGGCGCGCTGGCCGAAGATGAACAGCATCCCGATGAAACGGAACGGCGCCTGCAGCAGCAGGATGTACAGGTAGAAGGTGGCCAGATTGCCCACCGAGAGCGTGCCGCCGATGATCAGGTGCCCGCCCAGCAGCAGCACCATCGCCATTGCCAGGCGCGGGAGGTTCTCGACGACCGGCGTGTAGTGCGCCCGGGTGTTGTGCTGCAGCAGGTTCGCCCAGCGCAGCCGCTGGGCCGCCCGCGCCATCTCGTCGACCTGGCGGGCCTCGGCTGCGAATGCCTTCACGACACGCACGCCGTTCACGCTCTCGTGGGTGACGGTGGCGACCTCGGCGTTGCGTGACTGGATGATCCACGACAGCGGGAACATGATGCGGCGCAGCCGCTGGCCCAGCACGTAGACGGCGGGCATGATCAGCATCGTGATGGCGGTTAGCGGCACGCTGATCCATGCCATGACCGCGATCGCCACCACGAAGCTCAAGAGCTGCACCGACACGATCGGCGCGAACGCCAGATACATCTGCACCGAGCGGATGTCGGAGTTGGAGCGCGAGATGATCTCGCCGGTCTGCACCCGGTCGAAGAACGCAAACGACAGCCGGCTGAGGTGGGCGAACAGCAGCGTGCGCAGCTGGAACTCGACGCGGTGTCCCATTGCGAAGAGCCCGTAGCGGTAGGTGTAGGTGAAGACGCCCCGCGCGAGGCCGAGCCCCACCAGGGCGATGACGAACGCCCACAGCGAGCCCGAGCCGTCGTTCTCGAAGCCGGTCACGGCGGCGTCAACGGCCAGGCCGGCGATCCATGGCGCGATCGCTCCCGCGCCCGTTGCCAGGATGGCCGCGATCACCGCGATGACGATGCGTGCCCGCTGATGCCGCAGCAGCGGCCCGAGCCGTCGGATCCAGCTCAGCGACGGGTCGGCGCGGATCCAGTCCGCGTTGTACTCGGGCTGCGCGGCGGACTCCGCGGGCGCAGTGGGTGGGGCCACCCGCATCCCGGCGAGGCTACCGGTGCCCCTGTCGAGCAGACCGGACCGAGCCGGTACCGTGGATGCGGCCACTGGGGCGCTCGGGGGTGCACGGCACCGGCATGACGCTGGGACTCATCGCAGGACTCGGAATTGTCGTCGCGCTCATCGTCTTGAACGGCGTGTACGTGGCGGGCGAATTCTGCTTGCTCGCTGTCGACACCTCACAGGTCGACGTGCTGGCCTCCCGGGGGCAGCGACGCGCCCGCGGCGTACGGGCCCTGCTGCGGCGGCTCAATTTCCATCTCGCCGGTGCCCAGCTCGGCATCACGCTCACGTCGCTGGTGCTCGGCATCATCGCCGAAGACACCATCGGCCGGCTGATCGAATGGTCGCTGGGCGATTGGGGCGCCTCGCTGGCATCGGCGGGCGCCGTCGCCGTGGTGGCGATCGTGCTGGCTGCCGCCATGCAGATGGTGTTCGGCGAACTGCTGCCCAAGAACCTGGCCGTCTCGCGCCCGCTCGGAACCGCCCTGGCACTGGCACCGGTCCTTCGGCTCTACGGCACCGTCGCTGCGCCCCTCACGCTGACGTTCAACGGCATCGCCAACGCCACAGTGCGCGGCCTCGGTCTCGAGCCCACCGAAGAACTCCGCATCGTGCGCACGCGCGACGAGCTGGAGTACGTGGTGCGCTCGTCGCGCCGCCGCACGCTCAGCGAGAACCAGGCCGACCTCCTGGTGCGGACGCTGCGCCTCGGGCGCAAGGACGCCGCGGACGTGCTGACGCCGCGCACGGCAATGTCGGCCATCGGCGCTGCATCGACCCTCACCGAGCTGGCCGAGCTGGCGCGCACCAGCGGGCACTCCCGGTTTCCGGTGCTCGGCACGAACTCCGACGATGTGCTCGGCGTGGCCGAGGTGCGCGACATCTTCAGGGTCGACTCAGAGGAACGGGCACAAACTCCGGTGCAGTCGATCATGCGCCCGGTGGTGGCCGTGGCCGAGAGCCGGACGCTCGACGGCGTCCTGGCCGACATGGCGGCATCGGACTGCCGGCTGTGCGTGGTGGTGGACGAGCACGGCGGCACCGCCGGTGTGCTCACCCGGGAGGACATCGCCGAGGAACTCGTGGGCGACATCGCCGACGAGTTCGACGAGCCGGCCGCGCTCACCCCCCGGCGGCCGGGCCAGCCGGTGACGCTCGCGGGCACCGCCACGCTCGACGAGGTCGAGGAGGCGTGCGCCTTGGCGCCGCCGTCGGGTCCCTATGAGACGCTGGCGGGCTTCGTGCTGGAGCGCCTGGGAGAGATCCCCGCGGTGGGAGCAGTCGCCTCGTGGGAAGGCTGGCGCCTGGAAGTCACGGCGGTCGACGGGCTGCGCGTGGCCGAAGTGCGCGTCAGCGCCCCGGCCGAGGCCGCAACCGGCAGCGCAGACTCCTCAGGAGACGCGCCATGACGACGCTGGCGATCGCGGTGGGTCTCGTGCTCATCGTGTTCAACGGTGCCTTCGTCGCCATCGAGTTCGGCCTCATCGGCGCGAAGCGAGCCGCCGTGGACAGCGAGGCGGCGACCGGCAAGCGCTCGGCGCTGGCGGCGCAGCGCATGCAGTCCGACGTGCTGACGACGCTCGGGGGTGCGCAGCTGGGCATCACCCTGTGCTCGCTCGCCGTCGGACGCCACACCGAGCCGGCCATCGCCAGGCTCATCGAACGGGCGGTGCACGGCATCGTCGAGATCCCCGACGCTGTGCTGCACGCCATCGGCTTCGGCGTCGGGTTGGCGATCGTGACGGTGCTGCACATGGTGTTCGGCGAGATGGTGCCCAAGAACCTGGCGCTGATCGGGCCCGAGCGCACCCTGGTGGTGCTGGCCCGGCCCATGGCCGCCTACCTGTACGTTGCCCGCCCCATCGCCCGGGCGCTGCAGTGGGTGGCCAATGGCATGACCCGCATGCTGCGCGTCGAGCCGACCACGGAGCTCGCCGATGTGGCGACTCCCGCCGAGCTGACGCTCATGGCACGCGACTCGCTCGCCGAAGGCCACATCGCAGCGACCGATGTGGCGCTGCTGGAGCGGGCCATGCGGTTCGAGGCCTCTCGCGTGAGCGATGTCATGGCGCCCGCGGGAGAGGTCTCGGCGGTGCGGCTCGCCGACCCGGTCACCGAGGTCGAGCAGCAGTTCGCCCGCACGGGCCGGTCACGGCTGGTCGTGCTCGGCGACGGGCCCGACGACGTGCGAGGAATGCTGCACAGCAACGACCTGGCGACCTCAGCGGTTCGTGACGCCCGCGACCTGGCCGAGGCCGACCGTCTCGCCGCCGTCGCGGAGCCTTCCGGCCGGGGACTGATCCGCCGGATGCTGCGCTTCAGCGGCAGCACGACACTCGACGAGGCGTTGAGGGCGATGCAGCGCCGGCGCATTCACCTCGCCGTGGTGACCGACGCCGCGGGCCGCACGCTTGGGGTGTTCGCCCTCGACGATCTGCTCCGGCGCCTGATCGGCGATCCGGCCGCGCCGGGCTCGGGGGCTGATTTGTAGGGGGCACCCTGCAGGCCGTCAGGCACCGATGGCGTGGTAGCCGCCGTCGACGTGCACGATCTCGCCGGTGGTGCCGCCGAACCAGTCCGACATCAGCGCCAGCGTGCTGCGGGCGACCGCTTCGCTGTCGGTGATGTCCCAGCCGAGCGGTGCGCGCTCGACCCAGGCGTCCTCGAATTCGGCGAAGCCTGGAATGGACTTGGCGGCCATCGTGCGGATCGGGCCCGCTGAAATCAGGTTCACCCGGACGCCCTGTGGTCCCAGCGACTTGGCCAGGTAGCGAGCAGCCGACTCGAACGCTGCCTTGGCCACGCCCATCCAGTCATAGACGGGCCAGGCCACGCTGGCATCGAAGGTGAGGCCTACCACCGAGCCCTTGGCCTCTGCCAGCAGCGGCGCCATCGGCGAGGCCAGCCCGGCGAGGCTGTATGCGGAGATGTGCACCGCCGTGGCCACGTCCTCCCACGGCGCGTGCAGGAAGTTGCCGCCCAGGCAGCTCTCGGGGGCGAAGCCGATGGCGTGCAGCAGACCATCGAGGCGTCCCCAGCGCTCTTCGAGGTCGGCGCGCACCGCGTCGATCTCGTCGGGCACGGTGACGTCGCAGGCCAGCACGTCGGCGGGCTCGGGGAGCTTGCGGGCGGTGCGCTCGGTCAGCCGCAGGCCCCGGCCCGCACCCGTGAGCACCACCTCGGCGCCCTGTTCCTGGGCGAGACGGGCCACGTTGAACGCCAGCGATGCATCGGTCAGCACGCCGGTGATGAGGAACTTCTTGCCTGCCACGATTCCGTCTCCGGCCATCGGCCTGCCTCCGCTCCCGTTCATGGCTTGCCAGCCTGACGTGCTGCTGTTGACGTGTATTTCTCTGGGGGACGCTACTGCTGCCGCACTGGGCGACCATCGTTCGCATCGTCGAGGCGTTCGCGTCATCGAGGTGCGCGCCAGTAGCGTGGCCGCCGTGCCGGCGGACGCGACAGGCAACGGAACAGCAGACCGAGTTGCCGCGGCGGCCACGGGCACCGCGGGCGAGCCGACCCGGCTCGGCATCATCGGCGGCACCGGCCCGGCGGGCGCTGCGCTGGCAGCCCGGCTGGCCGACATCGGCTGCGAGGTCACCTTGGGGTCACGCTCGAAGTACCGGTCGATGGAGGTGGTCGACAATATCCTCGACCGCTGGCCCGAACGCGACCTGCGCATCCAACCCGGCGCCAACAGCCTCGCCGCGCAGGAGCCCACCGTGGTGATCGCGACGCCGTGGGACGCGGCGGCCATCACTGCGCGCGACGTGGCCGAGCACTTGCGGGGCAAGGTCGTGGCCACGATGTCGAATGCGCTCGCCCGGGTCGACGACGAGTTCGTGCCCCTCATACCGCCGCGGGGCTCGGTGGCCGCTTCCGTGCAGGCAACGCTGCCCGAATCGCGGGTCGCGGCTGCGCTCCAGCATGTGCCGGCGACCGAACTCGGCAACCTCGACGAACCCGTGCACGGCGACATCCTCATCTGCAGCGATCATCGCGAGGCCACTTGGCACATCGCCGAGATCGTCGACCGCATGCCGGGCGCACGCGCGCTCGACTGCGGCAACCTGTCCAATGCCACCGCAATCGAGGCATTCACCGCAGTGCTGATGCAGCTCAACACCCGCTACCGCACACGGGTGGCGCTGCGGCTGGTCGGCCTCGATCACGTGCCGATCAGCGTGCTGGGCGGCGGTCCGGGCACTGCCGATGCGGCCGCGCCGGTCGCCGAGACTGTCGGGGACTGAGCCCGGCGGCTCCTGCTCTGGGCGGGCCCAGTGCAATGAAGCCCAGTGCAATGAAGCCCGGTGCAATGAAGCCCAGCGCGATGAAGCTGTACGACACACAGCAACGAGATGTCGTGCCCCTGCGTGCGGCTGCGGGCGAGACCGTGCGGATGTACGTCTGCGGCATCACTCCCTACGACGCGACCCATGTCGGTCACGCGGCGACGTTCCTGGCCTACGACGTGCTGCAACGGCGGCTGCGCGACCTGGGGGCGCGTACGCGCTGCGTTCGCAACATCACCGACGTCGACGATGACCTGCTGGCGCGGGCGCGCGCAGAAGGCGTGCACTACCTGGACCTGGCGGCGGGATCGCTGGCTGCCTTCGATGCCGACATGGACGCACTCGGCCTGCTGCGGGTCGATGTCGAACCCCGGGCCACGTCTGCTATTGCCGACATCCGGCGGATGGTCGGCCGGCTGGTCGACAGCGGGCATGCGTACCGCAGCGGGGACGGCGTGTATTTCGACATCTCCACCGCGCCGTCCTTCGGCAGCCTGTGCCGGCTGAGCGATGACGAGATGATCGAGACGGCTCGCGGCCGCGGCGGCCGGCCCGACGATCCCCACAAGCGCCACCCGCTCGACTTCGTGCTGTGGCAGCCCGCCGAGCGCAACGAGCCGCAATGGTCGTCGCTGTGGGGCCCGGGTCGGCCCGGCTGGCACATCGAGTGCTCTGCGCTGGCGTTGGCTCATCTGGGCGAGACGATCGATGTTCACGGCGGCGGCAGCGACCTGGTGTTCCCGCATCACGAGTGCTGCCGCGCCCAGTCCGAAGCGGCGAACGGTCAGGAATTCGTGCGCCATTGGATGCACACCTCGATGGTGTGCCACGACGGCGCCAAGATGTCGAAGTCGGCGGGCAATCTGGTCTTCGTCGCTGACCTGCGGGACCGGTGGGAGCCCATGGCAGTGCGGCTGGCGCTGATGGGCGCGCACTACCGCGCCGACTGGGACTGGACCGAGAGCCGTGTCGCCGAGGCAGCGCAGCGGTTGGAACGGTGGCGGGCCGCTGGGCGCGGCGACGGCGCCTTGGCACGCGTGCGCGCGCGGCTTGACGATGACCTCGACGCACCAGGCGCGCTCGCAGCGATCGACGCTGCCGCCGATGCGGGCGAGCCGGTCAGCGACGCGGCGGCCCTGCTGGGCGTGGCGCTGTAGGTTCTTGCGCAGGAGGACCGGCCCGCGGTGTCGCTTGGCAGAGCCGGCGGGCCAGTCCCTCCGGCCCCCTGCGAACCGGGGCCCCAGTCGGCTCCGGTCGAATTCGCGTTGCCGGCTAGTGCGCAGCGGGGCCGGTGTCAGAGCGCCGGTAGCGTTGGCGCCGATGGCCGAGCCACAAGAACTCGGTGAGGTGCGTGACGAACTGCCCGAGGACCTCGATCGAGGCTTCGTCGGCGCCTACAAGTTCCCCGACAATTCCCGCAGGCGCATCACGGGCGCGCTCTGTTTCGCCGCGGGAGTCTGGGCTGCGACAGCGGCACTGGCCGCGGACAGCGACGCTGTGCTGCTCAATAAAGGCGTCGTGGTGGGCGGTGCGCTGCTCGCGCTGTTCGGCCTCTACCAGTTCGCCGCCGGACGCCGATTCGCCGTGAACGAGAACGAGGCATTGGTGGCGGCGGTGGCCGACGTGGGCTTCGCCGTCGGGCACGCCAGCGCCCAGCTCGGCTGGCGGGGCTGGCTGAGCCGGCCCACCTGGCGGGTGCTGGTGTATTCGGCCGAGGACCCGCCGGCGCAGCGAGGCCTGGTGCTGGTGGACGCATTGAACGGCTCGGTGCTCGAGCACTGGGTGGAGGACAACCCCGAGACGTGGATCGCCACGGCGCCGGAGGCCGCTGCCGAGGTCGATCCCGCGAACCGGCCGGATCCCGGGGACGGCACCGCGGACAGGAGCTGACGGTGTTCGACGGCATGTTCCGCAAGGGCGTCGACAGCGTCACGACGCCGATCGGGCGCGGCCTCGCCGCGATCGGGCTGAGCGCCGATGTGCTCACCGGTGTCGGGCTGGTCATGGCAGCCGCGAGCGCGGTCGCCATCGGCATGGGCCGCCTGGGCCTCGGCACCGTGCTGCTGGTGATCACTGCGCTGTCCGATCTCTTCGACGGGCCGGTGGCTGTGGCACGGGGCACCTCGTCGGACCGTGGCGCGTTCTTCGACTCGACAGCCGATCGCGTCACCGACGGGCTGCTGCTGGGCGGCATCGCGTGGTACTTGGCCGCCGAGCACGGCTCGCAGTGGGCGGTGCTGCCGATGGCAGTGCTGGGCGTCAGCGCCGTGATCTCCTACGAGCGAGCCAAGGCCGAGCTGCTGGGCTTCGTCGCCAAGGGCGGGCTGATGGAGCGGGCCGAGCGCACGGTCGTGCTGGCGGTCGCTGTGGCGTTCGAGGTGCTGCTCATCCCGCTGCTGTGGGTGCTGCTGGCACTCTCGATCATCACTGCGGTGATGCGGTTCGTGAAGGTGTGGCGACAGGCAAGCGCCCGCATGTCGAAGTGAGCAGCGCCCCTCGCCGAATGACGGGGCGGAACGGGGCTCGCCGGCCGCGAGGGCAGGACGGGGCTCGCCGCCTGAAAGGGCGGGACAAAGCAATAGTGCTCGGATACCAAGTGGGCTCGGCTGTGGCCCGGCTGGTGCCGCTGTGGCTGGGCGAGCGCGTCGCCGCGCTGGCGGGCCCCGCGCTGGCCCGGCTGATGCCGACGAAGGCGACGATGGTCCGGCGGCATCAGGCGCGGGCGATGCGCTGGAACGCGAGCACGGTCGTTGCAACGGCGCCTCCGGAGGTCGACGAGCGAGCAGTCCAGCGTGGGACGACCCAGGCGTTCAGCTCCTACGCCCGCTACTGGATCGAGTCATTCCGGCTCCCAGCGCTCAGTCCGCAGACACTGGATCGCGGCATCGATGTGCCGGCGTACCACCACGTGGAAGAGGCGCTCGAGCGGGGCAATGGCGTCATCTTGGCGCTGCCTCACCTGGGCGGCTGGGAGTGGGCCGGATTCTGGATGGCGACGGTCAACCGGCTGCCGATCACGGTGGTGGTGGAGCCCTTGGACCCCCCGGAGCTGTTCGAATGGTTCGTCCGCTTTCGCGAGCGGTTGGGCATGCGGGTGGTGCCGCTGGGACCCGACGCGGGTCGAGAGGTGCTCGGTGCGCTGAGCCGCAACGAGATCGTCTGCCTGCTCTGCGACCGTGACCTGGGCGGCGACGGCATCGAGGTCAGCTTCGGCGACGAGCGCACGACATTGCCGGCCGGCCCCGCGCTGCTGGCGCTGCGCTCAGGTGCGGCGCTGCTGCCGACGGCGGTGTACTTCCGACCGGGCGGCAGGCACCTCGGAACAGTGCGCCCGCCGTTGGATGTCGCGCGGCACGGACGCCTGCGCGACGACGTCGCCGATGTGACGCAGCGGCTCGCCGACGAGTTGGCAGCCCTGATTGCCACAGAACCGCACCAGTGGCACCTGTTCGGTCCCAACTGGCCATCCGATCGATAATCGGTCTTTCCTCCGACGCTCCGGCGCGCCTAGCGTCATGTCCGCAGAGGGAATCCCTGCGCGGATCGCCTGTGAGGTTCGGCCCATGAGGCACGACCCGTGAGAATCGGGATCATCTCGCCGTACAGCCTGACCCCACCGGGCGGCGTGCAGATACAAGTGCTCGGTCTGGCCCGCGCGCTGGCCGGCAAGGGCCACGAGACGCGGGTGCTGGCGCCGTGTGACGGTGCCCCCCCGCAGACCGGCGTCACCCCGCTCGGCGCCAGCATTCCCACCTTCACGAACGGGTCGATCGCCCCGATCGCACCCGACTTCGCCTGCACGCTGCGCACGGTCCGCGCCCTGCGGGACGAAGAATTCGACGTGCTGCACCTGCACGAGCCGCTCTGCCCCGGGCCGACGCAGACTGCGCTGTTCCTGCGCTCAGCACCCATCGTGGGCACCTGGCATGCCGCGGGAGGCAGCCGCGCTTACCTGGTGCCGGGCACCCGGTGGCTGGCATCACGGATAGACGTTCGGGCCGCAGTCTCGGCTGATGCCGCCGAGATGGCTCGCAACGGTGTCGGCGGCGACTACGAGCTGGTCTTCAACGGGGTCGAGCTCGACCATTTCGACAGCGTCGAGCCCAAGCGCAATCCGGTGCCGACCATCGCCTACATCGGTCGCCATGAGCCCCGCAAAGGCCTCACCGTGCTGCTGGACGCCATGGCGCGACTGCCCGAGGGAATCCGGCTGTGGGTCATGTCACGCGGCCCCCAGACCGAGGAACTGCAGCGCCGCTACCAGCGCGACACCCGCATCGAGTGGCTGGGCAGGGTCAGCGAGACCGAGAAGCTGGCGCGCCTCAAGGGCGCCGACGCGGTCTGCGTGCCGTCGTTGCGCGGCGAGAGCTTCGGCGTGGTGCTGTTGGAGGCCATGGCGGCCCGGACGCCGGTCGTCGCCAGCGACCTGCCCGGCTATCGCAACGTTGCCCGCCTCGGGGACGAGGCCGACCTGGTGCCGCCGGGCGACGCAGAGGCGCTGGCAGCGGCACTCTTGCGGGCGCTGCAGCGCCCCGATCACGCAGCCGACCTCGTCGCCGCCGGACGCCAGCGCGCCGAGCAGTTCTCCATGGCCCGGTTGGCCGAGATCTACATCGACATGTACGAGCGGGCCATTGCCCAAGGTCGTGCCCGATAGCTGCTCACGGGTGCCAGTTGAGGTGAGGGGCGGTTGAATGCTGCGGGTGGACCCGCTGTTCGCCATCTACCGCAGTCGAGCCGACAAGCTGGTTGCCGAGCTGTGGGCTGTCCATCTCGCCGCCGGTGCGATCGCGGGCCTGATCTGCGCCCTGTTCACGTCGCTGGGCTGGTGGGCCATGCCGATAGCGCTTGTTGCGGCATGCGGGCTCGCCGCGTTCTGGCTGGGTGTCGGCGAGCGCCGCCTGCGCTCAGCGATGGTGCCCGCAGGTTCCCAGGAGTGCGAGGCCGCCGACGAGCCCCGCCTGGCGAACGTCATCGAGGGCATCTGCCTGCTCGTCGGCGTGGAGCGGCCGACCGTCATCGTCCACCCCGCGGCGGCTGCGAACGCGGCAGCCTTCGGCCGGCGCCCGGAGCGCACGACGGTGGTGGTGACCCGGGGGCTGCTCGGCGAGCTGGGCCGCATCGAGCTTGAGGCCGTCGTCGCGCGGCTGCTGACCCAGGTCCGCGATGGCCGAGTCGCCTACCTGACCACCGCGGTGACCACGGTGGGATTGCCGGCGCTGATGTGGCGATCGCTGTGGCCGCTGGTGCATGTCCGCACCGAACGAGAGGCCAGCACCGGCAGCGACTTCGATGACGATGCGGAGGCCGTGAAGCTGACTCGCTACCCGCCGGGCCTCGCCGATGCGCTCGAGAGCATGTCTGGGGTGGGGGTGAGCACTCCCGCGCCGAAGGTGACCTGGCCCCTGTGGTTGGCCGATCCGCGCGCGGCCGAGGCCAGCCATCCCGACGAGCTGCCCGACTACCGGGCTGATCTCGAGACGAGGATCGCCGTCCTGAGGGAATTCTGAGGGCAGCTTGAGGGCCGCACTCGGGCCGCTCTCGCTACCGAACTCATACACTGAGCCCATGAACTCAGGGCCGACGAGCACAGCCCAATCCGGCGCCTCGACACCTTCCGATCCGCAGCAGGCAGCGACCCAACTGGTCGGCACGGTGCGGGTCAAGCGCGGGCTTGCCGACATGCTCCGGGGCGGCGTCATCATGGATGTCGTCACGCCCGAGCAGGCCAAGATCGCCGAGGATGCCGGGGCGGTCGCCGTCATGGCGCTCGAGCGCGTGCCGGCCGACATCCGCCGAGACGGCGGCGTGGCACGCATGAGCGACCCCGCGATGATCGAGGGCATCCAGGCAGCCGTGACGATCCCGGTCATGGCCAAGGCCCGCATCGGCCACTTCGGCGAGGCGCAGATTCTCGAGGCCCTCGACGTCGACTACATCGACGAATCCGAGGTGCTGACTCCCGCGGACGAGGCGCATCACATCGACAAGTGGGCGTTCACGGTGCCATTCGTGTGCGGAGCCACCAACTTGGGCGAGGCGCTGCGGCGCATCTCCGAGGGTGCCTGCATGATCCGCTCCAAGGGCGAGGCCGGCACCGGCAACATCGTGGAGGCTGTCCGCCACCTGCGTGCCATCACCGGCGACATCCGCAAGATCACCCAGGCCGATGCCGCGGAGCTGTTCGACTGGGCGAAGCAGCTGCAGTCGCCGCTCGGCTTGGTGCAGGAGATCGCCGAGACCGGCCGCCTGCCGGTGCCCCTGTTCTGCGCCGGCGGCATTGCGACGCCGGCCGACGCGTCGCTGGTGATGCAGCTGGGTGCGGAGGCTGTGTTCGTGGGGTCGGGCATCTTCAAGAGCGAAGACCCCGGGCCGAGGGCCGAGGCGATCGTCGAGGCCACCACGCACTACCGCGATCCGTCGGTGGTGGCCAAGGTGAGCCGGGGTCTCGGCAGCGCCATGCCGGGCCTCGAGATGGAAGGCCTCGAGACCAAGCTCGCCGACCGCGGCTGGTAGACGCTGAGCAGTCCTGGGGCCCCCGACGCCGGGGCGCGGCTGCCTCTCGTCGGCGTCGTGGCGCTGCAAGGCGCCGCCGCCGAGCACGTTGCGGCAGTGCGACGACTGGGCGCACGCGCGATCGAGGTGCGCGTGCCGTCCGATCTCGAGGGAGTCGGCGCCGTGGTGATTCCCGGCGGCGAGTCGACCACCATGTCGCACCTGCTCGGCACGAGCGGGCTGTTCGAGCCGCTGGCCGCGCGTCTCGCCGACGGCATGCCGGCGTTCGGCACGTGTGCCGGCATGATCTTGCTGGCCGCTGAAGTGCTCGACGGCCGGGAAGACCAGCGCTTTTTCAGCGCAATCGACATATCGGTGCGGCGCAACGCGTTCGGCCGTCAAGTTGCCAGCTTCGAGGCCGACCTCGACATCGTTCTCGGCATGGACGCCGACTCGAGCCTCGACGATGGGGGCCTCGACGATCCCTTCCACGCCGTGTTCATCCGGGCCCCGTGGGTGGAGCGAACCGGCGACAACGTCGAAGTGCTTGCCGAGGTCGCGCCGGCCTCGAACCCGCCGACCGGCGTCGGCCCCAATTCAGTGCCGGTGCTGTGCCGTTCGGGCCCGATCCTGGTGTCGAGCTTCCATCCCGAGCTGACCGCCGACGATCGCATTCACCGCATGTTCCTCGACATGGTCGCTTCGGGCCATACCGGCTGATCCAGCACATCGGGCAGACTGTCCGATGGCTCGTCGAGTTGCATGAGGGAGGGGGCTTGTGTCTGGTCATTCCAAGTGGGCGACCATCAAGCACCGCAAGGGCGCTGCCGACAAGGCGCGCGGGAAGCTGTTCGCCAAGCTGATCCGCCAGGTCGAGGTCGCGGCCCGTGAAGGGGGCGGCGACCTCGAAGCCAACGCCACGCTGCGCACCATGTACCAGAAGGCCCGCGACAACTCGGTGCCGCTCGACACGATCGAACGGGCGATCAAGCGGGGCACCGGCGAACTCGAGGGTGTGTCGTACGAGCAGGTCACCTACGAGGGCTACGCACCTGGCGGTGTGGCCATGTTCGTGGACGTGCTCACCGACAACCGCAACCGCACCGGCTCGGAGATCCGCAGCCTGTTCACCCGTGCCGGCGGCTCGCTGGCTGAGCCGGGCGCGGTGGCGTGGCAATTCGAGCGCAAGGGCGTGGTGGTGGTGCCTGCCGTGGCGCCCGAGCCTGACGGGTCTGCGGCTGAAGGCACGGTGCCCGACGAGGACGATCTGATCTTGGTGGCGCTCGACGCAGGCGCCGAGGACGTCGAACGCGAGGGCGACACCTGGCGGGTCACCGCCGCCGCCGGCGACACCATGGCGGTGCGTGAGGCCATCACCGCGGCGGGCATCGCGGTGACCTCGGCCGACCTCACCTACGCGCCGCAGAACCTCATCGAGCTCACCAGCGCCTCGGAGGCCAAGCAGGTCATGGCAGTGCTCGACGCGCTCGACGATCACGACGACGTACAAGGCGTGTACGCCAACTTCGACATCAGCGACTCGCTGTTGGAGGCGATAGCCGGCTGAACTCGTGTGCCTTGCGGCTCTCGTCCTCACAGGGCGGCGCAGCGCGGCGCATACTCGGCTCGGGCGATGCCAAGGGCTACGGTTCGTACTGATGTTCGTATTGGGGATCGACCCCGGATTGTCGCGCTGCGGCTACGGCGTGCTGGAGCACATCGCGGGCGCTGGAACGCAGCGGACCCGCACCGAGGCCGTCGCGCTGGGCGTCATCCGCACCGATCCGGCGGAGCCGCAAGCGGGGCGCCTCGCAATTCAGTTGCGTGAGCTGCAGGCCCTCATCTCCGAGTTCCAGCCCTCGGTGGTGGCCGTGGAGCGAGTCTTCTTCCAGGTCAACGCGCGCACGGCGATCGGCGTCGCGCAGGTGGCCGGCCTCGCCATGGCGGTCGCCGCCGCAGAGGGACTCGAGGTGGCCGAGTACACACCGACCCAGGTCAAGCAGGCCGTTGCGGGTTGGGGCGGGGCCGACAAGGACCAGATGAAGCGCATGGTCGCCGAGCTGCTCGCGTTGCCGGGGCCGCCAGAGCCGGCCGATGCTGCCGACGCGGCGGCGGTCGCGCTCTGCCACCTGTCCCAGGCGCCATGGCACAGCGCTTCGGCCGGCGCCCGGGCGCGCGTGCTGCTGCCGGTGGCGGGCGCAGCCGCGGCCTCGCCTGGCGCACAGTGACATCGGCTGGAGACTCGCCACGATGATCGGCCCACGATGATCGGCCCACAGTGATCGGCTCAGTACGCGGACGCCTGCTCGACAAGGACCCTGGCGGTGAGCTGCTGATCGAGGCTGGCGGTGTGGGGTACCGCGTCACGGTCGCGCCGTCCACGCTGGCCGGCGCCGGACCGGTGGGCGACGAGTGCTTCGTGTATGTGCACCATCACGTGCGCGAGGACAGCTCCGACCTGTACGGATTTGCCGAGCTGGACGAGCGGCGCTGTTTCGAGGCGCTGCTGAGCGCGCACGGTGTGGGTCCCGCGCTGGCGCTTGCGGTGCTCTCGCACCTGCCGCCCGACGAGTTGCGGCGCGCCGTGGCCGCCGACGACGCCGCCGCGCTGGAGCTGGTGCCTGGCATCGGCGCCAAGACCTCGAAGCGGATGGTGCTGGACCTGAAGTCGCGTCTCGGTGCGCCCGAGACCGTAGGCGTAGGCGCTGCGGCAGCGGCCGGCGACGGCGCGGGTTCTGCGGTTGCCGAAGTACGAGCCGCCCTGGGCCAGATGGGCTTCAGCCCGTCGGAGATCCGTGACGCCATGGCCGCTGTCAGCGTCGAGGCGGCGCGAAACGGCGAAGCCGACACCGGGGCGCTGCTGCGCGTGGCGCTGCAGGAGCTGGGTCCGCGATGAGCAACGGGGGGGCGCGCACCGAGGGTTACCGGCGGGTGGACTCGCCCGCTGAACCGGGCGGCGGTCGCAGCGAAGTCACCGACCCGGCCCGTGCGCCTGGCGACGACGGCGATGCCGAGGCGTCGCTGCGTCCGCGGTCGCTGGAGGACTTCGTCGGGCAGCCGGAAGTGCGAGAGCACGTCGCCATCACGCTGCGAGCCGCACTGGCCCGGGACCAGTCGCCCGATCACCTGCTGTTCGCCGGCCCGCCGGGACTGGGCAAGACCACGCTGGCGGGGATCATCGCCGTTGAGCTGGGCGCCGCACTGCATCTCACCTCAGGGCCGGCGGTGGAGCGCGCGGGCGACCTCGCAGCGATCCTCACCAACCTGGCCGACGGCGATGTGCTGTTCATCGACGAGATCCACCGGCTGCCCAAGGTGGTCGAAGAAGTGCTGTATCCCGCCATGGAGGATTTCGCGATCGACATCGTGCTGGGCAAAGGACCGGCTGCGCGCTCGATCCGGTTCGAGCTGCCGCGGTTCACCTTGGTGGGCGCCACGACCCGCACCGGGCTGATCTCGGGACCGCTGCGCGACCGCTTCGGCTTGGTGGAACGCCTCGACTACTACTCCAGTGAGGATCTCACGGCGATCGTGACCCGCGCGGCAGGGATTCTGAGGGTGGACATCGATGCCGACGGGGCCGCGGAGATTGCGTCGCGCAGCCGGGGCACGCCGCGAATCGCCAACCGGCTCCTGCGCCGGGTGCGCGACTTCGCCGAGGTGCGCGCCAGCGGTGCTGTAGACGTGGCAGTGGCGCAGGAGGGACTTGCCGCTTTCGGTGTCGATGAACTCGGCCTCGACAAGGTCGACCGGGCGATCCTCGACGCCCTCGCCGTCACCCATGCCGGGCGGCCGCTGGGGCTGTCCACGCTGGCGATCACCGTCGGCGAGCAGACCGAGACGGTCGAGGACGTGTACGAGCCGTTCCTGATCCAGCGAGGGCTGCTCCAGCGCACGCCGCGGGGCCGCATTGCCACCGCAGCCGCCTACGCACACCTCGGGGTGGACGTGCCGCCGCTCGCGGAGCTCGCGGGAACCTCCGGGGGCGCCGACGCGGATATCACGCTGTTCGATGCGCCCGGGGCCCCAGCCGCAGCAACGGCCGCCGAAGCGGCGACCGCCCGGCCGGCGGCTGCCGAGCGAGGGGCCATCGGGCTGGCGGAGTCTGCGACGGCGGCTGTCGAGTCAGGGACTGCCGGGTCTGCGGAGTCTGCGGCGACGGCGAGCGAGCAGCCGCCGGCCGACGACACGCCGTGGTGAGCTCGATCCGCGATCGCCCATAACCTCAGCACGCGTGAGCGCTGCGCGCATGCGGATGGATGAATTCGACTACGAGCTGCCGCAGGCGGCCATCGCGCAGGTGCCTGCGGAGCCACGTGACTCGGCCCGGCTGCTGGTGGACCGCGGACCGTGCAGTGCGCCCGAGCACCGGCGCATCGTCGATTTGCCGTCGCTGCTGGGCACCGGAGACGTGCTGGTGCTGAACGAGACACGAGTGATGCCTGCTCGATTGCCGCTGCGCAAGCACACCGGCGGGGCGGCCGAGGTACTGCTGCTGGAACCGCTCGGAGGCGGACCGTCGGGGCCAGACGCGGTGCGCACCGGCACCGGCGCGGATGTCGCCCGCGACACCGCGTCAGAGGCGTCCCGCACAGCCACGGTGCGCAGCGACGCTGGCTGGGCTGCGCTCGTTCGGCCTTCCCGCAGGATTGCCGACGGAACGGTGCTGGTCTCCGAGCGCGACCCGCAGGTGGAGGTCGTCGTGGGCCCGCGACTGGATCAGCAGCGCCGGGCAGTCAGCGTTCGCGTCGGCGGAGTGCCGCTGGACAGCGTCTCGCAGGCTGCGCTGCTCGACCGTGCTGGGGAGGCACCGCTGCCTCCGTACATCGACCCCGACGTGACCCGGCGAGCCATCGCTCAGCGCTCGGGACTCGACAGCGCCGACGGCTCCGCCGCCAGATCGGCCGTGGCGGCGCGCTACCAGACGGTGTATGCGCGCTCGGATGGCTCGGCGGCAGCTCCCACGGCCGGGCTGCACCTGACAGACGGTGTGCTGGACGCGCTGCGCTCGAGCGGCGTCATCGTTGCGTACGTCGATCTGACGGTCGGCCTAGCGACGTTCTCTCCGGTCACCGTCGACCACGCCGACGAGCACCAGATGCACGCTGAGCATTACCGAGTGCCTGCAGCGACGCTCGACGCCTGCGCTGCTGCCGAACGAGTCGTGGCCGTCGGCACGACCACGGTGCGAGCACTCGAATCGGCAGCGCGACAGACAAGGCCCGCGGCTGCGTCGGGATCGGCCGCCGTTGCGGCGGCGCAGTCCAGCTCGGCCGACGTGTGCGGATGGACCGATCTGTTCCTGCATCGGGGTGTCGAGTTTCTGGTGGTCGATGCGATGCTCACCAACTTCCACCTGCCGCGATCGTCGCTGCTGCTGATGATCGATGCATTCATCGGACCCCGGTGGCGCGGCCTCTACGAACGGGCACTTGTCGACGGGTACCGCTTCCTGTCATTCGGCGACGCGATGCTGCTGTCACGCAGCGAGAGCGAGACGACGTGAGCGCAGCGGGCGGCGAAGCCGCAGCGGCGCCGGCTGGCAGGGTCGACTTCGAGCTGCTGGCTGCTGACGGCCAGGCGCGACGGGGCTGCGTCACCACTGCCCGCGGCACCTTCCAGACGCCGGTGTTCATGCCGGTGGGGACACGAGGTGCGGTCATCCACCTCGATGCCACTGATTATGACGAGCTGGGCCTCGAGGTGGTGCTGGCCAACACGTACCACCTGCAGGCCCGGCCGGGCACCGAAGTCGTGGAGTCCCTCGGCGGCTTGCATCGCTTCACCGGCTGGGACGGTCACATCCTCACCGACTCGGGCGGCTTCCAGATCATGTCGCTCGGCCGCCGAACAGGCGGCGCGAACCAGCCCGGCCGCCGAACAGGCGGCGCGAACCAGCCCGGACGCCGAACAGGCGGCGCGAACCAGCCCGGCCGCCGAACAGGCGGCGCGAACCAGCCCGGCCGCCGTGCAGGCGGCGAGGGTGCCGCTCACGACGCGAAGTCCCAAGTCGACGACGAGGGAGTCACCTTCCGCTCGACCTACGACGGCACCAAGATGCGGATGACGCCCGAAGACGCAGTCGACATCCAACGCCGCCTGGGAGCCGACATCCAGATGGCGCTCGACGTCTGTCCCGAGCTGCCAGCCCCCCCGCAGGAGGTACGCGCCGCCGCCGAGCGCACGCACCTGTGGGCAGCCAGGGCCGCTGCAGCCATGTCGGAGGCACGCCGGAACGACCCGGCCGGCGGTCAAGCGCTGTTCGGCATCTGCCAGGGCGGCGCCGATCCCGAGCTGCGCCGCCGCAGCGCCGAGACCATTGCGGGCATCGGCTTCGACGGGTACGGCATCGGCGGGCTCTCAGTGGGGGAGTCCCGTGCCGAGATGGGCCCCGCGCTGGCTGCGGCGACTTCGGTGCTGCCCGCAGATCGGCCCCGGTACCTGATGGGTGTGGGCGATCCCGCACGGATCGTCGACGCGATCGCTGCAGGCGTGGACATGTTCGACTGCGTGCTGCCCAGCCGGCTCGGCCGCCACGGCACGGCGCTCACGCCGCACGGTCGCATCAACATCCGCAATGCGCGCTTCGCACGCGACTCCACCCCTCTCGACGACCGCCCCACAGGCCGCGACGGCCGGGTGCGACCGGGCGCGCGCTTCAGCCGCGGCTACCTGCGGCACCTCATGAGCGTCAACGAGCCCACCGCAGGGCGCATCCTCACGCTGCACAACGTCGCCTTCCTGGCCGACCTTGTCAGTGATGCGCGCAATGCCATCGAGGCGGGGCAGTTCGCGGCGTTTCGCACCCAGGTCAACGAAGTGTGGAGCTGAGGGACGGCGAGGGCTGATACGCCGGTACGCTGACCCGCCGTGCCGGTCTCCGATCGGCGGCATGCTGCACGCAGGGTGTCGCACTCAGGGGCCATTCGCACCGATCCTCGCCGGCGGCAGCCGTCGGGGTGGTCAGTCGGACTACGCGCCTCGAGGAGCACCCCATGGGCTCGATCATCCTGCTCGTCGGACTGTTCGCCCTCATGTACTTCTTGATGATCCGGCCTCAACAGCGGCGGGCCAAGGAGCGGGCGGCAATGCTGAGCCGTGCCGACGTCGGCGATGTGGTCGCCACGGTCGGCGGAGTCATCGGCAAGATCGTCGCGGTGGAGGAGCCCGGCGAGGTCGTCTGCCTCGAGGTGGACAGCGACGTCGAGCTGCGCGTGCAGCGCCGCGCCATCGGCGAGATCATCACTCCCGCCAGCACCGGCGGCCCGGCTGGACCGCCCGAATCGGATGATTTCGACCCGCCCGAGTGAGCCAGGCTTGACGCCCCCCAACATGGTCTGTCGATAACCCGAAGATGCGCCGCTCGCAGATCGTCTCATTGCTGCTGGCCGTCATCATCGGTTTCGGCTCGCTGGTCGGCGTGATCGTCGCGGGGTGGGTGCCGGTGTTGGGCGTGCAGCTGCAGGGCGGCGTGGAGGTGCTGCTGCGGCCGACCACTCCGGCTGATGACGAGCAGCTCGATCGGGCCATCGAGATCATCCGGTCGAGGGTGGACGCGCTCGGTGTGGCCGAACCCGACATCACCCGCCAGGGCGCCCAGGTCGTCGTGCAGCTTCCTGGCGTCAAGGACAAGCAGCGCGCCGTCGATCTCGTGGGCCAGACGGCTGAGCTGAGGTTCCGGCCTGTGCTGCTCACGTTCAACCCGTTCGACGAGGTGGACTTCATCGGAGCGCAGCAGCTCGCGGAGGCCTATAACGGATCGCTGCATCCCGAGTCTCTCGACGAGTCGGCTTCGGAGGCCACTGAGGAGGAGTTGGTCGGAGAGCAGGAGATGACCGCGCAGGAGCTGCTCGAGCTGATCGACCCAGAGGCGGCGGCAGAACTCGAAGCGGAGGCTGGCGACGCACTGGACGATTCCCCTGCAGATCAAGCGGGCGGACCGCCAGAGACCGTCGAACCGCCCGAGATCATCGAGCCCGAGACCGAAGCCGCGGCACCTGAGGCCGACGAGCCGGCGGAGATCGAAGTTGATGACGTGCCGGCGTTCACGTCGCCCGAGGACGACCTCGCCGATTGGGCGGTGGTGCTGCCGGGCCGTGGCGAGCCAGTGGGATATGTGCTCGGCCCAGCCGAGCTCACCGGCGAGGCGGTCGCCGAGGCGGCGGCAACGTTCAACAACGAATGGGTCGTCAACGTCGACCTCACCGACGAGGGTGCGGTGGGCTTCGACGAGATCGCTGCGCGTTACTTCGGTCAGCAGGTGGCCATCGTGCTCGACGGCATCGTCGAGTCGGCGCCGGTGATCCGTGCCACCGAGTTCGGGGGCACAGCGGTCATCTCGGGCACCTTCGACGAGGAAGGGGCGCGCGACCTTGCCGTGGCGCTGCGCTTCGGTGCGCTGCCGGTGGTGTTCGAGCAGGACGACGTGCGCACCGTGTCGGCCACCTTGGGCGAGGGAACGCTGCGGGCCGGCGTGGTGGCCGGCATCGTCGGGCTGATCGGCGTCGGCATCTACATGCTGCTGTACTACCGCCTGCTCGGCATCGTGGCAGTGGCCAGCCTGGCCATCAGCGGGTCCATCCTGTGGTCGCTCATCAGCTGGCTGGGCGAGAGCCGGGGGCTCGCGCTGACGCTGGCGGGCACCACCGGCATCATCGTGTCGATCGGCGTCCAAGTCGACTCGAACATCGTCTACTACGAGCGGATCAAGGAAGAGGTCCGGCGCGGGCGCGCGATTCGCTCGGCCGCGGATGCAAGCTTCAAAGGCGCGTTCTCCACGATCGTCTGGGCAGACTTGGCATCGCTCATCGGTGCGGGTGTGCTGTACCAGCTCACCAGCGGCACCGTGCGCGGCTTCGCGCTGTACCTGGGCCTGGCGACGCTCATCGACCTGGCGGTGTCGTACTTCTTCATGCGGCCGCTGGTGGTGTTCATCGCGCGCAAGCTCGTCAATGAGGAGCCCCGGCGCTTGGGCGTGCTGCCCGGTACCGATGATGCGGCCACGGCGGCTGCGGTGACGGGAGGCGCGACGTGATCTCGGCGCTGCGGACCTTCTACCGGGGCGAGAATGCCTGGGACATCCTGGGGGTGTCCCGCAAGGTGGTGCTGGGCTCAGCGCTGGCGGTGCTCATCTGTGTCGTGGCGCTGCTGGTGCGCGGACTGAACCTGGGCATCGAGTTCGAGGGCGGCTCGGTGTGGGAGATCCCGGTCCCGGCGAGCGCGCAGGACACCGCCGACGATGCCGGCGATGCTGCCACGGGGCCCGCGGCCGACGCTCCGACGACCGACGACATCGCCGCTGCTGCGGCGGCCGCCGGCGTGCCCGACGCCCGAGTGCAGTTCGTCACTGTGACCGGATCCGAGGACATCTTCCGGGTGCGCGGGGTGCTCGGGCCCGATGTGAGCGCGGTCGACGTGAACGCTGCGCTGGCATCCGCCGCTGATGTCGACGTCGAGAGTCTGTCGACGCGGCAGGTCAGTCCGTCCTTCGGCGACGAGGTGGCGGGCAAGGCACGGCGGGCGCTCGTGGTGTTCTTCGTGCTGATCGCGCTGTACCTGTGGTTCCGCTTCGAGTGGAAGATGTCGGTCGGAGCGCTCGTCGCCGTCGGGCACGACATCGTGCTGACTGTCGGCGCGTATGCGCTGTTCGGATTCGAGGTGACCCCGGCGACCGTGGTGGCCTTCCTCACAATCATGGGCTATTCGCTGTACGACACCATCGTCGTGTTCGATCGCGTCAAGACCAACGAGCGGTCGCTGCCGGCGCGCAGCCACTTCACCTACGCGGCGCTCGCAAACGTGTCGCTCAACCAGGTGCTGACACGCTCGGTCAACACCTCGATCACGTCGGTGCTGCCGGTGCTGTCGATGCTGGTCGTCGGCGCCGGGTTCCTGGGCGCAGGCACGCTGTCGGAGTTCGCGACGGCGCTGCTCATCGGCCTGCTCGTCGGCTCGTACAGCTCGATCTTCGTGGCCATGCCGACCGTGGCGTGGCTGAAGGGCTACGAACCAGGCTGGGCCGCCGCACAGGCTGCGGCCGATGCCGCCGGCCGCCACGACTCGATGGAAGCCGCCACGCAGGCGCTCGCCGCCGAGAGCTACACCCGCAGCGCCACGCCGCGTCCCCGCAAATCCCGCCGCTCCAAGACCCAACGCCGCCGCTGACCAGAACCTGCGGCGGAGGCCCCGATCCGTGGGGCGGGCGCGGCAGAATGAGGGTGTGAGTTCTCGCACGTTCGGCCTTGCTGGGGTCGGGCACCGCACCGGCCGGGGGGGCTAGAGCCATGCCTGCGGTGTCGCGCGTGCTGCCGTGGCGGCGCATCGCGAACACGGTCGCGGCCGACATCTCGCCGGTTGTCGAGAAATACCGCCAGCGCTGGCCCAAGCGCTCGCCCGAGCTGGTGATCCGCGCCTACGAGGCAGCACGCACCGCCCACGAGGGCCAGCGGCGCAAGACCGGCGAGGCCTACATCACCCACCCCGTGGCGGTCGCCGGCGTCGTCGCCGACCTCGGCCTCGACGACACCTCGATCGCTGCGGCGCTGCTGCATGACGCCGTGGAGGACACCAGCGTCGAGCTCGTGGCGCTGTCCGACGAGTTCGGCTCGGAGGTCGCCGGCATCGTGGACGGTGTCACCAAGCTCGACCGGGTGCGCTTTGCGTCCAAGCAGGCCCAGCAGGCCGCCACCTTGCGCAAGATGCTGGTGGCGATCGCCAACGACCCGCGGGTGCTGATGATCAAGCTGTCGGACCGGCTGCACAACATGCGCACGGTCGGAGCGCTCGACGGCGCCAAGCAAGCCGACGTGGCCCGCGAGACGCTCGACATCTATGCGCCGCTCGCCAACCGCCTGGGCATGCAGCAGGTCCGCGACGAGCTGGAGGACCTGGCGTTCGCCGCGCTGTACCCGAAGCGCTACGCCGAGATCGACCGGATGCTGGCCGAGCGCACACCCTCCCAGGAGCGATTCGTCGACCAGGTGCTCTCGGAGGTCCGCGAGCAGCTCTCGCGCATGAAGATCGACGCGACGGTGACCGGGCGCAAGAAGCACCACTGGAGCGTCTACGAGAAGATGGTCATCAAGAACCGCTCGTTCGACGAGATCTTCGACTTGGTGGGCATCAGGGTGGTGGTGCCGACCATTCGCGACGCGTACGCAGCCTTGGGCTCCATCCATGCGACCTGGAAGCCGGTGACGGGCCGGTTCAAGGACTACATCGCGATGCCCAAGTTCAACCTGTACCAGTCGCTGCACACCACGGTGGTCGGCCCGTCGGGCACGGCGGTGGAAGTGCAGATCCGCACCGATGAGATGCACCAGCGGGCGGAATACGGCGTGGCCGCCCACTGGCGCTACAAGGCCGAGCGCAACGGCAGCGGCAAGGCGGGCAACAAGTCGGAGCAGAAAAACAGCGCAGCGGCCGAAGCTGACATGCCGTGGCTGAGCCGGCTGGTCGAGTGGCAGGCCGAGTCGGACGATCCGGCCGAGTTCATGCGCACCATTGCCAGCGATCTGGGCCACGACGAGGTGTACGTCTTCACGCCCAAGGGCGACGTGGTGACCCTGCCCACGGGGGCCACGCCGATCGACTTTGCGTACGCCATCCATACCGACATCGGCGACTCGCTCATCGGGGCGAAGATCGACGGCCGGCTCGTGCCGCTGGATCGCCGCTTGCGCTCGGGAGACTCGATCGAGGCGTTCACCTCCGACGACCCCGGGACGCGGCCATCGCGTGACTGGCTGGAGATCGCGGTCACGCCGCGTGCCCGCTACAGCACCCGGCGCTGGTTCGCACGACTCGACCGCTCGGAATGGGTGGCCGCAGGACGCGAGGCCGTCTCGGACGAACTGCGCTCGGAGGGGCTCAAGGCGTCACTGCTCATCGATGGCGATGAGATGCGGGCCGTGGCGGCGCAGTTCAGCCGCGCCGACCTGGACCTGTTGTTCGAAGCCATCGGCAAGGGCGACATACGGCCCCACTCGGTGGCCAAGCGGCTCGTCAGCAACCTGCGAGGCGAGAGCGACGGCGACGGCGTTCAGCTGCCGGCCCGCCCGGCTCGTCAGCGCGGCTCGCGCCGCCGCCGCTCTGCGGGCGTGCACGTCGACGGCCACGACGACGCGCTGGTGCGTCTCGCGCGCTGCTGCAGTCCCGTGCGCGGTGACGAAGTGCTGGGATTCGCGACCAGCGGGCGTGGCATCTCGGTGCATCGTGCCGACTGCGCGAACGCTGGCGAGCTGGCCATGTCGGTGCGGGCTCGGCAGGTGGAAGTCGAGTGGGACGAGAGCTGGGCAGGCGAGTACGTCGCGTCGCTGGAGGTGCGGGGTCTCGACCGCAACCGGCTCCTGCTCGATGTGGTGCAGGTGGTCTCAGGGCGCCACGACCTGTCGATCGCGAGCTGCGACACGTTCGTGGGCGACGACCAGGTGGCGGTGATGCAGATCGAAGTCGAGATCGGCGACCCGATCCTGCTGGACCAGCTCCTCGCCGCCCTGCGCGAGGTGCCGGGCGTATTCGACGCCTACCGCGCTATCCAAGGCCTCGCCCGCACCGAGTACTGAGCGTTCGCCGAATGGGAATCATGTCGGCCACGCTGCGGAAGCGCGAGCCACCAACAGACATTTCGCACCCGCACGTAGGGAAGCCACAACTAGGACTGGCGGCGGCGGGGCCGTAGCCTGCGCTGGTCATGTCCGGTACGCCTTCGACCCCCGCGAGCCCGCCTGACGGCGGCGATGCGGCGGCCCCGAAGACGTTCCGGACGCCGATCGGCACGCACGACCTTGCGCCGCCCGAATCGGGCCGCTGGGTGGCGCTGCTGGGTACCTTCATCGCTGCAGCAGATCGTGCGGGATTCGGCTACTTGCAGACGCCCATCTTCGAGGACATCGGCGTGTTCGCCCGCATCGGCGAGGGCACCGACGTGGTCGGCAAGGAGATGTACGAGTTCTTCGACCGCAGCGACCGCCACCTGGCGCTGCGGCCCGAGTGCACGGCATCGGTGTGCCGTGCCTTCGCCCAGCACCGCCCGACCACGCCGTGGAAGGTGTGGTACCAGGGGCCGTTCTTCCGCTACGAGGCGCCCCAAGCCGGCCGCTACCGCCAGTTCCATCAGATCGGGGCCGAGACGCTCGGCACCGACGATCCCGATGCAGATGTGGAGATCATCGCTCTCGCCGCCGAGTTCTTCGGCGCGATCGGGCTGCAGCAGGTGCCGCTGCTGGTGAACTCGATGGGCGACGCCGACACCCGCGCTGCCTACGGCGAGGCGCTGAGCAGCTACCTGCAGCGCCGGGCCGACGATGTGGACCCCCAGGACCGGGACAAGATCGAGCGCCACCCGCTCCGCATCCTGGACTCCAAGCGACCGGCCACAGCAGCCGTGGCCGCGGACGCTCCACGCATCACCGACTATCTCTCGGCAACCACGGCGGCCCACTTCGAGCGGGTGCGTGAGGGGCTGGACGCACTTGGGATCTCCCACGAGGTCGAGCACAAGCTCGTGCGCGGCCTCGACTACTACACCCGCACCACCTTCGAATTCCGTGCCGCCAGCCTCGATGCCGCCCAGGACACGGTGTGCGGCGGCGGCCGCTACAACGGGCTCGTGGAGGCGCTCGGCGGCCCGCCGACGCCCGGCATCGGCTTCGCGCTGGGCATCGAGCGCCTGCTGCTGGCCTGCGATGCCGAAAGCGTCTTCGACGTTCCGGCACAGCGGGCCGAAGTGTGGGTGATCGACACGTCCGGCGGCGCCGCCGCACGCGACCTCACCCATGAGCTGCGCTCGGTGGGCATCCGGGCCGACCGGGCCTTCGACGACCGTTCGATGCGAGCGCAAATGCGCGCCGCGGACCGCTCCGGCGCCGAGATCGCGCTCATCGTGGGAACCGACGAGATCGACGCCGGCACCGTCACGGTGCGACCGTTGCGACGCCCTGACGGCGGCGGCGCCGGCATCGCGCAGCAGACCGTGCCGCGTGGCGAAGTGCTGGGCGCGCTGCGGCGCATCTTCGACGAGCTCAATGCGGAAGGTGGTACGTGATGGGCGATCGAATGCGGACCGACTACTGCGGACGGCTGAGCCGTGCCGACATCGGCAGGGACGTCACCGTGTGCGGCTGGGTCTCCCGGCGTCGTGAGCATGGCGAGCACCTGGCTTTCGTCGACCTGCGCGATCGCACCGGCATCGTGCAGTGCGTCGTGGATCACGCGCACGATCTGCGCTCGGAGTACGTGCTGTCGGTGACCGGCACAGTGCGTGAGCGCCCGTTGGACACAGCCAATCCCGAGCTGGCCACCGGCGAGATCGAGATCGGCGATGCGACCGTCGAGGTGCTGTCGCGCTCGGAGCCGCCGCCGTTCCAGATCGACGGCCGCACCGAGGTCGACGAGATGCTGCGCATCCGCCATCGCTACTTGGACCTGCGGAACCCCCGCATGCACTCGAACCTGGTGAACCGGGCACGGGTGAACGCGGCGATCCGCCGTTCGATGGAGGCAGCAGAGTTCATCGAGGTCGAGACGCCGACGCTGGTGGCGTCGACGCCTGAAGGCGCCCGCGACTTCGTTGTGCCCAGCCGGCTGCATCAGGGCCGCTTCTACGCGCTGCCGCAGAGCCCCCAGCTGTTCAAGCAGCTCTGCATGGTGGGCGGCATCGACCGCTATTACCAGATCGCCCGCTGCCTGCGCGACGAGGACCTGCGAGCCGACCGCCAGTTCGAGTTCACCCAGCTCGACCTCGAGATGAGCTTCGCCAGCGGTGCCGAAGTGCGCGCCGTGATCAGCGAGGCGGTGGCTGAAGCGGCCGAGGAGATCACCGGCGTGCGCCCCGCAGCGATGGGAGAGATCACCTGGCACGAGGCGATCGACCGCTACGGGTCGGACAAGCCCGACCTGCGCTTCGGGCTCGAGCTCACCGAGCTCACCGATCTGTTCGCCGAGACCGGGTTCAACGCGTTCAAGGCGCCTGCGGTGCGGGGCATCCGGGTGCCCGGCGGCGGCGACATCAGCCGCAACGCGGTCGACGATCTCACCAAGCAGTGCCAGCGCTGGGGCGCCAAAGGTCTTGTGTGGATGCGGGTCAGCGCCGGCGAGCCGCTGGCAGAGGGTGCCCGCAGCGCAGCCGGCGGCCGGCTGGCGGTCACCTCGCCGGTCGCGAAGTTCATGTCCGACGCCGAGATCGAAGGCGTGCTGGGGCGTCTCGGGGCCGAGCCGGGCGACATGTGCTACCTGGTGGCCGACACGTGGCGGCGGGCCAGCGGCGTGCTCGGCCTGCTGCGGCTGGAGCTGGGCCGCCCGACGGTGAACGAGGGCGGCCTGCATTTTCTGTGGGTCGTGGACTTCCCGCTGTTCGAAGATGTGAGCGCTGACGGCCTGCCGATGCCGGCCCACCATCCGTTCACCATGCCCCATGCCGACGATCTCGATGTGGTCGCGGCGGCCTCGGCCCGCATGGCCGCAGGCGGCGGTTTCGATGCCGACACGCTGCTGGGCGTGCGCTCGCAGGCGTACGACCTGGTGCTGAACGGCTGGGAGCTGGGCTCGGGCAGCGTCCGGATCCACCGGGGCGATATCCAGCAGCAGGTCTTCGATCTGCTGGGCATCGACCCCGACACTGCGCAGGAGCGATTCGGATTCCTCCTCGACGCGTTCCGGTTCGGTGCACCGCCGCACGCGGGCTTCGCCTTCGGCATCGATCGGTTGGCAGCGCTGCTGTGCGGCGAGGAGAACATCCGCGAAGTGATCGCCTTTCCCAAGAGCCAGTCGGGCGCCGATCCGCTCACCAACGCCCCGTCTGCGATCTCCGAGGATCAGCTCGAAGAACTCGGCCTCGCGCTCGTCACCGACGATGAGGAACTCTCGTGAGCAGCGGCGACCTCGCAGCCGTGGTCGTCACGGTCTGCGTCGTGGTAGCGCTGGTCGCACTCATCGCGGTGCTCACCCAGGCGTTCGCCCTGATGCGGGAGTTGCGCCGCAAGCTGGAGGACTTCGACGCCAAAGTCGGGCCTGCGCTGAGCCAGCTGGCGGACACCGCCGAGATGGCCCAGACCGAGATCGGCCGGCTGCGCGACCTGCTGAATGTGGCGCAGAAAGTCGCCGGGCTGGCCGAAACCGCCGGTGCGGCCACCGCCCGCGCCGCCGCGGCACCTGTCGACAAGGTCAGGTCGGCGTTTTCTGTCTTGAAGGACCGTCTCGCCGATCCTGAGCGCGAAACTGCTTCAAGCAGCGAGACGGAGGGGCGCTGAGGTGTTCAAGCGGCTGCGATGGCTGACGCTGGGCGCAGGCCTCGGCGCTGGCGCGTCGTTGTGGCTGCAGCGACGCTTCCGTTCACTGTTGAATCGTTACGCACCCGTGCGAGGAACCGCCACGGCGTTGGGCACAGCACGCCAGATGCGCCGCGATCTCCGGACCGCATGGCGGGACGGCAAGCGCCAGATGCACGACGCCGAGCAGCGCCTGCGAGACGAGCGAGACCGACGCTGGGCCGAGCGCCGCCACCGCCGCGAAGCCGCCTGAGCGCCCGTGAAGCGCTCCGGCGGCCAGAGGGGCGCGGCCGGCACAGCGGCCATAGAGGCCGCGAAAGAGCGGCAGTATCCTCTGGGGGTGCGCGCTGGGGAACTGCGTGAGGCGTTCAGCTCGTTCTGGGCCGAGCGAGGACACGAGGTCCGCGCCTCCGCGAGCCTGATTCCCCACGAGCCGTCGCTGCTGTTCACGGTGGCCGGCATGGTGCCGTTCATGCCGTACTTCCTCGGCTCGGAAGTGCCGCCGACGCGCCGCATGGTGACCATCCAGAAGTGCGTCCGGGCGGGCGGCAAGCACAACGATCTCGACGACATCGGCCGCACCAATCGCCACTTCACGTTCTTCGAGATGATGGGCAACTTCAGCTTCGGCGACTACTTCAAGGCCGAGGCAATCCCGTGGGCGTGGGAATTCGTGACCGAGGTGCTCGGCCTCGACGCCGACAAGCTGTGGGTGACCGTCCACGTCTCCGATGACGAGGCCGCCGAGATCTGGCAGACGTCCGTCGGCGTCCCAGCCGAACGCATCCAGCGCCTCGACAAGGACAACTGGTGGGCTGCTGGCGATGTCGGCCCGTGCGGGCCCTGCAGCGAGATCTTCTACGACCTCGGCCCCGAGCACGGCCCAGGCGGCGGTCCCGCCCACGGCGACGAGGATCGCTTCGTCGAGATCTGGAACCTCGTGTTCATGCAGTTCGCGGCCGACAGCACCGGCCAGCTGACACCGCTGGAGGCGCCCGGCATTGACACCGGCGCCGGCCTCGAACGCATTTTGGCGGTGCTGCAGGGCGTGCCCTCGGCGTGGGACATCGACCTCTTCGCGCCGCTGCTGGCCGAGGCCGAGCGCATCTGCGGCAAGACCTACGGCGCCGATCCCGAGACCGACGTGTCGATGCGCATCTTCGCCGACCATGCCCGCACGACGGCGATGCTCATCTCCGACGGCGTCTTCCCCTCCAATGAGGACCGCGGCTACGTGCTGCGGCGCATCATCCGCCGCGCCGTGCGTCACGCCTGGGTGCTCGGCGTCACAGACGTGGTGATGCCGCGGCTGGTCGAGATCGTGGTGGAGGTCATGGGCGACCACTACACCGACTTGGTCGCCAACAAGCAGTTCATCTCCGAGGTGGTGGCCCGCGAGGAGCAGCGCTTCCGGGCCACGCTCGCCGCCGGGCAGAAGATCCTCGACGAGGCGACCGCTGTGCTCGATTCGGCAGTGCTCGACGGCGAGGTCGCATTCCTGCTCCACGACACGCACGGCTTCCCAGTCGAGGTGACCGAGGAGATCCTCGCGGAACGCGGCTTCAGCCTCGACCGCGAGGGCTTCGAGATCGCCATGGAAGAGCAGCGTGCCCGGGCGCGAGCGGGCAGGACCGGCGGGCCCACCTTCGCCGATGAGCGCTACCGCGAGCTGTTGGCCCAATTCGGGCCGACCCATTTCGTGCGGGACTCGCCGAGCACCGATGAGGCCCGGGTCTTGGCCGTCTTCGAGATGACGCCCGACGACGGCCCAGCCGAAGGCGACGGCCTCGTCGAGGTGTTCTTGGATCGCACGCCGTTCTATGCAGAGAGCGGCGGGCAGATCGGCGACATCGGCACGATCACCGGCCCCGAGGGCAGCATCGACGTGCTCGACTGCACGTACGCGCTGGCAGATCTGCACCGCCACGTCGGGCGCATCCGCAGCGGTGTCGTCGAGGCAGGCACGCTGGTCAGCGCCGAGATCGACAACGAGCGACGCGCCGCCATCCGCCGCAATCACACCGGCACGCACATCCTGCACTGGGCGCTGCGCGAGGTGCTCGGCCATCACGTCAAGCAGGCCGGCTCGCTGGTGGCGCCCGATCGGCTGCGATTCGACTTCAGCCACTACGAAGGCGTGAGCCCCTCGCAGCTGCGCGAGATCGAGCGCGTCGCGAATGCCGAGATCATCGCGAATGGCCGCTGCCGCCACTACGAGACGTCGATGAGCCACGCGCAGTCGATCGGCGCCATCGCCTTCTTCGGCGACAAGTACGGCGACGTGGTGCGGGTGCTCGAAGCAGGGCCGCACTCGGTCGAGCTGTGCGGGGGCACCCACGTGGCAGCGCTCGGCGACATCGGCCATCTGCGGATCGTCTCGGAGTCCAGCATCGGCTCCAACATGCGCCGCATCGAAGCCATCACCGGTCTCGCCACCGTGGACCGGCTCGCAGAGGCCGAGGACACGCTGGGCGCGCTGGCGGAGTTGCTCAACGCCCAGCCCGACGAGGTTGCCGCCGCAGTGCAGCGCCGCGTCGATGAGACCAAGGAGCTGCGTCGGCAGGTACGCGATCTGCAGCGGACCCTGTCCGCGGGACGGGCCGGCGAGCTCGCTGCGACCGCAGATGACGGCGTGGTCATCGCCGACTTGGGCGATCTCGAACGCGATGCGCTGCGGGACCTCGCCGTGTCGGTGCGCGACCGCGACGGCATCCGTGCTGTGGTGCTGGCCTCCGCGCCCCCGGGCGGGGGAGTGGCGTTGGTCGCCGCGGTGGATCCCGCCGGGACGCTGTCGGCAGGCGCCCTGCTGGCCGACGCCGCGCGGACGGTGGGCGGAGGGTTCGGTGCCAAGGGCGACCCGCCGCTCGTGGTTGCCGGGGGCCGCAACCCCGACGGCATCGGTGACGCGTTGGCCCAGGCTCGAGCAGCCGCACTCGGGACTTGAGAGATCGCGCCCCATGATGCGGGCGATCGGCATCGACCTCGGCTCGGTGCGCATCGGCGTGGCCATCGCGCCGGACGATGTCTCGATCGCAGTGCCCTATGAGGTGCTCGTACGCAGCGGCGAGCGTGCCCAAGACCATCGTGCGCTCGCCGGTATGGTCGCTGATGTGGGTGCCGAGGTGGTCGTGATCGGCCTGCCGACGTCGCTCGACGGCAGCGAGGGACCGGCCGCGGCAGCCGTGCGGGCCGAAGCCGACGAGATCGAAGCGGTGCTGGACGTGCCGGTGGTGCTGGTCGACGAGCGCTACACCACGGTGATCGCGGAGCGGATGCTGGCCGAGGGGGGCGTGCGCGGTCCCGCCCAACGAGAGGTTGTCGACCAGGTGGCAGCCGCGGTCATCCTGCAGTCGTGGCTGGACGCCGGTGGCTGAGGACACCGGCGGCGCGGAACCCCGCAGCGGCGGGACGCACCGCTCGACCGCGCTGAGAACCCCGCCTGCGGTGCGAAGGCTGGCCGGTCGGGCAGCGGCCTTTGTGGGGCTCGCGAGCGGAGACGAATCCGCGCCCGCCGAGCCGGGTCTGCTCGCCCGGGGCCGGCCCGCAGGCTCGACGTCCGCTGAGCGTCGAGCGTCAGGTGCAACCCGCGGTGGACCGGGCGGGCCAGGCGCGCCGACGGTGGGCGGCCGGCGCGGCATCGACTACGAGGTGGTCAGCACCCGCCGCGGCCCAGGCACCTGGGGCGCGCTGGCATTCCTCATCCTGCTCGGTGCCGTCGCCTGGATGGTGGGCAGCCGTGCCTATCGCTGGGTGAACGACCAGCTCGATCCGCCCGGTGAGCCGACCGGCGAGATCGTGCTGACCCTGCCGCTGGGCTCGAGCACGGCGAGCATCTCGGACCTGCTCGCCGAGCACGGCGTCATACCGAGTTCGCGGGCCTACGAGTGGTACGTGAGGTTCAAGGGCGGCCCTGCGTTCCAGGCGGGCGAGTACACGTTCCAGTCCAATTCCTCGGTGTGGGAGACCATGGCCGTGCTCGAGGCGGGGCCGAGCCGGGTGGCGCAGGCCGCTTCGCTGTCGCTCACCTTTCCCGAGGGCTTGACGCTCGCGCAGATGGTCGAACTGGTTGACGAGGTGCCGGACCTGAGCTTCAGCGGCCGGGAATTCGGGGAGGCTGTGCGCGCTCGGCCGGTGCTCTCGCTGGTCGCTCCGGCGCCCCCGATCCTTCCCCCCGGTGTCATCGACCCCGCCGAAGGGCAGCTCTTCTCCGACACGTACTTCTACGACTCCCAGACCAGCGCGGAACAGCTCGTGGCGCTGATGGTCGATCGCCTCGATGCGGTGCTGGGCGAGTTGGGCTACGCCGACTCGCCGCGCCGGGTAGGGCTGACGCCCTATGAGACGCTGATCGTGGCCAGCATGATCGAGCGCGAGGCACAGCGCCCAGAAGACCGGGCCAAGGTGGCCCGGGTGATCTACAACCGGCTGGCCCGCGGCTGGTCGCTGGGCATCGACGCCACCATCGTCTACGCGGTGGGCGAGCGGGAGCTCACGGCGGACCTGCTCGCGGTCAATTCGCCCTTCAACACCCGGGTGCTGGTCGGCTTGCCGCCGACGCCGATTGCGGCGCCCGGGCGCGCATCGCTCGAGGCCGCCCTGAATCCCGAAGAGGGACCGTGGATGTACTTCGTTCTGACGTCGCCTGACGGCACGCTGTCGTTCTCGGTGACCGACGAGGAGTTCCTGCGCGACAAGGCGATCTGCCAGGAGCTGGGCCTCTGCGGCTGACGGCAGAGCCGCTGCGGACACCGTCGCCGAGATCGCACACACACCGGCGCGCGACGATGAGAATGTGTCGATGACTGGACCGACCGGCACGACACGTCTCGCGGGCGTGATCGGCGACCCAGTGCGGCACTCCCTGAGCCCGGCGCTGCACAATGCGGCGTTTGCCCGCTTGGGTCTGGACTGGACCTATGTGGCGTTCGAGGTGCCGGCCGGCGGAGGCGCGGATGCCGTGGCGGCGATGCGCTCCCTGGGCATCGACGGACTGTCGGTGACCATGCCCCTCAAGGCAGAGGCGGCTGAGGCGTGCGACGAGCTGTCGCCTGCGGCAGCCATGCTGGGCGCCGTCAACTGCGTGCGCCGCAGCGGCGACCGGCTGATCGGCGAGAACACTGACGGCGTGGGCTTTGTGAACTCGCTGCGCAGTCAAGCAGGCGTCGAGCTCGCCGGGATGCACGCCGTGGTGCTGGGCGCGGGCGGCGCGGCGCGCGCCGTAGTGGTGGCGCTGGCGAGCGAAGGCGCCTCGGTCACGATTGTGAATCGCTCCGTCGAGTCAGCCATGCAGGCCGCCGAACTGGGCAAGCAGGCTGCGGCAGCAGCCGGCATCGGCATCTCGATGTCGGTGATGGTCGGGGCTCCCGGAGCGATCAGGGATGCCGACCTGGTCGTGAACGCGACACCTCTGGGCATGCACGCGGCCGATCCGATGCCGGCCCCTCCAGGGCTGTTGCGCCGCGGCCAGATCGTGGTGGACCTCATCTACACGCCCGCACTGACGCCGATCCTCGAAGCCGCCGACGAAGCGGGCGCCCAGATCCTCAACGGCACGGGAATGCTCTTGTTCCAGGCCGCCGAGCAGTTCAAGATGTGGACCGGCCGCGACGCACCCGTCAGGGCGATGGGGGCAGCCGTCGGCCTGGACATCGCCGGGTAACTCCCCGGCCCGAGTGCAGCCCTCTGCGGCTGCCGGCGACCGGAGGACCGTCGGCGTGATCAGCGCAGCACTCAGTACGGCACTGAGCACGACATTCGGCGTCAACGCCGTGACAGTCGGCGTCAACGCCGTGGGGCTCGCCGCTGTGGTGCTGGGAGGCGCCGCGGCAGGGATGGTGGCCGCACGCTGCGCCCGGCGCTGCTTCGGCGTCCGCCTGCATCCGGCAGCGGCGATCGCATTGTGTGTCTCAGTCGGGGTCGCACTGGCGGCGCGGGCCGGCTCGAGCGTCTATGTGGCACCGTTTCTGGCATTCGGCTGGGCCGGCGTCGTGATCTCGGCCATCGACCTTCGCACTCACCTGATCCCGACGCGGTTGCTGCGGGCGGCAACGGCGTTGGCCATCGGTCTGCTGTGCGTGGCAGCAACGGCCGACGGCGGGCTCGCGGGCCTAGGCGGCACTGCCGTGATGGTCTCGATCGGGGGAGCGGCCGGCTGGGGCCTGATGCACGTGATCTGGCGGGCATCGCGCGGCAGCTTGGGCTACGGCGACGTGCGCCTCGGCGGCTACCTGGGACTGCACTTGGGCATCGGCGGCATCATGACGGTGCTCGCAGGGCTCTTGGCTGGCTTCGCCCTCGCGGCGCTGGTAGGCGCGATCGGCATCGTCGCTCTCGGCCGCAGCAGCGACCACCGCTTTGCACTCGGGCCCTCGCTGGTGGCCGGCGCGCTGGCAGTGATCTGGTGGTCAATGCCAACAGGGCTCAGCGTGTAGGCCCCTCGGTACCCTCGCCGACTATGGCGGGCACCATCCGCGTCGACGTACTGCTCGGGGATCGTTCATACCCCGTGCTGGTGGGTGCTGGCGCGCGCCACCAGCTCGCCACGGTTCTGCGTGAGGCTGATCTGACTGCTGCAGCGCAGCGCGCCGCAGTCGTCACCCAGCCAGGCATCGGCGTCGAGGTCGACCCCGGCATCCCGTCGCAGGCCTTCGAGATTCCCGATGGCGAGCAGGCCAAGGAGCTGGACACCATCGGCGAGCTGTGCAGCGGCTTCACCCGTTTCGGTCTCACCCGGCGCGATGTGATCGTCGCTGTCGGCGGGGGCGTGGTGACCGACGTGGCCGGCTTCGCCGCTGCGGTGTACCACCGTGGCATCGCAGTGGTGCATGTCGCCACCACGCTGCTGGGCCAGATCGATGCCGCGGTAGGCGGCAAGACCGGCGTGAACCTGGCCGAGGGCAAGAACCTCGTTGGGGCGTTCTGGCAGCCCGCAGCAGTGCTGTGCGACACCGAGGTGCTCGAATCGCTGCCCGAGCGCGAGCTGCGCGCCGGCTATGGCGAGCTGGCCAAGTATCACTTCATTCCCAGCCCCGCTGCGCGGCCCTGGCTCGCCAAGACCCCGAGCGGCGACCTCGGCGAGCTGCCGATCGACGAACGCGTGGCGGCGTGCGTGGCGATCAAGGCCGAAGTGGTCGCTTCCGACGAGACCGAGAGCGGCCGCCGTGCGCTGCTCAACTACGGGCACACGCTGGCCCATGCACTCGAGATCGAGGGCCGGTTCGACCTGCGCCACGGCGAGGCGGTCGCCGTCGGGCTGCGCTACGCCGCGCTGGTGGCCCGCCTCCTGGGGCGCATCGACGATGCGCGGGTCGCCGAGCACGAGCGGGTGCTGGCGGCCTACGGGCTGGACGCGAAGCTGCCGGCGGGCGTCGATGCCGACGAGATCATCGAGCTGTTCGGCCGCGACAAGAAGGCCACCGACGGCATCACCTTCGTGCTGGACGGGCCGGACGGCCTCGAGGTCGTGCCCGGGGTCGAAGCGGGCGTGCTGCGCAGCGCGCTCGACCAGATGTAGCCAGGAGCCAGATCAGATGCCCCGCCACGTCGTCCTGCTGCTGTCGGGACCCAACCTGAACCTGCTGGGCACCCGCGAGCCCGAGATCTACGGCACCGAGACATTGCTCGACCATGTCCGGGCGGCTCGCGGCGCGGCGACCGAGCGCGGCTGGGACCTCGAGCATCGCCAGAGCAATCACGAGGGCGATCTCGTCGATGCCGTGCACTCGGGCATCGGCCGCGTGGAGGCCATCGTGGTGAACCCCGGCGCGCTCACCCACTACGGCTGGTCGCTGCACGACGCGCTGGCGGCGTTCGACGGACCGATCGTGGAGCTGCACCTGTCCGAGCCCCGCGAGCGCGAACCGTGGCGTCACCTCTCGGTGGTGGAACCGCTGGCGGCGGCCCGCGTCGCAGGCGAGGGCGGCGCCGGCTACCCCAAGGCGGTTGCGCTCGCCATCGAAGCCGCTGGTCGCGACGGTTCCGTATCAGATTCCAGCAGCGAGCCCCAGCGCCCGTCGTGACCGAAGCCGTCGCCTGTACCGTCCCGGCATGGCCATCTCCACCGCCGACTTCCGCAACGGGATGACGCTGGACCTCGACGACGGGCTGTTCCAGCTCGCCGAGTTCCAGCACGTCAAGCCGGGCAAGGGCGGCGCGTTCGTGCGCACGACGCTGAAGAACGTGCGCACCGGCGCCACCCTCGAGCGCACCTTCCGCGCCGGCGAGCGCATGGAGCGCGCGGTCATCGACAACCGCGACATGCAGTACCTGTACGCCGACGGCGACTCGCTGGTGTTCATGGACACCGACAGCTACGAGCAGCTCCCGGTCAGCCGCACGGCGGCGGGCAGTGCCACGAACTTCCTGGTGGAAGGCGAGATGGCCACGGTGTCGCGTCACGGCGACGAGGTGCTGGGCGTCGAGCTGCCCGCATCGGTGGTGCTCGAGGTGGCCGACACCGACCCCGGCGTGCAGGGCGACCGGGTGTCGGGGGCCCGCAAGCCCGCCACGATGTCCACCGGGCTGGTGGTGCAGGTGCCGCTGTTCATCGAGCCGGGCGAGCGCCTGAAGATCGACACCCGCAGCGGCGACTACATCGAGCGAGCCCGGGGCTGACCCCCAGGTCTGCCGTGAGGCGTTCGGAGCTTCAGCCGTGAGCCGCCCGAGCGACCCCTTCGCTGCACCCGACGAGCCGACCCGCCGCCGGGAGGCGCGCCAGCGCTCGGTGGAACTGCTGTACGAGGCCGAGATGAAGTCGTGCGAGCTGGCCGATGTGCTTGCCGAGCAGGTCGCCGACCTTGATCCGTTCGCGCTCGAGCTGGCCACCGGCGTCGCTGCACGGCGCGATGAGCTGACCGAGCGGCTGGCCGGGCTGCTGGCCGAGGGCTGGACCCCGCAGCGGCTGGGTGTGTGCGACCGGCTGATCATGCTCCAAGGGCTCTTGGAGCTCGAGCGCGGCGACGCGCCGGCTGCGGTGGTGCTCAACGAAGCCATCGAGCTGGCGCACCGCCTGGGCGCCACCGACCGCAGCGGTGCCCTGGTCAACGGCGTCCTTGCCGCCGCCCTCGACAGCCGGTGACGGCCGCCCACGGCCCTGCCATGACGGATTCCGCGTGACGCTCGACGGCGATCGGCGCCCGCGCCGGATCGCCGAGCGGGAGCTCGTCTTCCTGCTGGGCGCCATCAGCGCCACCACGGCGCTGGGCATCGACATGGCGCTGCCCGCGTTCACCGATATCCGGCTCGGGCTCGGTCTCGCTGCCGATTCGCCCCAGGTGGCGCTCACCGTCACCCTGTACTTCTTCGGCTTGGCCGGCGCGCAGCTGCTCTACGGCCCCTTCACCGACCGATTCGGCCGCAAGCCGGTGCTGTACGCCGGCTTGGCGCTGTACACGCTCGGGGCGCTGGGCTCTGCGCTGGCGCCGACGTTCGGCGTGCTGATCGCCAGCCGGCTGATCTGGGGCATCGGAGCCGCTGGGCCCCGCGCACTGTCGCTGGCGATCGGGCGTGACCTCTACGAGGGGGATCGGCTGGGCCGCGTTCTCTCGGCGGTTGCGGCGGTATTCATGGTGGTGCCCGCGATCGCGCCGCTGATGGGCCAGGCAGTGCTCGCCCTCGGTTCGTGGCGCTGGGTGATGGCGGCCCCGATGGGGCTGACGGTGGTGCTGGCGCTGTGGATCATCCGGCTGCCCGAGTCGCTGCCCCCCGAGCGCCGCCGCCCGCTCACCCTCGTTCGCACGCGCGAGGCCGTCGTTGCGGTCTTCACCAACAAGCTCACCATCGGCTCGGCGCTCGCGGTCATGTTCGACATGGGCTCGTTCTTCGCGTTCCTGGGCAGCAGCCAGCTGATCTTCGACGACGTGTACGGCCGGGGCGAGGTATTCGCGTACTACTTCGCCGGGATGAGTGTGTGCATGGGGCTGGTGGTGTTCACCGGCAGCCGGCTGGTGACCACGATCGGTGCCGACCGGATGATCGTGACGCTGCTGCCGACGACGGTGGTGCTGTCGGCAGGGCTCGCGCTGTGGTCGTGGCAGGCCGGAGGCACGCCGTCGTTCTTCGGCTGGTTCGCCCTGATCGTGGTGATCAATGCCGTGCGCACCTTCGTCAACCCGCTCATGCAGGCCCAGGCCATGGGGCCGATGGGCGAGCTGGCCGGCACTGCTTCAGCGGTGATCGGCACGATCTCGGGGGGCGGCGGCGCGCTGCTGGCGATGCTCGTCGACCGCATGATCGCTGGCTCGGTGACGCCGCTGGTCGTGGCCTACGCCGGATATGGCGCGATCGGGCTCGGCTTCGCCCTGTGGGCCCGCCGCCACCGGCCGTCACCGCCGGCTGCACCCTCGTCCACCGCGGGCTGAGGACTGCGGGACCGCGCCGAGCCGGCTGGCGCGAGGCCCGCGCACCCGTTGAGAATCAAATAAATCGAAATTCATTGGAATGATCTGACAACGCGCGCGTAGAACACCACAGCAAGGCGACCTCGTTCGAACGTGGCGCCCGCGATCCCGAGTCCGGAGGAGCTGTGCGATGGTCCGACCTCGATGCCACCGAGCGACAGCCGCGGGTGCATGGCTCGCAGCCGCCGCGGTGCTGGGCCTGCTGGCGACAGCGTGCAGCGCCGATCATGGCGAGCCGGTCGACCCCGCACCTTCGATCGCAGCTGACCCTGGCGGCGGCACCAGCGACAGCGAGAGCAACACCGATCCAGCACAGGGCTCAGCGCTGGGCGACCGACCTGCCAGCCAGCCTCGACCGATCGTCGCGGGCAGCGGCGAGTTCCCGCGCATGGGGCAGCACCGCCCGGCGATCGCACTGCCGACCGCCGTGCGGATCGGCCCCGATCGCATCTGGGTCCCGTGGCCGCCGTACCCCGAGCCGGACCGCGTCCCCGATCAGCACCGCCAGCCGGCGGTGACCGGTTCGCATTCGGAGCTGCTGGGCGATGTCGAGCGGGGTCACCACTACGCCATCGGTCAGCGAGCGCTGTGGGACGAGATGCCGCCCTACCTGCCCGAGGCCCGCACAGCGCTCGCCGAGGGGACCCGGGTGGCTCGCCGGCGCGGGGGTACCGAGACAGCATGGGAGCTGGTAGTCGATCCGGCGGGGCTCGACTACGAGACGCGCATCGGGGCGGATCGCAGCGCCGCCTACGACCACGTGTCGCTCTGCCCCCCGCATCCCGCACCCGCCTCGCTCGGCGTGGACCTCGGCCGAACAGGCGCCGACCACGACCGTGCGAGTGCCGCCATCGAGTCGTTCATCACCGGGATGCGCTCGCCCGGGGGCCGCCCGATGCACTCGTGGGGCACCACCGTCAACGACATAGCCAAGCTGCTGGTGTACAGCCCAGGCGAGCCGATGGAGCTGGCGCTGGGCGGCCACAGCCTGGCCGATGTCGGCTACTTCCCCGGCGACTGGTCATCGCAGGCGCTGCGATGGCTGACGCGGCGGGCAGCCCAGGGCGCCGTCACCGACTCGCTGGTCGGTCACGCTGTCGTGAGCACCGGCCCTGGCACGCTGTGGGAGGCCTGCAGCGACCTGGCGACGATCATCCCCGGCGTCTACACCGCCTCGCACCGCACACGCCAGCTCGAATCGCTGTGGGCCCGCGGCCTGCGGCTCGAATTCACCGCACCGCCGGTCGAGCAGGCCTGGGTGGCAGATCTCAGCGCCGGAGGGCACGCGCTCGCGATCGTGTGCCACCCGCCCGGACGGTCGTACCTGGTGGATGCGTCGACGGGTGAACGCCTCGACCCAGGAGTCGACCATCCGGCGCGGGTCGAGGCCATGTGGCTGACGTGGTCGCGCCTCAGCTACCGGGTGCTGCGCAATGCCCTCTTCGACGGCGACTGCGGCGGCGATGCCTTCGGCAGTGCAGTGCAGTGGCTCGCCCAAGCCAAGGACGAGCACGCTGCGTCGGTCGACTGGGCCGATCCACGTGCGTGGGCCTCGGGCAGTCGCAGCCAGTGGATCGCGGTACGCGACTGGATCGACGTCAGTCAGGCGGAGGCGTGGCGGGCGCACCGAGATCACGACTGGCATCTCGAGTTCTGGTGCGCCACCGGCATCCCGATCGGCTCCGTGGTCGGCGGAGAGCTGCAGCGACCGTCGCTGCGGGACCGGTGCACACCGAGCCAGTGGGCTGCGCTGACGCGGGCAGCGGCGAACGCGCCGGTCGTCGATTCGGAACTGTCGGCGACCCAGTGGGAGCCCGGCGTGGACTGGCACGAGCGCATGTACCTCTCGCCGTTCAAGTCGCTCTCCCAGATCCTGGGCTGCTCGCCGGATGCAGGAGCGATCGCTGAGGCGCTCGAGCGTCACACTGGTCAGCCCCCGGCCCGGCGGCCCAAGAGGCCTTGGCCGCCGGGATCGCTGCCGCAGACACCTGACGGGCGCGCCTACCCCCACCCGATGCCGCCGTGTCACGAGGGCGCCTGGCCGCCGCACACCGACCTCTACTGGTGGTCCCAGTCCGAGCCGCTTGCTGAGCTGCAGGAGGCTTCTTGGGCCGCGACGCGTGTCGCTGCGTCGGCCGAGGAGCCTGTGGGGCCGTCGTCGTGAACGCGGGCCGAGTATCAGATCCGTCCGGCGGACCGGCGACGCTCGGGACCCGCAGCGTCCGCGGAGGATTCGCTCGCGTGGCATGGCGCTGGTTCGCAGGCGCACTCGTGATGACGACGGCGTTGACCGCGGCGAATGCGTTGGGCACCCCTGCGGAGGCGCAGACGTCGGTGGCCCCGGTGCTGAGCTGTCCCGCCGGAATGTCGTTGGACAGCTCGGGCGGGCATTGCCTGACGCCTCGCACCGAGACTGCGCTGCGCCCGTCGAGCTGCTCGGGGGGATCGGTACAGGTTCCCGGCCAGTTCGGCGGCCATGTGTGCCAGAGGAAGGTGACGAGGTCCGTGGACACCGGACGGACGCGGCAGGTGTACAGCCACACCACCTACGCCAAAGTATGGATATCCACGGGCACCGAAACCGTGCAGACCGGCACGAACCGTCGTTGGGTTCGGGCGCGCACGGTGATCGAGCCGCTGGTGCCGCCGCTGCGCGTGCAGACCGGCACCACCCGGCGCTGCGACTTCGATCCCGTGTCGGGTCAGCGGTACAACTGCCGCAACGTGCCGGTGTACGGCTACCAGACCACGCACACGGCCACCATTCCGGGCTACTGGAGCGAGACCCCCGTCTACGAGACGCGTGAGACCGGCTACTGGGACCGGGTGCCCACGATCCACTACACCACGGTGCCGGTCTACGAGACGGTGGTGGAGTGGGTGACGGCGTCGGTGACGCAGGGCCCGTGCCCATCGGGCTGGCAGCCCGCCGGGAGCCAGTGCTCGCGCACCGTCTACGGCGAGCCGTCCGCTGCGCCCACGCAGAGCTGCCCATCGAGTTCGGTACCCCGCTACGGCGATGCCCTGGGAGGCTTTGGCCCGTCGGTGCTGACCTGCCAATCGTCGGCGCCTGGCGCGAACCCCGACACCGGCACCAAGCAGGAGAGCAGCGGCGGGCCCACTGACACCGCCGACGGCGGTGCTCGGCCGCTGCATCACCTGGCCGGCGAGAGCGACGAGCGGCTTGCCGAGCTGGGTATCCACCGCTGTGCAGACGGCCTGCTCTCGTATGTGCCCTGCGACGAGCTGCCGGGCCGCACTTGGGACAGCGATCCCGATGTCTGCGACGACATCGAGGGCACGACCTACCGGTCCGATCACGGCGGGAGCTGCGTTACCGCGAGCGATGTGCTCAACAAGTGCACGACCCCCGGCGACTGCGAGGAAACCACCATCCGCACCTACTGCCCGGCGATCGGCGAGCTGGCAAACACGCAGATACAGGAGCACGCTCACCCGGTCCGCGGCGCAGAGACCTACCGGGTGTGCATCTTCGACTGCTCGAGTTTCGGCACGCTGCCGCCTTATGTGCAGTCGCGCATCAACGGCTCGTACGACTACGCCTGCCTGCCGGCGCCCGAAGACGATCCGTCGCCGACCACCACTGCCACGACTACCACGACGACGCTCGTAGGCGACGACGATGACGACGATGAGGGGGACGAGGGGGATGGCCCGGGCGACGGCGGAGATCCCCTTGACCCGCCTGGCACGACGGTGGCCACCACTCTGCCAACGACGACCACCGCTGCGCCCGCTCCGCAGTGCGCGGACCTGCCGCCGTTGCCGCTGGGTGCGGCTGATGCCGCCGCGTTGGTATGGCAATCGCATGTGCGCTCGGCGAGCGGGGCCTCGTCCGGTCAGGCCGGCATGCCTGGTGGGGGCAGGTACGTGCAGGTGGCGCCTGGCCGGGGCTGGATGCGTGCGCACCGCACCGTGCAGGTCAGCGACGCGAATTGCGTATGGACCGCGACCAGGCTGCGAACCGCCTGGTCAGAGCTGCGGCCGTGGGTCACGACCGAACGCCGCCGCATCGAGGCCGAGCCCGACGCCAAGCACGTGGCGGACCGCTGGGATGCACTGAGCGCCGACCAGCAGCAACTCCTGCGCCAGTGGCACCAGCCTGGCGCCGCTCCGGCCGAGGTGACGTGCGCGCTCGCCGACGCCAACGGGGCCACGGCAACGTCGCAATGCGGCTGGCTGCTCGTTCACCCCGCGGCATACGCGTGGCGTTTCGAAGTGTGCTTCGAAGCGGAGCCTGCAACGGGTGCGGACCAGCCGCGCGCAGGCGCCGGCTGCTGGGCGACGCTCGCTTCGGGAGTCGACTGGATCCAGACGGTGAGCGATTACGCGGACGATCGGGTGACCCACACCCAGAGCGGGGCGCGCTCGTGACGCTGGCTGGGCCTCCCGGCTTCGGGCCAGACGACGCCCCGCCTGGCGCGCAGCGCGCCGGCATCGAGCCGTGGCGGATCGGCGTCGCGGCAGTGATCGTGGCCGTTGTCGTCGCAGCGATCTGGCTGTGGGGCCGCCCGCACCGCGAGTCGCCCCACGTGCTGGTGGGAGTGACGTCCGAACCATGGCTGGCAGGCCAGCCGCCCGGTGCGTTCGACGTCGCAGGGGTTCCGCAGGAGCTGGCGGTGCGGTTCGCCGACCTCGACTCGATCGCGGGCAGCGTGGTGGCCTACGACGTCCCCGCGGGGACGTTTGTCACCGACGCCCTGCTTGGCCCGCCTGACGCTTCTGACGGCGCGCTCACCGCCATCCGGTTGGACGCGGACACTTCCGCGTGGCCAGAGCCAGGCCCCCGAGCGGGCAGCCGCGCTGTGGTGGCAGGCACCTTGGGCGGCTGCGCGCTCGATGTGACGACGCTGGCAGGCGGCGCGCAGGGCAGCATCGTGGTGCAGGTCGATGCGGCCGGCGCCGCCCGTTATGCGCGCGCTGCCGAGCTCGACGGTCTCGTGGTCTGGCCGGCGCCCCCCGATGGCTGGCCCGAATGCCGACCGGCGGGCACTGCCGGCTCATCGATGTCGCCGTCGCTGTCCGGCGGCCTGACGCCCTACCGGGCGGACGGCCAGGGCCAGCCTGGGCCCGGCAGCGGAGCGCTGTGGGATTCCGACGGCGAGACACAGGCACCGGCGCAACTCGGGGCTCCGGCGGGGGGCTGAGGGGTGCTGCTGGTGCTGTGCGACGAAACCGTGCCGCTCGCGGCGCGCGACTGGATACGCGACGCCGTGCGAGCCGGACTGTCGGCTGCCGCGGGCCGGGTTTGGTTCGCGACCGACGTGGTGTCGATGCCGCGCCCCGACGGGAGCAGCGAGCCGTGCGTGGTGTGGCTGACCAGCGCAGTCGAGTCCGATGCCATCGCCGCTGCGGCAGCCGCGTGCAGCGAGGCGCTGCTGCTCGTCGGCAGCCCGACTGCTCGCGCCGCTCATGGTGCAGCCGGCAGCGCTCACGGCACACATGCGTGGCGCGCCGCGGCCGTAGGCGGGGTGCCGCGCACCGTGGTGTGGCTGCCGACCGCAGGTGGCGGGCGCGGCGATCCCACCGGCGAGCTGTCTGCTGCGCTTGACGCGACGCGGGTGGTGCGCATCAAGCGGGTCGGTGCCCGCGGCGCGTACCGCCGACTCCACCGGCTGGGTCGCTCGCTCGCGCCACCGGCGTGCGCCCCGCAGCGGCTCGACCGCACCGATGGCGCGGTGCGACGGCGCTCCGCGGCGCGCGCCGCCACCGACGCGCTCTCGGAACTGCTCGACGCGCCCGACGTCGAGGAATACCAGATTCGCGGCGGCGAATCGATGCTCGTGCAGTACGCCGACGGCCGTGTGGAGCGACGACCGTCGCCGTTTGCCGCCGATGGCGATCTGATCGAGGCAGTGCGTTTCCTCGCGAGCTATTCCGGCGACCGACCTCAGCGTTTCGACGAGCTGGACCCCCGGCTGGACGTGCGCGTCGGCGATCGCTGGCGCCTGCACGCGGAGGCGTTTGTCACGAGCCCGCCCAACGTTGTGCTCCGCTCGAACATGGCGGGCCGGATGCGTCTTGACGATCTCGGCGTGGCTTCGAACGAACTCGGCAGCGTGCTCATCGAGGCCATCGCCGGCCGGGCGCGGGCAAATGTGGTGGTCGCTGCGACGATGGGCGGCGGCAAGACCACGCTGTGCCAGGCACTGCTGGCGGCGGTGCCCGATCACGAGCGCATCGACACCATCGAGGACACACCGGAGTTGCGGCTGGCCGAGTACGGCATACATCCCAACACCTACGAGCGGCTGACCCGCGACGCCAATCAGGACGGCCACGGCCGTCATTCGATGGCAGACCACATCCGGGATTCCAAGCGGGCGAACGCCGCCAAGCTGGTGGTGGGGGAGATCCGCGGCGAGGGCTGCGAGGCGCTGCTGGATGCTATGTCCTCGGGCCTCGACGGCTGCCTGGTGACGCTCCACTCCCAACCGGGCAAGGGCGTGCTGGAGAAGCTCGTGGCCTACGCCTGCTCGGAGGGCGCTGAGCCCGACTTCGCGCGCCGCCAGATAGCCGCTGCGGTGGACCTGTGCGTGTGGCTGGGCCGCAACGACGCCGGCGAGCGGGTGGTGGCCGACGTCACCCAGCTCACTGGCATCGACGATCTCACCGGGGTCATCTCGACGACCTGCCTGTGGGCGCTGCGACCGGGCGACCGCTGGGCGACCCCGGCGGGGCGCCCCACGGGTCGCATGGCCGAGGTGTACGCGTCCGCCGGCTTGCCTGAAGCGAGCGGTGATGCCGAACTGCCGACCGCGTACTCGCGAATCGTGGACGTACCCACGACGTCGGAGCTCGGCACAGCGCTGCCTGCCGCCGACGCGCCGGTGCAGCAGCCGAGACGGGCAGCGCAGCCGGCAGACGGCCCGGCGCGAGCGGTCGAACCGTCACGGTCGCCAGCGCCGGCGCAGGTACCCGCGGCGTGCCAAGGGGACGAACTGCCCGCGGACTCGCGCGCGCTTGCAGCTGCGTCCTGGCCGAGCCGTGGGCCGACGGAGCCGCGGACGGACCTTGCGCAGACGGCGGAACCGCTGTTCGTCGCACCGTCGCCCGGCAAGGAGCCGCGGCACGACGTGCTGTGGGATCCCGGACCGCTGGTCCCCGTGGACGACCCGCCGCCGTACGAAGCGCTGGTCGCCGAGGACACAGTGTGATGAAGTTCGCAGTGCTGGGCGTGGCGGGCTGCGCAGCCGCTATGTGGCCGCTGTTCGGCTCGGCGCGCCGCGAGGCGGGGCACGGCGACGAATCGCCCCGCTGGCCCCTGCTGGTGACGGGCGCCGTCGCATTCGTCGTCGGGCTGGCCTTCGGGCCGACCGCGGCCGGCCTCGCCGGCGCGGTGGTGGGCATCGGCGCGTGGTGCGCAGCCTGCATCGTACGCAGCCGTCGACGGGTCGATGCGGCTGAGTCGGTGGCGCAGTTCGCCGCCATCCTTGCCAACCAGGCGCAGGTCTCGCGCACCGTCGTCGACGCGCTCGAGACCTCGGCACCGTTGGCCACCGGACCGGTCGCGCACACTGCGGCGAGACTTGTCGCGGAATGCCGCAGCGTGGGGGTCGAGGCCGCGGCGCAGCGGTTCGCAGCGGGCGCCGACGGCGCAGTCGCAGCTTGGCTGGCCGACGTCGTCGCCGTTGCCGCGGCGAGCGGCGGCCAGTGGGTGCCGATCCTGGGCGTGCTCGAAGCCGAGGCCGCGGAGGCCGCCGCGACCGCGCGCCACTTTCACCGTCACGTCGCCGCCAACCTGCCTCAGCTCGGGCTCGCAGCCGCCCTCGGCGCCGCAGTCGCGCTGGGCAGCGCGCTGGTCAGCCCCGACGCGTGGGCGTGGCTGTCGGGCGCGCAGGGACAGCGCGTCGGGCTTGCCGCGACCGTGATCGCCGTGGCGATCAGCGCCCGGCCGCTCAGCTCGGCCTGGGAGATGCTCCGGTGACGGCGCCGTCCCGCGGCTGGGGACAGTCGCAGGGGGCGTCGCGTCCGGTGAGCGTGCAGGTGCTTCGTCGGGCGCCATCTGCGGGGAAGCTGCCGCGATGAGCGTGCCGTGGCCCGCTGCGGGTGCACTCGGCATGTGGCTGATGGCCGGCACCGGCGCGTGCGCTGCCATCGGGCTGATGGCGTCAAGCGAGCGTCGCCGCCGGAACCGCCGCCGGCTCACGGCACTGGGCTGGAGCCCGGCGCGTCTTGCGAGCCTGACAGTGATTGTGGCGGTGTGCACGCTCGCCGTGGGCTTCGTCGCCGCCGGCCGGCTGTCGCCGAGCGAGGGGTCCTCGCCGGCGACGGCGCTGGCGTGGGCGCTGCTGGCCGCCGTCGTGGCGGGCTGGGCCGTGCCAGGCCTGATGGCGGTTGCGGTGCTGGCCGGTCACCGGCGCCGGGCCGACGGGGCAGTGCTGCTGTGGCTTCGCCGCATACGTCTTTTCGTGGCGGCGGGCCACCCGATCAACGTGGCGGTGCTCGACGCGGCCGAGCGCGTCACCGATCCAGCATTCGCCCCCGCGGCGGGAGCGGTCAACGCGGCCGTGCTCGGCGGGCGCGATCCGCTGGCTGCGGTGGCAGCGCAGATCGGGGATTCGCCGACGGCATCGCTGCTGCGCACCGTGGACGCCGCTGAACGCTCGGGCGCCGCAGCGTCGGAGCTGCTCGACCGTGTCCTGGACCGCGTCGTGCGAGCCATGGACGACCGCCGCCGCGAGTCCATCGACCGCCTCGCCCGCTCAGCCGGCACGGCGGCCTCGCTGCTCGCAGTGGTGGCCTCCGCCGTCGTCATGGTGACCGTCGTCATGACGCTGCCGACGGTGTGAGCACAGCACGCCCTTCCGATCCCGACGACCCCAACGAACCCGACGATCCCGATCGCCCGCAGCAGCGGGCAAGGAGCAAACACATGGATTCCCCAGTCACCAAGCTCATCTTCATCGCCGCCGCCGTCGCCGCCTCAGTGCTGGTGGTGACGGTCATGTGGACCACCCTCAGCAGCAATGCCCCCCAAACCGATGACATGGTGAAGTACGACAAGATCACAACCGAGAACTTGTGCGATGCCGTCAACGGCAACTGGACCACGTCGCCGAACAGGTGCGCTGCCAAGCCGTAACGGATCTGTCGAGATCCGTGATCTGGTCGATGTCGACGGCCGATGGACAGCCCACTCTCGATTCTGCGCTTGTTCAGCGTGCTGGTGGTGTTCATGGCGTTGGTGATTTCACTGTTCGCCAACCAGGTCGGCGCAGCGGCGGCGCAGGGGGCGGCCGACGCTGCGGCCATAGCCGTCACCGATCTGGTACCGGCGGATTGGGATTGCACCGAAGAGAACCTGCCTGCCGGTGCCCGGGCGACAGCGGCCAGGGTCGCGGTGGACCGCGCAGCGCAGCTCGCTGCTGTCCAGCCCACCGCCGTCGAGGTGCACGCCGACCCGACGTGCTCGGTCATCGTGTCGGTGCGCTTGTCCTCCCGCGGCTGGCTCGGCCAGGGCGAGGCGCTCGGCGTGGCTTGCCGCCGCCCGCCGTCTGCCGACGGCGCGGCACTGTGGGCGCCGGTGGCGCCGCCGTGCTGACCAGCGCCTCGCTCTGTGCGTGGCGGTTGCCGTGCTGCGCAAAGCATCGCCAGTCCTCGCGACAGCCGCAGAAACCGGCGGCGGATGGTCCAGGTGTTCGCGGGCGGTATGGCCATGGATGAGGCCGTCGGGATGCTCAGCGCCGCAGCCGTGCTCGTATTCGGCATCTGGCTGGTGGACTACTCCGGCGACGCCACCCGTGCGTCGGGGGAGATCCGGGCGGCGAGCGTCGAGGCGGCGCACTACGCGGCCAGCGCGCTCGCATCCCCACCAGCCACCGCAACGAGTGCCGAAATCGACCGGCACACCACACGCATCGCCGAGCGTGTCGTCGGCGCTGCGGCCATCGCCGACTGCGACACCGCCGATCAGCGCTTCAGCGCCACCGCCGCCGTCCACCGCTTGCCCGCCCAGCCAGCACCTGCCGCTGTCACGGTCAACGTGACCTGCCCGCTGGCCGTCTCGCCCCTGTTCAGCGACGTGGTCAGCGCCCGCGTGGTGGTGCCGGTTCTGCCTGGGCCCACGCGCGAGCGATGAGCACGACACCCATCGCCCGCACCGCCCGGCTCGGCACACCGGCGCTCGACAGCAGGCGAGCGGCATGAGCACGCCGTTCGTCGCGCTGGCGCTCGCCGCGATGTGCGCGCTGTTCAGCGCTGCGGCTGCCGACACAGCGCAGGTCATGAGTCTGCGGAACCAGGCCGCTGACGAGGCCCGCCGGGTCGCGATCAGCACGCTCGACTCGTGCGCCGTCAGCGACGAACCCAACCGGCGCTGTGTCCCGCCCCCGGGCTGCACAGCTCCAGCTTGCGCGGTCTGCCGGCGCGGCGACGCCGTCCAAGCCGACGTGTCGCTGGACTGGTCGCCCGTGCTGCTGCGGGGCCTCGCCCCGGCCCACGGCCGCCACGCACTCAGCCTCCAACGGCTCGACGTGGCCGATCTCGCCGGCACCGACGTGCCGACCTGCACCTCATCAAGCTCCACGCCGTAAGACCGTGATCCCGACCATCGCGGCGAGCGCCTTCAAGCACGGCATCTCCGAGGAGGAGATCATGCATGCCTATCGCAACCCAATCTGGCGGCACTTCCAAGGCGACCGTGTGCTGCTGATCGGCGGCGACCGGAGCGGGAACCTCTTGGAGATCGGCGTCGAGGAAAGAGAGGGGCATGACCGAATCTTCCATGCGATGCCGGCGAGGGGTAAGTTTCTCCCATGAGCACCGCTCGCCGACCAGTTGAGGAGATTGAGGCGGAGGCTGATGAGATTGCGGCTTGGTTCGAGAACCTCGATCCCTCCCAAATGCAGCAGGGCCCTGTCTCGGAGTACTTGCTCAGGCGCGCAGCGCGGGCCAGAGCGCAGTGCGAACGCGAAGTCGAAAGCGCAGTCCGCACAGCGCGCGCCGACGGTGCCACATGGTGTCGAATCGGAGAGATTCTGGGCCTAAGCGAGCAGGAGGCACGCGAGACCTACGGTCTCGTCGAAGCCCGCTAGTCCGGGGTGGGCAACCTCGGCCCACTCGAATTCTTACGACTTGCTGCCGCGCGAACCGGAAATGGCGCGCCGGGTTGCGGGAGGCCCGCGCTAGGGTGCGGTTCTGACCGTGAAGCGGGTCCCGTGAGGCTCGTACGGACAGGAAGGACCTGCGCGTGGCAGACCGCGAGCGACGCATGACGCCCCCGTATGGGGGCGTTTTCGTTGCCCGGACCACCATTCTCGACTCCAGCGGGGTCCACCGGGCGCTCACCCGCATCAGCCACGAGATCATCGAGCGCAACGAGGGTCTCGACGATGTCGTCGTGGTGGGCCTGCAGACCGGCGGTGTGCAGGTCGCGCTGCGGATCGTGCGGCTGCTGTTCGAGATCGACGGCACCGACGTGCCCTTCGGCACGCTGGATGTGGTCATGCACCGTGACGACATCGGCTTGCGCCCGGTCATGGCCGAAGCCATCACCGATATCCCGTTCGAGCTCGATGGCATGACGGTCGTGCTGGTCGACGACGTGCTGTTCACCGGTCGCACCATCCGCGCCGCGCTCGACGCCCTGAACGACTTTGGCCGGCCCCGGGCCGTGCAGCTCGCCGTGGTGATCGACCGCGGCCACCTCGAGCTGCCCATCCGCCCCGACTTCGTCGGCAAGAACCTGCCCACCAGCCGCGACGAGATGGTGGACGTCACGCTCGAGGGCGTGCTGCTGGGGGAGATGCGCAAGTGAGCCGGCACGCCGCGTCCGAAGCAGCACGCCCACTGCGAGCACAGGTGCTGCTGGGGGAGATGCGCAAGTGAGCGGACACCTGCTGACGCTGGGCGAACTCGGCACCGAGGGCATCTCCGAGCTGCTGTCGCTCACTGACCGCTTCGTCGAGGTCGGCCAGCGGCCGATCCCCAAGGTGCCTGCCCTGCGCGGCCGCACCGTCGCCACGCTGTTCTTCGAGGAATCCACCCGCACCCGTCTCGCCTTCGAGACCGCTGCCAAGCGTCTCTCGGCGGACGTGCTCAACTTCTCGGCGGCCTCGTCGTCGCTGGCCAAGGGCGAGTCGCTGCGTGACACGTTCGAGACCGTCCAGGCCATGGGCATCCATGCCGCCGTGGTCCGCCATCGCAGCGCCGGCGTACCCGCCCAGATCGCCCGCTGGGCCGATGACGGCGTGTCGATCCTCAACGGCGGCGACGGCTGGCACGCCCACCCCACCCAGGGCCTGCAAGACGCCTACACGCTGTGGCGGCACTTCACCCCGGTGCCCGAAAGCCAGCCGGGCACCGAGCTCAACGACGAGCCCACGCTGGCGGGAAGCCGGATCGGCATCGTCGGCGACATCGTGCACAGCCGCGTCGCCCGCAGCGAGATCGAGGCCTACACCGCGCTCGGCGCCAGCGTCGTGCTGATCGCCCCGCCGACGCTGCTGCCCGCCCAGCCCCGCGAGTGGATCGACGGCTGGCTCCCGGCTGACGCCGCCAAACGAGTCGAGATCTCCCACGACTTCGACGATGTGCTGGGCGACCTCGATGTGGTCGGGCTGCTGCGCTGCCAGCGTGAGCGCATGATCGACGGCTTGATCGGCTCCATTCCCGAGTACGTGGCCCGCTACGGCCTGACCTTCGAGCGGGCAGGCCGACTCGGCCGCGCGGTCGTCACCCATCCGGGTCCCATGAACCGCGGAATCGAAATAGCGGGCGACACCATCGAGGATCTTGCTGCCGAAGATCGTCTGCTCGTCACCCGGCAGGTCACCTATGGCGTCGCTGTCCGCATGGCGGTGCTATTCCGCCTCATCGGATCGGGCACGGCGCTGGGAGCAGACGACAGTGGCTGAGGCTGAAGCACACTCGGACGAGCCCGCCCAGCGGCCGATGCTGGTGATCACCGGCGGCGAGATCGTCGAACGCGGCCACCGTCGGCATGCCGACATCGCGGTGACCGACGGGCGCATCGCGCGCGTGGACCCGCCGGGACAAGGCCCGCTCACCCACGCTGACGAGATCGACGCCACGGGGTGCGTGGTCGCCTCGGGCTTCGTGGACCTGTGCGCACGCGTGGCCGAGCCGCTCGCACTCGACAGCGACATCATGCAGATCACTGCCATGGCGGCGGCCATGGGCGGCTACACCGCACTCGTCGCGCAGCCCGACACCGACCCGCCGCTGGATCGGCTCGGCCAGCTCGCCGAGATGCGGCGCCTCGCAGCGTCCGCGCCGAGCTGCCACGTCGTCGCCGCAGCGACCGTCACCGCCGGACGAGCTGGCGCGCAGCTTGCACCGATGGCCGAGCTGGCCGGCGCCGGCGTTCGCTGGTTCACCGATGCGGGCCCTCAGGCCGACTGGGGCCTGCTGTGCCGGGCGCTGCAGTACGCGTCCCCGCTGGGCGCGACCGTGGCGGTGCGCCCGTCCGGCGCCGCGCTCGGCATGGCGGCGCCGATGCACGAAGGAGCGGTCTCGGCGCGGATGGGCGTCGCGGGCGAGCCTGCCGATGCCGAATGTGCCGCAGTCGCTGCGGCGATGAGCGCCGTTCGCCGAACCGGCGGGCGCCTGCACCTCGACCGCCTCAGCGCAGCCGGCAGCGTCGAGCTGGTGCGTGCCGCCAAAGCGGACGGCCTCGACGTCTCGGCGTCGGTCACCGCGGAGCATCTCCTGTTCGTCGACGCCGACGCTGCCGGCTTCGACACGCTCATGCGCGCCGAGCCGCCCTACCGCACCGCCCGCGACCGGGAAGCGCTGGCGGCCGGCGTCAACGACCGCACCATCGACGCGGTGGTCAGCGCCCACACGCCGCTGCCGCCCCACGACAAGGACCTGCCTTTCGATGAGGCGCCGCCCGGCATCGCATCGCTGGAGACCTGCGGGGCGATCGTGCTGGGCCACCCCGACATCGAGCTGGATGCGGCGCTCGACGCCCTGTCGTGGCGGCCTGCCGAGCTGGCCGGTGTCCAGCACCTGGGCGGCGGCCCGATCGAGCCGGGACAACCGGCCAACCTCGTGGTGATCGATCTAGACCGGCCATGGACCCAGATCGACCGCCAGAAGAGCTTTGCGCGGGTGTCGCCCCACCACCACCGGCCGATGCGCGCCCAGGTGACCGACACGGTCATCGAGGGCTCATGGTCGGTCCGCTCCGGCTGCCCCGCTACCGTCGCTGCGCTCACTGCAGGAACGACGTGATGACCCCAGCCGCAGACAATTCCAGCGCCCCCGCTGCGGGCGCACTCGTGCTCGCCGACGGCACCACCTTCGAAGGCGAGATGATCGGCGCGCCCCTGGATCCCGCCGGCGGCATGGCATCGGGCGAGGTCGTGTTCAACACCGTGATGACCGGATACCAGGAGGTCATCACCGACCCGTCGTACGCGGGTCAGATCATCGCGTTCACCTATCCCCACATCGGCAACTACGGCACCACGCCGACCGACGCCGAATCCCGCCGGCCGTTCTGCCGGGGCATCGTCATCCGCGACCTCGCACGCCGCCGCTCCAACTGGCGGGCCGAAGGCGACCTCGACGCCTACCTCACCCGTCACGGCATCGCCGGCATCGCCGGGGTGGACACGCGCCGCCTCACTCGCCACGTCCGCGACTACGGCGCGATGCCGGGCGCGTTCGGGCCGGCGCCCGACGACGGCGCGCTCGAACGCCTCAGCGCCGCAGCCCGAGCAGAACCCGGCACCGCGGGCGTCGACCTTGTCAGCGAGGTCACCACCGCCGAGCCCTACGCAGCCGGCGACGGACCGTGGCGGGTCGTGGCCTACGACCTGGGCATCAAGCGCGCCATCGCCGCCAACCTCGGGCGCATCGCCACCGTCGAGGTCGTGCCGGCGCATACGCCTGCATCAGGCGTGCTGGCCCGCGAGCCCCACGGCGTGTTCCTGTCCAATGGCCCCGGCGACCCCGAGATGGCCGGCAGCGTCGTCGACGCACTCGGCGATCTGCTCGACCGGGTGCCGATCTTCGGCATCTGCCTCGGCCAGCAGGTGCTCGGCCTCGCGCTCGGCGGCCGCTCCTACAAGCTGCCCTTCGGGCATCACGGGGGCAACGTGCCAGTGCGCGAGGAGGCCACCGGCCGCGTCGAGATCACCAGCCAGAACCACAACTTCGCCATCGAGTCCGGCTCGGTGCCGGGCGTGGACGAGACTCACATCTGCCTCAACGACGGGTCGCTGGAGGGCTTCGCCTGCCGCGACGTGCCCGCGTTCGCCGTGCAGTACCACCCCGAGGCCAGTCCCGGCCCGCACGACTCGCGCTACCTCTTCGACCGCTTCGACGACCTCATGTCGCAGTTCTGGGGAGGGACCCCCAACGGCGCCGGACTCGGCGCCGCCGGCAGTCACGGCACGGCTCGCTGATGCCGCGCCGCACCGACATCAGCTCGATCCTGATCATCGGCTCGGGGCCCATCGTCATCGGCCAGGCCTGCGAGTTCGACTACTCGGGCACGCAGGCCTGCCGCGTGCTGCGCGAAGAGGGCTACCGGGTGATCCTGGCCAACTCGAACCCGGCCACGATCATGACCGACCCCGAGTTCGCCGACGCCACCTATATCGAGCCGCTCGACGCAGCAGTGCTCGAGGCGATCATCGCCCGCGAGCGACCCGACGCCCTGCTGCCGACGCTCGGCGGGCAGACCGCGCTCAACCTGGCCACCGAGCTCAGCCACAGCGGCGTGCTCGACCGATACGGCGTCGAGATGATCGGCGCCTCCGAGAACGCCATCGCCACCGCGGAGGACCGCGACCGGTTCCGCCAGGCCATGACCGAGATCGGATTGCGCTGCGCCCGCTCGGCCATCGCGCACACCATGGACGAGGCCCGCGAGGCCATCGACGAGATCGGCCTGCCGGTCATCATCCGTCCCGCCTACATCCTGGGCGGCGAGGGGACCGGATTCGCCAATACTGCCGGCGAATTCGAAGCCGCCGCAGCCAAGGGCCTCGACGCCAGCCCGATCAGCGAGATCCTCATCGAGCAGTCCGTGCAGGGCTGGAAGGAATTCGAGCTCGAGGTGATGCGCGACCACGCGGACAACTGCGTGGTGATCTGCTCCATCGAGAACTTCGACGCAATGGGCGTGCACACCGGCGACTCGATCACGGTCGCGCCCACCCAGACGCTGTCCGACGTGGAGTACCAGCAGATGCGCGATGCGGCGTTCGCCTGCATGCGGCGCATCGGCGTCGAGACCGGCGGCTCCAACGTGCAGTTCGCCGTCAATCCCGCAGACGGCACCCAGATCATCATCGAGATGAACCCCCGGGTCAGCCGCAGCTCGGCGCTCGCGTCCAAGGCCACCGGGTTCCCGATCGCCAAGATCGCCGCCCGCCTCGCCGTCGGTTACACGCTGGACGAGATCACCAACGACATCACCGGCGAGACCCCCGCCAGCTTCGAGCCGACGATCGACTACGTGGTCACCAAGATCCCGCGCTGGGCGTTCGAGAAACTGCCCGGCGCAGCACCGGTGCTCGGCCCGCAGATGCAGTCCGTGGGCGAGGTGATGGCCATCGGCCGCACCTTCGGCGAGAGCCTGCAGAAGGCACTGCGCAGCGGTGAACAGGGCCGCTTCGGCCTCAACGCCGATGCCGGCGAGACCCAGTACGCCGATCGCACCACCGCCGAGCTGGCAGAGGCGATCCGCACCCCCACGCCCGAGCGCATCTTCGAGATCGGCGAGCTGCTGCGGCGTGGCGTCGAGGTGGACGAGATCAGTGCCGTCACCGGCATCGATCCGTGGTTCGTGGACCAGATGCTGGCCATCATCGACGAGCGCGCAGCGCTCGAAGCGATCGGCGGGCTGGCTGGCATGGATCGTCGCGCCTGGAAGCGCGCCAAGCAGCTCGGCTTCGCCGACGCTCAGCTCGCCTGGCTGTGGGGCATCAGCGAATCGGAGGTGCGCGCCGCCCGCCTCGACGCCGGCGTGCGAGCCACGTTCAAGACGGTGGACACCTGCGCCGCGGAGTTCGACGCCCGCACGCCGTACCACTACTCCACCTACGAGGACGAGGACGAGATCCGCCCCGGCACCCGGCCCCGCATGGTCATCCTGGGCTCGGGCCCCAACCGCATCGGCCAGGGCATCGAGTTCGACTACTGCTGCGTGCACGCCAGCTTCGCCCTGCGCGACGCCGGCTACGAGACCGTGATGGTCAACTGCAATCCCGAGACGGTCTCCACCGACTACGACACTTCCGACCGGCTGTACTTCGAGCCGCTGACGGCCGAGGACGTGCTCAACATCATCGACGCCGAGGATCCCGTCGGGGTCATCGTGAGCCTCGGCGGCCAGACGCCGCTGAAGCTGGCGGCTGAGTTGCCCGCTGCGCTGGTGTGCGGCACCCCGGCCGACTCGATCGATCTCGCCGAGGACCGCGAGCGCTGGAATGCGCTGTGCGAGCGCTTGGCGATCCCGCAGCCGCCCGGCGGCACCGCAGCCGGACCGGCCGAAGCTGCCGCCATCTGCGACGAGATCGGCTTTCCCGCCCTGGTGCGCCCCAGCTACGTGCTCGGCGGCCGGGCAATGACGGTGGTCTATGGCCATGACGAGCTGAGCGCGACCATGGCCGAGCTCGCCCGCTTCTCGACACTCGGCCGTGAGGGCGGCCTGTCGGCCGAGCGTCCCGTGCTTGTGGACCGCTTCCTCGAAGACGCCATCGAGGTCGATGTGGACTCGCTGCGTGACCGCACCGGGGCCTGGATGCTCGGCGGCATCATGGAGCACGTCGAGCAGGCGGGTGTGCACTCGGGTGACAGCGCTTGTGCCATCCCCCCGCCGAGTCTCAGCGTCGAGACCCAGCAGACGATCGTCAGCTACACCCAGCGCCTGGCCCACGCGCTCGGCGTGTTGGGGCTGCTGAATGTGCAGTTCGCCGTCAAGGCCAGCGAGGTGTTCGTGATCGAGGCCAACCCCCGGGCCTCGCGCACCGTGCCGTTCGTCGCCAAGGCCACCGGCGTGTCGCTCGCGAAAGCTGCGTCCCGGGTGATGGCAGGCGAGACGCTCGACGAGCTGGTGGCTGACGGGCTGCTGCCCCGGTGGTCACGCAACGGCCAGCTGCCCGCCCCCGGGTCGGCGAACGGTGCCGGCAGCGGCGAGGGCGGGCCGCGACACGTCGCCGTCAAGGAAGCAGTGCTGCCGTTCGGCCGGTTCCCCTCGGTGGACACCGTCCTCGGCCCCGAGATGCGCTCGACCGGCGAGGTCATGGGCATCGATGTGTCCTTCGGGCTGGCATTCGCAAAGAGCCAGATCGCCGCCGGTGACGTCCTGCCTGCCAGCGGGACTGTGCTGCTGACCCTGGCCGATCGCGACAAGCCCGAAGGGCTGGAGGCGGCCCGGGTGTTTGCCGAGCTGGGCTTCGACATCGCGGCGACGGCCGGCACGGCGAGCTACCTGCGTGCAAACGGCGTCGCCGTCGCGACCGAGGTGGCGAAGCTGTCGACGGATGGTCGCGAGACCTCACCCGGAGAGGATTCCGTGCAGCTCATCGCGGCCGGACGAATACACCTGGTGGTCAACACGCCCCGCGGGCGAGGCGCCCAGATCGACGGCCGGCACATCCGAGCGGCGGCGCGCACTCACCACATCCCGTGCTTCACCACAGTGGCTGCCGCACGGGCGACCGCCACGGGTCTGCGCGAGTGGCTGGCCAGCGATCTCGCTGTGCGGCCGCTGCAGGAATTCCACGCAGAACACGATGCGTCGATGCGGCGCGGTGATGGCTGATTCTCTGGGGCCTGACAGCACTGGGCGTGGTGCCCGACGACGCCTCGGCGGCGCAGCGCAGCGCCCCGACGTCGACATGACAGTGCAGATCGGCAGCGTGCAGCTTGCCAACCCGGTGATGACGGCGTCCGGCACCGCCGGCTACGGCACCGAGTTGGCCGCGTATATGGACCTGGCGTCGCTGGGAGCGTTCGTCACCAAGTCGCTCTCGTCGTTTCCGTGGGACGGCAATCCCGCGCCGAGGGTGGTGGGCACCTCAGCGGGGATGCTCAACGCTGTCGGGCTGCAGAATCCTGGCGTCGAATCCTGGCGCGAGAACGAATTGCCGCGCCTGCAGCGCACGGGTGCCCGCGTTGTAGCCAGCATCTGGGGTCGCACCGTGGCTGACTACGCCGCGGCCGCCGAGTCGCTCGCCGGCGCCGGGCTGACCGCGCTGGAGGTGAACGTGAGCTGCCCGAACCTCGAGGGGCGGGGCGAGATGTTCGCCTGTGACCCAGTGGCGACTGCCGAGACGGTCAGCGCCTCAGCCGCCGCGGGCGTGCCGGTGTGGGCAAAGCTCACCCCGAACGTGACCGATCTCTCCGAGATCGCCTCCGCAGCGCTCGAAGCCGGGGCTGAGGCTCTCACGCTCGTCAACACCGTTTTCGGCATGTCGATCGACCCCGTCACCGCACAGCCCACGCTCGGCATCGGCGGCGGCGGGCTGTCGGGCCCGGCAATCCGGCCCGTGGCCGTCAGAGCCGTCTACGACGTGCGTGCTGCGCTCGGCGAGGTGCCGATTGTCGGCGTCGGCGGCATCGCCAAGGGGTCCCACGCCGTGGAGCTCATGGCAGCGGGCGCGAACGCCACCCAGGTCGGCACGGCGTCGTTCTACGACCCCAGGGCGCCCCGCAAGGTGCTCGACGAGCTGGGCCGTTGGTGCCGCCGGCACGGCATCGGCGCAGCCGCGGACCTGACTGGTCGCGCGCATCAGTCGGCGACCGCACCCGGCGCTGCCGCCGGCCCGACGACTGAACCTGTTGCTGATCCATCCGGCGACTGAGCCGTTCTGGGATGAACCTTCCGACAACCGACTCAGGGGAGACCACGTGAACCCGCCAACAGCCACTGCAACGGCGTCGGTGCTCGGGCGAGTCCCGGCGCGTGATCGGTTGGCGCTCGCGCTCGATGTGGGGGGCCGCACCGAGGCCATGGCGCTCGTCGAACGCTTCGGCGCCGACTTCGGGGTCATGAAGGTCGGCCTCGAGCTGTTCGTCGCAGAGGGTCCCGCGCTCGTGCGCGACATCGTGGCGGCGGGCAGCCGGGTGTTCTTGGACCTCAAGCTGCACGACATACCCAACACCGTGGAGCACGCTGCCCGTCGAGCCGGCGCACTGGGCGTCTGGCTGCTCACCCTGCACACGGTGGGCGGACCTGACATGGTGGCCGCCGGTGCCCGGGGGCTGCGCGACGGTGCGGCCGATGCACGGTCGGATGCTGTGACCCAGGGTCCCGAGCCGGTCGCGCTCGGGGTCACCGTGCTGACCTCCGACGCGGAAGCGCCGTCCGCGCTGCTGGCTGAGCGCGCTGCGCTGGCACGCGAGGGGGGGTGTGGCGGCCTCGTGTGCGCCGCGCCGGACCTTCCCACGGTCTCGGCTGCTGCGCCGGGGCTGCTGCGGGTTGTCCCGGGCATCCGGCCCGCCGGCGCAACGGCCGGCGATCAGCGACGCGTCGCGACGCCGGCTGCTGCGCTCGCTGCGGGTGCCGATGTCCTGGTCATCGGCCGGGCGGTCACGGCGGCTGCCGATCCGCAGGCGGCCGCTGCAGCCATCGTCGCGGAGGTGACTGCCGAGCTGGCCGGCCCCTGACTCGCCCAGCTTCACCCGGCTGTGCCGCCAGCTCTCAGAATCGGCCGGCACCGCCGGGGATCGCCCGAATCTGCCTGTGCGTCAGGCCGAGTGTCACTCAGGGCTATGAGAGGCGTAGCTACACTGCACGGCAATGAGTCCGCTGCCTGAACTCAGTGACGAGCAGCGTGCCGAGGCGCTGGCCAAGGCAAAGGAAGCCCGCGAGGTCCGCGCCAACGTCAAGCATCGGTTGAAGATGGGCTTGCTCAGCTTCGACGAGCTGCTGGCCGAAGCCGACAGCGTCCCCAACGTCGGGAAGCTGAAGGCACTTGCCGCCCTGGAGTCGATGCCAGGTCTCGGCAAGGTGAAGGCCCGCAGGCTCATGTCCGAGATTGGCATCGCCGACAACCGGCGGCTGCGCGGTCTCGGCGAGACGCAACGACGCCGTCTGAGCGAGCACTTCGCACAGGATTCCGCCTCCGGCGCGTGACTACCGTCGCATGACCAGCCCAGCGCCCAGCGGCGCTGCGAGCCATGGCGCGCACGGGCGCGCACAGGGCGATGGCGCGCACGGGCGCGCACAGGGCGGTGGCGCGCACGGGCGCGCACAGGGCGACAGCGCGCCGTGGGGCGTCACGTTGTATGTCGTGTGCGGGCCTGGAGGGGCCGGCAAGGGCACGATCGTGGCGGAGTTGGTGGCCCGCGATCCCAGCTTGCTGCTGAGCAGATCGTGGACGACGCGCGCCCGCCGTGTCGGCGAACCGGCGGAGGCCTACACCTTCGTCACCGCCGATGAGTTCGATGCCCGGATCGCTTCGGGAGGCTTTCTGGAGTGGGCCGACTTCTTCGAGTACCGCTACGGCACGCCGATGCCGCCGCGCGATCTGGATCGAGACCTCGTGCTGGAGATCGACGTCCAGGGAGCGGTATCGGTGCGCAATCGCGACCCGTCCGCCTTGGTGATCATGGTGCTGCCGCCGAGCCGGGACGAGCAAGAGCGCCGCATGCGCCGCAGGGGCGATCCCGACGCCGAGGTGGCTCGCCGCCTTGCCAAGGCCGACGAGGAGCTGCCGGTGGGATACCGCATGGCCGACCTCATCGTGGTGAACCGGGACATCTCGAGCACCGTGACCGAGATCGCTGCGTTCGTGGACCGCACGCGCACTCGTCGACCCGGCCGCACCCCCTAGTCCCCCTGGTCCAGGCAGCCCAGCGCCATCTCGATGCGCAGCCTTCTCGGTAGCCTGCACACTGCGATGACAGAGTCAACCGACACCATGATCACCCCGGGTCTCGAGGACCTGCTGTCCAAGGTCGACTCCAAGTTCACCTTGGTGAGCCTTGCGGCCATGCGATCCCGACAGATCAACTCGTACTACAACCAGCTCGACGGCGGCATCGGCTCGGTCGTGCCCCCGCAGGTGGCATCGGTGGCCCGCAAGCCGCTGTCGATCGCCTTCGAGGAGATCGAGGCCGACAAGATCACCTTCGAGCGCTTCGACCCCGAAGAGCGCGCCCGGCTGGAGGCCGAGGCGCTCGCCGCGGCCGAGGCCGACGCGGCCATGCTCGAAGTGGTTCCCGACCTCGAGGCCTGAGGCTGAGAATCCCTGCGCCCCTGTCGTGATCTGACCGTGGGGCGTACCCTTTCGCGGCAGTGACGGGCTCCGCCGATCAACCCGAGACTGGCCACCGCAGCGCAGCGTCGCCGTTCGCCGGGCGACGCGTGGTGCTCGGCGTCAGCGGCGGCATCGCCGCGTACAAGGCCATCATCCTGTGCCGGCTGATGATGGATGCCGGTGCGCACGTCGTGCCGGTGATGACGGCGGCGGCGCAGCGCTTTGTCGGCAAGGCCACGTTCGATGCCTTGGCCAGCGAGCGTGTGCAGACGTCGATCTTCGGCGAGGACGATCCGATCCCGCACACCACGCTGGGCCAGACGGCCGACGCGGTGGTCGTGGCGCCTGCGACGGCGCGGGTCATCGGCAGCTACGCCGCAGGCATTTCCGACGGACTGCTGACCGCCACGCTGCTCGCCACGCGAGCGCCGGTGGTGGTGTGTCCGGCCATGCACACCGAGATGTGGGAGCACGACGCCGTGCAGCACAACATCGAGGTGCTGAACGGTCGGGGGGTGCACATCGTGGTGCCCGAAGCGGGCCGGCTCGCCGGAGGAGACATCGGCACGGGCCGTCTCGCGGAGCCGGCCACGATCTTCGATGCCGTGGCTGAGGTACTCGCTGAGCTGCCCGAACCCGACCCTGCCCGTCAGCCGCCGCAGCCGCGCCGCGACTTCGCCGGCGTCAGTGTGACGGTCAGCGCCGGCGGCACTCGCGAGGCCATCGACCCGGTTCGCTTCATCGGCAACCGGTCATCGGGCAAGCAGGGCTACGCCATTGCCACTGCTGCCAGGGACCGCGGGGCCGAGGTCACGCTGGTGACGAGCGCCCCGCTGCCGCCGCCCGAGGGCGTGCGCGAAGTACGCGTCGAGTCGGCAGCTGAGATGGAAGCCGCTGTGGCGGCACACGCGGACGCCGATGTGATCATCATGGCAGCGGCAGTGGCTGACTTCCGGCCTGCCGATGTCGCTGCGCAGAAGATCAAGAAGGGCGATGCGGGCCGCGGTGCCGAAGCGCCGGTCATCGTGCTCGAGCACACCAAGGACATCCTCGCCGGTCTCGGGGCCGCAAAGCCCCCGGGCCAGGTGCTGGTCGGCTTTGCTGCCGAGACGGCTGATGTGCTCGACAACGCCGCTCAGAAGCTGGCCCGCAAGAACCTCGACGTCATGGTGGCCAACGACGTCTCGGCGGCAGGTGCGGGATTCGCCCACGACACCAACATCGTGACGATCCTGCTGGCCGACGGCGCCGTGCGGCCGTTGCCGATCTGCTCCAAGCGTGAGGTCGCCGACGCGGTGCTCGACACCGTCGCCGAACTGCGCCGGTAGCTCTTCGCGCCAGCGCACCTTCTGCTGCGTCGCGACCTCGTTCGTCTAGCCTTGCCGCGCCGCTCCGAGTACCCGCAGCGACTGGCCCAGACCGCCGACAGATCATGACCGAATCGGGAGCCACGTTGAACCAGTGGACCTTCACCTCAGAATCGGTGACCGAGGGCCATCCGGACAAGATGGCCGACCAGATCTCCGACGCCATCCTCGATGCCCTGATTGCCGAGGACGACCATGCCCGGGTGGCGGTGGAGACGCTGGTCACGACCGGCTTGGTCGTCGTTGCGGGCGAGGTGTCCACCGAGGCCTACGTGGACATCCCGCGGGTGGTGCGGGACACCATCACCGGCATCGGCTACGACCATGGCGAACTCGGGTTCGACGGCAACACGTGCGGGGTGATGATCGCTCTCGACGAGCAGTCCCCGGAGATCACCAAGGGTGTCTTCGGAAGCAGCGAAGCAGCCGCGCACGAGGACAACATCCCTGATCAGGGCGCCGGCGACCAGGGGATGATGTTTGGCTACGCCTGCCGGGAAACCGACGCACTCATGCCGCTGCCGATCTTTGTGGCCCATCGCATGGCCGAGCAGCTCACCGAGGCGCGCCGGTCGGGCTGCATTCCCTACCTGCGGCCCGACGGAAAGACCCAGGTGAGCTTCGAGTATCGCGACGGCGAGCCGGTCGCGCTCCGCACGGTCGTCGTCTCTGCCCAGCACCGGGACGGGATCGAGATCGACGCCATGATGCGCCCCGATCTTCTCGAGCACGTCATCGGTCCCACGCTCGGGGAGCAGTTCGCCGACGACGAATTCGAGCTGCTGGTGAATCCCTCGGGCAGCTTCGTGAGCGGCGGCCCAGTCGCCGACGCCGGGCTCACCGGCCGCAAGATCATCGTCGACACCTACGGCGGCTACGCCCGTCACGGGGGCGGCGCATTCAGCGGCAAGGACCCGTCAAAGGTCGACCGGTCGGCGGCGTATGGCGCACGCTGGGTCGCGAAGAATCTCGTGGCTGCCGGGGCCGCGGACCGCTGCGAGATGCAGGTGGCCTATGCCATCGGGCGCGCTGACCCAGTCTCGATATTGGTGGAGACGTTCGGCACTGCCCACGTCGATCCGGACGCCATCTCGTCGGCGGTGTCCGAAGTGTTCGACCTGCGACCCGCTGCGCTGCTGGCCGAGCTGGACCTGCGACGCCCCATCTACAAGGTGACAGCGGCCTACGGGCACTTCGGCCGTGTGCCCAATGGCGACACGTTCCCATGGGAGCGGCTAGACCGCGTCGGCGACCTCAGGTCAGCGCTGGGTCTGTAGCCGGCGGGCGCGACTGCGCCGCATCGAAGCACGACGAGTTCCCGCATGGGCTGCGGAGTTGTGAAAGCGACGCTCGGCGCCCAGCCGGGGCGGGGCAGACTGCAACGGTGCAGCAGGCGGTGCAGGTGCTGGTCGACGAGCCGGCCATCGACCGCGAATTCACGTATCTCCTGCCGCCGGAACTTGCCTCAGGTCGTGTGCCGGTCAGCGTCGGCACGATTGTGCGGGTGGTGCTCAACCGCCGCCGCCTGCGTGGTTGGGTGACCGAGCTCGATGCACCTCTGCCCGCGGACCTGGAGTTGGCGCCGATCAGCAGCGTCGTCGGCGTGGGACCGCCGCCGCATGTGGTCGATCTGGCGAGATGGGCCGCCTGGCGATGGGCAGGCACTCGGGCTCACTTCCTGCGCACGGCGAGCCCGGATCGCGTCGTCAAGGGTCTGCCTGCGACCCGGCCGGTGAATCCGCGGGACGTCGTGCCTGACGACCCGGCCGACACCCCCGAATGGGTCAGCGATGCCTTCGGTGCCGAATCTGCTGCGGATGCCGTCGCCCGCTCGGTCGGCGGCGACCGGTTGCCGACCGTCGTGCGTCTCGGTCCGTGCGCCGATGAGTTGCCGCTGGTCGTCGGTGCACTGCGCCACGGCCGCTCGCTGGTGCTCGTGCCCACGGTGGCCTGGGCGGCCAGGCTGTCGGGCCGGCTGCGCGAGGCCGGTGTGACGACGGCTCTGGCACCGCGCGACTGGGCCGGCGCCGCAGCAGCGCACGCCGTCGTGGGCACCCGAGCCGCTGCATGGGCGCCGTGCGAGTCATTGGACACGGTGATCGTGTTCGACGAGCACGACGAGGCGTACCAAGAGGAGGCTGCGCCCACCTGGAACGCCCGCGATGTGGGGGTCGAGCGGGCCCGCCGCGACGGCGCACGCTGCCTGCTGGTGGGGCCGATGCCCTCGCCGGACGCACTCGTGCTCGGCGGGCGCGCTGCGTCAGGCCCAGATGCCGATCCGAGACTGGACGCCGACGGGCATGCCGACCCGGATTCACTTGCTGGTGCGATTGCGGTGGCCGCGTCGACGGTCATCACTGCGGCGAGGCCAGTTGAACGAGAGGCGTGGCCCCGGCTGCAGATTTCGGACCGGCGCCACGACGACCCAGCGACGGGGGAGTGGTGCGGCGAAGCCCTCGCCGAGCTGCTGCGCAGCGACGGCACCGTGGTGTGCGTGCTGAACCGCACCGGTCGTGCGCGTCTCGCCTACTGCGCCTCGTGCGGCGAATTGGCGCGTTCGCGCACTAGCGGCCGTGCGCTGCGGCTGGAGAGGCAGCAGTTCACGGACCCCGACAGCGGTGATGTCCGCCCCGCAGTGTGCGAGTTCTGCGGAGCTATGAGGTTCCGCCGCGCTCGGGTCGGTGTGAAGGGCGTCGCAGAGGAGATGGAGCGCCTGGCCCGCCGTCCCGTCACACAGGTGGTTGGCGAGCCGGCAAGCAGAGTCGGCACTGGCGCTGGCACTGCCGATGCTGGGGCCGGGACATCGTCCGGTCGACGGCAAGCGCGACCACAGGCGGGGCAGGCGGCGCTCTACATCGGCACCGAGGCGGTGCTGCACCGGCTGCACTCGGCAGACGCAGTGGCGTTCGTCGACTTCGACCAGGAGCTCACCGCGCCCCGCTATAGGGCGGGCGAGGAGGCCTTCGCGCTGCTCGTGCGCGCAGCACGGCTCGTCGGGCCGCGCTCGGGCGGAGGCACCATCTTGGTGCAGACCCGACTGCCGAACCATCCGGTCCTGACGGCGGCGGCGGGGGCCGATCCCAGCGATTGGCTGCGTGTCGAGATCGAGCGTCGTTCGGCGATGCGCCAGCCCCCGGCTTCGACGTGGGCGCTGGTGTCCGGCGCTGCGGCCCCGCGTTACGTCGACAACCTGTCGGCAGGTCTGCACGCCGCTGAGCTCGACATCGCCGGACCTGCTGACGGAACGTGGCGCATCCGCAGCGATGACCAAGTTCTGATGCTGGACGCTCTGGCAGCCGCCGAGCGACCGTCCGGGAGGCTGCGGGTCGCAGTCGATCCGCTGCGAGCCTGACGGGCCGCGCACAGGCGCGCCGGTAGCCTCCGAAGCCCATGGGAGGCGCCTTCGAGATCCGGCTGATGGGCGATCCGGTGCTGCGCCAGCGCGCCGCCGAGATCACCGACATCGACGGCCGCGTGGCACGCATGGTCGACGACATGCTGCCGGCCATGTACGAGGCCGAGGGCATCGGGCTAGCGGCACCCCAGGTGGGCATCCAGCGCCGTCTGTTCATCTTCGATCTCTACGAGGGCGACGGCCCCCAGACGCTCATCAATCCCGAGATCGTCGAGACCGACGGCGAGTGGACCTACACCGAAGGCTGCCTGTCGGTGCCCGGCTTGACCTTCGACATCGTCCGGCCGAAAGAGGTGCACATCGTCGGGCGTGACCTCGACGGCAGCGAGGTCAGCATCGAGGCGGACGAGCTGCTGGCGCGCCTGTTCCAGCACGAGCTCGATCATCTCGACGGCGTCCTGCTGGTCGACCACCTCGAGAAGGCCGAGCGCAAGGAGGCGCTGCGCGAGTGGCGCGATCAGCTCGCGCAGCTGCAATCCGGCACCAATGGGCCGTCCGAGAGCGGCCCCGTCCCGCTCGTGGGCCGCAATGTCGCGGGGGACTGAGCACTCCCGGGTTGCCGCCTCGCCGGATTGCATCCGATGACGTCACCCGGCTTGCCGCTGTCGCCAGCACGGCCACGCCGGATCGCCTTCGCTGGCACCCCCGATGACGCGGCGCCGGCATTGCAGGCGCTCGTCGAAGCCGAGTTCGAGATTCCCGTTGTGGTGACGGGAGCTCCGCGCCGGCGCAGTCGCCGCGGCAGCGATACCCCGAGCCCGGTTGCCGCCGCCGCCCAAGAGCTGGGCCTGCAGGTCAGCCTCAACCCGGCCGATCTCGCAGGCTGCAACATCGACTGCGCGGTAGTGGTGGCCTACGGGCACCTGATCGGCAGCGACTTGCTGGCAGTCACGCCCATGCTCAACCTGCACTTCTCGCTGCTGCCGCGCTGGCGTGGTGCCGCTCCCGTCGAGCGGGCGCTGCTGGCTGGTGACGACCGCACGGGCGTGTCGCTCATGGCGCTGGAACCCACGCTGGACACGGGACCGGTGTACTGGCGCCACGAAGTGCCCATCGGCCCGGCCGACACTGCAGCCGAACTGCGCCGCCGCCTCGCGCAAGAGGGTGCAGAGCGACTTGCGGCGTCGCTCTCCGAGGGCCTCGGCACACCCCGGCCACAAGCAGGCGTGCCGACCTACGCCCGCAAGCTGACCCCCGCGGATCGCCAGATCGACTGGTCCCAGCCGGCGGTCCACCTCGACCGGCAGATCCGGGTCGGCGGTGCGTGGACCATGCTCGGCGGCGAGCGCTTCATTATCCGAGAGGCGTCCCCGCAGTCAGGCGAGGTTGCGGCAGCACCGGGAACGTTGGTCGACGATGCAGTCGCGACGGGCGAGGATTTGATCCGTCTGCGTACCGTCCAGCCCTCAGGCCGAGCAGCGCTCGATGCCCACGACTGGCTGCGCGGCGCTCGCCTGCCCCCCGGCACCCGGTTCGGCTGACCGCCACGGGCCGGCCGGCCGGTCCGCCTTCTAGCGTGGTCGGATGCGCATCGGGCTGATATCGGACACGCACATTCCCGAGGCCGCGCCCGAGCTGTGGCCCGAGGCGTACGCAGCCATGGAGGGCTGCGACGCGATCCTGCATGCGGGCGACATCTACGACATCTCGGTGGTCGACCGGCTCAACGAGATCGCGCCGACCTGGGCTGCCCGGGGCAACGGCGACGACGGCTCGTCGGGACGGGACGTGCAGCCCGATCATCCACTGCTGGCGAATGCCTGGGCGCACACCTTCGACGGCGTGCGGGTGGGCCTCACTCACCACCTGCCAGTGCCGGAACTGTCCTTCTACTCAGTGGCTGATGCGGTTGAACGGCACTTCGGCGCAGACGAGCGGCTCGACGTGTGCGTGTACGGCGACACGCACGTGCACCGCATCGACACCCTGTCGGGCGTGCTGTGCGTCAATCCGGGATCGCCCACGTTCCCCCGCAACCTCAGCGCACAGCTCGGCACCGTCGGCTACCTCGACATCGACGACGGTGTCGCCACGCCGTCGCTGTGGCAGCTCACCCCCGGCGGCCTCGAGCCCACCGAGTCCTGGGACTACGTCTGAACCCAGCACGCGCCGCCGCTTCGCCGATTCGGCGACAGATGCCTCGTGTGCCTGTGCCGCCTACAGTGCCGCGCGTTGCTGCACAGGTTCGATCAAGGGGGAGTGGCAGTGTCTGAGAATCCGGTAGGCGACAAGGACGCATGGCTGGCAGCCACCGTTGAGCAGCCGATCGACGCCGCCGAGGAGATCGTCGATCCGCATCACCATCTGTGGGACTTTCCGGCAGGCACGTACCTGGTGCCGGAGCTTCACGAAGACACGGGCGCCGGCCACAACGTCACCCAGACGGTGTTCGTGGAATGCGCTGCGGGCTACTACACGAGCGGGCCTGAGCACCTGCGCCCGGTGGGCGAGACCGAGTTCGTGCGCGAGCAGGCGGCGATCTCCGCCGAAGCCGACGGCGCCACGATCTCGGCCATCGTCAGCTTCGCCGACCTCACGCTGGGCAACGCAGTCGAGGAAGTGCTGGCGGCGCACGACGAGGCGGGCGAGGGACTCTTCCGCGGCATCCGCCACGCCAATGCCTGGGACGGCAGCGACCAGATTCGCGAGAGCCACACCAAGCCGCCGCCCGAGCTGCTCGCCGACCCGGACTTCCGGGCGGGCTACGCGACGCTGGGCCGCATGGGCTTCAGCTTCGACGGCTGGATGTTCCACACGCAGGTGAGCGAGCTGGTGGATCTCGCGCATGCCGTGCCCGACACGCCCGTCGTGCTGGATCACCTCGGCGGCCCGCTGGGCATCGGCCCCTACGCCGACCGCCGGGACGAGGTGCGCTCCGTGGTGCGCCCTGCGCTCGAAGCGCTTGCCCGCCACCCCCAGGTCACCGTCAAGGTGGGCGGGATCGGCATGAGCATCTACGGCGTGGGCTTCAAGCGTCTGCCGCAGGCGCCGTCCTCGGAGCACGTGGCAGCCACCTGGAGCGACGACATCCGCCACTGCATCGAGACATTCGGCCCCGACCGCTGCATGTTCGAGAGCAACTTCCCAGTCGACAAGCAGGGCTGCTCGTACACCGTGCTGTTCAACGCCTTCCAGCGCATCTGCGACGAAGCCGGCTACACCGCCGCCGAGCGCGCCGACCTCTTCGCCGGCACGGCGCGCCGCTTCTACCGAGTCGACCCGCCCGCATAGTGCAGCGGGCCGGGCCAGCGCTAGATCCGCCGGCCGGTCCGGCTGGCCGAGCCAAGCCTGCTAGGTCAGGCCGATGCCTTCGTGGGGCAGGGTGGCCCACTGGGTGTCGTCGTGCCCGTACAGCAGGCGACAGCCCTCATCGTCGCGCAGCGACTTGAGGTGACGCATCGATTCGAGCTGCATGTCGTGGTCGTAGCCGAACGGCGGCAGCAGCATCCGGTCGAGCACGTCCTCCCAGTAGGCGCAGTCGCCCGTCAGCACCACGGGTCCGCTGTCGAGCTCCACCCGCAGCGACTGGTGGCCCGCTGTGTGCCCCGGCGTGGGAATGCAGGTGACCGAGCCGTCACCGAAGACGTCGTGGGAGCCTTCGATGAGCAAGAGGTCGTGCCCGAGATCGAAATCCTCGGGCTTGTACACCTCGTACTCGATGAGCTTGGGGTGATGTCCCGACTCCCACTCGGCCCGCTGGCAGATCAGCCGCGCATTGGGCAGCAGCTCGGTGCCGCCGCAGTGATCGAAGTGCAGGTGGCTGAAGACGGCGTAGGTCAGCTCGGCCGGATCCACGTCGACGCTCTCCAGCCGGGCCGAGACTTCGTCGCCAGCGGAATAATCCGCCTCGAATGACTTCGCCATGATCGGGTACCGCGCACCCACGCCTTCCTGCACCTGGGGGTGCATGCCAGTGTCGAACACCAGCGTCTGGCCGCTCGGGTGGCGCACCAGCCAGCTCGGGATGGGCAGCCGCACCTCGCCGGGTGCATCGGCAATCACCGACGCAGCAGCGGTCGACAGCCAGCCGCACTCGAGCGGGACCAATGAGAGTTGCGCCATGTGATTGCCTCCGTCGGCAGTTGCCTGGATTGCCTCAGTGCTCGAGAGCCGCCGCTCGCCGCCTGACTAGGCGCCGAGCCCGTGGTGCAGAGCGCTGTGGTCGGGATAGTCGGGATCGCGGCGATCCATCTGGGCACGGAAGGCCTCGCCCATGTCGTCGGTGTCGAACATGGCCGCGTTCCACACGGCGATGTACTCGAGCCCGTCGGCGACGGAGTGGTCACGGCTGTAGTTCATGGTCTGCTTGGTGCCCCAGATCGCCATCGGGCTCTTGGAGGCGATCTGTGCCGCCACCTCGGCCACGGCGTGCATCATCGCGTCGTGGTCGTCATAGACCGCGTTGACGAATCCCCGGTCCAGCGCCTCTTCGGCGCCCATGCGGCGACCGGTGTAGGCGAGCTCGCGCACGACTCCCTCGGGCACCAGCTTGGGCATGCGCTGCAGCGTCCCGACATCGGCGGTCATGCCGATGTTGATCTCCTGGATGCTGAAGAACGCATCGCTGGTCGCGTACCGCAGATCGCACGCCGAGACCATGTCGACACCGCCGCCCACGCACGCGCCCTGGATGGCGGCAATGACCGGCAGCCGGCTGTTCTCCAGCGCGTTCATCGTGGTCTGCGCCCGCAGCACACCGGTGCGGAACTGGGCCCGCCGCCGGCTGCCGTGCGCACGATCGGGGGAGCTGTCGGCGCTGGCTGATCCGCCGGACACGTCGAAGCTGCCGAACACCGAAAGATCCATGCCGGAGCAGAAATGACGGCCGACGGCCGACAGCACCACGACACGCGCGTCGGTGCCGGCGGAGATGTCGTCGATGATGCTCGGCAGCTCGGTCCAGAACTCGGCGATCATCGAGTTGGCCTTCTCGGGTCGCTTCAGGGCCATGTGGGCGATGTGATCGCGCACCTCCACGTCGAAGCAGGTGTACTCGGACTCGCTCATCGCGCCTTCCCCTCGTCATGGGACTTTCCGCTCGCAGGACAGTCCGCCATAGTCAAGCGCAACGGCGGCCTCGCCGGGCGATCTGGCATCGGGCTGGCTGCGGGACTGCCGCGAGACGGCCGCGAACCCGGCGCTACTGTCGCCCGCAATGCCTGCCGAGCCTGCCGACCCTGCCGACCCTGCCGAGCCTGCCGACCCTGCCGAGCCTGCCGAGGCTGCCGACCCTGCCGTCGAAGCGCCGCTCGCCGGGGTGCGGGTCGTCGAGATGACGATGTACGTGCAGGGTCCGATCGGCGGTCTGACGCTGGCCTCGCTCGGCGCCGACGTCATCAAGATCGAACAGGTCGGCCAGGCCGATTACATGCGCAGCTTCGCCAGCGTGTTCGGCGTGACCTTCGACGACCGGGGCCGGGAGTGGCTGTACGGCTCGCTCAACCGCAACAAGCGGTCGCTGGTGCTCGATATCGCATCGATGGCGGGACGACCAGTTTTCGAGCGCTTGATCGGCGAGGCCGACGCATTCATCACCAACCTGCGGGCCGACGGCCTGGCTCGCTACGGCGCCGATCCCGACACGCTGCTCGGGATCAATCCCCAGTTGATCTACTGCCGTGGCGGAGGATTCGGCCTGCGCGGCGAGCTGGCCGAAGATCTGTGCCAGGACACGGTCGGCATGGCACACGCTGGGTTCATGGACGCGATCTCGCCGACCGAGATACCGACGTACCCGCCCGGCTCGCTCAGCGACATCCTGACCGGCACCAACATGGCATCGGCGGTGATGGCCGGATTGGTCAAACGCGGGCGCACGGGGCGCGGTTGCGTGGTCGGCACATCGCAGACCCAGGCGCTGCTGTGGCTGACCAGCCAAGCGGTGGGCGTCGCGGCCAACCTGGGGCAGCGCATGTCTCGCTTCGACGCCGGTACGGCCTGGAACCCGCTCTTCACCGTGTACGAGACGGCCGACGGCTGGATCGCGATCGCTGCGCTGCAGGATGCGCACTGGCAGGGGCTCGCGCACGCAGTCGGCATCGAGTCATGGCTGCAGGACGATCGCTTTGCGGCATTCGAGGACGTGGTCCGCAATCGCGCCGAGTTCGCCCCGCTGTTCGCCGAGCGCATGCGAACCGACACGACGGACCGGTGGTGGCGGGCGATCCGCGGCTGCGGAGCGTGGGTGTCTCCCGTGAACCGTGTCGAAGATGTTGCGGCCAACCCTGACATCCTGGCGAACGAGTACCTGGTGACCTTCGACGATGGCTTCGTCGGCCCGCCGGCGGTGTTCGACGTCGACGAATTCCGCGGCGTGCGTGGCGGCACCGCCGACTACGGCGAGCACACCGACGAGATCCTGGCCGAACTCGGCTACAGCGACGAGCAGATCGTCGAGCTCAGGATCGCGGACGCCGTCTGGTAGCCCGCGCTGCAGCGAAGGTCAAGCGCAGCGGCTAGAGCATCACGCCCATCACGAGCGCGGCGAGGCCGCACAGCAGCGACACGCCTGCTGCGGCGCCCCGCTTGGCCGCGTTGTCGCCGGCGTTCTGATGCACCAGCGCGCCGATGCCGGAGATGAGCACGAGCAGCATCTTGATGCCGAGCAGCATCGACCAGCCGGTGCTCGTCTCCTCGCTGGGGATGGCCAGCATGCCCCACAGCCCGGTCACGACCGCAATGCCGAACGCAGGCCACGCCACCCGGGAGAAGGCCTTGGCAGCCACCTTTCCGGAGCCCGGGAACGCCCGCCCCACCACAGGCACCACAGCCCCGACCACGATCTGACCGCCGATCCACACCGTCACCGCCAGCACGTGCAGCACGACACGGAAGGTGTCGAGGTCGAACATGACTTCGCGGACTTCGCTCATCGGATGGCCTCGCTGCTCTCGTTGGGAATGGTCAAGATCGTTCGCCGATCAGCTCGGCCATGTTGTCGGCGAAGAACCGGTCGAGCACGCCGCCCGCGAAGCCTTCCAGCGATGCATTGAAGCGGCCCAGCGGGTTCCGGCCCCCCTCGATGTGGGGATAGTCGCTCGAGAACATGTACAGGTGCTCGTTCGATTCGCGGATCATGGCGCCGACATCTTCGATGGGGTAGGGCGTGAAGGCCATCTGCCGGGTGATCTGCTCCGACGGCCGTTCGCTGAAGGCGGCCAGCTCGGGCTCGGAGCGCTTCCAGGTCTCCACGGTCACGTCCAGCCGCCGCAGCATCTGGGGGACCCAGGCTGCACCGAGCTCGATGACACCGCCGCGCAGGTTCGGGTGCCGGCTCAGCACGCCGTCGAGCACCATCACGCCCACGAACGTCTCGGCCGCATGGTGCAGCGCGACCATGTCCTTGCCGCGCACGTTCTCGCCGCCGCCCAGCCAGTCGGTGGGGGTCGGGCGGCCGGTGTTCATCCATTCGGGCGCGATCTGCAGCGGGTTCCCGCCTACATGCAGCAGGAACGGAACGCCGGCCTCGGCCATCTGCGCCCAGACCGGGTCGAGGTCGTTGTGACCCGGCGAGCGCCCGCCGGCTGGCCGGTGAGGCACCCACATGGCACCGAGCCCGGCTTCGAGCGCAAACGACATCTCGTCGATCGCCATCTGCGGATCGTCGAGCGGCAGCAACGCCACGCCGATCATGCGGTCGTCGTCGGCGCAGAACTCGGCCATGCCCCGGTTGTGCGCACGGGCGGCCCCGTAGCGCACATCGAGGTCGAGCTTGGGGTCGAACACCACGCCGGCGCTGAAGGTGGCGAAGACGAACTGCCGGTCGAAGCCCAGCAGGTCGAGCGCAGTCGTGCGCTCGGCGGCGTTGAACGCCCCCAGCGCCTGGTAGCCCTTCGGCCCCCGGATCAGATCGTCGCCCAGGGCCACGAGGTCGGCCACGGTCTCAGGCGAGTGAGAACCGTTGCCGCCCGCGGCCTCGAAGTTGTTCACCGATTCTCCGGCGCTGGCGAAGTCGATCTGCGGGAGGCGGTCCGCCATGTCTCCCTCAGCATGTGACTGCAGGAAGTCCGGCAGCTCCATGAGGTGGCTGTCGGCGTCGAGATAGGTCCGGTCGCTCGCGTAGGCCATAGGCGCAGGCTAGTGAGGAAGCCGATGGGTGTCGCCGGACCGGGAGGCTGGCTGCGCCCCGTCGTCGGCGTCACGCTCAAATGGCCGTCGGTAGCCTGCCGCGATGGCCACCGATCACGGGGCGCACCGGCATCAGCACCATCAGCCTCACACCCCAGGGGACGAACATCCGCTCGCGGCGAAGGTGCTGACGGTCTCCGACGGCGTGATCGCCGGCACCCGCGAGGACCGCAGCGGCGAAGCGCTGGCAGCAGCACTCGCCGCCGCCGGATACGAGGTCGCCGAACGCCGCGTTGTCGCCGACGGCATCGACACTGTGTCCGAGGCGCTGGCAGAGATGTCAGCCGGATTCGCGGGCCTGATCGTCTCGACCGGCGGCACCGGCTTCACGGTGCGTGATCTCACACCCGAGGGCACCCGCGCCGTGATCGAGCGCGAGGCACCCGGCCTGGCAGAGGCCATGCGGCTGGTGAACCCACTGGGCCGGCTGTCCCGAGGCGTCGCAGGCATCATCGGCTGCACGATCGTGCTGAACACGCCGGGCTCAACCAAGGGATGCGTGGAGTGCTTCGAGGCCGTGGCCGACGTGCTGCCCCACGCGCTGGCCCTGCTGGCGGGCGAACGGCTGCACTGATGCCCGCCGAGCATCCGGCTCCGACCGGCGCGCCGTCGGATTCCGCTGCCGACATCGCCCACATGCACCGTGCCGTGCAACTGGGGGAGCGCGTGCGGGGCACCACTGCGCCGAATCCGTGGGTGGGCGCGGTGCTGGTCACTGTCGCAGACGAGATCTACGAGGGCGCCACCGAGCCGCCGCCAGGACGCCACGCCGAGATCGTGGCGCTCGACGCCGCTCGCAGCGCCGGTGCCGATCCGGCCGGCGCGACGCTCTACACCACGCTGGAGCCTTGTTCGCACACCGGCCGCACGGCGCCGTGCATCGATGCGATCATCGCCGCAGACATCAGCCGGGTTGCAGTCGGCGTGACCGACCCCGATCCCCATGTGGCTGGCAGCGGAGTTGACGCACTTCGGGCCGCGGGCATCGAGGTCGACGTGGGGGCTGCCGCCGACGCTGTCGTGCTCTCGCTGCGCCCCTACCTGCACCAGCGCCAGACAGGTCGTCCGTGGGTGGTGCTGAAGCTTGCCGCCACCTTCGACGGCCGCACCGCAGCGCCCGACGGCACGTCGCAATGGATCACCTCGCCGCAGGCGCGCGCCGACGCTCATGGGCTGCGTGCACGCTGCGACGCTGTGCTGGTGGGCGCCGGCACCGTGCGCGCCGATGACCCGTCGCTCACCGTTCGTGAGCTTCCGCCCTCCGATCCGCGTCGCCCCCTGCTGGACATGCGTGAGGCAGGCGACGAGCCGGACGATCTGCCGCTGACCCGCGCGGCTGCAGACCGGCTCGATCCGCGCCGCTTCGTGCTCGGCATGGCGCCGGCGGAAGCCAAGGTGCAGCCGTGCATGGAGGTCAGCGGATCGCTGCGGTCGGTGGTGCCCCGCCTGACCGACGACGGCGTCGTCGAGCTGCTGGTGGAGGGCGGCGCCAATGTCGCGGGAGAACTGCACCGAGCGGGCTTCGTCGACGAATACGTCGTCTACTTGGCGCCGGCGCTGGCGGGCGGCGACGACGGGCTGCCGATGCTGGCGGGTGCTGGAGCTTCGACGATTGCCGAGTTCTGGCGCGGCGAGATCGCCGATGTCCGCCCGGCCGGCCCCGATCTGCGCGTCACCCTGTTCCCGGCTGCGCCGGACAGTTCCTGACGCGCGGGGAGATTCGAGCGCGATCTCGCCGGCGGCTGCAGCTGCGCCATGCGGCTCGGCCTCCTGGCTCGGCGAGCCCCGGCGGGCGCACCAGCAGGCTCCCGCCGGTACCGTTCGATACCGGCCGGTGACGTACAGACCGGGCAGACAGGGCAGCTCGTTTCTCCTGGAAGGAAGGGCGATGTTCACAGGTCTCGTCGAAGAACTCGGCAGCTTCGCTGGCCGCAACGGCGAGCGCTACCGGTTCAACGCCGCCCTGGTGCTGTCCGACGCCGCCGTCGACGACTCCATCTCGGTGAACGGCTGCTGCCTGACCGTGGTCGAGATGGGCGACGGTTGGTGGGAGGCCGACGTCAGCGCCGAGACCGAGAAGCGAACGGCCCTGGGTTCGCTGGCCGATGGCGATCCGGTGAATCTCGAACGCTGCATGCGCTACGCCGACCGGCTCGGCGGGCACCTCGTGCAGGGTCACGTCGACGGGGTGGCGACCATCACCCATCCTGCCCCTGACCTGCGCGTCGCCGTGCCCCCCGAGGGCGGTCTGCGCCGCTACCTGGTGGAGAAGGGCTCCGTGACGCTGAACGGCATCAGCCTGACCTGCTTCGACATCACCGACGACGACGAGGGCGGCTGCGAGTTCTCGGTGGCGCTCATCCCGCACACCATGGCCATGACCACCATGGGCACCGCACAGCCGGGTGACCTCGTCAACCTCGAGGTCGATGTCCTCGCCCGTTACGTCGAGCGTCTGCTGGGGCAGAATGGTGCAGTGACCGGCGATGTGCGAGTCCGCCATGACTGACCGCCCCGCGACAGACGACGTGCCAGCTGCCTCGCCGTTCGCCGCCATTCCCGAAGCGATCGACGCCATCGGGCGCGGAGAGATCGTGGTGGTCGTCGACGACGAGGACCGCGAGAACGAGGGTGACCTCATCATGGCAGCCGAGCACGCCACACCTGAGTCCATGGCGTTCTTCGTGCGCTACACGTCGGGTGTGATCTGCGCCCCCCTGATGGGGGAGCGCCTCGACGAGCTGGCGCTGCCGCTCATGGTGACGGTCAACACCGAGTCGATGCGCACCGCCTACACCGTCACGGTCGATGCCGCCGAGGGCACCTCGACCGGGATCTCGGCGGCGGACCGCTCACTCACACTCAATCTGCTGGCCGACCCGAAGTCGAGCGCGAACGACTTCAACCGCCCCGGCCACGTGCTGCCGTTGCGCTACCGGCCCGGCGGTGTGCTCAAGCGGGCCGGCCACACCGAGGCGGCGGTGGATCTGGCCCGGTTGGCCGGCTGCCATCCGGCGGGCGTGCTCTGCGAGGTGGTCAACGACGACGGCACCATGGCCCGGGTGCCCGATCTCATCGAATTCTGCGAGCAGCACGACCTGCTGCTCATCTCCATTGCCGACCTCATCCGTTACCGGCGGGTCAACGAACGCCTGGTCGATCCGATCTCCCAAGCCCGCATCCCCACCATCTACGGCGAGTTCACCGGACACGTCTTCCGCGACTTCGACGACACCGAGCACCTGGCGCTGACGTACGGATCTGTGATGGGCGCAGAGCCCGTGCTGGTGCGAGTCCACAGCGAATGCCTGACCGGCGACATATTGGCGTCAATGCGCTGCGACTGCGGCTCGCAGTTGCACGGTGCCCTCGAGGCCATCGCCGAAGCAGGTGCCGGCGTGCTCGTGTACCTGCGGGGCCACGAAGGCCGCGGCATCGGCATCGGCCACAAGATCGCTGCGTACTCGCTGCAGGACCGCGGGCGTGACACAGTCGACGCCAACCTGGAGCTGGGCTTGCCGGTCGACAGCCGGGAATACGGCATCGGGGCGCAGATCTTGGCCGAACTCGGCGTGCAGCGGATGCGGCTGATGACCAACAACCCCAACAAGATCGGCGGTCTGTCCGGCTACGGGCTCGAAGTGGTCGAGCGAGTGCCGACGTCGTCGAATGCGAATCCCTTCAACCGGGCCTACCTGCGCACCAAGAAGATGCGCCTGGGCCACCTCATGGAGGACGAGGCCGACGGCGCAGCCGCAGCCGACGCCGATCTCGAAGCACCCACCGCCCTCGCCGACTAAGGGACGATCACCGAGATCGGTATCTCGCCCGGGTTGATGTCGTCGAGATACCTGTGGCTTGGTGGGCTCAGGGGACGATTCTGCAGATCGGCATCTCGACGATGTCCGTCGCGCCGCGTTCGATCAGCTCGGGGATCAGCTGGTGAAGTTCTCGTCGATGATCCGCGTACGGGCCCATAAGGCGGGTTCGACGCGCAGGATGTGCTCGTCTTCGAATGGCGGCGGAATCAGGTCCTCGTACATGGCCGGATCGGGCTTGAAGACGCCTACTGCTCCGTCCTCACGCCGGTACAGCACGCCGGTGCCGGTCTGGTGCGCCACCAGATGGGCTCGCTTGGCCGCAAGCTGCATCGCCCGGGTGACGAGTTCCACAAAGTCCTCACCGTCGCTCGCGCCGTTCGGGCCGGACTGCTGGCCATTTCGGGTCGATTCAGTGCTGCGGAGCGGTGCTGATGACATGTGTCGCAAGGTCTGTGCCCCTGGCGATGGTCACTGGGCTGAAGTGTAGGCCGTCGAAGAGCATCCACTCGTCAACTGCTTCGCGGTACAGCTCGCGGAAGTTCCGCAGTCCTTTCTCGAATCGCTGCCGCACCACGTCGTCGGGTACATCATGGCCGCCTTGGGACGCTCGCAGGCTCACTCGTTCGACTGCGTCGTCGGCGGACGGAAGCGAGCGGAACAGCAGTGTGACGTGGTAGCCGTGGACGCGCCATTGCCTGATCCTGCGAAGATAACCGCGGCCCGACAACGTGGTCTCGAACGCAAAACTCCGGCCTTCCGCGGCGAGCCGGTCGAGCCCGGCCAGCATCAGGCGACCTGCTCGATAGTCAGCGTGGAGTGCTGTTCCCGACGGCAGGTCTGGGGCGATGCCGTCGGCATTCACGAATGGCATGCGGCGCGCTGATAGCTCGAGGTACGTGTGTGCGAATGTGGTCTTGTCCGCGCCGTTTGGACCGGCGACGATCAGGATCTCCTTGCGGGCCACCAGCGGTGACCGTCATGGGCACGACACGCCCGGGCACATCGCTGGAGACGGTGTCGTCGAGATGCCTGTGGCGTGGTGCGCTCAGGGGACGATCTTGGAGATCGGCATCTCGACGATGTCGGTTGCGCCGCGTTCGATCAGCTCGGGGATGAGCACGTTGATCGTCTGCTTCGGGGCCACTGTCTCGACGGCGTAGGCCTCGCCGCCCCACAGCTCGTTCACGGTCGGCGCCTTCATCGAGGGCAGCACATCCACCACGGCGTCGAGGTGCTCACGGCCGACATTCAGCTTGACCAGCACCTTGCCCCGTGCATCGAGCACGCCGTCGAGCAGCGTCTTGATCTGTGTCATCGCTCGCCGCTTGTCCGGGTCGTCGTAGGCAGCCTGGTTGGTGAAGATCTCGGTGTAACTCGTGAGGATCTCGTCGATGATCCGCAGGCCCGCAGCGTGCAGGGCCCGGCCGGTCTCGGTGCCATCCACGACGGCGTCGACGATGTCCGGTGTCTTGGCCTCGGTCGCCCCGTAGCTCAGGCGGATGTCCGCGCTCACTCCGTGCTCGGCGAAGTACCGCTTGGTGAGCTCCGGCAGCTCGCTTGAGACACGGACGCCGTCGGGCAGATCACCAAGCGACTGGTAGTCGCTGTCCTCGGGCACCGCCAGAACAATCCTCACGGGCCGCGAGGTGGCCTTGGAGTAGCGCAGTTCTCCCAGCGAGACGACGTCGCTGCTGGTTTCCTCGATCCAATCCCGGCCGGCGACGCCCAGGTCAAACAGGCCATCGGCGACATAGGACGGGATCTCCTGGGGACGCAGGATGCGCACCTCGTCTATGCGCGGATCGTCGATCGATGCGCGGTAGTCCACGGCCGAACTCCGGCGTACAGGCAAGTCAGCATCTTCAAATAGCTGCAGGGTCGCTGCCTCCAGCGAGCCCTTGGGGAGCACGAGCTTGAGCACGGGCGGTAACGGTACCCGCGGCTTCTCGTGGCGACGTGGTGGTTTTCTCGTCGGCAGCTCGGGCTGTCCAATCAGCTCGGGCGCGGCGTCTATTCGGCTGCTGTCTGGCGCTTGTGGATCTCGACGTAGGCGAGACGAATCTGCTGCAGCGCACCGCGCAGCGTTTCGCCGGCGGGCAGCTGATCGCCAAGGTTGTCCACCAGCAGGCCCAGCGCGTCGATCGGGAGCCGAGCCTCGTCGAGATCGGGAGGGTCACGCCGCAGATGCAATGCCGCCAGCTCGAACAGCCCCATCATGTGGTTCTGCACGATCTCGGCCGCGGGCACCGAGACGAGCTGTTCCTGGGCCTCGCGCAGCTGCTCCTGCATCGCGGCCAGCTCTTCGGGATCGAACGGCTCGCCGGTGCGCGGATCGATCGGGAGCCCGGTCTCGGGATCGATATCGAGTTCGCCGCCGAATGCGCCGCCCTCTCCTCCGTCGGCTGTGCCGGGCTGCCCCTGGGGCTCGTCAGCGCTCTCGCGAGGCACCCGGTGCTCACCCCCCGGTGTCCACAACGTGCTCATCCACGACCCCTCTGGCTGTCTCGCAGTGCTGCATTTGGCCTGCGCTGTTACCCTACGGCCCTCACAACTGGAACAAGCGGGGTCATGCCCCCACCGAACCGCCCTCGGGCGAGTCTCGGTACCGGGCTCGCAAGAGGACGCCGCGTGGACGAGGAGCGTCCTTTGGACAAGCGAGTACGGCCATAGCACGCGCCAGCGACGGTGACGCCCGGATCAACGAGGACATCAGGGTCCGCGAGGTCCGCTTGGTTTCACCCGACGGCGAGCAGATCGGCATCAAGTCGTTGCCAGAGGCCCTGCAAATCGCGCGCAATATGGATCTCGACCTCGTCGAGGTGGCTCCCAACGCCGCCCCGCCTGTCTGCCGGATCATGGACTACGGCAAGTACAAGTACGAGGCGGCCCAGCGGGCGAAGGAATCGCGGCGCAAATCGACGCACACCGGGCTCAAGGAGATGAAGTACCGGCCCAAGATCGGGACCGGCGACTTCGGCACCAAGACATCCAAGGTCTGCAAGTTTCTCGAGGACGGCCACAAGGTCAAGGTCACCGTGATGTTCCGGGGGCGTGAGGTATTCCATCCCGAGCTGGGCGGCCAGATTCTCGAGCGAGTCGCCGAGGCAGTCGCCGACGTCGGGAAGGTCGACCAGTTCCCCAGGCTGGACGGGCGCAACATGACCATGTTGCTGAGTCCAGATCGCGCCTCACGTCAGCGTCGCAAAGCAGCCGATCCGCCGGCCGACTGACTCCCGGCCAGACGATCAGCCGACCGGCGGGTGCTCTGCCCTCCGCTCGCCGGGCCCGCGCTCAGCAGGGCCAACTCAGCCTCACAGCAGCAAAGCAGCAAAGCAGCACACCATGCCCAAAATGAAGACACACAGCGGCGCCAAGAAGCGCTTCAAGACCACGGGCTCCGGCAAGCTCGTCCGGCGCAAGCGCAACCGCAACCACAATCTCGAAAAGAAGTCGTCCAAGCGCAAGCGGCAGCTGGCGATTGAAGGCGGCGTGTCAGCAGCCGACGCCAAGCGCATCAACCGGATGCTGGGCCGCTGAGGCCTGCCCCCAGGTCCGATCCAAGCAACATCGGAGGATCAACATGGCACGAGTCAAGCGATCAGTGGCCAGCCGTACCCGACGCAAGGCGACCCTGGCGCAGGCGAAGGGCTACTACGGCAACAAGAGCAGGTCGTTCCGGGCTGCCAACGAGCAGCTCATGCACAGCGGCCAGTACGCGTTCCGCGACCGCAGGGCGCGCAAGGGCGAGTTCCGGCGCTTGTGGATTCAGCGCATCAACGCTGCGGCACGCCAGAACGGCACCACCTACAGCCGGCTCATGCACGGACTGGGCGCAGCCGGGATCACCGTCGACCGCAAGAATCTGGCCGACCTCGCCGTGAGCGATCCTGCAGCATTCGCGGCGATCGCCGAGCGCGCTGAGGCTGCCCTCGGCGGCGCGGCCGACTCGACCGCCGGTGACGGCGGCGCGGCCGACACAGCAGCCTGAGCACTCCCGAGCCGACCGCACCCTCGAAGGCCGCGCTGGCGCGGCTGTCACGACTGGTGCGCGACCGGCGCCAGCGCGACGTGGCCGGCATGGCAGTCGTCGAGGGTCCCAGGGCAGTCGACGGGGCACTCGCCAGCGGTGCCACCCTCGACGCGGTGTTTGCGCGACCTGAGCTGGTCGATCGCTACGCGCCTGCGAGCACGCCCGAAGCCCATCCCGATGCAGCCCGGCTCGGCCCCGGCTACTCCGAGCGGATCGGCGCAATTCACCCAGTCCCTGCTGAGAAGCTCGACCCCCTGGCCGACGCGATGAATCCCCAGGGCGTGCTGGCCATCGCCCGCTTCGCCGACGCGCCGCTCGGCGAAGCGGTGGGCGCGGAGCGAGTCGTGGTGCTCGAAGCGGTGCGCGACCCGGGCAACGCGGGTGCCGTGGTTCGCAGCGCCGTCGCTGCAGGCTTCGGAGCCGTGATCGCGACCGAAGGCACGACCGACCTGTGGAGCCCCAAGGCACTGCGCGGTGCTGCAGGGCTGACCTTCGGGCCGATGGTCAGCCGCGGGCATTCCACCTCGGAGGTGCTGGACGCTCTCGCCGACGCCGGTCACCTCCGGGTGCGCGCTGCGCCAGACGGCGAGATGACGCTGGACGGCCTGCGGCATTCGGATCGCATGACGCTCGTGGTGGGCAACGAGGCCCACGGGCCGTCTGACGACGCCGTCGCGAGCACCGACATCGCCGTCGCGATTCCCATGCAGCACCCCGTCGACTCGCTCAACGTCGCAGTGGCCGCCGCCGTGCTGATGTACGCGATGCGAGTGCAGGCACAAAATCACTGACCATTCGGCTCCGCGGCGTCGTACCCTGCCTGCCGTGAATGGCCCAGCCGCCGACGCAGGCCTCGACACGCTGCTCGCCGATATCGACGCTGCACGAAGCCAGGGATTGGCTGCAATTGCCGCCGCGTCCACCACGGACGAGCTGGCGCACACCGAGTCGGGCCTGTTCGGGCGCAAGTCGGTGCTGGGCCGGATCAAGCAGGGCTTCGGCTCGCTGCCCGTCGAAATGCGCGCCACCGCCGGGCGGGCGCTCAACGAGGCCCAGCAGGAGCTGCGTGCGGCGTACGCCAATGCAGCCGACGAGCTCGCAGCGGCAGCGCGCCGCACCCAGCTCCAGCAGGAGTGGCTGGATCTCACCGAGACGCCCCCGGGCCCGGCGCGGGGCCACTTGCACTTGGTCACCCAGACCACCGAACGCCTCGAAGACGTGTTCGTCGGCATGGGTTTCACTGTCTCAGAGGGACCCCAGGCGGAGACCGACTGGTACAACTTCGAGGCGCTCAACCTGCCCGCTGCGCACCCGGCCCGCTCCATGTGGGACACGCTCTATCTGGACCTGGGCGAGCGCACCGAGCTGGGCGACGGCGAGGGCGGCGAGGCCTCCAACGTGGTGCTGCGCACCCACACCTCCCCGGTGCAGATCCGGGTCATGGAATCCCAGCCGCCGCCGATCTACACGATCTGTCCGGGCCGCGTGTTCCGGCGCGACACGGCCGATGCCAGCCACATGCCCGTGTTCCACCAGATCGAGGGCTTGGTGGTGGATCGGGGCATCTCCTTCGCCGACCTTGCGGGGACGCTGGAGGAGTTCACCTCGGCGTACTTCGGCAAGGCGATCTCGTCGCGGCTGCGCCCCTCGTACTTCCCGTTCACCGAACCGTCCGCTGAGTTCGACATCACCTGCGTGATCTGCGGGGGCGCAGGCTGCCAGACGTGCCAGCGCACCGGCTGGATCGAGCTGGGCGGATGCGGCATGGTGCATCCCAACGTGCTCGCCAACTGCGGCATCGACTTCGAGGAATGGACTGGGTTCGCGTTCGGCTTCGGCATCGACCGGCTGGCCCTGATGCGTCACGGCATCGACGACCTGCGCGACATGTACACCAACGACATCCGATTCTTGAGCCAGTTCTGATGCCCGCGGATCTGCATTGGCGAGGGGGGCAACCCCGATGAAGGTGCTGCTGAGCTGGCTGCGCGAGTTCGCTCCCATCGAGGGCGATCCTGCCGAGCTGGCCGATCACTTGAGCGACTTGGGCATGGCCGTCGAGGAGATGCGTGTCCTGCCGCCGCTCGACGGTGTGGTGGTTGCCCGTGTCGCAGGCCTGCGGCCCCACCCCGAGGCCGACCGGATCCAGCTCGTCGACGTGGATGTGCCGGGTACGACGGGGGAGGGAACCGACGGCGCGCTGCAGGTGTGCTGCGGCGCATTCAATATGGCCGAGGGCGACCTGGTGCCGCTCGCGACCGTGGGCACCACGATGCCCGGCGGACTGGAGATCGGCGAGCGCCGGCTGCGCGGCCAGCTCTCCCAGGGCATGTGCTGCTCGGCCGCCGAGCTGGGCCTGGGCGATGACGCCGAGGGCATCATGATCCTGCCCCGCGAGTTTGAGCTCGGTGTACCGCTGATGTCGCAGCTCGGCCTGGCCGGCGACGTGCTGTACGACCTGGAGGTCAACCCGAACCGTCCCGATGCCATGTCGGTTGCCGGTGTGGCTCGTGACCTGGCGGCCCGGCTCGGCGTGCCCTTCGGGGTCCCCGCGCCGGTCGTCAGCGAGACCGGCGAGGACATCTCGACGGTCGCATCGGTGGAGATCATCGACCCCGATCTCTGCGGCCGGTTCGGCGTTCGCGTCATCCGCGACGTGTCGATCGGCCAGTCGCCGCTGTGGATGCAGCTGCGCCTCGTGCTGTGCGGGATGCGTCCGATCAACTCTGTCGTGGACGTCTCCAACTACGTGATGCTCGAGTTGGGCACGCCGAACCACACCTACGACCTGGCGCTCGTGCCCGACGGTCACCTGGGAACGAGACGCTCCGCGGGCGGAGAACGTCTCGTGACGCTTGACGGCACCGAACGCGAGATGCTCCGCGGCGACGGCCTGATCGTCGACCGCGATGACCGGCCCATCGGCATCTCGGGGGTGATGGGCGGCGAGAACACCGAGATCAGCGACAGCACCACGGCCGTGCTGCTCGAGCTCGCGTGGTGGGATCGCCTGTCGATCAGCCGCACCTCCCAAAGGCTGGGCCTGCGTTCGGAAGCCTCGATTCGCTTCGAGCGCGGCACCGACCATGAGCTCGTGCCGGTCGCATTGGACCGGTTCTGCGAGCTGCTCGACCGGGTGACCCCCGGCGGTGTGTCGGTGTGCAGCGGTCGGCTCGACGGCCGGGGCGATCTGCCCACGGCCGCCAGAGTCCGCGTGCGCCCAGCCCGCATGAGCCATCTGCTGGGGAGGCCATTCAGCGCCGATGAGCTGCGTGGCCTGCTCGATCCCATCGGCTTGCGGTGCGCCGTGCTTGAAGATGACGCAGACGGCACGCTCGAAGTGATGATCCCGAGTTTCCGTCCCGATGTGGCGACCGAAACCGACGTGGCCGAGGAAGTGGCCCGTCACTACGGGTATGGGCGGCTCGGCCGCACGGTGCCCCGCTCGCCGGAGCCCGGCCGTCTCACACCGACGCAGCGCTTGCGTCGCGACCTGCGACGGGTGCTGGTGGGTGCCGGGTTGTCCGAAGCCATGCCGAACCCGTTCCTGGCGCCCGATGCGGTGCGGCGCGCCGGCATCGATGGAGTCGAGCCGGTGCGATTGCTGAACCCGCTCGCAACCGAGGAGTCGGTGCTGCGACCATCCCTGCTGCCAGGGTTGCTCGCGGCCGCCGCCTACAACACCTCGCACCGCAATCAGTCGGTGTCGCTGTTCGAGATCGGCGTCGTGTTCGGATCTCCCTCGGCGCGGAGCGCGAGCGACGAGCTGCCTACCGAGACCGAGCACCTCGGTGCCATCTGGGCCGGGGGCGCAGTCGTCGACGCAGTTCGCATGTGGGACCTCATCTGCCATGCATTCGGGCTCGACGCCTCGCTGAAGAACTCCGCCGACCTCGACGGCATGCATCCCGTTCGGGCTGCCGAGGTGATGCTTGGCGACCAGCCGATCGGTGTCGTCGGCGAAGTCGACCCGGTCGTGTGCGAGCGTCATGGGCTCGACGAGCGCTGCGGCTGGCTGCAGCTCGACGTGGAATCGCTGCTGAGCGCTGCGGCTGGCGCGGCCGACCGGCCGTACCAGGTGGTGTCCACCTACCCCTCGAGCGACACCGACCTGGCGTTCGCTGTCTCCGACAGCGTTCAGGCATCGCACGTCCGGGACACGCTGCAAGCCGCCGGGGGCCGCGAACTGCGATCAGTCGCATTGTTCGACATCTACAGGGGCGACCAGCTGGCATCGGACACCCGCTCGCTGGCCTACCGCCTGCGCCTCCAAGCTGACGATCGCACGCTCACCGACGAGCAGGTCGCCGAGATCCGCCAGCGCTGCATCGATGCCGTGGAGCGCACCCATGGCGCGGTGCTGCGCTGAAGCACCGGACGCGGCGACTCGCCCTCGCCGGGCGTTGAGGAACCGGCCTCAGTAGCCCAGGTCGAGGTACACGGGCCCGATCAATGGCTCGCCTGCAACCCGCAGTGCCACATTCGCGGCGACCCGCTCGGCCAGCAGCACGAGACCCATCTCGGGGGTGTTGCCGATGTGGGGTGTGATGAGGCAGTTGGGCAGGCTCCACAGCGGGTGGCCGTCAGGGAGCGGTTCGGGGTCGGTCACATCCAGTGCGGCGCCGCCGATCTGGCGGTCCTGAAGGGCGGCGACGAGATCCTCGGTGACGATGTGCCCACCGCGTGCCACATTCACGATCCAAGCGTGATCGGGCAGCGCCGCCAGCTCGGCCGATCCGATGATGCCCGCGGTGTCGGGCGTCAGCGCGAGCGCGAGGAACAGCACGTCGGTGTCCGGCAGCACCTGTGACAGCTCATCTGGCCCGACGACGCGTGCGGCTCCGCTCATGGATGTCGGGCGGTTGCGCACCACGGTCACGTCGCATCCGAACGGCCGGAGCAGGCGCAGCAGCGACTCGGTGATGCCGCCGCCGCCCAGCACGGTCACCGAGGCGCCGAGCAGGTTGCGGCCCTGCGGCTTCGCCCACCGCCCAGCACGGGCGTAGGTCGCCATGCCGCGCATGCCCGCCAGCGCAAGCATCAACGCGTGCTCGGCGACGGGCTCGGCATACACGCCCTTGCCGCAGTACCACTCGATCGCGGGCCGCGCGGTCACGACGTCGACGACGGGCTCGATGCCGGCGTAGGGGAGCTGCACCCATTCGATGCCGGGATTGGCATCCACCACCTCGCCGATCAAGTTCGCCTGGGTGGGCTCGGCCCACACGAGTGCCGACGCGCTGTCGGGTGTGCTGAGGGTGCCGCCGCCGCGCTCGACCGCCTCGGCCAGCACCGGGCGCCGCCAGCAGTCCGGTTCGACGGCAACGCGAACGCTCATCGCGTTGGCGTCCTGCTGCACTGGGTGTGACGCACCGCTCGGGCTCCTCAGCGGGTATCAGCCGCGAGTCCGCCGTCGGCGCAGATGATCTCGCCGGTCACGAAGCTGGCCTCGTCGCTGCACAGGTACAGGCAGGCATTGGCGATGTCCCCGGGTTCGCCGAGCCGCCCCAGCGGGGTCTCGCGCTCACGCTCGCGCACCCACTCGTCGCTGTCGGTCATGGATGCCGTCATGGAGGTGCGGGTATAGCCCGGCGCGACGGCATTGACCCGGATGCCGTACCGGTTGAGCTCCAGCGCGGCGCATCGTGTGAGCATCCACACGCCCGCCTTGGAAACGCAGTAGTCCGATCCGCCCGGCAGGGCCATGAGTCCGGCCACCGAGGCGATGTTGACGATGGCGCCGCCCCCGCTGTCGCGCATGCGGCGGGCCACCGACTGGTTGGTGAGCATGACCCCGGTCAGGTTCACGTCGATGACGCGCTGCCAGGACTCCACTGACTTCTCGATCAGCCACCGGTCGCCGCGCAGGTAGAAGTCCTGGCCGGCTTGCTCGGGGATCTCGCGGCTGACATAGCCCGCATGCGAGATGCCTGCAGCAGCCACGCAGGCATCGAGCCGTCCGAAGGCAGCCACCGCAGCGTCAGCCATCGCCTCGTTCTGCTGGGGATCGGCGGTGTTCACCTGTGTCCAGGCCGCCTGGCGGCCACGATGAGCGAGCTCGGCAGCGACCGCTTCGGCCCGGTCGGGATCCAGATCGGCGACAACCACCGATGCGCCCTCCTCGGAGAAGCGCAGTGCACACGCCCGACCGATGCCTGAAGCGCCGCCGGTGATGACCGCCACCTTGCCGTCCATTCGACCCATGGTTCTGCCCTGCCTCGTCTAGCGGCCCGCGGCCATGACGCCGCCGTCGGGGAAGATGATCTCGCCGGTCACGAAGCTGGCGTCGTCGCTGCACAGGTACAGGCAGGCGTTGGCGATGTCGTCAGGCACGCCGAGCCGTCCGAGCGGGGTCTCCCGCTCGCGTGCCTGCACCCACCGCTCGTTGCCCAGCACCGCGCCGCTCATCGACGTCTGGATGTAGCCGGGCCCGACGGCATTCACCCTGATGCCATAGCGGCTCAGCTCCAGCGCTGCGCAGCGCGTCAGCATCCACACGCCGGCCTTGGACACGCAGTAATCCGAGCTGCCTTTGAGCACGTTGGTGCCCGCAACCGAGGAGATGTTGACGATGGCGCCGCCGCCGTTGTCGCGCATCTTGCGAGCCACTGCCTGGTTGGTGAGCATGACGCCGGTGAGGTTGACGTCGATCACCCGCTGCCACGATTCGAGCGACTTGTCGATGAAGAACATGTCGCCGCGGTCGAAGCGGTCCTGGCCCTGCTGCTCTTCGATCTCGCGGCTGACGTAGCCGGCATGCGAGATGCCGGCTGCGGCCACGCACGCGTCGATGCGCCCGAACGCATCGACCGCCGCATCGGCCATAGCGTCGTTCTGGGACTGCTGCGAGGTGTCCACGCGCACGGCGATGGCATCTCTGCCCAGCGCGTTGATCTCCTCGACGACGCTCGCCGCACGGTCGGGGTTCAGGTCGGCCACGACGATCGATGCACCCTCGTCGGCAAAGCGAAGCCCGCACGCCCGCCCGATCCCCGACGCCCCGCCGGTGATCACCGCCACCTTGCCCGCCATGCGTCCTGCTGTGTCCGATGACGCCGCTCCATGCGGCGCTGTGTCCCTATCGCTCGATGTCATCGCCCCTCCCCGTGGTGCCAGTCAGCCTGTGCCGTTGGGCGAGCAAGATCATGCCCCAACTGCGGGACTCAGGTCGGCTGAAGCCGTAGTTCAGCCTTTCTTGCCCACCCGGGTCGTCAGGTTCTCGCGACGCCCGCGGATGAGCCGCCACGTGACCCGCTCGTGGCGGGGCGAGATGCCCATGGCCTGGCGGATGATCGTCTTGTCGACGTCCTCTGGCGCCGGCGAGAAGCCGATCTCGGTGGCCATGCGCACACCGTTGCGGGCGAAGAACGACGACGCGATCCGCTCGAACTGCGCCAGCACTTCCATGTCGGGCTCCAGCTCGCCGGTCACCGAGCACAGGTAGGCGAAGTTCTTGATGAACAGCATCAGCTCTTTGGGGATGCGGGCGCCGTTCGCCAGCAATCCCGAGATCAGGGCCCTGAACTCGGCGGTGAACTCGTCCTCGGTCAACTCCAGCGGGTCGAATGCGGGCCGGTCCAGGCGAAGGTCGGTGATCACCCGCTCAGGGCTGCTGCCGGGACCGAACGCCCCCAGGTCGATCATCCCGGCGACCTGGGACTGCAGGTCGCCGGTGAGCAGCCCCACGACGTAGCGAAGGAATGCCACCCGCTTGGAACCCTCGAGTCGACCGGTGATGCCGAAGTCGACCAGCCCGATGACCGGCGGTTCGCCGGGCGACATCGCATCGGTGTCGACGAAGACGTTGCCGGCGTGGAAATCGCCATGGAAGACGCCCGACATGCATGCTCCGTGCAGCAGGGCGTCGTTCATCTGGCGGAAGATCGCAGCCGCATCGCCGTCGGAGAGATCGTCAGGGCGCAGCTCGCTGAGCGGCCGCCCGCTCACGGGGCTCATGACGATCACCCGCTCGGTGACGCCGTCGAGCATCACCGAGGGCAGCTCCCAGCGACCTGACGTGGTCGCTCGCAACGCATGGTCCACCTCGAACAGGTTGGCGACCTCCACCCGGAAGTCGAGCTCTTCGGTGATGGTCTCCGCGAAGAGCTCCACGAGCGCCGGCGGGTTGGCCAGCGCGCTGATCGGGATGCGGCCGACGAGCTTGGGAGCGATCCATGCCAGCACCGCCAGGTCCCGCTCGACGCGTCGCCGGATGCGCGGCCGCTGAACCTTGACCATCACCCGTGTGCCGTCGGTGAGCCATGCCTCGTGCACCTGCGCGATCGAGGCAGCCGCGGTGGGCTCGGACTCGAAGCGTGAGAACCGGTCATCGAGCGGGCCCAGCTCACCCTCGACCAGCTTGCGTATCGCCGGCCACCGGTCGGCCGGCACCCGGTCGCGGCACTTCCGGCACTCGGCGACCAGCGCGTCGGGGAAGACGCCCTCGCCTGCCGCGATCAGCTGCGCGAGCTTGATGTACGCCGGACCGAGCTTCGTTGCCGCGATGCGCAGTCGCCGGTAGATGCGCTCCCGCCGCTGGTCGGCGTCGAGGCGACGGTCCAGCAGGCGACCCGCATAGGTGGCCCAACCGATGCGGGCCGCGGTGACCACGAGGCGCCGCAGCGGGGGAAACCGCGGGCGGTCGATCAGCTCGGGCACGCTGGCGTGGATCGCTTGGCGCAGCGGCGCCACCGAAGCCAGAAAGCTGTCGCGATCGGCAGAAACACCCCCGCGGACCTGACTGTCCACCGCCGGCAGCGTGCCGGCGTCGATGTGTGTCTCCGATGGGGGGGCGTTCAGGCGAAGCTGCATGCGTTCGGGCCCCCAGATGCCCATCGACAGCGGCTTCCACACCACCGGCTCGCTCACCTCGAAGCGCTCTACCCGCTCGACGAAGGCGCGAAGCGCTTCCTGCAGCTCCGCACGCGCCAGGAACGCGCCGAGGCAGTGGTGAGCGCCGCTGCCGAACGCCAGGTGCGGGTGTTCACGGGGGATCGACGGATCGAACTCGTAGGGATCTGTCTCGACAGGTGCAATTTCCGATCGCGCACCCGACGCCGTCACATCATGCGCCGGGCAGCCGCCCGACAGGCTCGCGGCGTGCAAGCCGATCATGACCACCGTGCCGGCGGGGAACAGCAGATCGTCCACCACGATGTCGTCGGTCGCGATGCGCATCGCGGTACGGACAGCGCCGATGTAGCGCAGCGACTCCTCCACGCAGGCCGGAATCCGGCCGGGATCCGCCCGCAGGGCGGCGTACTGGTCGGGCCGATCCGCGAGCACCGCAAGCGTGGCGCCGAGCTGATTCCGCGTCGTGTCGGTGCCGGCGATCAGCAGCGCCTCGACCATGCCGATGAGCTCATCCGCGCTCAGCATGTCGCCTTCGTCGGAGACACCGATCAGTTCGGTCAGCAGGTCGTCGGCGGGTTCGCGGCGCCGTTGCTCGATGAGGTCCACCACGTACGCACCGAGCTCGGCTTGCGCGACGGCGATGTCGCCCAGCCGTTCCAGAACGGCCTCCGCGTCGCCATCGAAGAGCCCGAAGATGGTCTCCGCCCAACGACCGAATTGCGCCCAGTCGTCGTCGGTCACCCCCAGCAGGCGGCAGATGACCGGCACCGGGTAGGGATCGCAGAGCGCTGAGACGATCTCGCCGCCGCCCGCAGACACCAACGGGTCGATCAACCGCGCCGCGTGCGCCGCCATGAAGGGCCGCAGCCGATCGGCTGCCGCGGGCGTGAAGGCGCGGCCGAACAATCTGCGAAGCCGTCGATGATCGGCGCCTTCCAGCGCCAGCACGTTGGGCCGGGCCCGCATGGCGTCGCCATTCGCAGTGGGCGAGCCGTCGCGGCGAGCTCGCGCCATGAAGGCGTCGAAGTTCACCGGCGCACGCCCGTTGTCGTGCCGGTCGGTCCTGTCGAGCATGGCGACTCCGGCCAGCATCGAGATCCAGGCGGGCTCACGCAGGATCGTCCGTGCCTGGTCGTAGCCGTGGACGAACAGCCCGAACGGTGTCCGCACCACCCAGTCGCCCGTGCGGCTCAGTTCCCGGCTCATCGCAACCAGGTCAGCGAACGCCCCGATTGCGAAGTCCGCGTACGGCACCGCTCCCTCGTCGTCGACCGATCGGATCGGCGCCTCAGTCAGGCTCAGCGCTGCCGCCGTGCTGTTCACAGTCCCTATCTCATCATGATCGGCGGGCTCTCCCACCGCGCGCCGCGCGCACCTCGGCACACTCTTGGGATGAGTGCGGTTCGCTGGCTGGCAGCAGGCTGCGCCGCCGTGGCGGTGGCAGCCGGCTGCACGGTGACCGAATCGACGAGGAGCGGAGGACTCGTCCCGCCGGCCGATGCCGCTGCTGCGACAACAGCACCCGCCGTCGTGACCGTCGGTCCAGACGACGACTTGGCCGCCGCAATCTCCGGTACGAACCGCGCTTCGGTGTCCCGCAGCTCGACCCCGGCGACGGCCGCGCTGCCGACGAGCGAAAGCGCAACGCTCCATACGAGCCCGGCTGTCACCGCCAGCACGAGCGACGCACCCGAAGCGGCGGCGCTGGCCGTGCTGGCGACAGCGGTGCCCATCGAGGGCTTTCGCGAGGGCCTGCTGGGTGTCAGCGGACCGACGGGCACCCACGTGTGGCCGGTCATCATCGCCGATACCCCGGCTGCCCGCCGGCGCGGTCTCATGGGAGTTGCCGACTTCGCAGCGCTGGGCGGCTATGCCGCGATGGTGTTCGTGTTCCCCGACGACACCGGCGGCGCGTTCTGGATGCGCGACACGCCGCTTCCGCTGCACATCACCTTCGTGGCCGCAGACGGCTCGGTGGTCTCGGGCGCCGACATGGTGCCCTGCTTGGCCCCGACACCTGCCGACGAATGCGAGCGCTACTTCGCAGCGAGGTCTTACCGGCTGGCCATCGAGCACCCGGTCGGACCGGAGTACGACCTCGGCCTCGCCGACGCTGATTTCGTCGAAGTGACCGTCGAGTAGTGCCGGAGCACCAGGCGAGAGCCCATAGGAGCGAAACTAAATCGCGCCGCTGGCAACTACGCTTCGGGCCGCGGCCGCCGGATGCGGCACCGCCAAGCCGTCACGACAGGAGTTGAGCCGGAACCATGCTGAGATTCGCCGAAGAAATCCTCCTCCTGCTGCTGCGAGACGAAGACGGCAAGCTGATCCATGTGCCCGAGCGCACGCTCGATCGCGTCATTGCTGGCTCGGTGCTCATGGATCTCGCTATGGAGAACCGGATCGACACCGATCTCGAGAAGCTCATGCTGGTCGATTCCACGCCGATTGGCGACGGTCTGCTCGATCCCACGCTCGCGCAGATTGCCGCGCAGCAGGAAGAAAGCGATTCGCGCTACTGGGTGGAATTCGTGGCGTCGCGCGCTGAGGGCATCCGCGAGGAGGCGTTCGCCCGTCTCGTGGACAACGGAATTCTCGAGCGCAAGGACGATCGTCACCTGTGGGTGTTCCGCTCCCGTCGCTACCCGATGATCGACGGCAAGGCCGAGCGCGAGGTGAAGCTGCGGATCATGGGCGTCCTGTTCAGCGATGAGATTCCCAGCCCGCGCGACGTCGTGATCATCGCGCTGACCGATGCCTGCGGCATCTTCGGAGAGCTGCTCTCGAAGGCCGAGCTGGAGCAGGCGGCGCCGCGCATCGAGCAGGTGCGCAAGCTGGACCTCATCGGCCAGGCCATGACCCAGGCCATCCGCGATATCGAGATGTGGCTGGCCAGTTCGACGGTCAGCCGCTTCATGCTCTAGCGCGCCTCGGCGCCCGAACTCAGTCCTCGAGCGTCTCGCTGCCGCGATACATGGCCTGGCGGCGGACACCGCTGACGTAGGCCTGCACGGCGTCGTCCGCTGGCGTGCGCTCCGGGTCCCAGCGTCCCCAGTGGATGAGCTCGTCGAGCGGGTGGCGGTAGCGCGATTCGGCTCGCCGGTGCGGCCAGCCGATGGGGACGGTGGCGATCGGCACCAGCGGCTCGGGCACCCCGAGCAGGTCCCGCAGTTCGCGGGCGGTGGTGTCCTCGCCGCCGCCGCTCAGCCACGCCGTCGTGAGACCGTAGGCAGCCGCCGCCAAGTGCATGTTCTGGGCTGCCGCGCCCACCGATGCCAGCAGGATCTTCTCGTTGTTGGCGGCGTACTCGTCTCGCCAGCCGTCGTGGTCGCTGACCGGGTAGGAGTCGACCCAGCGGGGATCGCAGAACAGCAGCACGATGGCCAGTGAGTTGTGCAGCCAGTGTTTCTTGTGGACGTGCGGGAATCCCCGGCAGTGCTCCACCAACCGGTCGGCCTGCCGCACGAACACATCGGACACGGCCAGCACGTCGGCCCGCTCCGCGGCGATCACGAAGTGCCACGGCTGCGTGTTCGCCCCCGACGGCGCCCACCGTCCCGCCTCGCAGATGCCGCGCAGCACCCCGGTGGGCAGCGGCTCAGCGGGCGGCTCGAAGCTGCGCACCGACCGCCGCAACCGGACGACTTCCATCAGCGAATCGAAGCGCGTAGCGGTCAGGTCGGCGTTGGTCGGGGTCGGGCCAGCCATGGCCGCAAGCTACTTGCGGCTGGGAAGCGAGCCGCCGACTGTGAACACAGCGCGCCAGTGCCCCCTTCTAGAGTCGCGACATGGCGGCAGAGGTGATCGGCCCAGAACAGCTCCCGCTCAGCGAGCTCGACGCCGCCTACGCAACGATCATGGGCGAGGTCGTGGCCACCGGCGTGGCGCCTCACTATGCAGAACTGGCCCGCACTCTGGACATCGAGCCGCTGCGTGCCAAGGCACTCATCAAGCGGATCATCGATCTCACGCCGGGCTGGCTGCACCCGGGCACCGACTGGATCGCATCGTTCCCGCCATTCAACAACCAGCCCACCCAATACCGGGTCAGCGTCGACGGCGAGCAGCGCTGGTTTGCACAGTGCGGCTTCGAGGCGCTGGCGTGCCGCTGGCTCTTTCCGGGACGCACCGTGAGGGTGGACGCGCCGTGCCTGCTGGGCGGCGAGCCGCTGCGGATCGAGATGCGCGACGAAGAGATCACGCTGGTCGACCCGCCGACGATGGTCGGATACACCCGCAGCCCCGTCGGAGGCGATGCTGCGAACCGGCCGTTCCGCTGAGCGGGCATGAACCTCTTCCGGTCGGAAGAGCACGCTCGCGACTGGGAAGAGTTCGAGCCCCGCCTGGCCCACCTGCTGCGGCCAGTCGAATGGTGGGCCGACACGTTCGCTACGCCGATGTTCCGGGCGAGAGCCCGCGCCGACTTCATCAGTTGGGCCACGGGTGCCGAAGGCGCCGCGGCCTTCGAGGAATTGCGACAGCGCATGGCCCCGCCCCGCCCCGACGTGCGGGCCACCGCAGCAGCGGCAGCAGCACTCAGCAAGGTGGATCTCAGCGTGATCGACGGGGCGTCGGCCGAGGACCGCAGCGTCGAAGAGCGCCTGCTGGGCACGTGGCCGGCGGCGGTACCCGTCGAAACCGCCCGCCAGTGGCGCAACGCGGCACGGGGGATGATCGTCGCCATTCCCGCTGATCCCTTGCCGGAGGTCGACCCGCAGGCTTGGATCGAGACCCGGAGATCCGCCGTGCGCGATGTGCAAGCTGCGACCGGCTGGCTCGCCCGCGCCGATGTGAGGGCCGGCGACGTGCGTCTCACTCACCGCCTGGCGCAGATGGGCTGGCAGGGCGACGTTGCCGATCAGCCTGCCTGGACGGCGATGGAGCAGTCGGCCCGCGCCGTCCTCAAGTGCCGCGCACTGGCCGAGCTCACCTGAGCGACGCCCTGCTCAACACCGCACGAGTCATGACGAGCGGAGCGCTGCAGGACGTCAGCCCGCCAACGCGAGCACCGCGTTGAGCGTCGCCTGAGCTCCGGCTGTCGCGTGTTCTGGCAGGATCGACTCGGCCTCGTTGTGCGACAGACCGTCGGCGCACGGGATGAACAGCATCCCCGTCGGTGCCACCTGGGAGACATAGCACGCGTCATGCCCGGCGCCCGATGTGATGTCGACCGGCTCGAATCCGGCGGCGGCGGCCCCGGCACGCACGGCGTCAACGACGACGCGGTCAAACACGATGGGCGGCGAGTACCAGATCTGCGAGATGGTGGGCCTGGGCGGCGACCCTGCTGCACTGCCGCCGGGTCCATCGGCGAACCGCTCGCCCGCGGCGAATGCCAGCAACTCGTCGTGCATCGACGCGAGTTCGACAGCGTCGGGGTGCCGCAGGTCGATCGTCAACTCCACCGTGCCTGCCACCGTATTGCGCGAGCCGGTTCCGGTCCTCAGCGTGCCGACGGTGGCGCGACCCTCAGGCGACCTGCGGCGTGCGATCGCGTCGGCCTCGCAGACCAGCAGCGCAGCGCTCACCATTGCGTCGGATCGGTGCTCCATGGGCGTGCTGCCCGCGTGCGCCGACTGGCCCTCGACCCTCACGTCATACCAGCGGATGCCCTGCACCCCGGTCACCGTGCCGAGCGTGACTCCCTCAGCCTCCAGGATCGGTCCCTGCTCGATGTGCGGCTCGATGTAGTGCCCGATCGGTCGGCGCCCGGCGCCGCCTGGCTGGCCGCACGGCTCGAGGCCGTCGTAACCGATGCGCGCCAGCTCGGCGCCCAGCGTCGTGCCGTCCACTCCTCGGGCTGCCAGGCCCTCATCAAGGCTGAACGCGCCCGCGTAGACACCCGAGCCGATCATCGCCGGCGGGAAGCGCGCCCCCTCCTCATTCGTCCACGACACGACCTCGATCGGCGCTGAAGTGGCGACGCCGTGATCAGTCAGCACCCGCAGGATCTCCAGCCCTACCATCACGCCGTACGCACCGTCATAGCGACCGCCGGTCGGCTGGCTGTCGAGGTGGCTGCCGATCACCACGGGCAGGCGGTCGGATTCGGTTCCCTCGCGGCGGGCGAACACGTTGCCCATCTGGTCGACGTGAACCGAACAGCCCAGCGCACGCGCCCATGCCACGAACTGCTCGCGACCGGCGAGGTCCTCATCGGTGAGGGCGACGCGGGCGACCCCGCCGGCGGGTGTGGCTCCGATCTCGGCGAGCTCGCCGAGCGTCCGCCACAGGCGGTCCCCGTCGACTGGGAAGGACGATGTGCTCACGGCGGTCACCTCCAGGCAGGTCGGCCGGGCCCTCGACGGAACCTCAGTTGAGCGGACGGGCCGACGGCGGGATCGGGCGCGGGAGCGCAGTGTGGCCCATCAGTGCTTCGTCCACCGCGGCGGCGCACGCCCGGCCCTCGGCGATGGCCCACACGATCAGGCTCTGGCCGCGGCCCATGTCGCCGCACACCCACACGCCGTCGACGCTGGTGCGGTAGTCGTCGTCGCGTGCCACGTTGGAGCGAGCATCGGTCTCGACGCCGAGCTGGGCCACGAGGCCTTCCTGCTGGGGGCCCACGAAGCCCATCGCCAGCAGCACCAGATCGCACTCGAGCTCGAACTCGGTGCCCTCGACCTTGTTGAAGCGACCTTCGCTGAACTCGACCTCGTGGGCCTGCAGGGCTCGCACCGCGCCGTAGGCGTCGCCCAGGAACTGCTCGGTATTCACCGAGTACACCCGGTCGCCTCCCTCCTCGTGAGCCGATGAGGTCCGGTAGATCATCGGGTAGGTCGGCCACGGGTTGGCGGAGGATCGCTCATCGGGCGGGCGCGGCATGATCTCGAACTGGTGGACCGACACCGCGCCTTGGCGGTGCGCGGTGCCCAGGCAGTCGGCACCGGTGTCGCCTCCGCCGATGATCACGACCCGCTTGTCCTTGGCGCTGATCGGCACCTCGGCGGGGTCCAGATCGCCTTCCTGGGCCATATTCGCCCATGGCAGGTATTCCATCGCCTGGTGGATGCCATGCAGCTCGCGGCCCCCAATCGGCAGGTCACGCCACTGCGTCGCGCCGCCCGCGAGCACCAGCGCGTCGAAGTCGGCCTGCAAGTCCGCCACCGGGATGTCGACGCCGACCTCGACACCGGTGCGGAACTTCGTGCCCTCGGCGCTCATCTGATCGAGTCGCCGCTCGATGTGGCGCTTCTCCATCTTGAACTCAGGGATGCCGTAGCGCAGCAGCCCGCCCAGTCGGTCCGCACGCTCGAACACCGTCACGTCGTGGCCGGCACGGGTGAGCTGCTGGGCGGCGGCGAGCCCGGCGGGTCCAGAGCCCACCACCGCCACGCTGCGACCGGTATGAGTGGCCGGCAGCTCGGGCAGCACCCAGCCCATCTCGAACGCCTTGTCGATGATCGCGACCTCGACCTGCTTGATCGTCACCGGGTCGGCGTTGATTCCCAGCACGCAGGCGCCCTCGCATGGCGCGGGACACAGCCGGCCGGTGAACTCGGGGAAGTTGTTGGTGGCATGCAGCCGCTCGATGGCGTCCTGCCAGCGGTCGCGGTACACGAGATCGTTCCAGTCCGGGATGATGTTGCCGAGCGGGCAGCCCGAGTTGCAGAACGGCACGCCGCAGTCCATGCAGCGGCTGGCCTGGATCCGCAGGTCCTCGTCCGCGAACGGCTCGTACACCTCGCGCCAGTCGCGCAGGCGCACGGGCACGGGTCGCCGCGTCGGCAGCTCGCGGTCATGCCGCATGAATCCCCGGATATCACCCATCCAACGGCCCACTCTCAGCCATGCGCAGCCGCTGTGCCTGCCTGTCGGCGGCTGCGCTGCAACGGTTGTGGCGTCCCTCAGCCATGCGCAGCCGCCATGACCGCTTCGTCGGGGTCTTGGCCGAGTTCGGCAGCCGCCGCCCGAGCCTCGAGCACCCGCCTGAAGTCCTTGGGCATCACCTTGCGGAAACTGCGCACCTCGCGGTGCCAGCGACCCAGGATGCGCTCGGCTGGTGCCGAACCGGTCTCGGCAAGATGCCGGCGCACCAGCGACCGCACCGATTCGGCATCAGCGTCGTCGAGCTGTGGTTCGAGTTCGACCATCTCGGTGTTGAGATGTCGCCAGAAGACATCGTCGGGGTCGTAGACGTACGCCACGCCTCCCGACATGCCGGCACCGAAGTTGCGCCCGACGCCGCCCAGCACCACGACAGTGCCTCCGGTCATGTATTCGCATGCGTGGTCGCCGACCCCCTCGACCACGGCGGTGGCGCCGGAGTTGCGCACGCAGAACCGCTCGCCGACCATCCCGCGGATGTACGCCTCGCCGCTGGTGGCGCCGTACAGGATGACGTTGCCGGCGATGATGTTGTCCTCGGCAACGAAGTCAGCGTGTGCGCCGCGCCCCGGCCGCACCACCAGGCGTCCGCCCGAGAGTCCCTTGCCGAGATAGTCGTTGGCGTCGCCGCAGAGCCTCATCGTGAGCCCGCGAGGCACGAACGCACCGAAGCTCTGCCCCGCGGAACCGTTGAACGTGAAGTCGATGGTGTCGTTCGGCAGGCCCTCGCCGCCGTGCGCTGCGGTGATGCGATGGCCGAGCATCGTGCCGACCGTGCGGTTCACGTTGCTGATCGGAAGCTCAGCTCGCACTAGCTCGCGGCGCTGGATCGCGGGTGCCGCCAATTCGATGAGCTGCTGGTCGAGGGCCCGGTCCAGGCCGTGGTCCTGGCTCTGGGTGCAGTAGCGGTCCTGCGGCCATGGCGTTTCGGGTTCGGCCAGGATCGGCGACAGGTCGAGGCCGTGCGCCTTCCAGTGCGCCACCGCAGCGGTGACGTCGAGCCGGTCCACCCGGCCGATGGCCTCAGGCAGCGAGCGGAATCCCAGCATGGCCAGGTACTCGCGCACCTCCTGGGCGACGTACTCGAAGAAGTTGACGACGAACTCGGGCCGTCCCCCGAAGCGCTTGCGCAGCTCGCGGTTCTGCGTGGCAACGCCCACGGGACAGGTGTCGAGGTGGCAGACCCGCATCATGATGCAGCCCGACACCACCAGCGGTGCAGTGGCAAAGCCGTATTCCTCGGCGCCCAGCAGTGCCGCGACGATCACGTCCCGGCCGGTCTTGAGCTGCCCGTCGGTCTGCACCACGATGCGGTCGCGCAGGCCGTTCAGCAGCAGCGTCTGCTGCGTCTCGGCCAAGCCCAGCTCCCAGGGCGCGCCGGCGTGCTTCAGCGAGGTCAGCGGCGACGCGCCGGTGCCGCCGTCGTGCCCGGAGATCAGCACCACGTCCGCCTTCGCCTTCGAGACGCCGGCCGCGACGGTGCCAACTCCCACCTCGGCCACCAGCTTCACGTGGACACGCGAGGCCGGGTTGGAGTTCTTGAGGTCGTGGATGAGCTGCTTGAGGTCCTCGATGGAATAGATGTCGTGATGCGGCGGCGGGCTGATCAGGCCCACCCCCGGCGTGGAGTGGCGGGTCTTCGCGATCCACGGCCACACCTTGGGCCCCGGCAGCTGCCCGCCCTCGCCGGGCTTGGCGCCCTGGGCCATCTTGATCTGCAGGTCGTCGGCGTTGGTGAGGTACTCCGACGTGACGCCGAAGCGTCCGGAGGCCACCTGCTTGATCGCGGAGCGCCGCAGGTCGCCGTTGGGGTCTGCCACGTAGCGCTCGGGATCCTCGCCGCCCTCGCCGGTGTTGGATTTGCCGCCGATGCGGTTCATGGCGATCGCCAGCGTCTCGTGCGCTTCCGCCGAGATCGAGCCGTAGCTCATCGCCCCGGTCGAGAATCGCTTCACGATCTCGGAAACCGGCTCGACCTCGTCGATCGGGATCGGACCGCCGGGGGCCGGCCTCAGCTCGAACAGGCCTCGCAGCGTGGCCAGCTCGTTGGACTGGTCATCGATGAGCTGGGTGTATTCCTTGAAGATCTCGTAGCGACCGGCTCGGGTGGAGTGCTGGAGCTTGTAGACGGTCTCGGGATTGAACAGGTGGTACTCGCCCTCGCGCCTCCACTGGTACTCGCCCCCCGCCCACAGGTCGCGGTGCGCCGCCTCGGTCGGGTTGTCGAGATAGGCAAAGCGGTGACGCTCAGCCACCTCGGCCGCGAGCACGTCGAGGCCGACGCCGCCGAGCTTGGAGGTGGTGCCGCAGAAGTAGCGATCGATGAGTTCGGGGCCCAGCCCCACCGCTTCGAACACTTGCGCACCCGTGTAGCTCGCCACCGTCGAGATGCCCATCTTGGACATCACCTTCAGCACGCCCTTGGTGCATGCCTTGATGTAGTTGCGCTTCGCTGTGCGCTCGTCGACGTCGGTGATGGCGCCGTGGCGCACCATGTCATCGATCGACTCGAACGCCAGGTACGGATTCACCGCGCTGGCGCCGTAGCCCAGCAGCAGGGCCATGTGATGGACCTCTCGGGCGTCGCCGCATTCGGTGACCAGGCCCACCATCGTGCGGGTCTTGTTGCGCACCAAGTGATGGTGCACCGCACCGGTCAGCAACAGCGAGGGGATCGGGGCGTTCTGCTCGTCGCTGTAGCGGTCCGACAGGATGACGATCCGCGATCCGCCGGCGATGGCCTCGTCGACCTGCTCGCACACCTCGGCGATCGCCCGTTCCATGCCCCGACCGCCCTCGGCCACCGGGTAGAGGCCGTCCACGGCAAACGGGCGGAACTCGCGTATGGCGTTGTCAGACCCAGGGCCGTTCGCTGCAGCACCGTTCGTCTGCGCCGGTGCGTCGCGCAGGTCCTCGTCGATGTAGAGGATCTTGGCCAGATCCTCGTTGGACAGGATCGGGTAGGGCAGCACGATCTGGCGGCACGAGTCGGCACCGGGCTGCAGCAGGTTCCCTTCGGGGCCGATCTTGGCCTTGGTGGAGGTCACCAGCTCCTCGCGGATCGCGTCCAGCGGCGGATTCGTCACCTGGGCGAACAGCTGGCTGAAGTAGTCGAAGAGCAGCCGCGGCCGCTTGGACAGCACCGCAATCGGGGTGTCAGTGCCCATCGACCCGATGGGCTCGATGCCGGTGCGGGACATCGGCGCCACGAGAATCCGGAGTTCCTCGGTCGTGTAGCCGAACGTGCGCTGGCGCCGGGTCACCGAGGAATGCTGCGGCGTCAGGTTGAAACGCGGCGGCAGGTCCTCGAGGTGAGCCAGACCGTCGGCCAGCCAGTCCCCGTAGGGCTCCGCGGACACCAGGTCGCGTTTGATCTCGTCGTCGCCCACGATGCGGCCCTGCGCGGTGTCCACCAAGAACATGCGCCCCGGCTGCAGGCGGCCCTTGCGGACGATCCGGCCCTGATCGATGTCGGCGACACCCACCTCGGAGGCCATCACCACCAGGCCGTCGGAGGTGACCCAGTAGCGAGACGGGCGCAGCCCGTTCCTGTCGAGCACCGCGCCAATCACCGTGCCGTCGGTGAACGCGATGCTGGCCGGGCCGTCCCACGGCTCCATCAGCGAGGCGTGGTACTCGTAGAAATCGTGCTTGTCCTGCGGCATGCGTGTGTGGTTCTCCCACGCCTCGGGGATCATCATCAGCACGGCGTGAGGCAGGCTCCGGCCGCCGAGATGCAGCAGTTCGAGCACCTCGTCGAAGCTGGCGGTGTCCGATGCGCCGGGCGTGCAAACGGGGTAGGTGCGCTCTAGCCGGTTCCGCCCATCAGCATCAGTGAACAGCGGGCTCGACAGCGTGCCCTCTCGGGCTCGCATCCAGTTGCGGTTGCCCATCACCGTGTTGATCTCGCCGTTGTGGGCCAGCATCCGGTAGGGGTGGGCGAGGGGCCATGACGGGAAGGTGTTGGTGCTGAAGCGCGAGTGCAGCAGCGCGAGCGCCGATTCCATGCGGGGATCGACCAGGTCCGGATAGAAGCCGGCGAACTGGCTGCACGTCAGCATCCCCTTGTAGACGAGGGTGCGGCACGACAGCGATGGGAAGTACGGGGCGGGGTCGATCTCGTGCTCGGTGCGCTTGCGCGCCACATAGACCCGGCGTTCGAGTTCGAGACCATTCAGCTTCTCGTGGGCCGGCGCGGCCACGAACAGCATCCGGAAGACCGGCATCGGGTCGGTGGCGAACTTGCCCAGCGAGGAGGGGTCCGTCGGCACGTCGCGCCAGCCGAGCACGTCGAGGCCCTCGGCGACCATGATCTCGGCAATCGCGGCCGCGGCGCTGTCGGGGTCTGCGCGGGGCAGGAACGCCGTGCCGACCGCGTAGCTGCCCGCCGGCGGGAGCTCGAAGTCGCACACCGCCCGCAGGAATCGGTCGGGCACCTGCGTGGTGATGCCGATGCCATCGCCGACATTGGCCTCCGCGCCGGTGGCGCTGCGATGGTCGAGATTGACGAGGCACTGCAGCGCCTGGTCCACGACGGCGCGGCTCGGCACGCCCGACATGTCGGCCACGAATCCGACGCCGCACGAGTCGTGCTCGAATGCGGGGTCGTAGAGCCCCTGGGCCTCGGGCGGCGACCGGCGTGGCCCTTGCTGCACGACAGGCCGCCCGTCGGGGGCTTCGAAAGCCGTGACGGCACGGCGCGCAGTTCGAGCGTTCGCAGTGTCAGCAGTGGGCATCGGCGACGTCCCAGTGAGTGAACCGAATTGGTGTGCCACCACGCTGTGGCCGCAGGGACGTCGTTGGCCCTTCGGGGCAATCCTACTGAGCCGGTCCTGCAATGGGAGGCACGGCGCCGCCCTCACGAGATGTGAATAAATTTGCAAATCAACGAATAATGCGGCCGGATTGCTGCTAGCCTGTCATGTGGCGCCGCAGGCGGCGCCGGGAATTCGCTGGTTCGCCAAGAGCCAGTTTCGAACGGATCGGCATCGCGGCGATGAGCTCACACACCGCAACACTGCAGGGCGCGGCTGCGCCGGTACGCATCGGCATCGTCGGTGCGTCGGGCTACACGGGCGCGGAGCTGCTCCGCCTGGCCGCCGCGCACCCGTCCTTCGATGTCATCGCTGTCGCCGGCGATACCCAGGCTGGAGCAGCGGTACGCGACCTGTACCCGAGCCTGGCGGCCGACTACGGCGAGCTTCGCTACTGCGCATACGACCCCGATGTCTTCGTCGGCCTCGACGCAGTGTTCCTGGGGCTGCCCCACATGGCGAGCGCACCGGTCGTCGCCGACCTCTACAAGCGCGTGGGCTGCGTGATCGACCTCGGCTCGGACTTCCGCCTGACCGACGCGGCGCTCTACCCGCAGTGGTACGGCACCCCCCATCCGATGCCCGAGCTGCTGGGCGAGTTCCCCTACGGGCTGCCTGAACTGGGCCGAGAGGCGTTGCGCGGGGCGGCGGGCATCGCTGTGCCGGGCTGCTACCCCACGGCAGCGGCACTGGCGCTGGCCCCGTTCGCCCGTGGCGGCCACATCTCGGTCAGCGGGGTCGTCGTCGACGCGGCGTCGGGCGTCAGCGGTGCGGGCCGCGCCCCCAAGGCCAACACGACCTTCTCCACGGTCGATGAGGACTTCGTGGCCTATGGCCTGCTCGACCACCGCCACACGCCCGAGATCGAGCAGGCGACCGGATGCCAGGTGCTGTTCACACCGCATCTCGCGCCGATGGTGCGCGGCATCCTGGCCACCTGTTACGCGAGGCCGACTGAGGGCATGACGACCGAGGACGCCCTCGGTGTGCTCGCCGAGTTCTACGCGGACGAGCCGTTCGTAGTGGTCCACCGCGACGCCCCGCACACCAAGGCCACCTTGGGCGCCAACACCTGCCATCTCAGCGCCCGGGTCGACACGCGCACCGGATGGCTGATGGTGCTCAGCGCGATCGACAACCTGGTCAAGGGTGCATCGGGCGGGGCGGTGCAATGCGCGAACGTCGCGCTCGGCCTGGGAGAGACCGACGGCCTGCCGACGACGGGGCTGATGCCATGAGCGACGCAGTCCACGCCACGCAGATCGAGCGCGCCGAGCTCCTCGTCGAGATGCTGCCCTACATCAGCCGATGGCGGGGAAAGGTGGTGGTCATCAAGTTCGGCGGCAACGCCATGGTCGACACGACGCTGACCGACGGCTTCGCTGCAGACATGGTGCTGCTGCGCCAGATCGGCCTTGCCCCCGTCGTCGTGCATGGCGGGGGACCCCAGATCGGCGATCTCATGGCCCGCTTGGGCAAGACCTCGGAGTTCCGCGACGGGCTGAGGGTCACCGACGCCGAGACGCTCGACATCGCCCGCATGGTCCTCGTCGGCAAGGTCAACCGGGACATCGTCGGGGCGATCAATGTGCACGGACCGATGGCGGTGGGGATCTCCGGCGAGGACGGCCGGGTCATCACTGCCACGGCCCGCAACCCCGACCTCGGCTTCGTCGGCGAGGTCACAGACGTCAACACCGACCTGCTGGTGCGACTGCTGGCCGAAGGGCTGATCCCGGTCATCTCGACGATCGGGGCCGACGCGAAGGGGCAGGCCTACAACATCAACTCCGACACCGTGGCAGGCGCCGTCGCCGAGGCGCTCGAGGCCGAGAAAGTCGTGTACCTCACCGATGTGGCGGGGCTGCTCGATGACGTCGACCAGCCGGATTCGCTGATCCGTCGCACCACGGCCGGCTCATTGGCGGCGCGCATGGCGAGCGGGAAGATCGTCGGCGGGATGATCCCCAAGATCGAGGCATGCATCAGTGCCGTCCGCAACGGCGTCAACAGCGCGCATCTGCTCGACGGCCGCGTGCCCCATGTGGTGCTCGTCGAGCTCTTCACCGATGCGGGCGTCGGCACGATGATCACCGACGACCGACCGACCGAGAGGTTCACTGCGATATGACCGATCCGACACAACCGCACGCCGCGCACGCCGCGGCGATGGGGGGCGAGGCGCTCGAGCACTGCCCGCTCATGCCGACATACGGGCCGCCACCGGTCCAGTTCGTGCGAGGCAGCGGCTGCGAGCTCTTCGACCGCGACGGCAAGCGCTACCTGGACTTCCTGGCCGGCTTGGCGGTCACATCGCTGGGTCATGCCCACCCGGCGATCGCTGAAGCGCTGTCCTCCCAGGCGCGCACGCTGCTGCACGTCTCGAACCTCTTCGGCACCGAGCCCCAGACCGAAGTGGCCCAGACGATCGACCGGCTGCAGGGCGGCGGGGGACAGGTGTTCTTCTGCAACAGCGGGGCCGAATCGCTCGAAGGAGCGATCAAGCTGGCTCGCAAGTACGCGGGCCGCGGCCGCTATGTGGTCGTCAGCGCGCTGCGCTCATTTCACGGCCGGACCTTGGCGACGCTGCACGCCACGGGCCAGCCGGAAAAGCACGAGACGTTCCAGCCGCTGCCCGAGGGCTTCCGCCACGTTCCCTACAACGACGCTGAAGCGCTCGAGGCCGCACTCGATCCGAGCTGCTGCGCGGTGCTGCTCGAGGTCGTCCAGGGCGAGGGCGGTGTCAACGTCGCCGACAGCGACTACTTGGGCCGGGTACGCGAGATCTGCGACGAGCGCGGCCTGGCATTGATCATCGACGAGGTTCAGACCGGTCTGGCACGCACCGGCAAGTGGTTCGCCTGGCATCACCACTTCGATCCCGCCGGCGGGCCCACCACGGCCGCGAGGCCCGACATCGTCACGATGGCCAAGGCGCTGGGCAACGGCGTGCCGATCGGCGCGGTCTGGGCACGCCGCGAGGTTGCCGGTGCATTCCAGCCCGGTGATCACGCCACCACCTTCGGCGGGCAGCCGCTGGCTGCGAGCGCGGCGCGAGCGGTGCTCCGCACGATGGAGGCGATCGATGCGCCGGCGGTCGCCGCAGCCCGCGGCGAGGAGCTGGCAGGCAAGCTCATGGGCGTCCCCGGTGTCACCGACACCCGCGGCCTGGGCCTGCTGATCGCAGCCGAGCTCGATACCGATGCCACCAGTCGCAGCGGTCCCGAGATCGCTGCTGCGTGTCTCGAGGCCGGCCTCGTGATCAACGGGATCACGCCGACGGCCGTGAGGTTCGCGCCGCCGCTCGTGGTGTCCAGCGAGCAGATCGACGAGGGCCTCGCGATCTTCGCGAGCGTGCTCGCCAGCAACGGCAAGCTGGGCTGATGCGCCACTTCCTGGAAGTCGATGATCTGTCGGCCGGCGAGCTGCAATGGGTGCTCGACATGTCGTCGCGTGCTCCCGAAGCCGCGCCACAGGTGCTGCAAGGCAGTGGCGTCGCTCTGGTATTCGAGAAGGCCTCGAACCGGACGCGCAACTCGATGGAGATGGCAGTCCGCCAGCTCGGCGGGCATCCCGTCTACATCCGCCCCGAAGAGGTGGGCATGGACGTTCGCGAGACCGCGGAGGACATCGCGCGGACGCTGGCCTGCTTCCACGACATCATCGCTGCGCGCGTCTTTCGCCACAGCCACCTCGAGCGCATGGCGGCGTGCGCGGCAGCACCGATTGTCAATCTGCTCTCTGACGACGCACACCCGTGCCAGGCCTTGGCAGACCTGCTCACCATTGCCCAGTGCATCGGCCTGGAGCGCACCGAGCGTGTCGCGTTCGTGGGCGACGCCAACAACATGTGGCGGTCGCTGGCCATCGGCTGCGCCATGGCGGGCATCCCGAGCACGCTGGCGGTGCCAGACGGCTATGGGCCGTCGGGTGCAACGCTCGATCGCATAGCGGCACACGGCGGCGAGTGCATGGTCACCGACGACCCCGCAGCGGCAGCGGCGGGCGCCGACGTCGTCTACACCGATGTCTGGACCTCGATGGGCCAGGAGGACGAGCAGGCCGAGCGCTTGGCTGCATTCGGTCCGTACCAGGTCACGCCTGAGCTGATGTCGCTCGCGGCCGACGGCGCCATCTTCCTGCATTGCCTGCCGGCGCATCGAGGCGAAGAGGTGGCCGCGGACGTCATCGACGGTCCGGCCAGTCGCATCTGGCAGCAGGCCCGCAACCGCATGCACGCCGCACGTGGCTTGCTCGCATTCCTCGCGGGACCGGCCCAGTCCGGACCGGCCCAGTCTGGTGCGGCGTCATGACCACCAAGGCGCAGCGCCAGCACCTCATCCGCGAACTTCTCGCCAGCCGCGAGATCGGCAGCCAGGCTCAGCTCGTGGCGCTGCTGGGCGAGCATGCGGTCGAGGTCAGCCAGGCCACGGTCAACCGCGATCTCGACGACTTGGGTGTGGCCAAGATGCGCACCGCGGGCCGCACGGTGTATGCGGTGCCCGAGACCGACGCGCCCGAAACCCTGCCCTCCAACACGCTGCGGCGCGTGTTCGGCGACTGGGTGCTGGCTGTGGAGTCCTCACAGAACATCGTGGTGCTGCGCACGCCGCCCGGCTCGGCCCACGTAGTGGCTGCAGCCATCGATCGCAGCGATCTCGATGGCGTCATCGGAACTGTGGCGGGCGACGACACGCTGCTCATCGTGGCTGCAGAGGCACCGGGTGGCGCTGTTGTCGCCGATCATTGCCGCGTGCTGGCCGATCTGTGAACGGCTGCGACTATGTCCATTGAAGCGCCTGCTGAAGAGGCCGAACCCCCCGCTGAGGCGGAAGCCACGCAAGAGAAGGCGTCGCCGGCCGGCGCAACCACGCTGTGGCACGGCCGGTTCGCCGCGGGCCCGTCCGATGCGCTCTCGGCGCTGAGCGATTCGCTGCCGTTCGACCAGCGCATGTTCGCCGAGGACATCGCCGCGTCGCGCGCCCACGTGACGATGCTGTGTGATGTCGGGCTGCTGAGCGCTGACGAGCGCGACGGCATCGGCGAGGCGCTTGCGCAGGTGCAAGCAGAGATCGCCGAGGGCCGCATGGAATGGGCCCCCACCGACGAGGACATCCACACCGCCGTCGAGCGTCGCGCGACCGAGCTCTGCGTGGCGGCAGCCAAGATGCACACGGGCCGCAGCCGCAACGACCAGGTCGTGACCGATCTGCGCCTGTGGACACGCCGTGCCATCGACGAGGTGGCAGCGTCGATACTCAGCCTCGCTCGAACGCTGGCCGAACGAGCCCGCCAGGCGCATGCAGCGGACGTGCGGCTGCCGGGCTACACGCATCTGCAGCAAGCCCAGCCGGTCGGCCTCGCGCATCATCTGTCCGCCCACGCCTGGGCGCTGCTGCGCGACCTCCAGCGCCTCGGCGACGCCAGGCGCCGCACGGACGTGTCTCCGCTGGGCGCCGGGGCACTGGCGGGTTCGTCGCTGCCGCTCGACCCGCACCGCACGGCGGCAGAGCTCGGCTTCGCCGCGGTGTTCGAGAACTCGCTCGACGCGGTCAGCGACCGCGACTTCGTGGCCGACACCCTGTACGCGCTGGCGATGGCCGCGATGCACCTGTCGCGCCTCGGCGAGGAGATCGTCCTGTGGTCGAGCGCCGAGTTCGGGTTCGTGGAGCTGGACGACGCCTTCGCCACCGGTTCGTCGATGATGCCGCAGAAGAAGAATCCCGACGCCGCGGAGCTGGCCCGTGCCAAGGCGGGACGGTTGATCGGACACCTGGCCGGGTTCCTGACGACGCTCAAAGGCCTCCCGCTGGCGTACAACAAGGACCTCCAGGAAGACAAGGAGCCGCTGTTCGACGCAGTCGACACGGTGCGCCTCACCGTGATGGCGCTCGACGGGCTGCTCGGCACCGCCAGGTTCGATGCCGACGCAATGGCGCGCGGCGCAGACGATCCGTTCGCGGCCGCCACCGATGTGGCCGAGTGGCTCGTGGCGGAGGGGATGGCATTTCGCGACGCGCACGCGCTGGTCGCGGGGCTGGTGCGCGAGGCACTCGAGAGCCCAGACCCTCACACCAGTGCCGCACGCTTGGTCGAGTTGGTGTCGCAGCACCCTGATCTCGGACCGTCCGCAGCGCAACGGCTGGCACCGGGCGGCGCGTACCGTGCTCGCACCACGCCCGGCGCTGGCGGCCCCGATGCGGTGTCGCGCCAGCTCGACCGGCTCGATGCCGCACTCGCCGCGGCCGCAGGTTGACCCTCCAGTGGCTGACGGCCAGTCGCTGGCAGAGGTGGCGGCACGTGCGCTGCGGCCGGAGTTCTACGAGCGCCCCGCAACCGAGGTAGCCCCCGAACTCCTCGGCAAGCTGTTGGTGCTCGACGACGGGTCACTGCGAGCTGGCCGCATCGTCGAGGTCGAGGCGTATTGCGGCGACGGCGATCCAGCTGCGCACTCGCGCAGCGGCCCGACTGCCCGCAACGCGACCATGTTCGGCCCGCCGGGGCGCCTGTACGTGTACCTGATCTACGGGTTGCACTGGTGCGCCAACGCGGTGTGCGCACCGACGGGCACCGGGGATGCCGTGCTGCTGCGTGCGTTGGAACCCGTTCGGGGGTCCGATGCCATGACGGCGCGCCGCAGTGCCGGCGGCCGCGCCGTGGCCTTCGCTCAACTCTGCTCGGGACCCGCAAAGCTCACCCAGGCGTTCGGCATCGACGGATCCCACGATGGCTGTGACCTCACGTCGGCCGGCGGCCTCAGCATCTGTGACGACGGCTGGTCTCCGGGGGAGCCGGCGCAGTCTTCGCGCATCGGGATCAGCCGCGGCACCGACCTGCAGTGGCGCTGGTACATCGCCGGAAACCCCCACGTGAGCGCGCCGTGACCGCCGAGCGCGTCGAGCCCGCCGCCCGCAGCGCAGGCACAACCAGGCCGTGCTGGCTCGCAGCCGCATCCGCGGTGCCGCAGCCCGCGCACGCTGATGACCTGGGCGGCCTCGCCGAGGCCGTCGAGACGGTCCGGCGCTTCACTCCGCAGGATCGCATGCAGGCCCAGAACCGGCGCCGGCTGCTCGCCTTCGTGGCGCGCCACCCCGACGCACTGCATCGCTCCTGTGAAGCCGGTCATCTGACGGCCTCCGCCTGGGTGGTGGACCACGACGCAGCCCGCGGGCTGGTGCTCCTGCACGCCAAGATCGGCCGCTGGCTGCAGCCGGGCGGCCACGCGGACGGAGAGTCCTCGCTGTGGGGGGTCGCGCTGCGCGAGGCCACCGAGGAAACCGGCATCGACGGCTTGGAGGTCTGGAGCGAACCCGTCGACATCGACGTGCACCTTTTCGTCAATCGCCGTGACGCAGAGCCCTCTCACCTGCACTTCGATGTCCGCTACGCGGTCAGATGCCCACTGGGTGCGTCGCCGCGACCCAATCACGAGTCCGATGCGCTGCGGTGGGTGACGCCCGATCAGCTCGCCGATGCCGACCTGGGCCTCGATGCCAGCACACGCCGGCTGGCGCGGTATGGATTCGGCGTCGCTCGTGCCGTGATCGGGTCCCATCAGCCCCAGGACGATTGAGAGGCTGAGCCGCACAACCTCGCGCGGCCGGGGTGCGCGTACGGTGAGTCCATGCGGGCAGTGGTGCGGCTGGTCGAAGACGTCGTCTTGGGCTTGTGCGGCCTCGTTGCGGGCTGGATTGTCGTGTCCTACGTGCCAGGCCGGGTATTGCCTGCCGTCGCTGCGACGGTCGTGCTGGCCGTGGGCGGGCGCCTGCTCTTCAGCGGCACGATCTGGACCGCCGGCATCGGCCTTGTCGTCGCCGGCGGGGCGGGTGCGGGCGTGTATGTCGCTGATTTGGTGGGTTCCTTGGGAACCTGATCCGGTGCTGGCGGCGGCCTCTCAACTTTGAGGCGCACCACTAGCGTGACCCGGTGGCCTTGGGCATCGTGCTGATCGTGGCAGCCGCGCTGTCGGCGCTGATCATGGCAGGCGGGATCGTCGACATTGCGCGGCTGGACCGCGAGCGGTTCGCGGCGGTCGGCACACGCCGCTGGCGTTGGGTTCTGCTGATCATCTTGTTCGGGCCGCTCGCTGTGCTTCTCTATGCGGGCGCGGTGCGGCCCCAGGTCACCCATCCCGAGCGCTACGCCGAGGAGAGCCTCGACGCTCCTGCCGGTGACCCCGCCGACGGCCTCGCCACAAGTGCCGGCAGTGCCGCGATCGGCGAGCAGCCAAGATGAGCGACGACGCACAGCTCGCCATCGAGGTCGCCGGGCTCTGCAAGCACTACGGAGACATCGAGGCGGTCACCGGCGTCGACCTGTCCGTCGCGACCGGCGAGGTCGTGGCGTTCCTTGGTCCGAACGGGGCGGGCAAGACCACGACGGTGGAGATTCTCGAAGGCCTCCGCACCCGGACCTCGGGAGACGTGCAGGTGCTGGGCGTCGATCCGGCGCAGGCCACTGCCGAGTGGAGAGAGCGCATCGGGGTCGTTTTGCAGGGGGCCAAGCACGAAGGCGACTTCACCGCTGCGGAGATCGTGACGATGTGGTCGGCGTATTACCGGTCGCCCCGACCGACGGCCGAGGTATTGGAGCTCGTCGGGCTTGCTGATGCAGCTGGGACCAGGACTCGCCGCTTGTCGGGCGGGCAGCAGCAGCGCCTGGCCGTGGCTCTCGCGCTGGTGGGCGACCCCGAGCTGGTGTTCCTGGACGAGCCGACGACCGGTTTCGACCCTGCTGCACGCCGCGAGGCCTGGCAGACCATCGACGGCCTGCGGTCGCTGGGCGTAACCGTGCTGCTGACCACTCATTACATGGACGAGGCCGATCAACTGGCGGACCGGATCGTGGTGATCTCGCGGGGCCGCATCGTTGCCGACGGCACAGCCGCTGAACTGGCAGCACACGTCGCCATGCCGTCGCAGATCAGTTGGGATGCCGCAGAGCTGAGCCCTGCGGTTCTGTCCGACCGGCTACGCGACCTGCTCAGCGGCGACGCTGGGTCGCTGCCGTCGACTGCGGCTGCGAGCACGGCGGCCGCCGAGCCCCGGGACGCGCGGCCCGCGATCGCCACGCGCGACGTCGGCGACGTGCTGCGCGAGCTGCTCGCTGCCGCCGATGGGGCCGGGACCCGGCTGGATTCGCTGGCTGTGCAGCCGCCGACGCTGGAAGACACGTACCTGGCACTGACCGGAGACGGTTCGTGACCCGCCTGGGGCAGCTGCGCAGCGAAGCACGATTCAACTTGCTGGGCTTCCGGCGAAGCCCGGCGGCCACCTTCTTCACGGTGGTCCTGCCGATCATCTTCCTGGTGATCTTCACCTCGATCTTCGGCAACGAGATCATCAGCTCGACCGGCGCGCGGGTCGCGACGGTGTACGTCCCGGGGATCCTGGCTCTGGCGCTGGTCTCGGCGAACTTCATGAACGCCGCCATCGTCACGGTCATCAGGCGCGAGAACGGCGTGCTCAAGGCCATGCGGGCGACGCCGTTGCCGCCGTGGGTCTACGTGGGCGGGCAGCTCGCCGCGTCGCTGGTGCTGACCGCATTCATGACGGCGCTCGTGATCGGCATCGGCTGGCTCGGCTACAGCGTCGAGGTCCAGCCGGGTGCGGTGCCGAGCCTGCTCATCACGCTGGGGGTGGGCGCGGCGGCGTTCTCGGCCTTGGGGCTCGCCATCACCTGCGTGTGCCCCAGTGAGCAGGCAGCGCCGGCGATCACGAACATGTGCGTGCTGCCGCTGTACTTCGTCTCCGACGTGTTCATCCCCTCGGAAGGGGCACCGCGCTGGATGACCTTCATCGGCGACGTCTTTCCCATCAAGCACCTGGCTGTTGCGCTGGGACGCACCTTCGACCCATTCAGCGAAGGCGTGCCGATGCCGGCATGGCGCTGGCTGATCCTGGCGGCGTGGGGCGCCTTCGGGGTGCTGGTCACACTGCGCTTCTTTCGCTGGACGCCCCGTAACTAGCCAACCGCGGTGACCTGACAGCGCAACCTGTCCGGCAGACTGGCGACGTGGACGTGCTGGCCGACCTCGACGCGCGTGGACTGATCCATCAGACCACGGACCGCCAGGCGCTCGCGCAGCGCCTGGAGTCCGGACCGATCACGGTGTACTGCGGTTTCGATCCCACCGCCGCAAGCCTGCATGTGGGCAATCTCATGGGGCTGCTGACGCTTCGGCGGCTGCAGCTCGGCGGGCACCGCCCCATCGCTCTCGCCGGCGGGGCGACCGGCATGATCGGCGACCCCAGCGGGCGTTCGGCCGAGCGCAACCTGCTCGACGACGATGCGCTGGCCGACAACCTCGAGGGCATCGTGCCGCAGCTCAGGCAATTCCTGGACTTCGACGGCGGTCCATACGCAGCACGGCTGCTCGACAACCGTGCCTGGACGGTCGGCGTCGGCGTCCTCGACTTCCTGCGCGACGTCGGCAAGCACGTCACCGTGCAGCAGATGGTGGGCAAGGAATCGGTGCGCAACCGTCTCGACGAGGGCGACGGCCTGTCCTACACCGAGTTCAGCTACATGCTGCTGCAGGCGTACGACTACCTGTGGCTGGCCGAGAACGTCGAGTGCGAGCTGCAGGTGGGCGGCTCGGACCAATGGGGCAACATCGTGCTCGGCATCGACCTGATCCGCCGACGGCTCGGACGTGCCGCTCATGCGCTGACGTGGCCCCTGCTGGCGCGCCGCGACGGCACCAAGTTCGGCAAGACGGCCGGCGGCGAAACGCTATGGCTCAGTGCCGACGCCATGAGCCCGTACCGCTTCTACCAGTCATGGATCGGTGTGGACGACGACGATGTGAGCAGGCTGCTGGCCCAGCTCACCTTCCTCGATCTCGACGAAGTGTCCGAGATCGCGGCGGCGCACGAGGCCAACCCGGGCCGACGAGAAGGCCAGCGACGGCTCGCGGCGGAGATCACCCGGATCGTGCACGGCGACGCCGCGGCCACCGCTGCTGCAGGTGCCAGCGAGGTGCTCTTCGGCGGTGCAGTGCCCGTGCGGCAGGCCTCCGCGGCTGCGCTCGCATTCGTCGCCGACGAGGTCCCCTCCGGTCCTCTGCGGGAGTTGGGGGCATCGGTGGTCGACGTGCTGGTCGATGCGCAGCTGGCCCAGAGCCGCAGCGAAGCGCGCCGGGCGCTGGCCGAGGGAAGCGTGTACATCAACGGCGAGCGGACCAGCGATCCCGACCGGGTCGTGGATGCCGACGACGTGCTCTATGGCCGCTACGTGCTGCTGCGACGGGGCAAGAAGCGCTGGCACGTCGCCACCGCATCCTGATGTTCCCGTGCGT
>JAJEEO010000001.1:0-2500 GCA_022820925.1 Acidimicrobiia bacterium | reverse complement strand
GTAGCGGCGAGCGAAATGGGAAGAGCCTAAACCGAATCCGGTGGTAAAGCCTGGTGGCGTTGCCGGATCGGTGTTGTGGGACATCCCCAACCGAGCACCAGATCGGTCAAGGAGTTACAAAGCGAGCGGATAGCGGAACCGTACAGGAAAGGCGGGCCGCAGAGGGTGACAGCCCCGTACGCGAAATCCGCTTGCCTCCTGGGATTGCTCCCGAGTAGCGCCGGTTCCGTGAAGGCCGGCGTGAATCTGCGAGGACCACCTCGTAAGGCTAAATATGTGTCGGCGACCGATAGTGAACTAGTACCGTGAGGGAAAGGTGAAAAGTACCCCGGGAGGGGAGTGAAATAGTACCTGCAACCATTGGTTTACAAGCAGTTGGAGCGCTACCGGACATTCGTGTCCGTGCGCGACAGCGTGCCTTTTGAAGAATGAGCCAGCGAGTTATGGTGTGTGGCAAGGTTAACCAGCGATGGGGAGCCGGAGCGAAAGCGAGTCTGAATAGGGCGCATAGTCGCATGCTGTAGACCCGAAGCCGTGTGATCTATCCATGGGCAGGGTGAAGCGGAGGTAAGACTCCGTGGAGGCCCGAACCGACCTAGGTTGAAAACTGGGCGGATGACCTGTGGATAGGGGTGAAAGGCCAATCAAACACGGTGATATCTGGTTCTCCCCGAAATGCATTTTGGTGCAGCGTCGCACGTTCAGCCATGGAGGTAGAGCACTGATTGGGCTAGGGGGCCCACAAGCTTACCGACCCCAGTCAAACTCCGAATGCCATGGCTCCAGAGTGCGGCAGTGAGTCCACGGGGGATGAGCTTCGTTGGACGAAAGGGAAACAGCCCAGAGCGCCGGCTAAGGCCCCTAAGTGTGTATTAAGTGGCAAACGATGTGGGATTGCCCAGACAGCCAGGAGGTTTGCTTAGAAGCAGCCACCCTTGAAAGAGTGCGTAACAGCTCACTGGTCGAGTGGTCCTGCGCGGATAATGTAACGGGGCTAAATACACCGCCGAAGCCGCGCCTTTGAGTACGCCTCCGGGCGTGCTCGAGGGGTAGGGGAGCGTCGTGCCTGCTGCGAAGCCGGAGCGTGAGCGCCGGTGGAGCGGGTCCGAGTGAGAATGCTGGCATGAGTAGCGAGAGAGGGGTGCGAATCCCCTCCGCCGTAAGCCCAAGGGTTCCTGGGGAAGGCTGGTCCTCCCAGGGTTAGTCGGGAGCTAAGGCGAGGCCGAGAGGCGTAGTCGATGCACAACCGGTTGATATTCCGGTACCACCGCGTGCGCGCCCAGTCCAAAATGCGGTTGCTAAGGGGCTGTCCTCCCTTCGGGGAACGACGAACCGACCCACCGCACCGAGGACAGCAATGAGGGGACGCAGGAGGATAGGTGAACCCAGGCGATGGTAGACCTGGGGTAAGCGAGTAGGACGGGGACTAGGTAAGTCCGGGCCCCATGAAGTCTGAGACGCGACGCCGAGCCGCTACAGGCGAAGTCACTGATTCCATGCTGCCGAGAAAAGCCTCTAGCGAGCTCACGCGGTGCCCGTACCTAAACCAACACAGGTAGGCAGGTAGAGCATACTCAGGCGAACGGGAGAACTGTGGTTAAGGAACTCGGCAAATTGCATCCGTAACTTCGGGAGAAGGATGACCCTGCGATGGTGACAGCACTTGCTGCTCGAGCCTGAAAGGGTGGCACAAAATAGGGGAAAGCGACTGTTTACTAAAAACACAGCAGCGTGCGAAGTCGTAAGACCATGTATACGCTGTGACGCCTGCCCGGTGCCGGAAGGTTACGGGGAACGGTTAGCTCTTCGGAGCGAAGCTGTGAACCTAAGCCCCGGTAAACGGCGGCCGTAACTATAACGGTCCTAAGGTAGCGAAATTCCTTGTCGGGTAAGTTCCGACCTGCACGAATGGCGTAACGACTTTCCCACTGTCTCAACCACAGACCCGGCGAAATTGAAGTACGAGTAAAGATGCTCGTTGGCTACAGAAGGACGGAAAGACCCCGTGGACCTTTACTATAACTTGGTATTGGGTTGTGGCACGTGTTGTGTAGGATAGGTCGGAGACGAGGAAGCGTGTGCGCCAGCATGCGTGGAGTCACCCTTGAAATACGACCCTGCTCATGTCGGAACTCTAACCTAGGACCCTGATCGGGTTCGGGAACAGTGCCAGGCGGGTAGTTTGACTGGGGCGGTCGCCTCCCAAATGGTAACGGAGGCGCCCAAAGGTTCCCTCAGACTGGTTGGCAATCAGTCGTCGAGTGCAATGGCACAAGGGAGCTTGACTGTGAGACTTACAGGTCGAGCAGGTGCGAAAGCAGGGCATAGTGATCCAGCGATTGCGTGTGGAAGCGTCGTTGCTCAACGGATAAAAGGTACCCCGGGGATAACAGGCTCATCTTCCCCAAGAGTCCATATCGACGGGAAGGTTTGGCACCTCGATGTCGGCTCATCGCATCCTGGGGCTGAAGCAGGTCCCAAGGGTTGGGCTGTTCGCCCA